>NZ_CP011112.1:2710455-4065682 GCF_001190945.1 Luteipulveratus mongoliensis | reverse complement strand
GGAGCGCGCACAGCGCAACCACCTCTACACGCGATGGCTGGAGGAGTCGGTGGTCCCGTGGATCGGCGACCAGCTCGGCGGTCCGGAGCCGTTGATCAGCCTTGGCGTGTCGATGGGCGCCTATCACGCTGTCCACTTCACGCTGACCCACGCAGAGGTGGCGCCGCTGGCCCTCGGCCTCTCCGGCAACTACGACGTGTCGAGCTGGCACGGCTGGGGAGAGCGCGGTGACGCGACCTACTTCGCCAACCCGACCGACTACGTCGCCGGGATGCACGGTGATCATCTGGACTGGATCCGGTCGCGCGTGAGCCTGCTGCTCGTCGTCGGTCAGGGTGCCTACGAGACGCATCCGACCGGTGCCCTCCCCTCAAGCCTTGCGTTCGCAAAGCTGTTGGAGCTCAAGGGAATTCCCCATCAGCTGGATCTGTGGGGCAACGACGTCGCGCACGACTGGCCATGGTGGCAACGGCAGCTGGCCCACCACCTGCCAAGGTTCTGCTGAGGCGGCTCTCGGCCACCACCGGGTTGGCGACGAGGACGGTTCGACGAGAGGAGTCAGGGGTGTCCGAGCATCTGATCGGGTTGTTGCTGGGTGCGGAGGAGGACTGGCCGCGGGCGTTCGAGGAGCTGCTGCGCCGCGTCGGTCCGGTGACGGCACCGGACGGGACGACGCACGACCTGCGCACCGAGCGCCTCACCATCGAACCGTTCAACCTGCGGGCCAAACCGCGCACCGATCTGGTCATCGACCGCCTCGCGCACTGGTACTACCACCCGCGCGAGTGGCTCAAGAAGGCCGCGCTGATGGACGACGTCTACCTGCTCAACAGCCCCTTCACGTTCCAGTCGATGGAAAAGCACTCGGCCTACTGCGCGCTGATGCGACTCGGCATGCACGTGCCTGAGACCGTCCTGGTGCCCTACAAGAACCCGCTCGACAACGTGCGGTGGGCGTACACCTCGGCGAAGTACAACCGCTCCTTCGACCTCGACGCGGTGGCTGCCGAGCTCGGCTACCCGATGTTCATGAAGCCGTTCGACGGGGGCGGCTGGCGCGGGGTCTCGATGATTCGCGACGAAGCGGCGCTGCACAAGTCGTACGACGAGTCCGACGAGATGCTCATGCACCTCCAGAAGGCTGTCGACGGATTCGAAGTATTTGCAAGGGCTTTGACCATCGGGCCGGAGACGATGGTGATGAAGTTCCAGCCCGACAAGCCCATGCACGACCGGTACGCCGTGGCCCACGACTTCCTCGACCCGGACGTGGGGCAGGAGGCGATCACGATCGCGCAGACGGTTAATGCGTTCTTCCGGTGGGAGTTCAACTCCTGCGAGATGTTGGTGAAGGACGGTGTCGTCTATCCGATCGACTACGCCAACGCATGCCCAGACGTGGCGCTAACCTCGCTGCACTACTACTTCCCGTGGGCGATCCGGTCCCTGCTGAAGTGGTCGATCTTCTGCACCGTCACCGGTCGCAAGGCCAAGACGCAGGTCGACCCGGACCCGTGGTTCGCGTTCGCCGATGACCCGACGTTGTCGTACGGCGAAAAGCTGGACGCCTACCAGCGGCTGTCGGACAGCCACTTCCAGACCGAGCAGTACCGCGAGTTCTGCGAGACCTCGCTGTCGCACGTGGACGAGCTGGTGCTCGACTGGGTGCAGTCCGACGACTTCGACCGGCTGCTGGTGGAGACGGTGCAGTCGACGTATCCGGCCGAGGAGCATGAGCGGTTCCTCGGGCACTTCCGCGGGCTCACCGGGATGTGGGCGCACGACGAGGCCGGCCGCCTCGGCTGACTTCTGCGGATGGCCGTTGCCGACAGACGGTCGCGTCTTACGCTTCGCGGGTGAGCGAGAGGCGACGCGAGATCGCGATGGCGTACGCCGGTAGCTGCGGCTTAGCCCAGACGGCTGCCATCGTCGTCGGCGTTCGATCCCGGTGGCATCAACGGCTGACGCCCGTTCAGGAGGAAGTCCTGAAACGGATGAACCGCAAGACCTGGCCTCAACGGGTCGGAGAGGGCGCCGTGCTGGTCATCGGTGTCATCGCCCTGACTGTTCCGGCGAAACTGACGCCTGCTCCGAACTGGCTCGCCCTCCTCCTGCCGTCGGTGCTGGTAGCGCCGATCGCCTGGTACACCGCGCGAGTGGCGATGGCTGAGGCGGCTGCCGAGTCTGCTGTTGTACGAGGCGAGTTCTGACGTGCTTAGGGTTGGCTAGTGACGACGGAGACGCTGCGCGCTGACCGGGACTTTCGCCTCTACTGGACGGCGCGGACGGTGTCGGCCGCGGGGTCGCTCACGACCATGATCGCGATGCCGGTCTTGATCTACCGGCTCACCGGATCGGCCTCGCTCACGGCGCTCACGACAGCCCTGGAAGCGTTGCCCTACCTCGTCTTCGGGCTGCTCGCCGGCGCTCTCACCGACCGCTGGAACCGCCAGCGCGTCATGGTCGCGGCCGACGTCGCGAACGCCGCGGTGATCTTCTCGGTGCCGCTCCTGTGGTGGCTCGGGCACCTCACCGTCGCGCACGTGCTGGTGGCCGCGTTCGTCGTACAGTCCCTTTTCACGTTCTTCGACGGGGCCAACTTCGGCGCCCTGCCCGTGCTGGTCGGCAGCGAACGGATCGGTGCTGCGAACTCCGCGATCTTCGGAGTCGGCGGGGTCCTGGACCTGCTGATGCCGGCCGCAGTCGGACTGCTGCTCGTCGTGTGGTCGCCGGCGACGATCCTTGCGATCGACGCGGTCAGCTTCGCCGTCTCAGCTGTGCTCGTACGATCCATCCGGCGACCGCTGTCGCTGCCGCGTGATCGGACCGGTCCGACACGTGCCCGCCATGTGCTCGCTGATGTCCGCGAGGGCGTCGGCTTTCTGTTGCGGCACAAGGGAGTTCGTACGACGACTGCCGTGGGCACGCTGCAGTCGATCGCCGGGGCGGCGTTCATGTCGTTGGCCGTCGTCTTCTCCGACCGGGCTCTGCACATCGGCACCTCGGGCTGGCGGTTCGGACTGCTCTACAGCGCGTGGGGTGTCGGGGGCATCGGCGCGGCCGCCATCACGCCGCGACTCCTGCAGGTCGCCTCGCCGGCCAAGGCGGTGACGTGGGCGATCCCGTTGTCGGGACTGGCCGGCGTGCTGGTGGCGCTGTCGCCGTCCTGGACCGTCGCGCTGATCTGCATGGTCGTCTGGGGCGTGGCGTACCAGGTCGTGCTGATCGCCTCGCTGACCTACCGCCAGCGAGTGACGCCGGAGACGATGCTGGGCCGCGTCAACACGGCGGCTCGGATGCTCTCCTGGGGCGTCGGCTGGACCGTCGGGTCGCTGGGCGCGAGCGCGCTGGCCCGAGCGGTGGACGTACGCGCTGCGATGGCGACCCTGACGTGCGCCGGCCTTCTCGCAGCCGTGCTCGCGTGGGTATCCCCACTGCGCTCGCAGGTCGAGGCATGAGCGTCTTGCGCTCAACTCATTTGCGCGACGGGGCCGCATGCGGTCATCCTTGGGGCATGAACACATCGGCGGCATACGTGCATGACCTCCTGGAAGGGCGGTTACCACTGCCCTACAGGAGGTCACCATGTCCCGTCTCTACTACCGCCGTCGGTTCCTGAACCGACGAGGTCATCACGCCGGCGCGTACGCCATCGCCCAGGTCGATCTCAAGCGCGCCCGCGGCGCGGACCCGGACGAGCCGACGCGTGTCGATGCAGATCTGCATCTTGCGGACTGCCACCGCATGGTCACGCTCGACTTCTACGCCGACGACCGTGACTCCGCGCGTAATGCGCTGCACAAGGCTCGTCTGCTGCGCGAGATCGTGAACGGTTTTGTCGACGCCTTCGAGGAGGCCGTCGAGGAGGCGGACCTGTCGCACTGAGTTCTGTCGCAACTGCGCAACCCTGTTCGTAGCCATGGTGAGACGCCGCCCACGAGGGCATGTCACGACCACAGGAGACGACGATGCCGCACCCACAGGCCACGATCCACCGCATGTACGAGCTCCTCGAGCCGATCGCCACCGTCACCTTCTCGGACGTGCCGAACGAGGCGTTCCTGGCGCTCGGCATGCGCAACGACTGGGACGGGTACTTCGCAGGTCGGGCCGCACCGCTGGGGATGGCGCCGGCCGAGGTCGTACACGCGGTGTTCTACAACTTCGCCGAGGGCGAGGTGGCGCGCCACATCCCGTGGGTCTGGGGAAAGATCACCCCGGAGGAGGCGATCGCGGTCCGCGAGCGGGGCAGTGTTGCCGGCCTGCGTCAGCGGATCGGGGCGCTCGCCGACTCGCCCGGTCTGGCGCGCGTCGCTGACCTCGCCACCAAGGCTGCGGTCAGTGCGCCGACCGAGGGCCGAGCGCTGTACGCCGGACTCCGGGCGCTCGATGTACCCGAGGAGCCCGTTGCCAGGCTCTGGCACGCGGCAACGTTGCTGCGGGAGCACCGGGGTGACGGCCACATCGCCGCCCTCGTCGCCAACGGCATCGGCGGGACCGAGGCGCACGTCCTCCTCGCGCTCTCCCTCGGAATGAGAGCGGAGGAGTTCGGCCGGATCCACCACCTGCCCAAGGCACAGCTGGACGCGGTCGTCGACGGGCTGCGTGACCGTGGCCTCGTGGACGCCGCTGGTCGCTTCACGGACGCCGGTCGGGAGATCAAGGAGCGGATCGAGGGACTGACGGACGAGCTGGCGGCGCCGGCGTACAAAGTGCTCAGCGCGGCAGAGCTCGACGAGCTGATCGCGGGGCTCGAGCGGCTGGCTGCGGCGGCAGGCGAACAATCCTGAACTCTCAGCAACAGCAGGGTATTTCGGGCGCCGGGAGTCGTTGTCGGTGGTCGGACTTAGGTTCGACTCATGGCCACTCAGCCCTTGGACGCACCGACGGATGAGCATCTCACCGTCGCGTCCTTGCGTGCCGTCGTGACGGTGCTGTCGCGGGCCGCGGGCGAGCCCATGTGGCCATTGTCCGGACACGATGTCGAGCAAACTCTCGAGCTCGTCGGGGCGGCCAGGTCGGTGCTGGACCGGCTCGACGTCGCGGCTGTCCGTGAGGGCCTGGAGCGTGGTCTGCACCGGGAGCAGGGGTATGGCGCGGTGGACTGGGTGCGAGCGTGCCAGGCGCGGGCGGGCGTGCCGGGCGACCCCGCGCATGCGAGTCGTGTCCAGCGCGTGGCTGAGTGCGCGGCCCGTCCAGGCGCGGAGCAGGTGTGGGCGCGGTTCAGCTCCGGGGGACTGTCGTTGGGCAAGGCAGATCAGATCGCTCGATTCGAGCGTGAGGTGTCGCCGGTCGTCGCTTCCGACGAGGTGGAAGCCGTCATCGGTGAGCTCGTGGATGCCGCCGGCGACAGTCGTGAGTCCGCTGGGCTGACCACGCGTGAGCTGGCGACGGCGATCCGCTATGCGGGTCAGCTGATGAAGCCCGAGCCCGACCTCGAACGTGAGCACGATGCTCGTGTCCGCGGCCGGTCATTGACCAAGCGTCCTGGCTCGGCCGGGATGTGCGAGTACCGGTTGCTGCTGGACCCGGACGCCTCCGCGATCATCGACGCGGCTGTCGCGGGCTTGTCGGCACCAGTCTCGGGTCCCGACGGAGAACCCGATCCGCGACCAGCCGCCCGACGCCGCGCCGATGCTCTCATCGAGGTGGTCCGCCGCGGCGTGAGCGCGCCGGGTGAGCAGCCTCGGTCCGGCAAGGCTCAGGTCGTCATCACGATGGGTCTGGAGCAGCTGCTGGCGGATCTGCAGGGTGCTGGTGTCACGGCGACAGGCGAGGTTCTCTCGCCGTCGGAGGTACGCCGTCATGCCTGCGACGCGAGCATCATCCCGATGGTCCTGGGCTCGGACGGGGAGGTCCTGGACGTCGGTCGCGAGCAGCGTCTGTTCACGTCAGGGCAGCGAAAAGCGTTGTGGCGCAGGGACGGTGGCTGCACCTACCCCGGCTGTACGATCCCGCCCCAGTGGTGCGACGCGCATCACGTCGTGTGGTGGACCCGAGGCGGACCGACCGACCTCTCGAACGGCGCGTTGCTCTGCGGTCGGCATCACACTCTGGTTCACCGGCGCGATCTGAGCGCCACCGTCACCGCGCTCGGCGTCACCTGGCACACCGGACTCGCCTGATCACCTTGCCCCAGAGCCCGCCGGCAGCGGCGGGCTCAGAAGCATGCTCTGGCGCTGGCGAGGTTGTGCGTGGTCCGCGAGACCAACGGCCGTCGAGAGCTCAGCGTCCGGGCGGCGCAGCGTCGAGATCGGCGTGGATGCGCGCCAGGGTCTCCTCGAACGTCGACTCGCTGCCGATCACGACCTCGTCCGGCACACCGAGCGCGTCAGCCGGGATGTACCAGTCGGACATCGCCTCGACCGTGAACTCGTCGCGCAGCGGACGCGTCTCATGCCGACGAGCGGTCTCCTCGAAGGGGATGTCCAGGTAGTACACGTGGTTGGTGCCGAGGTGATCGGCGAGCAAGGCGAGGATCATCAGCCGGTACTTGTCGGCGTACAGGATGCCTTCGAGGATGACGTCCTTGCCGTGGTCGAGGCAGAAGCGCACCGTCTGGTCGATCAGTGTCGGCGCGAGCGAGGCGGGATCGTTGCCGTCGCGTTCCTTGAGGACGATCCGGCGGAGGTGGTCCTGCTGGACGACCGACATCGGTCGTTCGCGCAGGGCCATCGCGAGGCTGCTCTTGCCGGACGCCGAGTTGCCGCGCAGGACGACGAGCCGGGTGGTCGCGTGACCCGTCGAGGACATCTCAGGCGCCAGGAGCGACCGTCGCCTCTTCCTGGCGCTTCAGGATCTCCAGCACGGTCTCGGCCACCGTCATGTGGGAGTTGTCGAGCCAGAGGCCGACGCGTTTGGTGGAGAACTCGACCGTGTCCCAGAGGTTGTCGATGGTGACGCCGTCCTCGCGGTAACCGTCGGTCCCGCGCTCCATCTCGCGCAGCCGCACCGTGTCCTTGGACGGATTGAGCATCACGAACTGGATCGTCTCGGGCTCGGCAAGCTCCAGGAAGTCGGCGAAGTACTCGCCGAAGATGCTGTCCGCGATGACCGCGTCGAACCCGGCCGTGCGGTAGGTGTCCGCGACGACCAGCGCACCGACGTAGCGGAACAGCAGCTGCTCGACGGCCTCCTGGGTCGGGGGCAGCGTCATCGGCTCCTGGCCGCTCACCACCAGGTTGCCGATCGTGTCGCCGTCGATGAAGACGGCCTTCGTAAGGGTCTTGGCCAGTGACAGCCCGACGGTCGTCTTACCCGCCGCTTGAATGCCGCTGATGACGAACAGTCGTCCGCGTTCCTCGCTCATGCTGACTGTTCCCCGCTCATGACGACCCATCCCTCACTCATGACTGCAAGGCCTCCGACACGACATCGCGCGCCGCGGCCTGTACCTCCTTCAGGTGATCTGCACCGCGGAAGGACTCCGCGTAGATCTTGTACACGTCCTCCGTGCCCGACGGGCGAGCGGCGAACCAGGCGTTCTCGGTGGTCACCTTAAGCCCACCGATCGCGGCCCCGTTGCCGGGCGCCTCGGTCAGCTTGGCCGTGATCGCCTCGCCCGCGAGCTCCTGCGCGGAGACATCCGTGGGCGCCAGTCCGGCGAGACGCGCCTTCTGCTCGCGAGTGGCGGGGGCATCGACGCGAGCGTACGCCGGTGCGCCGTGCTGGGCGGTCAGCTCGCCGTAGTGCTCGCTGGGGCTCTTGCCCGTCGCGGCCAGGATCTCCGAGGCGAGCAGCGCCAGGATGATGCCGTCCTTGTCGGTGGTCCACACGGTCCCGTCGGTCCGCAGGAACGAGGCTCCCGCCGACTCTTCGCCGCCGAAGCCCACGGAGCCGTCGAGGAGGCCGGGTACGAACCACTTGAACCCGACCGGCACCTCCCGCAGCTGCGCGCCGACACCCGCGACGACCCGATCGATCATCGACGAAGACACCAACGTCTTGCCGACGATCGCGGACGACCAGCCGGGTCGCGCGCCGCCGTAGAGGTACTGGATTGCGACCGCGAGGTAGTGGTTGGGGTTCATCAGCCCACCGTCGGGCGTGACGATGCCGTGCCGGTCGGAGTCAGCGTCGTTGCCGGTCGCGATCTGGAACTCATCGCGCCGTGCGATCAGCGACGCCATCGCCGACGGTGACGAGCAGTCCATCCGGATCTTCTCGTCCCAGTCGAGCGTCATGAAGCGCCAGGTGGCGTCGACCAGCGGGTTGACCACCGTCAGGTCCAGGTTGTGCCGGTCACCGATCTCACCCCAGTACGCCACGCTCGCGCCTCCCAGCGGGTCCGCGCCGATGTGCACGCCGGCCTCGCGAATACGTTGCATGTCAACCACGTTGGGGAGATCGTCGATGTAGGTGCCGAGGAAGTCGTACGACTGTGCCGCGCCTCGTGCGCGGGCGAAGGGCACCCGCTTGACACCCTTCAGGCCCGCGCGCAGGTAGTCGTTCGCTGCGGCAGCGATGACCTTGGTGGCGTCGGAGTCGGCAGGCCCACCGTGGGGTGGGTTGTACTTGAAGCCGCCGTCCGAGGGCGGGTTGTGCGACGGCGTCACGACGATGCCGTCCGCGAGTCCAGAACCGTTGCGGTCCAACGGTTTTGATCTGTTGGCGCGCAGGATCGCGTGGGAGACTGCGGGGGTAGGGGTGTAGCCGTCGCGGTCGTCGACGAGCACGGTCACGTCGTTGGCGACGAGCACCTCAAGAGCGGTGGCCCAGGCCGGCTCGGACAAGCCGTGGGTGTCCCGACCGATGAACAGCGGACCATCGGTGCCCTGGTCGCGGCGGTAGTCGACGATCGCTTGAGTCGTCGCCAGGATGTGCTGCTCGTTGAAGGCGGTCTTGAGCGATGAGCCGCGATGGCCGGAAGTGCCGAATGCGACCTGCTGGTCGGGGTTCTCGGGATCCGGCTGCTGGGTGTAGTACGCCGTCACCAGGTGCGCGACGTCCACCAGGTCGCGTGCCTCAGCCAGCTGTCCCGCGCGCGACTCACTCATCGTCGTCCTCCCCGTCGTCGTCGGTTGAGCCGGACTCCGCGTCGGTCGAGTATGGCGAGCCGCTAGGCGAGCCCGCATCGAGACCAGGGGCAGCGGTCTCGGGGCCTTGGTCTCGATACGGCTCGGCTAGCGCCTCGCCTACTCGACCAGCGGTGGGGGCGGCGTCGGGCTCGTCGGCGGGGACGAGCCAGACGGCGGACAGCGGGCCAACGGTGACGAGGGCCGACGCGGGTTGGCCGTCTGCGGGTTCGTCGACAGCCTCGACGACTCCCAGGTTGCCGACGCCGCTGCCGCCGTAGCTGACCGCATCAGTGTTGAGGATCTCCGACCAACGACCGGCGAACGGCAGACCGACCCGCATCTGAGTGTGCTCGGAGCCGCTGAAGTTGACCAGTGCAGCGACCACGGACCGCTCGTCGCCTTCGGCCCCGCGACGCAAGAAGGAGAACGTGTTGCCGGCCGTGTCGTCGGGCTGGATCCACTGGAATCCGGCCGGCTCGTGGTCCAGCTCCCACAGCGCGGGGTGCGCGCGATAGATCGTGTTGAGGTCACGCGTCAGGGCATGCACGCCCCAGTGCGCGGGCTGATCCAGCAACCACCAGTCGAGGCTGCGCCCATCGGCCCACTCCGACTCCTGTGCGAACTCCGCGCCCATGAAGAGCAGCTGCTTGCCGGGATGCGCCCACATGTAGGCGAGGTAGGCGCGCAGGTTGGCCAGCTGCTCCCACCGGTTGCCGGGCATCTTGCGCAGCAGCGAACCCTTGCCGTGCACGACCTCGTCGTGGCTGATCGGCAGCACGAAGTTCTCGCTCCAGGCGTACGTCAGCCCGAAGGTCATCTTGTGGTGGTGGTACTGCCGGTAGACCGGAGCCTTGGCCAGGTAGTCCAGCGAGTCGTGCATCCAGCCCATATTCCACTTGAAGCCGAACCCGAGCCCGTCCTCGGAGGTCGGCGCAGAGACGCCGGGCCACGACGTGGACTCCTCAGCAATGGTGATGATGCCCGGAACCCGTTTGTACGCAGTCGCATTCGTCTCCTGAAGGAGCTGCATCGCCTCGAGGTTCTCGCGGCCGCCGTCCTTGTTGGGCAGCCACTCGCCCGGGTTGCGGGAGTAGTCGAGGTAGAGCATCGAGGCGACGCCGTCGACGCGCAGACCGTCGGCGTGGAACTCCTCGAGCCAGTAGATCGCGTTGGCGACGAGGAAGTTGCGTACCTGCGGGCGGCCGAAGTCGAAGATGTAGGAGCCCCACTCGGGGTGCCAGCCCTTGCGCGGGTCGGGGTGCTCGTACAACGGCGTCCCGTCGAAGCGCGCCAGCGCCCACTCGTCGGTCGCGAAGTGACCGGGCACCCAGTCGAGGATCACGCCAATCCCGTTCTGGTGCAACGTATCCACGAGGTACTTGAAGTCATCGGGGTCGCCCAGCCGAGAGTTCGGGGCGTAGTAGCTGGTGACGTGGTAGCCCCAGCTCGGCGGGTAGGGGTGGTCCATGACCGGCATCAGCTCGACGTGCGTGAAGCCGAGGTCCTTGACGTAGTTGACGAGGTGCTCGGCCAGCTCGCGATAGCTCTGCCCCTGGCGCCAGGACGTCAGGTGCACCTCGTAGACGCTCATCGGCGTCGCGTGCTGGTCGAGCTCGGCGCGCGCCTTCAGCCAGTCGGCGTCCTCCCACTCGTACGACGACTCGGTCACCACGGATGCGGTCTGCGGCGCGGTCTGGGCGAGTCGAGCCATCGGGTCGGCCTTGCCGCGCCACACCCCGTCCGGGCCGAGGATCTCGAACTTGTAGTGGTTGCCCGAGCCGACGCCCGGGACGAAGATCTCCCAGATCCCGCTGCTGCCGAGCACCCGCAGCTGGTGACCGAGGCCGTCCCAGCGGTTGAAGTCGCCGACGACGCGGACGGCGCGGGCGTGCGGCGCCCACACCGCGAACGAGGTGCCGGTGATCGGCTCGTGAGCACCGTCGTACGTCCGCACGTGGGCTCCGAGGACGGTCCAGAGCTGCTCGTGGCGGCCTTCAGAGATCAGGTGGATGTCCACCTCGCCCAGCGTGGGCAGAAAACGGTAGGGGTCGTCGGCCACGTGCTCGACGCCGTCGTCGTACGACGTCGCGACGGTGTACTCGGGGACCTCCTCACCGGGGACGAGACCTGACCAGATGCCCTCGTACTCATGGGCGAGGGCGTGGTTCGAACCGTCGGCGAGGCGCACCTCGACGGCCGTCGCGAGAGGCCGCAGGACGCGTACGGTCACGCCGTCGCGGCCGGGGTGAGCGCCGAGGACGCCGTGCGGTCCGCGGTGGATCCCCGCGACCAGCCGGTCGGCGTCGTGACGATCGAGAGGGGCAGGCCCGACCAGGCGGGAGGACGCGCGTCGTGCAGGGCTCACCGGAGTGCTCCTTGGGTGCGGGGTGCTCGGATCAGGCTGGGTGCGTTGAGCAGGAGGAGGGATGAGTGGATCTGCGCCCGCGGGTGGCGGGATCAGTCGGTCGACGGCGGCCGCGGGGATGGCGACCCATGCGGGGCGGTGCCGTGTCTCGTAGACCAGCTCGTAGAGCGCCTTGTCGACCTCGTAGGCGTCGAGCAGGGGCTGCAGCTCGTCGAGGTCGAGGGAGCTTGCCTGCTGGTAGCCCTGGAGGAACGCGGCTCGTGCGCTCACCGCCCAGCTGGTGCGGTCCTCGCCCCCGTCCTGGGCGACCGAGCCGGCGGCGTAGTCGAAGGACCGCAGCATGCCCGCGACGTCGCGCAGGACGCAGTCGGGCTGAGTGCGCTCGGACAACGGTCGCAGCGGCTCGCCCTCGAAGTCGAGCAGCATCCAGCCCCGAGCCGGGACGTCCAGCACCTGCCCGAGGTGGTAGTCGCCGTGAACCCGTTGCAGCGCAGGCCAATTCACGTCCGAGAGGGCAGCGATGGCGGTATCGACCTGGACCCGGCGGGCGGCGAGCGCGGGGCGTACGGCAGCGGCCTGGGCGAAGCGCACCCGCATGCCGGCGCTGATGGCCGCCACCCGCTCCGGGTCGCTCGGCACGGTCGGCAGGTGCTCGGCCATGACGGCATGCACCTCAGCGGTCGCGCGTCCGAGGGCGGCCGCCTGCGTGCCGAAGTCTCGTCCGGCGGTCGCCGCGTCGAGCGCCTCGCGCCACGCGTCCTGCACGCCCGGGAGGAACTCCTGCGCGAAGGCGAGGTCGCCCGTACGACGGACCCCGGACTTCTCCTCATCGCTCCAGCTGCCCGACAACGAGCCGAGCATCACCGGGATCCGCTCGCACCCGGCGGCCGAGAGCACGGTCTGCACCTCGACGTCCGGGTTGTTGCCCTCGTGCAGCACCCGGAACAGCTTGCAGATCAAGCGTTGTGGCGTGCCGTCCAGCTCGACGTCGCTGATGATCGAGGTGTTGGTCTGCTCGCCGGTGAGCACCCGACTCGAGATCAGCTCGACCGTGACGGGGTCGTCCTGGCCGTGCCGCGGCTCAGGTCGTCCGATGATGCCGCTGCCGCGCACCGTCGCGCTGACCACTCCGTCCGACCGTTGTGCCTCGCCGTCGGCCGAGACGATCGTCCGCAGCAGCTCGCCCGCGTAGACCGGGTCGTGACACGCGTCGTAGACGTAGCGTGTGCCGAGCACCGAGTGCTCCGCAGTGCCGACGAGAGCGCCCTCGGCGCCGGCGAGCGGCTCCGCTCGGTAGGTCACCGGCACCTGGTAGACGACCGGGAACGCCCCGCCCTCGTCGACAACGATCAGCGTCTCGATCCCGACCTCGCCGGCGGGGTCGTCGAAGCGGTAGGCACTCAGCCGCCGCAGCCGTGGCTGGCGTCCCTGGCCCATGAACCAGCGCTGCTGCCCCATCCATCCCGTCAGCAGCTCGAGCTTGCTCGGCGCGACTGTGGAGTCGGGATAGATGAGGGCCATGGCTCAGCCGTCCGCCTGGGCAGGTGAGCGGCCCGAAGGAGCTGCTGCGTCTTCGCCCACATGGTCCAGCGCCAGCCAGAAGAAGTCGCGGGAACCCAGCGTCAGATCGAGCTCGCCGTCAGGTCCGATCCGGCCAAAACCGCTGCCACCGAACAGATCTCGGATCTTGGCGTCGGCAAAGCGCGGGTCGAGCCGGATCTTTGCCGCCTGCGGACGACTGCTCAGGTTGTTGACGCACAGCACGTCTCGGGTGAGCACACCCTGATCGGTGGCTTCGCTGTCCGGGACGGACCGGGTGAAGGCCAGAATGCTTTCGTTGTCGGCCTCGCACACCGCGAAGTCGCCGAGCCCGAAGACGGCGTAGCGCGCACGCACCGCGAGCATCCCGCGGACCCAGTGCAGCAGCGATGAGCTCGACGCCATCTGCGCCTCGACGTTGACGTTGTTGTAGTGGTAGACGAGGCTGGAAACCACTGGGAGATATAGCTTTCCGGGGTCCGCGGTCGAGAAGCCGGCGTTGCGGTCGGGAGACCACTGCATCGGCGTACGGACTGCGTCGCGGTCGTCGAGCCAGATGTTGTCGCCCATGCCGATCTCGTCGCCGTAGTAGAGGCATGGCGAGCCAGGCAACGACAGCAGCAGCGCGTGCGCCAGCTCGACCTCGGCGCGGGAGTTGTCCAGCAGGGGAGCGAGCCGACGACGGATGCCGATGTTGGCGCGCATCCGAGGGTCGGGGGCGTACCAGCCGTACATCGCGGCGCGCTCCTCGGGAGCAACCATCTCGAGCGTGAGCTCGTCGTGGTTGCGCAAGAACGTGCCCCACTGGGTGCCGGCCGGGATCGCGGGCGTCTCGGCCAGGACGTCGATGATCGAGGCGGCCTTCTCCTCGCGCAGCGCGTAGTAGAGACGCGGCATCACGGGGAAGTGGAAGCACATGTGGCACTCCGGCGACTCCTCGGTGCCGAAGTAGTCCACGACCTCGTGCGGCAGCTGGTTGGCCTCCGCCAGCAGGATCCGCCCGGGGTACTCCGCGTCCACCTTGGCGCGGAGCTCGGCGAGGAACTCATGCGTACGCGGGTGGTTCTCGCCGTTGTGGCCGTCCTCCTCGAAGAGGTAGGGGACCGCGTCCAGCCGGAAGCCGTCGATGCCCATGTCCAGCCAGAAGCGCATGACGTCGAACATCGCCTCCTGCACGGCCGGGTTCTCGAAGTTGAGGTCCGGCTGGTGGCCGAAGAACCGGTGCCAGAAGAACTGCCGGCGTACGGGGTCGAAGGTCCAGTTGGACACCTCGGTGTCGATGAAGATGATGCGCGCGTCGGGGTAGCGGTCGTCGGTGTCGGACCACACGTAGAAGTCGCCGTAGTGGCCGTCCGGGTCCGAGCGCGACGCCTGGAACCACGGGTGCTGGTCGCTGGTGTGGTTCATGACCAGGTCAGTGATGATGCGGATGCCACGCGCGTGCGCCTGAGTGACCAGCTCGGTGAACTCCGGCAGCGTCCCGAACTCCGGCAGTACGGCGGTGTAGTCGGCGATGTCGTAGCCGCCGTCCCGCAGCGGTGAGGCGTAGAACGGCGGCAGCCACAGGCAGTCGATGCCGAGCCACTGGAGGTAGTCCAGGCGCGCCATCAGACCCGAGAAGTCGCCCGACCCGGACCCGGTCGAGTCACCGAAGCCGCGCACGAGAACCTCGTAGAAGACCGCCTTACGGAACCAGTGAGGGTCGTGCTTCAGCCCTGGCTGCTGGAGGTTGAGTCCTTGCACCACTGATCAGGACCTCCTCACATGGACGATGTGGACGGGTTCGGTGTCACGGCCGAGCCGGATCCAGTTGTGCTCACTCCAGCGCCAGGACGAGTCGGTCACCAGATCGTGCGCGGTGAACGACTCGCCGTCGGCGAGCCCGAGCGCCTCGAGGTCGAGGTGCATCCACGACTCGCGCGTGCTGTGCGGGTCGGTGGCGGCCACCACGATGATCACGTCATCGCTGCCGTCGGGCAGGACCCGACGCTTGGAGAAGACCAGCATGGTCTCGTCCTCGACCTCGTGGAAGTGCAGGTTGCGCATCCAGTGCAGCGCCGGGTGCGCGCGCCGGATCTCGTTGAGCATCGTCAGGTAGGGCGCCAGGCTCTGCCCCTCACGCAGACCGCCCGGCTCGTCCAGCTCCCAGTGCCGGTCCTTGAACTCATACTTCTCGTTGTTGAGCTGCTCCTCGGCGCCTGGTCGCGCGACGTGCTCCATCAGCTCGTAGCCGGCATAGATGCCGTAGGTCGGAGCCAGCGTCGCGGCGAGGGCGGCGCGCAGCCGCCAGGCCGTCGGGCCGCCGTACTGCATGTAGGGCGTGAGGATGTCGTGCGTGGTCGGCCAGAACGACGGGCGCATGTACGCCGCCGCGTCGCCCGCGAGCTCCTCGCAGTACTCGCGCAGCTCCTCGGCCTCGTTGCGCCATGCGTAGTAGGTGTAGCTCTGCTGGAAGCCGACCTTGGCGAGCGTGTGCATCATCGCCGGCCGGGTGAACGCCTCGGCCAGCCAGATCACCTCGGGGTGTGCCTTGGCCACGTCGCTGATCAACCACTGCCAGAACTCGACCGGCTTGGTGTGCGGGTTGTCGACACGAAAGATCGTGACGCCGTGGTCGATCCACACCTGCACCACGCGACGGACCTCTGCGTAGATGCCGTCCGGGTCGTTGTCGAAGTTGAGGGGGTAGATGTCCTGGTACTTCTTGGGCGGGTTCTCGGCGTACGCGATCGTGCCGTCCGCGCGCATCGTGAACCACTCGGGGTGCTCGGTCACCCACGGGTGGTCGGGCGCGCACTGCAGGGCCAGGTCCAGGGCGACGGCCATCCCGAGCCGCTCACTCTCGGCGACCAGCGCATCGAAGTCGGCCCAGGTCCCCAGGTCGGGGTGCAGGGCGTCGTGCCCGCCGTCCTTGCTGCCGATGGCGTACGGAGACCCGGGATCCTTCGGGCCCGCGTTCAGTGTGTTGTTGGGCCCCTTGCGGTTGACCTCGCCGATCGGGTGGACCGGGGTCAGGTAGAGCACGTCGAAGCCCATGTCGGCGATCGCGGGGAGCCGCTCCATCGCCGTACGGAAGGTGCCGGTGGTCCAGTCGCCGGTCTTGGGGTCCTGCTTCGCGCCCTCGGACCGAGGGAAGATCTCGTACCACGCGCCGGTGAGCGCGAGCTCGCGCTCGACCAGCCAGGGGTACGTCGCGCTCGGGCTGACCATGTCGCGCAGCGGCTGGTGGTGCAGCAGGCAGCGCACCCCCTCGGCCAGACCGGCGTCCAGGCGGGTTGCGGCCGCCAGGTCCTGGTCGCGCAGGGTCGCGGCAGCATCTGTCAGCGCGCGCCGCGAGCTGCGGTCGAACCGGAGCTCGGCCACGGCGCGCTCCATCAGGAGAGCGCCCTCTTCGAGCATCAGCTCGGTGTCCACATCGGCCGCGACCTTGATCTCGGCGTCGTGCGACCAGGTGCCGTAGGGGTCCGACCAGCCCTCGATGCGGTAGGACCACTGGCCCGGGCGGTCAGCGCTGACCTCGGCCATCCAGAGGTCGAGACCGGGATTGGTGCAGGTCATCGAGACCGGCTCCTCGCGGCCGTCCGGGTCGACGATCACGAGGGTGGCGTTGACCGCGTCGTGGCCCTCGCGGAAGACCGTCGCCGTGAAGACGATGTCCTCGTGCACGACGGACTTGGTCGGAAACCTCCCGCCGTCCACCGCAGGCTTGACGTCCTGGACGGGTATTCGGCCGATCGGTCGCTGTCCAGCGACGACGCGCGGCAGCCGGATGGGAGTCGCGGGCTGGTGGGGTCGGGGAAGGGCCTGACGGCCGATGGCCTGAGCAGTCACGGCACGACGTTACAGCCCACCGACCGACCCTTACGATCTCTGGGTGAAGGCCATCCGTCGATTCCATGTGCGCACCGTGCTGCCCGAGCCGCTCGCCCCTCTCGGCGACCTGGCGACCAACCTGCGCTGGTCGTGGCACAGCCGCACTCGCGACCTGTTCCGCGACATCGATCCGTCGCGGTGGGAAGCACTCGCGCACGACCCCGTGGCGCTGCTCGCGTCGCTGTCGACGGACGAGCTGGAGCGGCTCAGCCACGACGAGGGCTTCGTGTCCCGGGTGCGCGAGGCGGCCGATGGGCTGCACCGCTACCTCGAGTCGCCGCAGTGGTTCCAGGAGTGGTCCGCGGACGGTCGTGGGCCGAGCAGCATCGCCTACTTCAGCGCCGAGTTCGGCATCACGTCGGTGCTGCCGCAATACTCCGGCGGGCTCGGCATTCTCGCCGGCGACCACCTCAAGTCCGCGTCCGACCTGGGCGTCCCGATCGTCGGGATCGGCCTGTTCTACAAGACGGGCTACTTCAGCCAGTCGCTGTCGCGCGAGGGCTGGCAGCAGGAGACCTATCCCGTCCTCGACCCGGACGACCTGCCGCTGTCAGTGGTGCGCGAGGCCGACGGCACGCCGGCCCAGATCGTGCTGCCGCTGCCCGAGGGACGGGTGTTGCGCGCACACATCTGGAAGGCGCAGGTCGGCCGAGTTCCGTTGCTGCTGCTCGATTCTGACGTGGACGGCAACGACGACGCCGCACGCGACCTGACCAACCGGCTCTACGGCGGGGGAGGAGACCACCGGCTGCAGCAGGAGATGCTCCTGGGCATCGGTGGCGTCCGGGCGCTGCGGATCTGGTCGCGGTTGACCGGCGGCCCGGAGCCCGAGGTCTACCACTGCAACGAGGGCCACGCCGGCTTCCTCGGGCTCGAGCGAATCAGCGAGCTGGTCACCCAGCACGGTCTCGGTTTTGACGACGCGCTGGAGGCCGTACGCGCCGGCACCGTGTTCACGACCCACACCCCGGTGCCGGCCGGCATCGACCGTTTTGGGGCCGACCAGGTGCGCAGGTTCCTCGGCGGGGAGGGGGCACTGCCCGGCGTACCGGTCGAGCGCATCCTCCCTCTGGGTGCTGAGGACTACGACGGTGGCGCGGCAGGGATCTTCAACATGGCCGTGATGGGCCTGCGCCTGGCGCAGCGCGCCAACGGTGTCTCACAGCTCCACGGCGAGGTCAGCCGCGGGATGTTCGACGGGCTGTGGCCGCGGTTCGACGATGCCGAGGTGCCGATCACGAGCATTACCAACGGTGTTCACTCGCCGACCTGGGTCGATCGCCGAGTCGTGGAGCTCGGACAACGCTACGTCGGAGGCGAGAGGATCCGCCACGGTGAGGGCTGGGAGGACGCGACCAACGTTCCCGTTCACGAGATGTGGGGCGTCAAACGTGAGCTGCGCGAGCAGCTGGTCGCCGACGTACGGCATCGCGTCCGCGAGTCCTGGGTGACGCGCGGTGCGTCCGCGGCCGAGCTCGGCTGGACCGACGAGATCCTCGACCCCGACGTACTCACGATCGGTTTTGCTCGACGGGTGCCGACCTACAAGCGGCTCACGCTGATGCTGCGCGACCCAGCGCGGCTGCGGCGGCTGCTGCTCAACCCTGACCGACCGGTGCAGCTGGTCATCGCGGGCAAGGCGCACCCGGCCGACGACACCGGCAAGAAGCTCATCCAGCAGATGGTGCAGTTCGCCGACGACCCCAAGATCCGCCACCGGATCGCCTTCCTGCCCAACTACGACATCGCGATGGCGCAGCAGCTCTACCCGGGCTGCGACGTCTGGCTCAACAACCCGCTGCGGCCGTTCGAGGCGTGCGGCACGTCGGGCATGAAGGCCGCGCTCAACGGTGGCCTCAACCTGTCCATCCTGGACGGCTGGTGGGACGAGTGGTTCGACGGCCAGAACGGCTGGGCGATCCCGACGGCTGATGGCGTCGAGGACCCCGACCGGCGGGACGACCTCGAGGCCGCTGCGCTCTACGAGCTCATCGAGAACCACGTGGCCGCGCTCTTCTACGACCGCGACGACCAGGGTCTGCCGCAGCGCTGGATGTCGATGGTGATGCACACGATGAGCACACTCGGTCCCAAGGTGCTGGCGACACGCATGGTGCGCGACTACGTCACTCAGCTGTACGCCCCCGCGGCCGAGGCGGCCCGCGCGCGCTCCGCGGACGACTTCGCCGAGGCCCGCGCGCTCGCGGCCTACACGGAGCTGGCCCGTCGGTCCTTCAGCCACGTCAACGTCGACCACGTCGACTCCGAGGGCGTCGGAGACTCGCCGCAGGTCGGTGACCGGGTCCGGGTGAAGGCGTACGTCTCGCTCGGTGACCTGAGTCCGGACGACGTCGAGGTGCAGGTCGTGCACGGACGGGCCTCACGGACCGACGAGCTCAGCGAGGTGCAGTCGATCGCGCTGTCGCACGCGGAGGCGTACGACGGGTCGCGGCACCGCTTCGAGGGCGAGGTGGCGATCCCGCGGACGGGCGCGTTCGGTTACACCGTGCGGATCCTGCCGAAGCATCCCGGTCTCGCCTCGCCGGCCGAGCTGGGACTCGTCGTCAACGCCTAGCCTGACGCCGGCGGCCAGAACTTCTTGGGCAGCCCAGCCATGACCAGGTCGTACGACGTGTCGACGGCGTCGCGGATCTCGTCGTCAGGGATGTCCCGGTCGATGCGCAGGGTGTTCCACCCGGAGCGGCCGATGTAGGCCATCACGGATGCGTCGTCCGGGTAGCGCACCAGCCACTCATCGGCCTCCTCACGCGTCCTGGCTGACTTGACGCCGAGTGTCTGCTCGCCGAGGAAGGCGAAGATCTTGCCGCGCTCGCCCGGCCCGATCTTGGCGACGGTGTCGCCCTCCCACGGCTCGTCCGGCCAGGCACCGGCCTTGCCCAGGCAGTAGGCACGCAGCTCGGCGGGTGTCATGCCGCCAGGGTGCCATCGATCCTTACGATGTGTCGGTGCTCGCGCCTTTGACCTTCGCCCTCGTGGCCGCGCTCGTCGTCCTTGCTGCGATGACCGCCTTGTCGACCGTCCGTGGCCGGCCGATCGACAACCCGACGTTCTATGTCGGGTGCGTGGTCGAGGCGCTCATCGTGATCCAGCTCGTCGTCGGCATCGTGCGCAGCGGTGACGGCGACCCGCAGATGTCGGCCGGTCTGTTCATCGCCTACCTCGCCGGTCTGGTGGCGGTGCTGCCGGTCGCGGGGTTCTGGGCCATCGCCGAGCGCGAGTCGCGGTGGGGCACCGGCGTGCTGCTCGTGGCAGCGCTCGGGCTGCTCGTGATGGTCGCCCGGCTCGTCCAGATCTGGAACGGCCAGGGCTGACCGCGCTGGGCGCCCTTCAGCGCGACTCGAAGTCGGCCTTCAGCCGCGCCAGGGTCGTGGCGATGTTGCCCTCCTGGAACTGCGCGAACGGCTTACCACCCGTCACCGCGCGGTCGAAGCGCGCCGCGACGAAGTCAGGCCAGCCCGTACGCCGGTCGGTCCAGGTCTCGGTGACGCGCGTGCCCTCCGCGGTTGGCTCGAAGTCGTACGACCAGGTCGCGATCTTGGCGGGCAGCGCCGGCACACCGAGCCCGATCCGGTAGACCTCGAAGGCGAAGCGCGTCCCGCGATCGGCTGCCGTCACCCGGCAGCGCGTCTCCCAGCTGAGCCGGCCGCGCGTGTTGTGACCCACGAACTGGGCACCGACCTGGGCCTCGCCCTCGTGCGCCCAGGTCACGTCGGCGCCGGTGTTCTCCGGGCTCCACCGACCCATGTGCCGGGGGTCGCTGATCTCGTCGTACAGCGTCTGCGGATCTGCTGCGATGACCACGCTGTCGGACACGGTCATGGTGCGCCCTGCTGGCATGCCAACTCCTTCGGTTCGCCACGACGCACGTGCGCATCGGTGCTACCCGACGGTAACCCGAGGTGAGCTCGGGCACGGCGTCCATGATCGGCCGACTGATGTCGACTTGTGTCGTTCGTCGGAGTGGTAGTGGGATAGCGGTTAAACTGCGCGAGGTGCCCGGGCTGTCCCGCCTGGGCACGACGACGCTGTAAGGCACCACGCCAGGCACGACGGCGGTCCGCGGGGGCGGCCACCGTCACATGTGTCCCTTGCAGCACGAGCCCACGAGGGGGACGCGGTAGTGCGGCACGGAACCACTGCTCCACGATCGAGAGTCAGTCGACGCGACCTCCTGGGGCTGGTGGCCGGTGTGGCCATGGCCGGTACGTCCTACCAGGCTCTGCGTTCACTCAAGGCTCTCCCCGCCGCAGCTGAGACGACGCCGACCGCTACCCCGACGACGGCAGCGCCCCTCTCATTCGACGTGGAGAAGTTCACCTACACCCGCGCCGCGAACCCGGCCCGCACGCTCGTGCACGACGAGAAGAAGCGTCTCGTGGCGACGTTCACCGACAAGGCGCGCACCGTCACGCTGGTCGGGCCGAAGCGCGTCTTCGCCGAGCCCGAGGGCACCGGGGCGACCGTGACGAGCACGACCTGGGCGCGCCTCGCTCCGCAGCCGTGGGCCGCCGGTGCCGAGCAGGGGTGGGCCAAGCCGTGGTTGGTCACCGCGCTGCAGGACACCAAGCCGGACATCCTCGGGATCGCGATGCAATACATCCAGGGCGCCCGCGACATCGTCGACACCCACGGGCGCCGTTATGCGGGCAACGCTTCGTTCGGTCCGCCCGGTGTGGGCGCGCTGCGGCTGGAGGCCTCCGACTTCTACGACTACCTCGGTGTGCCGTGGACCTTCCCGGACGGCCGCACCAAGCCCGCTGACAAGGCTCGCCTCGGCGCGATGGACTGCTCGGGCTACCTGCGCATGGTCTTCGGCTACCGCCTCGGCCTCCCGCTGATGAGCAAGAGCGAGCCGCGACCGGGGCCGGCGATGCCGCGGCGGGCATACGCGATGGCGGCCTACGGTCCCGGCATCTCGGTGATCCCGGACCGCAACGTCCGGCCGGCTCTGGCCAGTCTCGGCGCGCTGCTGCCGGGCGACACCGTCTACTTCATCACCGACGCGGAGCCTGGTATCGACCACTCCGGCATCTTCCTCGGCATCGACAGCGAGGGGAAGCACCGCTTCATCTCCAGCCGAGGGGGTCCGGACGGTCCGACGATGGGCGATGTCGCGGGCAAGTCGGTGCTGGATGGCGACAGCATGTTCACCCGTGGATTCCGCACCGCTAGGCGCTTCTGAGGGAGATCTGATGCAGCTCGAGCAGAGTCGGCCCGGCCACGCTTTAGGCAAAAGCTCTACTGCCTCGTACCATCGTTCGCCGAGACCGTTGGCCTGTCGGGGGCTTCTCACGGGGGACCTTGCTTCATGACGACGACACACGTGCCTTCTGCCGGTGCCACCCAGCTCACCGACCGCGCGAGCGAGACCATTTCCGCCGTCCCGCGGCTGGTCGCCGACGCTGTGGATGCGTCCATCGTGGTGTTCGCGCCCGTCACCGGTGACGCCGTCATGGTCGACCTCGGCGCACGCCGGTCCGTCTTCGCTGCGCCGTCCTCACTGTCGGTTCCGATGCTCCAGGGTTCGGTGTCGCCAGGACTGATGCTCGAGGGCGTCGCCGTACGCGCCGTGCAGCACGTGGTCGCCTCCGACCAGAGCCTGCTCGGTGTCATCGCCGTGCTGGACCGGACACCGCGTGCGGCGTCCCCGGGTGAGTCGGCTCAGCTCAGTGAGCTCGGACGGCTGATCGCGGGGGAGCTGCGGTCTTACACGGTGACTCGCGAGCCTGCGCCGCGTCCTGCTCCGCCGACGTACGAACCCGTGGACACGTACCGCGCGCCGACGCCGACGTACGAGCCCGTAGACACCTACCGCGCGCCGACGCCGACGCCCTCCGGATCTGCTCCCGCGTCGACGGCGCCCGCTGCACCGCCGCGCCCCGCACCGACGCCTGCTACGCCGACGCCGCGTAGGGCCGCAGCCGACGACACGATGGTGATCCTTCCGCAGCGACCCACGACGTCCGGCGCCTCGCCGGTCCAGGCCTCGCGCCCGGCGCCCGCGCCGCGCATTCCGGCACCGTCGACCCCAGCGCCGTCCGCACCTGCAGCCCGGCACCAGCCGCCGCCGCCGCAGACCCAGGCACGGACGCTTCCCACCCCGCCGACTACGCAGCCAGAACCTGCCGCGGACTACCGCTGGCTGGATGTGCCGCCCAAGGCGGCCCGCCCGATCAAGGATCCGACGGTTCCGCTCAGCTCGATCTTGCGCGAGGCGAATGCCGCCACCAACCTGCGGCCGAGTCTGGACACCCAGTGGTCTCAGGGCACCCAGCCAGTCACCCGAGGCACACAGCCGGTCACCCAGGGCGATGACACCGAGCTGCGAGACCGCAGCCTCTCGCTCGCCGACGAGGTTGCCGGTGCGGCCGACTCCCTGAGTGCGCTGCTCGACCACGTCGAGCGGCGTGAGGACCAGGTCCTCCACCGTCATGCAGCCGCGGTCCAGGAGCGGTTCGCGAAGGTGGAGCGCAGCCGCGCCCGGCTGCGGACGCACCTCGAGGGCAACCCGGCCCGCCCGCGGACCCGCACGATGTTCGACCTGCCTGCCGTGATCGACGCCGCAGTGGCTGGGGTCTATCAGGCGCACCCGGGCAGCCGGGTCGATGTCGACCTCATCGACGACTCGCTCACCGTCTCCGCCGACCCCGGCATCGTGCAGCGCGCCGTCACCATGCTGCTGTCCAGTGCCGTCGAGTCATCGCTCGATCGCACGGTCCGCCTCGGCGTCGGGGTGCGGGCCGAGGACTCCACCAGCATCGAAGGCCGGCTGAGCGTGCAACTCACCGCCTGGTTCTCAGGGGAGCAGCTCACCGCGGCACAGCTGGCCCGCCTCGCCGCGCGCTTTGCCGAGGCCTGTCACACGAGTCGTCGTCGGCGTACGGCTCCGCCCGCTCAGCTGCGCGTGACGTCGTTCGAGAACGTCGTGCACGCCGACGCATTCGAGGCCCGTTCGGGACGCGAGCACACCTCGTTCACCGCTCAATGGCCGTTGGACCTGGGCTGAGCACATGGACAAGACCGACTGGCTGATCGCCGTGGCGCGTACCAGCCTTGCTGCCTCACTGTTCCTCGTCGTCTTCATCGCGGCACGGATCCGATTCGCGAAGGGAGACGACCATGAGCGGTCGACGGAGAGTCGCCTGGACTGACCAGCATGCGCTGATCCTGTTCTGCGCCGGCACCGCGACCGCTGTGGCGTTCATCGCGGGCGGTCAGACGGCCACCATCGGGCTCGGGCTCATCCTGATCGCGCTCGGCGCGCTGCTGATCTCGCTGTGCGTCGACGGATTCATCGCGTTGTGCGTCGGACTGTGTGCGGCCGCCGCTGCGGTTTTCCTGTTCCGTGCTCGCGGGCTCTGGGGTTCTGACCACTTCTTCACGATCCTGACGACGGCAGGAGCGATGCTCGTGCTGTCGTGGGTCGCCGGCCAGCTGGGCGCGAGCATCCGCAGCCTGGCCCGGGGCACTCACCAGGTCCGCGCCGTGCCCGATGCGGCACCTGCCGTCGGGTCACTCGGACTGCTGACCAGCTCGGCCGCGATGGTGCGCCTGGACGAAGAAGTCGCGCGCGCCCAGCGAGGCAGCACGCCGCTCAGCCTGCTGGTGATCACGGTGCACATCACCGACACCACGCTCGACGAAGGCTCGCGCACGCGACTCGGACGCAGCCTGGCCCGACTGGTGGAGAGTCTGGCCCGCAGCTCCGACGTGCCGTTCATGGTGTCCGAGCGCACGATCGGCGCGATTCTGCCCGAGACCGATCTCGCCGCGGCGTGGGAGCAGGTCGGACCCATCGTTGACGCAGCAACGCGGTCCACCTTCGCCGACCGCGTCACCGGCGATCGCCGAGCGCTGTCCGACTGCGCCGAGCTGCACGCCGGCCTCGTCCTCCTCGATGAGCAGCACTCCACCGGTGCGGCCCTCCTGGCCGCCGCGCAGGCGTCGGCCGACCCCTCGTCGTACGAACGAAGCGGCGGTCGGTAGGTGCTCTCACAGGTCTGTGGGCTCGGTGTGCTGGTCGTGGCCACCGCAGCCCTCTTCTTCTACTGGCATGTGACCGTTCGTGGGCACAACCGCCGGCTCGAGCAGCTCGACGTCCGCGTCCACGTCAACGGCATCCGTGGCAAGTCGACCGTGACCCGGCTGCTGGCCGGTGTGCTGCGCGAGGGCGGCTTCGTCACGGTCGCCAAGACCACCGGCAGTGCGGCACGGATCATCGCGCCGACCGGCGCAGAGACGCGGATCCAGCGACGTGGTGCGCCCACCATCAACGAGCAGATCGACATCGTGGCCGAGCACGTCACGCCCGAGGTCGAGGCGCTGGTGATGGAGTGCATGGCGGTGCGGCCGCTCTACCAGCAATACTCCGAGGACTACATGGTCCGCTCCGACATCACCGTCATCACCAACGTGCGTGAGGACCACCAGGAGGAGATGGGGGAGACGCTGGAGGAGATCGCGGACTCGCTGTCGACGACGATCCCGACCGGCGGCGTACTCGTCACTGCCGAGGACCGTCCGGACCTGCGCGAGCGACTGCGACGCAACGCCGAGAAGCGTGGCAGCACACTGCTGTACGCCGATCCCGCCGGTGTCTCCGACGCGGACATGCGCGGCTTCGACTACCTCCAGTTCAGGGAGAACGTCGCGATCGGCCTCGCCGTCGGGCGGTTGCTCGGCGTCAGCCGCGAGGCGGCGCTCGAGGGCATGTGGAAGTCGGTGCCCGACGTCGGTGTCGTCCGGCTCAACACCTACGACATCCACGGCAAGGACGTGCTGTGGGTGCCGATGTTCGCGGCCAACGACCGCGAGAGCGTGGTGCTGACGCTGGACACGCTGCGCGCCCAGTTCCCGCCCAACGCCACGGTCATCGGCATCCTCAACAACCGTCGCGACCGCGGACGCCGGGCCGAGCTGTTCGCCGAGATGGTGCCCGACGACCTGTCGCACCACCTGGACCACGTGATCACCTTCGGTGCATTCGAGGACAACGTCACCAAGGTGATGGTCGAGCGCGGTTACGGCCGTGAGCGGATTCACCACCTGGGCGACACCGTGCAGCCGTCCTTGCGACAGATCCTGGGCACCGTCGACCGGCTGATCGATGGTCAGCAGGGCGTCCTGATCGGGATGATCAACATCCACACGGCGCAGGCCGAGATGCTGATCGAGCACTTTCAGCACCTCCGGGGCGAGGACCACCGCGACGAGATCGAGGAGTCCCGCGACCCGTCCCGGGCCCCGCGCGGAGTCCAGCGCGTCGTCCGGGCAGCGACCCGCACCCGCCAGTCGGTGGGCGGCGATGGCTGAGTACGCCGCCAGCCCGGAGGTCGTTCGCATCGCGATCGTCTTCGGCGTGATCATGAGCATGCTCTTCTACGAGCGTGTCCAGCTCACGACCGGTGGCGCGATCGTGCCGGCCTACCTGTCGCTGGCGGTCTTCCGACCGCTCGCGATCGTCGTCACGATCGGCGTCGGATACCTCACCTACCTCCTCGTGACGGTCCTGCTGTCCAAGCGCAAGATCCTTTACGGCAGAAGGAAGTTCGAGGCCGAGGTGATGGTCGGCCTGACGCTGATCATGGGGGCGACCTACGCCGCGCACCTCTTCGACCAGGTCGACCCGATGTTCCTCGGGCTGACCGGTGTCGGCTTCCTGGTGCCGGGCATCATCGCCCACGACATGGCGCGCCAGAAGCCCGGCAGAACCATCTTCGCGGTCGCCATCACGACGGCCGTGCTGGCCGTCTTCGTCCAGCTGATCACCGCGCTGTTCTCGATCCTGCCGGGCAAGAACACTTCCCCCGTCCAGCTGGCCTCCGTGCTCGGCTATCCGCGCGAGTTCCTTGTGGTCGCAGTCGGATTGAGCGTGCTCACGGGCATGCTGATCTTCGCGCGTACCGGACTGCGCTCGGGCGGGTTCATCACCGGCGCCTACCTCGCGCTCGTGAGCCCGCGCTGGGCCGACCTCGCCTTCACGGTCGGTGTCGCACTGGCCACGTGGTTCGTGGTGGTCAGGGTGCTGATGCCCCGGTTGCTGCTCTTCGGGCGACGCAAGGTGTCGACCATGATCCTGGTCGGCAGCATCGTGGGCTGGACCACCGAGATCGTCATCCAGCAGGCCTCCCACGGCGACTACACGCCGTGGCGAGGACTGACCGTCGCCACGCTCATGGTGCCGGCCCTGATCGCCAATGACGCGCAGCGGCAGGGCTGGGAGCGTACGGTCTGGGGCACCGCGCTGGCCGGCCTCGGCGTCTATGCCGCCGTCAACTTCATCGCCGTCAGCACCCACATGGGGGCCGTCCTGTGAGATTCACCGCAGCACACCGGCAACGCGTGACCCGCGTCGTCCTGCCCGGCCTGGCCGCCGCTGTCGTGCTCGGCAGCGTAGCCACGATGACCATCCGGCAGCCGTCCACGCCTGATGCGGCGCTGATCACCTCCTCGATCGACGGCATCGTGGTCGACGAGCAGGGCCGTGCGGTCCCCGGTGCCACGATCAAGACCGACGCCGAGACCGTGGTGGCCGACGAGGGTGGCCACTTCGATGCCGCGATCAGAGGTGCGGAGCTGATCACGGCTTCCGCGCCCGGCCACAAGTCGCGCACCCAGGCCGCCGCTCCGGACCAGACGGTCTCGATCGAGCTCACGTCGCAGGCCGACCACACCGTGAGCATCAGGTTCGGGGGTGACGTGATGATGGCGCGTCGCTACTATGAGCCGGCCGACGGCAAGCCGCCACTCCTGACGCAGACCTCGACCGTGGCCGACCACGCGAAGATCTTGGCGCCTGTTGCCCCGTTGCTCGGTGATGCCGACCTGACCGTCGTCAACCTCGAGACGCCCCTGGTCACCGACCCGTACTACGACCCCAGCAAACCGCGGCCCAAGCGCTACCACCCGAGCAAGAGCCTCGCGTTCGGCTCGGCTCCGGCGACCGCTCAGGCGCTGAAGCAGTCGGGCGTTGACGCGGTCTCGCTCGGCAACAACCACCTCTACGACGCGCTCGACCCCGGTCTGAGCAGCACCATCAAGACCCTCGACCAGGCGGGCATCGTGCACTTCGGCGCCGGGCCCAACGAGAACGCTGCCTGGAAGCCCGCGATCGTCACTCGCGCGGGCCAGAAGGTCGCGCTGCTCGGCTGTACGACCGTCGACGGGCACGACGAGGCCGTCCCCTATGTGGCCGGTCCGGCCCGAGGCGGCGCTGCGTTCTGCACCGAGCCGCGCATGCGCGCCGCTGTGGCCGCGGCCAAGAAGCAGGCGGCCAACGTCGTGGTGATGATCCACGGCGCCATCGAGTACCAGCGGCTGCAGACGCCCGAGGTCCGCGCCTTGTTCCGCGCGGCGACCGAGGCTGGTGCGCAGGCCATCATCGGTGGTCACCCGCACGTGACCGGCGGCATCACGCAGAGCGGCAAGTCGGTGGTCGCGGAGACGATGGGCAACCTGGTGTTCGACCAAGACCTCTGGTCGACGTTCCCCAGCTATCTGCTGCGGGTCGACCTGCGCCAGGGTGCGCCGGTCTACAGCTCGGTTGACCCGTTGTCGATCCAGCGCTATCACCCGGTCCCTGCGGTTGGGGCTCTTGCTGAGGCCTCGGCACGGATTGCCGCCGGCAGCGTGCCCGGCCAGGCGAGGCTCGGCGGCGCGGGCGCGTTGCTGCCGACGAGCAACGCACCGCCCGCCAGCACCCAGGAGGTCAAGGTCGGCAAGGGTGAGATCCGGTCGGTGGCGCCCGGCTGGTGGTTCTCCGGTGCCGCGACACCGACGGGCGGCGTCCGCGCCGGCACCGACCTGCTGTTCGGCACCGGCACCTTCGAGGACCAGGACGTCGATCCCACGACGTCAGGTGGTGACCTGTGGACGTTGGGCAAGTACGCCCGGATCAGCACGGGCGCGCGGTGCAAGCTGGGCGACGGCACCAGTGACCAGGGCATCGAGCTGCTGCGCAGTCCGGTCAGCACCAAGGACGTCTACGCGACTCCCTCCCATCGGCAGATGATCACGCCAGGGCAGTCGCTGACACTCACGACCGACCTGCGCAGAGCGTCTCCTGGAGCCACCCTCGAGCTGCGCTGGTACTACCGCTCCGAGGGCAAGAGCATGAAGACGACCTCGGTCACGCTGCCGATCACCGATACGACGTCCTCAGGCTGCCGCCGTGTGGTCCTGGACGCCGTTGCTCCCAAGGACGCCCACGCGGTCCAGCCCTTCCTGCGGCTGGCGCCGCCGTCGGACGGCCAGAAGTCGCGCCGCCTTGCGGTCGACAACCTGCGGCTCATCGCCTGGGCGCCGGTCGGTCAGGGCGGGCGGCAGTACGACGTCGTGCGCGGCTCGCTCAACAGCACCGGCCGCTTCGTCCTGGACCGGCCGAGCTCGCAGCGCAAGCCGTCTGACCCGCTGCTCGAGGACTCCTCGAGCGACAACTGACCTGCGCCACCCACCGGCAAAAGTTGGTGGGTGGCACAGGTATGCGTGTGCGGGTGGCCAACTTTGCCGGGGTGTGGTGGCGCGTCCGCGTCGTACCGGCCGCATTACGCTGTCCGCGATGAACGAGACCACCGCGGGCGCGCGACGCACCAGCTCAGGACCAGGGCGGATGCTCGTCGCGGTCTACGCCCTGTTCGCCCTGGCGGCCACCGGACGTTCGGTGCTGCAGATCAGCGAATACTTCGACCGGGCGCCCCTGTCCTACATCCTGTCCGCGCTCGCCGCGGTCATCTACATCGTGGCGACCATCGCGCTCGCCCGCGGAGACCGGACATCGGCACGGATCGCCCTGGTGACGATCTCGATCGAGCTGGTCGGCGTCCTCGTGGTGGGCCTGTGGTCGACCTTCGACTCCGATGCCTTTCCCGACAAGACGGTCTGGTCGCACTTCGGCCAGGGGTACGGCTTCGTGCCCCTGGTGCTGCCGGTCGTCGGGCTGTGGTGGTTGCGCCGTACCGGCGCGGTGGCGGGCTTTGCTGAACTGGATAAGTAAACTCCTGTCGTAGCCCGTCACTCGCGGGCCGCAGGACGGAGTCCAGATGAGTGCCGGCGAGACCACCACACCCGATCCGAGCGAGCCCGCGGCGACGTCGCCCGAAGCCATGGGCCGACGCACCACGATGAGCGACATGGCACGGCAGCTCGGCATCTCCAAGGCCGCAGTCTCCTACGCCCTCAACGGCCAGCCCGGTGTCGCGGCCACCACCCGGGAGCGGGTGCTCGCACTGGCTCAGGAGCTCGGCTGGCACGCGAGCTCGAGCGCCCGCGCGCTCTCCGGCTCGCAGACCAAGGTCGTCGGACTGGTCTTGTCCAGGTCACCGGACCTGCTGACCACCGAGACGTTCTTCATGAGGTTCCTCGCGGGCGTCGAGTCCGTGCTCAGTGAGCGAGGCTGGAGCCTGCTGCTGCGCGTGATCGGCGACCATCCCGAGGTCGAGATCGAGACCTACGAGCGCTGGTGGGGCGAGCGTCGCATCGACGGCGTGATCCTGCTCGACGAGCGCTACCGCGATCCTCGAGTCAACACGGTCGAGCGCGTCGGTCTGCCCGCGGTGCTGTGCGGTGGGCCGCTGAAAGATGCTGCTATCCCTTGCCTTTGGACCGATCAGGGCGGCGACGCTGCATTGGTCGTCCAGCACCTCGCAGAGCTCGGCCACCGGCGAGTGGCGCACCTGGCGGGACCAGCCGAGTTCGTCCACGAGCGCGCGCGCCGGCGCGGCGTACGGCGTGCGGCACGTGCTGTCGGCATCGACGTGGAGACGATCGAGGCGCCCTACACCGGGCCGGGTGCAGGAGAGCGCACCCGTGAGCTGCTGACCCGACCCGAGCCTCCGACCGCGATCATCTACGCCTCCGATGTGACGGCACTGGCTGGCATTCGTGCGGCCACGGCCATGGGCGTACGGGTGCCCGATGACTTGTCCGTGGTGAGCTGGGACGACTCCCAGCTGGCGGGCCTGGTGACGCCCAGCCTGACCGCGTTGAGTCGCGACACCCCGGCGTACGGCCGCCTCGCCGCGGAGGTGCTGCTCGACCTGGTGGCAGGCAGCCATCGGGGGAGGGTGCAGGTCGACGCGTCCGTGCTGAAGGCTCGCGAGAGCACCGCTGCCGCGCCGGACTGAGCGTCGACCCGATTCTGCTAACGATCAGGTAACGGCGTCCGCTGGTACTGAACCGGGTAAGCCGTTCAGTGGTGTGATGTGGGTCTCATCGCCAGGTCGCGAAGGCCGGGCCGGATCCCCTGGGAGTCCACGTGAAGACACGTCTCGTGTGTGCGTCGTTCATCGCCCTCGCCGTCTCGGCCACCGCCGCGTGCGGGAGTGGCGACGATGATTCGTCGAGCTCGGGAGGCGGGGGGTCGGCCAAGACCCTCACCTACTGGGCGAGCAACCAGGGTTCGAGCCTGGAGGTCGACAAGAAGGTCCTCACCACCGAGCTGGCGAAGTTCACCAAGCAGACCGGCATCAAGGTCAACGTCGAGGTGATCGGCTGGCCCGACCTGCAGAACCGCATCCTCGCGGCGACCGCGAGCGGCAAGGGTCCCGATGTGCTCAACATCGGCAACACCTGGGCGGCGTCCCTGCAGTCCACGGGCGCGTTCATGCCGTTCGACTCGGCTGCGCTCGACGCGATCGGTGGCAAGGCGAAGTTCGTCGATGCCTCGTTCAAGACCAGCGGCATGGCCGGCCAGGACCCGACCTCCGTGCCGCTCTACGGCCTGGTCTACGGGCTCTACTACAACAAGAAGATGTTCGCCGATGCCGGTCTCCAGCCGCCCAAGACGTGGGAGGAGCTGCAGGCCGCTTCCAAGAAGCTCACCAACCCGGGCAAGGGTGTCTACGGCATGGCGATGGAGGGCGGCAGCTACACCGAGAGCCTGCACTTCGCGTTCATCTTCGGGCAGCAGCACGGCGCGGATCCCTTTGATGCACAAGGCAAGCCGCAGTTCACGACGCCGGGCATGGTGCAGGGCGTCAAGCAGTACGTCGACCTGATGAGTGACGGAGTCGTCAACAAGAGCAGCGTCCAGTACAAGAACGGTCCGGAGGCTCCCGGCGACTTCGCCAAGGGCAAGGCCGCGATGCTGATGAGTCAGAACAACGCCAACAACACCCTCCAGGGTGCGGGCATGAAGTCCAGCCAGTACGGCGTCGTACCGATCCCCACCAAGTCGGGCAACAAGAACACCGCCAGCTTCGTCGCGGGCATCAACCTCTCGGTGTTCAAGAACACCAAGAACAAGGACGGCGCCCTGCAGATGGTGAAGTTCATGACCAGCCCCGCCGAGCAGGAGATCCTCGACCAGCCGTTCACCGCGCTGCCGGTGGTCAAGGGCGGCAAGGTGAAGTTCACCGACAACCCGGCGGAGGCCAAGACCTTCGCCGACATCCTCGCCACGCAGTCGGTGCCGCTGCCACTGGTGCCGGCAGAGGCCGCGTACGAGACCAACGTCGGCAACGCCGTCAACGGCCTGATCGCCAAGGCGGCGACGGGCCAGAAGCCCACGGACGCTGACATCAAGAGCGCCCTCGGTGAGGCGCAGGAGAAGATGGCGACCGCCGGCTGATGGTCGTCGAGACGGTGAAGGCTGCGCCTCGGGCCGCGGAGGACCCACCTCCGCGACCCCGGCGCCGCCGGCTCTCCGGGCCCCGGCTGACGCCGTACCTGCTGGTCCTGCCGGCCGTCCTGCTGGAGCTGCTCGTCCACTTCGGGCCGATGCTCGTGGGCGTCTGGATGAGCTTTCGCAAGCTCACGCAGTTCTTCATCTCCAACTGGTCGCAGGCGCCGTCGGCGGGGCTGGCCAACTACCGTCTCGCCCTGGACTTCGACGGCCCGCTGGGCAAGAGCCTGCTGCACTCCTTCCAGGTCACGATCCTCTACACGATCGCCGTGGTGCTCATCTCCTGGGTCGTGGGCGCCTCGGCGGCGCTCGTGCTGCAGCGCAGCTTCCGTGGTCGGGGCCTGCTGCGCACGCTGTTCCTGGTGCCGTACGCGATGCCCATCTACGCCGGGATCATGACCTGGAGCTTCATGTTCCAGCGCGACAACGGGCTGGTGAACCACGTCCAGAAGTCGCTCGGTCTCGGCGACGGGCAGTCGTTCTGGCTGGTCGGCAACAACGCGTTCTTCTCGATGGCGATCGTGGCGATCTGGCGGTGCTGGCCGTTCGCGTTCCTGATGCTGCTCGCGGGACTGCAGAACATCCCGGACGAGGTCTACGACGCCGCCTCGGTCGACGGCGCGGGCGTCTGGAAGCAGATCCGTTACATCACGCTGCCCTACCTGCGCCCGGTCAACGTCGTGCTGATCCTGATGCTCTTCCTCTGGAACTTCAACGACTTCAACACCCCGTTCGTGCTGTTCGGCCCGACTCCGCCGAAGTCGGCCGACCTCATCTCGCTGCACATCTACGGCAACTCGTTCGTGAGCTGGAACTTCGGCTTCGGCGCGGCCATGTCGGTCCTGCTGCTCCTCTTCCTGCTCGTGGTGACCGGTCTCTACCTCTTCCTCACCTCACGGAGGTCTCGACGTGCGTGATCCACTGTCGTTCCGCATCTTCCGATGGGTCGTCATCACGGTCGTCGGCCTGTTCACGGCCATCCCGCTGTACGTCCTGCTCACCACGTCGCTCAAGCCGCTCAGTGATGTGCAGGGCAAGTTCGAGTGGTGGCCGAGTCACATGACGCTGCGGCCATTCGTCGACATCTGGAGCACCGTGCCGCTCGGCCGGTACTTCGCCAACAGCCTCATCGTCTGTGTGACCGCGACGTTCTTCAGCGTGCTGATCGCGATCTTCGCGGCGTACGCCGTCTCCCGCTACCGCTTCCGCGGCCGGCGGCTCTTCTCCGGAGCCGTGCTGTCGACCCAGATGTTCCCGGGCATCTTGTTCCTGCTGCCGCTCTTCCTCGTCTTCGTCAACATCGACAAGACCCTCGGCAGCACGGTGTTCTATCAGACCCGCGTCGGCCTGATTGTCATGTACATGACCTTCACGCTGCCCTTCGCGATCTGGATGCTGGCGAGCTATCTGGACGGCATCCCCAAGGATCTCGACGAGGCCGCACGCGTGGACGGGTGCAACGCGATGGGTGCACTCTTCCGCGTGGTCCTCCCTGCTGCCCGCCCCGGGGTGATCGCCGTTGCGGTCTACGCGTTCATGACCGCGTGGGGCGAGATCTTGTTCGCGTCGCAGATGACCAACGACACGACGCGCACCTTGTCGATCGGCCTGCAGAGCTATTCGACGCAGATCAACGTCTACTGGAACCAGGTCATGGCGGCTGCGTTGGTGGTCAGCGTCCCCGTCGTCATCGCGTTCCTCCTGCTGCAGCGCTACATGGTGGCCGGTCTCACAGCAGGCGCGGTGAAGTGACCGTGCCGTCCGAGAGCCGTTCGGCCACAACAGGTCTCGTCGAACGGCCCATGAGGTTTGTGCGTCGCGGCGAAGATCCGATCGTCTGGATCGGGGCCAACTTCTGGTCGCGTCAGGGCGGCCCCCTGATGTGGCGCGACGTCGACCGCGACCTGCTCCGTGAGGAGCTCACGGCGTTGCGCGACCACGGCCTGACGATGACACGGTCGTTCTTCTACTGGCCGGACACCATGCCGACCGCCGACCAGCTGGACCCGGACGTGGTCGACCGATTCGAGGTCTTCCTCGACCTGCACCACGAGCTCGGTATGACCAGCGTGCCGACCTTCATCGTCGGGCACATGTCGGGAGAGAACTGGGACCCGTCCTGGCGTGCCGGTCGAGATCTGTACGCCGACACTTGGCTGGTCGCCCGACAGGCTTGGTACGCAAGGACTTTGGTCTCCCGTTTCGCGTCACACCCGGCCGTGGTCGGCTGGCTGATCTCCAACGAGATGCCCATCTACGGCGGGGCCGCCGAACGCGAGACGGTGACCAGCTGGGCAGAGCTGATGGTCCAAGCCGTCCGCGCCGGAGGCGGCCGTCAGCCGGTGTCCCTCGGCGACGGCGCATGGGGGATCGAGGTGACCGGCGAGGACAACGGGTTCTCGGTGCGGGACACCGCGGACATCGTCGACTTCGTCGGACCGCACGTCTACCGGATGGAAACCGACGTCGTACGCCAGCACCTCAAGGCCGCCTTCATCTGTGAGCTGGCCGCTGTGGCCGAGAAGCCGGTCGTACTCGAGGAGTTCGGCGTCACGTCCGACTTCGCCTCCGACGAGCATGCCGCGCACTACTACCGGCAGACGTTGCACAACTCGCTGCTGGCCGGCGCGACGGGCTGGATCGGTTGGAACAACACCGATTTCGACAACCTCGCTGACCAGGATCCCTACCGGCACCACGCCTTCGAGCTGCACTTCGGGCTGACTCGCGTGGACGGCTCGCCGAAGCCGCAGCTGCTTGAGATGCGCGACTTCGCCGAGACGGTCGAGGCGATCGACCTCACGCGCTGCCACCGGTGGCCTGCCCAGGCGGCTCTGGTCGTACCGGCCTATCTCGAGACGGCTGAGCCGCTCACCCAGAGCGTCGAGGAGCGCACGCCGATCTTTGCGTCGCTGGAGCAGGCGCACGTGGCGGCCCGTGAGGCAGACCTTGCCGTGCACTTCGCGCGTGAGGTCGACGGGATCCCCGACGGACTGCCGCTCTACCTCGTGCCATCCACCAAGGCGCTGACCGCGCCGACCTGGCGCCGGCTCGGCGAGCTGGCCCGGGCGGGCGCCACCGTCTATGCCTCCCACGGCCTCGGCGACGCCGACTTCCAGCGTGGGCCGTGGTGGTCCGGGCTCGAGGAGATCTTCGGGGTCCGTCACCAGCTCATGTACGGCATCACCGAGCCCCTCGAGGACGACGTCATCGAGGTGACCTTCGAGCGAGACCTGGGTCCGCTGCGATCAGGGGACGTGCTGCGCATCCCGGTCGCAGGGAGCGAGTCGGCTCGCAGCATGCTGCCGGTCGAGGCGCTGGACGCTGAGGTCGTCGCCCGTGACCAACGTGGCCGGGTCGTCCTCACGACGCATCGCATCGGTGCCGGAATCGCTGTGCTGTCAACGGTTCCCACCGAGCTGCTCGCTGCGGCGCGCCCGCGTGCCAACCCGGAGCCGACGTGGCAGCTGTACGACGCGCTGGCCGAGCTGGCGGGCGTCGCTCGACGAGTCCAGGTCGACTCGCCACACGTGCTGGTCGACGGGCTTGTCCATGACGATGGCCGCGAGTTCGTGTGGTTCGTGAGTGAGTCGGCGGACAGCCAGGTTGCCGCGCCACGGGTCCCGGACGGCATGACGCTCCGCCCCCTCTCGGGAGGCGATGCCGTGACCAAGGTCGAGCTCCCGGCGTACGGCGTGACCGTGCTGCAGATGACCCAAGACCAAGCCCAGGGCGACACCGTGCTGGGTTCCACTGACAGTGAGGGGAACGAGCGATGAGTGCTAACGAAAGCCTCGGCCTGCCAAAGGGATTCGAGCTGGGAGTGGCGACGGCGTCGTACCAGATCGAAGGCGCGATCGCGGCCGACGGTCGTGGACCCTCAATCTGGGACACGTTCAGTCACACACCGGGCAAGGTCGCGGGTGGTGACAACGGCGATGTGGCGTGCGACCACTACCACCGCTATCCCGAGGACGTGCAGCTCATGGCTGACCTCGGGGTGGACAGCTATCGGCTGTCGGTGGCGTGGCCGCGGATCCAGCCGACCGGCAAAGGCCCTGCCAACGAGGAGGGGCTGGCGTTCTACGACCGGCTGGTGGATGCGTTGCTGGACAAGGGAATTGCGCCGGCGATCACGCTCTACCACTGGGACCTCCCGCAGCCGCTCGAGGACGCCGGCGGCTGGCGCGTGCGCGACACAGCCGAGCGGTTCGCCGAGTACTCCGAGATCGTGCATGCCCACCTGTCCGACCGGGTGACGCGCTGGATCACGCTCAACGAGCCGTACTGCTCCTCGATCCTCGGTTACGGCAACGGCCGGCACGCGCCGGGTGCGCAGGAGGGTGACGGCGCGCTGGCCGCGGCGCACCACCTGCTGCTGGGCCACGGTCTGGCGATCGAGCGGCTCCGTGCAAGCGGCTCTGGCAGCCCGGACCAACAGCTCGGGATCACCCTCAACCTGCAGCCGGTTGCGTCGGTCACGGACTCTGCCGACGACCGAGCGGCGGCCGATCGATCGCTGCTCGCGGCCAACCGCCTGTTCACCGATCCCGTTCTCGCCGGGACCTATCCGGAGCTCGCACGGACGGTCTACTCCGGGCTGACCGACTTCTCGTGGATCCAGGACGGCGACCTCGAGACGATCTCGGCGCCCCTGGACTTCCTCGGGGTCAACTACTACTTCCCGTCCAACGTCGTCGCCGCCGACTACGACGAGCCGGACCCGGCCCGCCGCACGGCTGCAGACCTCGCGTTCAAAGAGGTCATCGCGGACGGTGAGGAGCGCACCGAGATGGGCTGGCCGGTGGACTCCGACGGGCTACGCCGCCTGCTGCGTTGGCTGCACGACACCTACCCGACGCTGCCGCCGGTCTACATCACCGAGAACGGCCGCGCGTGCGACGACGTCGTGGCGTCCAACGGCCACGTGCACGATCCCGACCGGGTGCGCTACCTCGAGGACCACCTGCGCGCTGTCGTGGCGGCGACCCATGAGGGAGTCGACGTCCGCGGCTACTACTGCTGGTCGCTGCTGGACAACTTCGAGTGGGCCGAGGGCTACGCCCGACGCTTCGGCTTGGTCTACGTGGATTACGAGACGCAGCAACGGATTCCGAAGTCCAGCTTCGAGTGGTATCGCCGACTCATCGCCCGTCAGCACGCCGGCTGACCGCCCCGACGGGCTCCGCAGGCGTTCTGTCTACGCGGCCGCCCAGTCGCCTACTCTCCAGGCATGAACAGTCTTCAGCGGCTCGGCGAGTGGACTCGGCAGCGGTCCGATGACCAGTGGACCGACTCCAGTGTGGTGATCGAGACGGTCTCCAACCCGGGTTGGATCGTGAAGGTCGAGCTCAAAGGCGCGGGGTTGGAGAACCGCGAGTTCGAGGAGATCGAGGAAGGCGTCGGGGCGACACCACAGGACCGCTGGTTTTGCTGCTACATCGAGCAAGGGGTCTGGAAGGGCGCGGGCGACGAGACTCAGCTCGAACGGATCATCGAGACTTTTCTCGATTGGGCGGAGCCGAATCGCCAGTAGTGCCAACCGCGTTCAGGATGGCCAGCTCTTGCTGCACGTAGGTATCGGTCGGCTCGGCGAGCGCGAGCTGCTCCTGGATCGCCAAGGCTTCGGCGTCCCGGCCGAGCGATCTCAGGCATCGCGCGACGGCCCATCGTGCGGCGTGCAGCTGCTCGGGCGCGCCGCGCTCGGCGTACGCCGCGACAGCGCGCTCGAACGACTCCAGGGCTTGAGCATGTCGACCGGCGTCGTGGTGTGCCCATCCGGCGTTCAGCATGAGCGAACCGACCCACCGCTTCGCCCGTTGGTCCGAGGTGGTGGTCGCAAGCTCGAGCCCCGCGGCGGTCCACTGCTCGGCGTGCGGCCCGTCGGTGATGGCGAGCATGTGCAGCGCATCGATCCGCAGGAAGTCGTGGCCGGTGTCGGTCACTCGCGTCGCTTCGAGGAACGACTCGGTTGCGCGGTCCGTGTCGCCGGCCGACCGCGCGAGCCGGCCGCTCTCGAGGGCGCGGCGCAGGCGTACGACGGGGCCGTCGGACTCGACGAGCGCCAGCTCGGCCCACCCTGCGTCGAACTGCTCCTGGAGTCCCAGCGCGCGGGCCACCTGGGTCGTCAGCTCATCCCGTACGCCGTCGGCTGCGTCATCTCGCGCGCGGCGTAGGCGACCCTCGGACTCAGCCGGATCGTTGAAGTCCCAGAGCTGGTCGAGGTAGTCACCATCGAGCTCGGACCCACCGTGCTCGTCGGGTGTGAGCGGCGCCAGCCGCAGCTGCCATCCGTGCATCGGCCAGTCCTCGCCGCGGACGTGAATCTGCTTGTCCCGCTGGGGAGCTCGCTCGAAGCCCAGCGCGGAGACCACGGCCGCCGACGCGGCATTGTCGGCGTGGATCGAGGCAAAGGCGGTGCTCGTGCCCGACCAGTGGCTCCGCACCCAGTCCAGTGCCTCGCGGACGGCCCGCCGTGCCAGACCTCGGCCACGCGCATGTGCCGCGACCCAGTAGGACACGGTGACCTCGGCCGCAGACCGCTCCAGAGCGAGGTTGCCGCACAGGTCGCCGGTGACGGGATCGACGATGACCCGGCCGAACTGCCCGTGGGGATCCGCGTGCAGCGCGCGGATCGCCGAGGCGACGTCGTCTGCCGTCGTATCGGGCGAGTCGACGGTGAAGCGCTGGATCTCGGGGTCGGCGACCTGGCCGGCGTAGAACGCGCCGTCCTGCTCGGTCCAGGCTTGCAGCACCGTCATGCCGCGGTCGACCTCACTCCTGGCCCTCGAAGATCGCGAACGAGGCGGCACGTACGTCGTAGGTCTGCCCCGCGTCCACCGCGCCGCCTTCGACCTGATCAGGACGATCAAAACGGCTGTCCCACAACAGGTTCCAGTGTGCGACGCCGTCCTGCTGGGGGAGTGTGATCGTGGCGTCGTGGGCGCTGCCGTGAAGAACCATCAGCAGCCGACCATCGCCAACGTCCGCACCGTCGAAGACCACAGACATCGTGCGAGTGGATGGGTTGTCCCACTGCTCGGCGGTCAGGATGCCGCCGTCCGCGCTGTGCCAGCGCAACGCCGCGAGCTCGTCGCCGTCGATCGGGTCGCCCGGGAAGAACTGCCGCTGGCGCAGCACGGTGTGTGCAGCCCGGAGGCCGGTCAGGAAGGTCGTCGTCTCGATCATGTCGCGCTGCCAGTCGGCGAGATCCCATGAGTACCAAGAGATCTCGTTGTCCTGGCAGTAGGGGTTGTTGTTGCCGTTCTGAGTGAGGCCGAGCTCATCACCGCCGCTGATCATCGGCACTCCCGACGAGAGCACCAGGGTCGCCAGAAGGTTGCGCATCGACCGATGGCGAACCGTGAGGACCTCGTCCGGTACGTCGTCGTTGCCCTCGATCCCGTGGTTCCAGGAGTGGTTGTTGTCGCTGCCGTCGCGGTTGTCCTCGCCATTGGCCTCGTTGTGCTTCACGTTGTAAGCCGTCAGGTCGGCGAGCGTGAACCCGTCGTGCGCACCCACGAAGTTGATCGAGGCCAAAGGGCTGCGGTGGCCGCTGCCGAAGAGGTCGCCCGAGCCGGCCAGCCGGGTGGCCAGGTCGTGCACGCCATCACCGGGCTGGCCCTCGTAGTCACGTGCCAGGTCGGTCAGCCAGAAGGTGCGAGCCGTGTCCCGGAACTTGTCGTTCCACTCCGACATCGGCGGCGGGAACTGTCCGGTGCGCCATCCGTCCGGCCCGACGTCCCACGGCTCGGCGATGAGCTTGACGCCGGACAGGATCGGGTCGGTGCGCAACGCCATCAGGAACGGGTGGTCCGGATGGAACTCGCCGGTCTTGCCGCGTCCTAGCGCGACGGCCAGGTCGAAACGGAAGCCGTCGATGTGCATCTGGCTGACCCAGTAGCGCAGCGAGTCCAGCACCAGCCGCATGGGCACCGGGTGGCTGAGGTCCACCGTGTTGCCGCAGCCGGTGACGTCGATGTCGTGACCGGTCTCGTCGATGCGGTAGTAGACGCGGTTGTCCAGACCGCGGAACGACAGGGACGGCCCGTCGTACGAGCCGCCCTCGCAGGTGTGGTTGTAGACCACGTCCAGCAGCACCTCGAGGCCCGCCGCGTGCAGCAGCTTGACCATGCCCTTGAACTCATCGAGGACGCCTTGCGGGTCGTCGGCGCTGGCGTACGCCGCGTGCGGCGCGAAGTAGCCGAGGGTGTTGTAGCCCCAGTAGTTGGTTCGGCCGCCCTGGGCGATGTAGGGCTCGGTGAGGAAGGAGTGGACCGGGAGCAGCTCGATCGACGTCACCCCGATCTTCTTGAGGTGGGCGATCGTGGCCGGGTGGGCCACGCCGGCGTACGTGCCGCGCAGGTGCTCGGGTACGTCCGGGAGCGTCTTGGTCAGGCTGATGACGTGGGTCTCGTAGACGACCGTGTCCTGCCACGCGATGTGCGGCGGGCGGTCGTCGCCCCAGTCGAACTCGTCGCCCAGCACGACGCTGCGCGGCACGTACGGCGCACTGTCGCGGTCGTCGCGCATCTCGCCGTCGCCGGAGAGGGAGTCGTCCACGACATGCGGATAGACCTCGGGCCGCCACGTGACGCCGCCCTCGATCGCGCGGGCGTAGGGGTCGACGAGCAGCTTGGCCGGGTTGTGACGCAGGCCGCCGGAGGCGGACCACTCGCCGTCCACCCGGTAGCCGTAGCGCTGGCCGGCGCCGATGCCGTCCACGTGGGTGGACCAGCTGCCGTCGGAGTGCTTGTCCAGCGGCACTCGCCGCTCGGCGCCCTGCGAATCGAAGAGGCACAGGTCGACGGACGACGCGTGACCGGCGTACACGGAGAACTCGACGCCTTGCGGGCTGATGGTGGCCCCGGGCGGCGGTGCGACGTTAGGGGAGCGGCGCGGGGTGAGAACGGGCTGCAGACCTGACATGGTCGCCAGCGTATTGACTCGGTACGTTGGCCTCATGACTGATCCGACCTCTCTGCCGAACTTCCCGCCGCCGGCTGACGAGTCCCCGCTGCGCGGCCGCGTGCTCGATGTCCTGCAGGACGAGGGCTTCCGCCCCGATCTCGATGACGACGGCGACGTCAGCTTCAAGGTGCAGGGCCAGCAGCTCTTCGTCCGTTGCATGGAGGGCGACGTGCCGATCATGCGCATCTTCGGCCAGTGGCAGGTCTCCGAGGACCTCCCGCAGGACCTGGAGAAGCAGCTGCTCGCCGCCAACGACGTCACGCTGAGCCTCAACATCATCAAGACCGGCATCGCCAACGGCACCCTGGTGGCGACCGGTGAGCACCTCGTTCAAGACGGCTCCGACCTGAAGATGCTCGTCCAGACGACCATCCAGATGGTGCTGCAGGCCGTGCAGATGTGGCACCAGGCCGTCACCAGCGAAGGCCCGCACGCAGCCAACGGTGGCGTCCCGCAGGTGTCCTTCCCGACGCCGGAGGACGGCGAGGGTCAGGCCGACGCACGTCAGGCCGACGAGGGCCAGGACGACACCAAGGCATGACCTCGTACGGGGAGCACGTCTCGACCACGGTCGAGGACGGCATCGGCACGATCCGCATCGACAAGCCCAAGATGAACCCGCTCGACGCCTCCATCCAGGACGCCCTGGGTGAGGCGGCGCGCGAGCTCGGCCGTGACGACCAGGTCGCCGCGGTCATCGTCTGGGGCGGCGACAAGGTCTTCGCGGCCGGCGCGGACATCAAGGAGATGCTCGACATGTCCTACCCGGACATCGTCAAGCGGGCTCGGTTGCTGCAGGAGGCGTTCATCGAGCTCGCGCGCATCCCCAAGCCGACGGTCGCCGCGATCGAGGGATACGCCCTCGGCGGTGGCTGCGAGCTGGCGATGACGTGCGACTTCCGGGTCGTCGGCAGCAACGCCAGGCTCGGCCAGCCTGAGATCCTCCTCGGCATCATCCCGGGTGCCGGTGGCACGCAGCGGCTGGCCCGACTGGTCGGCCCGGCCAAGGCCAAGGACCTGGTCTTCTCGGGTCGCATGGTCGAGGCCGACGAGGCGCTGGCCATCGGTCTCGTCGACGAGGTGTGCGAGCCGGGTCAGGCGTACGCCGCCGCCCAGGCTCGGGTGAAGCCTTACGTCGGCGGTCCGGCCGTTGCACTGCGGGCCGCCAAGGAGGCCATCGATCGTGGCCTCGACGGCGACCTGAGCACCGGCCTGGGGATCGAGTCCCAGCTGTTCGCCGGTCTGTTCGCCACGAAGGACCGGGAGACCGGGATGCGCTCGTTCGTGGAGAACGGGCCGGGCAAGGCGACGTTCGAAGGCCGCTGAGCTTTTCCTCGACTACCCCGCCGTTCCTGACACTGCCCCCGGTGGAATGACTCGTCATGTCACCGGGGGCAGTGCACGTTTCGGCGGGGTAGTCGGGTCCGGGCGGGCGGCCACGTCACCCGGTGTCGTACGGTCCCCGGCCGGTGAGACAGCGGTAGAGTCCAGCCGAGTGCCGCGGGGCGCCCGCCGACCCGCAGCTCCGCCTGGTCCGTTCGTGACCACTGCCCGGGAGGAAGACCCGTGACCATCAAGGCCTGGCACATCGACGAGGAGTGGCAGGAGCCGTTCGTGACGGCTCTGAAGGCTCGTGGCGCATCGGCCGAGGCGATCGGCCAGGCGCTGGGCAAGGTCGATGACGCGCTCAGTGCAAGCGGCAAGAAGGCAGCCGATCACTTCGGCGATCCGAAGGCCTACGCTGCGGGCGTGGACATCACCGGAAGCATCGACGGGCGCGTCTCGCGCATCCGAGCCATCCTCCTGGCCGCGGCCGGCCTGATCGGCATGTTCCTCACGCTGTGGGGCTTCACCGGCATGGTGCGCGACCTCGACAAGATCGCCGGGATGCCCCCCGTGCTGCCCTTCGTCGTCGGCCTGGTCATCGTGCTGGCCGCAGCCGTCGCCGACACTGTGCTCGGGCGGCAGGCCGACATGTTCCAGACTCCCGCAGGTGAGACCGAGGCCCCGGGTGGTCTGGCCTTCGTGCTCAACCGTCTCGCTCCCTGGATCATCGTCGCGCTGACACTGATCGGCATGTTGCTGATCTGGATCAAGGACCACTAGGGCCTGGAGCCCTCCGGCGTCCCTCCGGGCGCTTTGACCAAACCCCTGCCGCTTGCGCTCGTGTTACTGACGGGTAGCCTGGCGGTCACGACTCAATCCCCAGTCATCCACGCACCACAAAGAAGAGGACGAGCGACATGAACATCGTCGTCTGCGTGAAGTACGTGCCGGACGCTCAGGGCGACCGCACCTTCAACGAGGACAACACGACGGACCGCGACAATGTCGATGGTCTGCTGTCCGAGCTGGACGAGTACGCCGTGGAGGCTGCTCTGAAGATCGTCGAGGCGGGTGAGGGCGAGGTCACCGTGGTGACCGTCGGTCCTGAGCAGGCTGCCGACGCCATCAAGAAGGCCCTCCAGATGGGCGCCGACAAGGCGGTCCACGTCAGCGACGAGGCCATCCACGGCTCCGACGCGGTGGCGACCTCGCTCATCCTGGCTGAGGCGATCAAGAAGATCGGCACGCCGGACCTGGTGCTGACCGGTCTCGCCTCGACCGACGGCACGATGAGCGTCGTCCCGGCGATGCTGGCCGAGCGCCTGGGTCTGCCCCAGGTGACTCAGGTCTCGACCCTCGAGGTCGAGGGCGGCACCGCCAAGGGCCGCCGCGACGGCGACGTCGCCTCGGAGTCCGTGGAGGCCCAGCTGCCTGCCCTGGTCTCGGTCACCGACCAGATCAACGAGCCGCGCTACCCCTCCTTCAAGGGGATCATGGCCGCCAAGAAGAAGCCGGTCGAGACCTGGTCGCTCGCCGACCTCGGCGTCGACGCGGGCCAGGTCGGTCTCGACGCAGCCTGGACCAAGGTCGAGTCCTTCGCCGCGCGCCCGCCGCGCGAGCAGGGCGAGATCGTCACCGACGAAGGAGACGGCGGCACCAAGCTCGCCGAGTTCCTGGTCGCTCAGAAGTTCGTGTGAGGAGAGAACGCCATGGCTGAAGTACTCGTCCTGGTCGACCACGCTGATGGTCAGGTCAAGAAGACCACCGCGGAGCTGTTGACGATTGCCCGGTCTCTGGGCACGCCGTCCGCCGTCTTCGTCGGCAGCAACGTCGACGCGGCTCGTCCGCGGCTGGCACAGTTCGGCGCCGAGAAGGTCTACGTCATCGACAACGCGGACGTGGACAACTACCTCGTCGCCCCGCTTGCGGAGGCGCTGTACGCCGTCGTCCAGCAGGCGTCGCCGGCTGCGGTCCTGCTGCCCTCGACGTCGCACAACAAGGAGGCCGCGGCCCGGCTGGCGATCAAGACCGAGTCTGGTCTGATCACCGACGCGACCGCCGTCGAGGCCGCCGGTGACGGCGTCTCCACGACGCAGTCGGTGTTCGCCGGTTCCTACACTGTGAAGTCGACCGTCACCAAGGGTGCGCCGATCATCACGATCAAGCCGAATGTCGTACCCCCGTCGGCCGCTCAGGCGAGCGCGACTGTGGTGCCCGTCGAGCTGACCGTCTCCGACGCCGCCAAGGGCGCCAAGATCACCGCCCGCGAGCCCAAGGCGAAGTCGGGTCGTCCCGAGCTGACCGAGGCCGCGATCGTGGTCTCCGGTGGTCGTGGCACCGGCGGCGACTTCTCGCCCGTCGAGACGTTCGCGGACACCCTCGGGGCCGCCGTCGGCGCCTCCCGCGCCGCTGTCGATGCCGGTTGGTACCCGCACAGCAACCAGGTCGGCCAGACCGGCAAGCAGGTCTCGCCGCAGCTGTACGTCGCCGCCGGCATCTCCGGCGCGATCCAGCACCGCGCGGGCATGCAGACGTCCAAGACGATCATCGCGATCAACAAGGACGAGGAGGCGCCGATCTTCGAGCTCGTGGACTTCGGTGTCGTCGGTGACCTGTTCACCGTCCTCCCGCAGGCGACCGAGGCCGTACAGAAGGCCCGCGCCTGAGCGAGCACAGACGTACGATCACCAAAGGCCGCCCGTTCCCCTCAGGGGAGCGGGCGGCCTTGGTATCTCAACGAGTTGACGCGTCGGTCAGGGCTCAGTCACGCAGCGAGTAGGTCAGCAGGGCATTCCCGGCAGCGGTGATCTGCGAGTCGACGAGTGTCAGGCGGGTGAGCGGCACCGACTCGTCAAAGAGGCGCGCGCCCTCGGGCGTGACGACCGGGTGGGTCGTGAGCGTCAGCTCATCCACGACGCCGGCGACGAAGAGCGATCGGATCGTCTGGATGCCCCCGGCGATCGAGATCTCTCCCCCCTCAGCGCCGTTGTCGCGCAACGCCTTCACGTAGTCGACCGGGTCGCCTTCCACGAGCGTGCTGTTCCACGCCAGGTCGCCCGACAGGGTCGAGGACACCACGTGCTTGCGGACCGGGTTGATGAAGGAGGCGAACGGCTCGATGTCGCTGCCCGGCCAGAACTCCGACCACTCCTTCCAGAGGGTCGTCCCGATCACGACGTCAGTGATGCCTGCGATCGACTTCGCCATCGCTGCTTCCTCTTCCTGGCCGAACGCGTCGAACTGGAAGAGGTTCGGCGACTCGACGACGCCGTTGGCCGAGCTGAACAGGTGGGCAGTGACCTTGCGGCTCATGGTTGCTCCAAAGGATGTGGCGGGCCGGTCGGCGCCGCGCGGTACGTGCTGTCGAAGGGTTGGACGACGCGGCGCTCACGAACTGAGCGGTCCTTCCTAAAGAATTTCCGCGGGCAGCTCGAAGTCGCCGAAGACGCCTGCTCCCATGAAGTGCGTGATGGCGGTGATCTGCCCGTCGTCGATGTCCAGCACGTGTACGGCGAACGCGCCGTACGTCCCGTCCTCTCGCGGGTGATAGACCGCGACGGCGGGACAACCGTTGGACGAGGTGGGCACGACTCGTGACCCGCGACAGACCGCGCCCGGGCCGCGCCACCACTCGCGTATGGCTAGTCGCCCGCGCAACCACAGCTCGAAGGGCGGCATGCTGAACTCGGCTTCTGCGGAGAGCAGCTCGACGAGCGCGTCGACGTCGTACCGCTCGAACGCGGTGACGTAGGCGTCCGCGGTCCGCACGTCGGATCCGGTGCCGACGCGTTGCGGCAGGGCCTTCGTGCCGAGAGTGCGTCGTGCCCTGGTCAACGCCGAATTCACGGACGGCACAGTCGTTTTCAGCAGTTCAGCACACTCAGCGGCCGACCACGCGAGCGCGTCGCGCAGGATGAGGACGATTCGTTGCAGGACCGGCAGGGTCTGCAGGGCAGCGACGAAGGCGAGTCGCAACGAGTCCCGTTGCTGCGCCGCGTCGGCGGGGTCCTCCGGTTGCGGCAGGAAGCGGCCGGGCAGCGGTCCGATCCAGCTCTCATCGGGCCGGGTCCTCAGCGGACGGTTGTCGGACGGGACGTCACCAGGCCCGTTGAGATCCATGGGCAGCGCACGTCGCGACGGAGCCTTCCGCATGTCGAGGCACACATTGGTGGCGATCGAGTAGATCCACGTCCGGGTCGAGGAGTCCGACCGGAAGGTGTCGGCACGCCGCCACGCGCGCAGCATCGTCTCCTGAACTGCGTCCTCGGCGTCGGCGTACGAACCGAAGAACCGGTAGCAGTAGGCGATCAGCTCCTGCCGGTGACTGTCGACTTCCTCGGCGGTGATGGTCGGCACTCCCGAAACCCTACAAACACTCTCCGCCCGACGACGGAGCTTCATGCCGAATTGCGCTCGCGGACCAGGTGATTCGTCGCCGCGACGGTAGGTTGCAGCGCGTGGGTGTGACGGGGTGGGACATCAGCGACGATGAGTCCGAGCGGGTCTACGGGCCATCGCTGGGGCGCGAACCCGCAGACGCAGCAACGCTGTTCGCGGACTATGCCGGCACGTGGTGGATCGCTGGAGGGTGGGCGATCGAGGCGTTCACCGGGTCTCACGTCACCACCACGACTGCGACCCGTCGATCACCATGCCGATGAGCCGGGCCTTGTGGAGCAAGGACGGCGTGCCCTATCTCGAACCGCACCTTCAGCTGCTCTACAAGGCCAAGGGCTTACGGCGTCGGGACCAGGAGGACTTCGAGGTGGCGCTACCGCTGCTCGGCGATGCCAGACGCGTCTGGCTGGCCGACGCGCTGCAGCGCGCGCTTCCGGGTCATCCGTGGCTCTCAACCCTTGGTGGTCGCTGAGCTGCTGGGCTTCGCCGAGCTGCTCGGCTTGGCTGTCGAGCTCGGCTTGGCCGTGGAGGTCGGCTTGGGCGCGGGCTTCGGGCTGGGCGCCTTGTACTTCGGGTCGTACCAGGTGCCGTTGGTCCAGTTGCCGTCCGGGTCCTGGCGGTAGTGCACCTGCCAGCCCGACAGCTTGGAACCCTTGGGCACCCAGAAGACCAGGCGGTACGTCGCGGGCTTGTTGGTCTGCACCAGCGCGCTACTGAGGTTCTCGCCCTCGGTCCCGAGCGCGCCGTAGCGGCAGACCGTGCCCTTGCCGTCCGTCAGCTGGAACATCCCGCGATCGACGTAGGCGACGGCACCGACGGCCCGGATCGTGGCGTAGACCAGGACTCCGTCGACGTCGTTGGGGTGCTTGTCACTGGCCTTGAGCGGCAGGGGACGCGGTGCCTGTGTATTGATCCAGGCTCCGACGGTGCTCGGGTCGCCGACCGTGATCGGTTCGCCGAAGTGCTTGCGGTCGGCGCCCTGCACCGGCTTGAACGGGCTCTTGCGGGCACTGCAGGAGCTGGTGACCGAGTCGGCCGCCGTGCCGCCAGTGGCCCAGGTCGCCTCGGCGACGGTCCCGCCCTGGGGGTTGTAGAGCACCTTGTACGCCGACAGGTTGGCACCCGGGGGCACCAGGAATGACACCGTGCCCGAGCCGGAGCGCTGCTCGTCGATCTCGGTCAGGTTGAAGGCGGTGGTGGATGAGCCGGCGGCCGGACGAGCGCACTGCTTGTTGTTGGGGCCGACGAGCACGAACGCGTCGGGGCCGATCGCGAAGACGCCGTTGGTGATGACCGACGTCTTGACGGCCAGATCGACGACCGCCCAGCCGTCGCTGCGGGGCTGCTTGCGCAGCACCGGCTTGCCGACCTGGGCTCCGACGGCCTGGTCGCGCTCCACCCGGGCGGCGGAGTCGTACGCCGTGTTGTGACCGGCGAATGACGGTGCAGCCGGGCCGTTGCAGGCCGTGGGCGTGCTGCTGGCTGCGGACTTGCCGCCGTCGGCTTTCGGCGAGTCGTCGAAGGCCGAGCAGGCGCTGACGGTGAGCAGGGCGGTGAGACCGGTGGTGCAGGCCAGGAGACGGCGACGTGCCAGGAGCATCGAGAGACCTCGCTTGAATGGTTGGTGCGCGCCATAGTGTGGCAAATCTTGGGCCCCGATCCGAAACCGATCACCGACCGATCGAGATTCGTCCACTGTGCGGCGCCGCCGTAGCATCGATGGGTGACCGACCGCGTTTACCTCGACCACGCTGCGACCACGGCTGTCCTACCGGCCGTGGTCGAACGCGTGGCGCAGCAGATGGGTGTGCTCGGCAACGCCTCCTCGCTGCACACGGCCGGGCGAGCTGCCCGACGCGTCGTCGAGGAGAGCCGCGAGGCGATCGCCGCAGCGCTGGGCGCGCGTCCGTCGGAAGTGATCTTCACGTCTGGGGGCACCGAGGCCGACAACCTTGCCGTCGCGGGCACCTACCGCCGCCGGCGCGAGGACGACCCGCGTCGCACCCGCCTCCTGGTGAGCGCCATTGAGCACCATGCCGTGCTGGACTGCGTGGAGCATCTGGTCCGGCACGAAGGCGCTGAGGTGACCTGGCTGGGCGTGGACGAGCAGGGGAGGGTCGACCCAGCAACCGTGCGGGCCGCTCTCGAGGAGGCTCCTGACGACGTCGCCGTCGTCAGCGTGATGTGGGCCAACAATGAGGTGGGCACCGTCCAGCCGGTTCGTGACATCGCCGCCATCGCTCGTGAGTTCGCGGTGCCGTTCCACACCGACGCCGTGCAGGCCATCGGTCAGGTGCCGGTCGACTTCGCCGAGAGCGGCGCCGACCTCCTCGCACTCACCGGGCACAAGATCGGTGGGCCGTTGGGCGTTGGCGTCCTCCTCGCGCGCCGCGACGTCAAGATCCAGCCGCTGAGCTACGGCGGTGGCCAGGAGCGTCAGGTGCGCAGCGGCACCCTCGACACCCCGGCGATCGCCGGGCTCGCCATGGCCGTCGAGCACGCGGTCACCCACCTCGAGGAGCACGCCGCCCATCTGGCGTCGCTGCGCGACAAGCTCATCCACGGTGCGGTCGGAGCCGGCTTCGGGATCACGGTGACGGGTCCGCACGACGTGGGCGATGTCGTACGACGGCTGCCGGGCACTGCGCATCTGCGCGTGCCCGGGTGTGAGGGCGACTCCCTTCTTTACCTTCTCGATGCCGCAGGTGTGGAGTGCTCGACCGGATCTGCGTGCCAGGCGGGCGTACCGCAGCCCAGTCATGTGCTGCTCGCGATGGGCATCTCCGAGGACGACGCGCGAGGCGCACTGCGGCTGTCGCTGGGTCACACGTCGACCGACTCCGATGTCGAGGCGTTCCTGACGGCACTGCCCGCAGCGGTCGAACGCGCCCAACGAGCGCACCACGCGACGCGGGGGAGCGAGCGGTGAGGGTCGTGGCCGCCATGAGCGGAGGCGTCGACTCGGCGGTCGCCGCCTCCCGCATGGTCGAGGCCGGCCACGAGGTCGTCGGCGTCCACCTGGCGCTGAGCCAGTCCGCGGCGACCCTCCGGGAGTCCGCGCGCGGCTGCTGCACCATCGAGGACGCGGGCGACGCCCGCCGGGTGGCGGACCGGCTCGGCATCCCGTTCTATGTCTGGGACATGGCCGAGCGCTTCCGTGAGGACGTCGTCGAGGACTTCGTGGCCGAGTACGAGGCCGGTCGCACCCCGAACCCCTGCCTGCGCTGCAACGAACGGATCAAGTTCGCGGCGCTCCTCGACAAGGCCCTCGCGCTCGGCTTCGACGCTGTCGCCACCGGCCACTACGCGCAGATCGTCGACGGTGCGCAGGGCCGCGAGCTGCATCGTGCGGTGGACCCGGCCAAGGACCAGTCGTACGTCCTCGGTGTGCTGACCGCGGACCAGCTTGCCCGCTCGTTCTTCCCTCTCGGCGACACGACCAAGCCGCAGATCCGCGAGGAGGCCGCCGCTCGCGGTTTCGCGGTGGCCAAGAAGCCGGACAGCCACGACATCTGCTTCATCGCCGACGGCGACACCAAGGGCTGGCTGACTCGCCGGCTCGGTGAGCAGCCGGGCCCGATCGTGGACACCGACGGAGACGTCGTCGGCCAGCACGACGGAGCGTTCGCCTATACCGTCGGTCAGCGTCGCGGCCTCGGCCTGAAGGTCCCGCGCGAGGACCACGCCAAGCGCTACGTCGTCGACGTCCAGCCTCGGACCAACACCGTCGTGGTCGGCACCGAGGAGCTCCTCGGAGTCGACGTCGTCGTGGGTGACCACGCGCGCTGGTGCGGTCCGCCGCCGACGGGCGAGGCATCGTACGGCGCCCAGCTGCGGGCCCATGGCGAAGAGGTCCCGTGCCGGGCGAGCTCGGACGGCGAGACCGTGACCGTACGCCTGGAGCGGCGGGTCCGCGGTGTCGCGCCCGGGCAGTCGGTCGTGCTGTACGACGGCACCCGGGTCGTGGGATCGGCCACCATCAGCCGTGCGGAGCGTCGCGCTCAACAATCCTGAGATCGGGTGGAACCTGCACGGTGCCAGGTGAAGTCGAAGCCCCGGCGCGGGGATCAGACTGTCGTTCCCATGTTCGTATCTGAACGGTGGCCGACGTCGCTGCGCCAGTCGTGGCCTCGCTAGGCTGCGCGCAGACGATTGTGACGAAGGGGATCCATGATGGTGCGACGTAGTGCAGGTGCAGCTCTGGCAGCTGCGGCAGTTCTGGCTCTGACGGCCGGGTGCGGAGGGAGCGACGGGCCATCGGTGGGCGGTGCCCCGACGTCGGCCACCAGCGCGCCGACCACGGCCTCGAGCAGCGGCACGACCGAGACCCCGAGCCCGACGTCGTCCGAGAGCCCCTCGCCGTCGTCCTCGACCAGCTCAGCGCCCGCGGCCCAGGACTACGCCGCCGGCCAGTGCCTGGGCCCCAAGCCGGGCTACGCCAAGGTCGACTGCTCTACCTCGCACCTCTATGAGGTCGCTGCCGCTCCGGCCACGACGCTGTACGCCGGTGACCTGGTCAAGCGGACGGCTTACGGCACCGCGGTGTGCAACGAGCAGGGTGCCAAGTACCTCGGCTCCGCCGGTTGGGCGGTCTCCCGGCTTCAGGTCGCGACGCTGCCGACCGCGGCGGACCCCAAGAACAAGGAACGGTTCGTCTGCATCGTCCAGGAGTTCGAGAACAGCCTGAAGTCCCTCAAGCAGGGGACCGGGTCGGTCAAGGGCAAGCTCACTGGATCGGGCTTCTACAGCTACAACCTGTGCCTCAAGGGCCGGGCGAGCAAGAGCGACGACGTCGAGTTCGTGCCGTGCAACGCCCCGCACGCGTCGGAAGCGACTGGCGGCAAGCTCAACGGCCGTCCGGGTGCCCCGTTCCCCGGTGGCGACAAGATCCAGAAGCAGGCGCTGTCGTACTGCAAGCCGATCGGCGAGAAGTTCCTCGGGACCAAGCGCCGCACGGACATCATCTCCTCCCAGAACTCCGGCGGCCCCGGACCGTGGGCCAAGGGACAGATGTTCACCGGTTGCTTCGTCGAAGTGACGTCGGGCACGGTCAAGAAGTCGCTGCACTACATCACGACCAAGCCCCTCACCTCTTACCGATGAGGCGCCCCACGCGCGCCGTCGCCGTCGGCGCAGCCCTCGTCACGTCGCTGCTCGTGGCGGGGTGCCAGGACGCCGAGGTGAAGGGCGGCTCGACCGTCGCGCCGAGCACGGCTGCCACGTCGTCCAGCCCGGCCACGTCTGACGCGAGCCAGCCGCCGGCCACCAGCGCGACCTCCACGGCCGCGGCGACGGCGTACACCGCCGGGACCTGCATGACCAAGGAGCCGGACTGGACCGTCATCAGCTGCGGTGGGGACCATCAGTACGAGGTCACCGCCGCGGTGCCGACGACGCAGTTCGCCGACGACATGATCAAGCGTCACGAGCTGCGCGAGGCAACCTGTGACCGCAAAGCCGCCGAATACGTCGGCTATGACGGCTTCAACTCCACGCGCTACCGCTCGCTGACTTTCCCGATCGCCAAGGACTCGGCCGCGGGCAGCCGGATCGTGTGCCTGGTCGGCGAGTTCGATGAGTCCTGGGACAAGGTGGCCACCGTCAAGGGGTCCTACAAGGGCAAGCTCAAGGGCAACGCGCCCTATGAGACCCGCGGCTGTGTCGAGAAGCGGGTCACGGGACTGACGTCGGTCGAGATGTCCCCCTGCTCCAAGAAGCACGCCTCGGAGGCGGTCGGCGGTGGCTTCCTCGGGCAGCCGACCGATGCCTACCCCGGCGATGCCGAGCGCAACAAGCGCTCGGACGCGCTGTGCAAGCCGCTGTTCCAGGCGTTCATCGGCAAGACGACCAAACCGCGCACCGACATCGTGCTCGGCAAGACGCAGCCCTCCGCAACGGGCTGGTCGCGCGGCGTACGCACGTCGAGCTGCTGGGCCGAGGTGACCAGCGGTCAGGTCACCAAGACGCTCAAGGGCATCGGTGACAAGCCGCTCACGGCCTATCGCTGATACCGGGCTAGTGTCGCGTCCGTGACGCGTGCTTCTGGAGTCGGCTCTTGGCCCGATGGACCCGTCCGCGAGGTCGTGCGCCGGGTCCGGGACCGGCTCGCGGACGGGCAGGTGCCCTACCTGCCCGAGCTCCCGGGGCGGGGTCCCGGCGCCGACATGGTGGGTCGCACCGCGGCACAGCTGGTCGAGATGCCGGTCGACCTCCAGCCCTCGGGTTGGAGGCTGACCGATGCGCCCGGCCGGGACGTCGCGCGCGGGCAGGCCTTCCTGCGCGAGGACCTCGATGAGCTGGCCGAGGCGTACGACGGCTACACCGGTCCGCTCAAGGTCCAGCTGTGCGGGCCCTGGACTCTCGCGGCTGCGCTCTGGCTGCCGCGCGGCGATCGCGCGGTGGTCGACCCAGGAGCCTGTCGCGATCTCTCGGGTTCCTTGGCCGAGGCGGCTCGTGAGCACCTGTCGCGCATCCGTGGCCTGATCCCGGGGGCCGAGCTGATCCTGCAGCTGGACGAGCCCTCCCTGCCGGCTGTCCTCACCGGACGGTTGCGCTCTTCGTCGGGGTTCGGGCGGCTGCGCGCGGTGGATCCGGGTGCCGTTGAGTCCGGGTTGCAGGAAGTCGTGGATGCCGTTGAGGGGCAAGCGGATTCGGTGGTGATCCACTGCTGCGCGCCTGATGTGCCGTTCGCTCTGCTCCGTCAGGTCGGGGCGGCCGGGCTCGCGATCGACACGTCGTTGCTGACGGCTCGCACGTGGGAGTCGGTGGCGGCGAGCGTCGAGGCCGGGACGACCCTGTGGGCCGGGCTCGTCCCCACCGACACCGACGCGAGCCACCCGCAGGCCGTCGTCGACCCCTTCCTCGAAGGCTGGCGGCGGGTCGGCCTGGAGAGCTCGCGCTTGGAGTCGGTCGTCGTCACGCCGGCGTGCGGGCTGGCGACGCGCACGCCGCGTCAGGCGGACGGCGTACAGGCCCTTGCCGTCGACGCTGCGGCCATGCTCGAGCAAGAACGCTGAGCGGTCAGGCCAGTCAGCCGCACGCTCCTTGCTGTGACGAGCCGGCGACGCCGTACTTCTGGTACGCCGCCAGCACCTGTGTGGGCGAGAGAGCCTCGTCGTACGTCGTGACGTCGTCCAGGTCGCCGCGGATCGAGGAGCCGACGTCTCCGATGGAGCGCATCGGCAGCGGCACGCTGGCTGCAACGCTGCTGTGGAAGGCACCGTTGACGTAGAGATCAGTGCGCGTCGGGGTCGCGACCATGGTCAGGTGCACCCACTCGTTCAGCGGGGTGACGTAGTCGAAGCTGTGATCGGCTACGCCCTTGGCCGTGAAACCGACCTTGCTGCAGGCCTTCCACTGCTCCAGCTTGATCGCTGACGCGTTGGAGCTGAGCAGCGTCGAGTTGCCGTTCGGACCGGTCGTTCCCGTGCGGCGTACCCAGGTCGAGAAGGTCCACGGTGCCTGGACGTCCAGACCGCCGAAGCCGACGCCGTCCCGGTCGTTGTCGAAGCGCCACGCCTGTCCGGTCACGCCAGGGACGGGCGTCGGGTTGTTGATGATGTACGACGTGCCGGGCAGATCGCCGACGGCGTCCTGGGCGAACAGCGTGTTGCCAGGACTTCCGGCGTACGTCCACCCGCTCGGATAGCTCGCGTTGTCGAACGTCCAACGGTGGCTCGGTCGGCCGTCGTTCACGCGGGGGACTGTCGGCTCAGCGGTGGTGCCGGGTGCGGAGCCGAGTGTCGTGACCCTGGACCGGAACTCGGCGACGGTGTCCGGCGTCGGGGAGGCGTTCCAGGTGCGGTCCGCGAGGATCGCGCGCGGCATCGCCATCAGCTGCTCGAAGTAGGCGTCCTTGGCCCAGAAGTTGTAGTCGGCCCAGTTCATCAGGCCGCTACCGAGCATGTCGGATGCCTGGCTCGGGACCCACTCGTCATACATCCACTGCTGGTCGGGGTAGAGGTGGTGGTAGTTGTTCGGGGTCACGTAGAACGGCCCGATGGCGATCTCGTCCTTGCCGGGGATCTCCGGCTCGCTGCCGGAGCCCTCCCAGGTCATGAAGACGACGTCGTCGTTGACGTCCTGGCGCGGTGAGTCCATGTGCTCGACACCGTTGTAGATGATCGAGCGCTTGCCCAGACCTCGGACGGTCTTGTCGGCGTCGTTGATGAAGCGGCTGAGCAGGTCACCGAGCGTGTCGGCGTCCGGGTCCGCGGCCAGTGCGCGTTGGACGCGCGGACAGTCGCCGAGCTGTCCGGGCAGCTCGTCGGCGCCGAGGTGCGCGTACGGCGCGTCGAACCATGGCAGGAACTCCGTCAGCAGGTCTCTGGTCACCTGGGTGGACCGGGGGCTGGTGAGATCGATGACCCAGTCCGGCGTGAGGTGGCTGTGCATGTGCTGCGGCCCGCACGGATCGGTGCCCTGCCCGAACCCGATGCCGAAGTAGTTGCTGAGCACGGTCGCGTGCCCGGGCACGTCGATGCCGGGTACGACCATGACGTGATGCTTCGCGGCGAACGTGACGAGGTCGTGAATCTCGTTGCGGCTGTAGCTAACTGCCGGATTCGCGAGTCCCGGGAACTTCGGCGAGTCCAGCCGGAAGCCCTCGGAGTCCGAGAGCTGCAGGAAGAGGGTGTTCATCTTCATCCACGACATCTGCCGGACGAGGTTCTTCAGGTACGCCGGCTGCCAGTACTTGCGACCGGCATCCAGCATGACTTGGCGCACCGCCTGCGTCGGGACGTCTCGTACGGTCCCGGCGCTCACGGTCTGGTGATCGCCGGTCCGAAGCATCTGTTGCAAGGTCCGCGCGGCGTAGTAGACGCCGGTGCTGGTGTTCGCCTCGATCCGGATCGGGCCTGGTCCGACGCGCAGCTGGTAGCCCTCAGCGCCGAGCCCTGGATCGCGGGTCAGCGTGACCACGACGTCGTCCCGGTCGGCGGTCTTCACCGCGGCAGAGACCTTCGGGCGCGACGGCAAGATCGCGGACAGGTCGCCGGCGATCTCCTGGGCGACCGACATGGTGCTGCGCTGCGCGAGCCCGGGTTGCGTTGCACCTGTGGTCCACCGGCTGGCGCTGTGCGGATCGATGAGCAGCCGAGTGTCGGACCCGAGCCGGGTCTGCCCGGGCGCGGGCTGCCAGCTGGTCGGGCGGGGCACCACACCACTGATGCCCGCTGCGGGTGCGTCTTGAGCGACGTCCGCTGACGGCTGGCTCGGCTGCGCGGCGGCGGGAGAGAGAGCCAGGGCGCCGAGGGACAGTGCCGTAACAGCGACGGGGATGGCCAACGATCGAAGGGGCAACATGCCTGGACTCCTTTGGGTGCGCAGATATGAGTGTCTGCTAGTTCAACCACTCACAGTCAAGCATCAAGAGCGCCTCTAGATCGGATCTTTTGGTGACAGATCTCACAAATCGTCGCCAAATGGTGGCTATCCTCTGACGCACAGCCAACAGACATCGGATCTTTCGTCAACGGAGATGTGAGATGAAGCTCAGACGACACAGCAGGCGTACGACCCTCCTCGTCGCCGCGCTGGCGACCACTGCGCTGACGGTCGGGACGGTGTCGTCCAGCGCGTCAGCGACCTCGGTCGATCCGGTGCCGCCGCACGGCTCGACGAGCACACCTGACTACGAGCCGAACGCGGACTCGCTCGACACCCACCCCGTGCCGAGCTGGTTCAACGACGACAAGTTCGGGATCTTCATCCACTGGGGTGCCTACTCGGTGCCCGCATGGGGACCGCGCGGCAGCTACGCCGAGTGGTACTGGAACTACATGAACACCGCGGGCACGCCGACCAACGATCACCACCGCGCGACGTTCGGGATCGGGAAGACGTACGACTCGTTCATCGATGACTGGAAGGCCGAGAAGTACAAGCCGGCCGACTGGGTGAAGCTGTTCAACGACGCTGGCGCGAAGTACTTCGTGCTGACCTCCAAGCACCACGAGGGCGTCGCCCTCTGGGACACCAAGACGAGCACCCGCGACGTGGTCGATCGAGGACCGCACCGAGACCTGGCCGGCGACCTGTTCAAGGCGGCGCGCAAGGACGGTCGGCTCAAGGCCGGCTTCTACTACTCGCTCTACGAGTGGAACAACCCGAACTACACGGGCAAGCCGGTGACCAACCCGTACACCGGCCAGGAGATCCCCTACACCGGGGTCGAGCCGACGAAGGACTACGTCCACACGTACATGCAGCCCCAGCTCAAGGAGCTGGTCGACCAGTACGACCCGGACATCATCTGGTGCGACGGACAGTGGGACAAGCCCGCTTCCTACTGGGACATGGCGCCGGTCATCGCCGACTACTACAACAAGGCGAAGAACCGTCCGAAGCCCAAAGAGGTCGCCGTCGCCAACCGGTGCAAGACGCGCACGGGCGACCTGGACAGCCCCGAGCTGGACTTCCAGACACCGGAGTACACCGTCAAGGACGACATCGACCCGGTGAAGTGGGAGGCGAGCCGCGGCATCGCGCACTCCTACGGCTACAACTCCAACGAGCCGGAGTCGGACTACCTGACCTCCGACCAGCTGATCGACTCGCTCAGCGACATCGTCAGCAAGAACGGCAACCTGCTGCTCGACATCGGGCCCAAGGCCGACGGCACGATCCCTGACCTGATGCAGTCGCGACTGCGCGACATGGGCTCCTGGCTCGGCGTCAACGGTGAGGCGATCTACGGCACCACCTACTTCAACCATGCCGAGGACAAGCACAGCAACGTGCCCGTTCGCTACACGGTCAAGGACGGCAACCTGTACGCCATCGCGCAGTCCTGGCCCGGCGCCCAGCTGACGCTCGGCGGCGACCTGCCCTTCGCCAAGGGCACGCAGGTGAAGGTGCTCGGCGGCGACGGCAAGGCGCTGCCATGGCAGCGCGCCGCCGACGGCACGGTTCACATCACGGCCCCGGCGCGCGGCACAGTCAAGACCGACAACGCCTTCGTCTTCAAGATCTCGACGCCAGGCGTGAAACAGCTGGTGCGTGCGAGGTTCGACGTGCCGCCGGAGATCGTTCCCGGCACCAGTGCGAAGGCCTCGGTCGCGCTGACCAACACCGGTCGTACGCCGATCACGCACCCGCTCGCGAAGTTCACCGCGCCCGCGGGCTGGAAGGTGACTCCGGCAACAGGCTCGATCGGCACGATCCCGCCCGGCGCCACCGTCACCGTGCCGATCACGATCAGCGTCCCGGAAGGCTCGGCGCGGGGGTCGTACGACCTGAGCGTCACGACGTCGGGAGGCAAGGTCAGCACGACGGCGACCACGAACGTCAACGTTCAGCTGCCCAACCTCGCACTCGGCAAGGCGGCATCGCAGGCGAGCACGGCGTACGACGCACCGGCCGGTCGAGCGGTCGACGGCAACACCAACGGTTCGTTCGGCTCGGGATCGGTCACGCACACCGCCGAACCGTCGTCGCAAGCCTGGTGGCAGGTCGACCTCGGCGCGTCGCGCTCCCTGACCGAGACCTCGATCTGGAACCGCACCGACTGCTGTGCCGACCGGCTGGCGAAGTACTGGATCCTCAGCTCCGACAACCCGATCACGGCGAACTCCTTGGAGGAGGCGCGCGCGACACCCGGCGTGACCGCGGTCCGCCAGGAAGCGACTGCGGGCCGGCCGACGACGGTTCCGCTCAAGGGTGTGAAGGGCCGCTACGTTCGGATTCAGCTGGAGTCCACGACCAACCCATTGGCGCTCGCGGAGGTTCAGATCCGGTAGCGCGACTCGCGCTCGTTGACCGGCCCGCCCCCTGGTAGGGGAGCGGGCCGGTCGCGTTGGAAGGGCGGTCAGCCGCAGGAGGCGGTGGCGCCACCCCAGTCGGCGTGGTCGTAATTGGCTCCGTCGCCGCCATCGGTGGCACGCAAGGTGACGAAGGCCGCGTGCGGCACCTGCGCGGTCAGCGTCCGTGCCGGGTCGGCCGACGTCATGTCCGTGCTGGCGACCTTCACGCCGTCTGCCCAGATCTCGAATCCGGCGGCGTTGCCCTTCTCACCGGTCTCGTCATCCAGGCCGACGTTCGCGGTGACTGACGTGCAGGCACCGTCCAGGAACATCGTGACCTCGCTCGGGGCGTTCGTGCCGATGCCTTCGGCGAAGGTCTTGCCCTGGATCGTGATGGTCGAGCCGTCGCCGGCGGCGTCCTCACCGTTGCTGGTGTTGCGTTCGACGGGGCCCCAGGCATTGCTGGTGGACACCCACGACGCACCGCCGAGGGCGACCGTGCCGGTCCCGATCGGCACGGCGTACTGCAGTGCGGTGCCGCCCGCGGTGCTGACCTGTCGGCCGTCCTTGAGCAGGTAGGTCGTGGTGGCACTCAGCGATGTCGTTCCGGGTCGCAGCGTGCTCGGGGCGGTGACCGCCCAGGTGACGACGGACGTCCCACCCGGCTTCACTGTCGCCGTACGGGTCTTGCCCACCGGGCGTACGCTCCACCCGCCCGGCGCGGAGAGACCGGTGCTGGCGTTGGTCACCTTCTGGGTCCCGTGATTGGTGAAGGTCGTGGTGACAACCACCGTCTGGCCTGGCTTCACCAGCGAGGGTCCGTCGGGGTACGCCGTCGGAGCTGATCCGCTCAGCGTGGTCTGCGGCGGGTAGACCTTGCTGCCGGCCGGCGACACCCGGTAGAGCACGGTGCCGTGTGCGGGCACCGAGCTCGAGATGACACCGGTGGTCTGGGTGGTCTCCTTGGACCAGAGGTCCTTGAGGTAGTAGGACGGATGGCCGGTGAGGCCCGCCGCTGCTGCCGTGGTGTCGATGAGTGCCGGGGCATCGGTCTCGTTCAGCAGGGCCACCGCGACGTCTCCGTTGGCCAGCGGTTTCACGAAGACGTGGCGCCCGCCCGCGTTCTCGATCTCCTTGCCCTGCACGCCCTTCGCGTCCTGGTCGATCGCGATGACGTCCTTGTTGAGCAGGATGTCGCGCGTCTCCGGACTCTCCGTGCGCAGGTCGCTGCCGATGATGAGGGGCGCGGCCATGATCGACCACATCGAGAAGTGCGTGCGGTACTCCGTGTCGGTCATGCCGCCATTGCCCACCTCGAGCATGTCGGGGTCGTTCCATCCACCCGGCCCTGCGAACGTGTCGAGCTTGGCGTTCGACGTGAGGATGGACAGCATGCTGCTCCAGCTGTCGCTGATGTCGCCGGTCGTGCGCCACATCGGCGCACCGACCTTGTCCTTGGCCCAGGTCCAGGGCTCGAGGTTGCCCCACTCGCACAGCGAGTAGACGATCGGGCGGCCGGTGGCCTTCAGGGCGTCGCCCATCTTCTTGTACCTGGTGATGTACTGCGCCTGCGTGGTGTCACCGAGGTGGTTGCAGTTGTCGTACTTGAGCAGGTCATAGCCCCAGTCGGCGAAGGTCTGGGCGTCGGTGGACTCGTAGCCGAGGCTGCCCGGGTAGCCCGCGCACGTCTTGGTCCCGGCCGACTCGTAGATGCCGATCTTGAGTCCCTTGGAGTGGACGTAGTCAGCGACCGCCTTCATGCCACTCGGGAACTTCACCGGATCGGCGACGAGGCGGTTCGTGGCGGGGTCCCGCTGCTTGGTCATCCAGCAGTCGTCGATGTTGACGTAGTTGTAGCCGGCGTCCTTGTAGCCCTGGGTGACGAAGAGGTCCGCCGTCGCCTTGATCAGCTTCTCGGACACGTTGCAGCCGAAGGAGTTCCAGTCGTTGAATCCCATCAAGGGTGTCGGCAGATCTGCGCCCGCCGTGGTCGCGGCGGCCGGCGGCGATGTCGGCGCTGACGTCGCTCCGACGGACGGCGCCGCAGCGGCCACGCCGAGTCCGGAGACCATGACCGCGGTGACGCCGACGGCTGCTGCTCCTCCTCTCAGGGTGCGCTGCCGTCGCAGGTGGGGTCGTACCTGATGTCGCGGGGTTGACGTACTCATGCTTGCCAGCTCCTTGTGCGCGGGGTGAGGGGCAGGAACAGTGCTCGACGGTGTACTGCGCGCCAACTCGTGGTGAGCAGATGTGACCAAAAACACGCTATGTTGATCAGGTTCACGCATGAGAGATGACGATGATCGGATCTTTGATCGAGCGATCAAGTTTCTTGATGAACGTTGACCCCCGGATGGCCTAGTTGGCCGCTACTCTCGCGCCGGCCGCGAGACCAAACATCCGATCTACGACCTCTGGAGATGTGAGATGACGTCGCGAGGACCCAGCACCTGCTTGACCCGACGTACTTCCTCAGCCCTTGCGCTCGTCGTTGCTCTTGTCATGGCTGCGGTCGGGTTCGTCCTGCCGCGTTCGGCGAGTGCTGGGCCGCGGTCGTACTACGTGGACTGCTCGGGTGGTTCGTCGGGTCTGGGCTCCTTGGCCGAGGTGAATGCCCTCACCCTCCGGCCGGGCACCACGGTGCTGTTCAAGCGCGGCAGCCGCTGCACGGGGACGTTCGCGCCGCGTGGTGCCGGCGCGGCGGGTGCGCCGATCCGTATCGGGGCGTACGGCTCCGGAGCACGGCCGGTGATCGATGGCAACGGTGCGCCGGATGCGGTGCTGCTGCAGAACACTCAGTGGATCGAGCTGCGTGACCTGGAGGTCACCAACGCCGCGAGCCCTGGTGGCAACCGGCGCGGCGTGCATGTCCGCCTGAGTGACTACGGGACGGGTCGGCACTACGTGCTGCAGAACCTGTACGTCCACGACGTCTGGGGCGATGACACCAAGAGCACCTCGGGCAGCGACGGGATCTTGTTCTCCGTCGTTGGTGACGTCCGGGCGAGCGCGTTCGACGACGTACGGGTGACCGGCAACACGGTCAAGGGCGTGAACCGAGGCGGGATCCGGTTGGTGGTCTCGGAGTGGGAGCAGCGTCCGCAGGTCGGGTCCACCGGGCCGGTCACCAAGCCGTGGACGGCCAACACCCGGATCGTGGTCGCCGGCAACCAGGTGTACGACGTGGGCGGCGACGGCATCGTCATCCTGACCGCACGGAACGCTCTGGTCGAGCACAACCGGATCGATGGCTTCCAGCGCCGGTCCGCGGGCTACAACGCCGGGATGTGGCCGTGGAACTCCGACGGGACGACGTTCCGCTACAACGAGGTCTCCGGTGGTGAGACGACCCGCGACGGAATGGCCTTCGACGTCGACCAGGGCACGGACACAACGGTTTTCGAGTACAACTACAGCCACGACAACGCCGGCGGCTTCGTGCTGCTGTGCAACGCGACCGGCCGTGTCGCGAACGCGGTGGTGCGCTACAACGTCAGCCAGAACGACGTGTTCCGTGGTGTCGAGATGTGCTCGGGTGGGATCGAGAGCGCGCACGTGTACAACAACACGATCTACGTCGGCCCGGGCCGCTCGATGACGGTGATCAACGAGAACACGACCGCACCGCACCATGTCCGGTTCGACAACAACATCGTGGTCAAGGCCGGCGACGGGACCGCGAACCTGCGCCTGCAGCCCGGCACCGCGGTCAGTCCGACGCACAACACGTTCGTCAACGTCAGCGGTGTGGAGTCCAATCCGGGCGGCTCGACCGCTGACCCGCTGCTGGTCGCGCCAGGCACCGGCGCGGCCGGGTACCGTCTGCGGGCCGGCTCACCGGCGACCGGTGCAGGAACCGTCATCTCGGACAACGGCGGGCGCGACTTCTACGGCAACCGCGTGCCCCGGGACCGGGCGCCGAACATCGGCGCCTACGAAGGTCGTGGCGTCGGGTAGGGCTGGAGGTCTGGCCGGGCGTCGCGGGTAGCGCGGCAGCGCCGGTCAATGTCACTGCGGTGCGGCAGGATGAGCGGGTGAGTACGACGGAGCAGCCCCCAGCCGACCCGGAGACTGACGGGCCGGTGCCCGATGACGTACGACACGAGTGGGAGGACGTGGCCGAGCAGGTCCGCGGCCATCAGTTCGCCTACCACGTCAAGGACACGCCGACCGTCAGCGACGGCGAGTACGACGGGCTCATCCGCCGCCTCAACGAGATGGAGGAGGCGCACCCCTCGCTGCGGACGCCGGACAGCCCGACCCAGCAGGTGGGCGCGACCTACTCCACGGAGTTCACGCCCGTTGACCACGTCGAGCGGATGCTCAGTCTCGACAACGCCTTCAGCGCAGACGAGCTGGCTGCGTGGGCGGCTCGCGTCGAGCGCGACTCCGGGGGAGCGGAGGTGCACTTCCTGTGCGAGCTCAAGATCGACGGGCTCGCGGTCAACCTGCTCTACGAGGATGGCCGACTGGTTCGCGCCGCGACCCGCGGTGACGGCCGCACAGGCGAGGACGTGACCCTCAACGTCCGCACCATCGAGGGCATCCCGCACCAGCTCAAGGGGGACAACATCCCGGCGCTGGTCGAGGTGCGTGGCGAGGTGTTCTTCCCGGTCGAGGACTTCACCGCACTCAACGTCTCCCTGGTCGAGCAGGGCAAGCCGCCGTTCGCCAATCCCCGCAACACTGCTGCAGGTTCGCTGCGACAGAAGGACCCGAGGGTGACCGCGAGCCGCAACCTGCGGATGCTCGTGCACGGCATCGGCGCGCGGACCGGCTTCGACATCACCCGCCAGTCACAGGCGTACGACCTGCTGGGCGGCTGGGGGCTCCCCGTCTCGACGCACTCCAAGGTCGTCAAGGACATCAAGGCCGTGCAGCGTTACGTCGACAAGTACGGCAAGTCGCGCCACTCGGTCGAGCACGAGCTGGACGGGGTCGTGGTCAAGGTCGACGAGGTGTCGGTGCAACGGCAGCTCGGCTCGACCTCGCGGGCGCCGCGCTGGGCGATCGCGTTCAAGTACCCGCCCGAGGAGGTCAACACCAAGCTCCTCGACATCCGCGTCGATGTGGGCCGCACGGGCCGAGTGACCCCATTCGGCGTGATGGAGCCGGTCAAGGTCGCCGGCTCGACCGTCGAACGGGCGACGTTGCACAACGCGTTCGAGGTCACCCGCAAGGGCGTGCTGATCGGCGACACGATCGTGCTGCGCAAGGCCGGCGACGTCATCCCCGAGATCGTCGGTCCGGTCGTCGACCTGCGCGACGGCTCCGAGCGCGCGTTCGAGATGCCGACCGACTGCCCGGCCTGCGGCACGCCGCTGGCCTACGAGCGCGACGGTGACAAGGACATCCGCTGCCCCAACGCGCGGCACTGCCCCGCGCAGCTCCGCGAGCGGCTCTTCGGGCTGGCCGGCAGGGGAGCGTTCGACATCGAGGCGCTGGGCTGGGAGGGCGCGACTGCGCTGCTGGACTCCGGTGTGCTCGCCGATGAGTCCACCTTGTTCGACCTCTCGACCGAAGACCTCGTCAAGGTGCCGCTCTACACCCGAGCGGCCAAGAAGACTGACGCCGAGGACGCAGTTGTCGATGGAAAGACGTTGTCTGCCAACGGTGCTCGGCTCATCGCCAACCTCGAGCAGGCCAAGCAGCAGCCGCTGTGGCGCGTGATCGTGGCGCTGTCCATCAGGCACGTGGGACCGACAGCCGCTCGGGCGCTGGCCTCGGAGTTCCAGTCGATGGAGGCGTTGCGCGAGGCCGACGCCGAGCGCATCGCGGCGACCGAGGGTGTCGGGCTGGTCATCGGCGAAGCCGTCGTGGCGTGGTTCGCCGTCGACTGGCACGGGCAGATCGTCGAGCGGTGGGCAGCCGCCGGTGTGCGGATGGCCGACGAGCGGGACGAGTCCGTCGTACGCACGCTGGAGGGCCTCACGATCGTCGCCACCGGTTCACTCGAAGGCTTCTCACGCGATGAGATCAAGGAAGCCATCGTGACGCGCGGCGGCAAGGCGTCCGGGTCGGTCAGCAAGAAGACCGACTTCGTGGTCGTCGGGGCCAACGCCGGCACCAAGGCCACCAAGGCCGAGGAGCTCGGTCTGCGCATCCTCGATGAGTCCGGCTTCCGCACCCTGCTCGACGAGGGTCCGTCCGCGTTCGCTGAAGCCGACGACGAAGCGGCCGACGACGAGACGGCGTCGGAGGACGATACATGACCGAGACATCACCGTCCGTGGCGCTGGATGACGTCCTCGTGCACGTTGACCGTGCGTTGAGCGGCATGCGTACGACGCTCGAGTCGCTCGGCGACGACCTCGCCAACCGGCGCCCTGACCTCGAAGGCGCCAACTCTGCGTACGTCATCGTCACGCACTGCCTGGGCGTCATGGAGTTCTGGGCCGGTCAGGTCATCGCCGCGAGGGCCATCGATCGGGACCGAGCGGCGGAGTTCGTGGCGACAGGCACCGTGGACGACCTGGTCACGCGAATGTCGTTGCAGCGCAAGCATTTTGAGCAAGACCTGGAGGCGTTCGACGGCGCAGCGCCCCCGCCCGGTCCGCTCGATGACCGGGACCGCGAAGACATGCCGCAGTTCACCCGTACTCAAGGCGGCGTGCTCATGCACATCTACGAAGAGCTCGCCCAGCATCGCGGCCATCTCGATGTGACCGCAGACCTCGTTCGCAAGGAGCACAGATGAGCGCGCACGACGTGACGATCTACTGGCGGCCTGGGTGTGGCTACTGCACCTCGTTGCGGGCCGCGCTCGGGCCCGACGGCTCGCGCGCGCAATGGCGCAACATCTGGGAGGACCTCGAGGCGGCCGAGGTCGTTCGAGGCATCAACAACGGCAACGAGATCGTGCCGACCGTGGTGATTGACGGCAAGGGCTACACCAACCCCGACCCGGCCCTGGTGCACGAAGCCCTGCTCGAGTGACGAGGGGTCAGGTGCGCGCCGCCTGATGCGCAGCGAGCTTCTCGAGCCCGGGTCCGAACGCGCAGTCGGCGAGCTCCCGCAGCGCAGGATCGTCGTCGCGGTGCTCCGGAGCTTCCATCGCCAGCAGCGTGTTGAGCAGCATGCCGTGAGCGATGAACTCGCGGGCACGCTCAGGCGGACATCCGGTCCGGTCGCGTAGGAGCCGATAGATCTGGGCCATCGACGCGCGAGACTGAGCCCCGACCTCGGGGATCGAGCTGGCCAGGAAGCCATGGGTCATCACCATCAGCAGGTCGCGGTCGGCGACCAGGTCGGCGTACGCCTGACCGAGCCCCGCCCAGTACTCCTCGCTGTCGGGCGCGGCAGTCTGACGGTCCATCTCGCCCTCGAACGTGGCCACGATCGCGTCGCACGAGCGGGTCAGGACCTCCGTGAAGAGCTCCGCCTTGGTGCCGAAGGTGCGGACGACGTAGGGCTGTGAGACGCCTGCCTCGCGGGCGATCGCGTCCGTGCTGGTGCCTGCATAGCCGCCGCGGGCGAACGCTCGGGCGGCCGCGTCCAGCAGCTGCTCACGGCGATCGGTGGCGCTCATTCGGGTCGTTTTGGTCACCATGGTTGACAAGGTTATCAGTTGATAACTAACGTGCTGCTCGGACAAGTAATCATTCAATGCTTACAAAGGAGTGGTCATGGGTACCGCAACCGTCGACCGGCCCGCGGACGCCGGCTCCCCGCCGGCCTCAGCGCGCCGGCGCGTCCCGATCTGGCTGGTGCTGCTGGCGACCTCGTTGCCGATGTTCATGGCCACCCTGGACAACCTGGTCATGACCAGCGCGCTCCCGGTCATCAGCACCGACCTGCACCCGTCGATCGGCCAGCTGCAGTGGTTCATGAACGCCTACACGCTGGCGTTCGCGACGCTCATGCTCCCGGCGGCCACCCTGGGCGACCGGCTCGGCCGCCGACGGATGTTCCTCGGCGGCATCGCGGTCTTCACGCTCGCCTCGATCGCCTCCGCGCTGTCCACAAGTCCCGAGACGCTGATCGCGGCCCGAGCCGTCCAGGGTGCCGGCGCGGCGGCGATCCTGCCGCTGTCGTTGACCTTGCTGGCCGGCGCCGTGCCGGTTGCGAAACGCCCTCTCGCCATTGGTATCTGGGGTGGCGTCACTGGTCTCGGAGTCGCTCTCGGCCCGGTGGTCGGCGGCGCTGTCGTCGAAGGCATCTCATGGCAGTCGATCTTCTGGATCAACGTGCCGGTCGGCATGCTGGCCGTGCCGCTGGTGCTCTGGGTACTGGACGAGTCCTTCGGGCGACGCAGCCGGCTCGACGTGCTCGGCGTGCTCCTGGGTGGAGCGGGCATCTTCGCCGGCGTCTGGGCGATCGTGCACGGCAACGACGACGGCTGGACCTCAGCTTCGGTGCTCGGCACGCTGGCCGTCTCGGCGGCCGCCCTCGGTGCGTTCGTCGTACGGGAGCGGCGGGTCTCGTACGCCGCGATGCCGACCCGCCTGTTCAGGTCGCGCAGCTTCGCGATGGCCAACGTCATCGCGCTGGCCTTCTCGATCGGCATGTTCGGTGCGGTGTTCCTGCTGTCGCAGTACCTGCAGATCGTGCTCGGCTACTCACCCCTCGAAGCGGGCATCCGCACGCTGCCCTGGACAGCTGCTCCTATGGTGGTCGCGCCCATCGCCGGCATGCTGGCGCCGCGGGTCGGCGTACGTCCGTTGCTGACCATCGGTCTGATCCTGCAGGCGGCAGCGCTGGGTTACCTCGCGCTCGTCATCACACCGGGCGCCGGCTACACCGAGCAGATCCCGGGGCTGATCCTGGCCGGTGTCGGCATGGGTCTGACGTTCGCGCCCAGCGCGACCGCGGTTCTCTCGGACATGGCCGAGGCGGACCACGCGACGGCCAGCTCGGTGAACGCCACGGTCCGCGAGATCGGTGTCAGCCTCGGTGTGGCTGTGCTGACCGCGGTCTTCCTGGCAGCGGACGGGCACCTGACGCCCACGGGCTACGCCGACGCCCTCCGGCCGGCGCTCCTCGTCGGCATGGTCAGCGTCGCGCTCGGGATCATCCCCGCGTTGCTCCTGCCCGGCAAGAAGGCAGCGGCAGAGAGCTCGTACGCACAGGTGACCGCGGCGCCTGCCGAGGCCACTGCGGCTGAGGTCCCTGTCGCGGCAGCGCAGGTCTAGAGCAAAGCGAGCTGGGCGATCGCGCTACACGGCGCGGTCGCCCAGCTGCTCTGTGTCAGCGGTCTCCGCAGATCGCGGCGTCGATGTAGCTGCCTACGGCTGTGTCGCTGTTGGCGGAGTGGTTCGGCGTGAGCGCGATGGTGACGCCACGTCGGGTGTCCGCCGAGACGTACGACCATGACTGGTAGGAGACCGCGTCGCCGTCATTGCCGTACACGCGGACATGGCAAGGCGTGTCGCGCCAGGCCAGCCCGAGCCCGTAGGCGTGGCCCTCGACGGCCGGCCGCTCCATCTCCTTCAGCAGATGTGCCGGCAGGAGCCGACCACCCAGCAATGCCCTGAAGAACGCGTCGAGGTCGGGCGCGGTGGAGATGATCTCTCCGGAGGCACCGAACAGGGACGGGTTCATCCGCGTGAAGTCGACGAGAGTCATCTCGGACTCACCGTCGCGCACCAGGGGCGCATAGCCGTGCGGGTGCGGCCCAGGGATCTCCACCGACGTGCCCGGCATGGTGGTGTCGCGCAGGTGAAGAGGTCTGATCAGCCGTCGCTCGATCTCCTCGGCATACGAGTGACCCGTCGCCTTCTCGACGATCTGCCCGAGCAGCAGGTAGTTCGTATTCGAATAGGAGAACGTCTTGCCCGGCGGATCGGACGTCGGTGGCTGCGTCACGGCGCGCGCGATCAGCTCGGCCGCCGTCCAGGTCCGCTCGCGGTTGTCGAGGAACTCCTGCGACGGTGGCAACGGGATCGTGGGTCGGTAGTCGGGCACGCCGCTGGTGTGGTTCATGAGCTGGCGCAGCGTGATCCCCTCGCCGCCCGGGACCACGCCAGGCAGCCACGACTCCACCGAGTCCTCCAGCCCGAGCTTTCCCTCGGCCGTGAGCTGCAGGACGACCGTGGCCAGGAATGTCTTGGTGATGCTCCCGGCACGGAAGCGGCTGTTCCCGGGCACGGGTCGGTCGCTGCCGAGCTTGCTCACTCCGCTCGTCCCTCGCCACGCGTCGTGCGGGGTCCGCACCAGGGCCAGGCCGCCGACCGATCCGTGGTCGACGACCTCGTCCAGCCGTTGTTGTGGACCGGCTCGGCCGGAGCCGTCAGCCGTCGCGGCAGCAGCCCCAGCGCTTCCCATGATCAGTACGACCGTTGCAGTCGCCAGTGCTCGTCGCACTCGTTGCATCAGCTCTCCCAGCTCTCGTCGGATCGCGTCGACGCTAGGAGGGCACAGCCCAAGGGCGCATCACCGTACGGAGCCATCGCTCGTCGTACGGATGAGTGACTCTCGACTGGTCCTCTGGTACGACGTGGTGCGCTCCAGCGTTGCGAAGACGTCGCCTCGCCGGCCGTGTCATAGTGCGGCATCTCCGCTGCGGAGGCCCTGCTCGAGAACACGGTCCACATGTCTGACCTGACACCGCCCAACGCCGACCCGTACGCCGCCCCCGACGGCGCGACACGCGTCCCTGCCGATACGAGCAGGACGCCGGTACCACCCAGCAGCTGGCCGACAGGGCACGCCGCTGCATGGAGCCCAGCAGCGCCTCCGGCGCCGTCGTCCTCCAACGGCTTGGCGATCGCGGCGATCGTTCTCAGTGGAGTGTCTCTGCTGATCGTGCTCGGGGCCGGCTTCTTGGTCTTCCTGGGTGTGGCCTTCGCAACCGGGTTCGATGAGTGGGACGGCCCTATGGACGGTGGCCCTGCCCTGCACGGAACCGCAGCCCAGGTTGTCGACGGACAGCCCTACGACGGCGCTCGCCTTGCCGGAGAGGTCGCACGGATCTACGAGGACCAGAACTGGTCACCCGAGGGATTCACCTGCGACGAGGTCAGCTCCGTCGCTCCCGGCGCAACGAGTGAGTGCCGCGGCGACATGGACGGCGACTCGATCCACGTGTCCGTGGAGTTCGAGGATGCTCAAGGCCACTTCGTGGTGCGGGACGACTTCGGCGTCAGCGGCGGGTGAGCTGAGCGACCGCGCCATGCGGCCCGGACGCCCAGCACGTCCCGTCATTGGCGCAGTGAATGCCGTCGAACGCCTTGGTGTCCAAGGCTTTCCAGCTGCGGCCGAGGTCCGTGCTGACGTCGCTGCCGGTCGGGCCGACGGCGATGACGTTGTGGCCGCTGCGCGGATCGAACGCGACGCCGGAGCGGTAGCCGCTGAGCGGCGTACTGCTCGGACTCCACCAGCGGCCGCCGTCCTCGGACGTCGCGGCGGCCTTGGTCCCGTCTGTCGGCGCGGTGTAGTCGCCGCCGACCATCACGCCACGGTGGCGGTCACGGAACGCGACGCTGTAGATGCCGGCCGCCTCACCGCCGCGGATGGGAGCGGGCATCACGGTCCAGGTGTCACCGGCATCGGTCGTGTGGAACACCCGCGGCGTCTTGCCGCCGGTGACGAGCCAGTAGTCCTCGCTGCCGAAGCCGGCCCGCTGCGCGGTCACCAGGCAGGTGCCGGAGGCGGCGAAGCCGAACTCGCCGTCGAGCGCCGCGGGCATTCCGGCTGTCGGGAGCACCGACCAGGACTTGCCCCCGTCGGTCGTCCGAGCCATGCGGATGTGGCCGTCGACCGGGTCGCTCATCGCCAGGCCGACCTTGCGGGAGCTGAACGCCATGCAGTCGTAGAACGCCGGCTCCTCGGCGTTGCGGAACGCCTCGGTCCACGTCTTGCCGCCGTCACTCGTGCGGAAGATGCGTGAGTCTGACCCGTTGCCGATCGACAGCGCGACGGCGTGCCGGGAGTCCCAGGCCTCGATGTCGCGCAGCGCGAGTCCGGCGGTCTTGGCCGCAGCGGGGGAGACGTCGGTCCAGGACCGACCGCCGTCCGTCGTACGCAGCACACTGCCCTTCTCACCGCTCACCCACGCGACCCGCCCGCTCACGGCAGCCAGCCCGCGGTACTGCTCGTCCGCGCCGGTGCTCCGGTCGGTCCAGCCGTACGACGGATGGTGGCTCGGCCGGTCCGTCGCGGAGGCGTGTGCGGTCGGCACGACACCCATGGCGAGGACCAGCGCGGGGGCAAGAGTGAGGATGGCTCGCTTCATGCCCTCGAACGTAGCGGCGCGTCTCCGGTCGCGGGCGACCTTCAGCCTGCTCGCCTCCGGACCCACCCGGGCGCGGCACTAGACTGCCGCGCATGTCCACGCTCTCCCGTGACGAGGTCGCTCACGTCGCCATGCTCGCCCGTATCCAGCTCTCCGATGACGAGCTCGACCACCTCGCCGGCCAGCTGGACCAGATCGTGGAGTTCGTCGCCGGTGTCGGCGAGATCGCGGCGGACGACATCCCGCCGATGTCGCACCCGCTGCCCCTGAGCAACGTGACGCGCCCCGACGAGGTCCGCCCGAGCCTGACGGCCGAGCAGGCGTTGTCCGGAGCACCCGCCAGTGAGCTGCAGCGCTTCGAGGTGCCGCGCATCCTGGACCAGGACTGACGAGCCGAACCACTGAGAGAGATCGCTCCCTTGACTGACATCACCCGGCTCACTGCTGCCGAGATCGCCGACCGCCTGACCCGCAAGGAGATCAGCTCGGTCGAGGCCACGCAGGCCCACCTGGACCGCATCGCCGCCGTCGACGGCGATGTGCACGCGTTCCTGCACATCGACTCCGAGGGCGCGCTGGCCGCGGCCCGCGAGGTCGATGACCGCCGGAGCAAGGGCGAGGCCCTGTCCCCGCTGGCCGGCGTACCCATCGCCGTCAAGGACGTCGTCGCCACCCAGGGGCAGCCGACGACCGCCGGCAGCAAGATCCTCGAGGGCTGGATCCCGCCGTACGACGCCACGCTGGTCTCCCGGCTGCGCGCCGCCGGTCTGCCGATCCTCGGCAAGACCAACATGGACGAGTTCGCCATGGGCTCCTCGACCGAGCACTCGGCCTACGGCCCCAGCCACAACCCGTGGGACCTCGAGCGGATCCCGGGCGGTTCTGGAGGAGGCTCGGCGGCGGCCGTCGCGGCGTACGAAGCACCGCTGGCGATCGGCACCGACACCGGCGGTTCGATCCGCCAGCCCGCCGCAGTCACGGGCACGGTCGGGGCCAAGCCGACCTACGGTGGCGTCTCGCGTTACGGCCTCATCGCGCTGGCCAGCTCGTTGGACCAGGCCGGCCCGTGCACGCGCTCGGTGCTGGACGCCGCGCTCCTGCACGAGGTCATCGGCGGGCACGACCCGATGGACTCCACCTCGATTGACGCGCCGGTGCCTCCGGTGATCGCGGCTGCCCGCAAGGCCGACATCAAGGGCTTGCGCATCGGCATCGTCAAGGAGATCTCCGGCGAGGGATTCCAGCCCGGGGTGCAGCAGCGCTTCGAGGAGTCGGTGCAGCTGCTGGTCGACCGCGGCGCCGAGGTGGTCGAGGTGTCCTGCCCGACGTTCAAGCAGGGCCTGGCCGCCTACTACCTGATCCTGCCCAGCGAAGCGTCCTCCAACCTCGCCAAGTTCGACGCCATGCGCTACGGCCTGCGCGTCAGCCCCGAGGGCGTCGACAGCCCGAGCGCCGAGCAGGTCATGGCCGCCTCGCGCGACGCCGGCTTCGGTGACGAGGTCAAGCGCCGGATCATCCTCGGCACCTACGCGTTGTCGAGCGGCTACTACGACGCCTACTACGGGCAGGCCCAAAAGGTCCGCACTCTCATCGCTCGCGACTTCGCCGCAGCCTTCGAGAAGGCCGACGTGCTGGTCTCGCCGACGGCGCCCACCACGGCGTTCAAGCTGGGTGACAAGCTCGACGACCCGATGGCGATGTACCTCAACGACGTGGCCACGATTCCGGCGAATCTTGCTGGTATCCCTGGCCTTTCGCTCCCCAGCGGCCTCGCGGACGAGGACGCTCTGCCCGCCGGCTTCCAGATCCTCGCACCAGCCACGCGGGACGACCTGATGTACGGCGTCGGCGCGGCTCTCGAAGCAGCCCTCTTCGAGAAGTGGGGCGGGCCGCTCACTCCGCCCGAGCTGACGTCCGCGACCGCCGAGCCGACCGCCAAGGAGGCGCTCCGATGACCACGACGACTGCGGACGCGGTGTTGCCCTACGACGAGGTGCTCGAGAAGTACGACCCGGTCATGGGGCTCGAGGTGCACGTCGAGCTGGGCACCGCGACCAAGATGTTCTGCGGCTGCGCGACCGGTTTCGGAGCCGATCCCAACACCCAGACCTGCCCGGTCTGCCTGGGCCTGCCCGGCGCGCTGCCGGTGGTCAACGCGGTCGCGGTCGAGTCCGCGATCCGGATCGGCCTCGCGCTCAACTGTCAGGTAGCCGAGTGGTGCCGCTTCGCGCGCAAGAACTACTTCTACCCAGACATGCCGAAGAACTTCCAGACGTCGCAGTACGACGAGCCGATCGTCTTCGAGGGCTACCTGGACGTGGAGCTCGACGACGGCGAGGTCTTCCGCGTCGACATCGAGCGTGCGCACATGGAGGAGGACACCGGGAAGTCGCTGCACGTCGGCGGCTCGACCGGCCGTATCCAGGGCGCGGACTACTCGCTGGTCGACTACAACCGCGCCGGAATCCCCCTGGTGGAGATCGTGACCAAGCCCATCCAGGGCACGGGCGAGCGCGCTCCCGAGGTCGCCCGGGCGTTCGTCGCGACGCTGCGCGACCTGCTCAAGGCGCTTGACGTCAGCGACGTCAAGATGGAGCAGGGCTCGATGCGCTGCGACGCCAACGTCTCGCTGATGCCCAAGGGCGCCACCAAGCTCGGCACCCGCACCGAGACCAAGAACGTCAACTCGCTGCGCTCGGTCGAGCGAGCCGTCCGCTACGAGATGTGCCGTCACGCGGCCGTGCTCGACGGTGGCGGCTCGATCCTGCAGGAGACGCGGCACTGGCACGAGGACACCGGCGTCACGACGTCCGGCCGCCCCAAGTCGGACGCCGATGACTACCGCTACTTCCCGGAGCCGGACCTGGTGCCGGTGGCGCCGTCCCGAGAGCTCGTCGACCGGCTGCGGACGACGCTGCCCGAGCCTCCGGCTGAGCGTCGCAAGCGGCTCCAGTCCGCCTGGGGTTACAGCGATCTCGAGATGCGCGACGTGATGAACGCCGGCGCTGTCGAGATCATCCAGGAGACCGTCGCCGCGGGTGCCTCGCCGGCCGCGGCCCGCAAGTGGTGGACGGGTGAGCTGGCTCGTCGGGCCAACAACGAGGGCAAGAGCGTCTCGGACTTCAACGTCACGCCGGCTCACGTGGCCGAGCTCGACGGCATGGTCACGGCCGGTCGCCTCAACGACTCGATGGCCCGCCAGGTCCTCGAAGGCGTCATCGACGGCGAAGGTTCACCGACGGCCGTTGCCGACGCGCGCGGCCTGGAGCTGGTGCAGGACGACGGCGCGCTCGAGGCCGCCGTCGACCAGGTCATCGCTGACAACCCGGATGTCGCGGACAAGGTCCGGGACGGCAAGGTCCAGGCGGTCGGCGCGCTCATCGGCCAGGTCATGAAGGCGATGAAGGGCCAGGCCGACGCGGCCAAGGTGCGCGAGCTCCTGGTCCAGCGACTCACCTCCTGATCCGGCCGATCCCGTCGCCCGAGGGCGGCAGGTTTCGTACGATTGGGTCGCCTGCGGGCAACGGGGGTCCTCGGCGTCGAGCGTCTTTGTCGTGCCCCGATGCCAGCTCCCCAAACCATGAGAGGTTCTTGACCTGATGAGCATGACCACGACTCCGAAGTCCCGCTCGCTCCGCGCCGCGGCGGGCGCACTGGCGCTCGGGGTGCTGCTGGCCGGGTGTGGCGGCTCTTCGGACGACGCGTCGTCGCCTCTCGGCGACAGCAGTACTGCCGCGAGCACTCCGGGCGCGCCGAGCACCAACGCGCAGACCCCTGGGGCGACGGGCTCGGTGCCCGCTGTCGGGGAGATGAAGCCGGACGGCAACGGCACCGGTGTCAACGGTGCGACGCGCGGGGCGACCGACGGGGGAGCGGCAACGTCGGGCAAGCCGGTTGCCGGCGCCCCGACCCGGCTCTCGATGCCGACCATCGGGTTCAACCGGTCGCTCGCCTCGCTCGGGGTCAACGGCCGCGGCGAGATCAGCCCTCCGGCCGGTGTGGCGCAGTGGTACAACAAGTCCGTCAAACCCGGGCAGACGGGCATCTCGGTCATCGCCGGCCACGTCATGTACGACGGTCCGGACGTGTTCTACAAGCTCGACAAGCTGTCGGTGGGCGACGTCGTGACGGTCGGCTTCGGCAACGGCGCGCAGAAGAAGTTCAAGGTCTACGACGAGGCCTCGATCGACAAGAAGAAGCTGCAGACCGATGCCCGGGTCTGGGGCACCTCCAGCAAGCCGGTCCTTGCGCTGATCACCTGCGACGCGTCGTCCCAGGTCGTCGGCAACCACCACGTCGACAACTACGTCGTCTGGGCCTCACCGGTCTGATTCTTCTCGACCGTCAGTAGGTCCTGGTTGTCATCGTGTCCGGACCATTCTGAGCGAACGGGTCCTGCTCAGACGCCGTGATCAGTGGCCACGAGCCGAGCGCCTTGCCGCCCGCATCCTTGGTCTCGACCCGGACCTTGAGCGGGTCGACGTACCACGCGGTTGTCGCCAGCGGTCCACGGAAGACCCCGGGTGCGATGCGCTTGAGCCCGATCTGCTTGGCACCCGGGCCGCTGAACGTCACGCTCGATGCCCCGGGCGCGAGCAGCACGATCGTCTGCTTGTCGCTGTCCGTGATCTCCACAAGCGGCATCGGTCGGCCGCGCCAGTAGCGAGCGTCAGTCGGGGTGTCGGTGAGGGCTTCAGGCCCTGGCGCGCCCTGTCCGTCGGCGCCGGACTGCGACACGGCGCTGCTCCTGAACACGGTGCCGTCCGGTTTGCGCATCACCACCATGGTGGCCGTCCAGTCGACGTCGGGACCCGTCACGGAGGGACCGTTCTGGGACGCAGAACCCGGAAATGAGGGTGACGCCGGCGCCTTGTAGCGGAAGGTCTGCTGATCCAGGAGCGTGACCTGCGCGACGGGGATCCGGTGGTTCGAGGCGAAGGTGCGGAGCAGGCTCTGTACGACCGACTCCGTCTTCGGAGGCGCTTGCAGTCCCTCGAGGTCGCCGACCATGGTGGCGAGCGCTGCCTGCCCGCCATCCGTGGTGACCATGACGACGTCCGGCCCGGTCGCGGGGAGCGTCATCGAGGCGGTGCCGTCGGTGAAGGGCAGCCGGGTCTCCGTCCTGGTCGCAGTGCCGTCGAGGTGATAGGTCGGCCCGGGCGAGACCTTGACGGGCTTGGCGCCGACCGGTGCCAGCACGAGGAGATCACCGGCGCCATCAGCCGGCCGACGGATCAGAGCCACGACTCCAAAGCCGTCCGCGACCGCGGGCTTGAGAGTGTTCAGCGGGGCACCTCGCTTGCCGCTCCAGACCAGGAGCCCGGTCTGCTGAGCCTCCGACACGTCGGCGCTGTAGCCGATCACGAAGCGGCTCTGCCCGATATCGCCGGCGAAGATGAAGCGGTCGATGTAGACCGGCTGGTCCCCTCCGAACATGCCGTCCAGCTGCGGCGAGTCACGCAGCGGGTCGAGCAGCTCAGGATGCGCACTCAACGAGCCGCGCAACGGCCAGTTCTTGATGTCGTCGCTCCGGGCATCCAGCGCAGGCGGAGCAACTGAGGTCGACCTGGTCGGCGAGGGCTGGCCATGCGGCTTCGGGTCGTCCCGGAGCGCGAGTGCTATCCCGCCCGCCGCGATGAGGGCTGCCACGAGCGCAGCCAGCGCAACCACCGTCGTACGTCTGCGGCGATGGTCGGCTTGGGAGAGGGCGAGCTGTGTTGTCTCCCAAGGGTGTTCGCCATCGACCGCGAGATCTGCGTGAGCGCGCAGAGCGGGGCGCAGCTCCGACTCGATCTGAGCGATCGACCACGACGGCGGGCAGACTGGCTGCAACGACCGGAGGCCGGACTGTCCTTCGCCTGCCACTTCGTTCGAGGTGCGTTCGAGGACGTCGCCGATCTCGTGGTCGGTGAGGTCCTCGACCGCCTGAAGTGCAAGGACGAGGCGCTGCTCGATCGGGAGGGTGCTGAACGCGGCGACGAGGTCGGCCCGCGTACGCGCCAGCTCGTCCAGCGCGAAGTCCTCGGGAGCATCCTCAGGGAAGGCCGGGGCACGACCCTCGGCCTCCGTACGACATCGCCGGACGAGCCGGCGAAGCGCAGCTGTCGCCGGGGAGCCGTTGAGGTCGGTCCACGACCGCCTGGTGTGGATGAACGTGTCGAGGACGGCCTCGTGAGCAGTTCGCTCGTCGCCGATCACCAGGTAGGCGACATCGAGCCAGCGGTGCCAGCGAGCCTCGACCAGCTCGCGGAATCCCTCGTCCTCAGCGGTGCTCACAGCGGCGGTCGCATTGCGATCACACGGTCGTCGTCATCGCTGGGCGACCCCCGGAAGGTGTTGCTGGTGACGATCCAGAGGCGACCATCGCTGGCACGCTCCACCGTACGGATTCGCCCAAGTTGGTTGTCCAGCAACCGTTCTGGTGTGCCGGCGGTGATGCCGTTCAGTGGGACTCGCCAGAGTGCCCGACCGGCGAGGGCGGCCATGTAAGCCGCTCCGTCCGTACCGATCGCCAGCCCGCTGGGTGAGGAGTCCGAGGTCCGCCACTGCACCAGAGGGTCGACGTACGGCGCACGGTTGCCCTTGCCCTCGACCACTGGCCACCCGTAGTTGGCGCCTTTGCGGATCAGGTTGAGCTCATCCCAGGTGTTCTGCCCGAACTCGCTGGCGAACATCCGGCCCGCGCTGTCCCAGGCGAGCCCCTGCACGTTGCGATGGCCCCAGCTCCAGACCGGTGAGCCCGAGTTCGGGTTGTCCGTAGGTGCATTGCCGTCCTGGTCGACGCGCAGGATCTTGCCGCCGAGGGACGACGTGTCCTGTGAGTGGCTCGTCTCACCGGCATCACCCGTGCCGATGTAGAGCCGGCCGTCGGGACCGAACTCGAGTCGACCGCCGTTGTGGTGATCGGCGTTCGGAATGCCTTGCAGGATCACGCGATCCGCGTGCAACGCCTTGCCGTCGAAGGTGAATCGCTCGACGCGGTTGTCCGAGCCGGTGGTGTAGTAGACGAATACCCTTTTGTCAGAAGCGAACTGAGGCGACACGGCGATGCCGAGGAGGCCGCCCTCGCCATTCGGCTCGACGCCGTCGATCTTGCCGACCGACACCGGTTTGGCGCCCTCTCTGATCTGCAGGACCTCGGCCTTGTCGCGCAGGGTGAGTAGTGCGCTGCGGTCGGGCAGGAACGCGAGGCCCCACGGCACGTCGAGCTTGCTCGCCACCGTGGTGCGCGACTCCGATGAGCTGGTGGGTGCACCACCGCTGCTCGGTGCGGGCGCGGGGGCGCTGGCCGACGAGCCGGCCGTCGACCCTGAGCTCTCAGGAGGGCTCGACTCGCAACCGGTGAAGGCCACGACTGCGACGGCAGCGGCCGTGCAGGCGGTGCGGATCCGACGAGTGCCCATGACTCATTGTGCAGGGGTGCACCGGATCCTGCTCCGTGTCACGCGTACCTTTCCGAGCATGGCTGTCGTTGTGTCGCTGCCCGACCAAGAATGGATCGCCGAGCTGGGCGTGCTGCCCGGTGTGGACCTGGTGCACTGGGATCTGAAGGCTCCGCCGGAGCGTGACGACATCGAGGTCGTGATCCCGCCCTACATGGGCTCGCCGACGAGGTTGGAGCAGCTGGCGAACGTGCCTCGCCTTCGCGCGGTCCAGCTCGTGACGGCGGGCTACGAGCACGCGGTGCCCTACCTACCCGAAGGCGTCGTCCTCGCCAACGGCGCTGGTATCCATGACACCTCGACCGCCGAGCTCGCGCTCGCGCTGAGTCTCGCTTCGCAGCGCGGCATCCCGGACTTCGTCCGCGCTCAGGAGACCGGCCAGTGGTTGCGATACGCCGGCGCACCCTCCCTGGCCGACCGGCGAGTGCTGGTGGTCGGCTACGGATCGATCGGACGCGCAATTGCCAAGCGGCTCAACGCTTCTGAGGCGCACGTGACCGCTGTCGCGTCGCGGGCCAGGCAAGGCGACGACCTGGTCGAGCGCGTGCATGGAGTGGACGAGCTCCCGACGTTGCTGCCGGATGCCGAGGTCGTCATCCTCATCGTGCCGCTGACCGAACGCACTCGTCACCTGGTCGACGCGGAGTTCTTGAGCGCGCTGCCGGACGGTGCATTGGTCGTCAATGTGGCGCGTGGCGGCGTCATCGACACGGACGCCTTGCTGGCCGAGTGCTCGGCCGGCCGACTCCGGGCGGCTCTCGACGTGACGGATCCCGAGCCGCTGCCGGCCGAGCATCCGCTGTGGCGTGCGCCCGGCGTACTCATCAGTCCGCACATCGGCGGCGCGAGCTCGGCGTTCGTCCCGAGGGCCCTGGCCTTCCTGAAGCGTGAGCTGACGGCGTACGCCGACGGGCAGGGTCTGTCGCACGTGGTGCACCCCTCCTAGGGCTGACTTCCGGACCCGGAAGGGCGGCGCCGCCTCTCGTGCTTTGGTGCGTTCGGCTGACATGCTGAATGTCATGAACGACGCCACCCACCGGCAGCTCGTGCTGATCCGGCACGCCAAGGCCGAGGACCCCGAGGCCAAGGTCGACCACGACCGCTCCCTGAGCGAGCGGGGCAGGGCTGACGCTGACGCGGCCGGCCGCTGGATGCGGGAGCAAGGCATCGCGCCGGACCTGGTGCTGTGCAGCACGGCGGCTCGGACGCGTGAGACCTGGGCCGGCATCGTCGAGGCGAGCAAGCTCGGGACCGTGGTCGAGCACGACCCGCGTATCTACAACGCACCCGCGCAGCGGCTGCTGGGGGTGGTGCGTGAGGCCGACCCCGACGCCATCACGCTCGTGATGGTCGGTCACGCGCCGGGGCTCCCGGACCTCGCTGCCACCCTGCAGGACGGCGAGGGAGACGAGGACGTCCAGGAACGTCTGGCCGAAGGTTTCCCGACCTGCACGGTCGCCGTCCTCAACGTCGACACCGACTGGGCCGACGTGGCGCCCCGTGCAGCGCGGCTGCGCACCGTGTACACACCGCGCGGCTGAGGACGCTCACATCGCGGGACCTACGTCCCATTCCTCGGACACAGTCATAACATCGGAGCCATGACGCAGACGCCTGACATGAAGCCCCGCAGCCGCGACGTCACCGACGGTCTCGAGAAGACCGCGGCGCGAGGGATGCTTCGTGCGGTAGGCCTTGGCGACGACGACTTCGCCAAACCCCAGATCGGTGTCGCCAGCTCCTGGAACGAGATCACGCCCTGCAACCTGTCGCTCGACCGGCTGGCCAAGGCGGTCAAGGACGGTGTGCACGCAGGAGGCGGTTACCCCCTCGAGTTCGGCACCATCTCGGTGAGCGACGGCATCTCGATGGGCCACGAGGGGATGCACTTCTCCCTGGTCAGCCGCGAGATCATTGCCGACTCGGTCGAGACCGTCATGAGTGCCGAAAGGCTAGACGGCTCAGTCCTTCTCGCCGGTTGCGACAAGTCGCTGCCGGGCATGCTGATGGCTGCCGCCCGGCTCGACCTCGCGTCGGTCTTCCTCTACGCCGGATCCATCCTCCCGGGCATCGCGAAGATGTCCGACGGGTCGGAGCGGACGGTCACGATCATCGACGCGTTCGAGGCCGTGGGTGCCTGCACGGCCGGCAAGATGAGCCGCGCCGACGTCGATGCGATCGAGCGTGCGATCTGTCCCGGCGAGGGAGCGTGCGGTGGCATGTACACCGCCAACACAATGGCCTCGGTCGCTGAGGCGATGGGGATGTCGCTTCCTGGCAGCGCTGCGCCGCCCGCGACCGATCGTCGGCGTGACGGCTTCGCGCGCAAGTCCGGCGAGGCCGTCGTCGGGATGCTGCGCAAGGGGATCACGGCTCGCCAGATCATGACCCAGGAAGCCTTCGAGAACGCGATCGCAGTCGTCATGGCGTTCGGCGGCTCGACCAATGCGGTGCTGCACCTGCTGGCGATCGCGCACGAGGCCGAGGTCGACCTGAGTATCGACGACTTCCAGCGCGTGGGCGCCAAGGTGCCCCACCTGGCCGACGTCAAACCGTTCGGCCAGTTCGTCATGACCGACATCGACCGTGTCGGCGGCGTGCCCGTCGTGATGCGTGCCCTGCTGGACGCCGGCCTGCTGCACGGTGACTGCCTGACCGTCACGGGCAAGACGGTCGCTGAGAACCTTGCCGACGTCGCGCCGCCCGATGTCGACGGCAAGGTCATCCGCGCCATGAAGGAGCCGATCCACGCGACCGGCGGGCTGACCATCCTCAAGGGCTCGCTCGCTCCCGAAGGTGCCGTGGTCAAGTCGGCCGGCTTCGATAGCGACGTGTTCGAAGGCACCGCAAGGGTTTTCGACGGTGAGCGCGCAGCGATGGACGCTGTCGAGAACGGCGCACTGCAGCCCAACGACGTCGTCGTGATCCGCTACGAGGGGCCCAAGGGCGGACCGGGCATGCGCGAGATGCTGGCCGTGACAGGAGCCATCAAGGGCGCCGGGCTCGGCAAGGACGTGCTGCTGCTGACCGACGGTCGCTTCTCAGGTGGGACGACGGGGCTCTGCGTCGGCCACGTTGCACCCGAGGCGGTCGACCTCGGACCGATCGCCTTCGTCCAGGACCGCGACCGGATCCGCCTCGACGTTGCGGGCGGCACGCTCGACCTGCTGGTCGAGGACGCGGAGCTGGAGCGTCGGCGTACGGCAGGGGTCACCGCCCCCGAGCCGAAGTACACCCGGGGCGTGCTCGCGAAGTACCGCAAGCTGGTCGGCAGCGCGAGCAAGGGCGCTGTCTGCGACTGATGGGGTGGGTCAGGTCCCGGGCTGGTTAACTCACGTCCATGCAACTCGGGGAAGTGCCAGCTCTTGATCTGCGTGGACTGGTGAAGTCGTTCGGACCCAAGACAGCCGTGAACGGGCTGTCCCTGCAGGTCCCACGCGGCAGTCTGTACGGCCTCGTCGGTCCGAACGGTGCAGGCAAGACGACCACCCTGTCGATGGCGACCGGCTTGCTGCGCCCGGACGTGGGATCGGCGGCCGTCGTGGGCCATGACGTGTGGTCTGATCCTGCGGGTGCGAAGGCGCTCATGGGAGTCCTGCCGGACGGCGTACGACTCTTCGACCGGCTCAGCGGCCGGGAGCTGTTGCGGTACGTCGGTCTCTTGCGGTCAGTTCCTCAACAGGTCGTCGCCGAGCGTACCGAGCAGCTGCTGGACGCACTGGGGCTCCATGGCGACGGCAACACGCTCGTCGTCGACTACTCGGCCGGCATGACCAAGAAGATCGGTTTGGCGTGTGCCTTGATCCACACGCCCAGGTTGCTGGTCCTGGACGAACCGTTCGAAGCGGTCGACCCGGTGTCGGGTGAGGCCATCCGCACCATCCTGCGCAGCTACGTCGGCAGCGGCGGCACGGTCATCCTGTCCAGCCATGTGATGGAGCTGGTCGAGCAGCTGTGCGACCGGCTGGCGATCGTGATCGCTGGCCAGGTCGTCGTCCAGGGAACGACCGACGAGGTGCGCGCCGGCCAGTCGCTGCAGCAGCGATTCCTGGACCTCGTCGGTGTCCAGGCAGCCGATCCGAGAGGTTTGTCATGGTTGCAGTCCTCGTCGGACTGAAGCTGACCCTGCTGCGGCGCTCCTTGGCCGGCAGCACGGCCCGGGCGGCGGGGATCGTGATCGGCGCCTGCTTCGCGGCCGTCCTCGTTCTGGCGGTCCTGCTGGCCCTCATCGGGTTGCGGACGGCAGACCGTGAGACCGCGCGCGCGGTGACCGTGCTGATCTTCTCCTCGCTCGGAGTCGCCTGGACCGTGTTGCCGCTGCTCGCCTTCGGTGTTGATGAGACGTTGGACCCACGTCGTTTCGCGCTGCTGCCGCTGACGGCGCAACGCCTGCGACCGGGCATGATGATCGCCGGCCTCATCGGCGTACCCGGCGTGGCGACGTGCCTCGCGGCGTTCGGTCTGCTGGCCACCTGGTCTCGTAGTGTCCTCGCGGTCGGCGCGGCACTGATCGCGATCGTGCTGGGGGTGGCGACCAGCTTCCTGGCCTCCCGAGTCATCACCTCAGCCTTCGCCCACGTGCTCAGCGGGCGCAGGTTCAAAGATCTGGCGGCCGTCCTTCTTGGCGTCCTGAGCGTCAGTCTCGGTCTCGGCATGAACCTCATCGGCAGGGCGGGCAGCGATGACCCGGATCGCGCCGGCGACTTCGCAGTGTCCGCGGGACACGTGGCCGGTTGGACGCCGTACGGCTGGGCCTGGGCGGTGCCGGCAGACGTTGCCGACGGCGCGTGGGGGACGGCTGCCGTGCATCTTGGGCTGGCCGTGTCCTTGGTCCTCGCCCTCTGGTGGGGGTGGGGCCGCCTGCTGGACCGTGCCCTGACCACCGTCACCGACACTGCGGCCACCCAGGTCAGGTCCGGTCACCGGTTAGAGAGCCTCTACGGCACCGCACCGGCCGGTGCGGTCGCTGCGCGGTGCCTCCGTTACTGGCGACGCGACCCGCGCTACGTCGCGGCCATGGTGAGCTTCGTGATCCTGCCCGTGGTCATGGGCCTGTCGATGAGCTCAGGCGGCAGCGACCGCGACGCGCTGCTGACGATGCCGCTCGTCCTGGCTGCCCTGTGTGGGCCTGGTCTCATCGCTGACCTGGCGTACGACGGCTCGGCGTTGTGGACTCACGTCAGCTCCGGTGTGAGCGGTTCCGCAGACCGATGGGGTCGGGTCATGGCGCTGATGACCTGGGTCGTGCCGCTCACTCTGGTGGCGCTGGCCATCGCGCTCGTCCTCTCCGGCCGATACGACCGGTTGATCGTGGTCCTCGCCGTGACCATCTCACTGGCCTGCTGCGGTTCGGGGCTGGGTCTGGCAGTCGGAGCGGTGTATCCAGGCACGGCACCACCTCCTGGGGGCAACCCGTTCTCGACCGGTTCGGGCAACGGGTTCGCCACCATCGTGGTGTACGTCGTCGGGACCGCGGGGGCCGTGGTCCTCTCAGTGCCGGTGATCGTCCTCGCGGTGATCGGGATGTCGCACGGGCTCTTCCAGATCGCGGCTCTGGCATTGGCGCTCGTGCTCGGTCCGCTGGTGCTGTGGGCCGGAGTGCGCTGGGGCGGCCATCGGATCGATACGTCGTGGCCGGAGCTGCTGACCAAGGTCAGCGTCGACGGCTGACGCGAGTCCGGTCTTGGTATCTGGGATCGCGTTCTCATCCGTTGACACGGCCGGCTGGGTGCGCCACGCTGTGGCCGTGACACGAATTCTCGTACTTCCCAGGCGCGCCTGCTGACTCCGATCAGCTCGCGCGCTCACCCTCAATGCCGTCCCACGGCTGAGGGTTTTTTTGTGTCCAGACCGCAGATGACCCGACGCCCGACCCATTCCGACCGAAAGCGGTGACCAACCGTGAGTGAGACGACGATGGCTGCTCGTGCAGCATCGCGCCCGCCGTCGCCAGCAGATCTGGCAGGCCGGCCCAGCGCCCAGCCGCGCACCGTCACAGGTGCACAGAGCCTGGTCCTGTCGCTCGAGGCCCTCGAAGTCGGAACGGTATTCGGCATTCCGGGAGGGGCGATCCTGCCGGCGTACGACCCGCTTCTCGACTCGGTCAAGGTGCGCCACGTCCTCGTCCGGCACGAGCAGGGCGCCGGTCACGCCGCGACGGGTTACGCCGCCGCGACCGGCAAGGTCGGCGTCTGCATGGCGACCAGCGGTCCCGGCGCCACCAACCTGGTGACACCGATCGCGGACGCCTACATGGACTCGATCCCGATCGTGGCCATCACCGGCCAGGTCGCCGCGCGAGTCATCGGCACGGACGCCTTCCAGGAGGCGGACATCCGCGGCATCACGATGCCGATCACCAAGCACAACTACCTGGTGACCGACCCTGCGGACATCCCGCGGGCGTTGGCGGAGGCGTTCCACGTCGCGTCCAGCGGCCGACCCGGCCCGGTGCTCGTGGACATCACCAAGGACGCGTTGACCGCGACCACGACCTTCTCGTGGCCACCCACCTTCGACCTGCCGGGCTACCGGCCGGTGACCAAGCCGCATCAGAAGCAGATCAAGGCCGCGGCCGCGCTGATCCGCGAGGCCAAGAGCCCGGTCCTCTACATCGGGGGAGGAGTGATCAGGGCCGGTGCCAGTGCTGCCCTTTGCGAGCTGGTCGAGCTGACTCAGATCCCGCTGGTCACCACGCTGATGGCCCGCGGCGCCGTGCCCGACAGCCACGAGCTGCATCTCGGCATGCCGGGGATGCACGGTTCGGTGGCAGCCGTCACCGCGCTGCAGAAGTCGGACCTGCTGATCACGCTGGGCGCTCGCTTCGACGACCGAGTGACGGGCGAGCTCTCGTCGTTTGCGCCACTGGCCAAGGTCATCCACGCCGACATCGACCCTGCCGAGATCTCCAAGAACCGGGTCGCCGATGTGCCGATCGTGGGTGACTGCCTCGAGGTCATCACCGAGCTGACGAAGGCGCTGCGCGAGGACATCGACGCTGGGCGTGGTGGTGACTACGCGGCCTGGCGCACCAGGACCACGAAGTGGAAGGCGACCTACCCGCTCGGCTACACCGTCGCCGAGGACGCCACCGCGATCGCGCCGCAGTACGTCATCGAGCGGATCGGTGCGCTCACCGGCCCTGAGGGGACCTACGTCGCCGGCGTCGGCCAGCACCAGATGTGGGCCGCACAGTTCGTCCAGTACGAGCGCCCCAACTCATGGTTGAACTCCGGCGGTCTCGGGACGATGGGCTACTCGGTCCCGGCGGCGATGGGCGCCAAGGAGGCCGAGCCGGACCGGGTTGTCTGGGCGATCGACGGTGACGGCTGCTTCCAGATGACCAACCAGGAGCTGGCGACTTGCGTCATCAACAACATCCCGATCAAGGTCGCGATCATCAACAACTCCAGCCTGGGCATGGTGCGCCAGTGGCAGACGCTGTTCTACGGCCAGCGCTACTCCAACACCGATCTCCACACCTCCGCGAGCGGCACCCGGGTGCCGGACTTCGTGAAGCTGGCGGACGCGTACGGCTGTGTGGGTCTGCGTTGTGAGAAGCCGGAGGACGTGGACGCCACGATCCAGAAGGCCCTGGAGATCAATGACCGCCCGGTCGTGATCGACTTCGTGGTGGAGCGCGACGCGATGGTGTGGCCAATGGTCCCGGCCGGCGTCAGCAATGACCAGGTGACGGTCGCCCGAGCAATGACACCGGTCTGGGACCGTGAAGACGACGAGGCAGGCGAGGAGACGCCATGAGCTCACACACACTGTCGGTGCTGGTGGAGAACAAGCCGGGTGTGCTCGCGCGCATCTCCGGGCTGATCTCGCGGCGCGGTTTCAACATCGAGTCCCTCGCTGTGGGTCCCACCGAGCATCCGGAGATCTCCCGGATGACCGTCGTGGTCGACGTCGAGTCGATCGCGCTGGAGCAGGTGACCAAGCAGCTCAACAAGCTCATCGAGGTGCTCAAGGTCGTCGAGCTCGAGGAGGGCGCATCAGTCCAGCGTGAGGTGCTGCTCATCAAGGTGCGGTGCGACACCGTGGCACGCAGTCAGGTGCTGCAGCTGGCCGATGTGTTCCGTGCCAATGTCATCGACCTGTCACCCGACTCGGTGATCATCCAGACCACCGGGCACCGCGACAAGGTCAACGCCTTCCTGACCGCCCTCGAGCCGTACGGCGTGCGTGAGCTCGTCCAGTCCGGTGTCATCGCGATGGGCCGCGGCCCACGTTCGATCACGGACCGCGCCCTCAAGTCGGCGTGAGTTCCCTTCAACCACAAGACCTTTCACAGCAACAACAACAAGGAGTAGTTACCGTGGCCGAGATGTTCTATGACGACGACGCAGACCTGTCGATCATCCAGGGGCGCAAGGTTGCCGTCATTGGTTACGGCAGCCAGGGACACGCTCACGCACTCAACCTGCGTGACTCCGGTGTCGACGTGCGCGTGGGCCTGAAGGAAGGCTCGAAGTCGCGCGCCAAGGCCGAGGCCGAGGGCCTGCGGGTCCTCAACGTGGCCGACGCGGTCAAGGAAGCTGACCTGGTCATGATCCTCGCGCCCGACCAGGTGCAGCGCGTCCTGTACGCCGAGGAGATCCAGCCGCACCTGGAGGAGGGCAACGCCCTCTTCTTCAGCCACGGCTTCAACATCCGTTACGGCTACATCACGCCGCCCAAGGGCGTGGACGTTGCGATGGTCGCGCCCAAGGGCCCGGGCCACCTCGTCCGCCGTGAGTACGTCGACGGACGCGGCGTGCCCGTGCTCGTGGCGGTCGAGGCAGACCCGTCCGGCAAGGCCTTCGACCTGGCGAAGTCGTACGCCAAGGGCATCGGCGGACTGCGCGCCGGCGGTATCAAGACGACCTTCACCGAGGAGACCGAGACCGACCTGTTCGGTGAGCAGTCGGTCCTGTGCGGCGGCGCCTCGCAGCTCGTGCAGTACGGCTTCGAGGTCCTCACCGAGGCCGGCTACCAGCCGGAGGTCGCCTACTTCGAGTGCCTGCACGAGCTCAAGCTCATCGTCGACCTGATGGTCGAGGGCGGCATCGCCAAGCAGCGCTGGTCGGTCTCCGACACCGCTGAGTACGGCGACTACGTCTCCGGCCCGCGCGTCATCGACGAGCGCGTCAAGGAGAACATGAAGGCCGTGCTCGCCGACGTGCAGAACGGTGCGTTCGCCAAGCGGTTCATCGAGGACCAGGACGCCGGTGCGCCGGAGTTCAAGGCGTTCCGCGAGAAGGCTGCCCAGCACCCGATCGAGGCCACCGGCAAGGAGCTGCGCGGCCTGATGAGCTGGATCAAGGACGAGTCGACGGACAACGACTACGTCGAGGGCTCAGCCGCGCGCTGATACCCAAGCCCAGTCGTACGCGGCCGGTCACCTCATCGTGAGGTGACCGGCCGTCGTACGTCCCCGACTCCTCCAACTTGGCCGACAGTGCAAGCCGCGTCGCTTCCGCGAAATTCGTAGCGACACGGCTTGCACTGTCGGCCAAGCGGGGTTGGTGAGGCGGAAGGCGGCTGAAACTGGTGTGAAACCGCCTCGAAGGTGACCCCCTGCACTCTGGGCGAAGTCGACAGCACCCCTGACGGTGCCCGACCTCGACGTAGGAAAGGGGAACACCATGACTTTGGCAGTAGAAGCAACCGGACTCGTGAAGCAGTTCAAGGAGCTGCGCGCGGTCGACGGGATCGACCTGCAGGTGCACGAGGGCGAGGTCTTCGGCGTCCTGGGCCCGAACGGCGCAGGCAAGACCACCATGCTGCAGATGCTCGCGACGCTGCTGCGCATCGACGGCGGCGAGGCGCAGATCTTCGGCGTCGACGTCAAGAAGCAGCCGCACCAGGTGCGCCAGCTGATCGGTGTCACCGGTCAGTACGCCTCGGTGGATGAGAAGCTCACCGCCCGCGAGAACCTGCGGCTCTTCGCCCGCATCCACGGGCAGTCCGGCAAGCAGGCGTCCGTCACCGCGTCCGACCTGCTCGGCAGCTTCGGCCTCGAGGAGGCCGCGGACAAGACGATCGCGAAGTTCTCCGGCGGTATGCGCCGACGGCTGGATCTCGCGGCCAGCCTGATCGCGCGCCCGCCGCTGATCTTCCTGGACGAGCCGACCACCGGCCTCGACCCGCGGACCCGCGGCCAGATGTGGGACACGATCCGTGACCTCGTCGCGCAGGGTTCGACGATCCTGCTCACCACGCAGTACCTCGACGAGGCCGACCAGCTCGCCGACCGGATCGCCGTGATCGACCGTGGCCGCAAGGTCGCCCAGGGCACCTCGGGGGAGCTCAAGGCGTCCGTCGGCAGCTCGACGCTAGCGGTCGGTCTGGCCGACCCGGTCGACATGGATGCCGCCTCGCGGCTGGTTGCCCAGCTGCTCGGGCGTCCGGCCAACCGCACGCCTGAGGCCGCTCGTCTGACCGTGCCGCTGGACCGTGCCGATGAGGCTGCCGAGGTGCTGATCACGTTGCGGCGCAACGACATCAGCGTCACCGACCTGCAGGTCGAGCAGCCCACCCTGGATGAGGTCTTCCTCGCCCTGACCGGCGAGCACGCGCACATCCAGGACGACGACGTCCAGGACGACGTCGACCAGACCAACCGACGTACGGCTGCCGGAGAGCAGCCCGAGCAGATGGAGATGAGCCGATGACGACGCTCACCGCAACCCGTGGGGCCACCCTGCCCCAGCTGAAATCACGTGTCAGTCTGATCGAGACGATCCGGCAGAGCTGGCTGATGGCCGGTCGTGCTCTGCAGAAGATGCGCCGCAACCCGGAGCAGTTCTTCGACGTGACGATCCAACCTCTTTTGTTCACACCGATGTTCGGCTACATCTTCGGTGGCGCAGTCGCAGGTGATGTGAGCAAGTACCTCCCGCTCCTCATCCCCGGTCTGCTCGCGCAGACCGCTCTGACCACCTGCATGGGCACCGGCGTGACCTTGCGCGAAGACATGGAGAAGGGCGTCTTCGACAGATTCAAATCGCTACCGATGTCACGGGTCGCCCCCCTTGCCGGGCCGGCGATCGCCGACATCGTGCGCTACTTCGTCGCGACGGTCATGACGCTCGCGGTCGGCATCGCGATGGGCTACCGCCCGGACCCGCTCGGTGTCGTCGGCGCCACGCTGCTGATCGTGTTCACCGCCTGGGCGCTGGCGTGGGTCTTCACTGCGCTCGCCACGGTCATGAAGTCGGCACAGGGTCTGCAGGGTGTCTCGCTGATGCTGATGTTCCCGCTGACGTTCCTGTCCAACGCGTTCGTGCCGTCGTCGTCGCTGCCGAACTGGCTGGAGTCGTTCGTCAACGTCAACCCGGTGTCCCACGTGGTGACCGCGCTGCGCGACCTCATGAACGACGGTCAGGTCACCGGTCAGGTCGGCTGGGCGATCGTGGCCTGCCTCGCGGTCGTTGCCATCTTCATGCCGCTCGCGGTGAAGGGCTACCGCCGTCAGATCTGATCCAGCAGTCGCAGCGCCTCGGTGACGAGGTCTGCGCGACTCAAACCGGCGTACGACGAGACTGCCTCGTCGTACGCCGGTTTGTTGCGTTCGAGAGCCACGGCGCGGTTGGTCTCGCGCTTCATCGACGGGTGCGCCCGCGGGTAGGAGAACGCCTCGGCGAGAGCGACCAGCCGGGCGCCGGTCGCGGAGTCTGCCGTCGAGGCGCCGGGCCGCAGCGCCACCAGACCCAGGGCGAGCAGCCCGGAACCGGCGACGGGGTAGTCGAGGAAGACGAAGTTGCGGCGCTTGTCGTCGGGCACCGCGAGGACGGTTCGCAGCTTGCTGCTGAGCCGGTCCGCGAGGTCGGGGACCAGCTCGAGCCGGCCCGACCGGGCGTGCGCGGCGAGAGCGACGGCTTCGGTCGACATCGTCCACGGCTCCAGTCCGGGCGGGTCGGTCTGGAAGAAGCCGTTCATGATGCTCTGGACGCGGTCCACGGCCCGTCGCCACGTCCGTAGCCCGTCGTCGAGATTGCCCTTCACGAGCTCGATCTCGGCGCGCACCCCGATGTCGAGCATGCGCATGCCGAACGGGTCCTCGCCAGAATGCTCGCTCGCCCGCTCCAGCCACTCCTCCGCGCCCTCGACGTCGCCGACCTGCAGCCGCGCGAGCACGAGGGTCCACCGGGCCTGCATCACGTCGGTCCAGGCGCCGATGCGCTCGAGCACCGGGATCGCCTTGCGCATCTCGGTCTCGCACTCGTCGGGTCGGCCGAGGTGCAGGCTGAGCTCGCCGACCCGTGCGTGGGCGACCGCGCGGAACCAGGGGCTGGTGTCGTCGGCCAGCCGCAGCACCATGATGCGCGCGGCCTGCAAGGCGTCCTCGACGAGGCCTTCGTTCTCCCATGTCTGGGTGGCGATCCCGGCTGCGGTGCACGCCACGAGCGGGTTCTCGTCGCGGGTCAGGGTGCGCAGCAGGGGTGAGTCGACCTGCGAGAGCTCACGGATCTGGAGCAGCAGGTCGGCCATGATCGAGATCTGTGTGATGGAGTCGGGGGCCGGCAAGCGACCCAGCACGACGAAGACGCGGGCGGCCGTGTGGTCGGCCAGCATGATCGCGTTGCTTGCAGCCATCACCAGTGCCGTGCGGGTGATCTCCAGATCCTCGCGCGCCACGCTCGCATGGGAAAGCACTGAGGCGACGGGCGCGGCGAAGCTCACGGCGCGGGTATGGGTCGACTCCATCGTCCACATCGTGCCGAGCGCCGCGAAGACGGCGGCCACGGTCCGGGCGTCTTCATCCTCCGTGGCCAGCCGCATGGCGGCGACGAGGTTGTCCTGCTCCGTGCGGAGCAGGTCGAGTGAGGCGTACGGCGCCGGGCCGACCAGGATGGGCGAGTGTCGACGTCCGACCTCGCGAGCCCAGCTCAGGAAGTCCGCGCGTACAGCTGTGGAGCGACCGGTCGATGTGAGCTGAATGGCACCGAACTCCCGCACCGTCTCCAGCATCCGGAACCTACTGCCGGCCGCCGACTCGACGATCTTGAGCAACGACTGCGCGATGAGCTGCTCGAGCACGAGCATCGAGTCGATGCCCAGCACTGCGTCGGCAGCATCGAGGGTGAATCCGTCAGGGAAGATCGAGAGCGCGGCCAGCGCCGACTGCTCGTCGTCGTGCAGGAGGTTCCAGCTCCAGTCGATGACCGCCAGCAGGGTCTGGTGGCGGGCGGGCGCATCGCGGGCCCCGCCCCGCAGCAGTGCGAACCGGTCGGTCAGGCGCTGCTCGATCTGCGCCACTGACATGACCCTGGTGCGGGCAGCTGCAAGCTCGACCGCGAGCGGCAGACCGTCCAGGGCGCGACAGAGTCGCTCCACGGTCTCGGCAGGGAGGTCGACATCGGGGCGTGCCGCACGAGCGCGCTGCCCGAACAGCTCGACCGAGGTGCGTAGGTCGAGCTCGGGCAGGAGGTAGACCGACTCCGAGCTCAGGCCGAGCGGCGCCCGGCTCGTCGTCAGGACACGGACGTCAGGCGACATGGACACGAGGGCACGAACCACGTCGGCCACGCCTTGGACGACGTGCTCGCAGTTGTCCAGCACGAGCAGCGAAGGAGTGGGGCCGAGCGCCTCGACGATGCCGGTGAGTACGTCGCGCGGTGCGGTCAGCCGCGCGGTTCCAGGGCGTACCCGCGCATCGCGTACGCCGAGCACGGAGGCGACCTCGGCCAGCACACCCTCGTCGGTGGACACACCAGCCAGTCCGACCAGGTGCACCACTCGCTGCTGCGCCCGACGGCTCACCACGTTGGCGAGGCGCGTCTTGCCGAGACCGCCGGGGCCGACGATCGAGGTCACTCGCGAGGATCGGACGAGGGCGGCGACGGCGTCGAGGTCGTCGTCCCGGCCGAGCAGGGCGTTGGGTTCGTGCGGGATGCCGGCCCGGACGGTCGGCGCCTCGCCGTTGAGCAGCTCCCGCTGGACGGCCTGCAGGGCCGATCCCGGATCGGTGCCTAGGTCGTCGCGCAGCCGACGCCGGTACGACTCGTAGCGCTCGAGGGCCGCGGCCGGGCCGGTCGTCGCGGCCTCGGCGTGGAGCAGCTCCTGGAGGAGCTCTTCGTCACGAGAGTGCTCCTCGCTCAGCTCGCGAAGCGCGGGCAGCGCCTCCTCGAAACGAGACAGCCGCGCCAGCGACAGCGCCTGGAGGCGGCACAGCGAGGCGTAGGTCTGAGAACGCTCGGCTCGCAGCGCTCCCAGCGGCCCGGTGGCGTCCTGCAGTCCGGCAGGCGATCCGTTCCAGAGGGCGAGGCCGGCCTCGGCGTGCTTGAGAGCCAGGTCGTGGTCACCCTCGCGCGCGGCCCGGACCCCGGCGTTGGCGCTCAGCTCGACGGCGGTGACATCCACCTCGTCGAGAGCGAGATCGAGCCGGTAGCCGGTCGGGGTGCTGACGATCGTCTCGTGGCCGAGCACGGAGCGAGCGCGCGAGACCAGCACCTGGAGGGCTTTGGTGGGCTTGGCCGGCCGGTCGTCCGGCCACAGGCCGTCGACCAGCCGGGTCGTGCTCGCGCCGGTCCGCAGGTCCTGGGCCAGCAGCGCGAGAAGCTGGCGCAGCTGAGGGCTGGCGATCTCGGTGCTGCGGTAGCCGACCTGCGAGAGCAGCGTCAGCGTCGTGGTCACTGGAACAGGTTAGTCAGCGGACCTGACACCCGCACTGGGGATAGCGCTGCGGCCCCGGACCGGCATCTGAGATGGCGGTATCGCGACGTGGACACCCCGTCCTACTCTCGAGTTATGACGCGGCTGATCCACATCCTTCGACGCCGCGGTGAGTCTCTCTAGTCAGCTGCTCACCGCGGAGATCCCGCGTTGCCGCTGACTACAGACCTGCTCCACCCCACGCACCCCCGGGGTCACGAGATGAGAACCGCGAAGGACTGATGATCATGACTGAAGAAGAGATGGAAGCACGCCGCGCCCTTCAAGAGTCCTTGGACCTGCGCGACTGATCTCCCGCGCAGCGTCACATTGGGGATAGAAGCCCCTGGTCGTCCGGACAACGACCAGGGGCTCCACCATGTCCGGGTGCGCATCGGCCCCGGCACGCACGGAATGATCTGGGACTCATCGAGAGTTGGGGCTGACATGACCACTACTGAGGCACTCGTCGTGACCGCGCCCGATGTGATGGAGCTGCAGCAGGTGCAGGTCCCCGATCCGGGGCCGGACGAGGTCCAGGTCCGGGTCGGTGCGGTCGGCGTCAACTTCATCGACGTCTACCAACGGCAGGGTGTGTATCCCGTCCCACGACCGTTCACGACGTGCTCCGAAGGCGCCGGCGAGGTTGTCGGTACGGGGGAGCGGGTCGCCTGGGCGCAGCGACTCGGCAGCGCCGCGGGCGTGATCAACGTGCCGCGCGATGCGCTCGTGCCAGTGCCGGACGGTGTGGATCTCGATGTGGCAGCCGCCGCGATGCTGCAGGGGATGACCGCGCACTACCTCGTCAACACGACCTACGAGATCAAGCCCGGTGACGTCGCGCTCGTGCACGCCGCCGCTGGAGGAGTCGGCCAGCTCCTGGTGCAGATGATCACCCGCAAGGGCGGCGAGGTCATCGCCACCGCGGGCACCGCCGACAAGCTCGAGATCGCTCAGCGCCTCGGAGCCCGTGGGGCCATCGACTACACCCAGTCGGGAGATCTCGCGGAGAAGGTCCGAGAAGCCAATGGTGGCAACGGTGTTCAGGTCGCGTACGACGGTGTCGGCAAGGCGACCTTCGAGGCCTCCCTGGCGTCGTTGCGCCGTCGCGGCATGCTCGTCCTGTTCGGGGGAGCAAGCGGCCAGGTCCCGCCCTTCGACCTTCAGCGGCTCAACTCGGGCGGCTCGCTCTATGTGACGCGTCCGACCCTGGCGCATTACATCGAGACACGGGAAGATCTCCTGCACCGTGCCGGTGAGGTGCTTGGCGCCATCAGTGCCGGCGAGCTCTCGCTGGAGATCGGTGGCCGCTACCCGCTGCGCGACGCGGCGAGCGCGTACGCCGACCTCGAGGGTCGACGAACCACGGGGAAGCTCCTGCTCGTGCCGTGAGATTGTTGTCCGTATTTCGAGATCGACGTACCAAGATGCAAGACGGCTACTTACTGTTGGCGGCATGCGTGACGACGATGCCGACTCGAGGGAGCCTGCGATGTCGACTGGGGGAGGAGACGCGGCCATGGGCACAGAGGACAGCGACGTGACGAACAGCATCGACCTGGCGGTCATCGCGGGCGATGGCATCGGCCCGGAGGTCGTGGCCGAGGGCCTGAAGGTTCTCGAGGCTGTCTCTGCTGCCAAGGTCAACCGCACCGAGTACGACCTGGGCGCGCGCCGATGGCACGAAACCGGCGAGACGCTGCCTGACTCCGTGCTCGGGGAGCTGCGAGGGCACGACGCGATCCTGCTCGGCGCAATCGGTGACCCCAGTGTCCCGAGCGGTGTCCTGGAGCGTCAGCTGCTGCTGCGCATCCGGTTCGAGCTGGACCACTACGTCAACCTGCGCCCGTCGCGGCTCTATCCGGGCGTCATCACGCCGCTGGCCGTCGACCGCGTGGCTCCCAAGGGCATCGACTTCGTGGTGGTGCGCGAAGGCACTGAGGGGCCCTACACCGGCAACGGCGGCGCGCTGCGTGTCGGCACTCCGCAGGAGCTCGCCACCGAGGTCAGCGTCAACACCCGCTTCGGCGCCGAGCGCGTCGTCCGTGACGCGTTCGCCCGTGCTCAGGCGCGCGAGCGCAAGCACCTCACTCTGGTCCACAAGCACAACGTGCTCAGCCACGCCGGTCACCTGTGGCGCCGGACCGTGGACGAGGTCGGCGAGGAGTTCCCCGACGTCGAGACCGCCTACGCGCACGTGGATGCCGCGACGATCTATCTCGTCCAGGACCCGAGTCGCTTCGACGTGATCGTCACGGACAACCTCTTCGGCGACATCATCACCGACCTCGCTGCCGCCGTGACCGGCGGCATCGGGCTCGCGGCCTCCGGCAACATCAACCCGGAGGGCGCATCGCCCTCGATGTTCGAGCCGGTGCACGGTTCCGCTCCGGACATCGCGGGCCAGGGCAAGGCCGACCCGACGGCGACCATCCTGTCCGTCGCCCTCCTGCTGTCGCACCTGGGGCGCGACGAGGAGGCTGCGCGGGTCGAGCACGCGGTCGCCGGTGATCTCAGCGACCGCCGCAACGCCGTACGGTCGACCAGCGAGATCGGCGACGCCATCGCCGCTCGTCTGGTCTGACCCCGTCGCCGCGGGCCTTCCCGCTGGCGAACCACACCCCACGCGCTCCGGTCTCAGCAGGGGAGACGGGGCTTGTGATCGACGTCACCGCGTGGGCCGTACGCTTGAACGCGTGGTCCCGTCGTCGCCGACGGGCCGTCCCGGTGTATCTCAGGAGGAGTCATGTCGCAGTCCCCGTCCTTGGCGTTCGAGGTCACCGAGCGGCCGGACCGGCTCGCCGAGGCCGAGCGCAACGTCATCCTCGCCAACCCGGGGTTCGGCCAGAAGTTCAGCGACCACATGGCGCTGGCCGTCTGGCGCAAGGGTGAGGGCTGGGGAGACGCGCGCATCACGGCGTACGGTCCGCTGCAGCTCGAGCCGTCGGCCGCCGTCCTGCACTACGCGCAGGAGATCTTCGAAGGCATGAAGGCTTACAAGCACGCGGATGGCTCGGTCTGGACCTTCCGACCGGAGGCCAACGCGGCGCGCTTCGCCCGCTCCGCACATCGCCTCGCGCTGCCGGCGATGGAGGAGGAGGACTTCCTGGAGTCGCTCCGCGCACTGGTCAAGACCGATCTCGACTGGGTGCCGGACTCCACGACCGGAGAGGCCAGCCTTTACCTGCGGCCGTTCATGTTCGCGTCCGAGGCGTTCCTCGGTGTGCGCCCGGCAGCGGAGGTCACCTACTGCCTCATCGCCTCGCCAGCGGGGTCGTACTTCTCCGGCGGCCTCAAGCCTGTGTCCCTGTGGATCTCCGAGCACTACTCGCGCGCCGGGATCGGCGGCACGGGTGCGGCCAAGTGCGGCGGCAACTACGCGGCGAGCCTGGCGGCGCAGATCGAGGCCGGCGAGCACGGTTGCGACCAAAGCGTCTTCCTGGACTCGGTGGAGCAGAAGTACATCGAGGAGCTCGGTGGCATGAACGTCTTCCTGGTCTACAAGGACGGGCGGATCGTCACTCCGGAGCTGACCGGTTCGATCCTCGAGGGCGTGACCCGCTCCTCGATCCTCGAGCTGGCCAAGGAGCTCGACCTGACGCCCGAGGAGCGGCGAATCTCGTTGGAGGAGTGGCGAACTGGCGCCGAGTCCGGCGAGATCACCGAGGCGTTCGCCTGCGGGACGGCCGCCGTCGTCACGCCGGTCGGTCGGCTCGTGTGGACGGACGGTGAGGTTCGCACCGGGCCCGAGGGCGAGGGCGGCGAGGTCGCCACCAAGATCCGGGAGTCCCTGCTCGACATCCAGACCGGCCGCGCCGAGGACACCCGCGGCTGGCTGACCCGTCTGGTCTGAATGTTGCGGCCCAGGGTCATCGCCAGCGATCTCGATGGCACCCTGCTCGATCCGTCCGGTGTGGTGAGTGCGCGTACGCGTGCCGCCCTCCAAGCGGTCACCTTGCTCGGCGTCGAGACGGTGTTCGTCACCGCTCGTCCGCCGCGCTGGCTGGACGCGCTGGCTGCCGACGTCGGCGGGCACGGCATCGTGCTGTGCGGCAACGGAGCGTTCGTCTACGACGTGCACTCCCGTCGCGTGCAGCACACGCTCGGGTTCGATCGTACGATCATGGCCGAGTTGCTCCTTGACCTGCGAAAAGCGTTGCCAGGCATAGGTTTTGCCGCCGAGTGTGCTGATGGCAGCCATGCCGAGCGGGCCTATCCCGAATACCTCCCGGACTGCAAACCGGCCGACCTGCTGGTCGACACGATGGAAGACCTGCCGGCGGACATCACCGTGGGCAAGCTGCTCGGTCGTCATCCGTCGATGGACGAGCAGGCGTTCCTGGAGGCTGTCGCCGAGGTGGTGGGCGAGCGCGCCGTGATCGCCTTCTCGGGTGCCGAAGGGCTGGCCGAGATCAGTCCGCTGGGCGTCAGCAAGGCCATCGCCCTCGAACGATGGTGTGCTGAGCGGGGATTCGGCCCCGACGACGTCTGGGCGTTCGGTGACATGCCCAACGACCTGCCGATGCTGGGCTGGGCCGGGACGTCGTACGCCGTGGCCAACGCGCACCCCGACGTCCTCGCCGCCGCGTCCCGGCAGTGCGCCAGCAACGCCGACGACGGGGTCGCCCAGGTGCTGGAGACGCTGGTCTGACCGGGACGGCTTGGGCCGTTTGCCCCGGCGTCGCGCGAGGCGGCCCCTAACCTTGGCGAGCATCTTGAGATCGCTGAGACAGGAGCCACCATGAAGGCTGCAGTCATTCGAGAGCTGGGCGCGACCCCGGCGTACGACGACTTCGATGAGCCGGTCGCCGGCGACGGGGAGGTCATCGCCGAGGTGCGGGCCGCGTCACTGAAGAACCTGGACCGAGCGCTGGCGGCGGGGACGCACTACGGGAGCTCGCAGGTGCCGCTGCCCAGCGTGGCCGGTGTCGACGGGGTGGCTGTGCTGCCGGACGGGCGCCGGGTGTTCACCGGCGGTGCGTCGGCGCCCTTCGGGATGATGGCCGAGCGTGTCGCGGTGAATCCGGCTCGGGTCATGGACGTGCCGGAGGACATCGACGACGTGGTCGCGGCAGCACTGCCCAACCCGGGCGCGTCGGCGTGGTTCTCCCTGGAGTACGCGGGGCAGATCCAGCCCGGCCAGTCGGTCCTCGTCCTCGGAGGCACCGGAGTGACCGGGTCGATGGCCGTGCAGCTTGCGAAGGCGCAGTTCGGGGCGGGGCGAGTCGTCGTCGCCGGGCGCAACACCGACCGGCTCGAGCGGCTCGCCGCGTGGGGTGCGGACGCCACCATCGACCTGGCCGGCGACGTACGTGCTCAGGTTGAGCAGCAGCATCGAGAGCACCCCTTCGACCTCGTGCTGGACTACCTGTGGGGAGGTCCGGCGGAGCAGACGCTGCTCGCGCTCGGGAACGACGACCTCGGCGGCGACTACCACCGCACCCGCTACGTGCAGATCGGTGAGATGGCCGGATCGCGCGTGAGTCTGCCGGGCGGTGTACTGCGCAGCGTCGGGCTCGAGCTGGTGGGCCAGGGCGGCGGCAGCATCCCCAAGGAAGCACTGGTTCGGGTCGGGTCCGAGATCCTGCCGAGGCTCTTCGCCCTGCTGGCCGAGGGATCGCTCCACGTGGACGTACGGCAGCGTGCCCTGGCGGAGGTCGCGACCGTCTGGGACGAGCCCGAGCCGTCGGGAACACGGACCGTGCTGCTGCCGTGAGCATGGTGCGGGGGCGGATCACGATGTGAGATAGGCGTTTCGCGTCGTGGTCAGCGCTGCCACACTTGCGCTCGTGATGAGCCCCCGGTCTGCGGTCACCCCCGCACAGACGATCATTATTGAGTAGCGCGTCGGACTGCCCGACGCGCCGACCTCCCGTTACCCCGGGAGGTTTTTTCGTCCCCGGGCACATCCCAGCCCGTCGGCGGGCGCATCGGGCAGGAGAGACTGGCCCGGTCAATCACGTTGCAGCACACCACCACTGATGACAACTCGTTCGAGAATGGACTCGCGATGACCACTGTTCACGTCTATGACACGACGCTGCGCGACGGCGCTCAGCAAGAGGGACTCAACCTCTCGGTCACGGACAAGCTGGCCATCGCGGCTCACCTGGACGAGCTCGGAGTGGGATACATCGAGGGCGGCTGGCCGGGCGCCAACCCCAAGGACACGGAGTTCTTCCGGCGGGCGCGGGAGCTGGATCTCCAGCACGCGCGGCTCGCCGCCTTCGGTGCCACCCGACGTGCGGGTGGTGTCGCAGCCGACGACCCGCAGGTGCAGGCCTTGCTCGATGCCCGTACGCCGGTCGTCACCCTGGTCGCGAAGTCGCACGTTCGCCATGTCGAGCTGGCGCTGCGGACCACGCTCGAGGAGAACCTCGCGATGGTGCGCGACACGGTGCAGCACCTCGTCGGCGAGGGCCGCACCGTCTTTCTGGATGCCGAGCACTTCTTCGACGGCTACGTCCTCGATCCGGCGTACGCGCTCGAGGTCGTACGGACCGCGGCCGAGGCGGGCGCCGAGGTGGTCGCCCTCTGCGACACCAACGGCGGGATGCTGCCGCCCCAGGTCACCGATGTCGTGGGCGCCGTCCTCGACGCGTCGGGCGCGCGGCTGGGCATCCACTGCCACAACGACACCGGCTGCGCGGTGGCCAACTCGGTGGCGGCGATCGAGGCGGGCGCGACTCACGTGCAGGGCACGATCAACGGCTACGGCGAGCGCACCGGCAACGCCGATCTGGTCACGGTCGTCAGCAACCTGCAGCTCAAGCTCGGCTACGACCTGCTTCCGCCGGAGCGGCTCGCACACGCGATGCACCTGTCGCACGCCATCAGCGAGATCACCAACATCGTCCCCTATGGCCGCCAGCCCTATGTCGGCGCGAGCGCCTTCGCGCACAAGGCCGGCCTGCACGCCAGCGCCCTCAAGGTCGACCCGGATCTCTACCAGCACACCGACCCTGCCCTCGTCGGCAACTCGATGCGCACCTTGGTCTCCGACATGGCCGGGCGCGCCAGCATCGAGCTCAAGGGTCGTGAGCTCGGGTACGACCTCGCCGGGCAGCCGGAGCTCCTCGCCCGGGTGGTCAAGACGGTGAAAGACCTTGAGCTGCAAGGCTGGACGTTCGATGCGGCCGACGCGTCCTTCGAGCTGCTGCTGCGCCGTGAAGTCACGGGTGAGGAGCTGAGCTACTTCGACATCGAGTCGTGGAGAGTCCTGACCGACTCGGCGCTCGAGTCCTCACCAGCGTTGTCCGAGGCAACGGTCAAGCTCACGGCAGCGGGGGAACGTCACGTCGCTGTGGGCGAGGGCAACGGTCCGGTCAACGCTGTCGACCACGCCTTGCGCAGAGCGCTCGCTGGGGCGTATCCCGAGCTGGACAAGTTCGAGCTCATCGACTTCAGGGTGCGCATCCTGGACTCGGCGTACGGCACCGACGCGACCACCCGCGTACTGATCGAGACGTCCAACGGTCAGTCGTCCTGGGAGACCATGGGCGTGGCGGCGAACATCGTGCATGCGTACTGGATCGCACTGGTCGACTCGTTCACGTTCGGTCTGCTCAAGCAGGGCATTGAGCCCCGCTGAGGCCCCGTTCGACGTTGGCCCGTTCGGCCGGACCAGGTCCGATTCGTCCAAGCGGTCGGCTTGCGGCGGGGCCATACTCGGCCGCATGGAGCCGACGATCTACGAGTCCCTGGGCGGTCAGGACGGGGTGCTGGAGCTGGCGCGGGCCTGGCACCGACGCTGCTTGGCCGACCCGGTCGTGAGCCACGCGTTCTCGCACGGCTTCCACCCGCACCATGACGAGCGGTTGGCCGCCTACTGGGCCGAGGCGCTCGGCGGGCCGACGGCGTACAGCGGAGTCCTGGGCGACCAGTCCGAGGTGACTCGGATGCACTCCGGCAACGGCGAGCACGCGGACATGGACCGGCGCGCGCTCGACTGCTTCGAGGGCGCGCTGGATGACATCGGCATCACGGACGAGCGGCTGCGCGAGACGCTGATGACGTGGTTCGCGTGGGCCATCGAGCGGATGGGTGACTACCACGACTCAGCGGCGAGGGTGCCTGAAGGCATGTCCATGCAGCGCTGGTCCTGGGACGGACCTGTCAGCTGACCGCGGTCACCAGTACGTCGTCGCAGACCTCGAGGAGCCGTTCGCGGAGGGTGCGTCCGCGGTCGGCGAAGGCGCGCTGCCGTCGTACGTAGTCAGCCTTGCCCTCGGGCGTCTCGATGCGGACGGGTTCCACGCCGAGCTCGGTGAGGTCGTACGGCGCAGCCTGCATGTCGAGCAGGCGGATCTCGCGGGCCAGGTCAAAGCAGTCCATGACCAGATCCGACGGGACGACGGGCGTCAGCTTGTAGGCCCACTTGTAGACGTCCATGCCCGCGTGCAGGCAACCCGGCTGCTCCATCGCGACCTGCGAGTCTCGTTGTGGGAGAAGGGTGTTCAGCGGTCGAGCCGGAGGGGTGAAGAAGCGGTACGCGTCGTAGTGCGAGCAGCGCACGGTGTGTGACTCGACGACCTCGTCGGTGCCCGCACCACCGAGCCGAAGCGGCCAGTCGGCGTGCCGGACGCCGGTCTGGTCGAGCCGATAGACCATGGCCCACTCGTGCAGCCCGAAGCAGCCGAGGTGAGCCGGTCGCGACAGGGTGGCCCTCAGTAGGTCGCGTACGAACCGCACCGTGTCGCCGCGGGCCGACGCAAAGGCCGGCAGGTCGACGTACGACGCACCGTCCTGCTCGGCGTAGAACTTCCACGTCCGTTCGGCGGCCTCCAGAGCAGCTCCGGCGCCCGGATGCCAGCGGCGCAGCTGGGCCGGCCGGTGGGAGTAGTAGGTGAAGAGGAAGTCCTCGACCGGGTGCTTCACGGTCTCCTGGCGCCGCTCGAGGTGGGCGGCGGTGGCTGCGTCGACGCGGGCCTGGTGGGCGGCCTCCAGCGGCTCCCACTCGGCACGGCTGAGGATCTGCGACATGGCCCCACCACTGTACGAGCGAGTAGCGCAATCTCTAGGCGCAGGCGGGTCGGTGATGCGAGAGTGATCCCCGGGGAGTGACCTGAACCACATATCGGAGGCACCATGCAACGCCGCAATGCGACCGCCCTGCTCGGCGCAATCACGCTCGCGTCCACCACGGTCGTCGGCGTAGCCGTCTCGACCTCTGCGTCCGGCAGTACGCCGTCGCTGCCGGGCGCTGCCGCCTCCGAGGGTGGTTGGTACGTCGCGCTGGGCGACTCCTTGGCCGCGGGCTACCAGCCCGGCCAGGGCGATGACAGGGATGGTGGATATGTCGGAGGAGTGCTCGCCGGCGTACAGAAGAAGCGCCCTGGCCTCCAGCTGAAGAACCTCGCCTGCTCCGGCGAGGACACCAAGACGATGACCAACGGTCAGAAGTGCAGCTATCCCGAGGGCAGCCAGCTGGCAGCCACCGAGGCTTTCTTGAAGGCGCACCCGGGCTCAGTGCGACTGATCACTCTGGACCTCGGCGCCAACGATGTGCAGCGGTGCGTGCAGGGCGGCAAGCCGGACGTGCCGTGTCTGACCCAGGGTCTGCAGGACGTCGGTGCCAACATGCCCAAGATCTTGCAGCGGGTCCGGGCCGCAGCACCCGATGCGCGCATCGTGGTGCTGAACTACTACAACCCGTTCCTCGCGGCCTACCTCCAGGGCCCGGACGGACAGGGCCTCGCCAAGCTGTCGGAGGGCCTCGCCGGCAACCTCAACACCTACATCAGCCGCGCGGCCGACGGTGTCAAGGCTCGGACGAGCGACGTCTACACCGCGTTCGACAGTGGCAACTGGACGCCGAAGACCGTCGACGGCAAGCAGATCCCGACCAATGTGGCCAACATCTGTGCGTGGACCTGGATGTGCGAGAAGAACGACATCCACGCCAACGACGCCGGATACAAGGTTCTGGCCACGACCACCCTGAAGGCCGTAGGCGATCTGACCGACCCGACCCCGACGCCGTCTCCGTCGTCCAGCGAGTCGCCGAAGCCCACCCCGACACCGACACCGACACCGACTCCGACGAGCGCGCCGACCGGCCCCATCATCCAGACCGGCTGATCCGCTGCACGCACCCGCGAGCGGCCGCCCGACATGGGCGGGCTCTAGGCTCGGCCTGTGCGCATCGCGAGATACACGACAGGCGAGGACCCGACGTACGGCTTGGTCGACGGAGCCGGCGAGAAGATCGCTGAGATCACCGGCGACCCGCTCTACAGCAAGATCGAGCTGACCGGGCAGACGACGACTGTGGACGAGGTACGTCTGCTGGCGCCGGTCATCCCGCGCAGCAAGGTCATCGGCATCGGCAAGAACTACGCCGAGCATGCCCGTGAGATGGGTGGCGAGGCGCCGAAGGATCCGCTGATGTTCCTCATCCCCAACACGGCCGTCATCGGGCCGGACGACCCAGTGGTGATGCCGCCGCAGTCCGAGCGCGTCGACTACGAGGGTGAGCTCGCGGTCGTCATCGGCCGGATGTGCAAGGACGTCACGCCCGAGGAGGCCGCCCAGGTCGTCTTCGGCTACACCTGCGCCAACGACGTCACGGCGCGCGACCTGCAGAAGTCGGACGGCCAGTGGTCGCGGGCCAAGGGCTTCGACACGTTCTGCCCGCTCGGGCCGTGGATCGAGACCGACCTCGACGTGAGCGACCTCCGGGTGCGTACGACCGTCGACGGTGACGTACGGCAGGACGGCACCACCGCGGACATGATCCACGATGTGCCGACCCTGATCTCGTACGCGTCCCAGGCGTTCACCCTGCTGCCCGGCGATGTGATCCTGACCGGCACGCCCGAGGGCATCGGACCGGTTGAGTCCGGACAGCGGGTCGAGGTCGAGATCGACCAGATCGGCACCCTCGGCAACACCTACCTCCGCCGCTGACCCTCGCGCACGCCCGTCCTCGCCCACCGACGCCCCCACGCGAGTCCAGGCGACTACCCCGCTAAGACGGTGACTGCCTGGGGTGCGATGACCTGTCATCGCACCCCAGGCAGTGCTCGTACCGGCGGGGTAGTCGGCTCCACACCGAGCCCTGCTCGACTGAGCGGTGAACGTGAGCACCGCGACACTCCAGGAGTCCGGTCGATGACGGCTCGGCCCGTACCCTGGTGCGGTGTCTCACGCGCCGATCGGGATCTTCGACAGCGGGTACGGCGGTCTCACCGTCGCCCGGGCCGTTCTCGATCAGCTGCCGCACGAGTCGATCGCCTACCTCGGAGACACCGCCCGCGCGCCGTACGGTCCTCGCCCGATCGCGCAGACCCGCGCCTTCGCGCTGGAGTGCCTCGACCGCCTCGTCAACCACGGCGTCAAGGTCCTGGTGATCGCCTGCAACACCGCGAGCGCCGCCATGCTCCACGACGCACGCGAGCGTTATGACGTACCGCTCGTCGAGGTAATTCGGCCAGCCGTACGCCGCGCGGCCAGCGCCACCCGCAACGGTCGGATCGGCGTCATCTCGACCCGTGGGACGCACCAGTCGCGCGCCTACCTCGACGCCTTCGCGGCCGCGCCGCAGCTCCAGGTCACCAGCGAGGCCTGTCCGCGCTTCGTCGAGTTCGTCGAGGCCGGCGTCACCGGTGGCAAGGAGCTCATCGACGTCGCTCGCGAGTACCTCGAACCGCTGCAGGACCGCGAGATCGACACGCTGGTGCTCGGCTGCACCCATTACCCGCTGCTCACCGGCGTCATCTCCTATGTCATGGGCGACAGCGTCACCCTCGTGTCGTCCGCGGAGGAGACCGCCAAGGACGTCTACCGTGTGCTCGCGGACGCCGACGCGCTGCGCCCGGACGACGAGACGCCGCCGGGCATGTCCTTCACCACCACGGGCGACGCGGACGAGTTCCGCCGCCTGGCCCGCCGCTTCCTCGGGCTCGGCCCGGAGTTCGACCACGTCTTCAGCAACGACTTCCAGCACGACACCGTCCGGACGGACGCGTCATGAAGCTGACTGTCGTCGGCTGCTCGGGCTCGTTCGCCGGGCCGAACTCCCCGGCGTCGTGCTACCTGGTCCAGGCCGAGCACGAGGGGCGGCAGTGGAGCATCCTGCTCGACCTCGGCAACGGTGCGCTCGGGGCGTTGCAGCGCTATCTCGACCTCTCATCGGTCGACGGCATCCTGCTCAGCCACCTCCACCCGGACCACTGTGCCGACGTGGCCGGCTACTTCGTCGTCCGCAAGTACATGCCGGGCGGCTCACTGCCGGGCGGCCTGCCCGTCTACGGCCCAGCTGGTACGCGTGAGCGCCTCGCCCGCCTCTATGGCACCGATGCGCCCGAGGACATCGGCGACCAGTTCAGCTTCGAGGCGTTGCGCGATGCCGGCACCTTCTCGCTCGGCCCGTTCCGGATCACGACCTATCAGGTCAACCATCCGGTCGAGGCGTACGGCTTCCGGGTCGAAGCTGACGGGGCGGTGCTCGCCTATACCGGTGACACAGATGCGTGCCCGGCCCTGGCCGATTTGTGCGCGGACGCGGCGCTGGTGCTCGCCGACTCGGCATTCGTGGACGGTCGCGACGACGTCACGGGCGTTCACCTCTCTGGCAGTCGAGCTGCCGCGGCAGCGGTCGAGGCCGGGGGAGTGAAGCGCCTGATGCTCACGCACATCCCGCCCTGGAACGACGCCGAGACCTGCCGCGCGCAGGCGGCCTCCGTCTGGCCCGGTGATGTCGAGCTCGCCGTCGCCGGTCAGGTCTATGAGTTGTAGGCGACCAGCACCTGCTCGATGGCTTCGGCCTCCGCACGGATCTGGGCTGCCCGGTCCGGGTGCAACCCGTCGTACTCCGTTGCCGCGGCTTGTCGTTCGTCGATCTCGGCCTGCAGGATGTCTCGGACCTCGGTCCCGCTGAGGTCACGCCGCGGGACGTCATTGGCTCCCGCCGCCGTCACCGGGACCGCCTCCAGCGCGACCGCCGCCGAGCTAGCCGGTACGGCCTCGGCGTTGTCGATTGCGGCGATGGCTCCTCGCAGAGCTGTGGCGGCCGTACGATCTCTCGCCACCATGGCATCCCGTAGGCCGGCGCGGAGCTGGGTGCGGGCGGCGTCGGCGGGGTGAGTGGCAGGCATGTCGCTCATGCTGTCGGTGAGCAGGGGCCGTTCGCAACGCAATTCGAGGTGACCGAGGGGATACTCGTGCGATGAGGATCGCAGTGCTCGGAGCGGGCAGTATCGGTTGCGTCGTCGGCGCGGCACTGGCAGAGGTCGCCGACGTCACCCTGATCGGTCGCCCGCGCATCGCCGAGGCAGTCCGCGCGCACGGCCTGCGCGTGACGTCGTACGACGGCTCTGACCGTCAGGTGGACGCGGCCAGACTCACCGTCAGCACGGCGCCGGGAGGTGCCGCTGACGCGGACGCACTGCTCGTCGCCGTGAAGTCCGGGGTGACGGAGGCGGCGGTGCGCGAGGTGGTCGCCGTGCTCAACCCGAATACCGTGGTGGTCAGTCTGCAGAACGGACTACGCAACACCGAGGTCATCCGCAGCGTCCTTCCCGACCATGTGGTCCTGCCCGGCATGGTGGCCTTCAACGTCGTGGAGTCCGCTCCTGGGACCTATCATCGAGCCACCTCCGGCGAGCTCATGGTCGGTGATGACTCCGCTGTACGTCCCCTGGTCGAGCTGACCCAGCAGACCTGGCTGCCGTGGACGCCGCGGGCCGACATGCGTGAGGTCCAGCACGCCAAGCTCCTGCTCAACCTGATGAACGCTGTGGTGGCGCTGGCCGATCGTCCGCTCAAGGAATGCCTTGCGGAGCGTGACTACCGCAGAGTTCTGGCAGCCTGCCAGCGCGAGGCGCTGGCGACCTTCGCCGCCGCGGGCGTGGCCCCGGCCCGACTCGGCCCGCTGCCGGCCTCGGCGACCGTCCGGGTGCTGACGATGCCGGACGCGATCTTCACCAAGGTCGCCGCAGCGCAGCTGAAGGTCGACCCCAACGCCCGGTCCTCGATGTGGGACGACCTGGAGCGCAGTCGGCCGACCGAGATCGACGAGCTGCAGGGGGCGATCGTCGCGCTCGGCGAGGAGCACGGCGTACCGACGCCAGTCTGTGCGCGGCTCGTGAGTCTGGTCCGTGAGGCGGAGTCCGGGAAGCGACGTGCGTGGGGAGCCCGCGAGCTGCGTACGGCCGTCGGCGCCTGACCGACTACTCGCTCCCGGTCGCGTGGTGCGGGGCGCCGACCTTCTTGCTCTCCGGTGAACCTCGTTCGCGCAGATAGATCGCGAACACCGCCATGGATGCGACCGCGAGGAACTCCGACTGCCAGTTCTGCAGGCTGCGATCCCAGAAGTCGGGAGAGCGCACGTAGTCCCACCACGACCAGGACGACATACCGGCGGAGGTGCGCTCCTCGTTGTACGCCGTCCGTCCGGCCACGGACTGCGCGAACCAGGAGCCGAGGAAGAGCAGGCCCATCGTCCAGCCGAGCGACCGCGCGTACAGCGCGCCCCGCAGCCCGCTGGCGCGGGCCCAAGGCGGCGAGTCGGACCGGGCATGGTCACCGACCAGCTGCTGCTCGTCCGTCTCGCGCCCCTCGCTGCCCGGCGACTTGGACTCGGGCGAGCCGCGCTGCACCAGCCACACGGTCAGCACGATCAGGAGGAAGAACTGGAGGTACTCGCTCTGCCAGTTCTCCGCGACGTCGACGGCGAAGTCGGCGCTGGTGACGTAGTGGCCGAAGGTGACCTTCGCACTGCCTTGCATGACCTGGTCCTGGTTGTACGCCGCATGCCCGACGAGTGCCTGCCCGACCAGCGCGAGGGCGAAGAGAGCGAGGAAGGCCAGGCTCAGGCTGGAGCTCCGGATGAACCGACGTACGTCTCTCATGACACGACTCCTGCGATGACCATCAACGCCAGCGCCACCGCGATGAAGGTGAGCAGTCCGATGAAGAGCACGCGCATCCTGGGCCTCCTGACCGTCACCCAGCACGGTATCGGCGCGGTGGACGGTAGACAGGGACCATGCTGACGATCGCGCACCTGAGTGACACTCACTTCGGCGGACACCCGACGGCGACGGAGCGAGTGCGTACGGCATTGGCACACGTCGCCGCGATGAGTCCTCCGGTCGACGTCGTGCTCGTCACCGGCGACATCGTCGACCACGGCAGCGAGGAGGAGTACGCCGAAGCGCGCGAGGTGCTCGCCGGGTGGGGAGGCCCGGCGCCGATGCTGATGTGCCCGGGCAACCACGACGTACGCGAGCCGTACGCCCGCGTGCTGCGTGGACGACCGGACGCGGCCACCGTGAGCGCCGTTGACGAGGTGCATCGGGTCGGTGCGGCGAAGTTCGTCATGCTGGACTCGCTCGTCAGCGGGCAGGCGGGAGAGCGGGTCGACCACGGTGTCCTGGCGCAGGACAGCCTCGACCTGCTTGACGCCGAACTGGCCTCGGGCGACCCGACATTCGTCTGCCTCCACCATCCGCCGGTCGACATCCACATCGAGCTGATGGACCCGATTCGCCTGCGCAACGCTGAGGAGCTCGCGGCGGTGCTGGAGCGCCACGACAACGTGGTGGCGACGTTCGTCGGGCACGCGCACACCGCCTGTGCGACGACCTTTGCCGGGCGACCGCTCCTGATCGGCGGTGGCATCGTCTCCACGGTGACCCTCGACGCCGAGCCGCTGCCGCTCATCACCTCTGAGCTGCCGCCATCGTTCGCCGTCCACCTGATCGGCGACGACGGCCGCGTTGTGACCCACTGGCGGACTCTCAGCTGACGGTCCTCATGAGCCGTTGTAGGTGTACGTCCGGACCCAGTCGATCGAGAACGTCGATGGGAGGTAGCTGTCGACGGGCTGCCCGAGGTGCGCCTCGAGGCTGAGGATCAGGTGCCGCGGCATCGAAGCCATCTGGGTGACGGCCGGTCGGCTCTGCCACATCAGGCGACCGTCGAAGTAGAACCGCAGCCAGCCGTCGCGCCGTTCGAGGCCGTAGACGTGGTAGCCGGCGCTGGTGTCTGCCACGCCGGTCGGCGATCGGTTGTCGTCCAGCACCTGATGGTCCTCGCCTTCCGGGCTGTAGGACCACGTGTGCTCGGTCGACACCAGCTTGGAGTAGTCGAAGGTCTCCTGGATGTCGATCTCGGGGTTGGGGTTTGAGGCAGCGCTCGTCGGAAAGCTCTGCAGCCAGATGGCGCTGAGCACGTTGGCACGTTTGTCGAGGACCTTGGCGCGAACCTCGACGTAGCTGCCCTGGCCGGGCACGTCGAAGTTCGACTCGAGAACCCCTGCGGTGTAAGGCGATCCGTCGTAGCTCTCCTTCTTCGCCGCCAGCTGGGCTACACCGCCCGACACCGTCACGTTGGTGTCCTTGAAGGCCAGCGACGTCCCTGTCGTGTCGTTCGTCGACGCCGGGTAGCCCGTGCTCTTCCGCCACTTGGCCGGGTCGTACGTGGCGAACTCGTCGGACGCGCCGGCGACTTTGCTCCACGATGCATTCGGAGGTGCTGGCACCGCCGGAGGGTCGATGACGACGAAGGTTCGTGGCGTTGCGAGGTCGTGCCAGCCGGACGCGTCGTGATAGGCGAACCAATAGGTGTAGGTCCCGGGGAAGAACGAATCTGTTGCTGCCACAGACGTGTTCGGGCCGATGACCGTGATCGGGGCACCGGAGGGCAGCAGGTCGTGGTTGGCGCCTGTGGCGTCCCGGATCGCGACGACCGCCTGGTCGACAGCCAGAGGGCTCGGGCTCGACAACGTCGCGGCGAACCGTACCGGCACACCGGCGTACGCCGTCCGCACGTCAGCGCCGATCCCCGTCAGGACCGGTGACTGCTCGGCTGCGTCGATCGGGTCGAGAGGGACTGCCGACGTGCCACCGTCCGTGACCACGAAGGCGCGTCGTGCCGTCTCGAGCCACTGCCCGTCCACGTGGTATGCGAACCAGAACGTGTAGCTGCCGACAGGAAATCGGCGCGATGCGGTGAAGGTTCGCTCGGTGCTGTCGATCGTGTAGCTGGTGGTGTAGCCCGTGTCGTAGCCGGCTGTGTCGCCGGCACGTCGTACGGCGAACACCGCTTGGTCCGCGACGATCGGTGTCGGGCTGGACAGCTTGGCGCCGAGGACCACGTCCGAGCTGGTGGTCGCGACCCGGGTGCTCTGCCCGACGGCACGCAACGGCCCCGGGCCGGTCACGGCGTCGTAGACGACCTGGTTGGTCGGGTCGGCCTGTGCGCGCGGGACGGCGGGCGCGAAGAGGAGCCCACTGGTGAGCAGGACCAGCAGGCTGAGGACCCAGCGACCGATGCGCACCGCACCAGGATGTCGGGACCGACCGCGCGGGGACAAGGGCCGCAGCGTGGGTTCGTTCCGCAGCCTGTAAGGAGCAGGCGCCGCCACGCTCCGTACGCTGGGCTCATGACGATTGATGCCTCTGCACCTCGCCACGACGGGCGAGCACCTGACCAGCTCCGCGACATCCGCATCACCCGCAACTGGCTCGACCATGCCGAGGGCAGTGTGCTCGTGGAGTTCGGCCGGACGCGCGTGCTGTGCGCGGCGTCGTTCACCGAGGGCGTGCCGCGCTGGCTCAAGGGCAAGGGCACCGGCTGGGTCACGTCGGAGTACGAGATGCTGCCGCGCTCGACCAACACCCGTTCCGACCGTGAAGCGCGCAAGGGCAAGGTCGGTGGCCGGACCCACGAGATCTCCCGCCTGATCGGCCGCAGCCTGCGCGCGGTCATCGATACCAAAGCCCTCGGCGAGAACACGATCGTGCTCGACTGCGACGTGCTGCAGGCCGACGGCGGCACGCGTACGGCTTCCATCACTGGCGCGTACGTCGCACTCGTCGATGCGATCGCGGACGCCAAGGCACGCAAGCTGATCCCGGCGAAGGCCGAGCCGTTGACCGGGTCGGTCGCCGCCGTCAGCGTCGGCATCATCGACGGTCGCCCGGTCCTGGACCTGGACTATCCGGAGGACTCCACGGCCGGGACCGACATGAACGTCGTGATGACCGGCGATGGTCAGTTCATCGAGGTTCAGGGCACCGCGGAGGGTTCGCCGTTCACGCGAGCCGAGCTGGACGCCCTGCTCGATGTCGCGGCCAAGGGCATCGTCGACCTCACCAAGCTCCAGAACGACGCGCTGGCCGCCGTCCCTCGGGAGCGTGCTGTCTGATGGGCCGTCGCCTCGTCCTCGCAACCCGCAACGCGGGCAAGCTCCGTGAGCTTCGCCAGCTGCTCGCGGGGGTGTCGGAGCTGAGTGACGTCGAGGTGGTCGGCGCCGGTGACATCGACGGTGTGCCCGAGGTGCCCGAGACCGGAGTGACGTTCGAGGAGAACTCGCGCCTCAAGTCGCAGGCAGTGGTCAATGCGACGAGTTTGCCTGCAATTGCTGATGACTCGGGACTCACGGTCGACGTGCTCGGAGCAGCACCAGGCGTGTGGAGCGCAATGTGGTCGGGCAGCACCGGTGATGACCAGGCCAACATCGACCTGCTCCAGGCTCAGCTCGCCGACGTCGACGTGGAGCGGTTGACCGCCTACTTCAGCAGCACTGTCGTGCTGACGATGCCCGACGGCACCGAACGCGTACGGGTCGGTCGTGTCGACGGTCGGCTCACGCGAGATCAGCGTGGCACCAACGGTTTTGGCTATGACCCGATCTTCGAGCTGCCTGACGGTCGCACTCTGGCTGAGCTCACCGACGACGAGAAGAACGCCATCTCCCACCGCGGCAACGCGTTGCGGGCGCTGATACCGGATCTGACCGAGCTGCTCAGATGAACCTCTTCCTCCGACGATCGGGGAGAGCGGCCCTCGGCGGGGTCGTGATCGGAGCGGTGGTCCTCTCCATCGCTGAGCTGTTCGCCGGACTCCTCATCAAGATGGGTGAGAGCAAAGGCGAGCCGTCGCCCGTCCTGGCCGTCGGTGGGGCATTCGTCGACCGAACACCGTTGTGGCTGAAGAACTTCGCGGTCGACACGTTCGGGACCAATGACAAGAAGGCGCTCTTCGTCGGGATGGCCCTGGTCCTGCTGGGCCTCTGCTGTGCGATCGGGGTGCTCCTCGCGTACCGCTTCCGGCTCGCGCTCGTCGCACTGGTGGTCCTGGTCGCGGTGGCCGCCGCAGCAGTGCTGAGTCGTCCTAACAGCGGCGGGATCGATGTGGTGCCAACGCTGCTCGGCGGGTTCGCAGGGTTGTGGGCGATGTCCCGCTGGCGTCGACGGGTCGTGGACGGGGACGACTCCACGCTCGGTCGGCCGAGTCGTCGGGCGGTCCTGGCCTACGGCGGCGTGACGCTGGTCGGTGCCGGGCTCGTCGCTGCCGGAGGTCGAGCACTCGGGAACGCGTCGAGACGAGTGGCGGAGGCACGACGCGCCTTCGTCGTACCTCGGGTGGCCGCACCGGTGACCGCGCCGGCGGGCGCGTCGTTGGGCGTCCCCGGCGTGACGCCGTTCGTCGTCCCGCAGAAGGACTTCTACCGCATCGACACGGCGCTCGTCGTGCCGCAGGTCGACCCGTCGAGCTGGCGGCTCAAGGTGCACGGCATGGTCGAGCACGAGATCGAGATCGACTGGGAGACCTTGCAGTCCAAGCCGATGCGCGAGGCGATGGTGACGCTGATGTGCGTCTCCAACGAGGTCGGCGGCAACCTCAACGGCAACGCCATCTGGACGGGCTGGCCGGTGCGCGAGCTGCTGGCCGAGGCCCGCCCCAAGCCGGGTGCCGACATGGTGCTGTCCCGCAGCACGGACGGCTTCACCGCAGGCACTCCGCTCAGCGCACTGACCGACGACCGCAACGCGCTGCTCGCGATCGGCATGAACCGAGAGCCCCTCACCGCGACGCACGGCTTCCCGGTGCGGCTGGTGGTGCCAGGTCTGTACGGCTATGTGTCGGCGACCAAGTGGGTCACCGACCTCAAGGTCACCACCTACGCCGACGACATGGGCTACTGGACTCCACGCGGCTGGTCCGCGAAAGGCCCGGTCAAGACCTCGTCCCGGATCGATGTCCCGGGAGATGAGGACCGCATACCACGAGGTGCCGGAGGTGTGGTCGCAGTGGCCGGCGTCGCCTGGGCACAGCACCGAGGGATCACCGGGGTGCAGGTGCGGGTCAACGAGGGCGACTGGGTTGATGCGCGCCTGGGCACAGAGGCGAACATCGACGCGTGGCGCCAGTGGGTCTATGAGTGGCACCCGAAGCCTGGGAAGTACGCGCTCTCAGTGCGAGCGCGCGACGCCACCGGTGCGTGGCAGACCGGCGAGATCGCCAACCCGGATCCCGACGGCAGCACCGGCTGGCACATGATCCGTGTGACCATCGACTGACGTCACGTGCAAGCATCGAGCATGGACACTCTCGCCCTGCCCGACGGCCGCTCTCTCGACTTCCAGATCAGTGGTCCCGACGGGGGATCCGTGATCCTCTTCCACCATGGGACGCCCGGCTCGCTGCTGGCATCCCGTCGGATCGAGCGGGTCGCGCACGCCCAGGGGCACCGGCTGCTGACGTACTCCCGCGCCGGTTACGGCGGCTCGAGTCCCCGGCCCGGACGACGCGTGGTCGATGTCGCGGAGGACATGGCGGCTCTGCTCGATCACGTCGGCGTCGACCGATGCGTCACGGCCGGCTGGTCGGGTGGCGGACCGCACAGCCTGGCCGTTGCCGCCCGCCTGGCGGATCGAGTCACGGGTGCGCTCGTCATCGCGGGCGTGGCTCCGCACGACGCAACAGGGCTGGACTTCACCGCGGGAATGGGGGAGGACAACATCGAGGAGTTCGGCGCGGCCCGCGAGGGTGAGGACGCCGTACGCGCGTTCATCGAGGTCCTGCTGCCTCAGCTGCGGGGTACGACGCCCGAGGGCGTGGTCGAGGCGCTCGGCTCGGTGCTCCCGGACGTCGACCGCGCTGTCCTGACTGACGAGGCCGGGGCGGACATGGTCGCCAACTTCCAGGAGGCGCTGCGTATCGGGCCCGAGGGCTGGATCGAGGACGACCTCGCGTTCGTGCAGGACTGGGGCTTCGAGCTCGACGAGATCAGCATCCCGACCTTCGTGTGGCAGGGCAGCCTCGACCTGATGGTGCCGTACGCCCACGGCGAGTGGCTCGGGCAGCACGTGCCTGGCATCAAGGCGCACCTCATCGAGGGTGAAGGCCACCTGTCGATCGGGCTGGGCGCTACCGACCAGATGATTGCGGAAGTGACCGCGACCCTGGCCTGAGCTCGGTCACCCAGGCGTGCCAGGGCTGCCGCGGACCTCGGCCGTGCCCTGGGTCGATACCGACGATGTGGCCACCGTCGAGAGAAGTCGTCTCGTGGGCTGAGCCGGGTTCGAGGACGGTTCGTTGCGCCAGGTCGGCGCCGACGCGGAAGCGCTCGTGGTGCCAGTCGTACAACGACGTGTGTCCGTGAATCTGGTTGAACGGCAGGCGTTCTCCCATCCAGCTCGGGAGCAGCTCGGTCTGCGCGCACGCCCAGAGCGGACCGGCCGTGGTCGACGCCGGCCGGCCGAGCATCTCCCCGGCTCGGAACAGTGAGTCGTCGTCGGTGTCGACCAGTCGGTTCAGTAGGTCGGCCGCCTGCCGTGCGTCCGAAGGCTGGCCGAGGCTGTCCCGCCAGAAGCCCGCGGTCAGCCCGGCGTGAGTGGCGAGGTAGTCACCGTCGACGGTCGGGAGAGCGACCGCAGCCCGCATGAGGCCGCTCGTCCACCACTGCTGGAGCAGTCGTGCGCTGGCCTTGTCCAACGGCTCCGACCATTCGAAGGCCGGCTCGCGCAGGTACTGCGCCTCGTGGTTGCCCGCGAGCTGGACCCATTGCTCGGGCTGGCGGTTCAGGTAGCCGTCGACCAGGCGTACGACGCCGGCCGAGTCCGGGCCACGGTGTACGAGATCTCCGACCTGGACGACGATCAGGTCGGCCGGGAGAGCACCGCTCGCTGAGTCCGCGCCGAGCCGGATGAGCTCCGCGCGCAGCTCATCCAGATGTCCGCCGACGTCGCCGATGACGGCCACGCGGGTGCGGTGTTCGGCGGCCGTCACTCCTGCGGGCCCGTCCACTGCTCTGGTGGCAAGTAGGCCGAGACGTTGGCCATCCGGCGCTGCAGCGCGTTGATCTCGTGCACGGCCTGGGCGATGACGCTGCGGTCGATCGCGGACATCGAGCCGACGGGCATCTTGTCCGACACCCGCCCGCCGCTCTGGTACTGCATCAGCTGGTAGCGCAGGCGAAGACGTTGCAGCACCTCGAACGCCTCGATCGCCGCGCGTGCCTGGCTGTCAGGCAGGATCTCCGAACCGGATGCCGCTCGGAGGCGCTCGACGGTCGACAGCACCGGCGACCCGACGCTCAGGGCCGCCCAGCGGGCGATGTTGACGACGGGGAGCAGCGCCTGGTCCTTGATGTCGAACGGAGTGGAGCGGCGCATCAGCATGTCGCGGGTCGTACGGACCCGTGCGCGTCGGGACAGAGACTCCTTGAGGAGCAGGCTCAACGTGCCCGGATGGTTGCGCACATCAGCGAAAACCGCTGTGACTGCTGGGAGTCCGTGATCGCCGTAGACGGGACGACCGTCGACGAGCAGTGACGTCATGATGGCGCCCTGGTTCTGCTCGGGAGACGCCAGCCAGCGCTTGGCCGCGTCGCGCCACTGCGCATTGGTGCGCGAGAAGACGGCTCTCGGCGCGGTCGCGCCATGGCTGTCCGAGCTGAGTCCGGCGCGCGCGAGCGCCCCGTGCACCTCGCCGAACGCAGCACGGTAGGCATCGAACAGGTCTGGGGGAGCGTCACCGACGAAGGCCACGGCCGAGTCCACGTCCGAGCTCAGCACCGACTCGCGTCGGCCGTTGCTGCCCAAGGAGAGCCAGGTGAACTCGTCCAGCGGCAGGTCGGCGTGACCGGTGAAGACCAGCTCGATGGCGCGGCGTACGACGGTGTCGATGATCGCCGAGTAGACCGCGATCACCTTGCCCGACGCGAGCCCGTGCGACAGCAGCTCGACCAGCAGGTCGGGCGATCGCAACGATCGCTCGACGAGCTCATCGATGGTGCCGGATCGCCGAATCTGTTGGTGCAGAGGCACATCCGCGGTCGTCGGTGAGAGCGTGAAGTCGCGGGCCGAGACGACTCCGCACAGCCGGTGCGCCGTGTCGAGGACCACGACGTAGTCCGCGTCGTCCTCGAGCATGGTGAGCAGGGCCTCGCCCGCGGAGTCGCCGACGAGTGCGATCGGCACCGAGGTAGCGAGCGCCTCGGACACGCTCGCGGTCGTGGGGACGCCGTCGCTGATGACGCGTGCTCGCAAAGACTCGTCCGTCACGAGGCCGTAGGTGTCCTCGCCGAGAGGCACCACCGCACATCCGCAGCCGCGCTCGGTCATCTGTCGGGCGACGTCAGCGATCCGGTCGTCGGGCTGGACGACGAGGGGCTTGGACTCGATCAGCTGCTCGACGGTGGAAAAGCTGGGCAGTCCCGACGGCCGACGCGAGGTTGCGACGCTCTCCGCGAGGAACTGAGCGCCACTCTTCGAGGCGAACGCGGTCGCGGCCACCTCGCCGGCGATACGTACGACCAGGGCATCGTCGACGGCCACCGCGCGCGGTCCGATGGAGCGTTCGCTGAGCATGGCGGAGAAGCCGAAAACCCCACCGGGGCTGAGGAGCTCGTCTGGGTCACGACTGCGCCGGTCGCTGTCGTTCCACAGCTCGACGCGACCCGTGTAGACCACGAAGACCTCGACCGAAGGGCTCTGGAACGCATCCAGGATCAGCTGGCCGGCGGCGTACCGCTCCACGGTGGAGGCCGAGGCCAGCACCGTGCGCGCCGCCGGCTCCAACGCATCGAACGGCGGATGCTGACCGAAGAACTCGGCCAGATCGTCGGTGTCGATGGTTGGTTCGACATCCCTCGCGTCGGTGGGTGGCATCGGCGAGGACCGACTCAGCTCCCGACCTTCGGGGCGCTGGGGATGCTGTATCCCGACGGGGTGACGTTGTCGTTGAGCGACTTCTTCCAGGCCCCGGAGCTGATGAACTCCTTCAGCGCCGTGTTGACCTTGGCGAGCCGAGCCGCGTCGCCCTTCTTCATGCCGACGCCGTAACGCTCATCGGTGAAGCCCTTGCCGATCAGCTTGAGCTCGCCTTTGTACTTGGACAGGCTGGCGAACCCGGCGAGCAGTACGTCATCGGTCGACACCGCGTCGACGTCGCCGTTGGCGAGATTGCGTACGCACTCGCCCCAGGTCGGGACCTCGTGCAGAGTGATGTGGCCCTTGTAGTGCGCCTTCACGTAGTCGGCCGACGTCGTACCCGCCGCCGCACACAGCGTCTTGTCGTTGAGGGTGTCCGGCCCAGTGATCTCCTCGTCGTTGCGTCGGATCAGCAGATCCTGGTGGGCCACGAAGTACGGTCCGGCGAAGTCGATCTCCTTCTGCCGCTCCGGCGTGATCGAGAACGTCGAGACGACGAGGTCGACCTCACCACTGGTCAGGGCAGAGACCCGCTCGGCCTGATCGATCACCTTCCAGGTGATGTTGGCCGACGGCACGCCCAACTTGCCGGCGACGAAGTTGGCGGTGTCGATGTCGAAGCCTGAGTACGACGCGCCAGCCTTCAGGCTCAGGCCGGGCAGGTCACCGGAGATACCAATGGTGATCTTGCCGTTGCCGGTCGCACCATTGCTGGTCGCCGGCGTCGGCGAGGCTCCGTCAGAACAGGCTGACACGGTGACCACCATGAGCGCAGCGGTCGCGCCCGCAACAGCGTGCTTTCTCACTGAACGACCCATGTCACTCGTCCTCCTCGGTCGCCGTGCTCGGTGCGCCGACGGGATATCGCGGACCCGTGTCGGTCCAGACGCTTCCTAACCTGTCACCAGTATTCGCCACCACTTTGGGTCGAACCACCAGCCAGCCGAGCTCAAGGACGATGGCGATCAACGGGATGCCGATCACCACGACGATGAAGCTGATCTTGTGCGAGAAGTAGGGCGAGGACTGCCAGCCCGAGATCGCCATGCCGACGACCACCAGGACAAGGAAGGCGAGTCCGAGATAGCTCGTCCACGGGGAACCAGGCGTCCGGAATGGGCTGGGCGGGATGACCCCCTTGTCCGAGAGCCGCCGCAGCCGCAGCTGACACAAGAAGATCGTCGACCACGTGAACAGGACACCGATCGCAGCGGCCTCCAGCGCGATCTCGAAGGCATCGGGGCGCAGCGCGTTCAGGATGGCGCCGAAGACGTACACCACCGAGGTCAGGACAATGCCCGCCCAGGGCACACCGGACTTGCTCATCTTGAGCGTGAAGCCGGGCGCCTGCTTGGACATGCCCAGGCTGCGCAGCACTCGGCCGGTGGAGTACAGGCCGGAGTTGAGCGATGACATGGCAGCGATGATCAGGACGACCTGGATCACGTCTCCCATCCAGTCCAGGCCCATTCTCCCGAAGACGGTGACGAACGGACTGATACCAGACGTGTATTCGCTGGTCGGCAGCATCGACACGAGCAGGATCAGCGAGCCGACGTAGAACACGGCGATCCGCATGACGACGGCGTTGACGGCCTTCGGGACCTCGCGCTTGGGGTCGGCCATCTCGCCGGCGGCGACACCGACCATCTCGATCGCGGCGTACGCGAAGACGACACCCGACATGACGAGAATCGGCCCGTACCAGTTGAAGTCGCCCGATGCGGGCCAGAACCCGCCGGGGTTGCTCCACATGTTGGACACGCCTGCCCGGTGCTCGCCGATGTCGAGTCGCAACCCGACGACGACGATCCCGACGAGCAGGAAGATGACGATCGCGCCGACCTTGGCGATCGATGCCCAGAACTCGAACTCGCCAAAAGCCTTGGCAGACATCAGGTTCACGGCGAGCACGACGGCCAGGGCGATGAGCACCGTGGCCCACTTCGGCATGTCCGGCTTCCAGTGCTGCACGTACAGGCCCACGGCGGACAGCTCGGCGATCCCGGTCAGCGCCCAGTTCAGCCAGTACATCCAGCCGGTGTAGTAGGCGGCCTTCTCGCCGTAGAACTCACGCATATAGGAGACGAAGGCCCCTGAGGTCGTGCGGTGCAGGACCAGCTCACCGAGGGCGCGCATCAAGAAGAACGCGATGACGCCGACGACGGCGTAGCTGATGACGAGGGCCGGTCCGGTGCTGTGCAGTCGCGAGGCGGACCCGAGGAACAGTCCGGTGCCGATCGCGCCACCGATCGCGATCATCTGGACCTGTCGACGACCGAGCGACTGCTTGTAGCCGACTTGCTCGGCATCCAGAGAGGAGGGTGAGTCTCCCCGGTCCTCGGTGACTGTGGAGTCGCTCATGTGCACCCCTTGCTCTAGAAAACGCGGGGAATTCGAGAATCCGATCCCCGAGAACGCGGTGCGGCATGGTTTCGCCCTATGGACTCCGGCCGCAATGGGAGTCTCGTGCCATGGACACGTGACTGACCAGTATTCGGCCCGGCCGCAATCGCCAGGTGGAACGCTGTTCGCGTAGCGACCGCGTGAGGCAGATGTGGTGTATAGGACCGCGATGTGTCGTGGTCTGGCACGGTGCGCGAGGCGGGACTCGAACCCGCACACCCGAAGGCGCCGGTACGGACCGGCGACTACCCGTCGCAGGAGCGCCAGAGCTCGAGCCCACCACGTCGGTGGGCTCGAGCTCGGCTGCCGCTTCTGAGGTATCTCGCGGTACGGCCGGTGAGATTCGAACTCACACTGTCAGGCACCTAAAGCCTGTGCCTCCTGCCAGTTGGGCTACGGCCGCTCAAGGCACATCATAAGACGGCTCCGTCTCGTCGGTGTGACCATGGACGGCGCGAGAAGGTCGGACACTGTGAGTGACAGTTGGGGCACAGGAAGCGAAGGTTCGTTCGCTCGTTGTTGTGGAGGTCGCCGTCAATGTGGTCGACCTGAAGAACGAGGGGCGAGCCCTGCCACACCGGACCGAGTCCGCAAAGGGCACAGGTGAACTCGCGCCCGATGGCGATGAGGGCACGCCTAAGTCGCCCGCCGTTGACCCGCGCGTCACCGAGGGCTCGCCGAGTCAATACCTGCTCCGGATCGGCCCGGTTGCGGGTTCTGTTTCGCCGTTTGTTTCGGGTGAAGTGGCTCGTGTCGATCTCGTACTTCACCAGCTACCGGCTGATGTGCGCCTGCGTGCCACCTGCCTGCGGCCGTCCCAAGTTCCGGAGTACATCGGCGACGGAGTCAGCATCGACAACGGCGCGGGCCAGGACGTCGCGGGTGTAGACGAGGCGGGGCATGATTCGAACATATGAACGAGGTCCGACACGCCACAGCTCACGCCAGCTTGAGGGCCTTCGACAGCGACGCAACGTGGCCGGTCGCGCGCACGTTGTACTTCGGCAGCGTGATCGTGCCGTCCTCGTCGATCACGAACGTCGAGCGGATCACACCCGTAACGGTCTTGCCGTACAGCTTCTTCTCACCCCAGGCGCCGTACGCCTCCAGCACCTGCTTGTCCGGGTCCGACAGGAGGGGGTACGTCAGCGCCTCCTTCTCGACGAACTTCGCCAGCTTCTCCGGCTTGTCGGGGGAGATGCCGACGATCTCGTACCCCGCCTTCTGCAGCGTGGTCAGCGAGTCGCGGAAGTCGCACGCCTCCTTGGTGCAGCCCGGCGTCATGGCCGCCGGGTAGAAGAAGATGATGAGCTTGCGACCGCGGAAGTCGCCGAGCGCGACCTGCTTGCCGTGGTCGTCGGTGAGGCTGAAATCGGGTGCAGCCTCACCGGCTTCGAGACGGGGCATGTGGTGTCCTCTCCGTGGCCGCACGGCCTGATGTCCGTGCGGTGCTCCTACGTTAGGGTCACAACCAGTTCAGACGACAAGGAGATCCCAGATGGCCAAGCAGCGCGAGACGTCCAAGCCCGCCGCACCGCGCGCCAGGTCCGCCAAGGAGATCGAGGCCGACCTCGCTGCCTCGCGTCAGCGGCTGGCCGGGACGATCGACGAGCTGGCTTTCCGAGCCCAGCCCAAGGAGATCGCCAAGCGGCAGGTCGAGGGCCTGAAGCTCGCCGCCAACGACGCGACGCGCACCCCGGACGGCGAGCTCAAGACCGAGAAGATCGCGGGCGCGGTCGGCGGTGCAGGCGCGTTCCTGCTGCTGCTCGGCCTGTTGCGTCGCGCACGTGGCTGAACCCGCCACCTCGGAGGGCTTGCCCATCCGGATGCTGCACGATCGCGTCCTGGTCTCTCAGGACGGCGAGTTGGGCGAGCGGAAGTCCGGGGGCGGGATCGTCATCCCGGCGACCGCCAGCGTCGGCAAGCGCCTCGTGTGGGCGCAGGTCGTGGCGCTCGGCGCACACGTACGCCAGGTGCGGCTGGGCGACCGGGTCCTGTTCGACCCCGAGGACCGTGCCGAGGTCGAGCTGCAGTCCAAGGACTACGTCCTCCTGCGCGAGCGCGACCTGCACGCCGTCGCCGCCCAGCCCACAGAGAACGGACAGACCGGCCTTTATCTCTAGCCTCCGCGGGTGCTGTGCTCCCACGCCTTGACGAGATTCGACGAGGTCGGTGTGCACACACGGAGCTCGCCGCTTATCTTCCTGACCCATGGAGATCAGACTGCTCGGGACTCCGGAGGTCTGGCATGCGGGCCAACAGCTGGAGATCGGCTCCACCAAGCCGCGCCTGATCCTTGCCGCACTCGCAGCCACTCCAGGACAGGTTGTACCGCTGGACGTGCTGGTCGACCGGGTCTGGGGAGAAGCCCTACCAGGCAACCCGACCGCATCGCTGTACTCCTACATCACCCGACTCCGGCAGTCACTCTCGCCTGGTGGCGTTGCGATTGCGCGCCGCAGCGGCGGGTACGTCTGCGAGGTGCCGCCTGAGTGCGTGGACATCGTGGAGTTCCGGCGCCATATCGAAGTCAGCAAGAACGCAGCATCGACCTCAGCCGTGGTCGATCTTCATGCAGCGCTTCGGCTGTGGCGCGGCCAACCGCTCGCTGGACTGCACGGGGACTGGGTGTCTCGTCTGCAGCACAAGCTCCTGGAGGAGCGGTTGTCGGCGCTGCTCGCGCTCGCGCGCCATGAGCTCTGCGGCGGCGGTCGGCTCGACGAGCTGATTGACACTCTGCTCCAAGCATCGTCGGACTACCCGTGGTCGGAGCCCCTGATCGGTCATCTCATCCAGGGTCTGTCGCTCGCCGGGCGTCGTGCTGAGGCGCTCGACCTCTACGCACGCTTCCGACAACGACTGGTCGATGAGCTGGGGGAGGAGCCCTGCAAGGAGCTGAACGAGGTCCACCTCCGCCTGCTTCGGGGCGATGACCCCACGTCGACGGGGACCACGTCGCCAGCCCTCGTCGTACCGCGCCAGCTCCCGATGGTCAGCCGACACTTCGCCGGACGAGGTGAGGAACTGAAAGCGCTGGACGAGCTGCTGGACCCCTCCGCGAGCCGCCGAACGGCGGTGATCTCGGCGATCGCCGGCACGGCCGGGATCGGCAAGACGTGCCTCGCCCTCCACTGGGCCCATCGTGCAGCGACGCAGTTCCCCGACGGCCAGCTGTACGTCAATCTGCGAGGGTTCGACCCGTCGGCACGGCCCTTGACGCCCGGGCATGTTCTCGGTGAGTTCCTGGAAGCCCTTGGCATACCCGGTGAGGAGATACCTCGCGACGATGCGGCGCGTAGTGCACTGTTCCGCACCCTCACAGCAGACCGCCGGCTGTTGATCGTCTTGGACAACGCTCGCGATGCTGAGCAGGTACGCCCCATCGTCCCGGGCGCATCAGACAGCTTGGTTCTGGTGACCAGTCGCAGTCGGTTGACGGGCCTGGTTGTCGAGCACGGTGCGCTACCGATCACCCTGGACCTCCTCGCGGACGAGGACGCCAGGCAGATGCTTGCTGGATATCTCGGCGCCGAGCGGCTGTCCCGAGAACCTGATGCGGTGGCAGACCTGGTGGACGAGTGCGCCCGCCTGCCCCTCGCCCTGGCCGTCGTCGCAGGTCACGCCTCCGTCACGCCGGCTACGTCACTGCGAAGTCTCGCCGGCCAGCTGGCCGACCGGCGTCAGCGGCTGGGCGTGCTCGACACGTTTGACGCGCGTACGACCGTACGCGGGGTGTTGTCGTGGTCCTACGATGCGCAGCGCCCAGAGGCACGGAGGATGTTCCGGCTGCTCGGCGTCCATCCCGGCCCGGACATCTCCGTGGCGGCAGCATCGAGCCTCGCGGCGCAGTCCGTGGAAGCGACGACCGTGCTGCTCCAAGAGCTCTGTCGGGCCAACTTGATCGCCGAGCGCCCAGAAGGTCGATTCAGCTTTCATGATCTCCTGCGGACCTACGCCCTCGAGCTGGCGGAGCAGTCGCCGGACGACGGTGGCGTGTTACGAGTCGTGGACCACTACCTCCAGTCAGCCAACGCTGCGGCGCGAGTGTTCGCACCACAAGGACACGCGATTGGCGTTCCGTCGCCGGTGGCCGGTGTGACGGCTGAGAGGTTCGCCAACAGGGACTCGGCCTTGGCCTGGTTCGACGCGGAGCGCCCAGCCCTCGTGGCGACCATCGATCACGCCGCGCAGGTCGGGCTCGACGTGCACGCATGGCAGCTGGCCGATCGCATGTCGAGCTTCATGGACTGTCAAGGCCACTGGGCGCAGTGCGTCGCCACCGAGGAGGTCGGCCTTGCTGCTGCTCAGCGCCTCGACGACAGGACAGCACAAGCGCAGTTCCACCGTGGACTTGCCGTGGCGCACTTCCGCATGGAGGAGGGAGACCAGGCCGAGTGGCACGCCACCCGAGCGTTCGACCTGTTCCAGACGGACGGCGATACGGTCGGCGAGGGCAACGTCCATCAGATCTGGGCCCTGCTGCTCGGCGACAAGCACGACTATCTCGGCGCTCTGGCGCACGCCGAGCGCGCACTGGAGCTGTACCGACTCGCAGGCCACCGATCTTTTGAGGGCAGGGCGTTGAACCAGGTCGGCTGGCGTCACGCGTTGCTCGGCGACTATCAGCAGACCCTCGACTTCTGTCGACGTGCGGTGGACCTGCAACGCGAGCTCGGCGACCCGAAGCACGAGGCAGCCAGCTGGGACAGCCTCGGCTATGCCCAAGACCACCTCGGCAACCGTGCTGAGGCCCTTCGGTGCTATGAGAGCGCGTTGTCGTTGTTCGAGCAGGCCGGCGATCGCTATGGCGCGGCGACCGTACTCAGACACATCGCGGACTGTCGCGAGGCGTCCGGCGACCTGTCCGGCGCGATGGGCGCGCGAGAGCACGCGCTGAAGATCCTGGACGCGCTCGGCCACCCGGACGCCGCCCGGGTACGCCTGCAGATCGCTTCGGTTGGACCGGTGCGCCGGCCGTAGCTGTCAGGCCCAAGAAAAACTCAAGGCCCACTCGTGATGATCTGACTCGCTGCGTGACCGTCTGGTCCGGCGGGGAGGAGCGACGGTGGCGACAGAACTGATACCGAGCCTGAAGAGCGTGGTCTGGGAGCGCGACGGCTCGCAGCTACGACTGATGTATGACATCCGCGATCAGTTCGTGATTGCCGATCCCGACGGTCAGCTCGAAACGCTGCTGGTCCATCTGCGAGAGGGCCGCTTGACGGTCGCGGAGCTGTCCGAGGCGCTGTCGGTGGGGGAGCGATCTGTGAGCCCTCACGAGGTTCGCGAAGCCATCACGGTCCTGGATGCCCACGGCCTGGTTGAAAGTGTGGCGAGCGAGAGCGAGGACGCGTCCGATCGTGAGCGCTACCACAGCAATCTGGCGTTCTTCGAGTCCTTCGCTTCCCTCGAGCGTGGCCGCGCAGACTTCCAGCAAGCGCTCCGCGAGTCGCACGTTCTCGTCCTCGGGACCGGCGGCCTCAACTCCAACACGATCCCGCACCTGTGCGGTCTCGGAGTCGGCCGGCTCACCCTCCTGGACAAGGACGTGGTCGAGCTTCGCAACTTCGCTCGTCAGTACCTCTACCGGTACAGCGACATCGGGCTGCCCAAGGTGGATGTCGCAGCGGACTGGGTGCGGGCCTTCGATCCGTCGATCAAGGTCGAGACGATCAGCACCGAGCTGAGCGGCGCGGCGGACATCGGCGACGTGCTGGACGCAGTCGGGCCCGATGTCGTGATGTCGGGTGTCGACAGCCCTTCTGAGATCGATGACTGGGTCAACGCCGCCTGCGTGAGCAGGTCAGTTCCGTATGTGCGTGGCGGCATGTTCGTCACGACCGGGCTGGTGTGGTCGGTCGATCCTGGCGCAAGTGCCTGCCGAGAGTGCTTGACGTCGTCGCCCGATGAGCTGGACGCCGAGGAACGCACCGCCGATGCGCTCTTCCGGACCGGGGAGCGCACCAATCGTGGAATCGGCCCGGTAGCGGGCCTGCTCGGGTCCTTGTGCGCCTTCGAGGTGCTCCGGTACCTCACCCGTTTCGAGGCGCCGGCCTATGCCGGTCGCCCGAACGTCATCGACTTCGCCCATGGCTGCGCGGTCCGGGAGTTCGAGTGGAAACGGAATCCCGCGTGCACGGTGTGTGCGCCCACAGCCAGACCTGCGAAGAGAGGGAGGTGACCAGCATGAAGATCGAGATCAAGCGCATCGAGAACGCCCGCCTCACTGGCCTGTGCGGGGACTGCATCGGCAACAGCTGATCGAACGTTGCTGCCCCGTGGCCGAGACCACGGGGCAGCAACGATGACGCAAGGAATGCGATGGATGGAACTCCGGTACCTGACTCGCATCGAGGCGCCGGCCCACGCCGGGCGCCCGAACACCATTGACTTCGCCGATGGCTGCGCCGTGCGGGAGTTCGAGTGGAAACGGAATCCCGCATGTCCGGTGTGCGCAACCACAGCTAGACCTGCGAAGGATCGGAGGTGACCCACATGAAGATCGAGATCAAGCGCATCGAGAACACTCGTCTCACCACGCTGTGTGGCGACTGCCTGGACAGCTGACCGGTGACGCTGCTGGCTCGTGGCGCGCTACGAGCCAGCAGCAGCAACCAAAGGAACTCAATGGACAGCACCTCAACGACCGCCGCTCAGTCGGTGGATCTGAGCCTGGTGACGGTCGCGCGGGTTGACGAAGAGTGCATTCTCGGCCGCCCCGACCTGGGGCTTTTCGTGGCCGTCCCGGAGCCGGGCGCCGTCCTGGTCGAGGCGATTCAGTCTGGCGCGTCGCTCACCGAGGCCACCCGTCTCGCGAGTGAGGCCGCCGGAGAGGTCGTCGACGGGTCGGAGTTCCTGGAGGGCCTCGCCGCGGCCGGCTTCTTGGAGCCGTCCGCTGAGTCAGCGGCGACAGCGGAGCGCTCCGACGCGTCCGGCACTCGCTCGATCCGGTGGATCGAAGGAGTACGGCAGCCTGTGGCAGCGCGCTTCTTCGGGAGAGCTGCGTGGTCGGCGTACATCGCGGCCGCGCTGTTCGCACTCGGCGTCTGCGTCGTCGCTCCAGAGCTGCGTCCGTCGTTCGAGCACTCCTGGTGGTTGCCTGATCCGATCTGGTCGATCTTGCTGCTCACACCGGTCACCTGGGCGCTGCGCGCGGTCCACGAGGCGTGGCACTGGCTCGGTGGGCGAGCGGTCGGGGTGCCTGCAGCGTTTCGGGTGAGCTATCGAGGAGTCTTCCTCGTCTTCGAGACCGACGTGAGCCAGATCGTGACCGTGCCACGTCGCCAGCGCTATGCCACCTATCTCGCGGGGATCGCCATCGATGCGGTCCTGATGGCCCTGGCCTTGAGCGTTCGGCTGGCCAATTGGGAAGGGTGGCTGTCTCTGCCCGGGCTGCTCGATCGGTTCCTCGCAGCAGTCGTCCTCGTCCAGTTCTTGTCGATCGCCTGGCAGTTCTTTGCGATCTTCATGCGCAGTGACGCGTACGCGGTGGTTGCCACCATGCTGCGGTGCCACGATCTCAACCGGGCCACCTGGCTGACCACGAAGGATCGGCTGTGGCGACTCGACGAGACCGAGCAGGCCGACCTCGAGTCCATCGACGCACATGACCGGCGCGTTGCGCGGTACTTCGGAGTCGCCTACCTCGTCGGCATGTTCGCGGTCGCCTGGCTGCTCCTGAACTACGCGGTGCCCTTTCTCATCGGCCTGGTGGCATGGGTCGCCGGAAGCGTTCTGCACCCCGACCTCGCCTCCTGGGCGTTCTGGTCCTCCCTCGCGGCACTCGTCGTCGTCGGAGGCCAACGCCTGCTGCCCCTTTTCCTCGCGCTCCGAGAGCGCCGACTTCGCCGGACAGGACAACTTCGATGACCTATCAATCTCCGCGGCGCTGGCTCTGGCGTCTGGCCACCGTCATCACCATCGTGGCGATGGTGTCGTTCCTGTTCGTCAACCGCTATCAGTACGTCTTCGGCCTAGTGGCCGGCTCGACGGCTGAGCAGCGCATCGACTCATGTCTGCCGGGCCAGGCGGTCGTCGTCATCGACAGCCCGCACATCTCACAGAACGAGGTGAGTGGCGTGTCATACAGCTCGACGCCGGCTACATCGGGACCGCACTACCCGTACACCGTGGCGCCCGGCTACTACGACAAGCCAGTAGCGCCAGGGCTTTACGTCCACGCGATGGAACACGGCCACGTGGTGATCCACTACGCATCCGATACGCCGCGCGAGACGGTCCGAGCCCTCACTGACTTCACCCGTCGCCACATTGATGACGTGGTCCTGACGCCCAACCCGAGGCTGAGTCACGGCCTGGCCTTGACGGCCTGGGGAAGACTCGAACGGCTCGATGGCTATGACGAGCCGGCCATCGGAGCGTTCGTCGACCGGCTGAAGGGGCGTTTCGACCACGGCTGGACGTCCAAGGCTTCGTGTCCGAGTGCGAACGCGGCCGAGTATCGGTCAAGTCCTGACCGGCCGCCGTCGGCAGCCCGCACGGAGTGCAATGGGTCAGTGCCGGTGACCTCGGCGCGCGCGTCGACGAGGACCTGTGCGCAGTCGTGCACGTCCTGCTCAGGATGTGCGGCTGAGAGCTGCACGCAGACCTGCGGCACCACGGGGGTATGAGAACGCGATCCGCAATCGTGTAGACGCAGGGCAGGCGGTCCTGGGTGGCTCGGGCCCTTGGCCGGACGAGGCTCAGGAGGTCACGGCTGGCCGTTGACCTCGGCTCGGGCGTCGATGAAGGCCTGCACACAGTCGCGCACGTCCTGCTCGGAGTGCGCTGCCGACAGCTGCACGCGGATCCGTGCCTTGCCCTGCGGCACCACGGGATACGAGAACGCGATCACGTAGACCCCGCGCTTCAGCATGGCGTCGGCAACCTGCGCGGCCGTACGCGCTCCGTCCTCTCCCGGGAACATCACCGGGGTGATCGGGTGGCTGCCCGGGAGCAGCTCGAAGTCGGCCTCGTCCATCAGCTTGCGGAACAGAGTTGTGTTGCGCTGCAACGCTTCTCGCTGCTCGTTGGAGGCCGCTGCGAGCTCGATCGCCTTCAGCGAGCCGGCCACGACCGATGGCGCGACGGCGTTGGAGAACAGGTAGGGCCGCGACCGCTGGCGGAGCAGGTCGACGATCTCCTGGTGCGCGGCGACGTAGCCACCGGATGCTCCACCGAGCGCCTTGCCGAGCGTGCCCGTCACGATGTCGACGCGGTCGAGCACACCCTTGAGCTCGTGGGTGCCGCGGCCGCCGGCGCCGACGAAGCCGACGGCGTGCGAGTCGTCGACCATGACCAGAGCGCCGAACTCGTCTGCGAGATCACAGATCTCGTCCAACGGTGCGTAGTAGCCGTCCATCGAGAACACACCGTCGGTGACCACGACCGTACGACGCGCGCCGGCTTCGCGGGCTGCCTCCAGCTGGGCGCGCAGGTCGCCCATGTCGGCGTTCTTGTAGCGGAAGCGCTTCGCCTTGGACAGGCGGATGCCGTCGATCAGGGAGGCGTGGTTGAGCTCGTCGGAGATGATCGCGTCCTCGGCGCCGAACAGCACCTCGAACGTCCCGCCGTTGGCGTCGAAGCACGAGGAGTAGAGGATCGCGGCCTCCTGGCCGACGAAGTCCGCGATGCTGCGCTCGAGCTCGGTGTGCTGTGACTGGGTGCCGCAGATGAAGCGCACCGATGCCATGCCAAAACCCCACTGCTGCAACGCATCTCGCGCCGCGCTGACGATCTCGGGATGGTCGGCCAGGCCGAGGTAGTTGTTGGCGCAGAAGTTGAGCGCGTCGGCCTGAGCCGTACGCACGTGGGCCGCCTGGGGTGAGGTCAGCTCACGCTCGTGCTTGGTCAGGCCCGCGTCGTCGATCTCGCGCAGGGTGGTCGCGAGCTCGTCCTTGATCGTGTACATCGTGTGTCTCCTTGGCTCCTGCGTGATGACCGGCGATGTGGCGCGCGGTCAGCTCCAGTCGATGACGACCTTGCCGCACTGGCCGGACCGAGCGGCATTGAATGCTTCCTGCCACTGCTCGGCGGGGTAGCGGTGCGTGATGACGGAGTGGACGGCGTGTTCGAGCTCCTTGGAGGACTGGAGCATCGCGCTCATGGCGTACCAGGTGTCGTACATCTCGCGGCCGTAGATGCCCTTGATGGTGATCATGTGGGTGATGACCCGGCCCCAGTCGATGGGGTAGGGGTCGGACGGCAGACCGAGCATGGCGATCCGGCCGCCGTGGTTCATGTTGGCGATCATCTCCTCGACCGCCGCCGGGTGACCGGACATCTCGAGTCCGATGTCGAAGCCCTCGCGCATGCCGAGGTCGCGCTGGGCGTCCGCCACCCGCTCGCGAGAGACGTTGACGACGCGGTCTGCACCGGCGGCCTTGGCCAGATCCAGCCGGTAGTCGCTGACATCGGTGACCACGACGTTGCGCGCGCCGACGTGCTTGGCGATCGCGGCACCGATCACGCCGATCGGACCGGCACCGGTGACGAGGATGTCCTCGCCGGCGATGGGGAAGGACAACGCGGTGTGGGTGGCGTTGCCGAACGGGTCGAACACCGCACCCACGTCCGGGTCCATGTCGTCGGGCTGCACCCAGACGTTGCTCGCAGGGATCACGACGTAGTCGGCGAACGCGCCGTCGCGGTTGACGCCGATGCCGACCGTACGGATGCACAGGTGCCGGCGTCCGGCCCGACAGTTGCGGCACTCACCGCAGATGATGTGTCCCTCGCCGGAGGCCCGCTGCCCGACCTTCACGCTCGTGACGTGTGGTCCGATCTCGACGACCTCGCCGAAGAACTCGTGGCCGATGATCTGAGGCACCTTGACGGTGGCCGCGGCCCACTCGTCCCACTGCTCGAGGTGCAGGTCGGTGCCGCAGAGGCCGGCCCTCAACACCCTGATCTTGACGTCGTCGGGGCCACAGGTCGGCTCGGGAGCATCGATCAGCTCGAGGCCAGGAGCAGCTTTGGTCTTGGCTAGTGCACGCACCCGGTCAGTCTGCCTGTTGCCTTGGGGGACAAGCGAATCGGGGCCTGACAGTGTCAGGCCCCGATTGCGTGGAGTGGTGCGCCAACAGGGACTCGAACCCCGAACCCGCTGATTAAGAGTCAGCTGCTCTGCCAATTGAGCTATTGGCGCAACGAGGAGAAACCTTAGCAGGCAGATGTGGCAGGCATGAAATCGAGTCGGGCGTCAGCGACGCAGCTCACGCAGCGCGAGTCCGGCAGCGACCAGAGCGACGGTCGCGGACCCGAAAAGGATCGCGCCCTTGCCCGAGCTGCCGCCGCCCTCCGTCTGTCGTCGAGGAGGCAGCAACGCACCCTGAGCGCCCGAGCTGGACTCAGTCACCCACGGCGTGACGGTCTCCGACCCTGTGCTGGACGACGTCGTCGTGGACGGTGCGGTCGTGCTTGTCGTTGCGCCGCTGGTCGTTGACGTCGATCCGGGCCCTGGAGTGTCGCTCGGCTCATCCTGCGAACCGCCGGGCCGGGACGTGGATGAGTGCCGCGGCCCTTGCCACGTGGTGCTCGGGTCGGGTCGCGACGTCCGCGTCGGCCTCGGTGTGGACCGTGGCGGCTGGGTACGGGTCGGCAGGCTGGTCGCCGTCGGCGTACGGGTCGATGTCGGGGGCTGCGACGTCGACTGTGGCGGCCACGGCCATGGGGGGATCGGCCCGGTCGGATCGGCGTGTGGCTCGGCGACGGCGGTGGTGGCGCCCATCAGGGCGCAGCAGACGGCCACTCCGCCCAGAGCGGAGGCGCGCACGAGGGGCTGTGAGAAGCGCGGCATCAGCCCATTGTGGGCCAGCCTTCCCTCGATCTGGCGTTAACGGTCGCTAAGTTGCAGGCGAGTAGCAAGGAAACGTTCTTCAGCCCGCGAGCAGAGGTGCCTTCGATGTCCCTGCAGACCGAGACGGCCGTCGAGCGGCCGGTCTCCACCATCCCGCGTACGCGCGCCCGGCCCAGCTGGTCGGTCGCCCTCCGACGCGCCGTCCAGAAGTTCTCCCAGGACCAGTGCACCGACGTCGCCGCGATGCTGACGTACTACTCGGTGCTGGCGCTGTTCCCTGGCCTGATCGCGGTGATCTCGCTCATCGGCGTGTTCGACATCAAGCCGAACGACCTGATCGACATCGCCGCCGGGATCATGAACAAGCCGGTCACTGACAGCACCTTCAACACGCCCAGGAAAGTCCTCGGCAACTTCCACAGCGGCGGTGGTGCCAGCGTCGCGCTGCTCATCGGTCTGCTGGGTGCGCTGTGGTCCGCGTCGGGTTATGTCGGGGGCTTCAGCCGGGCACTCAACCGCATCTACGACATCGGCGAGGGTCGGCCGGTCTGGCTGCTGCGCCCATGGCTCTACCTGGTCACCGCGATCGAGGTGCTGCTGATCGTCGTGGTCATCGCCGCACTGGTCTTCTCCGGCAAGGTCGCCGAAGAGGTTGGGAGGAAGATCGGCCTGGGGCAGGAGGCGGTCAAGGTCTGGGACATCGCCAAGTGGCCGTTCGTCTGTCTGATCGTCATCCTCATCATCTGCCTGCTCTACTGGGCGACTCCCAACGTGCGCAAGCCACGCCGGGTCTTCCTCAGCTGGGGCGCCGCCGTCGGTTTCCTGGTGTGGGTGCTGACGTCGGCCGCGTTCGGTCTCTACATCACGCTCACCCACGGCATGTCGTACTCGAAGACCTACGGCGTCTTCGCCGGAGTCGTGATGTTCCTGCTGTGGCTGTGGATCACCAACCTGGCGCTGCTGTTCGGGGCCGAGCTGGACGCTGAGCTCGAGCGCACCCGGCAGCTAAAGTCGGGCCTGCCGGCCGAGGAGCTCATCCTGCTGCCGGCGCGCGACGACAGCGGCCTGGAGAAGAAGGCCGAGAAGTACGACCAGACGGTCCGGGTGGCACACGAACTCAGACTGTCTTCCGGGAAGGATGTCGAGGCGGCGGGCCATGGTCTGGTGCCGGCGCTCGCCATCCGTCGCAGCAACGAGAGGACCGCATCCGCGATGACTGCCAGTGCCGAGGACCCGACCCGCCCGGCCACCCGCCATCTCGATGGCACACCGAGCTCGTTGAAGGGGCCCCAATCCGCCGAGCTGCGTGAGCAGGCGCGCGGCGAGGACTACGACCCTGAGCGTGATCGCGCCCTCGTGCAGCAGGCCCGGGTCGAACGCCGCGACACCGCGCTGGTCAGCGCCTCCAAGAACAGGCAGGTCCGCGACCGGCTCCAGGCCCAGGAGACCAAGGCCGCAGCCGCTCGCAAGGCGGCCGAGCGCAAGGCCGCCGAGGAGCGCAGGGCCGCCGAGGCGCAGATCACCCGTGAGCAGCGCTGGGCCGAGGTCGCTCACGTGCGCGCCCAGTTCGACCCCGAGCCCTCCCTCGCGCGCGACCAGGTGGAGGCCGAACGCCAGGCGCGACGGGTGTCGTACGACGTGGATCAGGCAGAGAAGGCCGCGAACCCGCCCCCGCCCAAGCCGCCGAAGGTCAAGACGCCCCCGATGCCGAGCGCGCTGCGTACGGAGATCGAGGACGAGCGCGAGGATCGGCGGTCACGGTGGTACGCCCGCCGCCGGCCCCAGGGGTCGGCCGCACCGGTCGATGAGGCGCAGGAGTCGGACGCACCGGCCGATGAGCCTCAGTTCCGGCGAGACCGCCGCAGCTGAGCATCGAGGACAGCGAAAGGCCCGGCACCAGAAGGTGCCGGGCCTTTGCTTCTTGGGGTGAGTAACGGGACTTGAACCCGCGACATCCGCCACCACAAGGCGGCGCTCTACCAGCTGAGCTATACCCACCAAGGCGACTACCTCGTCGATGAGAGGCAGCGCGAAACATCGTACCGGGTGCGAAGCGGTGCTCGTGACACCACCCAACGACGCCCCCGACGGGAGCCTGTGTCAGTGGGCGGCGGGCAGGACGTACTGCTCGGCGATCGCCTTGGCAGCGTTGGTGTCCGGGCCGGGTTGGGCGACGAAGACGGCCTCGCGGTAGTAGCGCAGCTCGTTGATCGACTCGCGGATGTCGGCCAGCGCGCGGTGGCCGCCGCCCTTCTTGGGGGCGTTGAAGTAGGCCCGCGGGTACCAACGCCGCGACAGCTCCTTGATGGAGGAGACATCGATGATCCGGTAGTGCAGGTGCTGCTCGAGCTCGACCATGTCGCGGGCGAGGAAGTTGCGGTCGGTCGCGACCGTGTTGCCGCCCAAGGGCGCCTTGCGCTCCTCCGGGACGAACTCGCGGACGTACGCCAGCACCTGCTCCTGCGCCTCGCCGAGGGTCACGCCGGCATCCAGCTCTTCGAGCAGCCCGCTCTTGACGTGCATCTCGCGCACGAAGTCGCCCATCTGGGCAATCGCCTCGGCGGGAGGCTTGATGACCAGGTCGACACCGTCCCCGAGCTGGTTGAGCTCGAAGTCGGTGACCAGGGCCGCGACCTCGATCAGGGCGTCCGCCTGCAGGTCGAGCCCGGTCATCTCACAGTCAATCCAGACAATGCGGTCGGTCTGGGCTCTTCCAGGTGCTGTGTCGCTCACCCGCCCACCTTAGGCACCTGCACTACCCTCCAGGGCTATGAGTGGGGGAGGGATGACGCCTGCATCGGCGCCGTCCGAGGTCAGTCGCCAAGCCGTCGTACCGTCCAACGTCGCTCGCCGGCCGGTGCTGCGACGGTGGTTGCTGCTGGCCGCGCTCACGGTGATCTTCGGCCTGTGCGGGCTGCTGATGCTCGCCCTCGTCGGCGCCACCGCGGGGGTCACGGGCACGGTGCTGGGCGCCGTCCTGTCGATCGTCGTCGTGGGCATCGTGGTGCCAGTCTTCTTGTGGGTCGACCGGTTCGAGGCCGAGCCGGTGGGGATGCTGCTGTTCGCGTTCCTCTGGGGAGCCTGTGTCGCGACGCTGGGTGCGGCATTCCTCAATGACATCGGCGGTTACCTCTTGGGCGCCGGTGACGAGGGCAACTCGGTCGTCGCGGTCGGAGTCGCTCCCGTGGTCGAGGAGTGCCTCAAGGGCCTGGCACCGTTGCTACTGCTGGTGTTTCGTCGTCGCGAGATCGACGGCATCCTCGACGGCATGGTCTACGCCGGACTGGCGGCCTGCGGCTTCGCGTTCGTGGAGGACATCCTCTATCTCGCCAACGGTTACGCCGACGCGGGCGAGGACGGCCTCGTCGGGACGTTCGTCGTCCGGGTGCTGATGAGCCCGTTCGCGCACCCGATGTTCACGATCTGCACGGGCATCGGCATCGGGATCGCTGCGACCTCGCGCTCGGCGCTCGCGCGCTGGCTGGCGCCGCTGGCCGGCCTGGTCTGCGCCATCATCCTGCACAGCCTCTGGAACGCCGCGGCCGTCGTGAGCGCCGGCGGCTGGCTGCTCGTGTACGTCGTCGTCCAGGTGCCGCTGTTCCTCACCTTTGCCGCTCTGCTCGTCTGGGCACGCAAGCGCGAGGCACGGCTGATCGGGGTGGAGCTCAGTCCGTACGCCGACCGCGGCTGGCTGACGTACGCCGAGGTCGCGATGCTCTCGTCCATGCCCGAACGTCGCTACGCCCGTGGCTGGGCGGACACGCATGGGGGCAAGGCGAGCAAGCGGCAGATGCACGAGTTCCAGGACGCCGCGTCCGAGCTGGCGATGTTGCGCGCTCGCATCAATCGTGGGCAGGCGGACCAGGCGGCGTTCGACGAGGAGCGCTCGCTGCTCGACCTCATCACGGCCCGCCGGCAGCAGTTCCTCGGGACGGCGATCTACCGCAAGTTCGAGGTCCTCGGGCACCTGTGACCGGCGGGCGCAGGCGCTAGGAGACGCGATGGACCCGGCGCTGGAGCGCGGTCGATGAGGTGGTCGAGACCGACGAGCTGTGGGTCCTGCGGATCAAGCCGGCCGGCATCATGCGGCCTGCGTCGTCAGTCCCTTACGCCAGCTGGCGGCGTTCCTGGCCAGCCGCGGCCTCATTGCAGCGCGGCGCTGACCCGAGTGAACGCTCAGTCGCGCTAGTTGGCTGGCCTATCCCATGTGTCATCATTGATGACATCACCGATGACGTCGAGGGTGAGGCAGACATGGTTACGGGCCAGGGACGGGCGGTGCGGTTGTCGCCGGAGCTGATTGTGGACGCGGCCGTGCGGATCGCGGCACGGGCGGAGCCGGACGGGCTGACTGGACGAGCTCTGGGAGAAGAGCTGGGTGTGGATCGGTCGGCGGTGTGGCGGCATTTCGCGGACCGGGACGCGCTGCTGCTTGCTGTGGGTGACCGGTTGATGGCCATGGCTCTGGAGCGGATGCCCGACGGACTGGGCCCGAGAGAGGTCCTGCAGGAGCTGGCTCGCTCCTTGGTGCAGGTCTTCGAGGCCCACCCGTACGTCGGTGCGGCCGTCGCGTCCCGGACCACCCGCGGCCCGGGGGAGTTCGCCGCGATGGAGACGATGCTTGCGGCACTTGCCGAGCTCGGTCTGGACGAGAGCAATGTGGCTCGGTACCAACGGATGCTCGCCGACACCGTGCTGGCATACGCGGGCATGCGTGCCGGGTGCGCCGCGCTCCCGCACGACGTGCGCGACGCCGACGAGCACGCATGGGCCGGGACGTACGCCACCCTGTCTCCTGAGCGTTATCCGGCCATTGCCAGACATCTGCCCCACCTGGCCGCACAGGACGACGAGGCCGTCTTCCAGACGCTGATGGAAGCGTTCTGGCTGGCCGTTGACGCAACCGCCCGCTCCGCCTCCAGGGACGCCGATGTCTGATCAGCGCCCCGCCGCCGACCCCGCCTCGCGGGCGTCCGCGCCGAGCGATAGCGCCTCTGCCACCTCGGGGACAGGGAGGCTGTGGGAGCGGCGCGCGCTACGGCGCACCCTGATCGGGGTGCCGGTGGCGCTTGGCGCGCTGGTGGCCGGTTCCTACGCGGCCACCGCGCTGCTCGACATCCCGTCCCCGCCCACGCTGGTGCGGCTGCTGACCACCAAGCCCTCGCAGCAGGGCGACCTGTTCGCCACCCGCACGATCCCTGCCTCAGCCGCACCGGCACCTCTGCCCGTCCACGACGAGCCGCTTCCTGCGACCGTGCCGTGGAAGGGTCGCAGGGTACCCGTCGATCAGTTCTTGGCCACCACGCACACCGACGCCTTCCTTGTCCTCAGGGACGGCCGGCTGACGCACGAGTGGTACGGCGACGGGGTCGGGCCCACCACTCGTCTGCCCTCCTGGTCAGGGGCCAAGTCGGTGGTTTCTTTGCTCGCTGGGCAGGCCATCGAGCAGGGCAGGCTCCGGGAAGACGACCGGCTGGTCGACATCCTGCCCCAGCTGAAGACCGGCACGGCGTACGACGCCATCACGGTGCGCGACCTGCTCGACATGACCTCAGGCGTGGACGTTCCGGAGAGCTACAACGAGTACTTCCCACTGACCGGCACCGCCCGGATGTACCTCTCTCGTGACCTGCCTGCCTTCGCCCGCGACCATCGCGGCCTGGAGTTCCCGCCGGGCAGTCAGGGTGCGTACCGGAGCATCAACACCGAACTCCTGGGACAGGTCCTGGCCAAGATTCAAGGCCGACCGTTGGCCGACCTCCTGGCGAACAACATCTGGGCACCGATGGGCGCACAAGACAGCGCCACCTGGAACCTCGACGACGACAACGGCCATGAGAAGGCGTTCTGCTGCATCAACGCCACTCCCCGTGACTACGCCAAACTCGGCCAGCTCGTCCTGAACGATGGCAGCGCCCAGGGCAGACAGATCGTCCCTCGGGCATGGATCGAGCGCATCGCCACCCCAGCTCCTCACAAAGTCGACGGCTGGGGCTACTCCGCGCAGTGGTGGCATCCACCAGGCGGTAACGGCAAGGACTTCTCCGCCCTCGGCGTGTACGGGCAGTACGTCTATGTCGACCCCGTGAGCAGGACCGTCGTGGTGAAGCTCAGCGATCACGGGGACGAGCAGGACGAGCAGGAGACCTTCGACGTCCTACGCGCAATCGCCCAGACCGGCTGACCTGTGCCTGATTGGGCCGTATCCCGCTCCGGTCTCTCACTGAAACAGACCGACGCCCGGGCCTATCCGTGTGGCACCCCCGGCAGGAATCGAACCTGCGACCCAGTCATTAGAAGTGACTCGCTCTATCCGCTGAGCTACGGGGGCGTGCGCCCGCCGTCACGGCGGGCAGCCACAGTGTAGGGAAAGCCGACGCTGCGCCGAGGTTGCATCAGGTGCGGCGCTGTGGAGTATCGTTCGTGCGCGGTAAGGGGTGCCTTGCCTAATGATCGAGCGAAATCGGACCCACTGTGCTGGCGAACTACCTGATCGGCCTCCGCGAGGGACTGGAAGCGTCCCTCGTCGTCGTGATCCTTGTGGCCTACCTCGTGAAGTCGGGCCGCAAGGAGCTGCTGCCGCGCATCTGGCTCGGTGTCGCGGCGGCCGTCGCGGTGTCCCTCGGGTTCGGCGCGCTGCTCACGTGGGGTCCCAACGGCCTGACCTTCAAGGCTCAGGAAGCGCTCGGCGGCAGCCTGTCGATCGTTGCGGTTGCCTTCGTCACCTGGATGATCTTCTGGATGGCGCGCACGGCGCGAACCCTCTCCAGCGAGCTGAAGGGCGCGGTGGACAAGGCGATCGAGGGCGGGCGATGGAGCCTGGTCCTGGTCGCGATCCTGGCTGTCGGGCGTGAGGGTCTGGAGACCGCGCTCTTCCTGTGGGCCGCGACCAGCGCGGCGACACGTGGCGAGGGGTCCAGAACCGATCCGCTCATCGGCGCCGCACTCGGCCTCGCCACAGCTGTCGTCCTCGCCTGGCTGGTCTACAAGGGTGCGCTCAAGCTCAACCTCAGCAAGTTCTTCACCTGGACCGGCTACTTCCTGGTCCTGGTCGCGGCAGGCGTCCTGTCGTACGGCGTGCACGACCTGCAGGAGGCCTCCATCCTGCCCGGCCTGTACGACCTGGCCTTCGATGTGTCCGCCACGATCAAGCCCGACTCCGTGATCGGCACCGTGCTCAAGGGCACCCTCAACTTCTCTCCCGCCACGACCAAGCTCGAGCTCGGCGCGTGGCTGCTCTATGTCATCCCGGTGATGGCCCTGCTCATCTGGCAGGTCCGCAGCAACAACAAGTCCATGAAGTCCGCGTCATCTGCGGCGAAGAAAGAGGTCGCGGCATGAGCCGTCGTACGTTGTCCCTGGCTGTGGCCGCCCTCGTCGCGGTTGGTCTTTCCGGCTGTACGTCGAACGAGCCGACCAAGGACTCCAGCTCCGGCTCGGGCAAGCTCGCGGTCAGCTCCACGACCGACAAGTGCGAGCTGTCGACCAAGGAGGCGCCCGCGGGCAACCTGGTCTTCAACGTCACCAACAAGGGCACCAAGGTGACCGAGTTCTACCTGCTCGGCGAGGACGGCCTGCGGATCGTCGGCGAGGTCGAGAACATCGCGCCCGGCCTGTCGCGTGACCTCGTGGTCCGCGCGCCGGCCGGCAAGTACTTCACGGCGTGCAAGCCGGGCATGGTGGGCAAGGGCATCCGGTCGGACTTCACCGTCACCAAGTCCGACGCCAACCTCGAGCCCACCGGCGACGACAAGGTCCTGGCCGACAACGCGAGCACGCAGTACGGCTCGTACGTCAAGGACCAGACCGAGCAGCTGCTCACTCAGACGACGACCTTCGTCGGGCTCTACAAGTCCGGCAAGGACGACGAGGCCCGCAAGCTGTACGCCGACGCCCGGATGCACTGGGAGCGGGTGGAGCCGGTGGCCGAGTCCTTCGGCGACCTCGACCCCAAGATGGATCTGCGCGAGGCCGACCTGGAGCCCGGTCAGAAGTGGACCGGCTGGCACCGCATCGAGAAGGACCTGTGGCCGCCGAAGTCCGGCTACACCAAGCTGACGCCGACCGAGCGCACCACGATCGCCGACCAGCTGCTGAAGGACACCAAGACCCTCTACACCCGCACGCGCACCGCGAAGTACCCCACCGACAAGATCTCCAACGGCTCCAAGGAGCTCATGGACGAGGTCGCCACCGGCAAGGTCACGGGCGAGGAGGAGAAGTGGTCGCACACCGACCTCTGGGACTTCCAGGCCAACGTGGACGGCGCGCGGATCGGCTTCGAGGGCGTACGCCCGATCGTCAAGAAGAAGAACGCCGCACTTGACTCGAGCATCGCCACCAAGTTCACGGCGCTCCAGAAGCTGCTCGACAAGCACAAGAAGGGCACCGGCTTCAAGCTCTACAACGAGCTGACGCCGGCTGAGATCAAGGAGCTGTCGACCGGGGTCAACGCGCTCTCGGAGCCGTTGTCCAAGCTGACCGCTGCTGTCACGCTCTGAGTCTGAGGGAGGTTCGTGACCATGTCCGAAGAGCAGCCGACTGACGGCGAGCAGGTCTCTGCTGACCGCGGGCGCCTGAGCAGGCGCCGGATGCTTGGTCTGACCGGCACGGGTGCGGCCGTCGGGGCCGCCACCTTTGCCGGCGGTCTGGGGATCGGTCGGGCGACGGCTGCCGAGCCTGCGGCGCCGCCCACGGGCACGTCACGGACCTACCCGTTCTACGACGCCCACCAGGCCGGCATCGTCACGCCGGCGCAGGACCGCCTGCACTTCGCAGCATTCGACGTGACGACGACGTCACGCGAGGAGCTGGTCACGCTCCTGCAGGCCTGGAGCCTGGCCGCCGCAGAGATGACCCAGGGGCGGCCCGCGCAGGCGGAGGAGACGTCGTACGACTCCCCGGCGGCCGACACCGGCGAGGCCGACGGTCTCCCCGCCTCGGGTCTCACCCTGACGTTCGGCTTCGGGCCGTCGCTCTTCCGGGACGCGCAGGGCAAGGATCGGTTCGGGATTGCGGATCGTCAGCCGAAGGAGCTCAAGCGGCTCCCACACTTCCCGTCCGACAACCTCAACCCCGTCCGGTCGGACGGCGACCTGTGCGTCCAGGCGTGCGCGGACGACCCGCAGGTGGCTGTGCACGCGATCCGCAACCTGTCGCGAATTGCGTTTGGTACAGCGGAGATTCGCTGGTCCCAGCTCGGCTTTGGTCGTACGTCCTCGACCTCCAAGGCGCAGACGACGCCTCGCAACCTGTTCGGCTTCAAGGACGGCACCGCCAACCTGAAGGCCGAGGACACCAAGGACGTCGACACCCACGTGTGGGTCGGCGGTCAGGACGATCCGGCGGCTGCCTGGATGACTGGCGGGTCCTTCCTGGTGACGCGGCGGATCAACATGCACATCGAGACCTGGGACCGGACGTCCCTGCGCGAGCAGGAGAACATCATCGGTCGCGACCGGCCGCATGGTGCGCCGCTGTCCGGAGGCACGGAGTTCTCGGAACCGAACTTCACCGCGACCGGCCGCGCGAAGGAGCCGCTGATCGCGATGGACTCCCACGTACGTCTGGCGCACCCGACCACCAACAAGGGCGCGGCCATGCTCCGCCGGGGCTACAACTTCACGGACGGCAACGACGCGCTGGGTCGGCTGGACGCGGGTCTGTTCTTCCTGGCCTATGTGCGACGGCCCTCGACGCAGTACATCCCGATGCAGATGCGGATGTCCCGTGAGGACACGATGATGGAGTACGTCCAGCACACTGGGTCGGCGTTGTTCGCCGTTCCTCCGGGTGCGAAGCAGGGCGGCTACATCGGTCAGAACCTCTTTACCTGATCGGGACCAAACCGACCGCGCGCCAACTTGGTGCCACGGCGGCCGACAAGGAATGCTGGGGCCCGTGCCAGCGAAGCCGTCCGGACAAGGTTCGGCTCGAATCAGCTCTGGGGAGCCAGCAATCGCATCTCGAGGTGGAGCGAGTCCGGCGGGCGCTGTCGCCGGCGTCGACCCGGACACTGCTGCACTCGAAGCCGCGGTCCGTGAGCTGCGTGGGGCGGTCCACGACAGTGCGTTGCCGGTGCGGCTCGACGGCGTGCAGGACAGTCGTCGAGACCGAGTCGAGTTGCTCAACCAGCTCGACGACTACATCCTTCCGCGGCTGACGTCCTTGGACGCGCCCCTGCTGTGCGTGGTCGGCGGTTCGACCGGCGCGGGCAAGTCGACTCTCGTCAACTCCGTGGTCGGAGATGTGGTCTCCCGCGCAGGCGTGCTGCGCCCGACCACGCGAGCCTCAGTGCTGATCCATCATCCGGGCGACGCATCGTGGTTCAGCACCGATCGGGTGCTGCCCGGCCTGGCTCGCCTGAGTGGTGGACCTTCGACCGAGGAGGACCCGGGCCAGCTGCGCCTCGTGGCTTCGCCGCACATTCCCCAGGGGCTCGCCCTGCTGGATGCGCCTGACATCGACTCGGTGGTCGAGGCCAACCGTGACCTGGCCCGCCAGCTGCTGTCCGCCGCTGATCTGTGGCTCTTCGTCACCACCGCAGTCCGCTACGCCGATGCGGTGCCGTGGCAGCTGCTGCGTCAGGCCACCGATCGCGGTACGTCCGTGGCGATGGTCCTCAACCGAGTGCCCGTCGATGCGATGGAAGAGGTGCGGGCCGATCTGGCTCAGATGCTGATCCAGCAGGGCCTCGGCCAGTCGCCGGTCTTCGCCGTGCTGGAGAGCAGACTCGATCCCGAGGGTTTGCTCCCGCGATCCGAGGTCACCCGAATTCGTTCTTGGATCACGTCTTTGGCGGCTGACGCGCATGCACGCGCAACGGTCATCCGTCGCACGCTCAACGGCGCCCTCGACTCGCTGTCCGGCCGCGCGAGCGCCCTGGCCGAGGCGTCCGACGCGCAGGTCTCAGCGGTCAGCACCCTTCGCTCGATCTCGGCCGACGCCTATCAGCGGGCGCGTGATGAGGTCGAGGAGGGCATGAACGACGGCTCATTGCTGCGGGGCGAGGTGCTGGCCCGCTGGCAGGAGTTCGTCGGCACAGGGGAGTGGTTCCGCCAGCTGGACGCCGGCGTCGGCAAGGTCCGCGACCGGGTCACGGCTGCGTTCCGCGGCCGCGGACGAGCGGTCCCCACGGGCGAGCTCGGTGACGCCCTGCACACCGGTGTCGCGGCGCTGGTCGCCTCGCATGGCGAGTCGGCGGCGTTGTCGGTCGCGCGGCAGTGGCGTACGCATCCGGGCGGCACCGACCTGATGGCGGCGCATCCCGAGATGGCCCGGGTATCAGGCGAATTCGACGCACGAGTCCAACAGCTCGTGCGTGCGTGGCAGGGAGAGGTGCTGGAGCTGGTGCGCGGTGAGGCGGGCGGACGGCGTACGACAGCGCGTTTCCTGGCGTTCGGCGTCAACGGGATCGCGGTGATGCTGATGCTCGTCACGTTCACCGCGACTGCGGGTCTGACGGGCGCCGAGATCGGCATCGCCGGTGGCTCTGCGGTCGTGGCACAACGGCTGCTGGAGGCGATCTTCGGTGACCAGGCGGTGCGTACCCTCGCGTCCAAGGCGCGGCAGCTGTTGCTGCAACGGGTGGATCAGCTCTACGCGGCCGAGCAGGCGCGCCACGAGCAGGTCCTGTCGACGGTCGTCCTCGACCCGAGTGCGCCGGCCCGACTGCAGTCGGCCATCGGTGCGCTGAAGGCCGCTCGATGAGCCCGCTGCGCAAGCTGCTGTGGGGCGGCGAGAAGCTCACATCGACGGTGTCGCAGGACGACTTGATCACGCGCAACAGCGCCCTGACGGCAGCGCTGGAGGCGGGCGGCCCGCACTTCCCGGCTGACGCGGTCACAGCTGCGTCGGGCGTACGCGCCAAGGTCGATGAGCGTACGGCCGTGCTCGGCACCCGCACCGTCGCGGCACTCGCGGGTGCGACCGGCAGCGGCAAGTCGAGCATCTTCAACTACCTCGTCGGCGAGCCGGTGTCGCGCATCGGCGCCCGTCGGCCGACGACCGCGCACCCGTCGGCGGCAGTGTGGGGCGGCGAGCCGAGCGCGGGACTGCTGGACTGGCTCGAGATCGACGCACGCCATCAGGTGCCGGACGGCCTGCCGCAGGCCGACGAGCTCGACGGACTCGTGCTGATCGACCTGCCCGACTTCGACTCGCGCGTCGTGGCGCACCGTGAGGAGGCCGACCGGGTCCTGGACCTGGTCGACGTCTTCATCTGGGTGACCGATCCGCAGAAGTACGCCGACGCGGTCCTCCACGACGACTACGTCCAACGGCTGGCTACGCACGACGCGGTCACCTTGGTCGTCCTCAATCAGGTCGATCGGTTGCAGCCCGCCCAGGTCGATGAGTGTGCCGCCGACCTGCAAGCCCTCATGCGGCGTGACGGTCTCGGCGATGCCAAGGTCATCCCGACGTCTGCTGTGACCAGCACCGGCTTGTGGGAGCTGGCGAGCGAGCTGGCCCGTGTCGTCCAGACGCGCAACGCCGCCGAGCAGCGGCTGCTGGGAGATCTGCGATCGCAGGCGCGTTCGCTGCGCGCCCACGTCGGCGATCAGGAGCTGTCCCTCCCACCGGACGCCAGCCCGGATCTGGTCGACGCGCTCAGCCACGCCGCCGGCGTACCTCTGGTGGCAAGCGCCGTGGAGCGTGACTACCGGCAGAGCGCGGCCCGCCACATGGGCTGGCCCTTCACCCGCTGGACGACGGGACTGCGCGCCGCGCCTTTGCGGCGGCTGGGCCTGGATCGAGTGGTCGACGACGGCACCCCAGGTCTGACGCGCAGCGACGCTCGCGTCCTGACAGGCCGTACGTCCCTCCCGCCGGCCACGCCAGCCGCCCGGGCGGCCGTCGAGGTCTCGACCCGTCGCCTCGCCGAACGGGCCGCCGCAGGCTTGCCTCCATCCTGGGCGGAGGCGGTGCACGATGCCGCGACGCCTGATGACGGCTCCATGGTCGACGCACTCGACCAAGCCGTGCTGTCGACGCCGCTGCAGACCGGAAAGCCTTGGTGGTGGACGGTCTTCGGCATCCTGCAGTGGGTCTTCGCGGCTGTCGCGGTCGCCGGTCTGGTGTGGCTGCTGGTCCTCATGGTGGCCGGCTGGGCGCAGCTGTCCATCGACGCACCGAAGTGGGGTTGGCTCCCGATCCCCTTGCTGATGCTCGTCGGCGGGGTCGTCGTCGGGCTCCTGCTGGCGGCCCTGGCTCGCTGGCTGGCCGCCCGTGTGGCGCGCCATCGCGCGCAGGTGGCGAGCCGACGGCTGCACGAGGCGGTCACCACGGTGGCCGACGACCATGTGGTCGCGCCGGTGCGGGCGGTGCTGGAGAAGCACCGTCGGGTGCGCGAGGCGCTCGACGCGGCCGCCGCCTGAGCGGGTCTCAGTACTCCACGGCGATGGTGCCGGCGCCCGGATCGATACGGCAGCGGCCGCCGTACGGCATGACGAGCTGTGGGTCGGTGTGGCCGAAGTCGACATCGAGCACGACCGGGACGTCGGGGGAGTACTCGCTCATGGCCCGTAGCACCGCCGCGTGCTGTGCCTCGACGTACGCCGTGCGCTCGTTCGGCGTCGTCTGTCGACCGATCTCCCAGGCCTTGGCGCGACCCATCAGCAGCGCGCTGAAGCGCTGCAGCAGCCCGCGCTCGCCGAGACACATGAGCACCTCGTAGACATAGGCGTCGCTGGGCATCTCCTCGGAGGTCTCCAGGAACAGCACGCGCCCGTCGTAGTCCTCGTCGGGGCGGAGCCAGCGTGCGGTTCGGATCTGCCAGTCGATGATCTCGAAGCAGCCACCCCACAGGCGCCCTTCGACCTGCTGGTTGGCGCCATGCCACTGCCAGCCTGTGCCAGGGAACAGCTCCGGCTCTTCTTCGAGGTGCTTCGGCTCTGCCCAGTCCTTGCCCATGTCCGTCCAGCCGTCAGCGGGGCGTAGGTCGTACCAGCCGCCTTCGAACAGTGCGGCGCGCAGGGCTTCCATGCTGTGCGGGCTGGTAGAGCCGTAGCGGCCGAGCACGGTCATCACGGTGCCGCCGTAGTAGGAGACGATGCCGAGCCCGTCGAGGAAGACGCAGAGGTTGGTGTTGTCGCTGAGCCCGTAGAACGGCTTGGGGTTGGCCCGGATCAGGTCCGCGTCCAGGTGAGGAAGCACCTTGATCTGGTCGTTCCCGCCGATGCTGGTGAGGATCGCCGAGATGGTCGGGTCGGCAAAGGCGGCGTTGATGTCGGCGGCGCGATCGGCTGGGCTCGCGCCCCACTGGCGCGTGGTGGGGTACTCGACGGGCACCAGGCCGAGCTCGTCGCGCATCCGCTGCAGGCCGAGGTCGAACGGCGCAGGCAGCTTGGCCGGGAGCGCCGCTGCCGGTGAGAGGACCGCGACGTGGTCACCATGCGAGGGGCGCGGCGGAGTCATCATCGTTCCAACGTAGTGCGCTGAACCTGCTGGTAGCCAAGGGATTTGGCTGTCCACAACCCCTAAGGCGAGGTCTCGACGATCCACAGCGCGGGCGTACGTCCTGGGCCGGTCGCGCAGGCTCGCCGCAGGATCGGGACGAACCCGTCGAGCGACGGGACATCGCCAGAGAGGTGCGAGAGATGATCAAGACCCAGGTGACGATCGTGGGCAACGTGGTGGCGGATCCCGAGATGCGTCCGACCCGCAAGGGCGAGCCCTTCGCGTCCTTCCGGATCGCGGTCAACGGCAGGAAGAAGGACCCGGACACGGGTGTGTGGCTCGATCGAGAGGCCAGCTTCTACAGCGTCGCGGCGTTCAACGCGCTGGGCATCAACGTGCTCAACTGCATTCGCAAGGGCGAGCCGGTGGTGGTCTCCGGTGACCTGCGCGTCCGCGAGTACACCGGTCAGCACGGCGAGAGCCAGCGGTCGATCGAGATCACCGCCGAGCACGTCGGTCACGACCTGCGAGCCGGCCGGGCCTCGTTTGCGCGGGTGTCGCGGCCGACGCTGGACGGCATCGACGACGACGTGACCGCCGCCGAGGGCGGCCGTGGGTGGTCTGCCGCCGCCTGGTCCGGCTCGACTCCGCCGTCCTCGACCGAGGACCCGATGACCGCGCCGATGAGTGGCGCGGACACCGCGCAGGAGGAGGAGCGGACGTCGTACGACGAGGAGCGGGACTACGTCGACGTCACTCCGAAGGCCTCCTGAGACGGGCCGGGGCGGCCCCGCCGGCCACCTCGATTCGGCGGGGCGCCATGGCCACAGATAGCCTTCCCCGCATGGCCGAGTTCATCTACACCATGACCAAGGCCCGCAAAGCCGTCGGCGACAAGGTCATCCTCGATGACGTGAGCATGTCGTTCTTCCCTGGAGCCAAGATCGGCGTCCTGGGTCCCAACGGTGCGGGCAAGTCCACCATCCTGAAGATCATGGCCGGCCTTGACCAGCCCTCCAACGGCGAGGCCCGGCTGTCCGACGGCTACGACGTCGGCATCCTGCTGCAGGAGCCGCCGCTGAACGAGGAGAAGGACGTTCGCGGCAACGTCGAGGAGGGCCTGGGCCAGATCAAGACCGACCTGGACAGGTTCAACGCGATCTCCGAAGAGATGGCTCAGCCGGACGCCGACTTCGACGCGCTCATGGAAGAGATGGGCAAGCTCCAGGAGAAGATCGACAACGCCGACGCCTGGGACCTCGACTCCCAGCTCGAGCAGGCCATGGATGCGCTGCGCTGCCCGCCGGGTGACGCGGACGTGACCGTGCTGTCCGGTGGTGAGCGTCGTCGCGTTGCGCTGTGCAAGCTGCTGCTGGCCAAGCCCGACCTGCTGCTGCTCGATGAGCCGACCAACCACCTCGACGCCGAGTCGGTCCTGTGGCTCGAGCAGCACCTGGCTGCCTACAAGGGCGCCGTCCTCGCCGTGACGCACGATCGGTACTTCCTGGACCACGTCGCGCAGTGGATCTGTGAGGTCGACCGCGGCCGGCTCTACCCGTACGAGGGCAACTACTCCACCTACCTGGAGAAGAAGCAGGAGCGCCTCACCGTCCAGGGCAAGAAGGACGCCAAGCTCGCCAAGCGCCTGAAGACGGAGCTGGAGTGGGTTCGCTCCAACGCCAAGGCTCGCCAGACCAAGTCCAAGGCGCGCCTGGCGCGTTATGAGGAGATGGCTGCTGAGGCCGACCGCACCAAGAAGCTGGACTTCGAAGAGATCCAGATTCCGCCAGGCCCGCGTCTGGGTGCTCAGGTCATCGAGGTCAAGAACCTCAAGAAGGGCTTCGGCGACCGGGTCCTCATCGAGGGCTTGTCGTTCACGCTGCCGCGCAACGGCATCGTCGGCGTCATCGGCCCCAACGGTGTGGGCAAGACGACGCTCTTCAAGACCATCGTCGGCCTGGAGGACGCGGACGGCGGCGAGGTCAAGGTCGGCGAGACGGTCAACATCAGTTACGTCGACCAGAGCCGTGGCGGTATCGACTCCGAGAAGACCCTGTTCGAGGTCGTCTCCGACGGCCTCGACTACATCAAGGTCGGCCATGTCGAGATCCCCTCGCGTGCCTACGTCTCGCAGTTCGGCTTCAAGGGTCCGGACCAGCAGAAGAAGGCCGGCGTGCTGTCCGGTGGAGAGCGCAACCGCCTCAACCTCGCGCTCACCCTCAAGCAGGGCGGCAACCTGCTGCTGCTCGATGAGCCCACCAACGACCTGGACGTCGAGACGCTTGGTTCGCTGGAGAACGCACTGCTGGAGTTCCCCGGATGCGCGGTGGTCATCAGCCACGACCGGTGGTTCCTGGATCGGGTCGCGACGCACATCCTGGCTTACGAGGGCACGGAGGAGAACCCGTCCCAGTGGTACTGGTACGAGGGCAACTTTGAGGCGTACGAGGAGAACAAGGTCGAGCGGCTCGGTGCGGACGCCGCGCGGCCGCACCGCGTGACCCACCGCCGCCTCACCCGCGACTGAGCCTGACCGCCGACGACTACCCCGCTCATAGGGTCACTTCCCGGGGTGAGATGACTGGTCATCTCACCCCGGGAAGTGCACGTTTGGGCGGGGTGGTGCGGGGAATGCGTCCCCTCATGCCTGGACGGGCGCCGGGATGCGGTGGCGCAAGCGGTGCTCGAGGTTGGCTCGCACGGTCGGCCACTCCGCCCGCAAAATCGAGAAGAGCACCGCGTCGAGCAGCGCCCCGTTGCGGTAACGCCGGTTGGCCCGAAGCACGCCGTCCTGCTTGGCGCCCAGTCGTTCGATGGCCTGGCGGGACTGCAGGTTGACCCACTGGGTTCGCAAGCCGACGCACTCACAGCCGAGCGTGTCGAAGGCGTGCTCCAGCAGCAGCAGCTTCGACTCCGGGTTCGAGCCGGTGCCGTGCGCTGACTGCCGGTTCCAGGTGTAGCCGATCTCGAGTCGCGGCACCTCGGGGTCGATGTCGTAGTAGGTCGTCATCCCGAGTACGACATCGTCGGCCTGGCGGATCGCGGTGAACGGAAGCATCTCTCCCTTGTCCTGCAACGCGATTCGCTTGTCAATCTCGGCGGCCATGTCCTCGGGACGGGGGATCGAGGTGTACCAGCGGTCCGACATGTCACCGTCGTTGACTGCATCGACCAGGCCGTCATGGTGGTCGTGAGAAAGGGGTTCGAGGCGAACCAAGTGACCGGTGAGAGTGACCGGAGACAGGGGAGTCGTCATGAGCATGGTGTCCATCGCACCTGATTTCCGGCTTGAACGCACGGCCAGTTAGTCGAGTTCATGCAGACCACTATGGTGATCGCATGGCTCGTACTGCTCGCGTGAGCTCCCTTCTCGTCGATGCTGAGGCCGCGGCGACCCCTGATGGCCTCGGTGCGGCGATCGTCGGCGAGATTGCTGTGGGCCGGCTCGGCGTTGGTGACCCGCTGCCCTCGAGCCGAGCCCTGGCGGGCGACCTCGGAGTTGCCCGATCGCTGGTTGTCACGACGTACGACGCGCTCGCCGCCGCAGGCATCATCACGGTCGCGGCCGGCTCGGGAGCCGCGGTCGCGGTCACGGCCGATGTGGCCGCCGCGTCATTGGGAGTCGGCACAGCCCCCCAGCATCAACGAGAACCGTTGCAGCCCAGACTGGTTCGTCCGCAGCGCATCCCGCCGGCACGGCTTCGATTCAACCTCTCGCCCGGCGCGCCGGACGTCACGCTGATCCGCGAGGCCGACTGGCGGCAGGCGTGGAGGGCCGCATCTCAGACGGTGCCCGACCTCGACTGGTACCACCCGATGCAGCACCCAGAGCTCGAGCAGGCGCTCGTCACCCATCTGCGGCGGACGCGTGGGATCCCGGTCGAGCAGCGTGAGGTCATCATCTTCCCTGGCGTGTCAGCGGCGATCCAAGCCATCGTGCACGCACTGGAGCCGCAGCGCGTGGCGATGGAGGACCCGGGTTACCCGCTGGCTCGAATTCCGTTGCAGCAGAACGTCGCTCGTGTCGATCTCATTCCGGTGGACGCGGGCGGCCTCTGTGTCGACGCGCTGTCTGCTCAGGACCTGGCCTACGTCACGCCGGCTCATCAGTTCCCGCTGGGAGGGCGCCTCTCGGCCGTACGACGCGAACAGCTCCTGCGGTGGGCAGATCGGGAGGATGCCGTGATTGTGGAGGACGACTTCGACGGCGAGTATCGCCACGACGCAACACCATTGGGCCCGCTCCGGTCGATGAGCGGCGGCGCCGACCGGGTCGCCTACATCGGTACGGCCTCCAAGATCCTCACCCCGCACCTCCGCCTCGCGTGGGCAGTCGTGCCTGGCTGGATGGCCGATGCCGTACGCGTCGCAGGAGGTGCGCTCCGGCTCGACGCGAGCCGCGTGGCGTCCATGGCCCTCGCGCAGATGATCAGCAGCGGCAACCTGTCTCGTCACCTGGCCCGGGCGCAGCGCACCTACGCCGCTCGTCGCCGGCGGCTGGTCGACGCGCTGCATGCTTCCCTGCCGCACGTCGAGGTGCTCGGAGTGGAGGCAGGCATCCACGTCGCGGTTCGTTGGGAGGACTCGTCCGTGTCGGACGTCGACGCCGTCGAGGAGCTCGCGGCACGAGGCATTGTCGTGGCCGCGCTGAGTGAGTACGCCGTCAGCCATCCGGTCAACGGCCTGCTCCTCGGCTACGCGCAGCTCCCGGAGACCGGGGCGCAGGCTGCCGTCCACGAGATCGCTGATGCACTGAAAGGCGTTGGCCTCGCACCGAATTCGTAGAAGACCTAGCCGAGCAGGTCGGCGAGAGCCTTGTCCAGGGTGGGATAGGCGTACGACCAGTCCAGGTCGCGCAGTACATCCGACGTGCAGTGCCGGCCGGTGAGACCGAGCGCCGGATCAGTGCGGAGCGCGACCGCTCCCAGGCGGACAAGTGGGGGCGGCGACGGGAGGCCGATCCGGCGGTGGGTCGCTCGGCGCAGGGTGGCCATGAGCTCGGTGTTGCGCACGGGGTGCTCGCTGGACACGATCACCGGTCCGGACGGCAGCGTCACGTCCGACTCCAACCCGAGAGCCGCCCGGACCACGGCCAGCCAGTCGGCGATGTGGATCCAGCTGACCCACTGGCGGCCGGTGCCGACCTTGCCGCCCGCGCCGAGCCGGGTCAGCAGCAGTAGCCGATCCAGCACGGGCGATCCACGCTCCAGGACGAGCGAGGTTCGCAGAATGACGAGATGCGCGCTGTTGGCGTCGACGACCGCCTGCTCCCACGGTCGCGCGACCCCGGTCATCTGCGGCAGCCCATCTGGGATGGGGGACGACTCCGTAATCCGGTCCTCGCCCGCATCGCTGTAGATCGCCGTCGTCGATGCCTGCACCCAGTGCTCCAGTGGCGGCACCTGCTGGCTGGCGGTCACCAACGCCTGCGTGGATTCGACACGGGAGGCCCGCAGGTCGGCAATGTTGGCCGGCGTCGGTCGGACATCGACGAGCCGGCCGGCGAGGTTGACCAAGGCCACCGGTCGGTCCGCGTCCTCCAGCTCGGCGACCCAGGCCCCGACCGTACGACCGTCCCAGCCGACCTCGCGGTACGGCGCGTCACTGCGGGGCGACCGGGTCAGCACCACGACCTCGTGTCCCCGGGAGGTGAGGTCGGCTGACAGGGCCCGGCCGAGGGTGCCGGATCCACCGGCGATGACGACCTTGAGAGGGCGAGACGTGCTCATGTCGGCACTCTAGGCTGGCCGCGTGATCCTTGAGATTCGCACCTACCGCCTGCATCCGGGCACCCAGCAGGAGTTCGTCCGCGTGATGCGTGAGGAGGCCTTTCCGCTGCTTCGCGAGCGGGGTATCCGCATCGTGGCGGGTGGCCCGTCCCTGGTCGCCGAGGACGGCCATGAGGAGGCGTACCTGATCCGCGCCTTCGACAGCCTCGAGCAGCGTGACGTACAGGAGGACGGGTTCTACAGCAGCACGCCGTGGCATGACGGTCCGCGAGAGGCCATCCTGTCCAGGATCGTCGACTTCCACACCATCGTCATCGAGGCGTCCGAGCAGGCTGTCGAGGCGCTCACTTCATAGAGCCAATGCCGTTGCAGCGCAACGGGATTACTCCTTTAGCCGGACCATTCCCTCCTGGGCTACCGTGGCCACAAGAGTGCCGTCAGCAGAGAACATCTTGCCCATCCCGAGGCCGCGGCCCCCGGACGCGGAGGGCGACTCCTGCTGGTAGAGCACCCACTCATCTGCCCGGACCGGCCGGTGGAACCACATGGCGTGGTCGAGGCTGGCCGCGCGGATGCGACGGTCCGCCCACGGCAGACGATGCTTGCGCAGGATCGACTCCAGGAGTGTGTAGTCAGACCCGTAGGCGAGCACGGCAGCGTGCAGCAGCGGGTCGTCGGGCAGCCGCTTCCCGGCACGCATCCAGACGTTCTGATGGGCCGCGGCCTGCTCGCCGGCCTGGAGGTAGATGCTGCCCTCGACATGGCGTACGTCGATCGCGCGTCGGTTGGACCAGTGCTCGGCCATGGGGTGATCGATGTGGCCGAGCTCGTCGGCCACCGTGGGGAGGCGGTCCGGCGACGGCGCGGCCGGCATCTGTGCCTGGTGGTCCAGACCTTCGGCCGGCGTCTGGAAGGACAGGATCATCGACAGGATGACCTGCCCGTGCTGCAGCGCGTGAACCCGACGGGCCGAGAACGACCCACCGTCGCGCAACCGCTCGACCGCGAACCTGATGGGCTGCAGCGAGTCGCCGGGCCGCAGGAAGTAGCCGTGCAGCGAGTGCACGAAACGGGGGGTCTCGCCCTCGCCCTGCGCCACCGTCTTGCCGGCCGCGATGATGCACTGGGCGAGGACCTGCCCGCCGAACACCCGCCCGTGCGGCTGCGGCTGGCTCTGCCCGACGAAGATGTCGGCCGCACTGTCACCGAGGTCGGCCTCCTCACCGCCGGGGCCGGCGTCGACGTGGATACGCGCCTCGCCGACGGGCTGCAGGTCCAGGGTCTTGATCAGATCGTCGACCGGGTCCGGCAGGGGAACGGATGCATCTGGGGTCACGCTCCGGACTCTAGCGAGCGTCCGGCGAGAGTCTTGTCATGATGGGGACCATGCCGCTTCGCCCGTACTACGTCGACGTCCCCCTCCGCTGGTCGGACATGGATGCCCTGCGCCATGTGAACAATGTGCAGTTCGTACGCCTCCTCGAGGAGGCCCGCGTCATCGCGCTGCGCGAGTGGTTCCGCGAGTCCGACGGTCGCACCCGCCACCCGCAGCTGCTCATAGCCCGGACCGAGATCGACTACGTCCGCCAGCTGAAGTACCGCCCGGAGCCGATCGTCGTGGCGATCTGGGTGAGCAAGATCTCCGGCGCCTCGTTCGACATCGGCTACGAGGTGCAGGCATCCCGTGACGCCGACGCGGAGGTCTACGCGGCCGCGGAGTCGACCCAGGTCGCCTTCGACATGGAGACGCAGCGGCCCGTCCGGATCGCCGCGCACGACCGACTGCTGCTCGAGAAGGTCCAGGGCGAGCCCGTCTCCCTCAAGCGACGTCCGGTCGGCCACCTGTGACTGCGCTTCAGCTCGCGGACCGCGAGACGGTCGCCGACCTCACGACCTACGTCACCCGCGCCCGCGCGCTCGACACCGACGGAGCGATCCGGCTCCAAGCGAGTGGTACGACGCTCGCAGCCTGGGTGGGCGTGCTGCGTGGGCGGGGCATCACCGGCCAGGGCACGGTCGTCGGGCTGCGCGCGCTGGAGCTGGCGGAGCCGGCGGAAGTCGACTCCGTCGTACCCCTGCCCGCAGTCAGTGACCGCCTTGCCCGAATCGCGGACGACGACACCGCGCTCGACGTCCCGCCCATGACCGTACGAACCAGCTGGGCGGCCGTGTCGCCGCCACGTGCGGGGTGGCATCCGATCGCGGAGATCGACATCAAGCTGCTGAGCACCGTTGCGGCCGAAGGCATCTCGCAGATTGCCCAGGGCGCCCCTGAAGGTTCGGGTGCGGTCGCCGTCGAGACCCTGCGCCAAGAGGTGTGGGGGCAGGCGATGCCCCTCACGGGCGCCGCCGACGGCCTGCCGGCGGGAGTCGCCTTTGGCGCGTACGCCCTCGGTTTCCTGACCGGCGAGGTCGCCCAGGTCTACACGGCCGCCCGCTGGTTCCGTGTCACCACACTCGGCGGCCACGTCCTCGTCCGCTGATCAGAACTTCGGACCTGGGTCGAGACCCATCCGCCACGTGGCGCGAGCGTCGAGGCCGATCGGGGTCACCCTCACCGTCAGGGTCTGGCCCTCAGAATCGGGCGCCTCAGTGACATCCACCGACATGTACTCCACGGGTTGCCACACCGTCAGGACTCCGCCCTGGCACTGCGTGGTGGGTTCGCGCGACTTGCATGGATCGATGACGTGGCCATTGACCTCAATGCGGTATCGCCCACGCGGGGCTGAAAGGTACATCGTCGCGATGCTGTACGTCGTGACCTTGGCGGTGTGACTTTGGCGGCCGCCAACGGGACTGGACATCGTGACGCTGACTGGTGGACGTGTCTTCCGGGTGACTGAACTGGCCTTGTTAAAGGGGAACTGGCCCCAAGGGACATAGTCATAGATGCCGAGCTCAGCAGTCGGTCCGAGTTCAGCCGGAGGCGCCACCCGAACGGATTTGGTGCTGGATGGAAGGACGAACATCGTGATTGCGGCGTCGTCATATGAGCTGGATCCCAGCGTGCGGAAGCAGGTCCGGTCACCTCCTCCAAGCTCATGTCCGGTGGCGTCGTACAGCTTCATGACTCCGTGAGCAGAGGCTTGGCGACTCGTGCAACCGACTGCGATGGCGCGCCCGTTGCGGACATTGCGGTTCAGCTCGAGTGGTGTCGCCGCGGCGAACGTCTTGGCCCTCGTTGTCGGCACGGACCAGATGTCCTTCAGGACGAGTCCGTCCTGGTAGAGCGGCAGGCCAAGGGTACGGGCCCGCGTCTCGAGTGTGCCTGGAGCAGGCCCCGTCTCCGCCGCAGTACCGCGCGACGCTGAAGGCGGGCCTGGGGTTGCGGGCATCGTCGAGTCGCCGCCGGGGCGTACGGCCAGACCCCAGACGGTTGCGAGAGCGATGACGAGCGCGGCAGCAGCCGCCACCGCCGCGCCTTGAACGTGGCGTCGATGCGTCACCTTCGACTCAACCCCGGCGACGGTTCGCGCGGCTGGCAGATCGGGAGCCGCGTCCGCGTAGGACTGCATCGAGCTCTTCAGGTCCTCGGGCGACAAGGTCATCGCGTGCTCCCTTCCGTGGAGTCCGAGAGGTGATCTGAGTCGCGGAGCGTGGCCAGTCCGCGGGAGGCGTGGGACTTCACGGTGCCCGTGCTGACGCCGAGCGAGTCCGCGATCTGCTGCTCGCTGAAGTCGTGGAAGTAGCGCAGGACGAGCACCGCAAGTTGCTTTCGAGGAAGAGCCGCCATCGCGCGGACAACGCTGTCCTGCAACGCAATTCGCTCGGCCGAGTCAGCACCGGTTGCGAGCTCGGGGAGCGTCTGGGTGGGAGTCTCTCCGGTCCAGCGACGGCGGCGGTCCCGATAGAACTGATGCGCCATGACCTTGCGCACGTAGGCCTCGGGCGCATCGAGCTTGTGCCACCGCGGCCACGCCTTCGCCAACGCCGTCTGGACCAGGTCCTCGGCCAGCTGCGCATCCTGCGTGAGCAGCATCGCCGTACGCCGGAGCGCGAGTCCCCGTGCCGCCACGAAGTCGGCGAAACCCTCCGGCTCGCGTCTCATGAATGTCCCCTCATACCCAGGAGGAGGCCCTGGCCGTCACGCCAGGTTGTCATCTCTACGAGGCGAGTTGGATCCAGGCGGTCGTGTCGGGCGGCAGGCGGTCCCCGTCCAGCGGCTCGCTGGACACCAGCACGGTGGCACCGGCTGGGAGCGCAACGGGACTGTCGCCCAGGTTGGCGATCACGGTCACGTCGCCACCCGGTGCACCGTTGACGACCGACACCACGGAACCCCCCTCGTCGGTGAAGGACAGCGAACCCTGACCCAGCCGCAGCTCGCGTCGCAGGCGCAGCATCGCCCGGTACAGCTCGAGCGTCGAGCCGTCCACGCCATCCTGCTGGTCGACGGCGAGTGCCGCGTAGGAGTCGGGCTGGGGGAGCCAGGTGCGCTCCGAGGGTCCGAAACCGTACGACGGTGCGTCCCGCGCCCAGGGCATAGGCACCCGGCACCCGTCGCGCCCGCGCTCGGTGTGTCCCGAGCGCTCCCAGGTCGGGTCCTGGCGAGCATCGTCAGGCATCTCGGTGTGGTCGGGGAGTCCGAGCTCCTCGCCCTGGTAGAGGTAGGCGCCACCGGGGAGGGCGAGCATGAGCGCCGTCGCAGCCCGCGCACGGCGCAGACCGAGGGCGGCGTCCGGCTGAGCGTCGCCGACGCCGATGCCGTTGGGCCGCCTGGTACCGGCGGGCAGACCGAGGCGCGAGGCGTGGCGTACGACGTCGTGGTTGGACAGCACCCACGTGGTCGGCGCGCCGACCGAGTCGTTGGCGGCGTACGACGATGTGATGACCTGGCGCAAGGACTCGGGGCTCCACTCGGCCTCGAGGAAGTCGAAGTTGAACGCTTGGTGGAACTCCGTCGGACGGACGTAGCGAGCCGCACGCTCGGCCGGCGTCACCCACGCCTCCGCACACATGATGCGGTCGGCGTCGCTGGAGTGAGTTGCGTTGTAGGAGTTGAGGATTCGCCGCCACGACTCGTAGATCTCGTGTACGCCGTCCTGGTCCCACATCGGTGCGCGACGTCGCGGTCGGGTGTCCTGGGCCTCGGCGGTCCCGCTGCCGAGCATGCTCTGGTGCTCGGACCAGTTGGGCAGGCCCTGCTCCTTGATGAGCCCGTGCGCCACGTCGACCCGGAAGCCGTCGATGCCGCGGTCGAGCCAGAACCGCAGGATCGACTCGAACTCCTCGCGGACCTCGGGCAGCTCCCAGTTGAGGTCAGGCTGCTTGGGGTCGAACAGGTGGAGGTACCACTGGCCGGGCGTCCCGTCCGGCTCTGTCACCCGGGTCCAGGCCGGCCCGCCGAACACACTCTCCCAGTCGTTGGGCGGCTGCGACCCGTCCGGGCCAAGACCCTCGCGGAAGACGTAGCGCTCGCGCTCGGGAGAGCCGGGAGCAGCGGACAGCGCCGCCTGGAACCACACGTGCTCGTCCGAGGTGTGGTTGGGCACGAGGTCGACGATGACCTTGATGCCGAGCTCGTGCGCCCGGGCGACCATCGCGTCGGCGTCGGCGAGCGACCCGAAGACGGGATCGATGTCGCGGTAGTCGGCGACGTCGTACCCCGCGTCGGCCTGCGGTGAGACGTAGAACGGCGACAGCCAGATGGCGTCCACGCCGAGGTCGCGCAGGTAGGGGAGTCGCCCGATGATCCCGGGCAGGTCGCCGACGCCGTCACCGTCACCATCAGCCCAGGACCGCGGATAGATCTGGTAGATCACCGCGTCGCGCCACCATGCCGCGCCGTCGGGAGTGCCGGTGTGGACAGTGCGGACCGCAGGCTGGGCGGACGTGGTCGTCTCAGTCACCCATCCAGTCTGAGGCAGCGGACCGGTCGCTGTCGAATCGATTCGACCACGCATCTCGACGCGAGGGATAGTGCGGTGGAGCGCACGCTTCCTCAAGTCGTACGACGGCCGGTGACCGGTCGCGAGATCAGGTACTGGGTTCCTCGTCGAGCTGGTTCACCAACGAGTACGCCGCGCGCGTGAGGTAGTCGCGCAGCACCAGGTCGTGCGACTCATCCAGGTCGAGGGTGTCGACGGCGGCCATCATGTGCAGCAGCCAGCGGTCCCGCTGGTCGGGCGTCACCGCGAACGGCATGTGCCGCATCCGCAGCCGAGGATGGCCGCGCTGCTCGGAGTAGGTCGTCGGCCCGCCCCAGTACTGCTCGAGGAACATCAGGAAGCGCTGCTCGGCCGGCCCGAGGTCCTCATCGGGGTAGAGCGCGCGCAGCGGCGGGTCTCCGGCGACCCCCCGGTAGAACTCGTGCACGAGCTTGGCGAACGTCTCGTGTCCGCCGACCTGGTCGTAGAACGTGTCGGTCACGGCGACAGTCTCTCAGCCGGGCGCCGGTGCCTCCGGGCCGCCGTACGCCGCGAAGCCGGGTCCGCGGACTCCCGCCCTGTCGAGGGCGACCTTCGAGCGCTCACGCAGCTCGCGCGAGACTGAGAAGTTCTCGTTGGGGGCGCACTTCGCGATGATCCGGATGGTCATGACTCCGCCGGCTACCGACTCGACGCCGGCAACCTCCGGGACCTCGAGCAGCCGGTCCTTCCATGGCTCTTCCTGGTTGAGGGTCGTCGCGACCTCTCGCAGGACCGTGAGGACGGTCTCGATCGGCTGGTCGTACGCGACCGGGACGTCAACCACCGCGGTGGACCAGCCCTGTGACCGGTTGCCGATCCGGATGATCTCGCCGTTGCGGATGTACCAGACGACTCCGCTCGCATCGCGTAGCCGGGTGATCCGCAGCGACACCTCCTCGACCGTGCCGACTGCCTCGCCGGTGTCGATGACGTCGCCCACGCCGTACTGGTCCTCGGCGATCATGAAGATGCCGGACAGGAAGTCCTTCACCAGACTCTGCGCACCGAAGCCGAGCGCGACACCGCCGACACCCGCGGACGCCATCAGCGGGGCGAGAGGGACACCGATCTCGGCCAGCAGCGTGAGCGCTGCGACCGTGAACACCACGATCGTGGTCACCGATCGCAGGATCGAGCCCATGGTCGCCGCCCGCTGGAGCCGACGCTGGTCGTCCAGGCCGGTTGCCTGACGCAGCACCCTGGTGGCGCGGCCGCTCTGGGCCGAGGGCCGGCGTTGCTCCATAGCGAGCACGGCGCGGCCGATCATGCGATGGATCAGCCAGCGGATGACGATGGCGCCCAGGACAATGCCGATCACCATCAGCGGGCGCCCGTGCGCGTTCTCTGATCCGTTCCACCAGTCCCAGCTCATCGGGCCATCCTCCCAACCCATCTGTACGCCGGTCGCCCCGCCACGTCATCTCGCGTCTGGACGGGTGCTCTGCGACACTCGGAGCAGCCCTACCCGCCGTCTGCGAAAGCAGGATCTGTGTCCCACGCTGCTCCCTCCCCGCTCCTGGACCTGGCTCGCGCCTACGGCGTCGCGACGGAGTACTGGGACTGGCGTGGCAACCATGTCCGGGTCTCCGACGACACGATCCGCACGGTCCTCACCGCACTCGAGGTCGACGCCTCGACGCTGGACAAGACGGAGGAGGCGCTCGCTCGCCGGCAGGAGGAGCCGTGGCGTCGGGTGCTGCCGCGCGTCGTCGTACTCAGGCAGGGGTGGACGCCGTGGGTGGCCGTCCATGTGCCGGACGGCGCCGAGCCGGTCGCGCTGCTGCACCTCGAGGACGGTGAGGAGCGCAAGGTCGTCCAGGCCGATCACGTCGTCGAGCCACGTGAGATCGACGGGACGCTCACCAGCGAGATCACCTTCGAGCTGCCGCCTGATCTGCCCCTCGGCTACCACGGCTTCGAGGTCACCTATGGCGACGAGGTGGCCACCACATCAGTCATCGTCACGCCGCGACGACTCGAGCTGCCGGCTCCGCTGAAGCGCTCGCGCGCCTGGGGTCTGATGACGCAGCTGTACTCCGTTCGCTCCGAGCGGTCATGGGGCCTCGGCGATGCTGCGGACCTCGCCGAGCTCGGCACCTGGGGTGCTCGCCAGGGCGCGGACTTCGTCCTGATCAACCCGGTGCACGCGGCTGAGCCGATCCCGACGATGGAGCCCTCGCCCTACCTGCCGACGTCGCGACGCTTCGTCAACCCGATGTACATCCGGGTCGAGGAGGTGCCCGAGGTCGGCTACCTGTCAGCGGCCGAGCACCAGATGATCGAGTGGCACGGCGACGACGCGCGGCGCCTCAACGCGCTGGCCGACCTCGACCGGGACGGCACGTGGGAGGCCAAGCAGGCAGCGCTGCGGATGGTCTTCCGCCAGGAGCGCACCCACCGTCGGCGCCGGGACTTCGAGGAGTTCTGCGAACGCGAGGGCGAGGGGCTGGTCGACTACGCCACCTGGTGCGCCCTCGTCATGGATCGCGGGCTGCCCTGGGAGACCTGGCCCGAAGAGCTGCGTGACCCGCGCAGCGAGGCGGTCGCGCAGGAGCGCGAGCGGCTCGCCGACGAGGTCGAGTTCCACTCCTGGTTGCAGTGGATCGTGCAGAGCCAGCTCGCGGACGCCCAGCGGGAGGTCTCAGCTGCGGGCATGTCACTCGGCGTCGTGCACGACCTGGCCGTCGGCGTACACCCTGGCGGAGCAGACGCCTGGGCGCTCGCGGACGTGCTCGCTCAAGGTGTGAGCGTCGGCGCCCCGCCTGACGACTACAACCAGCTGGGTCAGGACTGGAGCCAGCCACCGTGGCGGCCCGACCGGCTCGCCGAGGCGGGCTACGCGCCCTACCGCGACATGCTCCGTACGATCCTGCGCCTCGCGGGTGGGCTGCGGGTCGACCACATCCTGGGTCTGTTCCGGCTGTGGTGGGTGCCCAAGGGTCGCCAGGCGTTGGAGGGCACCTACGTGCGGTACGACCATGAGGCCTTGGTCGGCATCCTCGCCCTTGAGGCGCAGCGAGCCGGTGCCCTGGTCATCGGTGAGGACCTCGGCACCGTCGAGGACTGGGTGCGCGACTACCTCTCCGACCGCGGCCTGCTGGGCACCTCCATCCTGTGGTTCGAGCGTGAGGACGGCGTGCAGCCGAAGTCCCCCGAGAGCTATCGCGAGCTGTGCCTGGCAACGGTCACGACGCACGACCTGCCACCAACCGCCGGCTACCTCGACGGTGAGCACATCCGGGTGCGCAACCAGCTCGGACTGCTCACCCGTTCGCTCGAGGAGGAGACCGCCGCCGACGATGCGCAGCGGGAGGCCGTGCTCGCCGAGCTGCGCCGACGCAACCTGCTGACCGAGTCCGCCTCCGTCGAGGACCAGGTCGATGCGCTGCACCGCTACCTCACCTGGAGCCCCGCCCGACTCATCGGCGTCGCGGTCTCGGACCTGGTGGGCGACGTACGCACCATCAACCAGCCGGGCACCGACGAGGAGTACCCCAACTGGCGCCTGCCCCTGGCCGGCCCGGACGGTGAGCCGGTGACGCTCGAGGAGGTCATGGTGTCGCGGCGAGCCAAGCGCCTGATCCGTAACGTGACCCAGAAGCAGCCGCAGGGATGACTCATCGGTTCACGACGACTGTTGAGCTCAACGGCAAGACGGCGACCGGCCTCCGCGTGCCCGCAGAGGTGATCGAGGCGATCGGTGTTGGCAAGAAGCCGCCGGTGCGGGTGACCATCGGCGGCCACACCTACCGCAGCACGGTCGCGGTCTACTCCGGTGACTACATGCTGCCGTTGAGCGCGATCAATCGGGAAGCGGCGCGGGTCTCGGCCGGTGACGTGGTGGAGGTCGAGCTCGAGCACGACACGGCGCCGCGCACCGTGGACGTGCCCGACGTCCTCGCGAATGCTCTCGATGCGCGCCCGGGCGCGCGTGCCGCATTCGACGCGTTGTCATACAGCAAGCAGCTCCAGCGGGTGCTCTCCGTCGAATCCGCCAAGCAGGACGAGACGCGTCAGCGCCGCATTCAGGCGATCGTCGATGAGCTGAGCGCCTAGTTCGAGTTTGCCCGGACACCAACGGGATTCGGAGCCTCAGGCCTCCGGAGCGAGGACGGGCGTGTCGCGATGCAAGGTCTCGCCCGCGAAGTACGGACGCTGCTCAGCACGGCGGGCGAGGAACTCCATGATGGGGAGCCCGAGCAGGATCGACCCCATGCCGAGCAGGAAGACGCTGCCGATGTCCCACCCGAGGCCCGGCACGGTCCACGACCCGAGGTAGCCGTAGTCGGCCGCGAACATGTCCTTCGCACTCCAGCAGAACGCGAACACCAGGATGAGACCGCCGACGAGAGGCATGACGCCCTTGACCCACAGATCGGTCCCACCGCGGGCGATGTCCTTGCGGAAATACCAGACACAGGTGAGCGCCGTCAGGCCGTAGTAGAGCGCGATCTGCAACCCGATCGCCAGCAGCACGTCGCCGTAGGCGTTCTCGCCGAGCAGGCTGAGCGCGATGTAGAGCACGATCGCCACGCCACCGATGACCAGGGTGGAGGTCGACGGGGTGAGGTATCTGGGGTGGGTCTTGGCGAACTCGCGTGGCAGGGCGCGGTAGACACCCATGGCGAGCGTGCCGCGCGCGGCCGGCAGGATCGTGGTCTGCGTCGCTGCCGCGGCCGAGACGAGCACGGCCAGCAGGACGATCCAGTTCCAGCCGCCCAGGACAGGTTCGCCGATGGCTCGGAACACGTCGTCGGCGTTGTCCTCGTTGCCGAGCCCGATGCCCTCGGAGCCGACTCCGGCGTACGACACCGTCGCGACGCTCGTCAGCAGGTAGGTCACCAGGAGGATGACGGTCGCGACCACCGCTGCGCGACCGGGTGTGCTGGCGCGCTCCTTGGTCTCCTCGTTGAGCGACAGGATCGTGTCCCAGCCCCAGTAGATGAAGAGCATCAGGATCATGCCCTCGACGAGCGCCGAGAAGCCGCCGCCACCGTTGAAGAACTCCATCGGATTGAACCAGGACGCCGACACGTCGATGGAGGTGTCGGGCCGGTCCGCCCCGGCGATCGCGATGAAGGCGACCACCACGAGCACGGCCAGGGCGATGTACTGCAACGCGACCATGACGTTCTGCATCCAGGCGGCGATCTCGATGCCGCGGTAGGACACGTACATCATCACGGCGATGAAGATGACGCCGAGAACCGTGACCCAGAAACGGTTTTCGGCCAGTGCGTCCAGGCCGACGAGGTCGTAGGTGTAGCGGGCAGCGACCTCTGCGAGGTTGGTCAGGACGATGATGCCGGCCAGGGTCATGACCCAGCCGCCGAACCAGCCCGTACGCGGGCCGAACGCCTTGGCCGCCCAGGTGAACGTGGTGCCGCAGTCCGGGATCACGCGGTTGAGCTCGCGATAGGCGTATGCGGTGAGGAGCATCGGGATGAATCCGAGGATCACCGCGACCGGGGCCAGCACGCCGACCTCGATGACGACGTAGCCGAGGGTGGCGGCGAGGGAGTAGGCGGGCGCGACCGAGGCGAGCCCGATCGACAAGGTGCTGGAGAAGGTCAGGCTGTCCTCGTGGAGGCCCTTGTGCTCGGCCAGATCCCCGGCGGCCGGCCGCTCGGGAGACTGCGTGGTCATGGTCATCGACCTCCGTCCGAGGGCGCCCGCATCCAGCGGTGCACTGCTGCGAACAGTAGCCGTCGGTTAACCGCCGAGTCGGGGCCTTTCGCCGATCCCCGGAACTACCATCAATCATGATTTCCTCGGCCGTTTCGGCGCTTGCGGACGCTGAGCCTGCGGTCTTCTGGCTGGCCGATCCCGCAGCTCCCGAGCCGACGTCGGCGTTGGTTGGTGACACCAAGGCGGACCTGGTGGTCGTGGGCGGCGGCTACACCGGCCTGTGGACCGCGTTGCAGGCCAAGGAGGACGATCCGGGTCGCGATGTCGTGCTCCTGGAAGGCCGGACCGTCGGCTGGGCCGCGTCGGGCCGCAACGGCGGCTTCTGCGCGGCCAGCCTCACCCACGGCGAGGCCAACGGGTTGTCGCGCTATCCGGCCGAGTTCGATCGCCTGCAGGAGATGGGCGGGCACAATCTGGACGGCATCGAGGACACGCTCCTGCGGTACGGCATCGACGCCGAGTTCGAACGCACGGGCGAGCTGGACGTCGCGGTGGCCGACTGGCAGGTCGACGAATTGCGTGAGCTGGCAGACCTGCTCGCCGCGCATGGTGGCGGTGCGCGGCTGCTGGATCAGGATCGGACGCGTGACCTGGTGGCGTCGCCGACCTATCTCGCCGGGCTGTACGACCCCGAAGGCGTTGCGCTCGTCCACCCGGCCAAGCTCGCCTGGGGTCTGCGCCGCGCCTGCCTCGACATCGGCGTCCGAGTCCACGAGCACAGCCCCGTGACCGGTCTCGAGCGGGACGGAGTCGACGTCAGGGTGCGCACGGCGTACGCCGCGGTCCGCGCTCGCCAGATCGCCCTGGGCACCAATGTGTTCACCGGTCTGCTGCGCCGGCTGCGCCACTACATCGTCCCGGTGTACGACTACGTCCTGGTCACCGAGCCGCTGTCACCGCAGCAGCGCGCGACGGTGGGTTGGCAGGGGAGACAGGGCCTTTCGGACGCAGGCAACCAGTTCCACTACTACCGGCTGACAGCCGACAACCGCATTCTGTGGGGTGGCTACGACGCCGTCTACCACCGCGGCGGACAGGTGCGCACCGAGTACGACCAGCGACCGGCGACGTACGCCACGCTCGCCCAGCACTTCTTCGAGACCTTCCCGCAGCTCGCGGGACTGCGCTTCACGCACCGATGGGGTGGGGCGATCGACACCTGCAGCCGGTTCAGCCCGTTCTGGGGGACGGCGTACGACGGTCGCCTGGCTTACGCCGTCGGCTACACCGGCCTGGGTGTGGGCTCGAGCCGGTTCGGTGCGCGCGTGATGCTCGACCTGCTCAGCGGTGCCGACACCGAGCGGACCCGCCTGGAGATGGTCCGCCGCAAGCCCCTGCCGTTCCCGCCCGAGCCCGCTCGAACTCTCGCAATTCGATTGACGCAGAAGGCTATTGAGCACGCCGACCAGCATGCGGGTCATCGCAACCTCTGGCTGCGGACGCTCGACCGGATGGGCCTGGGATTCGACTCCTAGCACTGCAGCCCTACGACCTGAAGGAGTGGCGATGTCGCGCGAGGCCGATGTGATCGTGGTGGGTGCGGGGCTGTCCGGCCTGATCGCTGCGCGTGAGGTGCTGGCAGCCGGCCTCGAGCCGCTCGTGCTCGAGGCGGACGAGCGCGTCGGTGGACGCATCCTCACCGAGGAGGCGCTGCCCGGAGTGCATCTCGAGCTCGGTGCTCAATGGATCGGCGACACCCATCACCGGATGGAGGCACTCGCCGGCGAGCTCGGGATCGAGCTGTACCCACAGTTCGAGGAGGGCGAGACGTCGTACGAGCTCGACGGCCGGGTGCTGCGGGGAGAGGCGTTCCACTCCGCGTACGGCGAGGACATGGCCGGTGTCGAGCGGGTCCTGCGCACGCTGGACCGGATGGCTGCCGAGGTGAGCGCCGAGCAGCCGTGGGCAGCCCCGCACGCCGACGAGTGGGACCGGATCACCGTGGGCCAGTGGTACGACGCACAGGGTCTCTCCCCGATTGCGCGGTCGATGCTGGAGATCTGCACCGTCGGCATCCTTGCCGTGCCGACCGTCGAGGTCTCTCTGCTGGGGCTGCTGGTCAATGTCGTCAGCTGCGGGGTCTCCGCCGATCTGCTGTCGGAGTCCGAGGGCGGTGCGCAGACACGGCGGTTCATCGGTGGCACGTCGCAGATTCCGCTGCGGCTCGCAGCAGCGCTGGGGGAGCGGGTCGTACTGAGGTCGCCCGTGCTGCAGATCGAGCACGCGCCGGACCAGGTCACGGTGACCTGCCGCGGCGGCCTCGTCGCGCGCGGACGACGGGTGGTCGTCGCGCTGGCTCCCACTCTCGCCGGACGGATCATGTACGACCCGCCGTTGCCTGGCCAGCGCGACCAGCTGACGCAGCGGATGCCACAGGCATCGGCGCTCAAGGCGTTCGCGATCTACGACGAACCGTTCTGGCGTGCCGACGGCTTGAATGGTCAGCTCATCTCTGCTCCCGGCCCGGCCCGGATGTCGAATGACAGTGGTATGCCTGAAGATTCGGGCGGTCCCGGAATCATCCTGGCGTTCCTGGAGGGTGAATCGGCCAGGGTTGCCGGCGCCTGGCCGCAGGCGCAGCGGCAGGACGCGCTACGAGCCGAACTCGGCCGACACTTCGGGCCGCGGGCCGCCCAGCCGGACCTCATCGTCGAGGGTGCCTGGGTCGAGCGGCAATGGACCCGGGGTTGCTACAACGCCAACCCCGGGCCGTGTGGCTGGATCCACTTCGGCCAGGCGCTGACCGCACCGATCGGGCCGATCAGCTGGGCCGCCACTGAGACCGCAGCCGCCTGGAGCGGCTACATGGAGGGTGCCGTCGAGGCCGGACAACGAGCCGCACGTGAGGTGATTGAAGTGCTCACCTGACGAGGGCTCGCCGCCCGGCGACGACAGATCAGGCCTGTGCCGCGTCGTACGCCTGGGCGCGCAGCGCGCGCCGCACCGAGTCGCGGTTCTCGGCCACGGCCCGGACGAGCCCGGCAGAAGCGGTCGAGTTCTCGGACAGCCACCGCTCGGAGGCGTCCAGCAGCGCCTGACTGGCCAGCGGCGAGGGGTACATGAGCGTGGCGATCGAGCCGGCCGTGGCCATCGTCCGCTCCTTCCAGACCGCCGCGATCGAGTCGTGGTAGCGCTCGATGTAGGGCGCGAGCAGCTCGGCGTCGTGCACGGTCTGGAAGCCGACACCGATGGCCCGCAGCGTCTGGTTGGGCGTGTCGTCACGTTCGACGACCTGCGTCCAGGCGTCGGCCTTGGCCTCGGACGTCGGCATCGCGGCCCGGGCGCGCGCCGCGCGCTCGGCACCGGTTGCCGTCGGGTCTTGCTGCTGCACGGTGGCCACCGCGGCGTCATCAGCGGCGCCGGCAGCAGCGAGTGACGTCAACAAGGTCCACCGCATCTCGGTGTCGACCTCCAGGCCCGCCAGCGTGCTGGTGCCGTCGAGGAGCCCGCGGATGTAGGCCACGTCGTCATCCGTGTGCGCCTCGCCGGCGAAAGCCTCCATCAGCTGCAGCTGTGCGTCACTGCCTGGCTGAGCCGAGACCGCAAGCGCACGAAGGGTCTTGGTGACCTCGGTCAGCAAAGCATCGCGGTGCTCGGGTGCGGCATAACGCGTCGCAGCGGCGCCGACCTGGCCGATCAGGGCCCGCAGCAGGTTGGAGTCGGTCTCGTCCTGCAGCGCGTCGAGGCCGAGCCGTACGAAGTCGCGGGCCGGCAGCTGGGCGTCGCGGGTCATGTCCCACGCCGCACCCAGGACCAGAGCCCGGGGCAGGGAGTCGGTGAACGCTCGCGGATGCTTCAGCGCGGTCCGCAAGGAGTCCGCGTCGAGGCGGATCTTGGCATAGGCGAGGTCCTGGTCGTTGAGCAGCAGCAGGTCACCCTTGACCTTGCCGACCAGCGCCGGAAGCTCCGTGCGCGCGCCGTCGACGTCGACCTCGATGCTCTCAGTGCGGACGAGCGAATCACCTTGCAGCGCATAAAGACCCACAGCCAGACGATGGGGCCGCAGCGTCGGCAGCTCCTCCGTGGCGGTCTGCTCGACGACCGCGGAGGTGATCACCCCGGCCTCGTCCGTCTCGATGTGAGGTGTCAGCGTGTTGACCCCGGCGGTCTCGAGCCAGAGCTTGGACCACTGGCTCAGGTCCCGGCCCGAGGTCGCCTCGAGCTCGACGAGCAGGTCGGTCAGGGTGGTGTTGCCCCACTTGTGCTTGGCGAAGTAGGTCCGCAGCCCGGCCACGAAAGGCTCCCGGCCGACGTACGCCACTAGCTGCTTGAGGACGGAGGCGCCCTTGGCGTAGGTGATGCCGTCGAAGTTGACCTCGACCGCCTCGAGGTCGGTGATGTCGGCCGCGATCGGGTGGGTGGAGGAGAGCTGGTCCTGGCTGTAGGCCCAGGCCTTCTCAGCGGTGCCGAACGTCGTCCACGCCGACTCCCACTGCGTCGCCTCCGCCTGGCAGGTCGTCGACGCCCACTCCGCGAAGGACTCGTTGAGCCAGAGGTCGTCCCACCACTTCATCGTGACCAGGTCGCCGAACCACATGTGCGCGAGCTCGTGCAGGATCGTCAGGGCCCGACGCTCGATGAGGGCGTCGGAGACCTTGGCACGGAAGATGTAGATCTCGGCGAACGTCACGCAGGCGGCGTTCTCCATCGCGCCCGCGTTGTACTCCGGCGTGAAGAGCTGGTCGTACTTGGTGAACGGGTAGGCCTGGTCGAACTCCTCCTCGAAGAACGCGAAGCCCTTCTTGGTGCAGTCGAAGATGTTGTCCGCATCGAGGTAGGGGCGCAGCGACTTGCGGCAGTAGACCCCGAGCGGGATGGTGCCGCCACGGGTCTGCACCTCATCGCGCACGACGTCGTACGGCCCCGCCACCAGAGCCGTGATGTAGCAGCTCATCCGCTCGGTCGGCTCGAAGGTCCAGGTCGCCGCTGGCTCCTCCTCGCCCTTGACGTTGGTGTACGTCTGCGGTGCGGCCACGGGGTCGGGCGTCGGCTGGTTGCTGATGACCTCCCAGCGCGCGGGTGCGGTCACCGTGAACTGGTAGGTCGCCTTGAGGTCGGGCTGCTCGAAGACCGGGAACATCCGACGGCAGTCGGCGACCTCGAACTGCGTGTAGAGGTAGACCTCCTGGTCGGTCGGGTCGACCATCCGGTGCAGGCCCTCGCCGGTGTTCATGTAGCGACCGGTGGCCTCGATGGTCAGCTCGTTGTGCTCCTGCAGGCCAGTCAGCTCGATCCGAGAGCCGTCGAAATGGGTTGCTGGATCTAGTGATTCACCATTGAGCGTGATCGCCTGCACGGATTCGCCGAGGAAGTCGATAAACGAATTCGCACCTCCCTGCGCATCGAAGGCGACTTCGGCGCGGGTCCGGAATGTCTCGGCTCCGGTCGTCAGGTCGAGCGTCACGGCATAGGACGCGACAGTCAGCAGGTCTGCGCGGGTACGCGCTTCCTCGCGGGTGAGGTTCTTGCCAGGCACAGGTGGGCTCCAGAGTGATCACAGATGACGGGTCAGTCCCCGGCATCGTGACACAGCACACCGATGGCAGGATGGGCGCCGTGCGAGTTCACATCGGAGGAGACCACGCGGCGTACGAGCTGCAACGGGCACTGGTGACGTGGCTGGGGGAGCAGGGCCATGAGGTCATCGACCACGGTCCCGCTGACTACGACGCCCAGGACGACTACCCGGTCTTCGTGCTGCGGGCGGCTGAAGCCGTTGCCGCCGACGAGGGATCGCTCGGCATCGTGCTGGGTGGGTCTGGGAACGGCGAGCAGATGGCGGCCAACAAGGTCGCCGGGGTGCGTGCCGCGCTCTGCTACAACACCGAGCTCGCCGAGCTGGCGCGACTGCACAACAACGCTCAGGTCATCTCGATCGGCGGTCGATTCACCGCCGTCGAGGAAGCCAAGGAGATGGTGACCGTCTTCTTGAAGACCGAGTTCACCGGCGAAGAACGGCACCAGCGACGGCTCGACATGGTGGCCGCGTACGAACAGGACAAATCTTTGCCTGACGGGGCTTGACATCGTATACCGCGACCGAGTGTCTGGATCAGGGAAGAGCCGGTTAAGGAAGTAGTAAAGATCTCGGGAACCCCTATTTTCCGGGGATAACTTCACGCCGTGGCCATTGATGTAACAGCAGCTCCGCGGCGTATCGCCCGGCCCGTCCGACGTGTGGTCGATGGGCCCGCGCCGGCGCAACGCGCCGCCGTCATGGTCCTCCTCGCGCTCGTACTCATCACGTCGACCGCGCTCCAGATGTGGCCGCAGCACATGTCGTACGCGCCCTTCGTGCCGATCGTCGTCGCCGCGGGACTCTTCCTGCACGCGGTGCAGATGTACACCGTCTTCGCGGCGTCCGGCGCCGCGCTGGTGCTGACCGCGTCGAGCGCCCACGGCAACCCCACGACGTCACCCACGCTGCTCGCGGCGCTCGCCGTCGTGATGCTGCTGCTCGTCGCCGTCGACCGCCGGCGGGCCAACCTCGGGATGTCGCCGGCGGCCGGCGCGACGATGCTGGTCGACCTGCGTGACCGGCTGCGCGAGCTGGGCCGTATCCCCACCGACCTGCCGCAGGGCTGGCACGCGGAGAGCAGCATCCAGCCGGCCTTCGGCGATGCGTTCTCCGGCGACTTCCTGGTCTCCAACCGTTCGTCGGCCGATCACCTCGAGATGGCGCTCGTGGACGTCTCCGGCAAGGGTCTGCAGGCCGGCACCCGGTCCCTGATGCTCTCGAGTGCGTTCGCCAGCCTCCTCGGCGCCACGGAGCCGTCGCGGTTCCTGCCGGCCGCCAACAGCTACCTGCTGCGCCAGGGCTGGCCCGAAGGCTTCGCCACGGCCGTGCACGTCTCCCTCGACCTGCAGACGGGCGCGTACGACGTCGGTTCGGCTGGTCACCCCGCTGCCCTGCACTACCAGTCGGCCTCGGACCGCTGGGCGCCCGTGGACGGCGCTGACGGCGTCCTGCTGGGCGTGCTGGACCCCGACTGCGCACAGTTCGCCCGGTCCCACGGCTGCCTCGAGCGTGGCGACGCGCTGCTGCTCTACACCGACGGTGTGATCGAGACGCACGACATGGACCTCACCGAAGGCGTGACCCGCATGCTGGGCGCTGCGGATCGCGCGGTCGCCGACGGCGATGGTGCGGCTGACCGCATCTGCGCGGCGGCACTCGCCGGTGAGAACGATGACCGAGCGGTCGTCCTGGTGTGGCGCGACTGACGCTGAAATGCGCTGGTAGACAGCACAATTGAAGGGCCGGGGCGATACGCCCCGGCCCTTCAACTACTCGCGGCTACATCAGCCGCGTCGGCTCACTCGCCGCCGAGCTTGTCCTTGGCAATGTCCTGGCCCTGGTCGATCTTGTCGCCGAACTTGCCACCGGTCTTCTCGTCCGCGAAGTCGCCGGCCTTGTCGACACCCTCGCTGAGCTTGTCGCCGCCGATCTTGTCCTTGAGCTCCTCGGCCTTGTTCTTGGCGTCATCCAGAAGACCCACGATTGATCACTCCTTGTCGAAGTACCGGCACCTGGCCGGAGTCTTGTCCGGCTCTTCACCGAACGACTGCCTCCAACCTATGCATACCCCTCGCGGTCCGTCGAGGGTGACGCAGCGTGAATTTCGCAGTGAATGTCCAGAAATCTGCAGAATGACGGGCCGTACGCCGATTCCTGGGAACTCCCTGGAATGACGCCAAAGGCGTGTCGCGCCCAGCACCAGGTGCTGTAGAGAGCGGGTGACGAGAATCGAACTCGCGTAGCCAGTTTGGAAGACTGGGGCTCTACCATTGAGCTACACCCGCAAGCACGACCGGCGGCCGCGACCGGAGCGAAATGGTCACCCGGTGCAGAGCAGGTCGTGCGGGGCGTTAGCCTACTGCCCCGACGGACCCCGCCCCAACTCGAGTCGGTCTGAGCCGCGTGACCTGCGCGGATCGGCCCCCATCCAGTGGGCAGCGGCCACAACGTCAGGTACGGGGTATGGCGCAGCTTGGTAGCGCGTCCGCTTTGGGAGCGGAAGGCCGCCGGTTCGAATCCGGCTACCCCGACTTTCCATTTGCCTTGGTCTCCTCCTCCGGCTGGGCTCGCAGGCTCGCCCCGCCGGCATCGTTCTGTGTCTGATGGCCTTGGTCTCCTCCTCCGGACGGGCTCGCAGGCTCACCCGCCCGGCATCGTCGAGTCGGCATGGGTTCTGCGCGCTCGGCCCTGATCTGACCGTGTGTCGTTGGTGGTGGGCCGGAGCCGTTACCATGGACCGCTAGTGCCGCGGCTCACGTCACGTGCAGCTCCCGCGGCAGCTTGTTCCGGGGGCCATCCGTGCCGGACCCGGACCCATCGCAACCGACATCAATCTGGAGTGCTGGCAGTGAAGAGTGCCGTCGAGAACCTCAACCCGACCCGGGTCAAGCTGACCGTTGAGGTCCCGTACGAGGAGCTCAAGCCGAGCCTGGACGCGGCCTACAAGACCATCGGCCAGCAGATCCAGATCCCCGGCTTCCGCAAGGGCAAGGTCCCAGCCCGCATCATCGACCAGCGCGTCGGTCGCGGAGCCGTCATCCAGGAGGCCGTCAACGAGGCGCTCCCGGACTTCTTCGGCAAGGCCGTCGACGAGCACGAGGTACGCCCGCTCGGCCAGCCCGACGTCGACATCACCAAGGTGCCGGCCGACGAGGGTGACGAGCTGCACTTCACCGTCGAGGTCGACATCCGTCCCGCGATCACCCTGCCGTCCTTCGACGGGATCCAGGTCGAGGTCGACCCGATCGAGATCACCGACGGCGACATCGACGAGGAGCTGACCTCGCTGCGCGAGCGCTTCGGCACGCTGGTCGCCGTCGAGCGCGCCGCGGCCAAGGGCGACTTCGTCTCCCTCGACCTCAAGGCCACGATCGGCGACGAGGAGATCGACTCCGTCAACGGCGTCTCCTACGAGGTTGGTTCCGGCAACATGCTCGAGGGCCTGGACGACGCGCTCGAGGGCATGGCGGCCGGCGAGACCAAGACGTTCAGCGCGCCGCTGGCCGGTGGCGACCACGAGGGCGAGGACGCCGAGTGCGTCGTCACCGTCGAGACCGTCAAGGAGCGTCAGCTGCCTGACCTCGACGACGACTTCGCGCAGCTCGCCTCCGAGCACGACACCATCGACGAGCTCAAGGGCGACGTCCGCAAGGAGGTCGAGCAGCGCAAGCGGTTCGAGCAGGGCGTGCAGGCGCGCGACAAGGTGCTGGACCACCTGCTCGACACCGTCGAGATTGCGGTGCCGGACAGCATCGTCGAGGCCGAGGTCAACAGCCACCTCGAGGGCGAGGACCGCCTCGAGGATGACGAGCACCGCGCCGAGGTCGACGAGAGCACCCGCAAGGCCCTGCGTACGCAGTTCCTGCTGGACGAGATCGTCGAGCGCGACGACGTCGAGGTGTCTCAGGAGGAGCTCATCGAGTACCTCATCATGAGCGCCCAGCAGTACGGCATGGACCCCAACCAGTTCGCGCAGGCGCTTGACCAGCAGGGCCAGGTGCCCGCGGTGATGGGCGAGGTCGCCCGCCGCAAGGCGCTGAGCACGGTCCTGGAGCAGGCGAAGGTCGTCGACACCAACGGTGACGTGGTCGACCTCAACAGCCTCAACACCGGCGAGGACGAGGACACCATCGAGGACGAGGCCACCGACGAGGCGGCCACCGCCGACGCGGAGGCCGAGACCGAGGTGCCTGCCACCGATGGGGCCGAGGTCTCTGAAGCTGCCGACGAGAGCGCACCGGCCAAGGCCTGATCGACCCACCAGCAACGCACAGCAGCGGCCGGACCCGACGGGTCCGGCCGCTGCTGCATTGCTCGGGACGCTGTGAAGGATTCTTCCGCCGTTCATGTCGCAGGCCTACGGTCGGGGTATGCGAGCACAGGCGAGCAACGACGGCCTGCTGGTCCATGCCGTCGCCGGCACGCACTCCGTGCTGCTGGGTATGGACCTGACATCTCCGAAGCACTGTCTCGGCTTCGGTATCCGGCGCATCGACCACACCGAGGACGAGACCTACTGGCTGCGCGGGATGAAGACGTTCCCGTCCGTCGTACCGGACCCCACACCGGGCAGTGACTGGTCGACCCGCGACCATCCGATCCAGGGGTTCCAGTGGGGCGACTACACGGCCAAACCGGGCTACGACTACACCTATGAGATCAGTGCGATGGGCGGTCGTCCGGGCGCACTCACCGAGCTCGCGACGGCCGCGGTCGACGTGCGGACCGAGGTTGAGGACGACGGGCACCACGGGATCTGGTTCAACCGCGGCGTCGCCGGCTCCCAGGCGTACGCCAAGCGGTTTGCCGGGTACGAGCCCCGTCAGGCGGCGGCCGAGACCGATCCGGCGATGACCTGGTTGTCGAGAGGACTGGGCGAGGCCTTCGTCGGATTCTGCGGCGAGGCCAAGACCGCCAAGTGGAGTCTGCGGGGAGCGTTCTACGAATTCACTTGGGAGACAGGGCTTTCCGCACTTGCGGCGGCGAGCCAGCGCGGCGCGGACCTGCGGCTGGTTGTCCACGGTCGCGGTCACGGCACCGACGACACGACGGCGGCCGACGCGCGCAAAGCCGCCGACAAGGCCGGGCTGCTGCCGGCGATCACGTGGCGTGATGCCAAGAACGTGTCGGCGCTGATGCACGACAAGTTCCTCGTGCTGCTGCACAAGGACAAGCCTGTTGCCGTGTGGACCGGCTCGACCAACCTGACGCAGGGCGCGATCTTCGGCCACTCCAACGTCGGCCACATCATCCGTGACAAGGCGGTTGCGCAGGCGTTCCTCGACGAGTGGACCAGGCTCCAGTCGCCCGCGACCACGGCGGAGCTGCGTGCGCAGCACACCACGGCTGACCCGGTCCACGACACGGTGCCGGCGCCCAAGGGTGTCGACGGCGTGTTCTCGCCGCGGGACGGCGATGACGGTGTTCTGGAGTGGTACGCCCGGCTGTTCGACTCCGCGACGGTGAGCTCGCACATCACGGGTGCCTTCGGCCTCAATGCGGTGTTCCGGGAAACCCTGCGGACCGACAAGGACGTCGTGCGCACGGTCTTGCTCGACAAGCCGCCGCCCGCCAAGGACAGGGTGCCGACCTCCGACCCGGACGTACGCATCTCGACCGGTGCCCACCTCGCCGACGGTCCGTTGGAGCAGTGGGCGGGGGAGCGGCTGACCGGGTTCAACACCCACGTGCGCTACGTGCACACCAAGATCATCCTGATCGACCCGCTCACCGACGACCCCACCGTGCTGACCGGCAGTGCCAACTACTCCGTGGCCTCGACGACGACCAACGAGGAGAACACCGTCGTGATCCGCGGCGGTCGGGGTACGGCGGGTTCGGCCGAGGTCGTACGACGCGTGGCCGACATCTATCTGACGGAGTACCACCGGATCTTCATGCACTTCGTCTTCCGGGCGTGGGCCCAGGGACACCGGTCCGGCTCACCGGCCGACGCCGGCGTGGGCAAGCTCGCCGAGACGGATGCCTGGACGGGGCCCTACTACCGCGCCGGGTCGTGGCAGGCCAGACAGCGCGCGGTGTTCTCCGGGCAAGGCGTCTGACCGTTCTCTGGACGCCCAGCGCCTGGCCCGGACCTTCTGCTCACGGCGAACACCGGGCCAACCCGGGACGAAGCGGCGCAGACCGAACGTTAGGGTCCACGAAGAGGTCAGCACCCGTGAGGGCACGACGGATGGAGAAGCAGTGACAACGATGGAGACCCAGCGCGCGGTCGCGGGCCTGGATGACCAGATCTACAACCGCCTGCTCAAGGAACGCATCATCTTCCTCGGCTCGGAGGTGCGCGACGAGAACGCCAACGCGATCTGCGCCCAGCTGCTGCTCCTCGCTGCCGAGGACCCCGAGAAGGACATCTGGCTCTACATCAACTCACCCGGTGGGTCGGTGACCGCCGGCATGGCGATCTTCGACACCATGCAGTGGGTTCCCAACGACGTGGCCACCGTGGCGATGGGCCTGGCGGCGAGCATGGGCCAGTTCCTGCTGTCTGCCGGCGCCAAGGGCAAGCGCTACGCGACGCCGCACGCGCGGATCATGATGCACCAGCCCCTCGGTGGCATCCAGGGCACCGCCTCGGACGTCAAGACGCAGGCCGAGCAGCTGCTGTTCATCAAGAAGCAGATGGCTGAGCTGATCGCCGAGCACACCGGCCAGACGGTCGAGCAGATCGAGAACGACTCCGACCGCGACCGCTGGTTCTCAGCGGGTGACGCCAAGGACTACGGGCTGGTCGACCACGTCTTCGAGCGGTCCACGGACCGCGTCGATGTGGCCGAGTGAGCGAGATCGACATGACCAACTCTTATGGAGCAGACATGACCGGACACCTGTACGGCGGATTGCGCGGGCAGCAGCCGACGAGCCGCTACATCCTCCCGCAGTTCGAGGAGCGCACGTCCTACGGGATGAAGCGTCAGGACCCTTACACCAAGCTGTTCGAGGACCGCATCATCTTCCTCGGCGTGCAGGTGGACGACGCCTCGGCGGATGACATCATCGCCCAGCTGATCGTGCTGGAGAGCCAGGACCCGGACCGGGACATCCTGATGTACATCAACTCTCCAGGTGGTTCGTTCACGGCGCTCACCGCCATCTACGACACGATGCAGTACATCCGACCCGACGTGCAGACGTTCGTGGTGGGACAGGCTGCCTCGGCTGCCGCCCTGCTGCTCGGCGCTGGTGCGCCGGGCAAGCGGTTCGCGCTGCCCAATGCACGCATCCTGATCCACCAGCCCGCCATGGAGGGCGCCGGCGGTCAGGCCTCGGACGTGGAGATCCAGGCCAACGAGATCCTGCGTATGCGCGCCTGGCTGGAGGACACGCTGGCCAAGCACACGGGTCGCACCAAGGAGCAGGTCGAGAAGGACATCGAGCGCGACAAGATCCTCACGCCCCTGGAGGCCAAGGAATACGGCCTCATCGATCAGGTCCTCAACACGCGCAAGGCGTCGGCCGAGGACTGAGCAAGGCATGCCGTACGAGCGGGGCCGGGTCGGGAGACCCGGCCCCGCTCGTACACCCAGGGCGTTCCGCCATCAGCGGACAGGGGTGTGCCGGCGCGGTGCGCCACGCTTGAATGGGTTTCAATAAGGGATCCTCGTAGTCAATCGAGGTAGCGTCGCTCGCACCGCTTCACCGGTCGCAATAGTCCGGCAGGGGGCGTCGACGCAGTGGCAGTCCGGACCAACGAAAGGGACGCGCGTGGCACGCATCGGAGAGGGCGGCGACCTCCTCAAGTGCTCGTTCTGCGGCAAGAGCCAGAAGCAGGTCAAAAAGCTCATTGCCGGCCCGGGCGTCTATATCTGCGACGAGTGCATTGATCTGTGCAACGAGATCATCGAAGAAGAGCTCGCGGAGTCCTCCGAGCTCGGTCTGGACCAGCTGCCCAAGCCGCGGGAGATCTTCGAGTTCCTCGAGCAGTACGTCGTCGGTCAGGATGTCGCCAAGCGCGCGCTGGCCGTCGCGGTCTACAACCACTACAAGCGCATCCAGGCCGCTGAGCAGGCGCCCAAGAAGGACGCGGAGTCGGTCGACATCGCCAAGTCCAACATCCTGCTCATCGGGCCGACGGGCTGCGGTAAGACCTATCTGGCCCAGACCCTGGCCAAGATGCTCAATGTCCCGTTCGCCATTGCGGATGCCACGGCGCTGACCGAGGCCGGCTATGTCGGCGAGGATGTCGAGAACATCCTCCTCAAGCTCATTCAGGCTGCAGACTTCGACGTCAAGAAGGCCGAGACCGGCATCATCTACATCGATGAGGTCGACAAGGTCGCCCGCAAGAGCGAGAACCCCTCGATCACCCGTGACGTATCCGGCGAGGGCGTTCAGCAGGCGCTGCTGAAGATCCTGGAAGGCACCACCGCCTCAGTGCCGCCGCAGGGTGGCCGCAAGCATCCGCACCAGGAGTTCATCCAGATCGACACGACCAACGTGCTGTTCATTGTGGGGGGTGCCTTCGCCGGCCTCGAGAAGCTCGTCGAGGCGCGCGCCGGCAAGCAGGGCCTGGGCTTCGGCTCGGAGCTGCGAGCCGCCAAGGACGCGGCTGAGCACTTCGACGACGTGCTGCCCGAGGACCTGATGAAGTTCGGGCTGATCCCGGAGTTCATCGGCCGGCTCCCGGTCATCACCACGGTGGCGCCGCTGGACCGCGAAGGTCTGGTCTCGATCCTCACCGAGCCGCGCAACGCGCTGGTGAAGCAGTACCAGAAGATGTTCGAGATCGACGGCGTCGAGCTGGAGTTCTCCGACGACGCGATCGAGGCAGTGGCCGAGCAGGCGATGCTGCGTGGCACCGGTGCTCGCGGTCTGCGCGCGATCATGGAGGAGGTGCTCCAGCCGGTCATGTTCGATGTGCCCAGCGAGGACGACATCGCCCGCGTGGTCGTCACCCGCGAGGTCGTTCTTGACAACGTCAACCCCACGATCGTGCGGCGTGACGCCCCGGCCCGGAAGCGCGCTCAGCGCAAGGAGTCCGCCTGACCTGACCGCCGGCGTACGCCGGAGTCCTGACGCGGTCGACCCACTCTGTGGGCCGGCCGCGTCTCGCATGCTGGACGCACCGTGGCCCGGAATTCCGGGGCAAAGTGGCGCCGGTCACATTGACATCCGCGAGCCTCTTGTCCAACGCGGTGTACAAACTCTACCTTTTTGTCTAATCGGCATGGAGGAGAGGACGTCATGGTCACCGCGACACCTGGCACGGGGACGATCCCGGAAGGCTCCACGGAGCAGTGGAAAGACAAGAAGCGCTACCTGTGGATGATCGGCCTCGTAATCCCGTCCCTGGCGATCGCCGTCATCATCGCCTACCTGTACCTCGGCTGGTCGTGGATGGTGTGGATCGGTCCGATCCTCATCCTGGGCATCGTTCCGGCGATCGACCTCGTCGTTGGACTGGACCAGGAGAACCCGCCTGACGACCTCATCGAGGCGCTGGAGAGGGACAAGTACTACCGGTGGATCACCTACCTCTACCTGCCGATCCAGTACCTCGGGCTCTGGGGTGCGATGGCCATCGTGGTGGGCATCAACCCGATCCACGCCATCACCGATGTGCTGCATCTGACCGACTGGCTGGGCGGGATGAGCTGGAGCAAGCCGCTGGTGGTCGACCACCTCGATCTGAGCCTGATCAGCAAGATCGGGCTGAGCATCTCGATCGGCGCTGTCGGTGGTATCGGCATCAACACCGCCCACGAGCTCGGTCACAAGAAGGAGGCCAACGAGCGCTGGTTGTCCAAGATCGCGTTGGCGCAGAGCTGCTACGGCCACTTCTACATCGAGCACAACCGCGGTCACCACGTGCGGGTGGCGACCCCTCCGGACCCTGCAAGCGCGCGCCTGGGTGAGAACTTCTACCAGTTCTGGCCGCGCACGGTCTCCGGCTCGCTGAAGAGTGCCTGGAACCTGGAGAAGAAGCGCTACGCGCGCAAGAACACCCACCCCTTCCACATCGGCAATGAGGTGCTGAACGCGTGGGTCATGTCGCTCGTGCTGTACCTGGGGCTGGTGGCGCTGGTTTGGAACGCTCCGCGGGCCGGCGGTTGGAACGGTTTCGCCATCACACCGTTCTTCCTCATCCAGGCCGTGATGGGTTTCTCGCTCCTGGAGGTCATCAACTACATGGAGCACTACGGCATGAAGCGCCAGCTGGTCGGTCAGGAGGGCCGTCAGCGCTACGAGCGGGTCAACCCCAGCCACAGCTGGAACTCCAACAACATCGCGACCAACGTGCTGCTCTACCACCTGCAGCGGCACAGCGATCACCACGCCAACCCGACTCGCCGGTACCAGGCGCTGCGCGACTACAAGGAGTCGCCGGTGCTGCCCACCGGTTACGCAGGAATGATCGTGCTGACGATCGTGCCGGCCATCTGGCGACGCGTGATGGACCAGCGCGTGCTGAACCACTTCGACGGTGACATCACGCTGGCCAACATCAGCCCACGCAAGCGCGACAAGTACCTGGCGAAGTATCCGGCTCCGGTGCACGAGCACGATGAGACGCTGGACGACGCGACTGCTCACGAGTTCGACAACGAGGTGCTGGTCGCGCGCTGCCCAGGCTGCTCGTACGTCTACGAGGTCGCGGCCGGTGACGAGCACGAGGGCTTCGCGGCCGGCACGGCCTGGAAGGACATTCCAGACTCCTGGTGCTGCCCGGACTGCGGCGTGCGTGAGAAGGTCGACTTCGTCCCTATCGAGAAGGTGGAGGTAGCGTGAAGATCGTCGCTGATCGCGATCGATGCGAAGGGCTCGGGATGTGCGAGGCCATGGCCGACCACTTCTTCGAGGTGGGTGAGGACGGCTTCGTCCACATCCTCGATGAGGAGCCGGCCGAGGAGTACCGCACCGAGCTCAGCGCGGCGGTCGACGCCTGCCCCGTCCTCGCGCTGACACTGCAGGGCTGACGATGGACCGCCTGGTGGTGGTCGGAGCCTCACTCGCCGGCCTGCGTGCCGTCGAAGCAGCTCGCAGGCAGGGCTACGGCGGCGCGATCACCCTGATCGGCGCGGAGGAGCATCTGCCCTACGACCGCCCGCAGCTGTCCAAGGCATTCCTCGGTATCGACGGCCCCGATGCGGTGACGCCCTACCGCACGGAGTCCGAGCTCGGCGGCGAGCTGGACGTCGAGCTGATGCTCGGCGCTCCGGCTGATCACCTGGACGCCGAGTCGCGCGTCGTGTCGGTCGCGGACCGGCAGGTGTCGTACGACGGCCTGGTCGTCGCGACGGGTGCCGCCTCCAGGGTGCTGCCGGGCTCTGCGCACCTGTCGGGAGTTCACTACCTGCGCACCGTGGACGATGCGCTCGCGCTGCGCACGGCGCTCCACGGCAGCCCACGGGTGGTCATCATCGGAGCCGGCTTCATCGGCTCGGAGATCGCCTCTGCGGCGCGCAAGCGGGACCTCGACGTCACGGTGGTCGAGGCGCTGGACCTGCCGCTGGTGCGGTCGATCGGCCCGGATGTCGGCGCCGCCTGCGCGGAGCTGCACCGCCGCAACGGAACGGCGTTGCGGCTGGGTGCCAGCACGGCTGGGTTCGAGAGCAGCGAAGGCCGAGTGACCGGCGTACGGCTCGAGGACGGCACCATCCTGCCCGCGGACCTGGTGGTCGTCGGGATCGGCGTGCGGCCCGTGACGGACTGGTTGGCCGGCAGCGGCGTACCACTGCACGCCGACGGCGGCATCATCTGCGATGCGACCCTGGCGACCGGCGTACCCGGCGTCTACGCGGCCGGCGACGTGGCGCACGTGGCCAACCCGCTCTTCGACGGTGACCTGATGCGACTCGAGCACTGGACCAACGCCGCGGAGCAGGGTGCGGCCGCCGCCCGACATCTGCTCGACCCAGGTGCAGCCAGTCCGTTGTCGTCTGTGCCGTACTTCTGGTCGGACTGGTACGACCACCGCATCCAGTTCGTCGGTACGCCTCGGGCCGACGATGTGGTCGTCACCCGCTCAGAGATCGACGGGTTCACCGCGCTGTACCGACGCCGCGATCAGCTGGTCGGTGCACTGACGATCAACCGCCCGCGGGACATCATGAAGCTGCGCCGACGCATCGTGCAGCGGTGTGCCTGGGACGACGCAGTCGCGAGCGCAGCATGAGCCTGCTTACGATGTGGCCCGTGACGGCGGATCTGGCGGGCGAGCGCATCGAGCAGAGCACGCGGCAGCGCATCATCGCGGCCGCGGCGCAGCTCACGACGGCGTCCGGCTGGTCCTCGGTGACGATGTCCCGACTGGCCGATGAGGTCGGCGTCAGCCGGCAGACGGTCTACAACGAGATCGGGTCCAAGCCCGCGCTCGCCGAGGCCCTGGTCCTCACCGAGCTCGGACGCTTCCTGTCCGCGGTGGAGGCCGCGTTCGACAGCCATCCGGACGACCTGGTCGACGCAATTCGTCAAGCGGCGCACGACGTACTCGTGCTCGCCGCGCACAACGAGCTGCTGCGCGCCGTGGTCTCGGCGACCCACGGCGCCGACACCGAGCTACTACCGCTGCTGACGACCCATTCCGAGTCGTTGCTCACGGTTGCCAAGCAGGTCGTGACCGAGCGGGTGATGCCCTACGAGGTGCCGTTCAACCGTGACCAGACCGAAGCCGCGATCGACGTCGTGGTGCGAGTCGTGCTGAGTCACGTCATGCAGCCCTCCGGGACCCCGGCGCACAGCGCTGACGCGATCGCGTGGGTGGCGGAGCGAGCGCTGCGCGACTGAGGCTCAGTCCTCGCTGGTGTTCGACTCCGCGTCACGGGTCGACACGGTGGCGTAGCGCGACAGCAGCACCAGACCGATCGTCAGCAGGGCCAGTCCCATGATCGACAGGGGCAGGCTGTGCCCCGGGCGGACTGCGAGGGTGAGCACGATGAGCGCCACCAGGGTGGTCAGGCTGAGGACGATCAGCACCCGGCGCCGCCAGATCGCGCGGATGACGGGTGGTACCGGTGCGATCTCGGGTCCCTCGGACGCCAGCGCCAGGAGCGCGTGGATCAGCAGGAGGCACCCGCTGGCAGGCAGCGCCCACCACGTCGTGACCGAGGGTGAGCCTACGAACCAGAGCCAGGCGCTGGTCACCAGGAAGATCGCGCCAATCGGTTGCTGGACGTCCAGAACGGTCAGCGCAAGCAGCAGGAGCCAGATCACCGACCAGAGGAACGACGGGTCGCCGGCCGTCACCGTGATCCACCAGAAGAGCAGCGCGACCACGATCACGGCGAGGGCAAGCCGCAGGCGGTCGGCGTGCATGTTGCGGATCCGCTCCGAGAGCGTCTCGAGGAATCTCATCGCACGACCGACCGGTGCGCCGGCCTGCGGGAGATCTGTCGGAGCACCAGGTCCAGCGAGCCCGGACCACGCCACGGGACCACAGGTACGCCGCGCTCCTGCAGGCGCGCGACCTCCAGCTCGCGCTCGAGCCGTCGGATGCGCCATGCGGTCGCGGTCAACGGGTCGTCCGTGCCAGCGATCTCGACGTCCGGGGGCAGGCAGTCGACGACGACCACGGTGAGTCCGCGCTGGGCCAGGTGAGCGACCTGCTCGGCCGCGTCGCGCGTGATCAGGGGGCTCAGCATGATGACCAGCGCACCGGCGCCGGTGCGGACCCGGGCGAACATGACGCGGGACTTGCCAAAACCGGTGTCAGGCCGGACCTCGGCAAGCGAGTCGCTGATCCGCCGGAGCTGACGTGCGCCCATCCCCGCGGGGACCCGGATGGGCCGTTGCATCCCGAACACGTGCAGCCCGACCCGCTCGCCGCGTGCCAGGAAGTGTGCGGCGAGCGCGGACGCCGAACGGACGCTGAGGTCCAGCGAGCTCTCCCGGCCGTCGATCCCTTCGCTGACGCCAACATCCAAGATCGCATCGACCAGCAGCATGACCTCGGTGTCCTGCTCGGCGTACGACGTCCGCACGTGCAGCTGACCGGTGCGTGCCGACACCGGCCAGTGGATACGTCGGAGCCGGTCACCGGTCTGGAACGGGCGGATATCGGCGAACTCCGAGCCGTCGCCCGGTCGCCGGCTGCGGTTGGGCCCGACCAGGCCGAGGGGATGCGGCGCAGCCGCCGCAACGGTGAAGTACTCCTCGCGTGGTGCCGTGTGAGTGAGGACGCCCCCTTGAGGGACCGGGCCGTAGCGGAACGCCGCCCAGGGCGAGATGACGGTGATGGTGCCGTTGCCGACTGTGCGGCGGCCCCAGCGCTGTGCCTGCCAGGTGATCGTCGGGGCCGCGCAACCATCGACCACCGGGGCGACGGCGATGCCCAGATCCGGCTCGGTCACGACGTGATGGGCGGGCTCGAGCACCGCGACGACCTGCTCTGCGTCGTCGGCGTTCTCCACCCGGACATCCCACGCGGAGACCTCGCCCTCGCGCAGCCAGGTGCGCCGGATCGAGCTCTGCAGAACCGGGTTGCGTCGCGGCCGGACCGCGATGGACCAGGCGGTGATGATGATGAACGGCATCGCCAGGATCAACAGGTCGGGCCGCCGCATCAGCACGGCACCGAGGCCGCAGCCGCCTGCCATCACCCCGCCCTGGACGAACGGCACGGTCATCACCCAGCGCCCGGTGTCAGGCGCACCGGGCGGCGGACGTTCGCCGGACCGCTGGCCCATCAGTCCGACGGCCCGCTCGTGGCGGGGACGGGCACGGAGTCGAGCAGGGATCGTACGACCGAGCTGGGTGTGTGGTCGGTCATCCACAGCTCGGGCTTCAGACTGACCCGGTGCGCCAGGACCGACACCCCGACGGACTTCACGTCCTCGGGGATCACGAAGTCGCGACCCTTGATGACGGCGCGGGCGCGCGCCACGAGCATCAGCGCCAGGGAGCCGCGCGGCGAGGCGCCGATCTGGACGTGCGCGTGCTGGCGTGTCGCCTGGGCGAGGTGTACGCAGTACTGGCTCACGGTGGCCTCGACGTCGACCTGCTCGATCGCGGACTGAGCCGCGACCAGTCCGCTGGCATCGGTCACGGGCGACAGGACGACCTCCTCCTGCTTGCGGGCTGTGCGCCGCCGGAGCACCTCGTGCTCTTCGGACTCGGTGGGGTAGCCGAAGGACACCCGGGTCAGGAAGCGGTCGAGCTGAGCCTCGGGGAGAGGGTAAGTCCCTTCGTACTCAACGGGATTCGCGGTCGCGATGACGTGGAAGGGCTGAGGCAGCCGGAACGTGTTGCCCTCGATCGTGACCTGCCGCTCCTGCATGGCTTCGAGCAGCGCGGCCTGCGTCTTGGGCGGCGTCCGGTTGATCTCGTCGGCGAGGAGGAGGCCGGTGAACAGTGGCCCCTCTCGGAAGCTGAACTCCGAGCGCGCCTGATCGAAGATGAACGACCCAGTGAGGTCAGCAGGTAGCAGGTCCGGGGTGAACTGGGCCCGGGTGAAGTCGAGACCGAGAGTCTGCGCCAGGGATCGTGCCGCGAGGGTCTTGCCCAGACCGGGCAGGTCCTCGAGCAGCACATGGCCGCCGGCCAGCACGGTCGCGAGGACGAGCTCGAGCGCAGTGCGCTTGCCGACGACGACCTGCTCGACGTTGTCCAGCACCTTCTCGGCCAGATGAGTGGTCTCGGAGATGCTCAGGGGCGGGGTGGTGGGCGTACTCACAGGGCCTCGATTCGGGACAGCAGGTCGTTGAGCTCGTGGTCGTCAAGCTGTGGTGCCGGCACGCTCAGGAGGTAGGCGGCCAGGTGCGGGTCCTGGCCCGGTCCGAGACGGCGTACGACATCGACGGCCGTCTCGTCCCCAGTCGTGGAGTGCTGCGCACGCAGCCGTCCTGCTGTGACGTCCAGCAGGATCGTCTGCAGCTGAGTCGGAGCGCTGCTGGGCGCCTGGTCCGGACGCGGCGGAGGATCCGTGGTCTGGTTCACCACGCGCCGGAGCGCACCCATCCGGCCGTCCGCGGGCGGCTTGCGGACCAGACCCGGAGGCTCGGTCTGCCATGCGGGCGCCTCGAGCGCAGGCACGTGGTCGGCGATGAACCATGACAAGGCGGCGACAGCGGCGGCGGCGGCGAGCGTGCCGATCCAGTCGGGGTCCATGAGCAGCCACTCCATGATCAACGACAGCACCACCCAGAGCACCAGGACGACGAGCGTGCGCCTGGCCCAGGTCAGGTCCCGCAGCGTCATGACTGGATCCCCGTCTCGATGCTGCGATGGAGCCGATCCAAGTCGTGCCGAGCCTCAGTGCGGTGGTTCTCGGTGACGGTGTGCCGGGAGAAGCGGGCCTCGCGATAGAGCTCGGCGAGGTTGCGCAGCGCGCGGTGGTCGACCTCCAGCTCGTCCAGCACGCGAATGGTGAGCTCGGCCGAGGTCTCGCTCGGTCGGCGTACGACCCCGGCCTCGGCGACCGCACCCTCGAGGCGAACCCAGCAGGCGATGATCGCGTTGGCCGGCGGACCCTCGGCCAACACCGCGCGTTGTGCGGCCGCGTCCGCGGTGACGGCATCCGCGATCGCGGGCGGCAGCGGCACCAGAGCGCTGCGGCGCCGCTTCGTGCGTCCTCGCCAGCCGTCCCGGAGCGCTCTGGCGACGGCGAAGAGGAGATAGCCGACGAGCGCGAGAATGGCGCAGATGATGAGCGCACCGACGATGCCGAACAGGGCGCTCGTCGTTCTCGCAGCAGCCCCGGACCCTCCGGTCTGCGTGGGGAAGGTAGGGACACTCGATGAAGAGTTCGCAACGGTGCGGGTCGGCTGGTCCCAGTCCCGCTGAGGAGAGTGCGCGAACGGCGCGCCGGACGTGACCGCGTACATCAGCACGACGACGCCGAGCGCAGTGACCGCGGTGACAACACCGGCGCGGCTGCTGGTCAGCTGCGCCAGGTCGGCACGACGATCCTGCCCCCCAGACATGGGGCGCACGTTACGTGACAGCCCGATGGTTCGGGCTCGTCCTACTTGTCCTTGTCGAACTTGTGATCTGGCCCGAGCCTCAGGCCTTCGGCGGTGGCGGCACCAGCTCGACGTCGGCGACCGTGATGGTCTCGCCGTCGGCGTACGACAGCCCCGTCACCTTGCCGGCTGCCCGTAGGTCACCCTCGGAGGCACGCACGTGGTCCAGCGCCGCGGCCGGACCGGTCAGCGTCATCGCGGTCACCTCGGCGCGCATGCCCAACTTGGCGTCCGACTTGGCCTTGCGGACGCCGGCCAGGGCCGTCCCGACGGCCGCGAGCGCTGACGGGTCGCCACCTGTGGGCACCTCGTCGGCGGTCGGCCATGTGGTGCGGTGGACGGAGCCCTCCTGCCACCAGGACCAGACCTCTTCGGTGGAGTAGGGCAGGAACGGTGCGAGCAGCCGCAGCTGAACGCCCAGAGCGATCCGGAGTGCGGCTCGTGCGCTGGCGGCGGCCACGTCACCCTGCCCGCCGTAGGCCCGGTCCTTCACGAGCTCGACGTAGTCGTCGCAGAACGTCCAGAAGAACGACTCGGTCAGCTCCAGCGAGCGGGTGTACTCCCAGCTCTCGAAGCCCTTGGTGGCACCCTCGACGACCTCGCGGAGGCCGGCCAGCATCGACTGGTCGAGCGGATGGGTCACCTGCGTGGCCAGGTCGCCCTCGACCTCACCGAAGGACAGCGCGAACTTGCTGGCGTTGAGCAGCTTCATGGCCAACCGGCGGCCGACCTTCATCTGGCTCTCGTCGTAGGCCGCGTCGGAGCCGAGTCGCCCGGCCAGTGCCCAGTAGCGCACGGCGTCGGCACTGTGCTGACGCAGCACGTCCTCGGGCGTCACCGCGTTGCCCTTGGACTTGCTCATCTTCTTGCGGTCCGGGTCGAGGATCCAGCCGTTGATGGCGGCGCTGGTCCACGGCACACTGCCCTGCTCGTAGTGCGCTCGCACGACCGAGGCGAACAGCCAGGTCCGGATGATGTCGTGCCCCTGCGGGCGCATGTCCATCGGGAAGATCTTGGCGAACAGCTCTTCGTCGTTGCGGTCGCCGGCGTTGCTGGTGACCGGCCACCCGGAGACGATCTGCGGCGACAACGAGGACGTCGCCCAGGTGTCCATGATGTCCGGGTCGGCGACGAATCCGCCTGGCACGCCTCGCTGCTCGGCTGTGTAACCCTCGGGCACGTCGCTCGCCGGGTCGACCGGCAAAGCGCTCTCGGGCGCGAAGATGGGGCGCTCGTGGTCGGTCTCACCGTCGGCGTCCAGTGGGTACCAGACCGGGAAGGGCACGCCGAAGAACCGCTGCCGGCTGATCAGCCAGTCGCCGTTGAGGCCACTGATCCAGTTGGCGTAGCGGCTGCGCATGAACGCCGGGTGGAACTCGATCTCCTCACCGCGGGCAATGAGCGCAGCACGGAGTTCTGCGCTGCGGCCACCGTTGCGGATGTACCACTGCCGGCTGGTGACGATCTCCAGCGGCTTGTCACCCTTCTCGAAGAAGTTGGCCTTGCGCTGGGTCTTGACCGGCTCACCGATCAGGTCACCCGACTCGCGCAGAGCGGCCACGACGGCCTCACGCGCGGTGTGCACGGTCTTGGTCGCGAGCTGCTCGGCGTAGAGCGACTCACCCGGACCTCCGGCGACCCACTCGGGCGTCTCGGCCTGGATGCGGCCGTTGCGGGTGATGACCGAACGGATCGGCAGCTGCAGCTCGCGCCACCAGATCACGTCGGTGAGGTCACCGAACGTGCAGCACATCGCGATGCCCGCGCCCTTGTCGGGCTCGGCCAGCTGGTGGGCCACCACCGGGATCTCGACCCCGAACAGAGGTGAGGTGACCGTCGTACCGAACAGGGCGGCGTACCGCTCGTCGTCGGGGTGGGCGATGAGGGCGACGGCGGCGGGGATGAGCTCGGGACGAGTGGTCTCGATCTCCACGGTGCCGCCGTCAGGCTTGTGGAAGCTGACCTTGTGGAAGGCACCGGGGTAGTCGCGCGCCTCGAGCTCGGCCTGCGCCACCGCGGACTGGAACGTGACGTCCCACAGCCCGGGCGCCTCGGCCTGGTACGCCTCGCCGCGCTCCACGTTGCGCAGGAACGCCTGCTGGGCCACCGCTCGGGACCGTTCGTCGATCGTGCGGTAGGTCTGGTCCCAGTCGACCGAGACTCCGAGTCGACGGAACAGTGACTCGAAGGTCTTCTCGTCCTCCACCGTGAGCTCTTCGCACAGCGGGATGAAGTTGGCGCGGCTGACGGGCACCTGGTCAGCGGCCTTGACCGACTTTCCCTCGGCGCCCTTCAGCGGCGGGGTGAAGTCCGGGTCGTAGGGCGTGCCGTGGTCACCGCGCACGCCGTAGTAGTTCTGCACGCGCCGCTCGGTCGGCAGGCCGTTGTCGTCCCAGCCGAGCGGGTAGTAGACCTCTTTGCCCTGCATCCGCTGGTAGCGCGCCATGCAGTCGGTGTGGGTGTAGCCGAACACGTGCCCGACGTGCAGCGAACCGGATGCGGTCGGCGGGGGAGTGTCGATCGAGAAGACCTGCTCTCGTGGCAGGCTCAGCGCGCGCGCACGGTCGAACGCGTAGGTCTTCTGCTCGGTCCATACGGCACCCCAGCGGTCCTCAAGTCCATCGACGGTGGGCTTGTCCGGGACCCGCGCATTGCGCGGCTCAGGTGCGTCAGTCATGCCGGACATCGTCCCAGATCGTCAGGGCTGTCCTCACCCGGGTTTCGGCGCGCTCCCGCCGGTCGCAGCCTGGACGACATCGGGCCTGGTGCAGGCCACGGCGAACGCGGCGATGCGACGGTCGATGTCGCGCTGCAGGACCCGACGGCCGATGGCCTCCGCCACCGGCCGCAGGAGGTCCGGTCGGCAGGTGAACGTGTACTTCCAGGTCGCTCGGGTGCTGCCGTCCTCGAGCTCCTCGAACCGCCACCCACCGCCGAAGGTGCGGAAGAACCACGGTCCCTCGACCATCGTCATGCCGACGGACCTCGGCGGTCGGTACGACACGTACTGGCTGACCATGCGCAGGCCGTGCCGCGAGCGGGTGAGGGTACGGACGCCCTTGCCCGGCTTGACCGCATCGTCGAGCAGCTCCTGGTGATGGATGAACGGGTCCCAGCGGAGGCGTACGGCACCAGTGGTCTGCGACACCGCGAAGGCGGTGGCCGGCGGTACCGCGACGATGACCTGAGCCTGAATCTGGGGCATCTGCACACGGTAGGCCGGGTTGTGGGGTATAGGCGCGGCGTCGCCACACCGGCCGTGGAGATGGCGTACCCGGGCGCGTCGAGTAACGTCGGGGCAAGACAGGTATGGCCGAGCTCCCTCTAGGAGGAACGATGAGCGAGCAGTACGGCGGTTACGCGCCGCAGGCAGCGCATCCCGGAGGCGGGCAGCCCGAGGGCGCTCCGTCGTCGTACGGCCAGCAGTGGGGCCAGCAGGCGCCCGCGCCGACCGCACTCCAGGGCTTTGTGACGGCGCTTCCGCCCGACGCCGATGTGGCACGACCGAGCCAGGAGTTCTTGTCCTACGCCGAGGGTCGTGTCCCCGGGGCGCTGATCGGCCTCTGGCGTGACCGCGGCATCGGCTTCTACGGCGAGCAGCGGGTCGCGATCGTCGACCCCGGTCAGTGGATCGGTGTGCTGCAGACCTGGCTCGGGTCAGGTGTGCGGTCGGTACCAGTCGCCGTCACCAGCTTCGGGCACATCTACCACTACGACAAGGCGGACGGGCAGGACCGGATCCAGTGCCTCGACCCGCACTTCCAGAGCAACACTGTCGTCACCCGTGACGTCAACGAGTTCTTCAACGGCCACCTCGCCGGTGGCACGTCGCACGTGGCCGACCTCGAGGGTCCGCGCGGTGGGGCTCGCCAAAAGCTCGGTCCGCTGGCTGAGGGCGAGATCTACTACTTCAACCCGATGCTCGCCCTTGGTGGCACGGTCAGCCCGGACTCGCTCGCCAAGGGCAACGGTGTCGAGCACCTGCGCCAGATTCACCAGATGGTGGGTCAGGCACACCGCGGCTGAGGTTCAGCTGCAGCCTGAACTCACGAGCAGAACGTGTCGGCGGTGCTCAAGGCCTCGTCGAGGATGGCGAGCCCTTCCTTGGCCTCCGCCGGCGTGATGGTGCAGGGCGGCACGACGTGGGTGCGGTTGAAGTGCACGAACGGGAACAGCCCGCCGTCCTTGCACGCCTTCGCGAACGCACCCATCGGTGCCGCGTCCGCCCCGGACGCGTTGTACGGCACCAGCGGCTCGCGGGTCTGCTTGTCCTTGACCAGCTCGAGCGCCCAGAACGCGCCGAGCCCGCGCACCTCGCCGACCGACGGGTGCTTGTCCGCCAGCTCGGCCAGCCCAGGCGCGAAGACGTCGGTGGCCAGCGACCGGACGCCGTCCAGCACGTTCTCCTCGACGAAGATGTCCATCGAGGCGATACCGGTCGCGCAGGCGAGCGGGTGCCCTGAGTAGGTCAGCCCGCCAGGGAACGGTCGGGTCGCGAACGTCGCCGCGATCTCGTCGGAGATGACCACGCCACCGAGCGGGACGTAGCCGGAGTTGATGCCCTTGGCGAAGGTGATCAGGTCGGGCTCGACACCCCAGTGGTCCACCGCGAACCACTCGCCGCAGCGCCCGAACCCACTCATCACCTCATCGGCGATCATCACGATGCCGTGCTCGTTGCACAGCTCACGAACGCCGGCCAGGTAGCCGTCCGTCGGCACAAGGATGCCGTTGGTGCCGACGACCGTCTCGAGCACGATCGCGGCGATGGTCTGTGGTCCCTCAAAGGCGATCAGGTCGCGCAGGTGCTGCAGCGCTCGCTCGGTCTCCTGCTCGGGCGAGTCGGAGTGGAAGGCGCTGCGGTAGGGGTAGGGGCCCCAGTAGCGGACCGTCGAACCGACACCCGGCTCGTTGGGCCAGCGGCGCGGGTCGCCGGTGAGCGCGATCGCCCCGGCCGTCGCGCCGTGATAGCTGCGGTAGGCGGCCATGACCTTCTGGCGTCCGGTGTGCAGCCGCGCGAGCCGGACGGCGTTCTCGTTGGCCTCGGCGCCGCCGTTGGTGAAGAACACCTTGTTGAGCGCAGCTGGTGCGACCTCCGAGATGCGACGGGCGAGCTCGCTGCGGGCTGCGTTGGCGATCGGTGGCGCGACGGTGCACAGGATCTCGGCCTGCCGCTTGATCGCCTCGACCATCGTGGGGTGCTGATGACCCAGGTTGAGGTTGACCAGCTGCGAGCTGAAGTCGAGGTAGCGCTTGCCGTCGTAGTCCCAGAAGTACGAGCCCGCCGCCTTCTCGATCGCGATCGGGTTGCGGTTCGCCTGGGCTGACCAGGAGTGGAAGACGTGCGCATCGTCGAGGTCGACAACCTGCTCGCCTGAGAGTGATTCGCTCATGATGTCCTCCTACGGCCCTGTGCCAGTGCCGGATCGATGCAAACTCGGGTACGTTCCGGATGTGAAGCGGACCGTCCTTCTGGTTGCTGGTTGCGCGACCGCCGTCGTTCTTGCAGGCTGCTCCGACCAACCTGGCTCAACGGCGGCCACATCGTCGACGTCACCGTCGACCAGTTCATCTGCGACCTCCTCCACGGGCTCGATGACCAGCGCCTCGAGCGCGCCGTCCTCCCCGTCCTCGGGGTCGAGCTCCGCGTCCGACGCGGGAGCGACCCGGAGTCCCGAAGACCTGAAGTCTGCGTTGCTGGCCCTGGAAGACATGCCACCGGGGTTCGCCGTCGAGCCCGACGCCGGATCCGATGACGAAGGCGTGTACTCGTCATCCCGCCCGGGCTGTGCCGACTTCGTCAGACTGAGCAACAGCGCTGCCGCACCTGGCGCGACCGGCTCCTCGGCCGCCGCCTTCTCCGCTGGGCAGGACGGCCCGTACATCAACGAGGAGATCGACGCCCTGGGGAGCGCGAACAAGGTTGCTGCGTTGCTCCATCGGCTGAAGTCGGCGGTCGCGAGCTGCCCTTCGGTGAAGGTCTCCACTCCGGGCGAGGGCAGCTCAGTGATGCAGGTACGCGCGGTGAGCCCGCCTGACGCGGGGCGAGGAGCAGTGGCCGTCCGCCTGACCGCCTCGTCGGGATCCCTTGAAGGTGTGGAAGTAACGACCGTCCGGACCGGCGTCGGCGATGTGGTCGTGAGCATCGACTTCCTCGGGGCGTTCCCGGAGGACATCGACGGCGCGACGCAGGACGCTGTGGCCAAGGCCGGCGATGCACTCGGCATCAGCACTGCGGGTACCACCTGATTCACAAGGCCCAGGTGGACGGTGCCCCGGCGCTCATCGGTTGGTGGGGAAGCCGAGGTCGACCGAGGACGTCGCCGGGTCGGGCCAGCGTGAGGTGACCACCTTGCCTCTGGTGTAGAAGGCGATGCCCTCGGGGCCGTACATGTGGGTGTCGCCGAAGAGCGAGTCCTTCCAGCCGCCGAAGGAGTAGTAGGCCACCGGCACCGGGATGGGCACGTTGATACCGACCATGCCGACCTGCACCTCGGACTGGAACTCGCGCGCCGCCCCACCGTCGCGGGTGAAGATCGCGGTCCCGTTGGCGTACGGGTTGTCGTTGACGAGCTGGAGCGCTTCGTCGAAGGTCTCGCAGCGGACGACGGACAGCACGGGGCCGAAGATCTCGTCGGTGTAGACCGTCATCTCCGGGGTGACGTTGTCCAGGAGCGTGGTGCCCAGGAAGAAGCCTTCCTCGGGGACCTCCGCCGTACGACCGTCGACGGTGACCGTCGCTCCGGCCTTCTCGCCGGCGTCGATGTAGGACGCCACCTTGTCGCGGTGCTCGGCGGTGATGAGCGGACCCATCTCGTTGCCATCCTTGGAGCCATCGCCAATCCTCAATGATGGCAACCGTTTTGAGATGGCCGGCACCAGATCGTCAGCAACGTCGCCGACGGTCACGCACACGGAGATGGCCATGCAGCGCTCGCCCGCGGCGCCGTACGCGGCGGACACGGCGGAGTCGGCGGCCAGGTCGATATCGGCATCGGGGAGGACGACCATGTGGTTCTTGGCGCCGCCGAGAGCCTGGACGCGCTTGCCGTTGGCCGTGCCGCGCTCGTAGATGTACTTCGCGATCGGGGTGGAGCCGACAAAGCTCAGGGCCGCGACGTCCGGGTGGTCGAGCAGTGTGTCGACCGAGAGCTTGTCGCCGTGCACCACATTGAAGACCCCGTCGGGCAGCCCGGCGCGCTTCCACAGGTCGGCGATGAGCAGCGAGGCGGACGGATCCTTCTCGCTCGGCTTCAGCACGAAGGTGTTGCCGCAGGCGATCGCGTTGGCGCACATCCAGAGCGGCACCATCGCGGGGAAGTTGAACGGGGTGATGCCGGCGACGACGCCGACGGGCTGGCGGATCGAGTAGACGTCGACGCCGGTGCCGGCGTGCTCGGAGTAGTCGCCCTTCATCAGCTGAGGGATGCCGGTGGCGAACTCGACGTTCTCGAGGCCACGCGAGACCTCACCCTTGGCGTCCGCGAGCACCTTGCCGTGCTCGGCCGTCAGGATCGCGGCGAGGTCGTCGACGTGCTGGTGCACCAGCTCGCGGAAGGCGAACAGCACCGCGGACCGCTTCGAGAGCGACGTCCGTGACCAGGCGTGGAGCGCACCCTTGGCTGCGGCGACGGCGGTGTTGACCTCCTCGACCGAGGCGAGGTCGACTGCGCCGGTCTGCTCACCGGTCGCGGGGTTGTAGACCGGTGCCGTGTTGCCGGAGGTACCGGCGACGGACTTGCCCGAGATCCAGTGCGAGATGGGAGTTGGCATAGCGATCTCCTTTGATGGCCGGCATTCGAGCGTACGACTCGGGTCAGGACTTGGCGGCGTCAGGCCGGTTGATCACGGGGAGGACGGCATCGGCGTACGACCGGAGCGTGGCGTCCTTGGCGTCGTGCTGGAGGTAGAGCGCGAACTGGTCGACGCCGAGCGCGCGGTACTCCTCGAGTCGGCGGAGCTGCTCCTCGGGAGGTCCGATGAGGCAGAACCGATCGACGATCTCGTCGGGGACGAAGTCCGCGTGGGTGTTGCCGGCACGACCGTGCTGGTTGTAGTCATAGCCCTTGCGCGCGGCGATGTAGTCAGTAAGAGCGGCCGGCACTCCGGACGAATCGCCATATCTGGCAACGATATCCGCGACATGGTTGCCGACCATCCCGCCGAACCAGCGGCACTGGTCGCGAGCGTGGGCGAGGGCGTCGTCGCTGCCGTCGGTGACGTAGGCCGGGGCAGCCACGCACATCGTGATGCTGTCCGGGTCGCGTCCGGCCTTGGTCGCCGCGTCCCGGACTGCGGCGATCATCCACTTCGCGATCTGTGGGTCGCCGAGCTGCAGGATGTAGCCGTCGGCCACCTCGCCGGTGAGGGCGAGCGCCTTCGGGCCGTACGCCGCCACCCAGACCTCGAGCTCGGACTTGCTGGCCCACGGGAGGCGCAGCGATGAGCCGTTGAAGTCGACCGTCTCGCCGTTGGCCATCCCTCGGATGACGCCGACCGACTCGCGCAGCGTGGCGAGCGTGGACGGTCGTCCGTTGGTGACCCGCACGGCCGAGTCGCCGCGGCCGATCCCGCAGACGGTGCGGTTGCCGTACATCTCGTTGAGCGTGGCGAACAACGACGCCGTGACGGTCCAGTCCCGGGTGGCGGGGTTGGTGACCATCGGGCCGACGACGACGTTGCGCGTGCGGTCCAGGATCTGCGAGTAGATCGGGTAGGGGTCCTGCCACAGGATGTGTGAGTCGAACGTCCACACGTAGTCGAACCCGTAGCGATCGGCCTGCTGGGCCAGCTCGACAACCCGCGCCGACGGGGGCGTGGTCTGCAGTACTACTCCGAAGTCCATGGCTTACCTCATCCGCTGGTCGAGTAGGCGAGGCGCTAGCCGAGCCGTATCGAGACCTGGTGCCGCAGCCATCACAGGAGGTACTGGGACAGGGAGCGCTTCACGAACTGGCCGCGCCCGGGTTCGCCTGAGAACTGGTCGTTCTCGAGCACGACGGTGCCGCGGCTGATGACCGTCTCGGCCTTGCCGGTGAGGTTCCAGCCCTCGTAGACCGAGTAGTCGACATTCATGTGATGCGTCTTCGCGGACACGTGCTGCTGCGCCTCCGGGTCGTAGATCACGATGTCGGCATCGGCGCCGGGAGCGATGACGCCCTTCTTCGGGTACATCCCGAACATCCGGGCCGGCGTCGTCGAGGCGATCTCGACCCAGCGGGCCAGAGAGATCTCGCCCATCGTCACGCCGCGGTGCAGCAGGTCCATCCGGTGCTCGACACCGGGCAGCCCGTTGGGGATGGCCCGGAAGTCGTCCTTGCCGAGCTGCTTGTCGGTGGCGAAGCAGAACGGGCAGTGGTCCGTCGCGACGACTGACAGGTCGTTCGTACGCAGTCCGCGCCACAGCTGCGCCTGGTGTTCCTTGGGACGGAGGGCCGGCGTACAGACGTACTTCGCACCCTCGAATCCCGGTCTCGCCATTTCGGATTCGTCCAGGAAGAGGTACTGCGGGCAGGTCTCCGCGAAGACGTTCTTGCCAGCGTCCCGAGCCGCTGTGACCGTCTCCAGGGCCGGCGTGCTCGAGAGGTGGACGATGTAGAGCGGTGCCTTGGTGACCGTCGCCATCGCGATCGCGCGGTTGACCGCCTCCTGCTCGAGCGCGACCGGTCGGGTGAGCCCGTGGTACTTCGGCTCGGTGTGCCCCTCGGCGATCGCGCGGGTGACGATCTCGTCGATGGCCGTGCCGTTCTCGGCGTGCATCATGATCGTCGCGCCGTTGTCGGACGCGCGGTGCATGGCTCGCATGATCTCGCTGTCGGTCGACAGGAAGACGCCGGGATAGGCCATGAACAGCTTGAACGACGTGATGCCCTGGTCGACCAGGACGTCCATCTCCTTGAGGGAGGTGTCGTTGACGTCGGCGAGGATCGCGTGCAGGCCGTAGTCGATGCACGCGCTGCCCTCGGCCTTGCCGTGCCAGGTGTCGATCGCCTCCTGCAGCGAGCCGCCCTTCTTCTGCACGGCGAAGTCGACGATCGTCGTGGTGCCACCCCAGGCGGCCGCCCGGGTGCCGGTCTCGAAGTCGTCGACCGAGGACGTACCGCCGAACGGCATGTCCATGTGAGTGTGGACGTCGATGCCTCCGGGCAGGACGTACTTGCCGGTGGCGTCGATGGTGCGGACGGGTGCGATGCCGATGGCCTGTGCGGTCCCCGGTGCGAGCACCGCAGTGATGGTCTCCCCGTCGTACAGCACATCGGCCTCGACGACCCCCTGCGCGGAGACGACCTTGCCCCCGGTGATCAAAGTACTCATGCCGTGACCTCCTTCTCATCGAGCGGTGCGTCGTCGGGAGAGCCCGACGAGTCGTACGCGACGGGCACCTTGCCGGCCTTCATGAGGGCGACGTAGATGACGGCGCCGGAGACGAGGCCGACGAGCCAGCCGTAGTCGGCGAGCGGCTTGAGGAACGGGATCATCCCGTCCTCGGGAAACGGACCCTTGCCGTCCTTCGAGTACGAGCCGCCCGCGGACAGGATCGCCGCGACGCCGAACGCGACGACGGCCCGCCAGTTCCAGCCGCCGGAGTACCAGTAGAGACCCTCGCGGCGGTAGAGGTCGCGTACGACGATGTGCCGTCGACGCACGACCCAGTAGTCCGCGGCCAGGATGCCGGCGACCGGTCCGAGGATTGCGCCGACGACGCCGAGCCAGGTGAAGATGTAGATGTTGGGGTCCGACACGAGCTTCCACGGGAAGATCAGCACGCTCAGCACACAGGTGATCAGCGCGCCCTTGCGGAAGTTGACGTATTTCGGAGCGGCATTGGCGAAGTCGTACGACGGGCTCACCAGGTTGGCCGCGATGTTGACCGACAGGGTCGCGATCATCACCGTGGCGAGGGCGAGCAGGGTGCCGACCCAGCTGTCGATCCGGGCGGCGAGCTGGATCGGGTCCCAGATGGCCTTCCCGTACATCTCCTCGGAAGCCGACGTGACGAGCACCGACATCACCGCGAAGGCGGTCATCGTCGTCGGCAGGCCGTAGGTCTGGCCGAGCATCTGCTTCTTCTGTGACCCGCCGAACCGGGTGAAGTCGGAGATGTTGAGCGACAGCGTCGCCCAGAACGCGATCATCCCCATCAGCGCAGGCCCGAACGCCCGCCAGAACTCATCGCCCTTGAGCGAGCCGGACTGACTGAGGATGTTGCCGAAGCCGTCCGCCTGGACATAGACGTACGCCAGCAGGGCCAGGGCGGCGACCATCACCACGGGGGCCGCCCAGTTCTCGAACCGTCGCAGGGTCTCGATGCCGCGCACGATGATCGCGATCTCGATCAACCAGAAGACGAAGAAGCTCAGCCACTGCGTCCAGGCGAAGTCGCCGATGTGGCTCGCGTTGGCCCAGCTGTCGCCGAACATCTTGCCGGCCAGCAGGAAGATGCCCTCGCCGCCGATCCAGGTCTGTACGCCGAACCAGCACGTGGCCGCGAACGCTCGGACCAGCGCGGGCAGGTTGGCGCCGAGCACGCCGAACGAGGAGCGCGCCAGCACGGGGAACGGGATGCCGTACTTGGTGCCGCCGTGCCCGTTGAGCAGGATCGGGATCAGCACGATGACGTTGGCGAGCAGGATGATGACGACCGCCTGCTGCCAGCTCATCCCGGCCGCGATCAGCCCGGACGCCAGCAGCCAGGACGGGATGTTGTGGCTCATCCCGACCCAGAGCGCGGCGTAGTTGTAGGTGTTCCAGTGCCGGTCGGGCAGCTCGACGGGGTCGAGGTCCTCGTTGGAGTAGGGCGAGTGCGCCAGTGCGGACCGGTCGTCCAGGGTGACGCGTCCGTCGGCGTGCTCGGTCTGGCCGTGCTGCGATCTCCCGCCCTCGGCGGGCTCGACGGCTACCTCGGTCGCCATGGCCGGTGGCCTACTTGTCCGTCAGCGCCGTGTAAGTATCGGGCCGGCGGTCCCGGTAGAACGCCCACTGGTCGCGCACCTCACGGATGACGTCGAGGTCGAGGTCGCGAATGATCAGCTCCTCGACCTGGTCCGAGGCGACCTCGCCGACGTACTTGCCGCGTGGGTCGGAGAAGTAGGACGTGCCGTAGAAGTCGTTGTCGCCGAGCGGCTCGATGCCGACGCGGTTGAGGGCGCCGACGTAGTACATGTTCGCGACGGACGCGGCCACCTGCTCGATCTCCCAGATGTACTTCGACAGGCCGCGTGACGTGGCCGACGGGTTGAAGACGATCTCCGCGCCGGCGAGCCCGAGTCCACGCCAGCCCTCGGGGAAGTGGCGGTCGTAGCAGATGTAGACGCCGACCTTGCCGACCGCGGTCTCGAAGACCGGCCAGCCGTCGTTGACGCCGGGACGGAAGTAGAACTTCTCCCAGAAGCCTTTGACCTGGGGGATGTGCGTCTTGCGGTACTTGCCGAGGTACTTCCCGTCCGCGTCGATGACGGCCGCGGTGTTGAACAGGACGCCAGGCTGGACCTCTTCGTAGATCGGCAGCACCATGACCTGCCCGGTCTCCTTGGCGATCGCGCTGAACCGCTGGATGATCGGCCCGTCCGGGATCTGCTCGGCGTAGGAGTACCACTCGCTGTCCTGCACCTGGGCGAAGAACGGCCCCATGAACAGCTCCTGGAAGCACAGGACCTGGTTGCCCTGCTTGGCTGCCTCGTGCGCGATCTCCTCGTGGGCGTCGAGCATCTTGTCCTTGTCCCCACGCCAGTGCGTCTGGAACATCCCGGCTTTGACGGTCATCGGCTGGCTCCTCGCGTCGATCTTGCGATTCGAAGGTTCCAAGTTAGGCCGATTTCGCGCCGACGCAGCCGTTTCAGTCGGACTGGTCTCCGCGAGGGCTAGAGGGGCCGTCCGGGGTTCATGATCCCGTACGGGTCGAACATCGCTTTGATCGTGCGCTGCCGTGCCAGCTCGGCGTCGCCCAGCTCGCGGGGGAGCCAACGCCGTTTCAGGGAGCCCACGCCGTGCTCGCCGGTGATCGTCCCGCCCATGTCGAGCGCCGCGTCGACGATCTGCCCGAACGCCTCCTCGGCGCGCTCGCGGCTGCCCGGCTGCTCGTCGAAGAACAGGCACGGGTGCAGGTTGCCGTCGCCGCCGTGACCGGACAGCACGACCTCGACGCCGGTGCGTCGGCCGATGTCGCGTGACTGGCGAATCAGGTTGCCCAGCTGGGCAACCGGCACGCAGACGTCCTCGATGAAGTGCGGCCCCTTGAGCTCCAACGCGGGCGCCAATGCTCGTCGGCCGGCCATCAGCGCGTCGGCCTCCTGCGCGTCGTCGGCCACTGCGACGTCCTCCGCACCTGCGGTGGTGAGCAGCTTGGCATAGCGCTGTACGTCCTCGGCCGAGTGATCAGGGCGGTCCGACTGGACGAGCAGCACGGCTTCGGCGTCCTGAGGGAAGCCGAAGTCCTCCATCGCCTGAATCGCCACGAGTGACGAACGGTCAAGCACCTCAAGGAGATTCGGACCGTGACGCTCAGCTCGGAGGGCGACGAGCGCCTTGGCCGCGTCGTCCAAGGAGGTGAAGGTCGCCAGCGCGGTCAGTGGCGGATCGGTCGCCGGGACCAGGCGTACGACGACCTCCGTGACGACACCGAGCTGGCCCTCCGACCCGACGAAGAGTCCGGTGAGGTCCAGACCCGCGACACCCTTCGCCGTACGACGGCCGGTCCGAATCACCTCGCCGCCGGCAAGCACGACCTCGAGCCCACGGACGTAGTCGGCCGTGACGCCGTACTTCACGCAGCACAGGCCGCCCGCGTTGGTCGCGACGTTGCCCCCGATGGTGCTCATCGGGGAGGACGCTGGATCGGGCGGGTAGAAGAGACCCTGCGCGGCGACGGCCTTCTTGAGGTCGGCGGTGACGATGCCCGGGCCGGCGACGGCGTACCTCTCTGCGGTGCTGACCTCGACCTGGTTCAGCGCCTCGACATTGAGCACGATCCCGCCCTCGAGCGCGGTCGACGCGCCACACAGCGATGTGCGAGCGCCCTGTGGTACCACCGGAATTCGATGCGCCTGCGCATGCTCGAGCACAGCGACCACGTCGTCCCGGTCGCGCGCGCGCACGACTACGAAGTTGTCGGGCGCGGTCGAGCCCAGGCTCTGGTCCGTGGCATAGCCGATAGCGATCTGGGGATCGGTGACGACTCGACCGGACGGGAGGGGAGGGGCGGCGATCTGGCTCACCCACCCATCGTGCCTCGCGCCGCTGGGCGAGTTGGGCGAGACCCTGAACGGGGCCGCGCTGTGACGGGAGTCTGATTGACCAGATCGGTCCGGTGGCAGACGGGATGATGTCTGGTGGGGACGGCGTCGTACGACGACGCTGGTCGACATGACCTCAGCACTCGTCGTGATCGACGTCCAGAACTCCTTCCTTCAGCGGCCGACCTGGCCGGCCATCTCCAACCCCGACATCGTCGATGACGTCACCGCCCTCGTGGGGGCGGCGCGTGCCAAGGGCGACCTCGTGGTCTGGGTGCTGCACACCGAGCCTGGGTCGGGCGGAGCCTTCGACCCCGAGTCCGGACACGTCGAGCTGATGGACGGCCTGGAGACGCGTGAGGGCGAGCCGGTCGTCCGCAAGACCTCCATCAATGCCTTCACCTCGACCAATCTCCAGCAGCTCCTCACGCGGCACGGCGTCACGCACCTCGATATCTGCGGGATCCAGACCGAGCAGTGCTGCGAGACGACGACGCGGGTGGCCTCCGACCTGGGCTACGACGTCGGCTTCGTCATCGACGCGACAGCGACCTTCCCGATCCAGCATCGCGACGCGAAGAAGGACCGTCCGCTGGAGGAGATCCTCGCGGACCCGCAGACCCGGCCGACCGATGAGGTCGTACGCGGTACGGAGTACTCGCTCGCGGGCCGGTTCGCGACGATCCGGACGGTCGCCGAGCTGGTATAGCGTGACCAGATCATGACGAGCAAGGTGGTCTTCCTGCTGCTGCCGCGGCTTCACCTGCTGGACCTCGCCGGCCCGGCGCAGGCGTTCGACACCGCCGCCAACCTGGGCGGTGCGTACGACTTGCGCTACGTCGCGGAGCAGGTTGACGTGCCGACCGCGCAGGGGCTCCCTCTGCGCGCCGAGACGACGTGGCCCGACCTCGGCCCGGACGACCTCGTGCTGGTGCCGGGGTGGCGTGGGATGGCGTCCGTTGATGATCCGCCCCTCAGCGAGATGGCGCTGGCCGCGCTGCGACGTCACCATCGCGCCGGCGGGACGGTCGCCAGCGTGTGCTCGGGGGCAGACATCCTCGGCAGGGCGGGCCTGCTGGACGGGCGTCGGTGCACGACGCACCACGACCTCCAGCAGGCGCTCGCTGAGCGCTACCCCAAAGCACTGGTCCAGCGGGACGTGCTGTTCACCGACCATGACCGGGTGGTGACCTCGGCGGGTATTGCGAGCGGGATCGACCTGTCGCTCTATCTGATCGCGCAGCGCCACGGACCGGCGCTCGCGGCTCGGGTGGCGCGGTCGATGGTGGTCTACGCGCGGCGCAACGGCGAGGACCCGCAGGACAGCGTGATGCTGCGTCACCGCTCACACCTGTCGGATGTCGTGCACCACGTGCAGGACCTCATCGACGCGGAGTTCGCGTCGCCGCTGCCGCTCGCGCGTCTCGCCGCGCACGGTGGAGTGAGCGAACGCACGCTCACGAGGCTGTTCGTCGCCAGCGTCGGTACGACACCTCTGCGCTACCAGCAGACGCTCCGCCTGGAGCGTGCCGAGCACCTGATCGGCCAAGGCTGGTCGATCGAGTCTGCAGCGCGCGCAACGGGTTTCGAGGATGCGCGGATGCTGCGACGACTGCGGGCGCGGGCTGGTTGATCAGCGGCGCGTGACAGCGTGGGCGGTGTCCGCGCACCTTTCGTCAGTCGTACGACCTGGGTGCGGCCGAGCCGTCGCGGCCGGTAGCCAACGGTTGAGAAGCATCAGGCCGAAGCGCCGGCACGGTTGCTCGACGTAGCGGTGGCCGCCCTCGGCGATCAGCAGGCACAGTCCGACGAGGCCCGGGATCGCGAAGTAGCCCCATGTGGTGCCGGACGCCTGGATCTCGTCCGCGCCCATGTACTCCACGATCGGCCGGTGCGTGATGTAGAGCGCGTAGCTCGCCGTGCCGAGGGTCACCCAGAGCGGCCGCGACAGGATGCGTGCCAGCAGACCGGTGCCGGTCGCGAGTGACATCAGCAGCAGGCTGAACGGCACCGCGTACAGGGCACCGAACGACAGGACGCGCCAGGTGCCGGACCACGCGCCGTCCCAAGGCCGCAGAGCGGTGATGCCGGCTGCCGCGAGCACCGACCCGACCTGGACGAGCGTGGCCCGTGAGGTCGTGGGACGTACCCCGCGCGCGAACAGCAGGGCGAGGCTCAGTCCCATCGCGAAGTCCGGGATCCGCGTCAGCGGGTTGCGGTAGAGCCAGCGGTGTCCGCTCATCGGGTCCGCGGCGGGCAGGTCTGCCCAGCCCTTGACGCTCCAGATCAGGCACAGGAGGAGCTGCACGCCGAAGGAGGCAACGAGTACGGCCATCAGCCCCCGCGTGCCCCAGCGCCGCGCGATGTAAGCCACGGCCGGCATCAGCAGAGGAAAGAGCAGATAGAGGAACAGCTCGACATTGATCGACCAGGCCGGACCGTTGTAGTCCTGATTGCCGACGCGCACATCCGCCGACCAGGTCTGGATCCCGAGGAGCATCTGCCACAGGTGCGACTGGCCGCGTGCCTCAGCAGCCCGTTGCAGCGCCAGCACGATGAGGACGGCCCAGTAGAGCGGCATGACGCGGACGATGCGGGCGACGTAGAACCGGACGGTGGCGCGGCCTGCGCGCAGTCCGTTCAGATCAGGGTGGCTGTACGCCAGCACGAAGCCACTGAGCATGAAGAACAGGGGCACGCCGACATAGCCGCTCTCGACGACCTGGTGGGCCACCTGAGGAGCATGGTCCGGGAGGCCGATGTGGCTGAGGACGACCAAGAGGGCCGCCACGGCTCGTACGCCGGTCAGGGCTCGGAGCTGGGGTCTACGGGGGTGTTCAACGGCAGGGAGGAGCTGGGCAGGCATCGCCTCCACGGTAGGTGCGGTCCACGTCGATCGCAGCGCCGTCCATCCATCGGTAAGGCGTCGATCAGGCTCGGCGCCGCCAGCCCAGCCAGAGCGGCCGGTAGCCCAGGCGGTGCCAGAACGGGCCCGAGAGCGGGTTGATGATGTTGTAGTTCAGCACGGTGGCGGCGTGCTCGCGGTCGGCCCGATAGGCGGCCGCCCGGGCGAGCGAGGACCCGATCCCGCTGCTCCGTCCGTCCCGCGTCGTGACGCCCACGGCGAGGTAGGCGGCCGGCGTCGCGCTCGTGAGGTCCTGGACCCAGGCAGCATGCTGCGCCGAGTGGACCAGCATCACGCCGACGACCTCGCCGTCGTGCTCGGCGACCAGGCTCAACGAGTCGGGTCGCCCGCAGATCTCCGCGGTGGCGGAGGCGATCAGCTGCGGCGAGGCCGGCCGCTTGAGCAGGTTGCCGAACTGCGCGTCCCAGATCACCAGCTCCAGCCACAGCCGAGTGATGGCATCGGCGTCCTCCGGGCGCACCGGCCGTACGCACTCCGGCAGCTCGGCGAGCGCGGCCCGCCCACGCGGGCGGATCGCCAGGGGCGACGCCGGCTGGAAGCCGTGTCGCATGAAGACCGCGGGCATCGCGTTGTCACGGCTCGGCCAGCTGATCTTGGTCAGCCCGCGCTCCGCCGCCGGCAGCGACTCGAGCCAGGCGGTGAGGAGGCGATCCATCGCGTCCGGGCTGGCCACTCTCGGCGTGAGGGTGTGCTGGAGGTCGTCGGTCCAGAGCGACGACAGCTCGGTGAGATCGGCCCGCTCGGTGGTGGCGATGCCGTAGCCGCCGTCGACCTCGATGCGGGTGCCGCCGGTCGGGTCGTCCACGGCGTTCGGGAGCGCACTGTCGATGTCCTGCCAGTGCCGCATCACCGGATCCATACGCCTCAGTGTGGCGCACAGCGGCGCCGGAAAGACGCACACGAGCCTCGCGCAGTTCTGGTATTCGAACGCAGTCGGGACTGCGTTCGAATACCAGAACTGCGCATGAGTGCTGGCGAGCGCGCGCCCGAACCACCCACTGGCCGGCTCGGTCCGACACGATGGTGACCAGGGCCGGGAGGAGCGACCTCTCGGGAGAGGGGTTGTGGTGCGACTGCTTCGGTTCGGACTCGTAGCGATGGCGACGGTCTTCACGGTGAGCGGATGCAGCTCGTCGGGGGACGAGGGCGCTTCTGGTCCTGCCACGGTGACCGTGACCTCATCGACCGCAGCTCCGGAGCCCGGCACGTCGAGCGGTGCAGCAGACGGCTCATCGACGGCGACAGGCACCGGAGGTGCCTCGACCACGTCGATGTTGCCAACAACCGCACCGGGCGGTTCGGGTCCCGCGCCGGGGCAAGGTCCTCAGAGCGTTGCCCAGAGCTATGCGTCTGCCTTGGGGTCGAGTGACCTGCCGAAGGCGTGCGGTCTCGTCGCGAGCGAGGACGGGACGGGTGCGCTCAGTCCGGCCGACCGCCAGCAGTGCGTGCAAGGTCTCGGCTATGTGCTCAGCCGGAATCCGCCTGACTCATTCAAGTCGGTGAAGGCTGGAAAGGCCACGGTCACCGGGGATCGCGCCACGATCAGCTGGACTCCCGCCGATGTTCCTTGGACCCTCATCAGGATCAAGGGCCGCTGGTACATGGAGCCCGACACCACCATTCGCTGACGCACACCGTCGCTCACGTCGCTGCCAAGGGACTTGGGTCTGCGCGGCTGACGCGCCTACACTCCTGCCTAGAAGCGTCTGAGCCGTCATCAGCGGCGAGCCTCCGGAAGAACGGTGCGAGAGCACTCACTAGAACCGGACGGGACGAGCCCGTGACAGCTCATGCGAAGCGGCCGTACGCCGCCCGCTCACCTCGAGCGGGCACAGTGGGGCAAGCGAGGTGGTACCGCGGTGCCGTCCGGACCTCCGGACACGTCGTCCTCGTGAGCAGGACGACGACGCGAGAGAGATGCCGCAGCGATGACCTATCCCAAGGTCGACCTCAGCAGTGACGACCAGACCCCGCAAGGTGTGTCCGCGACCCCACGGTTCCCGGACATCGAGCAGGGTGTGCTGGCGTACTGGGAGTCCGATGACACCTTCCGGACCTCTGTCGAGCAGCGCGATCCCGGCATCGACGGCGACAACGAGTTCGTCTTCTACGACGGCCCGCCGTTCGCCAACGGCCTGCCGCACTACGGCCACCTGCTGACGGGCTACGTCAAGGACCTCATCCCGCGCTACCAGACGATGCGTGGCCGCCGGGTCGAGCGGCGCTTCGGCTGGGACACCCACGGCCTGCCGGCTGAGCTCGAGGCGATGAGCCAGCTCGGTCTGAAGACCAAGGAAGAGATCCTCGAGATGGGGATCGACAAGTTCAACGCCGCGGCTCGCGAGTCGGTGCTGCGCTACACCGCTGAGTGGGAGTCCTACGTCAAGCGGATGGGCCGCTGGGTCGACTTCGAGAACGACTACAAGACACTCAACCCGACCTTCATGGAGTCGGTGATCTGGGCGTTCAAGCAGCTGTACGACAAGGGCCTGATCTACGAAGGCTTCCGCGTCCTGCCCTACTGCTGGAACGACCAGACCCCGCTGTCCAACCACGAGCTGCGGATGGACGACGACGTCTACCAGATCCGCCAGGACCCGGCCGTCACCGTCGGACTTCGTTTGGAGACAGGCGAACTCGCGCTCATCTGGACCACGACGCCGTGGACCCTGCCGTCCAACCTCGCGATCATGGTGCGCCCCGACATCGACTACGTCGTGGTCGAGTCCGACTTCACGGGCACGACGGAGCGGTACGTCGTCGCGGAGGCCCGCGTGGCGTCGTACGCCAAGGAGCTGTTCGGCGATGCGAAGGCCGACTGGGCCTCACATGTCGTGGAGCGGCTGACCGGTGCGGACCTGATCGGCCGTTCCTACACGCCGCCGTTCACCTACTTCGAGGGTCACGAGAACGCCTTCAAGGTCGTCGAGGCCGACTTCGTCACCACCGAGGACGGCACCGGGCTGGTGCACAGCGCCGGCGCGTTCGGTGAGGAGGACATGGCCGTCACCGACCGCGAGGGCATCAAGCCGGTCATCCCGGTCGGCCCGGACGGGTGCTTCACCTATCCGGTGGCGGAGTACGAAGGCATGCAGGTCTTCGATGCCAACCCGCACATCATCGACGACCTCAAAGCGCGCACCAAAGGCGCGGCCGAGGCCGGAGCGACGACCGAGGGCACGGTGCTGCTGCGCCGAGAGTCCTACGACCACTCCTACCCGCACTGCTGGCGCTGTCGGCGTCCGCTGATCTACATGGCGGTGAGCAGCTGGTTCGTCGAGGTCACCAAGATCAAGAACCGGATGCTCGAGCTCAACCAGGAGATCACCTGGGTGCCGGACAACGTCAAGGACGGCCAGTTCGGCAAGTGGATCGCCAATGCTCGCGACTGGTCAATCACCCGTAATCGCTTCTGGGGCAGTCCTGTTCCCGTTTGGAAGTCGGACAACCCCGAGTACCCGCGCATCGACGTCTACGGTTCGTTCGACGAGCTCGAGCGCGACTTCGGCGTGCGCCTCGAGGACCTGCACCGGCCGTACATCGACGAGCTCACGCGGCCCAATCCCGATGACCCGTCAGGGAACTCGACGATGCGCCGCGTCGAGGACGTCCTCGACGTCTGGTTCGACTCGGGGTCGATGTCGTACGCCCAGGTGCACTATCCGTTCGAGAACGCCGACTGGTTCGAGCACCACTTCCCGGCCGACTTCATCGTCGAGTACATCGGGCAGACACGCGGCTGGTTCTACATGCTGCACATCCTGGCGACCGGCTTGTTCGACAAGCCGGCCTTCAGCTCGGTCATCTGTCACGGCATCGTGCTGGGCTCGGACGGGCAGAAGATGTCGAAGTCGCTGCGCAACTACCCCGATGTCAACGAGGTGTTCGACCGCGACGGCGCCGACGCGATGCGCTGGTTCCTGATGCAGAGCCCGATCCTGCGCGGCGGCAACCTCGTGGTCACCGAGCAGGGCATCCGCGACGGTGTGCGTCAGGTGCTGATGCCGCTGTGGAGCAGCTGGTACTTCTTCAGTCTGTACGCGAATGCCGCCGGTTACGAAGCGAAGTCGGCTACCGAGTCAACGGACGTTGTTGATCGGTACCTGCTCGCCAAGCTGCGTGACCTGGTCGAGGACGTGCAGTCGCAGCTGGACGAGTACGACGTCGCCGGCGCCTGCGAGTCGGTGCACGGCTTCCTCGACGTGCTGACCAACTGGTACATCCGCCGGTCGCGTGAGCGCTTCTGGGGCACCGGTGACGAGGGCAGCGCGCACGCTGCCTTCGACACCCTCTACACCGCCCTCGAGACAGTGACGCGGGTGGCAGCGCCGTTGCTGCCGTTCACGACCGAGCAGATCTGGCGTGGCCTGACCGGTGGCCGCTCGGTCCACCTCACCGACTGGCCCGACGCCTCCGTGCTGCCGGCCGATGCAGAGCTCGTGGCTGCGATGGACCGTGCTCGTGAGGTCTGCTCGACCACGTTGTCGGTACGCAAGGCCGAGCAGCTGCGCGTACGCCTGCCGCTCGCCGGCGTCACGGTGGTCACAGCGGAAGCCGCATCGCTCAAGCCGTTCGCCGCCGTGGTGGCCGACGAGGTCAACGTGCGCGAGGTGACGCTGATCGACATCGCCGACGCCAGCGCGTCCGACTTCGGCGTCTCGCAGCGACTGGTCGTCAACGCTCGCGCCGCAGGTCCGCGCCTCGGCAAGGAGGTGCAGGTCGCGATCAAGGGTTCCAAGACCGGCGACTGGTCGGTGGCCGAGGACGGTGCTGTCACCAGCGGTGGCCTGACCCTGCAGGAGGGCGAGTACGCCCTTGAGACCGTCGTCGACGAGGCCGCCGGCTCGGCGAGCCGCGCGGTGCAGATGCTCCCGGGCGGTGGGTTCGTGGTGCTGGACACCGAGGTCACGCAGGAGCTGGCTCAGGAGGGGCTCGCGCGTGACGTGATCCGTGCGGTTCAGGAGGCGCGTCGAAAGGCGGGCCTGGAGGTGACCGACCGGATCTCGCTCGCCGTAACAGGGGATGATGAGGTCTGGCAGGCCACCGTCTCGCACCAGGAGCTGATCATGCGCGAAACCCTTGCGACCCAGTTCGGCTCGGCAGGTGCCGGCCACTCCCTCGGTGAGGGACGCGGACAGGAGAGCAAGGTGGGCGACGGGCTCACAGTGACGATCGAGGTCAAGAAGGTGGCGTCATGAGCGAGGGGGCGAACATCGTCATTCGTCAGGCTGACGGCGAGGACCTGACCGAGGTGCTGGAGGTCGGTCACAAGACCTGGCCGGTGACGTACGGCCCGATCGCCGGGGACGACTACGTCGCCATGGGTCTGGCGAAGTGGTGGACCCAGGAGGCGACCATTCCCGCCATCCGGGCGGGCCGGGTGACGGTGGCCGAGGTCGACGGACGGGTCGTCGGGATGACGAGCGTCGGTCCGTCCGAGGGCCACCTCAATCTCTGGAAGCTCTACGTCCTGCCTGACCAGCAGGGAACCGGTCTCGGTGGCCGGCTGATGCGCGCGGTGATCGACAAGGCCGTCGAGGACGGTCACGACGCGATTCGCCTCTCCTACATCCTGGGCAATGACAACGCGGCCCAGTTCTACGAGCACTTCGGCTTCGTCGAGACCGAGCGCGAGTCGGGCGGGTCCGGTATGCCCGACAACGTCTGGATGCAGCTCGCCCTGCCCCAGCCCGGCGAGGACGCATGACCCCGCGCCCCGATGCGGCCCAGCAGGAGGCGGCCCGCAACCTTGACCTGCGCAAGCGGATGCGTGAGGTCGAGGAGGCCATCCTCGCCCGCACGCCTGAGAGCTCGCCCGAGCCGTCGCTGGCGCGTGTTGCGCGGTGCATGGAGCTGATGGGTGACCCGCAGCGGTCGTTCCCCCTCATCCACCTCACTGGCACCAACGGCAAGACCTCCACGGCGCGCATCATCGAGCGTCTCCTGCGCGAGACGGGGATCTCGACGGGTCGCTTCACCAGTCCACATCTGCACGACATCCGCGAGCGAATCTCGTTGAACGGCAAGCCCGTTGACATGGACAGGTTCGTGACGGCGTACGACGAGGTCGTGCCCTTCATCGACATGGTCGATGCCGAGTCGGCTGGCTCGGACGGCGTCCGGATGACCTACTTCGAGGTGCTCGTCGTGCTGGCCTACGCGATCTTCGCGGACGCGCCCGTCGACGTGGCGATCGTCGAGGTGGGCCTCGGCGGCGCGTGGGACGCGACCAACGTGGCCGACGCGACCGTGGCTGTGCTGACCCCGGTCGCGATCGATCATCAGCGGCTGCTCGGCGACAGCCTGGAGCAGATCGCGTCCGAGAAGCGCGGCATCATCAAGCCCGGCACCCTGGCCGTCATCGCGCGCCAGGAACCCGAGGTCGACGAGCTCGTCGCCGAGCGGGTCGAGGAGGTCGGAGCGACGGCCTTCCGCGAGGACCACAACTTCGGCGTGACAGCCCGTGAGCCGGCGGTCGGTGGCCAGCAGCTGTCGTTGCGCGGACTAGCGGGCCCCTACGACGACCTGTTCCTGCCGTTGTTCGGCGAGCACCAGGCCCACAACGCGGCAGCAGCCGTTGCCGCCGTGGAAGCCTTCATCGGGGGCGGTGAGCAGCCCCTCAACGAGGATCTGCTGCGCGCCGGGCTCGCCGAGGTCACCTCGCCGGGCCGGCTGGAGATCGTCCGTCGCTCGCCGACGGTCCTCGTCGACGCCGCGCACAACCCGGCCGGAGCCCAAGCCCTGCGGGATGCCATCAACGACTCGTTCACGTTCAACGCGCTGATCGGCGTCATCGCGGTTCTCGAGGACAAGGAAGCCACCCAGATGCTCGAGCTGCTCGAGCCGGTGCTGGACCACGTCGTCGTGACGCGTACGACCTCGCCGCGCGCGCTCGCGCCCGAGGTCCTGGGGCGGATCGCCGAGGAGGTCTTCGGGGAGGACCGGGTGACCGTCGTACGCGACCTGCCGGACGCCCTGGACCGGGCGGCGGCTCTGGCCGACGACGGGGGAGTGGGCGGCGGCGTCCTCGCCACCGGCTCGGTCACCACCGCGGCCGAGGTCCGCATGCTGCTCGGGCGGGAGTCCGACGCGTGATCGGACGGCTCCTCCTCTATGGGGTCGGCGAGAAGATGACACGTCGTTTTGCGGCGGTTGTCCTTGCCGGCCAGGCGTTCGCGGTGTTCTTCGGCGCCCTTGTGGCGTATGGGATCTCGCGCGCCGACGACGACGGCAACCGGTCGACGTACCTGCTCCTGGGCTGCGTGCTGGCTGTGATCTCCCTGCTGACTTCCGGTGCATTGCGTCGACCTTGGGGAGTCACCCTCGGTTGGCTCGTCCAGGCCGCTACCCTCGCGTTTGCGTTCATCGTTCCCGCGATGGTGATCGTCGGAGTGATCTTCGGCGCCCTGTGGGTCACTGCCCTCTTCCAGGGCAACAAGATGGACCAGCTGACCCGCGACTACACAGGGAGTTCTGCATGAGCTGGTTCGAGGCCATCGTCCTCGGCATCGTCCAAGGCCTCACCGAGTTCCTCCCGATCTCCAGCTCAGCGCATCAGCTGATCACGGCGCGACTGTTCTTCGACAACGACGGTGGTGGGTCGGCGTTCACCGCCATCAACCAGCTCGGCACCGAGGCCGCGGTCCTGGTGTTCTTCCGCAAGGACATCGTCCGGATCATCAAGCAGTGGTTTCTCTCGATCCTCGGTGACGTGCCCACGTCCGACCCTGACGCGCGGATGGGCTGGCTTGTCATCCTCGGCAGCCTCCCGATCGGCATCCTCGGTCTGCTGTTCCAGAACTGGATCGATGACACGCTGCGCAACCTCTGGCTGACCGCATCGATGCTGCTCGGCTTCGGTCTGGTGATCGCCTACGCCGACTCGCGTGCGAGGCAGCGAAAGACGTTGGCGAACCTCGATTCTCGTGACGGTGTGGCGTTCGGGTTCTGGCAGTCGCTCGCGCTGATTCCCGGTGTCTCGCGCTCCGGTGGCACCATCGCCGGTGGTCTGTTCATGGGCTACACGCGTGAGGCCGCGGCGCGCTACTCGTTCCTCCTGGCCATCCCGGCCGTCCTGTCCTCGGGACTGTTCAAGATCGTCAAGATCGGCGAGGACGACCCCAACCCACCCTGGGGTCAGATCGCGATCGCGACCGCGCTCGCGTTCGTCGTCGGCTACGTCGTCATCTCGTGGCTGATGCGCTACATCTCCAGCCACGACTTCAAGCCGTTCGTGATCTACCGCGTCATCCTCGCGCTGGTGATCTTCGGCCTGCTGATCGGCGGCGTCGTCGAAGCAGGTGCGCCCCCCGCGTAGCCGCGGAGGGCCCCGGATAGGGTCTCCACCGTGACTGCACAGATCGAGCGCTCCCTGGTCATCGTCAAGCCCGACGGCTACCGCCGCGGACTCACCGGGGAGGTGCTGCGCCGCATCGAGGCCAAGGGCTACACCTTGGTCGCCCTCAAGGTCGAGACCGCTGACAAGGCCCGCCTGGCTCAGCACTACGCCGAGCACGAGGGCAAGCCTTTCTACGAGCCGCTGGTGGACTTCATGTCGTCAGGCCCGGCGACCTTCGTGGTCATCGAGGGCCAGGACTGCATCAAGGGCTTCCGCTCCTTGGCTGGAGCGACCAATCCGACTGAGGCTGCGCCGGGTTCGATCCGTGGCGACCTCGGTCGCGACTGGGGTCTGGCCGTTCAGCAGAACATCGTCCACGGCTCGGACTCAACGGAGTCCGCCGAGCGCGAGATCGGGATCTGGTTCCCTCAGGGCTGATCGTCAGGTGGCGAGGGCGTCGTCCACGCCGGTGATGGCCAGCTCGAGCAGGTCGGCGAGCTGGTCCCGCTGCGCTGAGGTCAGCCGCTCGAGGACGTCCGACTCCACGACGTCGGAGTTCTTCACGACCTGCTGGAACATCTGCCAGCCGGCCTCGGTGAGTGTCACCAGGACGCGGGTGCGCTTCTCGAGGTCGGGGGTCCGCTTGATGAGGCCGCGATCGGACATCTTGTCGAGCCGATGCGTCATCGAGGACGGTGCGACCGCTGCGGCGCTCGCCAGCTGGGTCGGTGTCATGACCGTGCCATGAGGTGCGGTCGCCAGCTGGGAGATCACGCCCCACTCGCCGCCGGACAGGCCGACATCGGTCAGCGATTGGGTGTACCACTGCGACAGGCGGCGGTGCAGTCCGTGGACCGCCGTGATGACGCGTTGGACGTCTTCACTGCCGCCGGCCTCGACATAGGCGGCGACCTCGGCCTCGTAGCGCTCGCGCTCGGTAGGCCCGACCGCCTTCTTGCGTGGCGTCATGGCTGGTCAGTGTGCCACCACCGAGCCTGGGTCACGAATCGAGCGCGGCTCGGCGCAACCTCGCCTTGACCACGGGGATGGCGGGAGGGCTCGCACTCAGCTCTCGAATGCCGAGGGATACCAGGCGTTCTGCAAGGTCTGGCCGGCTTGCCGCATCACCGCATACGGCTACCTCGACGCCCGAGCGCACCTCGCGGCAGACGATCTCGATCAGGCGCAGCACCGCGGGGCTGCCGGGGTCCAGCAGGTGTGCGACGCCGCCATTGCCGCGCTCGGCGGCCATGACGTACTGGGTGAGGTCGTTGGTGCCGATACTGACGAAGTCGAGACGCCTGGTGATCTCCGCGGCGGTGAGAGCCGCGGCCGGCACCTCGATCATGACGCCGACCTGCAGGTTGTCCGGTCGCCCACCGACCCGCTCCGCGGCCTCGTCCAGTCGCGAGAGCGCCCAGTCCACCTCGTCCGGCGTCGTCACCATCGGGAACATCACCCGCATCGGGCTCGGCGCCTCAGCCGCGGCCCGGCAGACCGCCTCGAGCTGGTCGACGAGCGCCCCTGGTGCGTCCTCGAAGGCGCGCAGCCCGCGCCGTCCGAGGAACGGGTTGTCCTCACGGGGGAGGGGCAAGTACGACAACGGCTTGTCCGCGCCGACGTCCCAGGTCCGGATGGTCATCGGACCGCCGAGCGCCCGCGCGACCTCGACGTACGCCTCCGCTTGCTCCCGCACGGACGGCATCTCTCCCCGGTCGGCGAACAGCAGCTCCGTACGCAGCAGCCCTGCGCCATCTGCGCCGAGCTCAGCGGCGGAACGCGCATCGGCGACGGACGCGATGTTGGCCATGACGTGCACCGTGGTGCCGTCCGCGAGTACGACAGGCTCATCAGCGTGGGCGACCGCGTCGTCGCGCTCGCCGGTCCGGTCCCGCACGAGCCGCTCGAACTCCTGGGTCGTGGCTTCGTCGGGCCGGGCGACGAACCGTCGTGATGACGCGTCGAACGCCACGACGTCTCCCGTAGCGACGCCCTCGGCCTCGTGGACGTCATCGATGAGCGGGATGCCGCGTGCCCGGGCGAGCAGAACGCCATGCCCGGTCGCACCACCGGACCGGGTGACCACGCCGATGATCTGCGTTGCATCGAGCGCGGCCGCAGTGGCTGGGTCCAGCGTCTCCACGACCAGGACACCCTGACCGTCAGGCACGTCATCGAGAGGCACACCCGAGAGCGCGGCCAGCACCCGGTCGCGGACGCTGGTGACGTCCTGCGCCCGTTCACGCTGGTAGGGATCGGCGAGCCCCGCGAACTCAGCGCTCAGGGAGTCCATCCGATCGGCGTACGCCTCCGGTGCAGGCACCCCACTGTCCACAGCGGCGCGCACGGGGGTCAGCACGCCGGGGTCGTCGAGCATCGCGAGGTGTGCCTCGAACACCGCACCGGCGTCCTCGCCGAGCTGCGCAGCAGCGTCCCGCGAGAGCGTGCCGAGCCGAGCGCGTACGGCAGCCAGCGCCTCGTCGAGACGCCGCCGCTCGCCGGCAGGCTCCTGGGGCGCGTACGAGCTCAGGTCCACCGCTCGGCCCACGACGAGTGCCGGCCCGATCGCGACGTCCAGACCCGAACCACGAGTTGGCTCGGCGCTCGCAGAAGAAGGAGAGCTGGCGTCGATGTCATCGCCAAACCCTTGTGCCGCAAAGGATTCCAGCGCTCGCAGGATGTCGACTGCGCCGGATCCGGTGGACTCGACGAGCAGACGATGGCCCTGTCGCGCGTCAAGTGTCGCGACGCCGCTGAGGCTGCGCGCATCGACCGGACCACGGCCGGAGTCGAGGTTGCGGACGCGCACGTCCGCGTCATGGCCGGCGACCAGGCGGACGAAAGCGGCGGCCGGGCGGGCATGCAGACCGTGCGCGTTGGGCACCACGATCTCGGACTGGTGGTCGTACGACGGAGCGGCGGTCTCCCCGTCCGTCGCCGCACCCTCGGTCGGCTCGCCGAGATGCGACTCCTTGGCTGTGAGTCCTCGCTCGGCCTCGGCCGCGACCGCCGCGAGACCGCTGCCAGTCGAGGCGGCCACCGTGGCGGCCACCAGACCCTCGACAAGCGGCGCAGGCGTGAGTCGCACCCGTGCAACGGTGTCGGGGTCGATGAACTCCAGCGCCATCTCGGCACTCAGCACGGCGCTGCCGAGGTCGACCATCACGAGCACGCCGTCCCCGCTGTCGGCGGCGACAAGGGCCTCGGCGACGGCCACGGCGTCGGTGCCGAACGAGCCGTCGTCCAACCCGGCCGCGATGACCGTGGTCGGGCGACCGGCCTCATCGACCATCTCCGCGGCCAGCGCCACCGCAGCCTCCGCCAGCGCCCTGCTGTGGGAGACCACGACGATCCCGATCATGGGCTCGGCCTCAGCGCAGCGTGCGGGCGGCGGACTCCAGCAGCAGCGTCGTACTCGCGGCGCCGGGGTCGATGTGACCCGCGCTGCGCTCGCCGAGATAGCTGGCGCGGCCCTTCCTCGCGACCAGCGGACCAGTCGCGTCGCGACCCTCGGCTGCTGCCTTGGCAGCAGCCCCCAGCGCAGGCCCGAGGTCCGACCCGCCGGTGACCGCCTCGTCGTAGGCCGCCAGCGCGGGTGCCCACGCGTCGTACATCGTCTTGTCGCCCGGCTCGGCCTTGCCTCGTTGGAGTACGCCGTCCACGCCGGCCCGCAACGCGGCGCCCAGCTCAGCTGCGGACACATCAGACTTGCCCGCCAACGGCCCGGCGAGCCGGATGAAGAAGGTGCCGTAGAGCGGGCCGCTCGCCCCACCCACCGTGCTGACCAGTGTCATACCAGCCTTCTTGAGAAGGCTTGCGGTATCAGGGAACTCGCCGTCGAGGAGCTCGGCGACGGCAGCCGTACCGCGGGCCATGTTGCTGCCGTGGTCGGCGTCGCCGATGGCCGAGTCGAGCTCGGTGAGGTGCTCCTGCGACTCAGCCATGGTCTGTGCGAGATCGCCCAGCCATTCCACGAACCGGTCCTGAGTCGCCATCAGGCGCCCCACCTCAGGCCGGGAGTGTTGACGGGCGCGTCCCAGAGATGGATCAGGTCGTCGTCGGCCGTCTGCAGAGTCACCGAGCAGCCGGCCATCTCCAACGAGGTGATGTAGTTGCCGACCAACGATCGCGAGATCGGGATGTTGGCCTTCTCGAGGATCGTGCTGACCTCGTTGAACATGAGGTACAGCTCGAGCAGGGGAGTGCCGCCCATGCCGTTGACGAACGCGATGACGGGCTGACCGCTGCTGCGGGGAAGGTCGTCGAGGATGGGCTCCAGCAGCTGTTCGGCGAGCTCTCGCGCCGGTGCCATGGCCTTGCGCTCGCGGCCGGGCTCACCGTGGATCCCGATGCCCAGCTCGAACTCGTCGTCACCGAGCTCGAAGGTTGGCTTGCCGGCCGCCGGCACCGTGCACGAGGTGAGCGCCAGGCCCATGCTGCGGCCGCTCTCGTTGATCCTCGTCGCGAGATCGGCGACCTGGGCGAGGGGCCGGCCCTCCTCGGCGGCGGCACCGACGAGCTTCTCGAGCAGCACCGTGACACCGACTCCTCGGCGGCCGGCCGTGTAGAGCGAGTCCTTGACCGCGACGTCGTCGTTGGTGACGACCGTGCGCACCTCGACGCCGCTGTCCGCATCGGCCATCTCGGCCGCCATCTCGAAGTTCATCACGTCGCCGGTGTAGTTCTTCACGATGTGCAGGACGCCCGCGCCACCGTCGACCGCCTGCGTTGCCGCTTCCATCTGGTCCGGCACGGGAGACGTGAAGACCTCACCGGCGCAGGCGGCGTCGAGCATGCCGAGTCCGACGAAGCCGCCGTGCATGGGCTCGTGCCCGGATCCGCCGCCGGACACCAGGCCGACCTTGCCCTTGACCGGTGCGTCCTTGCGGTAGATCACTTTGTTGTCCAGGTCGACACGAAGGTGATCGGGGTGTGCGCCGGCCATCCCGCGCAGGGCCTCGACGACCACGTCCTTGGGGTCGTTGATGAGCTTCTTCATGAGTCCATGCGAGCACACCCGAACCGGCTTTGCCCAGGCTTCCGGGCTACCTGTCGTCGGAGGGCTCAGGTCGCAGGATCTGGAACGGTCAGCCGACGAGCAGTCGCCTCGAAGGCACGCACGTTTTCCTCGGCCTGGCGGATCCGCTCGCGCACTGAGTCGGGGGACTGGCTGGACTCCGGACGGGGCTGCTCGTTCCGCAGGGTGATGGCGGCCTGGAGGACGATGTTCTGGGTCGCGTGGGCGACGTTCTCCATCTCCAGCAGGAGGAGGCGCGCCTCGCGCGCGGTGGCGTCGTCGGCGATGATCGAGGCATCTGCGGCGAGGACTCTCAGCTCTTCGACCACGGCGTACGCGTCGTAGACGTTGGTGATCTCGGCCTGCGAGGGCGGTCCGTCAGGAAACATGGTGCCGGGAGTCGACCTGCTCAGGGCCTGAGACCTGGACAACGCGCTCCACGTGCCACGGACCATCGCGGCGAATGCTGTCGCTCGCTTCTCTCGCAGGTGATCCTGGACCTCGTGCACGTGCGCCGCACTGGCTGACCGCAGCGCCGTCCGGGCGGTCAGCCAGGCTCCTACCGTGCCGAGCGCGCCACCACCCCAGCCCGCCAGCACCGCCGCCAGTCCCGCGTCCATGCTTCCGAATCCTGCACCACCACCGTGCGATCTGGAGTGAGACCTCTCAGGTCGCAGGATCTGTGGCGCGACCCGACGTCGGTTGACCGGGATGGGCGCAGTAGCGCAGGGGCCCGCTGCGACCGGCGAGGTAGGCGTAGTCCCGGCCGTCGACGCGCAGGATCACCCGTCGTCCGGGAGTCAGCACGCTGGCGTACATCATCCCCTTCTCAGGACAGCCGGCTGCGCTGTCCGGCCAGGTGACCTCTTCGTCAGTGGCCACCGTCACGGCAGTCTTCGTGACCCCGAGGCGGCGGGCCAGGTCGTCGACCGCCGTACGGACAGCGGAGTTGCCGGGCTGCGTCATCGAGGTCTCCGTCGTGGTCGGTGCCGGCACACGGCCAGGTGAGTCGTCGTTCGTACCGCACGATGTCGCCACCAGCGCAGCCGCACCGAGCACGACCCAGCTCATGCCTCGCCTCATGCCGGACCTCCTGTTCCTACCCAGGTGTACGCCGTGGGCCGCCCCAAGGTTGCCCGAATGCGCCGCCCGTGATGCCCTAGAGCGCCGATTAGGGCGGAATGACGGGCCGCTGCTAGCCTGGGTCCTGCCGTAGACCGGCCGCGGATACAGAGCGCCCTGGTGGACATGCCCAGGAGCACCGCGCAACGACACAGAAACGGAGTCGCCGACTCATGCCTTTGGACACTGCCACCAAGAAGCAGATCATGGACGAGTACGCCACCAAGGACGGCGACACCGGCTCGCCCGAGGTGCAGGTCGCGATGCTGACGCAGCGCATCAAGGACCTCACCGAGCACTCGCGCCAGCACCCCCACGACCACCACAGCCGTCGTGGCCTCCTGCTCCTCGTCGGCCAGCGCAAGCGGATGCTGCGCTACCTCGAGAGCGTTGACATCGAGCGCTACCGCGCGCTGATCAAGCGACTGGGTCTGCGTCGCTGATCACCCCATGCCTTACGACCTCAAGGCGGTCACCCTCGCGGTGACCGCCTTGAGGCGTAGGAGGACGTACGACCGACGGGCCCGCATGTGAGCGGTCACCCGAGGCGTACGACCACCGAGAAGGAAGGCACACGGACAACGACGATCCGTGGTCTGCACACTTGAAGAACAGGAGGACCCATGGAGGGTCCAGAGATCACTTTCGCCGAAGCCACCATTGACAACGGCTCGTTCGGCACCCGCACCGTCCGGTTCGAGACGGGCCGCCTGGCCAAGCAGGCCGGCGGAGCAGTCCTTTGCTACCTGGATGACGAGACCACGCTGCTGTCGACGACAGCCGCTGGCAAGCACCCGCGCGAAGGCTTCGACTTCTTCCCGCTGACGGTGGATGTCGAGGAGCGCATGTACGCCGCGGGCAAGATCCCCGGCAGCTTCTTCCGGCGTGAGGGTCGTCCCGGTACGGACGCGATCCTCACCTGCCGTCTGATCGACCGCCCCCTGCGCCCGGCCTTCGTGAAGGGTCTGCGCAACGAGGTCCAGGTCGTCATCACGGTGCTCGCGCTCAACCCCGACCACCAGTACGACGTGCTCGCCATCAACGGCGCGTCCATCTCCACGCAGATCTCGGGTCTGCCGTTCTCCGGTCCGATCGGCGCGACTCGCGTCTCGCTGATCGACGGCCAGTGGGTTGCGTTCCCGAACTTCTCCGACGCGGCGCGCTCGACGTTCGACATGGTCGTCGCCGGTCGTGTTGTCGGTGACGACGTCGCGATCATGATGGTTGAGGCCGAGTCGACCGAGTCGACCTGGGACCTGGTCAAGAACCAGGGCAAGCAGGCGCCGACCGAGGAGATCGTGGCCGAGGGCCTCGAGGCCTCCAAGAAGTTCATCAAGGTGCTGTGCGAGGCGCAGGCCGACCTGGCTTCCAAGGCTGCCAAGGAGGTTCAGGAGTTCCCGCTGTTCCTGGACTACCAGGACGACGTGCTCGAGGCCGTCAGCAAGGACAGCACCGACCAGGTGCGCGCCGCGCTGACCATCGCCGCCAAGCAGGAGCGCGAGGACAAGCTCGACGAGCTCAAGGAGGCCCTCAAGGCCGAGCTCGCGGGCGAGGGCAAGCGTTTCGAGGGTCGCGACAAGGAAGTCTCCGCGGCCTTCAAGTCGGTCCAGAAGGCGCTCATCCGTGAGCGCATCCTCAAGGACAAGGTCCGCATCGACGGCCGTGGCCTGGCCGACATCCGCGCCCTGAGCGCCGAGGTCGAGGTGCTGCCGCGCGTGCACGGCTCGGCGATCTTCGAGCGCGGCGAGACCCAGATCATGGGTGTCACCACGCTCAACATGCTGCGCATGGAGCAGCAGCTGGACACCCTGTCGCCGGTGACCCGCAAGCGCTACATGCACAACTACAACTTCCCGCCCTACTCCACCGGTGAGACCGGTCGAGTCGGTTCGCCGAAGCGTCGCGAGATCGGTCACGGTGCGCTCGCCGAGCGTGCCCTGATGCCGGTGCTGCCGACGCGCGAGGAGTTCCCGTACGCCATCCGCCAGGTGTCGGAGGCGCTCAGCTCCAACGGCTCCACCTCGATGGGTTCGGTCTGCGCCTCGACGCTGGCCCTGCTCAACGCCGGTGTGCCGCTGCGCGCGCCCGTTGCCGGTATCGCGATGGGTCTGGTCTCGGCTGAGGTCGACGGCAAGACCGAGTACGCCGCGCTCACCGACATCCTCGGAGCCGAGGACGCTTTCGGCGACATGGACTTCAAGGTCGCCGGCACGCGCGAGTTCGTCACGGCCATCCAGCTCGACACCAAGCTCGACGGCATCCCCGCCGACGTGCTGGGCGGCGCGCTGACCCAGGCCCGCGACGCGCGTCTGCACATCCTGGACGTCATGAACGAGGCCATCGACGCGCCCGACGAGATGAGCCCGTTCGCTCCTCGCGTCATCGCGGTCAAGGTTCCGGTCGACAAGATCGGTGAGGTCATCGGCCCGAAGGGCAAGATGATCAACCAGATCCAGGAGGACACCGGCGCCGACATCTCCATCGAGGACGACGGCACCGTCTACATCGGCGCGACCGATGGTCCTTCGGCCGAGGCTGCGCGCGCGGCGATCAACGCGATCGCCAACCCGCAGATGCCCGAGGTCGGGGAGCGCTTCCTCGGCACCGTGGTCAAGACGACCACGTTCGGTGCGTTCGTCTCGCTGCTCCCGGGCAAGGACGGTCTGCTGCACATCTCCGAGGTGCGCAAGCTCGTCGGTGGCAAGCGGATCGACGCGGTCGAGGATGTCCTGAAGATCGGCCAGAAGGTTCAGGTCGAGCTCAAGGAGATCGACCCGCGCGGCAAGCTCTCGCTCGCCGTGGTCGAGGAGGCCGGTGCGGGCAACAACGACGCTCCGGCCACCGACGCTCCGGCCGCTGAGGCGCCCGCTGCCGAGGCTCCGGTCAACGACGCTCCTGCTGCCGAGGCTCCGGTCAACGACGCTCCTGCGGCGGCTCCGGCCGACCAGGGTGCCGACGCGCCGTCCGACGACAGTGACAGCGACTCCGAGGACGGTGGCGAGGAGCGCAAGCGCCAGCGTCGTCGTCGCGGTGGTCGTGGTCGCGGTCGCGGCAACGACGGTGGCGACAAGGCCGAGGGCGGCTCGGCCGACGCCGAGCCCGTCAACGCTGGTGCGGTGTCCGAGGACGCCTGACGGCGCAGTCTCACGCACGAACCGAAGGCCCGGCACCCCTGTGGGTGCCGGGCCTTCGGCCAGCCTGGGGCATCTGAGGAGCGACCGATCGAGCCGCTGCTCAGGTCTAGGGGTACCAAGGCGCCTGAGGAGTGACCGGTCGGGCCACTCCTCAGGTCACGATGGCATCCGGTTTGGCCACGGGTTCTGGGCTGTGACATCGGCTCATGTGGGCGGGGCCTTCCCAGGAAAGTTACGCACCGGTAACCTTGGGCCGCCGCGACCGCGAAGGATGGGCTGATGACGGGTTATCTGATCACCGGAGGCACGGGCTTCATCGGGAGGCACGTGCTGCCGCGTCTCCTCGAGGCGGACGCGACCGCTGAGGTCCATGTCCTCGTACGCGAGTCCTCGGTCTCCCGACTGACGAGGCTGGCGAGCGGGTGGCCGGGAGGTGACCGCGTGCATGCCCTCGTCGGGGACCTCACAGCACCCGGGCTGGGGCTCGGTCCCAGTGGCGCACCCATGGGGATCGAGCACATCCTGCACCTCGGCGCGATCTACGACATGACTGCCGATGCGGACAGCCAGCAGGCGGCCAACGTCGAGGGCACCTCGTCGGTCATCGACCTGGCTCTGGGGCTCGGTGCGGTGCTGCACCACGTCTCGTCCATCGCAGTGGCCGGCGACTACCACGGGAGCTATTCAGAGGATCAGTTCGATCTCGGGCAGCACTTCCCCTCGCCCTACCACCGCACCAAGTTCCTGGCCGAGCAGCTCGTCCGCGGCGCGGACGGCCTGCACTGGCAGGTCTACCGGCCGGCCGTCGTCGTGGGGGACTCCCGCACCGGCGAGATGGACAAGATCGACGGCCCGTACTACTTCTTCGGGCTGCTGAGGCAGCTCGGTCGGCTGCCTGCGGCGCTGCCCGTCCTGCTGCCCGAGATGGGTGATACCAACGTCGTCCCGGTCGACTTCGTCGCCGACGCCATCGTCGCGCTGATGACGCGTCCGCAGCCGGACCGCAGCGTGTGGCACCTGACCAGTCCTCGGCCGCAGAGCATGACCGAGCTCTACAACGCGCTCGCCCCGGCCATCGGTGGTCCGCGCGGCATCGGCGTGCTGCCTCGCGAAATCGCCCAAGCCGCAATGGATCTCAGCGGTCGCGCACCACTGCGGACCGGCCGGGACCTGTTCGCCCAGCAGCTCGGCATCCCGCCGGTTCTGCTCGATGCCCTGCACCTGCGCACCCGCTTCGACGCCGACCGCACGATCGACACCCTGGCCGGACTCAGCGTCGCGCTGCCCGACCTGGCCGACTACGCCCCGGCGCTCTACGGCTACTGGGAGCGTGAGCTCGATCCCGACCGGCACCGCAGACCCGGACCGGGTGGGCCGCTCGACGGACGCCACGTGGTGATCACCGGCGGCTCCTCCGGCATCGGCAAGGAGTCGGCACGGCTGTGCGCGTCGAAGGGCGCGAAGGTCATCATCCTGGCCCGCAACGAGCTCGAGCTGAAGGCCACCGAGTCCGAGCTGCGGGCAGAGGGTGGCGACGTGCACGCCTACGCGTGCGACCTCACCGATCCGGACTCGGTCAGCGTGGTGGTCAAGACGATCCTGACGGACCACGACCACGTCGATGTCCTCGTCAACAACGCCGGCCGCTCGATCCGGCGAGCCACGCTGAACGCGACCGACCGGCTGCACGACTACGAGCGCACCATGGCCGTGAACTACTTCGGGGCAGTGCACATCACCCTCGAGCTGCTGCCGCAGATGGCCGAGCGCAAGTTCGGACGCGTCGTCAATGTCTCGACGATCGGTGTGCTCGCCAAGGGTCCGCGCTTCGGCGCGTACGTCGCCTCCAAGGCGGCGCTCGATGCGTTCAGCGACGTCACCGCAAGCGAGACCGTCTCGCAGCACGTCACGTTCACCAACATCCACATGCCACTCGTGCGTACCCGGATGATCGCGGCCACCGACACCTATGACCGAATGAACGTCCTCACGCCACAGAAGGCTGCCGCCATCGTGGTGAAGGCGATCGCGGAGCACCCGCGCCGCATCGACACGCCCCTGGGCAGCCTGGCGACCGTGGGCCACTTCCTGACGCCGTCGCTGACGGCCTTCATCCAGCACCAGATGTTCTTGATGTTCCCGGACTCAGCGGCCGCCGCGTCGACGGGCGCCACCCGTAGCGCCGACGGTGGCAACGACGCCGGCAGCGACACGTTCGACATCGCGCTGAACGTCCGCGACCGGGTCGGGCGGGCCGCGCGTCCGGTCGGTCGGATCGCGGAGCGTTCGGGTGTCGCTGGACTGGCGCGCGATGCCGTACGCCTGATCCCTGGCATCCACTGGTAGCCCGCCGTGGCCCGTCGGTCCGGGTTGCGGCAGCCCTCGTAGGCTGGGCGTCGTGACTGATCTGATCAAGGTGGCCGTGATCGGCGCATCCGGCCGCATGGGCTCGCAGGCGTGCCAGGCGGTCGAGGCTGCGGAGGACCTCGAGCTCGTGGGCCGGTTCGACGTCGGCGACGACCTCGGCGACCTCGGCGGTGCGCAGGTCGCAGTCGAGCTGACTGTGCCGGACTCCTCGCCGGCCAACATCGCGCACTGTGTCGAGCAGGGCGTGCACGCTGTCGTCGGCACCACGGGTTGGACCGACCCACGGCTCGCCGCGCTGCGCGACCAGCTCGCGGCCAAGCCGGAGGTCGGAGTGCTCATCGCGCCCAACTTCGCGATCGGCGCGCTGCTGATGATGTCGTTCGCCCGGCAGGCCGCCCGGTTCTACGAGTCCGTCGAGGTCGTGGAGACCCACCACCCGGACAAGGTCGACGCACCGTCCGGCACCGCGGCGAGGACCGCGTCACTCATTGCCGAGGCGCGACGTGAGGCCGGACTCGGAGACGTCCCCGACGCGACGACCACGGATCCCGACGGCGCTCGTGGGGCCCGCGTGGACGGCGTACCCGTGCATGCGCTGCGCCTTCGCGGCCGCGTCGCACACCAGGAGGTCGCCTTCGGTGCGATCGGTGAGGCGCTCACGATCCGACACGACTCGTTCGACCGGGTGAGCTTCATGCCCGGCGTGCTGACCGGCGTACGCGACGTGGCCGGGCACCCGGGGCTGACCGTCGGCCTCGAGCACTACCTGGGTCTGTAGGACATCCGGAGTTCAGGTGCTGGTCGCCTGGCCGACCTAGCGTGACGCCATGCGGGGCGTGGTGGGGACGTGATCGATCAGATCCTGAGCTGGGTCGAGCAGATGATGGGCTCGGTCTGGGTCTATCCGGCGTTGTTCGGGATGTCGTTGCTCGATGCCCTGGTGCCGATCTTTCCGAGCGAGGCGCCGCTGATCATGGCGGGTGTGTACGCCGGCTCGGACGGCACTCCGAACGTCGTCGCCGTGATCCTCTCGGCCGGTCTCGGCGCCCTGATCGGTGATCACCTCACCTTCTTCATCGGTCGCCGGCTCGCCTCGCGAGTGGACGCGGTCCCGCCCGACAGCCGCCGCGGCAGAGCGATCGCGAGCGCCAAGACGATGCTGGACAAGCGCGGTGGCATGACCCTCGTCATCGCGCGCTTCATCCCCTGGGGCCGAATCGCCACCACCCTTGTGCTCGGAGCAACGGGCTATCCCGTACGCCGGTTCACCGCTTTCGACAGCCTGGGCGTCTTCCTGTGGGCGGTTCACGGCTGCCTGATGGGTTATATCGGGGGAGCGGCCTTCCAGCACGAGCCGCTCAAGGGGCTGATGCTCGGCATCGGCATGGCGCTCGTCGCCTCGGCTCTCATCGAGGTCGGCCGAGCCCTGATCGCACGCCGGCGCGCGGCGCGCACGAACGCGCCCGAGCCGGAGCGCGCACCGGCGGATGTCTGACTGGAGCCAACCGTGCTGATCGGCGCGGTGAGATTGTGCGGTCCCGAGCTCCATAGGACGTTCGTCCTGCGGGGCGCAGGACGAGTGGGCCTGGTTCGAGGTCGCCGCTGATAGCAGTCTGGGCGCCATGACTGAGACGTTGGTCCTGGGTGCCAAGAGTGTCGTGTGCGCGATGATCACCGTGCTCGGACTCAGTTCTTCGGCTGTCGCAGGGGCGAACGAGGCGCACTCCGTCACGGTCGTGCGCGTCAACGCAAAGGACGTGGTGCGCCGGTTGCCCGCGACGGTCATCGGTGCCGACGACCCGGTGTGGAATCCGGGCTTGACGGCGCCGATCACAGCGCGGCGCATCTGGCAGGCCGGGATCGAGGACCTGAACTTCGACTCCGGCGGACAGACCGACCTCTACGACTGGCGCACCAATACCCTGCGGCCTGATCCCGACGCGGCCAGAGACACGGCTGCCCTCGGTGGCTACAGCTATGCCTCTGCCCCGCCTCAGTACACCTTCGACCAGTTCGAAGCGGTGGCCAGGGCCGCTGGTGCCCACACGACGGTTCACGTCAACTACGGCACCGGCACTCCTGCGGAAGCGGCGGCCTGGGTGAGGTACGCCAACCGAGAACGCGGGTACGGCGTACGCAACTGGATCATCGGCGAGGAGGTCTACAACGACCAGTACACCGAGCCGGACCGGCGCGTACCGCTGACGGGCGGGCGGGAGTCGGCCGCGGTCAACGCTCGTTGTTATGCGCGGAACGTCATCGCGTTCAGCAAGGCGATGAAGGCCGTGGACCGACGGTCCAGATCGGAGTCGAGCTGCTTGCTCTGGACCCTGCTTGGCTGACGGGCAGCTCGCCGACGAGCGCACGGCTGCGGTACTTCAACTCATGGACCAAGGAGGTCGCGGCGACGTCGGGCCTGACCAGCGCCGTCGACTTCGCGGATGTGCACTGGCTGGGCACGTACGACAACCCCGACTGGACGATCGGCCCAGAGCTGGCCAGCGTCGCCAACATTGGTCCTGCCATCGCCAGCCTGCGCCGAACGCTCGACACGAACAGCCGCCAGGGCCATCACGTGCGGATTCTTGCCGGTGAGGTGAACTCGGCGCCGGCCGCAATGCCCTACAGCGCAACCCAGAGCAACGCTGCCTACCTCGCGGACACCGAGCTCGCTCTGCTGGCCGCCGGAGCCCGTGAGGTGCACTGGTTCGGTCTGTACTCGGCTCTGCAACGCGGTTCACCCACCGCGGACCTCGGCCTGTTGTCCACCGGCAACTGTCAGGAGACCTGCGAATCACCTGTCGGCACAAGGCTTCCCACCTACTACGCACAACAGCTGGTCAGCGCCGTCGCACGGCCCGGCGGTCGGCTGATCGGCCGATCCACGACCGGAGCGATCGCGACTCACGCAGTCCGCGAGCCCGACGGCAGTCTCGCGATCCTTCTGGTCAATCGCAGCGCAGGCCCGGTCAGAACCCGCTTGGCACTTCGCGGCTATCGTGCCCGCGGCTGCGCCGCGCTCCTGCGGACTCGCGGAGACGGCATCCAGCACGACCTCGTACGGCCGACCGACGCCTTCGACTTGCCCGCCTATGCAGTGGCCCTCGTCCAGCTGCACCGGTAGGACGATGTAGCCCGCTGGGAGCAGGCGGTCAGCCGATTCCGGCTGCTCGCAGACCTGCTGCGGTGGCAGCAGCCAGCACGACCACCACGATGAACGGCGCTCGCAGGAGCAGCGCGATGATGGCCACCACCAACCCGGCGGCGCGCGCGTCGACTTCGAGTCGTCCTCCGTCTCCGACGAAGGCTTGCACGACGACCAGGCCGGCCAGCAGGGAGATCGGCAGCAGCCGTACGACCCGCGAGACGATCGGGCCTTCGAGCAGGTGAGCGGGCACGAGGTAGCCCAGCACCTTCAGCGCGTACGCCGCTCCACAGGCCACCAGGACCATCACCCAGGTATTCATGGGGCCGTGCTCCTGCGCGGCAGCAGACCCGCGAGCACGGCTGCGGCCGCGGCGGCGAGCACGGGGACACCGGCCGCCGAGTGCGGAGCCAGCAGGAGCGCGATGGCCGCTGCGGCGAGGGCGACGCCGCGAGCCTCGTGAGAGCCGAGCCGCGGCCAGAGCAACGCGCAGAAGGCGGCGACGGCGGCAGCATCCAGGCCGTACGTCTTCGGGTCGCCTATGGCGTTGCCGATCATGGCGCCCACGAAGGTCGTGAAGTTCCAGCCGACAAAGACGCCGAGCCCGGTCCACCAGAATCCGGTGCGCGACATCTCCCGCTCAGGCTGGACGACCGCGACAGCGGTGGACTCGTCGATCGTCAGGTGTGCGGCTACCAGCCGGCGCCAGCCGCGTGCCTCCAGGAGACGGCTGACCTGCAGACCGTAGAGGCCGTTGCGGACGCCGAGGAGGGTTGACGTGGCGACCGCGGACAGACCCGCACCGCCGGCCGCGACGACGCCGACGAGTGCGAACTGCGACCCACCGCTGAACAGCAGCACCGACAGCGCGACGGTCTGCCAGGTGGACAGTCCCGCGGCGACGGACAGGGCACCGAAGCTGACGCCGTAGAGACCTGTGGCGACCGCGACAGACAGGCTCTGCCGGACGACCTCTTTACGCCGTGTGTTCGAGGTCGCTGTGGAGTCCTCGGCCGTCATGTGCCGACGATCGAGGCCACCAGTCGTACCTCGCGTGCGGTCGTGCCGTCCTCGGCGACCTCCCGGTCGCGCCATGCGCCGTCGGGCTGCGGTCCGGCTGACTCGAGGAAGGCTCGCGTCGTCTCGTCGCCCACGGCCACCCAGATCTCGATCTCGCGAAAGTCGTTGGCGCGCAACGTATCCACGGCTGCGTTGAGCAGACGTGAACCGTGGCCGACCCGACGGTGCTCGGGGGCCACGCCGAGGACGAGCAGCTCGCCGCGGCCGGCGACGTCGGTCGGTCCGACCGCGGCGAGGCCGACGAGATCGGTGCCGGCGGTGGCCACGAGCAACCGGTGCTGAGAGGTCGGGGGCTCGGCGAGCGAGCGACTCCAGATGTCCGCGAAGGCCTCGGCCTCGAAGGTGTCGAGCACCTCGCGAGGCAGAAGACCGGCGTACGCCGTCCGCCACACCCTGCTCTGGACCTCACCGACGGCTGCCGCATCGGCGGGACGGGCGGTCCGGACGGCGGCGTCCGCAGCGGGGAGGTCGGTGGTCATGGCGGCCAGTCTCGCAAGCCGCGGGCCATATGACAGTCTGGATACAGAATTGCGTATTCTTGTCATAGAAGGCATCCTGTGAGCATGGACAGCAACGACGTCGGCCCCGGCTCCGAACCGCTCAACGCAGCGGAGGGCGGGGCACTGGACGAGCTGCTTCCGACGGCGACCCAGCGTCGTACGCAGCCGGGATCCTTCGATGACCTCATCGCGGCGGAGCAGCGCATCGAGCCGCGTGACGCGATGCCGGACGACTACCGCAAGACGCTGATCCGCCAGATCGCTCAGCACGCGCACTCCGAGATCATCGGTATGCAGCCCGAGGGCGCCTGGATCTCGCGTGCTCCGTCCCTGCGGCGCAAGGCGATCCTGATGGCCAAGGTGCAGGACGAGGCCGGCCACGGGCTCTACCTCTACAGCGCGGCCGAGACGCTGGGCGTGGACCGCAGCGAGCTGCTCGACAAGCTGCACACGGGGCGGCAGAAGTACTCCTCGATCTTCAACTACCCGACCCTGACGTGGGCCGACGTGGGTGCGATCGGCTGGCTGGTCGACGGCGCCGCGATCATGAACCAGGTGCCGCTGTGCCGGTGCTCCTACGGGCCGTACGCCCGCGCCATGATCCGCGTCTGCAAGGAGGAGTCCTTCCACCAGCGGCAGGGCTTCGAGATCTTGTGGACCCTGGCGCGCGGGACCGAGAAGCAGCACGCGATGGCCCAGGACGCTGCCGACCGCTGGTGGTGGCCGGCGCTGATGATGTTCGGTCCGCCCGACACCGGCGATGCCGCGGCTCCCGGTGGGCACACCGAGCAGTCGATGGCCTGGGGCATCAAGCGGTTCAGCAATGATGACCTGCGTCAGAAGTTCGTCGACATCACCGTCCCGCAGGCCCAGAAGCTCGGCCTGACGCTGCCCGACCCCGACCTGCGCTGGAACGACGAGCGGGGCCACTGGGACTTCGGCGAGATCGACTTCGACGAGCTGTGGCGCGTCGTCAAGGGCGACGGACCGTGCAACGCCGAGCGCATCGAGCACCGCGTGCGCGCCCACGATGAGGGTGCGTGGGTCCGGGAGGCGGCGAATGCGTACGCCGACAAGGTCGCAGCACGCGCGAAGGAGGCCGTGGCATGACTTCGGAATGGCCGCTGTACGAGGTGTTCGTCCGGGGTAAGCGAGGGCTCTCACACCTGCACGTCGGCTCGCTGCACGCACCGGACGCCGAGATGGCGCTGCGCAACGCACGCGACCTCTACACCCGCCGCCAGGAAGGCGTGTCCGTCTGGGTCGTCAAGGCGGATGACATCACAGCGAGCAGCCCGGATGAGAAGGACTCGTTCTTCGATCCGGCGGCGGACAAGGTCTACCGCCACCCGACGTTCTACGACGTGCCCGAGGACGTGGAGTACTTGTGAGCGGGGACACGACCTGGGTGGGACGCGCGCCGGACACGACTGTCCCTGAAGGCGATTCGCTGGCCGCGGCCTACTGCTTGCAGCTCGGAGACGATGCCCTGATCTACGCGCAGCGACTGGGGGAGTGGATCTCACGCGCGCCACAGATCGAGGAGGACATGGCCCTCGGCAACATCGGCCTCGACCAGCTCGGTCAGGCTCGCGCGCTGCTGACGCGGGTGGGAGAGCTGGATGGGTCCGGTCGGACTGAGGACGACCTCGCCTACCTGCGCGACGAGCGGGAGTTCCGCAACGTCCAGCTGGTCGAGCAGCCACGTGGTGACTTCGCCTTCGAGATGGCACGGCTGCTGTGGTTCTCCAGCTATCAGGCGGAGCTGTACGCCGCCCTCCTGACCTCCGAGGACGAGGTCCTGTCGGCGGTCGCTCACAAGGCGGTCAAGGAGGTTGCCTATCACCGCGACCACGCAACCCAGTGGGTGCTGCGACTGGGTGACGGCACGCTCGAGTCCCACGACCGGATGCAGACGGCCCTCGAGGCCGTACTCCCTTATCTGGCAGAGCTGTTCGACGACGACGCGGTGTCTCTCGCGGCTGCTGAGGCCGGGCGTGGTGTAGCGCCGTCGGGTCTTCATGACGCGGTGGTCGCTCGTGTCGGTGCAGTGGTGGATGAGGCAACCTTGACGCTGCCCAACGACTCGCGCTGGCGCTCACGAGGTGGCCGCACGGGCGCGCACTCGTCGGCCATGGGGCATCTCCTTGCCGACATGCAGCACATCGCCCGGTCACACCCGGGAGCGCAGTGGTGACGGCCGTCGCGACCAGCTCGGTGGATGTCCTCGCCGCGGTCCGGGCGATCCCGGACCCTGAGGTCCCGGTCATCACGATCGACGACCTCGGGATCCTGCGGTCCGTCGACCTCGACGGCGACCGCCTGCGCGTCGTGATCACTCCGACCTACTCCGGCTGTCCGGCGATGGAGGCGATTCGCGCCAACATTCAGCGAGTGGCTGCCGATCACGGCTACGAGGCGGACGTCTCGATGCAGCTGTCTCCGGCCTGGACCACGGACTGGATGTCCGCTGATGGCCGAGATGCGTTGGCACGCTTCGGGATTGCTCCACCACATGTACTGAAGGACGGCCCTGTTGCTGTGGGCCTCAGCGTCCGTCAGGTGACCTGTCCGCTGTGTGGCTCGACGGACACCGAGGAGCTCTCCCGGTTCGGGTCGACATCGTGCAAGGCGCTCCGTCGGTGCGTATCGTGCCGCGAGCCGTTCGAGGAGTTCAAGGCCCTCTGATGACTGCTCTGATCAGCACTCCGGCCCGCACCCGGCCGCGCTTCCACACCCTCACGGTGAGCCATGTCCAACAGCTCACGGACGAGGCCGTCGCGATCTCCTTCGCCGTGCCCGACGACTTGGCGTCGGTGTTCGAGTTCGCTCCTGGCCAGCACCTGACTCTTCGCGCGACGATCGACGGCGAGGACGTACGCCGCTCCTACTCCATCTGCCTGTCCCGCTCGGAAGCCTTGCTGCGCAAGGAAGTTCGCGTCGGGTCCGCGCGGGTGCCCGGGGGCGTGATGTCCACCTGGCTCAACGAGAAGGTCAAGCCGGGCGACGAGATCGAGGTCATGTCGCCGCTCGGTGCATTCACCTGCCCGACCGACCCTGGTTTGTCCCGCCACCATGTCGCCATCGCGGCCGGGTCGGGCATCACGCCCGTGCTGTCCTTGCTGGCGAGCGCTCTCGAGGACGAGCCGAGCTCGCGGGCCACGCTGATCTTCGGCAACCGGCGCACCGACTCGATCATGTTCCTCGAAGAGCTCGAGGACCTGAAGAACGCGTACGCCGGTCGCTTCCACCTCATCAACGTCCTGTCGCGCGAACCGCAGGAAGTCGAGCTGTTCAACGGGCGGATCGACAAGGAGCGGCTGGAGCGGCTCTTCGGCGCGCTCATCCCTGTCGACGCCGTTGACGAGTGGTACCTCTGTGGCCCGTTCGGCATGGTTGAAGGCGCACGAGAGCTGTTGCGGGACAACGGTGTTGGTGACAGCCACGTCCACCACGAGGTGTTCCACGTCGACGAGGTCGGACAGCCGGCGCCGGTCATCGTGACCGAGCCCGGCGCGCCGGCCGAGGCCGTGGTCACGATCAACCTGGATGGTCGCTCCACCGAGGTCGAGATGCCCAGCAAGGCTGAGTCGATCCTGGACGCCACGCTGCGTGAGCGGCCGGATGCGCCCTTCAGCTGCACGGGTGGCGTGTGCGGGACCTGCCGTGCGCGGGTCGTCCAGGGAGAGGTCCGGATGGACCGCAACTACGCACTGGAGCCGGAAGAGATCGCGGCCGGCATCGTCCTCGCGTGCCAGGCCCACCCGGTCACCGACACCGTCACGCTCGACTACGACGCCTGAACGGCTCGGTCCTTCGTCGCGCTCAGGCGGCGGGCCGACGGGTCGAGTGCGAGGACGAGGCCCACGAGGAGAACCGGCACTGCACACAGCGCGAAGCCCCACTGCAGCGAGTAGTGGAGCGTTGCTCCGAGGAGTGCGATGGACAGGGGCTCAAGGACGACTCGCGGCACCTGCATGACTGCGCTGATCCGCCCGAGGAGGTGCGCAGGAGTCGTCGTCTGGATGAAGGTCGGCAGGGCCACGTCGCTGCTGTAGGAGACGCCGATTCCCAGCAGACACAGGATGAGGGCCGCTGCCCAGGCCGACGGCATGAAGCCCAGCGCGATGAACACTGCGCCTTCCGCGACGGTCATGACGATGATGAGCAGACCCCAACGCCGAGGAAGCCCGGTGACCACGGCGCAGAGCGCACCGATGAACTGGCCGACTCCCCACCCCGACACCATCAGGGCGAGTGCCATGGCGCTCTCGCTCATCGAGCGCGCAAGGATCGGCAGACCGACCGCAAAGAGTCCGCTGTAGCTCAGAGTGGCAGCACTGATCACCAGAAGCACCAGCCGTACCTCTCGCGTCCGCCGAGCGTGTCTAAGTCCCTCACCGATGTCGCGGATCACCTCCCTCACTCTCGGTGACGGCTGGTCACTCGGTGCTCTCGGTGCCCACCTAACCGTCACTGCGGCGACAGCGAACGTCAGGGCATTGAGTGCGAACACCAGCCAGCTGCCGTCGGCTGCGGTGAGGAGTCCACCGAGTACGGGTCCAACGATGTAAGAGATCTGTTCCGCAAGCCCCTGCAAGGCATTTCCTCGATCGAGCTGCTCCTCGGGAACGATCGCAGGTAGCACCGACTCGCTCGCCGGAGTGAAGAACGCTGCTGACGTGCCCATGACAAAGGCCACTCCGTAGAGGTGCCACAGCTCAGCGCGATCAATGAATGTCAGTACTGCCAACGCGGCCATGAGCGCAGCCCGCACCACATGGCATATCCCCATCACGAGGCGTGGCGAGAACCGATCGACGTACGCGCCGCCGAGCAGCAGCAGCGCGCCGCGGGGAACCGTGTGCGCGAGGAGGATGCCGGCGAGCGCGCCGACAGATCCGGTCGTCTCGATCACCATCCAGGCGAGGGCGACCTCGAAGGCTGTGTCTCCGATCATGGAGAGGCCTTCGCCGCCCAGAACGGTCGCGAGTCGGCGACTCCTCAGGATCGGCAGGAACTGCCTCAGCTCTACCGCGACACGCATGACACCGCCGCCCCTCCGCGGCAACCCGCCGGATGCTTCTCCCTTGCCGGCTGACTATGCCATCGAACCCGGAGGCGCGCTCCTCCGAGCAGGTATCGGGGCCCAGCATCCAACAGTCCTGCCCGGCCACGGAGCGGTTCAGCGCAGGAGCCAGAATGTTCGAATGCGTCGACCGTCAGAGCGTGCCATCGAGCACGTTCGCGACCTTGCTCGAGACCAGGCCGCTGACCTGGATCGCGTGGTCACGAGACGGGCTCGGGAGCACGCCGTACTGACGGTGAACTTTCACCCTGACCGGCCATCGCGGGACGGTCGTACGGCAGCCGAGTCGTTGGCGGCCGACGGTGTCTATCGCACACAGTTCGAGACCGGCATTTCTGCAGGCGGCCTCGACGCTGTGATCGAGGGTGCCCGAACTCGTTGGGAACACACGATGTTCGCGGGTGCGTACGACCGTGCTGACCCGAGCGAGCGGCCGCGCTACGGCGGTCTGGATCTCGTGGGCTATGCCGAGGGTGCCTGCCCGAGGTTCGGGTCATGTCACCTGCGGCTGGGTCCGCACATGCTGGAACGGACGACGTACACCTGGGGCGACAGCGCCACCGAGCCGACAGCCGTAGGAGTGTGGGATGAGCTCGGCGCGGTGCTCGCGGCGGCACAGCGGGATGAGATGCCTGAGGTTGCCGGGCAGCACGACGGGAGCGGCCGGCTCGATCGCTACATCGAGGCACAGATCCACAGCCCGATCGACCTGGCGACCGACGTGGTGGCTGTGGTCGTCGACCCGTCGTTCCAGCACTCACCGGTGGCGAGCCATCTCGAGAGGCTCAGCAGTCGATACGACGTCCCGCTCGAGTGGCACCCCGGCTATCAGCTGGAGCCGACCGCACTGGACCCGGAGTTCCGGACGTCCCTTTCACCGGAACTTGCGCAGGACGCACATGAGCGCCTCGCGCGAAGGGAGCAGCAGCTGGACGCCGAGCTCGTCGGACGCGCGGTGCAGGCGGTCCTACGGGATCCGGCTGAGTGGTCGCGGTACGGGGACGAGGTGCAGACACTGCAGGAGCTGAAGTACCTGTGGCATCACCTGGTCGAGCACGGTCGAAGGCAGCGCCGCCCTGGTCCGGGCTCGGTTGGCCTAGGACCAGATTGGTGGGTCCTGGGGCGCAAACGCCGCGTCGATCAGGTGCCGGTGCAGAGGGAGAACCGGGATCCGAGCGATGTCGGCCCTCCCGAACCAGCCGACCTCACTGACCTCATCGGTCGGCCCTGCCTCGCCTGCCACAACCTCTGCGCGAAAGCTGACGTCGTAGATCTGCACGCGCTCGCCGTCGGGGTAGACCACGACCCGATCGGGGTCGGTGCAGGCGCCGAGAAGGCTCGTGACGCGGACCTCCAGCCCGGTCTCCTCCCGCACCTCGCGCACGGCGGTCTCGCTCCAGCGCTCGCCTGCCTCGACGCCGCCGCCGGGCAGGCACCACAAGCCGTTGTCCGACCGACGGGTCAACAGCAGCCGCCCATCGCGCATGACTGCTGCGCCGGCGCCCATGCGCTGAACCGCACCCGCGCCAACGCGTTCGCCGAGGTCGTACGTCGCCCGCGGCGGAGTCCGCTCATAGGTGACCCAGGCAAAACCCTCGCGCTCCTCGCGAGCTGCCTCGCGCCATACGGCATCGAGCACGGGGAAGGAGGTGTCGCCCTCGACATCGCGATCGATCTCGGTCAGCAGGACGCGGTCGGCGAAGGGCAACGCCTGTTCGTAGATCTGCGCACCACCGACCACGAAGACGTCCTGGCCGTCGACCAGGGCCAGCGCGTGATCGAGTGAGGTGGCGGTCTCAACGCCGTCAGCGGACCAGTCGGCTTGCCGCGTCACGATGATCGAGCGGCGGCCAGGGAGTGCACCCATCGAGTCAAAAGTCTTGCGGCCCATGATCATCGGGTGGCCCATGGTCGTGCGCTTGAAGTACTTCAGGTCCTCGGGGAGATGCCACGGCATGCCGCCGTCCTTGCCGATGACGCGATTGCGAGACATCGCCGCGATGAGCGTGATGTGCGAGGAGCCCGAGCTCATACGGCGATCGGAGCCTTGATGCTCGGGTCGGCGACATAGCCCTCGAGCGAGATGTCCTCGAGCTCGAAGGCGTCGATGTCCTTGATGTCCCGGTTGAGCACCAGCCGGGGGAGCGGCTTGGGCTCGCGACTGAGCTGCAGCCGCGCCTGGTCGACATGGTTGAGATAGAGGTGGGCGTCCCCGATCGTGTGCACGAAGTCGCCTGGCTCGAGCCCGGTGACCTGCGCGACCATCGAGGTGAGCAGCGCGTACGAGGCGATGTTGAACGGCACGCCCAGGAACACGTCACCCGATCGCTGGTAGAGCTGGCACGAGAGGCGCCCGTTGGCCACGTAGAACTGGAACATCGTGTGGCACGGCGGCAGCGCCATGTCCTCGACGTCCGCGACGTTCCAGGCCGAGACGATGTGGCGGCGTGAGTCGGGGTTGGTGCGGATCGAGTCGATCACCCGGGCGAGCTGGTCGATCGAGCGACCGTCCGGCGTCGGCCAGGAACGCCACTGGTGGCCGTAGACCGGGCCGAGGTCGCCGTTCTCGTCGGCCCACTCGTCCCAGATCGAGATCTTGCGCTCGTGCAGCCAGGCGATGTTGGTGTCGCCACGCAGGAACCACAGCAGCTCGCCGAAGATCGAGCGCAGGTGGAGCTTCTTGGTGGTGGTGACCGGAAAGCCGTCGGACAGCGGGAACCGCATCTGATGACCGAACACGGACAGCGTGCCGGTGCCCGTGCGGTCGTCCTTGCGGGTGCCTTCGGTGAGGACGCGGTCGAGCAGGTCGAGATACTGCTTCACGCTCAGTGACGCTAGCAGCGAGGCCCGACACTGCGGAGTACCCCACTCGAACGGTGCGAGAGTGGTGCTATATTCGCCCAATGTGATCCAGATCACATTGGGCGCTCGTAACGAATCCTGAGCAGGCCCGATGTAACCCCTGATCGCGTCGCCACCCGGACCCCCGAGCGGGTGGCGACGCGATCATTATTTGTCTCCACCCTGTGAGCCGCCGGTTCGCTCGCTGCGCTCAGCGACTAGCCTGGTGAGCCATGACGAGCTCTCCTTTCGGCCGCGTGCTGACGGCCATGGTGACCCCGATGCACGACGACGGTTCCTTGGACCTCGACGGCATCAGCAAGCTCGCTGCCCACCTGGCCGATCGTGGCCATGACGGCCTGGTCGTCAACGGGACAACTGGCGAGTCCGCGACCACCACCGACGAGGAGAACTTCGCCACCGTCAAGGCGGTGGTGGACGCCGTCGGCGGTCGCGTCAAGGTCACGGCGGGTGTGGGCACCAACGACACCGCCCACTCGACGCGCGTCGCCAAGCGGATGGCCGAGCTCGGCGCTGATGCTGTCCTCATCGTGACGCCCTACTACAACAAGCCCACCCAGGACGGCATCGTCGAGCACTTCCGCACGGTGGCGACCGCGACCGACCTGCCGGCGATGGCGTACGACATCCCCGGCCGCACCGGCACCGCCCTGGCGACCGACACGATCCGCCGGCTCGCGGAGATCGACCAGCTGAAGGCCGTGAAGGACGCCAAGGGCGACTTCTTCGAGGCCAGCCGGCTGATCGCCGAGACCGACCTCCTGTGGTTCTCCGGCGACGACGTGGTCAACCTCGCGCACCTGGCGCAGGGCGCCATCGGCGTGGTCTCGGTCGTCGGCCATGTCGCCGGTGCCGAGTACGCCGAGATGGTGGCCGCCATGGACCGCGGTGACCTGCCACGCGCCCGCGAGATCCACACCCGACTGATCCCCATCGTCGATGCGATCATGGACACGAGCCAGGGCGCCATCCAGGCGAAGGCCGCCCTCAAGCTGCTCGGAGTGATCGACTCCGACTTCTGCCGCCTGCCGCTGCTCCCGGCACCCGAGGAGCACCGCGCCTTGCTGCGCGACGCACTGACCAAGTCAGGACTGATGTGAGTCATCCCCACCCCGAGCTCGGCCCGCCGCCCGCACTCCCGAAGGGCGGCGTCCGAGTTGTCGCCCTCGGTGGTCTGGGCGAGGTCGGGCGCAACATGACGGTCATCGAGTACGACGGCCGCCTGCTGATCGTCGACTGCGGCGTCCTCTTCCCCGAGGACCACCCCGGTGTCGACCTGATCCTGCCGGACTTCGAGTACATCGCCGATCGGCTCAATGACATCGACGGGATCGTGCTGACGCACGGTCACGAGGACCACATCGGCGCAGTGCCCTACCTGCTGCGCATGAAGCGGGACATCCCGCTGATCGGCTCGACGCTGACGCTCGCCCTCATCGAGGCGAAGCTCAAGGAGCACCGCATCAAGCCGTACACGATGTCGGTCAAGGAGGGGCAGCGCGAGAAGATCGGGCCGTTCGACTGCGAGTTCATCGCGGTCAACCACTCGATCCCTGACGCGCTCGCCGTGTTCATCCGTACGCCGGGTGGCACCTTGCTGTGCACCGGCGACTTCAAGATGGATCAGCTGCCGCTGGACGGACGGATCACCGACCTGCGCGCCTTCGCCCGCGTGGGCGAGGAGGGCGTCGACCTGTTCCTCACCGACTCGACCAATGCTGAGGTCCCGGGCTTCACCACGCCGGAGCGCGACATCACGCCCGCGATCGAGCGCGTCTTCGAGACTGCGGACCGGCGCATCATCGTCGCCTGCTTCTCCTCGCACGTGCATCGCGTCCAGCAGGTGCTGGACGCCGCCGAGCTCTACGACCGCAAGGTCGCCATGGTCGGCCGGTCGATGGTGCGCAACATGGGCATCGCCACCGACCTCGGCTACCTGCGGGTGCCCGACGGAGTCCTGGTCGACCTCAAGAAGCTCGACGACCTGCGCGATGACCAGATCGTGCTGATCTGCACCGGTTCGCAGGGCGAGCCGATGGCGGCGCTGTCCCGGATGGCCAACCGTGACCACAAGATCGACGTGGGCGAGGGCGACACCGTCCTGATGGCCAGCTCGCTCATCCCGGGCAACGAGAACGCCGTCTACCGCGTGATGAACGGCCTGATGCGGCTCGGCGCCAAGGTCGTGCACAAGGGCAACGCCTTGGTGCACGTCTCGGGTCACGCCAGCGCAGGCGAGCTGCTCTACTGCTACAACATCGTCAAGCCCAAGAACGTCATGCCGATCCACGGCGAGTGGCGTCACCTCGTGGCCAACGCCGACCTGGCCGTGCAGACCGGTGTGCCGCGCAAGAACGTCGTGCTGGCCGAGGACGGTGTGGTCGTCGACCTGGTCAACGGCAAGGCAGCCATCACCGGCTCGGTGCCGTGTGGCTACATCTACGTCGACGGCTCCCTGGTGGGCGCCACCGACGAGGAGCTGCTGAAGGACCGGCGCATCCTGCGCGACGAGGGCTTTGTGACGATCATCGTGGTGCGGGACGCGGCCACCGGCAAGATTGCGGCTGGTCCTGAGATCCAGACCCGCGGTTTTGCCGAGGACGAGCAGGTCTTCGAACGGGTGCTGCCCAAGCTCGAGGAGGCGCTCGAGGAAGCTCGGGCCAAGGGCATCCGCGACTCACACCAGCTGCAGCAGGTGATCCGTCGCACCGTCGGTGGCTTTGTCGGCAGCAAGCTCCGGCGACGCCCGATGATCATCCCGATCGTCATCGACGCCTGATCGGCTCGGCTTTGAAGGTCCGACGGTAGGCCGACGGGCTCGTACCGACACGTGCCGTGAAGTGGTGGCGCATCGTCGCCGGAGTCGCGAATCCCGTTGCCGCGCCGACGTATTCGATCGGCAAGTCGGTGGTCTCCAGGAGCTCCACGGCACGTTGGACCCGTCGCTCGATCAGCCACTGCGCCGGGCTGGTGCCGGTCGCGGCCGAGAACTTGCGCTGGTAGGTCCGCGAGGACATCGCCGCGCGAGCGGCCAGGTCGCCCAGTCGGATGGGCTGGTCGAGGTGCTCCTGCGCCCAGGCCAGGCTCGCCGCGAGCCGCTCGTCCTCAGGGTCGACCGCCATCGGAGCCTCGATGTACTGCGACTGGCCGCCGGGGCGGTGCGGTGAGACGACCATGCGGCGTGCGACGGCGTTGGCGACCGAGGCACCCAGGTCAGATCGCACGATGTGCAGCGCGAGGTCGAGCCCGGCGGCGCAGCCAGCACTGGTCAGGACGTTGTCGTCCTCCACGTAGAGCGGGTCCGGGTCGACGAGGACATCCGGGTAGCGGCACTGCAGCTGGTCGGCGTAGCGCCAGTGGGTGGTCGCGCGCCGCCCGTCGAGCAGCCCGGCTGCGGCCAGGGCGAACGCACCGGAGCAGATCGACACCAGCCGCGCGCCTCGGGCGTGAGCGGACTGCAGCGCCGCGATCAGGTCATCGGACACCGGCCCGGACGGGTCTTTGACGCTCGGGACGACCACGGTGTCAGCGGCCGCGAAGTCGGCCAGGCCGTACGGCGTGCTCAGTGTTGCTCCGCCGAGGACCCGCAGAGGTGCGTCGCCCTCGGCGCAGACCCTCAGGTCGTACCAAGGCAGATCGAGGTCCGACCAGTGCAACCCGAAGACCTCGATGACGATGCCGGCCTCGAAGGCCGTCATGCCGTCGTACGCGAGGACGGAGACCGTCCCTGGACCGCTGCCTGACGTCATGGCTAGATCTTAACGAACAGTGTCATCTACGCCACTGTTGGCGAGGCCTCCCGCGGCGGACGATCGAGACATGAAGACGCTCTGGACGCTGATCAAGGACTTCGCCCATGGGGTGCACGTCGGGAACGGCATCCGGCACGGTGTGCCGGCCTCAGGACAGGACAGCCAGGCCGAGCGCGGCCATCGCGAGCAGCCAGCTCACGAAGCTGCCGACCAAGAAGTACTCGGTGACCTCGTCGATGTCGACCTCCGAGCGCTCCTGTGCGGCCGTACGACGTGAGCTGAGCTCGGGGAACCGGATCAGTCCCTTGGCCGCGATGACCAGACCCGCCGCCGTCACCTCACCGGCAAGGCCGAGGCCGAGGATGAAGACGCGCTCCATCGGACCGAGCAGCCGGCCGCCCTTGAGGCGGTCCGAGGGCTGCGGCTGACCCTGCGGCTTGATCGCGCCGACAGCGGTCAGCACCAGCCGGACCAGCTCGTTGCCCGTGCTCAGCTGGAGCGCGACCAGCCCGAGGATCAGCAGGAAGCGCTGCGGCTCGACCTCGTGGAGCTGGGCCAGGTCGACCCAGCGCATCCAGCGGCCGAGCGCACCGTCGGCGGTCGAGCCCGCGCCGGCCAGCACCAGCAGGGCGAGCAGCCCGGCGCCGAGTGCGGCGAGCGGCCACAACTCACCGCGTCGCTGGCGAAGTGCCTTGGAGGAGAGGGTGATCCAGGCGATGGCCGTCGCGGCCGCCACCACGAGCAGCCCAAGATCGGCCCAGGAGGTGAGGTCGGCGAGCAGAGCCACGGCGACGAGCGTCGCGAGCGCGATGGCTATCGGGATGCGGACGCCGTGCGGTCGTCGGCTGCGGGCCAGGTCGCCCAGCCCGATCGCGAGCAGGAGTGCAGCGACGACGCTCATGAGACCTCCCTCAGCCAGCTCTGTGCGAGCACGATCGTGTCCAGACCGTCACGCATCGCGCGCTGGGAGACAGCCGAAGGACTGATGCCCTCGGCTGCTGCCAGGTCGGACTTGGTGTGACCGCCCATGAGACCTCTCAGGATGCGAAGGGAGCGTTCGTCGAGTGATCCAACCAGGTGGTCCCGACAGGCGAGTGCCGCGTTGACCGCCTCCGGCCGCGGCCCGCTGTCGTCGTACGCCTGGTAGGTCGTGCGCAGGTGGCGCAGCGCCGGCTGCGACTGTCCTCGCTCGGTGCTCTCGATCGCCGCGCGGGCGATCCACCAGCCCGGCCCGTCCTGGATTCCTCGCTCGGCGTCCAGGACGGTGACCGGACCCCAGCCGATGCCGAATCGCACGTCCACGGTCGGGAGGAGCTCGAGCCGCAGCCAGAAGGTGGCGTTCAGGGCGTCGCCCACTGTGTCGTAACGCGCCTGGAACTCATCGCCTGCGGTGATCCAGGGCGTCTCGACGGCAGGATGGTCCGTGGTCGAGGACTCCAAGGCCGCGGACAGCTCGCGGTGCACCTGGGTGCGATCGGGGGACTGGCGCGATCCGACCAGATCGCCGATCACGGTGGCTGTGGAAGCAGATGGCTGTCGTTGGGCCATATGAAGATCATACCTTCATTTGCCTAGAGTGAAGTGATGATCTTCACCTACGAGAGGAGCGTCCATGTCTCTTGTCACCGAGACCTTTCCGTACGACGGGGGCCGTGACGTCACGGTCTACGTCCCTTCCGCGCCTCCTGAGGCCGTGGTCTTCGCGGGCGACGGACAGCTGATCTCGCGGTGGGGCGCAGATCTGGAGGCCGCGGGCGCGCCTCCGACGATGGTTGTCGGTGCACACCGGACCGCAGTCGACGACGAGATGGTGCGGCTCGGCGAGTACTCACCCGCGATCGATCCCGCCCGGTTCGAGGCCCACGAGGCGTTCTTCTTCACGGACGTCCGCGACTGGGTTCGGGATCGGTTCGGCGTCGCGCTGCCGGCGGCGCGTACGGCGGTATGTGGAGTCTCAGCCGGTGGTGAGCTCGCCCTGGCCATGGGTATGCGCCATCCGGACGTCTACGGCGTGGTCTTCTGCGCCTCGCCGGGTGCCGGTTATCGGCCGCCGGACACGCTGCCGGATCTGCTGCCGCGCACCTACCTTGTCGCCGGCACTGCCGAGCCGTTCTTTCGCGAGAACGCGACCCGCTGGGCGGGCGCGCTCCAGGACGCCGGAGCTGACGTCGTGATGACCGAGCGAGCCGGTGATCACGGTGGGCCGTTCTGGAGGCGCGAGTTCCCACGTATGGTCACGTGGGCTTTCGGTCGGTGAGGCCACTGCCGGACGCAAGGTCGAAGGAGAGCAACAGATGCAGCGGAGCGACATCGTGCGCTGGGCGGTGATGGCGCTGCTCGTCGTGGCGGGCATCGGGGTCTTCCTCCGGTGGTACGACGGGACGGGCCGGGTGCCGGTCGCCCAGTCCGTGTTCCCGGTGTTCGGGCTCCTCGCGTTCATGCTGGTGATCGCCACGGCTGTGATGCGCGAGCGACGGCTCGTGGTCGTGGCACTCGTCATCGCCCTCCTGCCGGCGATCCTCGCGTTCCGTGCGATGCGCTCGGACACGGTCGCCGCCGGACCGCGGGACGAGGTCGTGATGGCCTCCAACATGGAATACGGCGCGGCTGACCCCGCGACCATCGTCGCCACCGTCCGTGAGCGCAAGGTCACCAGCCTCGTCCTCGTGGAGGTCACGCCAGAGGGCTGGCGCCGGCTGCGAGTCGCCGGCCTCGGCAAGCTTCTCCCCAACATGGTCGGCACGCCGCGAGCCGGGGCGGACGGCACGGTGATCTGCAGCTCGCGCCGCCTCAAAGCACTCGAAAGTGCCCACGTACCACCGCGATTCGACCAGCCGGTTGCCGAGGTGCAGGCGCCGGGTGGTCGCTACGTGCTGCGCGCGGCACACCCTTACCCTCCTGTGCCAGACCTCGTGCACGGCTGGCATGACCAGCTCGGTGAGCTCGCCACATGGCGCGCCAAGCAACCGCGCGACGTCCCCCTCGTCATCGCCGGAGACTTCAACGCCTCGAGTGCCCACCCCGCGTTCCGGCACGCGGCCGAGACCATGACCGATGCGCACCGGGCGACCGGATCAGGGTGGGTACGCACCTGGCCGCGTGATCGGCGTACGCCGCCGTTCGTGCAGATCGACCACGTGCTGGTGCGCAAGCTCGGCGTCGTGGACGCCGGCGTGGTGAGCGTGCCCGACACCGATCACGCGGCGATCTGGGCGCGCCTGCGGATCGGTGTCGGGTGAGGTCTCACCAGGGGCGCGGCTCGGTCAGGTCGCGCGGGTCGTCCTGCGCGACCCAGCCCTCGCTGGTGTTCTCGTAAGCGAGCGCGGGACCCTGCTCGACCAGCCGGCGTACGCCGCTCACCAGCCGCTGGACGTGCTCACGGGTGGTGGCGAGGCCGATGCTCGCGCGTACGGCCGTGCCGTCTCCGTCGAACAACGTCTCGCACAGCAGGTGGGCACAGAACCGGCCGTCACGGACCGCCAGCCCGTGCTCGTCGGCCAGCACCTGTGACACCAACGACGGTGCGTAGCCGTCGACCGTGAAGGTCGCGACACCGACGCTGTCAGGAGACACCCCGAGCACGTGGTGCACGTGGACGCCGGGTGTGGCGGCCAGCCCGGCCCGCAGCAGGCCCAGCAGCTCGGCCTCGTGCGCCTCGACAGCATCCCGGTTCGCCGCGATGGTGGCGCAGGCCGTCGCCAGAGCAATGGCGCCGACCGCGTTGGGAGTGCCGCCCTCGTGCCGCGCCGGACCCTGCTGCCAGCGGATGTGCCGGTGGGAGACCGTGTGTGTCGCGCCGCCCGCGGGCAGGTAGGGCGCAGCCTGATCGAGCCAGTCGCGACGGCCGACCAGAGCGCCGGCGCCGTAGGGGGCGTAGATCTTGTGCCCGGAGAAGGCGACCCAGTCGACGCCCAGGGCGGCGATGTCGACGACGCGGTGCGGTGCCAGCTGAGCGGCGTCGAGGACCGTGCGCGCGCCGTGCCGACGCGCCACCTCGGCGAGCTCGGCGACCGGCCAGATGTCACCGGTCACGTTGCAGGCACCGGTCAGCACGACAAGCCGAGGTCCTGTGTCGCCGAGCCGCTCCAGCGCCTGGTCGAGCAACGAGACTGCGTCATGAGCGCTCGCGGGCACCGGCAGCCGGGTCGTGCGCCGCGACGGCCAAGGGAGCAGCGCGGCATGGTGCGCGGACTCGAAGACCAGGACGGACGTACGCCGGGGGAGGGCGTGCGCGAGCAGCCGCAGGGAGTCGGTCGTGTTGCGGGTGAAGACGACCTCGTCATCGGGACGCGCCCCGACGAAGCTGCCGACCTCATCACGGGCCTGCTCGAACCACGACGTGGTGAGGCGACTGGTGTAGCCGGCCCCGCGGTGGACCGAGCCGTAGCGGCGCTGGACCTTGTCGACGGCTTCGGACACGGCGGTCAGCGCCGGCGTGGTCGCCGCGTGATCGAGGTTGCCGAAGTCGACCACCGTGCGGTGGACCGTCGGGACGCCGAGCTCGAGCCCGACGGTCGTGGGGACGCCGTTGGTCGCCCGCGCTGTCGTACGCCGGGAGACGGCCTGGCGCACCAGGCTCAGGCGTCGGGGCACGGGCTGGGCAACAGAGGGCTCGTTCGGGGGAAGGGGTGCCGTCGACACGGAAGCTCCTTGGAGACTCGCGCTTGCCCACGGGCGGCTGCCGGGTGGGCCGGGTCGTCACCCGGAGCACCCCACCGCGGCGGAGGGTTGCCGCTCAGCAAGCCGGGGCTTGACGCTGAGACTCTTGACCTGTTCGACAACATAACGACGGCCGGCCAGAACGGTCCACTCGTCGGACAACCGGTCTTGGCATATGAGAACGCTGAATACCGCTCCATTCCGCGTGTGACGTAGGGGGCTGGTGGGGTTCACCACTACTCTGTCAACGTGGCTACCCGTCAGTCCGCGTCGAAGACCGCCTCGTCCTCGAGCCGGTCCAAGTCGGCACGCCCCAAGGCCGCGGGCCGCCGTAAGTCGACCCGTCCGCCCGCCAAGAAGGCCGCACCTACGCCAACTCGCGGCGGCAGAGGTGCCAAGGATGGTGGACTGCCCTCACCGCTGCGCGTACTGCGTGGCACGTGGATGGGGGTCTCACACGTGGCTGGTGGAGCCGCACGACGCGTCGGGAGCTCGGCGCGAGACCTGGAGCCGGAGCACCGTCGCGACGGCATCGGCTTCCTCCTGATCGCCGTGGCGATCGTGGTGGCGGCCCGCGAGTGGTGGGGCCTGTCCGGCAAGTTCGGCGAGATCGTGCACTCCGTGGTGGCCGGCACCTTCGGCGTCGTGGGCTTCGCGCTGCCGCTGGTCCTGCTGCTGCTCGGGGTCCACATGCTGCGCTCGCCGCGCGGCCACCAGCCGACCAACCGGGTCATCATTGGCCTGGTCATGCTCGGGTTCTCCGCCAGCGGGCTGGCCCACATCCAGAAGGGCCTGCCCAGCCCGGACGCCGGCACCAAGGTCATGAACGAGGCCGGCGGCATGATCGGCTTCCTCGCCTCGAGCCCGCTCGTGGCCGGGGTCCGGACCTGGGGTGCTGTCCCGATCCTGTTCATTCTCGGCCTGTTCGGGCTGCTGGTCGTGACGGCGACGCCGGTCCACCAGATCGGCTACCGCCTGCGCGAGGCGCGCGACCGTCTCCTCTACTACAGCGAGGCCGACAGCACGGACGAGGAGCCGGATGCCGTCGAGGCCGACCGGCACGGCGCCGACATCGACGGCAAGAAGCCGCGTCGGCGCAGCCCGCGCAAGCGGATGTCCGAGGACGACACCCGCACCGGTGACGAAGCGTTCGAGCAGGCGGCCCAGGTCGTACCCCGTCGGACCAAGAGCGGCCGCGAGCTGCGCCCCGGCGAGAAGGCTCCGGCTGACGACGCCGAGGTCTACGACCACGATCAGGCCGAGGGCAGCGGCACGGCCGCGGCCGAGGCACTGGAGCGGGCCAAGCGCAGCAGCACGCTGCCGAAGAAGCCCAGGCCGGGCCCGCTGGCCGAGCAGAGCAGCCGCACTCTTGAGGCGCCGCCGACCCAGCAGCTGCCGCAGCGCGTCGAGCAGCTGGCGCTGGCGGGCGACGTGACCTACACGCTGCCCGAGAGCAAGCTGCTCGAGCCCGGCACACCGCACAAGTCGCGTTCGGCCGCCAACGACCGAGTCGTCGAGGCCCTGACCGACACGCTGGAGTCGTTCGGCGTCGATGCGCAGGTCACCGGCTTCACCCGTGGCCCGACGGTGACCCGTTACGAGGTCGAGCTCGGCACTGGCACCAAGGTCGAGCGCGTCACCGCCCTGTCCAAGAACATCGCGTACGCCGTCGCCTCCGCCGATGTGCGCATCCTCAGCCCGATCCCCGGCAAGTCGGCGATCGGCATCGAGATCCCCAACTCCGACCGCGAGACGGTCAGCCTCGGTGACGTGCTGCGCAGCCAGGCCGCGCGCGGCAACCAGCACCCGATGGTGATGGGCGTCGGCAAGGACGTCGAGGGCGGCTACGTCATCGCCAACCTCGCCAAGATGCCGCACCTCCTCGTCGCAGGTGCGACCGGCGCCGGCAAGTCCAGCTTCGTGAACTCGATGATCACCTCGATCCTGATGCGCTCCACGCCGGACGAGGTGCGCATGGTGCTGGTCGACCCCAAACGGGTGGAGCTCACCGGCTACGAAGGCATCCCGCACCTCATCACCCCGATCATCACCAACCCCAAGAAGGCAGCCGAGGCGCTGCAGTGGGTCGTGCGCGAGATGGACACGCGCTACGACGACCTCGCCGCCTTCGGGTTCAAGCACATCGATGACTTCAACAAGGCCGTCAGGTCCGGCAAGGTGACCCCGCCCGCCGGCTCCGAGCGGGTCATGCACCCCTACCCCTACCTGCTGGTGATCGTCGACGAGCTGGCCGACCTGATGATGGTGGCGCCCCGTGACGTCGAGGAGTCGATCGTCCGGATCACCCAGCTCGCGCGGGCGGCCGGCATCCACCTGGTCCTGGCGACGCAGCGGCCCTCGGTCGATGTCGTCACCGGTCTGATCAAGGCCAACGTGCCCTCGCGCATGGCGTTCGCGACGTCCTCGCTCGCCGACTCCCGGGTGGTCCTCGACCAGCCGGGCGCCGAGAAGCTCATCGGTCAGGGCGACGCGCTCTTCCTGCCGATGGGCGCGTCCAAGTCGATGCGTGTGCAAGGTGCCTGGGTCACCGAGTCGGAGATCCACAACGTGGTCGCGCACGTGAAGGAGCAGCTGAAGCCCAACTACCGCGACGACGTCACCGTGGTCGCGGCGAAGAAGGACATCGACGAGGACATCGGTGACGACCTCGACGTGCTGCTGCAGGCGACCGAGCTCGTCATCACGACGCAGTTCGGGTCGACCTCGATGCTGCAGCGCAAGCTGCGCGTCGGCTTCGCTAAGGCCGGACGGCTCATGGACCTGCTCGAGTCCCGCGGCATCGTCGGTCCGTCCGAGGGGTCCAAGGCGCGTGACGTGCTGGTCAAACCGGACGACCTGCCGATGACCCTGGCCCTGCTGCGCGGCGACGACATCCCGAGCGACGACGCGGTGGTCACACCGGCGTACGACGATGGTCATGACGGTGGCGGCGACGGCGAGGAGTCCGAGGACGCCTGGGAACTCACGGATCGGCGCGCGTGATCGTCCTTCTCGGCCCGTCCGTGCTCTAGCGTGCGTGCATGAAGCGAGCGAAGGCTGGTGGCGCTGCAACCGTCGCAGCCGTTCTCACGGTGGTGCTGCACGTCGCAGGATCCCTCATCACCTGGAACGTGGCCAAGGAAGGCATCGACACCAACCCGACCCTCGACGGACTCCTCGTCCGCCGGACGGGCGAGTTCGTCTGGCCGTTCGCTGATCCGGTGCGGGGCGCCATGGTCGTCGCGTTCCTTGCGGGGCTGGTCATCACCGCGTTCTTGACCTGGAGCCTGACCTACTTGCTGGTCCGGTCGATGGTCGTCGGTAGCCGCGCGCTGCCCGTCTTCCTCGGCACCTGGATGGCCCTGCTGGTGGCGTCCGTCGCCGGCAAGACCGTCTGGACCGTCATCTACGTCAACTCGGTGCTGGACGGCCGGGCCTACCCGGGCGTCTGGCCCACGATGATCACCCGCGTGACCTGGTGGGCCTTCCTGCTCGGCTGGCTTGCTGCGGGCGCGGCGGCCCTGGCCTACACCATGAGCAACCGGCGCGAGCCTTCCTCGTTCTCCTACGTCTCGCCCTATCAGCCGCTGACCCCCAGTGGCCCGCTGTACGGCGAGTCCTCCTGGCACGACCGGACGGTGTCCTCCGAGTCGGGCTGGGCGCCCGAGTCGATGCTGGTGGACGGATCAGGTACGTCCACCGACGACGGTGACCCGTACCGTACGGCGCCGTCCCACTACCGCGAATGACGACGGCCGAAGCGCCGAGCATCGGGTGGTTCGACCGCATCCGGACCCTGCCATGCGCAGTCCTCCTCGCGGCGCAGCTGCTGGGCATCGTGGTCTACCCGTTCACCGGCGGCGACCTGGGGCGTGCGGTCTTCTCGCTGTTCCAGCTGACCGTCCTGGTGCTCGCGGTGGCGGCGGTCCGGATGACGCCGGCGCTCACCCGGGTCTCGATCACCCTGGGCATCCCCGCCGCAGTGCTCACCGTCGTCGAGGTGTTCGCCGACAAGAACGATGCGGTGCTCCTGCTCAGCGGCGTCACACACGGAGCGTTCTACTTCTACCTCGCCTACGGCCTGATCCGATACATGTTCAGCGACGAGCACGTCTCCACCGACGAGCTGTTCGCCACGGGCGCGTGCTTCACCGTGGTGGCCTGGGCGTTCGCCTACGTCTACGGCGTGGTGCAGGTGATCTGGGGTTCAGGTCAGTTCCTGGCGCCGAAGAATCCTGGTGACCTGGCCTGGATCGAGCTGCTGTTCCTGTCGTTCACGACGATGACGGGCACAGGACTGTCGGACATCGCGCCGGTCGGCGGGCACGCTCGTTCTGTGGTGATGCTCGAACAGCTCGCCGGCGTCTACTACCTCGCGCTGGTCGTCGCGCGCCTGCTCGGCATGACGCTGACGAAGTTCGCCCGCAAGTAGCGCCGCTCAGCAGCGGGGTGCCGGGCCGCTGTACGTCGTGTTGCTCGGGTTGGCCACGTAGTAGTCGCTCACCCACGACCCGTCGGTGAGCCGGTCCCACACCGCGGTCGTGCCGACCTTGGACCCCGGCCCCTGGCACGCCACCCACGCGAGGGCGCCGGTGGGGAGGGTGCCCAGGACGCCGTACGACGTGCTCGGGCCGCTGCGCCTGCTCAGGCTGGTGGTCGTCTGGTACGGGTAGCCGCAGCGTGGGATCGGTGCGGTGTAGGTCGTGTTCGACGGCGTGCTGACGTAGTAGTCGGTGACGTAGGTGCCGTTCGACAGCTTGTTCCAGACGCTCGTCGTGCCGACCTTGGTGCCCGGCGCCTGGCAGATGACCTGCACGACCGAGTGCGGTGCGTACGACGTGGCGACCGCTGCGGAGGACGACGGCGCGCGGCGGGCGTTCAGTGGCGTCGTGCTGGTGACGGTCCACGGGTAGGCGACCGTCGCGACGGGAGCGTCGAAGCGGTCGTTGTCGATGTTGAGCCTCACGCCACCGTAGGTCTCGGCGTGGTCACCGCGGTACTGCTTGGCTCGTTGCCCAGTTGCCCACTGCTCGTTGGGGATTCCCGCCCAGCCGGTCAGCGCGGAGCTCAGGTCCCAGCGTGCGATCCAGACGGCGTCGGGGCGGGCGTACGCGGTCGATCCGTAGACCTGGGAGAGGTGCAGTGCGCCGGAGCTGATGTGCGCGTACACGGCCGAGACATAGCCCTGCCGGTGCAGCTCCTTGGTCCAGGCGGACAGGAAGGCGAGCACGGTCGTACGGCAGCTCGCGTTGCTGGCGTCGTAGTGCTCCATGTCGCCGTAGATCGCGCTGCCGGGGAGCAGACCGAGCGCCTTGGCCTTGGTGATGGCGTCGGCCGCCTGCGAGGTGCCCTGGGAGGCGGCCAGGCTCGGTGAGATCTTCTGCGCGTTCGGGCGGAAGGTGCACGGCGCCTGCAGGCCCATGTAGACCGGCACGATCCGCCAGCCCATCCGCGCCACGGCCGTCACCCAGGCGGCCGTGAGCTGGGGCTGGGCGCACGTCCTGTTGGCGCCGCCGATGTAGACCCCGACGGCCCGATAGGGCGACGCCTTCCACGCGGTCATCTGCGCGGCGGTCGGCGCGGTGCAGGTGTCGAAGGCCAGCCCGGTGTAGCGCGTGGCAGTCGCGGTCGTCGGATAGCTCACCGACGTCGCCGGCTCCGCCGTGGCGCTGGGGGAGATGCCCCACGCCAGGAGCATCAGGCTGGTGGTGAGGAGAGCAAGGAGCGATGAGCGGGTGCGCGTGGACATGGCCGTTCCTGACCACCGAGCGGCAGGCTCACCAGAGCCCCTTTGCCCTAGTAGACGCCCGAGGCGGCGAACGGGATGTCGTCATGCGAACCGCGGCCCGCCACGAAAGATCTCAGCGTTTGTCGCAGAGCAGAGCGCGCTACCTTTCGGCCAGACACATTGACGGCACAGGGGGCTATTCATGAGGCGGAAGTCTGTCGCGATAGGCGCGCTTGCAACGCTGGTCGCGCTCGGGAGTGCAGGGGCCGTGTACGCCGCCACGTCACCTGATGCGGAGATCGTCAGCTCGGCGAGCGGGACGGTCGCGGCTCTCGACACGGCTCGCGGTGAGTCATACGTCGTGACGGGCATCCCGGTCTGCGTGCGGCACGGTGACTCGCTCACGATCAGGCGGGTGACCTCCGTCCTGGACGAGACTGACCCTCTGATCAAGGGATTCGCTGTGTCGGGGTCGAGCAGTGCCGACCGCGCGCCGCGGATCTCGAAGGGCACTCTGCAAGCCAGTGGCCTCGGGTCCCAGCACGAGGTGCACGCCCGGTGTGACCAGGGTCAGGGCCAGACGCTGAGTCTGGAGGTCGCTCGTGGCACTGACGACATGGCACTTCTTGCCATGACACGCGTCCAGTACGGCCCGAAGGCCGAGCGAGACTCGATGATGCTCGACCTCGAGGTCCTGCTCTGCAACCCGCAACCTCTGTCGATCAACTGCCGCGACGCCGCGTCGACGACGCCCTCAAGGTGACTCGCTACCTCGCAGGTGCCTCTCCTCGAGGGGAGTCATCTGCGAAGAAGCGAGTCACTTTGCAGCCGCGAAGCCGCCTCGCGCTCAGGGGAGCACGAAGCGGTAGCCGAGGCCGGGGTCGGTGATCAGGTAACGCGGCCGGCTCGGGTCGGGCTCGAGCTTGCGTCGCAGCTGGGCGGCATAGACCCGGAGGTAGTGGGTCTCCTTGTCGTAGCCCGGCCCCCAGACCGCGTGCAGGAGGTCCGCCTGACTCACGAGGTGGCCGGGCCGGGTCGCCAGGGCTTCGAGCAGGCTCCACTCCGTGGGCGTCAGTCGGATGAGGGCGCCGCTCCGAGTTGCTTGTCGCTCAACGAAGTTCAGCGTGAAGTCGGGTGTGGAGACAGTCGCCGGATGAGTGTCTGTCGGAGTGTGGCGGCGTACGGCGACGCGCACCCGGGCGAGCAGCTCGGCCATCCCGAACGGCTTGGTGATGTAGTCGTCGGCACCCTCGTCGAGCGCCTCCACCTTGTCGTCGGACTCGTGGCGCGCCGACAGCACGATGATCGGGACCTCGCTGAACCGGCGTACGCGCCGGATGATCTCGACGCCGTCGAGGTCGGGCAGACCCAGGTCGAGGACGACGACGTCCGGCTCGGCCTCGGCGATGCTCTGCAGCGCGGTGCGGCCGTCGAAGGCGTGCTCGACGTCGTAGTCGCGGGCGCGAAGGTTGATGCTCAGCGTGCGCACCAGAGCCGGTTCGTCGTCCACGACCAGGACTCGCGTCATGCTGAATCTCCTTCGGTATCAACGATGCTCGTCGGACCGATCGGCAGCAGCAGCACCATCGTCAGTCCTCCGCCGGGAGTGTCCTCGGCGATCAGTGTGCCCTGCATGGCTTCGGCGAGACCACGTGCGACGGCCAGACCGAGGCCGACGCCCGTGCCTCGAGGTGCGTCGCCGAAGCGCTGGAAGGGCGCAAAGATGCCCTCCTTCTGCTCCATCGGCACGCCGGGGCCGCGGTCGATGACCCGGATCTCGAGCAGGTCCTGCAAACGCTCGGCACTGATGACGACCTCCTGGCGACCGGGGGAGTAACGCAGCGCGTTCTCGACCAGGTTGGCGAGGACCCGTTCGGCCAGCCCGGCGTCGGCCTCGACCGTCAGCCTCTTGTCGGGCAGCCAGGTGCGGACGCGTTCGGGCTGGGTGACCGTGCGGACGCTGGCCTGGAGGAGGTCGAGCACGACGAGCTCGTCGGTCCGTGGCTTGACGGTGTCGGCCTGGATGCGAGACATGTCGAGCAGATTCTCGATGAGGGCGTCCAGCCGGTCGGCCGAGTCCTCCACAGTCTTCAGCAGCTCGGCCTGGTCCTGCTCCGACAGCACGATGTCGTGCTCGCGCAAACTGGAGACGCCGGCCTTGATCGCCGCCAGGGGAGTGCGGAGGTCGTGCGACACCGCGGCCAGCAGCGCACCCCGGGTGCGGTTGTCGCGGGCCAGACGTTTGGCCGACGCGGCTTCCTCGGCCAGGTGGGTGCCGCGGATCACCGCGGCCGCGTGGTGGGCGAAGGCCTCCACCAGGCGACGCTGGTCGGCACGGCGGTTGCCACCGGAGAGCACGAGGATGTGCCCGTCGTCGACGGAGGCCGTCGTGAGCATCGCGCCGGGGTCGCGAATCGGCACCTCGCCACTCATCACGACGGGCTCGCCGATGCCACCGCCGCGCGTCTTGGTGACGACGGCCGCGCCGGCCGCACCGAAGATGTCGCGGGCCTGCTCGAGCAACGCAGACAACGGGCGCTCGGCGTCGAGCAACGAGTGGGCAAGGTCGGCCAGGATGTGCGAATCACGTTGTGCCGCAACGGCTTGCTCAGCTCGTCGCGCGCTCAGATGTACGACGGACGCGACAGAAGCGGCAACCAGGACAAAGACGATGAGGGCCACGACGTTCTGCGGCTCATTGATGGTGAGCGTGTTGAACGGCGGCGTGAAGTACCAGTTGAGGGCGAGGCTGGCGAGCACGGCCGCGACCAGAGCCGGAAGCAGTCCGCCGACGATCGCCGTCACCACGGTCAGCAGCAGGAAGAGCAGGACCTCAAGTGGGAGGTCGTGCTCCTGACGGGTGAGGTCGAGGATCCAGGTGAGCAGCGCGGTGCCGACCGTGGCGAGAAGCCAGCCGCCGATGGTGCGCACCCAGCCAACGGACGTACGTCCCTGAGACCGGGTCCGTCCCGAGGCATAGGGGTGGGTCACCATCAGGACGTCGATGTCACCGGACTCGGCGACGACCTGCTGGCCGACGCCCGGCGTCAGGAGAGCCTGCCATCGGCTCCGCCGGCTCGCGCCGACGATGATCTGCGACGCGTTGACGCTGCGGGCGAAGTCGAGGATGGCGGCGCTGATGTCCGAACCCGTGACGACGTGCAGCTCGCCGCCCAGCTCTTGGGTGAGCTCACGTGCGGTGCTGATCGAGTCGTCCGGCATGTCACGCAGGCCGGAGTCGGGGATGACCTTGACCGCAAGGAGCTGACCGCCGGCGCCACGGGCCGCGATCCGGGCACCTCGGCGCAGCAGGACCTCCTGCTCGGGACCGCCCGTGAGCGCGACGACGACCCGCTCACGAGTGGCCCAGGTGCTGTCGATGTCCTGGTCGTGCCGGTAGCGCGTCATCGCCTCGTCGACACGGTCGGCCACCCACAGCAGCGCGAGCTCGCGCAGGGCCGACAGGTTGCCCGGGCGGAAGTAGTTGGACAGGGCGGCGTCGACCCGCTCAGCCGGGTAGACGGCGCCGTGCGCGAGTCGTCGTCGCAGAGCCTCCGGCGACATGTCGACCAGCTCGATCTGGTCTGCGGCCCGGACGATCTCGTCGGGCACGGTCTCGCGCTGACGGACACCAGTGATCTCGAAGACGACGTCGTTGAGCGACTCGAGGTGCTGCACGTTGACCGTCGAGACCACATCGATCCCGGCGTCGAGCACCTGGTTGATGTCCTCCCAGCGACGCTCGTGGCGGGAGCCTGACGCGTTGGTGTGGGCCAGCTCGTCGATCAGCGCGACATCGGGACGACGCCGGATCACCTCGTCGACGTCGAGCTCCTCGAGGAAGGAGTCACCGTGCTGCACCCGGACTCGAGGCAGAACCTCGAGTCCGGCGAGCATGTCGGCGGTGTACGCCCGTCCGTGGGTCTCGACGAGGCCGACCACGACGTCGGTCCCGCGCTCCCGCCGCCGCTGCGCCTCGGACAGCATGGCGACGGTCTTGCCTACGCCTGGGGCAGCACCCAGGTAGATCCGCAGTCGTCCGCGCGCCATACGACGATTGTGCTGCTGCCCGTCCCGATCGGCGTGACCGGCGGCGCGCGTGTTCATCGCGATGAACCGAGCTGGTTCAGAGCGATGTTGAGCTCCAGAACATTGACCCGGGGCCTTCCGAGGTAGCCGAGGGTCCGACCCTCGGTGTGGTCCTCGACCAGCTGCTTCACCTGTGCGGGCTGCAGCCCGCGAGCCTTGGCCACGCGCGCGACCTGCTGGTCGGCGTACGCGGGCGAGATGTGCGGGTCGAGCCCGCTGCCACTCGCGGTCAGGGCGTCAGGCGCTTGGATGCCACCGCCCAGCGCCGTACGACGCTTGGCGACCTCGTCGGTGAGCGCCTTGTCGCTCGGGCCGAGGTTGGACCCGCCGCTGGTGTCGCCCGCGTAGTCCGAGGCCGACGGTCGGGACTGGAACCACTGAGGGCCCTTCCACGCCTGTCCGAGCAAGGAGGACCCGATCACCTTGTCGTCCTGGTGCACGAGAGAGCCTGCAGCCTGGTCCCGGAACGCGATCTGCCCGACACCCCAGATCGCAGCGGGGAACACCGCGCCGAGCAACACGGTCATGACGACCAGCAGGCGAAGGCCGGCGAGGGTCTGACGACCCAGCGAGATGGTCGAAGAAGTCATGACGATCACAGTCCTGGGAAGAGAGAGACGACGAGGTCGATGAGCTTGATCCCGATGAACGGCGTGATGATGCCGCCCACTCCGTAGATCAAGAGGTTGCGTGCGAGCATCTGGTCCGCTCGCATCGGCCGATAGCGAACTCCCTTGAGTGCCAAGGGAACCAGCGCCACGATGACCAACGCGTTGAAGATCACTGCGGAGAGCATCGCCGAGTTGGGCGAGGACAGGTGCATGACGTTCAGGTCCGACAGCCCTGGGTAGAGCGGTACGAACATCGCCGGGATGATCGCGAAGTACTTCGCGAGGTCGTTGGCGATCGAGAACGTCGTCAGGGCGCCACGCGTGATGAGCAGCTGCTTGCCGATCGCCACGATGTCGATGAGCTTGGTCGGGTCCGAGTCGAGGTCGACCATGTTGCCGGCCTCCTTCGCCGCCGACGTACCGGTGTTCATGGCCACGCCGACATCGGCCTGGGCGAGCGCGGGCGCATCATTGGTGCCGTCGCCGGTCATCGCCACGAGCCGGCCGCCGGCCTGCTCCTCCTTGATGAGGCGCATCTTGTCCTCGGGAGTTGCTTCCGCGAGGAAGTCGTCGACACCGGCCTCGGCAGCAATGGCCTTCGCAGTCAACGGGTTGTCGCCCGTGATCATCACCGTCCGGATGCCCATCCGACGCAGCTCGGCGAACCGCTCGACCATTCCCGGCTTGACGATGTCCTTGAGGTGGATGACCCCGACGGCGCGGGCCGGCTGGCCGGCGTCGCGCGCGGCGACGACCAGCGGCGTACCTCCGGCGGCGGCGATCTCGTCGGACTTGGACGTGACGTCGTCGCTGACCTGGCCACCGGACTCGACGACCCACTTGCGGATGGCGCCGGCGGCGCCCTTGCGGATCTCGGTGCCATCGGCGAGGTCGACACCGCTCATGCGGGTCTGTGCTGTGAAGGGCACAGCGACGGAATCGGTTGGTGCTTCTGCATATTCGCCGAGCTGTTTCCGAGCCCAGTCGACGATGGAGCGCCCCTCGGGCGTCTCGTCGGCGAGCGAGGACAGGTACGCGAGCCGGTTCACGTCGGTGCCGTGCGCCCCGCCGACGGGCAGGATCTCGCTCGCCTGCCGGTTGCCGAGCGTGATGGTGCCGGTCTTGTCGAGCAGCAGGGTGCTGACGTCACCGGCGGCTTCGACCGCGCGGCCGGACATGGCGAGCACGTTGTGCTGCACCAGCCGGTCCATGCCGGCGATGCCGATGGCTGACAGCAGCGCACCGATCGTTGTGGGGATCAGGCAGACGAGAAGGGCGACCAGCACGATGACGGTCGGCTTCTCGCCGGTGAACCCGGCGAACGGCGGGATCGTGGCGACGGCCAGCACGAAGATGATCGTCAGGACGATCAGCAGGATGCCGAGCGCGATCTCGTTCGGTGTCTTCTGCCGGGCCGCGCCCTCGACGAGCGCGATCATCCGGTCGATGAACGTCTCTCCAGGCTTGGAGGTGATCTGGACGACGATGCGGTCCGAGAGCACGGTCGTACCCCCGGTGACGGCACAACGGTCGCCGCCGGCCTCGCGTACGACGGGGGCTGACTCTCCCGTGATCGCGGACTCGTCGACCGTGGCCATGCCCTCGATGACGTCACCGTCACCGGGGATGACCTCGCCGGCCTCGACGACCACCCGGTCGTCCAGGCGCAGGTCCGCACTGGCGACCTGCTCCTCCTGACTGCCGGTCACCAGGCGGCGAGCCATGGTGGTGGTGCGCGTCTTGCGCAGAGTGTCGGCCTGCGCCTTGCCACGCCCCTCGGCGACGGCCTCGGCGAGGTTGGCGAACAGGATCGTCAGCCACAGCCAGACCGCGACCGAGATGCTGAAGACGGACGGGTGGATGCACGAGAGGACGGTCGTGAGCAGCGCGCCGATCCACACCACGAACAGGACAGGTGCACGGAACAGGTGCTGAGGGTTGAGCTTGCGCAGCGCGTCAGGGAAGGACGCGCCCGCCGTAGCAATCAGGTTGTTCATGAGAGGGCCTCCGCAAGCGGACCGAGAGCGAGGACGGGAAGGAAGGTCAGACCGGTCACCAGGAGGGCGACGCCGACCATCAGTCCGGTGAACAGGGGGGTGTGGGTGGGCATGGTGCCGTCAGTGGTCGGCCGTTTCCGTTGCGCTGCAAGGGAACCCGCGAGCGCCAGGATCAAGAAGATCGGGATGAACCGGCCGAGCAGCATGCACGCACCGAGCGTGAGGTTGAGGTACGGCTGGTCCGCGGTCAGGCCGGCGAAGGCGCTGCCGTTGTTGTTGGACGCCGACGTGAAGGCGTAGAGCATCTCGCTGAGGCCGTGTGCGCCGCCGCTGAGCATGCCGGACTTCGCCGTCTTGTTGGCGAGGGCAGCGCCCGTGCCGAGCAGGACCAGGGCCGGCGTCGTCACCGTGATGAGAGCGACGCAGGTGATCTCCTTGCGACCGATGGTCTTGCCGAGGATCTCGGGCGTACGTCCGACCATGAGACCCGCGATGAACACCGACAGGATCGCGATCGTGAGCGCGCCGTAGATGCCCGCGCCGACGCCACCGGGTGAGATCTCGCCGAGCATCATGTTGAGCAGGACGCCACCGCCGCCGATCGGGCTGTAGCTCTCGTGCAACGAGTTGACGGCTCCGGTCGAGGTCGACGTCGTGGAGTTTGCGAAGAGCGCCGACGACCAGACACCGAAGCGGACTTCCTTGCCCTCCATCGCGCCCATCGGCCCGGTGGAGGCGGCGACCTCGGCCCAGGTCACGACGGCGAGCATGCCGCCCCAGAGGGTCGCCATGAACCCGAGGACCGCGTAGCCCTGACGACGGTCCTGCACGAGGAGGCCGTACGTGCGGGGGAGGGAGAACGGGATCACGAGCAGCAGGAAGATCTCGACCAGGTTGGTGAAGGCGTTCGGGTTCTCGAACGGATGCGCGGAGTTGGCGTTGAAGTAGCCGCCACCGTTGGTGCCGAGCTCCTTGATCGCCTCCTGGCTCGCGACCAGGCCACCCTGAATCGTCTGCGGTGTGCCGGAGAGGCCCTTGATGAGATCGGGCTCGGCGAGGTTCTGGATCACGCCGCCGGCGAGCAGCACCACAGCGGCAATTGCCGCCAGAGGCAACAGGATTCGTACGACCGAGCGGGTCAGGTCGACCCAGAAGTTGCCGAGCGTGTCCGAGGCGTGGCGGGCCAGACCGCGGATGAGAGCCACGGCGACGGCCAGGCCGACGGCGGCCGAGACGAAGTTCTGGACGGTCAGCCCGACGGTCTGGACGAAGGGCGAGGCGCCCACCTCACCGACATAGCTCTGCCAGTTGGTGTTGGTGGTGAACGAGATCGCCGTGTTGATCGCGGTGTCCGTGTCCATGGCGGCGCCGCGACCCATCGGCAGATGGGACTGCCACTGGATGATCGCGAACAGGACGACGATGCTGACGATCGAGAAGCCCGCGACGGAGAGCGCGTAGGTCGACCAGCGCTGTTCCGACTTCGGGTTGATCCCGCAGATGCGGTAGATCGCCTTCTCGACGCCGAGGTCGCGGTCGCTGGTGAAGACGCGCGCCATGTAGCCGCCGAGCGGGACGTGCACGACGGCGAGCATCAGCAGGAGGGTGGCGATCGTGAGCACACCCGACAGACCCGTGCTCATCAGAACCGCTCCGGTCGGATGAGCGCGTAGATCAGGTAGAGAAGGAGGGCGACCGCGATGATGCCGCCGACGACGTATTCAGCCATGACTCCAGCGAACGCCCGGAATCCTTGGCGCAGAGCGAGATTGACGCCGCCTTCACGCGTCTTGACGCCATCTTGATGCGCCGCCTTGTCTTAATGGTGAGGTGCATGCCCAACCTCCTTCCCTCGCTCAGCAGGAGCCCGTTCATCCGCTCCTCGTCGTGCTGCGCTGGTCGCTCGCCCTGCTGACCGTGCTGGCTTTCGTGTACGCCGTCTTCCCGTACCTCACCCGCTCCGATGTCCGGAGTCTGGAGGCACGGACGGACACCAGTGGTCATCAGCTCTGGTACGCCGACAGCGGCCGTGGTTACAGCCTCTCGCCCCACCGAGGCGGCCAGCGCGAGGACGGCGAGGTCGTACGTGCCTGGACCTGGCGGGGAGACACGGCCCGGCCGTACGAACCCCTCAGCGACTGGGGCCTGGTCGCGGTCCTGGCTGGGACGTCAGCTGCGGCGTACGCCGTCAGTCGCCCGACGACGAGGGCTCGAGCTTTTCGACGAAGGTCTTGAGCCGCTGCAGCGTGCTGTCGATGTGCCGCAGGTTGGCGTGCGGCCGGTCGAGGGTCCCGGTGATGGTGACAGCGAGCGGGATGAACCAGACCGGCGCCTTGATCCAGTTGGTCTCCGTGACCTGGCACCGATCTGTGCCGAGCGGCCGGATGTCGTACTGCCAGCGCGAGATCGAGAGGTCGAGGGGCTTCGGTGCACGGACGTCGTAGCCGAAGCGGGTCTCGTCGCGGTCGGTGATCGTGCAGATGGTGTTCCACCGCCGTCGCCCGAGTCGATTGATGCCCTCGAAGCGAACGCCGACCGCGGCATCCTGCGCGCCACCCAGCAGTCGAACCTCGTGGATCTCCTCCCCGAGGTGTGCCATCTGGACCGGGTCGGACACGACCCGCATCACGTCCCCCGCGCCCGCCTCGATCTCGATGCTGGACGTGCGCGGTCGCCAGGACTTGCTTGAGGGAGCGGCTGCCAGGCATGGGTCCTCCAGAAGGTGGGCTCAACCGTACAGACGGAACTGTAGCGCCGGGTGGGCGACTCAGGCGGTCCGGCCGTCCAGCTCTTCGTACGTCGCGAGGCTGGGTCCGCGCGAGCCCTGCAGCTCGTGCGCCTTGGCCTCGGCGTCGCGCAGCACGCGCAGGATGTTGCCGCCGGCGACCTTGGCGAGGTCGTCATCGGACCAGCCCTTGTCGCGCAGCGCGGCGAACACAACGGGGTAGGTCGACACGTCGTGCAGACCTTCGGGGAAGCCGTCGGTGCCGTCGTAGTCGCCGCCGACACCCAGGTGATCGATGCCGGCGACCTCGCGGATGTGCTCGAAGTGGGCGACCGCGTCCTCGAGAGTCGCCTTGGGCCGCGGGTTCTTGGCGGCGAACTCCTGCGAGAACGGGATGAACTGCTCCAGGTCGCCGGGGCGCAGTCCGGCCGCCGTCGCTGCGTCCTTGGCGCTCTGCCGCCAGTCGGCACAGGCCTGCGACACGAAGTCGGGCACGAAGGTCGCCATGATGACGCCGTTGTTGTCGCGCAGGCTCTCGAGTACGTCGTCGGGCGCGTTGCGGGGGCTGTCGCAGACGGCGCGCGCGGAGGAGTGGGAGAAGATCGCCGGCGACTCGCTGACCTTCAGCGCATCACGCATCGTGTCGGCCGAGACGTGACTGAGGTCGACGAGCATCCCGGTGCGGTTCATCTCGCGCACGACCTCGACGCCGAAACGCGAAAGTCCTTGGTGCACAGGCTCATCCGTCGCCGAGTCGGCCCACGGGACGTTGTCGTTGTGAGTCAGGGTCATGTAGCGGACGCCGAGGACGTACATCATCCGGAGGGTCGCGAGCGAGCAGCCGATGGAGTGACCGCCTTCGGCCCCCATGAGGGAGGCGATGCGCCCCGAGCCGAACACCGACTCGACCTCGTCCGCGGTGCGGGCGATCCCGAAGGCGTCGGGGTAGCGGCCGACCATCTGGTGGACCGAGTCGATCTGCTCCAGCGTCGCGGAGATCGCCGAGTCACCCTGCAACGTCGCCGGCACGTAGACCGACCAGAACTGGCCGCCCACGCAGCCCTGACGCAGTCGCGCGATGTCGGTGTGCGTGCGGTCGCTGGTGTCGGTGGCGATGTCGAGTCTGTCGAAGTCGTAGCGCACCTGTTGACGGGCAGCCCACGGGAGGTCGTTGTGGCCATCGATCAGGGGGTGCTGGTGCAGCAGCTCGGTCACGGCTTCGAGGGAGGACGTCATGTCACCCATCCCATCACGTGGCGTCGACCTGGCTCAGCCACAACTACAGTTGTCGCCATGTCGTCCCCCTCACGCAGCGTTGCCCTGGTCACTCTGGGCTGCGCCCGCAACGAGGTCGACTCCGAGGAGCTGGCCGGCCGGCTGTCCGAGGAGGGCTGGGTCCTCGTCGACGACGCGGCGCAGGCGGACGTCGCGGTGATCAACACCTGCGGGTTCGTCGAGCAGGCCAAGAAGGACTCCATCGACGCGCTGCTGGAGGCCAACGACCTCAAGGAGACGGGTCGCACCCAGGCCGTCGTCGCGGTCGGGTGTCTCGCCGAGAGATACGGCGAGCAGCTGGCCGCGCAGCTGCCCGAAGCCGATGCGGTGCTCGGATTCGACTCGTACCAGGACATGTCCGGCCATCTCACCGCGATCCTGGGCGGTCACGCCCCGGCGTCGCACACGCCTGGTGACCGGCGCAAGCTGCTGCCTCTGTCCCCGGCCGAGCGCCAGAACGGCGACGTCGCGCTCCCCGGCCACGGGGACGTACGACGACCCGAGGACGTGTCGGTCGCGTCACCTGCCTCTTCGCCGCGGGTCATTCGTGCGCGACTGGACGGCCGACCGTGGGCGCCGCTGAAGATCGCCAGCGGCTGTGACCGCCGGTGCGCGTTCTGCGCGATCCCGATGTTCCGTGGCGCCTTCGTCTCGCGGCGCCCATCCGACGTCCTCGCTGAGGCGCGCTGGCTGGGCCAGCATGACGTCAAGGAGATCTTCCTCGTCAGCGAGAACTCCACGTCCTACGGCAAGGACCTCGGCGATCTGCGGCTGCTCGACACGATGCTTCCCGAGCTGGTGGCGGTCGAGGGCATCGAGCGGGTGCGGGTGTCCTACCTGCAGCCCGCCGAGATCCGGCCCGACCTGCTCGACGTGATGACCCAGACGCCCGGCGTCGTGCCCTACTTCGACATCTCCTTCCAGCACGCCTCGGAGCCGCTGCTGCGCCGGATGCGGCGGTTCGGCTCGCGTGAGTCGTTCCTGACGCTGCTGGAGCAGGTGCGAGAGCGCAGCCCGCTGGCCGGCATCCGCTCCAACGTCATCGTCGGCTTCCCCGGCGAGACCGAGGACGACATCGCCGAGCTCGAGTCGTTCCTGACCCACGCTCGCCTGGACGTGGTCGGCGTGTTCGGCTACTCCGACGAGGACGGCACCGAGGCCGAGTCGTACGCCGACAAGCTCCCCGATGACGAGGTCGCCGCGCGACTGGAGCACATCCGTACCCTCGTCGAGGAGCTCAACCTGCAGCGCGCCGAGGAGCGCGTCGGCGAGACGCTGGACATCCTGGTCGAGAGCCTCGGCGATGACGACGACGCGCGCCCGGTCGGCCGGGCGGGTCAGCAGGGCCCTGACGTCGACGGCGTGACCTACCTCGAGACCTCTGCCCAGCTCGCAGTCGGCGACGTGGTCTCCGCCAAGGTCGTCGCGACGGAGGGCATCGACCTGGTGGCGGAGGCACGATGAGCCACGGGCCGGCGATGATCCCGGACCCGGCCGCCGAGCCGAGCAGCGGCGTCAGCAACTGGAACGTCGCCAACTACCTGACCGTGCTGCGCATCGCGCTGGTGCCGGTGTTCGGGTGGTTGCTGCTGGCGGACGAGGGCGAGTCGACCGGCCTGCGGATCGCTGCCTTCGTGGTGTTCACCATCGCCTCGATCACCGACCGCATCGACGGCGACATCGCCCGGGCGCGCGGTCTGGTCACCGACTTCGGCAAGGTCGTCGACCCGATCGCAGACAAGGCGCTCATGGGGATGGCCCTCGTCGGGCTGTCGATCATCGGCGAGGTGCCGTGGTGGATCACGATCATCATCCTGGTGCGCGAGCTGGGCATCACCGCCCTGCGCTTCGCGGTCATCAGGCACGGGGTCATGCCCGCGAGCCGTGGCGGCAAGCTGAAGACCGCCCTGCAGGCCTTCGCCATCGGACTGTTCGTGCTGCCGCTCGGTGGCTTCCTGCACGTGGTCGCCTGGATCGTCATGATCGCGGCGCTCATCGTCACGGTCGTCACCGGTGTCGACTACGTCTTCCGTGCCGTACGCCTGCGCCGGACCAGCGAGCGCACCCTCGCTCGCAAGGCGAGGCGGAGTGCCTGACGTCGTCGCACTGGTCGGCTCTCTCACGGCTGCCGGCCAGACCGTCGCCACGGCCGAGTCATTGACCGGGGGCCTGGTCGCCGCTCGGCTGACGTCCGTGCCGGGGTCCAGCGCGGTCGTCCGCGGGGGAGTCGTCTCCTACGCGACGGACGTCAAGCAGTCCGTGCTCGGCGTGGACGCTGACCTGCTCGCTCGTGGCGGTGCCGTCCAGGAGGGCGTGGCCCGTCAGATGGCCGAGGGCGTACGCCGGCTGCTCGCCTCCACCTGGGGTCTCGCCACCACGGGTGTGGCGGGCCCAGACCCGCAGGATGGCCAGCCCGTCGGGACGGTCTTCGTGGCGGTGGCCGGACCGGTCGGCGTACGGGCGCAAGCCCTTGCGTTGACCGGCGGGCGTGAGGACATCCGGTCGGCGACCGTGGACGCAGTGCTGGCCCTGCTGCTGGAGTCCGCGCAGCCCTGATCCGGTTCACAGGGAATGCGGTCGGTACCGTGGATGAGCTCGGCGGGGCCAAGGCCCCGCCGCATCCATGAACTGCCCCGGAGCCGAGGACGTTGAATGAGCGCCACCAGTACGACTGCCACTACGCCGCGTGAGCTGACCGTCAGAGGGATCATCCTCGGTGGCGTCATCACGCTGGTCTTCACGGCAGCCAATGTCTACCTGGGGCTGAAGGTCGGCCTGACGTTCGCGACGGCGATCCCGGCAGCCGTCATCTCGATGGCGCTCCTGCGCCGCTTCGGCGGCACCACCATCCAGGAGAACAACATCGTGCAGACGGTCGCCTCGGCGGCCGGCACGCTGGCCGCGATCATCTTCGTGCTGCCCGGCCTGATCATGATCGGCTGGTGGCAGGACTTCCCCTACTGGACGACCGTGCTGCTGTGCGCCATCGGCGGCACGCTCGGAGTGATGTACTCCGTGCCGCTGCGACGGGCACTGGTCACCGGCTCGGATCTGCCCTACCCGGAGGGCAAGGCTGCGGCCGAGGTCCTCAAGGTCGGGCTGGGTGAGGACGACAGCGCCGAGCGCAACGCCCGCGGTCTGCGAATGATCATCAAGGGCGGGCTGGCCGCCGTCGCCTTCAACCTCATGACATCGCTCAAGGTCGCGAGCAGCGAGGTCACTGCCGCGTTCAAGATCGGGTCCGGAGCCACTGCTGCATCAGCCAGCCTCTCGTTGGCGCTCATCGGTGTCGGTCATCTCGTCGGCCTCACGGTCGGTATCGCCATGCTCATCGGGATGGTGATCTCCTGGGCCGTGCTCGTGCCCTCGTTCACCTCCGGCGATCTGTCGGCCGGCGGTGCGATCGCCGACATCGTCGACAAGACCTTCAGCGAGGAGGTGCGCTTCGTCGGCGCCGGAACCATTGCCGTGGCGGCGATCTGGACCCTGCTCAAGATCATCGGCCCGATCGTCAAGGGCATCCGTGAGTCCGCGGCATCGACCCGCGAGCGCCAGGCCGGCGAGCAGGTCGAGCTCACGGAGCGCGATCTGCCGATCACGGTCGTCGGCGGCACGATTCTTCTTTCGCTGCTGCCGATCGGCCTGATGCTGTGGCTATTTGCGCGTGACACCCACCTGCAGGACAACCTGTTCCTCACGATCGCCCTGAGCCTGATCTTCGTGCTGGTGATCGGTGCTGTCATCGCCGCGGTCTGCGGCTACATGGCCGGTCTCATCGGTTCGTCCAACAGCCCGATCTCGGGCGTCGGCATCGTCGTCGTTCTCGCGGCAGCACTGCTGATGGTGCTCGTCCACGGACGTGAGGGCGACGCCAAGCAGACGACCGCCCTGGTCGCGTACACCCTGTTTGTCACCGCCGTGGTGTTCAGCATCGCGACCATCTCCAACGACAACTTGCAAGACCTCAAGACCGGACAGCTGGTCGGCGCCACGCCGTGGAAGCAGCAGGCCGCCCTGGTCGTCGGCGTGGTGTTCGGCTCGATCGTGATCGCGCCCGTGCTCAACCTGCTCAACTCGGCGTTCGGCTTCGTCGGCGCTCCTGGTGCCGGTGACGACGCGCTCGCGGCACCACAGGCCTCGCTGATCTCCGCGCTCGCCAAGGGAGTCTTCGGTGGAGACCTGCAGTGGGGGCGGATCGGCCTCGGCGCCGCCATCGGTGTCGTCGTGATCATCATCGACGAGAGCCTGAGCCGTACCACGAAGCTCGCGCTGCCGCCCCTTGCTGTCGGCATGGGGTTGTACCTGCCGATGTCCCTGACCTTGCTGATCTCAGTGGGAGCCGTGATCGGGTTCTTCTACGAGCGCTGGGCCGACCGGCGCAACGACCCGGAGCACGCCAAGCGTCTGGCCGTGCTGATGGCCACTGGACTGATCGTCGGAGAGAGCCTGTTCGGCGTCGCCAATGCCGCGATCATCGCCGGCACCGGCGAGGACGCGCCACTGGGCATCGTGGGCGACGGGTTCGAGAGCTGGGGCAAGGCCATCGGCATCATCGCGTTCGTCCTGATCGTCGGCTGGCTCTACCGCGCCACCCAGGCGTCGGTGCGTGGCGAGGAACGCACGACCGATGAGGCTGGCCTCCGCACTCCAGAGAACTGACCCCCCGATCATCGGGGTCTGATCGGTCAGGGTGAGTCGGCGGGTGGCCGGCCACGGCGGGGGAGCGGACCGGCATCGTGAGGCAACCGACCGCGCTCGCGCAGCGCGTCCCGGAGCAACAGCTCGATCTGAGCGTTGACGCTGCGCAGATCGTCTCCTGCCCACCGGGCCAGCGCATCATGCACGGCCGGGTCCAGCCGGAGCAGGACCGCCTTGCGCGGTGCCCGCTCCGGCGGCGGTGCCTGAGGCATGGTGACGTCCGCGCTCAGTGGTAGAGGCTGCCGGTGTTGACGACCGGCGTCGCCCGCTGGTCGCCGCACAGCACCACGAGCAGGTTGGACACCATCGCGGCCTTGCGCTCCTCATCGAGCTGGACGATCGACTCGGACTCGAGGCGGCCGATGGCCATCTCCACGATGGAGACCGCACCCTCGACGATGCGCTCCCGCGCAGCGATGATCGCGCTCGCCTGCTGACGCTGCAGCATCGCCTGAGCGATCTCCTGCGCATAGGCGAGATGACTGATCCGCACCTCGAGGATCTCGACACCGGCGATCACGACGCGCTGCGCGACCTCGTGTGCCAGCTCTTGGGAGACCTGGTCGGTCGACCCACGCAACGAGGTGCCCTGGCCGTTGGGGTCGTCGTACGGATGGGTCGTCGCCACGTGTCGCAGTGCGGCCTCTGACTGCACCCGGACGAAGTCGGTGTAGTGCTCGACCGCGAAGGTCGCCTTTGCGGTGTCCGCGACCTGCCAGACGATGATCGCGGCGATCTCGACCGGGTTGCCGTCGGCGTCGTTGACCTTGAGCGCATTGGTCTCGAAGTTGTTGACGCGGACCGAGACGTTGCGTCGTGTGGTGAGGGGCATGACCCACGTGAGGCCGGTCCGGCGCACCGTGCCGACGTAGCGGCCGAAGAACTGCACGACGCGCGTCTGTCCGGGCTGGATGACCACGAGCGGCGTCGCGATCAGGAAGGCCAGCACGATCAGCACGACTCCCACGGGTGGCAGCCCGGTGCCGAAGCACACTGCGGCGCCCACCGCCAGAGCAAGCGCGACGAGCAGCGCCAGGAAGCCGTTCATGGCCCAGGCGGAGTGCTCGTCGATGTCGACCCGCATGCCCTGGTGGCCGACCGGTCGGCCGGACGGGAGCTGCTCCTCAGGGCCGCGGCCGGAGTCGCCGTACGCCGGCCCCCCAGGTCCGCCGGGTCCGGCTGGACCGCCGGGTCCGGCTGGACCGCCGGGTCCGGCTGGACCGCGCGGTGGACCCATCGCAGCGGGCCCGGAGGGAAGGGCATGTCGGACCGGTTCGCCGACGGGGCCGGCCGGGTGACCCTGCCCATCGGTCGTCGGGATGGATCGGGTCTCGTCGTCGCTCATGGCTTCCCCTCGATAGGTGATAGCAATCTGATATCAGATTAGCGCGCCTCGGCCGCATCCGCGACAGGTGGTCCGAACAGGGAACACGGGACCCGACCCATGACGTTGTCGCCGGAGAACCGGACCTCTCTTCGGACTGCCGTCCGTGGGGAGAGGTACGGTGGACCCATCTTCGGTAGGCCGACATCGAGATCCTGAGGAGGACGCCATGATCTTGCTTCGCCGTGAGCTCGGCGACGTGCTCCGTGAGCAGCGCCAGACTCAGGGCCGCACGTTGCGTGACGTGTCGGCCTCAGCCAAGGTCTCGCTGGGTTATCTCAGCGAGCTCGAGCGTGGCGAGAAGGAAGCCTCGTCCGAGCTGTTGGCCGCGATCTGCGCCGCCCTCGGCCTGCAGCTCTCCGAGACACTGATGCTGGTGACCGAGAAGGTCGCCGTGTCCGAGGCCCTGTCGCAGCCGGTTCGTCTGCCGGTGCCGGCCAACGCCGCACCTGCCGTCGTCTCGTCTGCTGCCTGAGCCAACCCCGCAGTCACCGCGCGCCGAGTGGTCGCTGCGGCCGTCCGTCATCGTCCGGGCCGAGTCCGCCCTGACACTGGGGGCAGTAGAACATCGGTCGCTCTCGTGGCGCCGTCCCGATCGCTGACACCCTGACCGGTCCACCGCACCGTCGGCACGGGCGACCGCTGCGGGCGTGCACATAGGTCGGTTCGCGCGGGTCGCCGGTGATGCTCGGCCGACCGACCTCGGCACCGTGCTTCAGCAGCCGCTGCGCGCGTCGGACGAGGAGCTGCAGGGCGTCCTCGCTGACTGCGCTCGCCGGCTGCCACGGCGAGAGTCGTTGCACGAACAGGGACTCCGAGGCGTAGATCGTGCCGAGACCGGCCAGGTTGCGCTGGTCCAGCAAAGCAGCGCCGAGGGATTGCGCGGACCGGTGCAGGTTGTCGACGGCGACAGACTCCTGCCAGTCCGGACCGAGCAGATCTGGACCGAGATGGCCGACGACGGTCGACTCCTGAGCAGTGTCAACGACATCCAGCATGCCGAGCTGCCAACCGAGTGCCGCCCACTCAGTGGTGGCCAGCGCGGCCCGCAGGTCGGGGGAGCGCAAGACACCTGGCCGGACCTGGTCCCGACGCTCCACCCACCAGTGGCCTTCCATGCGCAGATGGCTGTGGATGGTGGCGCCACCCTCGAGCCGGTGCAGCAGATGCTTGCCTCGGCTGATGACCTCAGTCGTACGCCGGCCGGTCAGGTCGAGCTCGGACAGCCCGGACCACCGCAGGTCAGCGACGACCAGTGGCTCATCGACGAGAGCGTGGTGGAGCCGCCGCGCGGTGCGCAGCAGGACATCGCCCTCAGGCATATCGGCGCAGAATCACGGAGCAGAGCTCCTCAGCTGTGAGGGAAGATGCCCATCTCCGCGGATGGCAGGCGACACAGCGAATACCGAGCACAACATGTCCGAGATCCAGATCTACGGCCGTCACTGATCGGCTGGGGAGTCGTCGGTGTCCAGGAGCCATGCCTCGACTCCGGCGACGTGTGCTGCAGCGGCAGTTGCGGCGAGATCAGCGTCGCCGCGCTCCAGGGCGCGGTAGATGAGCAGGTGCTCGGCGTGCATGCGCTCCATCGCGTGTGCGTCAGTCAGCCCTCGACGCTTCCGCGCGGCAGTGGTACCACCAGCCACGGTGCGTAGAACGGCCGCCAGCACCTGGTTGCCGCCAGCGTCGGCGATCAGGCGGTGGAACGCGAGGTCGGCGGCGATGCGTTCATCGAGGTCCAGGGCCGAGTCCATCGTGGCCATCAGCTCTCGCAGCTCGGAGAGCTGCTCAGCGGTAATTCTGCCGGCCGCCTTACTCGCAGCCAACGCATCGAGCACCCGGCGGGTCTCCATGACCTCCCAGACGTTGCGATGCCGCAGGAGTTCGAGCACGAACGAGGAACCATCGAGCAACACCTGCGGCTGTAGATCCGTGACGTACGTACCTGCACCCACTCGGGACTCCAGGACACCCATCGACGACAGAGTCCGCACCGCCTCGCGCACGCAGTTGCGGGACATCCAGAACCGGGTCGACAGCTCCCGCTCGGTCGGCAGCCTGTCGCCGGGGCCGAGTTCACCGGACAGGAGCATGGCCTGGATGCGATTGATCGCATCCTCCGTCTTGCCGGTCAGCCGTGGCTGGTGCGGACCCGCACTCGGGTCGGGTCCGGCGCCTTCATCTGCTTTGGTCATCGCCCCTACTCTGTGGTCGTCGATCCGGGTGGTGGGCCACGTCGGACTATTGTCCTCCCCCCTCCGACAGGCTCACCGGAGGCTCGCCACTCACCAAAGGCTGGATCGCGCGAACCAGAGGCCAGGTCGCTGGTCCTACCAATCTTCTGCCACTCGTGAGCGGGGTGCTCAAGAAGCGCAGGAAATAGCGTACCTCGCCTGGCGGGACTGGCTTGCATGTGACACATTGGTCCTTCCAATGATTGCCGCCTCAGGAGCGACGTGACCATGACCGCCAACGCAGCAGCATTGACAGACCGTCGGCTCACGATCGCGGCGGTGCGTCCTGTGCTGCTCTCGGCGGTCTACCCGCCTGGCGCCGAGCTGACCTGGGTGGGCGGGGTGATCCGCTCCTGGGACGCGGCCCTCGTCGAGGTCACCTTGACGGACGGCAGCACGGGCCTCGGCGAGGTCGGCGCCGGCATCATGGCCACGCCCGCGGTCCCGGGCATCCTGGACGCGCTGCGCCCGTACATCGAAGGTCAGCGCTTCCCAGACCCGCTACTGGTGGGCGATCACCTACGCGCCCGAACCGCGTTCTGGGCTAGGGGTGGGATCGCGAGCGGCACTATCGGGGCCATCGAGGCGGCCTGCCTCGATGCCGTTGGCAACCGCCTCGGCCTGCCGGCCTACGAGTTGCTTGGAGGACAGCGGCAGGATCGGATCGAGGTCTATGCCAGTGGCGGGCTCGGGACCACGTTCGAACAGGTGGCCGACTGGGCCCTGGAGCAGGTGCGCCGCGGGCTGCGCACGGTGAAGTTCCGCGCGATGCGTGATCCCGACACCACCATTGAGCTGATGCGGCATGTCGTGCCGCGCCTTCCGGCCGGCACGCGCTTCGTTCTCGACGCGGTGCAGGGCTGTGCTGCCGAGCCATGGTCTATCCCGGATGCGATCCGGGTCGGCGCCGTGTGCGCCGAGCTGGATGCCCGGTGGTACGAGGAGCCCTGCCATGCCGAGGACGTCGCCGGCTACGCCGAGGTCAGGAGAGCGCTAGACGTACCGGTTTCCGGGGTCGAGTCGCACGGCACCGTTCATGACTACGAGACACTGATCGGCGCGGGCGGAGTCGATATCGTCCAGCCGGACGTCTCCTTCGTCGGCGGGCCGTCCGCGTTCGCCAGGGTTGCCGATCTCGCGGCGTCGCACGGGCTGGCCTGCGTGCCCCATGTCTGGGGCAGCGGGGTCACACTGATGGCCAATCTGCACGTCTGCGCAAGTCATCCGAAGGTGCGACTGTTCGAGTACTGCACGCTGGACAACCCGCTGCGCGACGCGCTGATCATCGCGCCTCCGCAGCTGATCGACGGGCACCTGCTGGTCCCAGCTGCACCGGGCTTCGGCGTACGCCTCGCCGAGGACGTCGAGCGGCGGTTCCCCTTCCAGCCGGGCAACGGCCATGTGATCGGCCCAGCGCAGGAGCTGGCCGGATGACCACCGGGTTCGTGGCAGAGCCGGGCGACGAGCGGCTCACGTCGGCGATCCTGTCGGATGCCCTCGACGCCGTCGGCCGCCGCCATCAGGTGCTTTCCCCAGCCATCCGCCCAGTCGTGCCGGGGATGCGCGTCTTCGGTCGTGCCGCCACTGTTCAGTTCGCTCCCACGACACTCGATTCGGAGAACCCCTACGACGAGGCGATCGACTTCATCGACGAGCTACAGGCAGGCTCCGTCGCCGTGGTTGCCACGGGCAACAGCAGTCGATCGGCCTTCTGGGGCGAGCTGTTTAGCGCAGCCGCTATCGGCCGCGGCGCGAGCGGCGTCATCACTGACGGATGTCTGCGCGACACCCCCAAGATCGCAGACCTGGGCTTTCCCGCATTCACCCGTGGCAACCGACCGATCGACTATCGCGCCCGGATGCGCGTGGTCGCCCAGGCGGAGCCCGTCATCCTGGACGGCGTCACTGTGCAGCCAGGAGATCTGCTCCTGGCTGACGACGACGGCATCGTGGTGATTCCCCAGGGAGCCGAGCACGAGGTACTCGAACGCGCCCGTGCGCGGGCAGTCGCCGAGAGGCGTGTGCTCCACGAACTGCTCGCCGGCGACGGCCTGCGGGCCGTCTGGCGACGCCACGGCATCCTGTGACGCAGGCAGCAGGCGCTGGGCCGGTGCCGCGAGTGCGCTAGGTGATGATCTTGAAGCCGTCGACGGTGAAAAAGGCCGCATTGCCCACGTTGGCCACGGCCAGCGTGTGCTGCCCCGCCGGCAGGTTGCGAACGCCGTAGATGACGGTCCGCGGCTGGTAGGTGCCGTCGGAGCTCCGCGCAGCGTACTCGCCCTTGTCGACGCCGTCGAGCGTGACCTGCGCGGAGGACGTGTCGTCATGCTTCGGTGCGTAGTAGTCGATCCCGGTCCCCGTGAACGTGATCGTTGCGCTGTCGCCGGTGGTCAGCGTGTAATGCACGTCGTCGTTGTGGTCGCCGAGGGATCGTCCGGCGCTGACCTGCCAAGCCCCGGTGTAGGTGATCTGGCTGCTGTCGTCGTTGATGATGCTCGGGTCCGCGGGTGCCGACATGTTGGTGACCAGGGTCAGGAGCTCCTCGGGTGTCCCGCGGCCCTCCCGGTACCTGGTGAGACCGGCCGCACTGATCTCGGCCTTGAACCGCTCGAGCCTGTTGTCGCGATCGGGATCCCAGTCGATCCCGCGCTCCGCCGCGATCCGCAGGTACTCGTTGCTGCGCATCAGGACCACGTAGTCCACCCCCAGCCGGAGTGCCTGCACGCGCTTGGCGAAATCGGGATGCCTCCGGACGGTGTCGGAAGCGCGCGCCATCAGGACGTCGGCGTGCCGCATCGTGTCGAAGTTCAGGAACTCCGCCTTGACCGAGTCGTACAAGGTCAGGCCGCTCTTGCTCCGATTGACTGATTCCCTCATCAACCGCATGTATAGGTAGATGAGGGAGCTCGCCGGCCCGTAGTAGCCCTTGAGGAACTCCCTGATCAGCGGATCGACGTCGAGATGGGGCTCCCACAGCAGCCGACTGAGAACCCACACACGGAGGTTCACGAACTCGGAGCCGCGGGCGTCCCACGCCGACTGACCGAGGTACCCCTGCGCGGCCGGATATCTTGCCAGCCCCCTGATGCTGTCGGCGACCGTCCACCAGTCAGGGAAGGGCTGGATGTAGCAGGAGAAGTTGGTGACGTAGTCCCAAAGGACGACGTCCTTGGCGATCCCGCACCAGTCCCGGATGTGGCCGCCGCTCTTCTGGTTGCTCCCGGTGAAGTGCGACTCGGCGAAGTTCGCCTCGATGGGTGCGATGGTCATGACAACGCCGTCCGCCGGGGCGATCCCGGTCGGCGGGGGAAAGCTGAACAGGTAGGCCTGCGTGCTGAGCCGAGCCTGCGGGACCTGCTTGCGAACGCGAGATACCACGTCGTTGACCAGGTCGAGGACCGGCGCGGACAACGCGCCACCATGCTGGTCCGCGAACGCCCGGCTGGCCGCGTCCGGCGTCCAGCCTGCGTCCTGCTGCTCGAAACCGAAGGAGGGATCCTCGCCACGGGCCATCCGCTCCTTCAGCGTCTTGATCAAGGAGTCCGCGGCCATCGACCGCGTCTTGGGGGCCATGCACTGCAGCTGGCCGCCGGCCCAGAGGCTCTGATCCGGAACCATCACATGGAAGTTGCCGCCGAACGGGTCCGCCGGCCAATAGGGCGACCAGGTGTTGATCGACGCCGGCGCGGGTGGCGCGTCGATCTGCCCGTCGTCCCAGCCACGGGCTCCGTTGAGGAGATTGTGCTGACGGTAAGCAGGGTCGCTACCGCTACCCGCCAGGATCTGGCGATAGCGGAATCGGGGTACGTGATCGCCGTTCAGCTTGTCGGACGCCACGTCGAGGGTCACGGCGTGCGGGATTGTCGTGGCGTCGGCGGCGAACCAGCGGACGCCGAGCAGCCGGTCAAGCACCCAGTACGCCCCGTACAGCGTCCCGCGAGGATGGGCCCCGGCGATGAACACCGTCGACCCGGTCGTCCGCAGCGCGAAGCCGTCCTCGCCCAGACCAGTGAAATCGATCCTGGTCGCCGTGGTCAGCGGGTTCGCCCGACCCACCACCAGCAAGGTCGAGGTGTCCGCGGGCGGTTCGTCCGCCGACACGATGTCGAAGGTGGCCGAGGTAATGCCATGCAGATACGACGCCAGCTCCTCAGCGGCTTGGCGCACCACCAGGCCTTCGGCGGCCCCGTGATAGATGCGGTACGCCGTACGCCCCTTCCGCGCGAGCCGGATCGGCCGTCTTGCAGGGGACACAGCGGCCGCGGCAGTCTGCGGCTCGAGGGTCGCCCCGGCCGCGGTCACCGCAAGACCGGTCGCACCGGACAGGAATCGCCTGCGCGTCACGCCACTGGCGTTGTTGCTCGAGAAGGAATCGGTGCTCGTCATCATCTGTCTCCTCTGGCGCCCTGCCCCAAATGGCCCTACCAATCAGACTCGCTGGCGAGTGAAGCAGAGGCGTCTTGGGCCTGTCAAGAGACATGGAGTTGCGAGCGCGCCCTATCGCGTGCCAGATTGGCAATACCAATTGTCGATCTGTGGTGGGAGCATCCATGCAGGTGTCTGAGTCCGGGCTTCGCTGGTTCCAGGACGCGAAGTTCGGGATGTTCGTCAACTGGGGCAGCTACTCAGTGCTGGGCGCCGGCGAGTGGTCGATGTACGACCTGCGGAAGGTGCCGTTGGATCACTCGGCTCTGGCCGAGCAGTTCAACCCGGAGCGTTTCGACGCCGACGACCTGGTCGGGCTCGCCGCCGACGCGGGCCAGCGCTACCTCACTCATTCGACTCGGCACCACGACGGGTTCAGCATGTACGACACCGCGCTGTCTCCGTACAAGTGCACGAATACCCCGTTCAAGCGCGACGCGCTGGCCGAGGTAGCCGAGGCTTGCGCGAAGCACGAGGTGAAGCTCGGCGTGTACGTATCGTTGATCGACTGGTCGCATCCCGCCTACCGCGCTTCGCGGCGGACGGCGTCAGGCATGGCCTGGGACGACTACGTGGGATTTCTGCACGGGCAGGTCCGCGAGCTGTGCACGGGCTACGGCCCACTGGCGCAGGTGTGGTTCGACGGGGACTGGCCGTTGATGCCCTTTGACGATCCCGAGTACGCCGACTGGTTCCAGCCAGGTGGTGCCTTCGGCTATGAAGACCTCTACGGGTTGATCCACCAGCTTCAGCCCGACGCCGTCGTGCTGAACAACCGCCACGTGGAACTACAGCCCGGGGAGGATGTCCAAGGCTTCGAGAAGGACCTGCCCGGCAACAACACGTCCGGATTCAACGAGACCCTGCCCGGCGACAATCCACTGGAAACCTGCCTCACCATCAACGACTCGTGGGGTTTCCACCAGTGGGATCACGACTACAAGTCCGCCGAGGACTTGGTCCGCGTTCTGGTGCGCGCGGCAGCCGCCGGTGCGAACCTGTTGCTCAACGTCGGCCCGACCGCCGACGGCGAGGTGCCCGAACCGCAACGTCAACGGCTCGCCGCCGTAGGCGCTTGGCTGCGGGTCCATGGACACACCCTCTACGGCACCCGCGCCAGCCGGCTCCAGACCCCGCCAGGGGTGGTCAGCACCCACGCGAATGGCACCGACTTCCTCCACCTGCTCGGTGACGAGGCACCGGAGCAGTTCGTGGTTGCCGTGCCCGGCGGGGGCGAGGTCTCAGTGCAGGCGCCCCACACGATCCGCAACCTCGCCGTCACCAGCTTTGAACTCTGAGGATCACAACATCGATCGCTCGCGAGACCCTGCTCCGAGCAGGAGGCCAGGCTCGTCAGCCGTGGGAGTAGACGCCCAGCTCGGTGCCGCCGGGGTCGGTGAAGTGGAAGCGATGGCCGCCGGGGTACTCGTACGGTCCGGAGACGATGGTGCCGCCGGCGTCCACGACTGCCTTCTCGGAGGCCGCGAGGTCATCGGAGTAGAGCAGGACGAGTGGACCGCCGGGCTGGGCAGCGCGGCCGGGGTTGAGCCCGCCGATCTCGCCCTCGCCGTCCGGAGCGCAGATGCCGGCGTAGTCCGGGCCGTAGTCGTTGAAGGTCCAGCCGAACGCCTTCTCGTAGAACGCCTTTGCGGCTGCGACGTCCGGAGCGGCAATCTCGATGTAGTCGATCGTGTGATGTGTGGGTGCCATGGCTCTCAGCGTAGGAGCGTGCACCGACATGGCGACCGAGATCGATCAGGGTGTGAGGGCACCCGCGCTGAGGCCACTCTCGATGATGGCGTCGACGGTCTCGGTGACCGTGAGCTCGGACGTGTCGATCCACCAGCCCCAGTCGCGCAGCTTTTCGCGCATCTCGGCGTCCATGTGGACGAAGTGGTGCGCAACCTGCTTGTGCCGCACTGCATCTCGCGCGAGCGCGACCTCGAGGCAGGGTGCAAGGACGATGAGCGACAGCGGCCGCGCCGTGAGGTCACGCTGGAACTGCTCGACGAAGAGCGGGACCGACACCGCGTGCTCGACCACCGCGGTGAACCCGGCGGCGACGAAGTTGTCAGCAAGAGAGGCGCAGTTGCGCCAGCGCAGCGCGAGCTGGAGGTACTCCTCCTCGGGCGGCTGCTGCCCCGGCGCGACGAGACCGCGTGCGGTCAGCTCGTGCTGGATGAGGTCGCCCTCGATGCACGCGGATCGCTCGAAGCGTTCGGCCAGGGCTCGGGCCACCGTGCTCTTGCCTGCGCCCGGAACGCCGACGATCAGCACGACGCCGTGGAAGTCGGGACTCGCCATGGCTTCATGCTCGCAGGCGCAACCCCCGTGGTGTCGCGTGGAAGCCGGCTTCGGTCAGTGCGGCGGCCAGCGGGTGGTCCGAACCGAGCAGGCGGTCGCCGTCGGCCTTGGCGACGGTGAGCTGGCCGAGCGCACCTTCACGCACCGACAGGGCGAGTGCGTCGGCGGCCGCTCGTAGGTCGGCCGGGTTGTCGCTCCAGGAGAGCAAGGTCTTGCCGCCGCGCTCGACGTAGAGCACGAGTGCACCGTCGACGAGGACGACCAGCGCGCCGGCCTTGCGTCCGGGTCGGTGCCCGGCTGCGGCCGATGTGCTCGTGGCGTCGTCGGCCGCTGCGGCCCTGACCCGCTCTGGCCAGTCCAGCGCACCGCCGTAAGGGTTGGCCGGGTCGGCCGCAGCCAGGACCACAGCACGTGACTCCTCGCGGTCGCGGGGCTTCTCCCAGGGTGACGCGCTGGACACCAAGGGCCGGCTCTGGGCACGCAACCGGTCGACTGCACCAGCCGTCGCGAATTGAGACGCCCCAAGGCCCTCGACGAAGTAGCCGCGGCGCACGCGTCCGGACTCCTCAGCCGTCGCGAGCACGCGGTAGACGGACGCAAAACCACCCGAGATGCGTTCTGCGGCAACGGAACCCCGCGTTACGACACCGTGACGGTCCAGGAGGATCTCGGCCTCTGCGAGTGCGCGCACCGTCGCGCTGGGTTCGATCTCTGGCAAGGTCGACCAGCGCCCGACGCCTGTCGGCGGGCCGCTGCGGGACGGCCCCGTGGGCCGACCGCCACCGAGGCCACCCAGGCCCGCCCGACCGCCGTGTCGCGTGCGGCGCGGGCCGGAGCGGCGGGTGCGATGCGTCGTACGTCCGCCGGACAGCAGGGCGCGGATCGGCGCCAACGTGTCGGCGCTGACGCGACCGCTCCACACGAGGTCCCAGAGAGCGGTGATCAGCTCTGCGTCGTCGGTCGCGCCCACCGCATCGCTCAGGGTGCGGAAGAAGTACGCGCCGCCGCCGGCGAGACCGTCGAGGACGGCGCGATGTGACTCATCGAGCTCGAGCGTCGGGTCACCCTCGCCGAGGGTGAGATGTGCCGTGTCCGCGATGTGCAGTGACACCCATCCGTCGTCACCTGGCAGAGCTGCGTGTCCCTGCCACAGGACCTCTCCGCCGGCCATCAGCTCATCGAGCAGGCCAGGAGAGTAGCCGACCACGCGCGTCGGGAGCACGAGTGTCTCCAGCGCGCTCGCAGGCACCTGCGCTCCGGCGAGCTGCTCGACCGCACGCAGCAGCCCGTCCGCACCGCGCTGCCCCGAGCCGACGCCCTGCCACGCTGGCAGGAACCGGGCGAGGTCGACCGCGGGCACGGGCTCCACCTCAGCGCGCAGGGATGCCAGCGAGCGACGCTTGAGGACACGCAGCACCTCGGCGTCGCAGAAGTCGGTGCCGTGCTGGCCACCGCCGAGGTCGACCGGTCGCAGCTCGCCCTCGATCAGACGCCCCGCTGACACGAGACGGCGCAGGCCGTCGTGGACGACCGCACGTCCGAGCCCGAACCGAGCGGCGGCATCGTGCACCGTGAACGGACCATGGGTGCGGGCATGGCGGGCGAGCAGGTCGCCGAGCGGGTCGGCCACGGCTTCCTGGAAGGCGATGGGTACGCCGACCGGTAGAGCCACGCCGAGCGCGTCCCGCAGCCGTGCCGCGTCTTCGATCGCCGCGACGCAGTCACGCTCCGCGACCCGAACGGCGATCAGGCGTCGCGCGGTGATCAGCTCCTCGACGAAGGTGCCCACGCGCTCGACGACATCGTCGTTGGAGCGTTCGCGGATCTCATCGAGCGTGAGCGGCCCCAGCCACCGCACCAGGTCGGCGATGTCCTCGGCGTCGCGGCAGCGGCGCTCAGGGACCAGTCGTTGCAGCTCGGCCTCGGTCTGCTGGATGACGTCGCTGTCGAGCAGGTCCCGCAGCGCGGCGCCCTCGCCCTGACCGAGCAGCTCGCCGAGCAGGGAGGGATCGAGTGCGAGGGCGGCGGCCCGGCGCTCGGCCAGCGGTGAATCGCCTTCGTACAAGAACTGCGCGACATAGCCAAACAGCAGACTCTTGGCGAACGGTGACGGCGTCGTCGTCTCGACCTCGACCAGGCGAACCCTCCGGGCGGCAATGTCGCGCATCAGGTCGGCCAGCCCGGGCACGTCGAACACGTCCTGGATGCACTCGCGCACGGCTTCGAGGACGATCGGGAACGACGGGTAGCGGCTGGCGACCTCGAGCAGCTGAGCAGATCGCTGGCGCTGCTGCCACAGTGCCTGGCGTTGTCCAGGCCGTCGCCTCGGCAGCAGCAGCGCGCGGGCGGCGCACTCTCTGAATCGTGCTGCAAATAAAGCAGATCCACCGATCTCGGTCGTGACGATGTCCTGCACGTCGTCCGGGTCGAGCGCAATGATGGACATTAGGTCATCGAGCGCGGCCGGACCATCGCCCGAGTCGGAGCCGGCATCGAGGTCGAGGAGCCGGAAGACGATGCCGTCGTCGCCGTGCATGGCCTGGACATCGACGCCGAACCGCTCGCGCAGTCGTGCGGCCACACAGAGTGCCCAGGGTGCATGGAGCTGGGCGCCGAACGGTGAGTGGACGACGACGCGCCAGTCGCCGAGCTCGTCCCGGAACCGCTCGACCACGATCGCGCGGTCGTGGGGGAGATGACCGGTGGCCTCCTTCTGCTCGCGCAGATAGGCGAGCAGGTTGTCACCGGCCCAGGTGTCCAGCCCGGCCTTCGCCACCCGGGCTCGCGCCTGCTCGTCGTCGAGCGCCATCACCTCGCGGACGAACCCGCCCACAGCCCGCCCGAGCTCGGCCGGTCGTCCGAGGGTGTCGCCCTTCCAGAACGGCAGCCGCCCCGGTTGCCCCGGCGCAGGGGTCACGAGCACCTGGTCATGGGTGATGTCCTCGATCCGCCAGCTCGTGGTGCCGAGGGTGAACACGTCGCCGACGCGCGACTCGTAGACCATCTCCTCGTCGAGCTCACCGACCCGGCGCCCGGGCCCGTTGCCGCCCGCCAGGAAGACGCCGTAGAGCCCGCGATCGGGGATCGTGCCTCCGCTGGTCACGGCCAGCCACTGCGCTCCGCGCCGACCGGAGAGGGTGCCGGCCACGCGGTCCCAGACCAGGCGCGGCCGCAGCTCGGCGAACTCCTCACTCGGGTAGCGGCCGGACAGCATGTCGAGCACGGACTCGAGGATGGAGCGGGGCAGTGCGGCGAACGGCGTGGCGCGCTGGACGAGCTGTTCGAGGTCGTCGACCGCCCAGTCGTCCATCGCGCACATCGCGACGATCTGCTGAGCGAGCACATCGACCGGGTTGGCGGGCACCCTGAGCGCCTCGATGCCGCCCGACCGCATCCGCTCGACGACGACGGCGGTCTGCACGAGGTCGCCGCGGAACTTCGGGAACAGCACACCCCGAGAGACCGCACCCACCTGGTGGCCGGCGCGGCCGACCCGCTGCAGGCCGCTGGCAACACTCGGCGGTGACTCGACCTGGATGACCAGGTCGACCGCACCCATGTCGATGCCGAGCTCGAGCGAGCTGGTGGCCACGACCGCCGGCAGCCGGCCCGCCTTGAGGTCGTCCTCGACCTGCGCGCGCTGCTCCTTGCTGACCGAGCCGTGGTGGGCGCGCGCGAGGACGGCCGGCGCACCGTGGCTCTGCCCGGACTGTGCCATCAGCTGAGCTGGCGTCCCGGTCGTACGCCGAGTGGTCGCCTCGTCGTCGGGTGCGGCGGCTGACTCCTCCAACCGCTCCTGCCATATCTCGTTGAGGCGTGCAGTCAGGCGCTCGGCCAGCCGGCGAGAGTTGGCGAAGATCAGGGTCGACCGCTGCTGCACGACCAGGTCGACGATGCGTTCCTCGACGTGGGGCCAGATCGAGGCGCGCTCCTGAGGGTCGTCGGGAGCGCCGCCCGGGCCGTTGGTCTGGCCGAGCTCGGCCATGTCCGGCACCGGCACGACAACGTCCAGGTCCCACTCCTTGGTCGAGGGCGGCTGGACCGTGGTGACCGGTCGCCCGCCGCCCAGGAACCGTGCGACCTCCTCGACCGGACGCACGGTCGCGGACAGCCCGATGCGCTGAGCGGGCTTGTCCAGCAACGCATCCAGCCGTTCGAGGGTCAGCGCGAGATGAGCGCCCCGCTTGGTGCCGGCCACCGCGTGGACCTCGTCGACGATCACGGTCTCGACACCGACGAGAGCCTCGCGCGCGCTCGAGGTCAAGAGGAGGAAGAGCGACTCAGGCGTCGTGATCAGCACATCGGACGGGCGTCGCTGGAAGGCGCGGCGCTCCTGTGCTGGCGTGTCACCCGAGCGCACCGCAACCGTCACGTCAGGCTCGGGCAGCCCGAGCCGGGTGGCCGCATGCTTGATCCCGACGAGGGGCGAGCGCAGGTTGCGCTCCACGTCGACGGCGAGCGCCTTCATGGGCGAGACGTAGAGCACCCGACAGCGCGCCAACCGCTCCTGCGGAACCGGCTCGGACGCCATCCGGTCCAGGGCCCAGAGGAAGGCGGACAAGGTCTTGCCGGACCCGGTCGGTGCGACGACCAGAGTGTGCTGGCCAGAGCTGATGGCATCCCAGGCGCCGGCCTGCGCCGCCGTCGGCTCACGGAAGCTCCCCGTGAACCACGCACGCGTGGCAGGGGAGAACCGGTCGAGCACCTGGGCGGACATACCGCTCAGCCTGCCACCGGCGTACGACATCGGTAGGCCGCCCGGCATGGTCCGGGAGGACAATACTGAACGGATGACGGACTCGGAGGCTCGCCGTCGCGCGGCTGAGGCGATGCGACGTACACCACGGGGGCGATTTCTGCCCCCTCGACAGGTCCCTCTCGCAGACCTCGACGGGCCGGTCCCGATCGGCTCGGGTCAGACCAACTCGCAGCCGCGCACGGTACTCGACATGCTCGAGCTGCTTGACGTCCAGCCGGGTCAGTGGGTCCTGGACATCGGTTCGGGATCAGGGTGGACGACTGCGATATTGGCGAGGCTCGTCGGGCCGGACGGCCTGGTGCTCGGAGTCGAGCGCATCCCCGAGCTGGCCGCCTTCGGAGCACGTGCGCTCAACGCGACGGAGCAGACGTGGGCCCAGATCAGGGTCGCCACGCCTGGGACGCTCGGTCTGCCCGACGTGGCGCCGTTCGATCGGATCCTCGTGTCGGCCGAGGCCGATGAGCTGCCGGACCAGCTGGTTGAGCAGGTCGGGATCGGGGGCGTGATGGTGCTCCCGGTGCAGGGCCGGATGCTGCGGGTGACCCGCGATGAGGACGGGGTGCGGCAGGAGGAGCACGGGTGGTACCGCTTCGTGCCCCTCGTGCTGGACGAGCCGGGCGCATCGTGATCCGGCGAGGTTCGGCGCGGCGTTCCAGACGACTCAGGTGTAGATGATGCAGCAGCTGTTGCCCCGCCGCGTCAAGCCACCATGGACTAGCGTTTCCTCGTGACCACTCCTGCCGACTCTGCACGCTGAGTAGCCGCAATGGCTGGTGACATCCCTCAAGCGGCCCGGCCTGCAGTCCAGCGCCGTCCGAGCCGGAACGAGCTGGTCGTTCTCGGGGTGCTCTTCCTCCTCGTGGTCGGGCTGTTCGCGTTGTACGGCCCGCTCAATCACGGTCCAGCGCGGTGGAACCTCCGCACGCCGATTGATGAGCACATTCCGCTGGTCAAGCAGCTCGTCGTGCCCTACGTCTCGATCCTGGCGCTCGCTCCGTTGAGCCTCCTGCTCTTCGCGGTCCGAGCACCCCAGCTGGCGCGGTCGGCGCTGGTCTCAGCGGTGCTGCTGCTGGTCGTCGCCTTCGTGTTCTATGTGTTCGCTCAGACGCACGTTCCCCGGCCGGTCGTCCGTGGAGACGACGTGTTCGCCAGGATGCTGCGGGCGGTCTACGGCAATGACGAGGCCTACAACTGCTTCCCGAGTCTGCATGCCGGGTTCTCGGTGATCATCGGCGTGCACTGGCTTCGCTACAACGCCCGGGTCGGTCGCTACGTCGCCGCATGGTGCGCACTGATCATGGCCTCGACCGTGTTCGTCCATCAGCACTACATCGCGGACATGCTCGGCGGGCTCGTGGTCGCCGGCGCGGCTTGCTGGGTGGGCCGTCTCTCGTCTCAACCGCAGCATGCGGACCTGATCCATGCCTGAGCCGGCCCGCAGGCACGGCGACGCAGCTATCTTCTTTCGCGAGTTTCTTCGCCACCCGGTGCAGACCGGCGCGGTCCTGCCGAGCTCCCCGGCCCTTGCTCAGGTGGCGATCTCGCCCTTGACATCCGCCGGGGACCCACTCGTGGTCGAGCTCGGCCCCGGGACCGGCGCCTTCACCGGCGCTATCCAGCAACGTCTCGCCGGCCACGGCACACACCTGGCGATCGACACCAACCCACGCCTGGCGGCTTTGCTGTCCGACCGGTTTCCAGAGGTCACCGTGATCAACGATGACGCGGTCCGGCTACCTGACCTGCTCGCCGAGCGCGGTCTGGGCGGGGCGGAGCTCATCGTCAGCTCGCTGCCTTGGGCGGGATTCGGCGAGGCGCTTCAGGAACGACTGCTCGTCGCCGCGATCGAGGGTCTGGCCGACGGTGGCACCTTCACCACGTTCGCGTACGTCCATGGTCGGGTCCTGCCATCAGCCGCCCGGTTCTATCGCCGGCTACAGACCTGCTTCGGCGAGGTCACGGTCAGCCCCATCGTCTGGCGGAATGCCCCTCCTGCGGTGGTCTACTTCGCTCGGTCCGCGAGCACTTCCTGAAGGTCCGCGTGGCGGAACTCGTAGGCCGGGCCGACTCGTTGCAGCACGCCACGGTTGCACGCCTCTTCGAGGAACGGGATGACCTGCCACGGCAACCGACCCCGACTGATCAGCTGAGCAACCACGAGGTGTGCCACCGCGATCACACCGACCCGCTCTGGTCGCAGGGTGACCAGCCACGGCAGACCGTAGGTCAGGCCGCCCGCCAGCCCGGCCCACAGCCCGAACACGATGCCGAGCACCGGCCGGTGCGCGACGGTTGCGGTGACCAACGCGATCGGTACTCCGTAGGCCAGAGTGAACACCAGCGCCACGACGATGTCGTTGTGCATCAGGCGACCGGACCCAGCGACTCGAACGCTGGCGTCGATGGTCGCCCCTGCGTACGCGATGGCGATGGGAGCCGCCAGCATCAGTCCCATGATCGCGTGTTCGAGCGTTGGCCCTCCCGCGACCATGCCGGCCGCGGCGCCGAGGGCGCCTACGAGCAGCCCGGACACTGCTATCGAACGGGCACGGCCTGATTTCCCGAAGTGCATCTCGGCAGGTGGCGGCACGGTGTGCATCGACAGCCAGCCAAAGGTGCTGCCGACCACGAGACCGATCACCCCAGCAAGGACAACGGCTTGCGCTGTGCCGAGAGCATCGCTGAAGACGATGGCGATGCCCATGGCCACCGCGGGAGCGATCAGAAGGAATCCGATCAGCCCGGCAAGCAGGCTGTGCGCACGGCCGAGAAGTGATGGCAGATCCCACCAGGTGAAGGCGCGTAGACCGCGGACGTTCATCTCCTTCGCGACGAACCCGAGCCACCGCTCCGCCTTGGTACTGCCCCAGCGGTCCGCTGCGCCCCCAGGGCGCTTGGCGTAGGCGCTCTCCACGAGATGGGTCAACAGCTTGCGCTCGACCGATCGGACGTCTCGACACTGCTGCAGATCGTCTGGAGCCCCGTTGCCCAAGCGGTATCCCCGGGCGAGGGACACGAACAACGGTCGGGAGAACGCCTCGGCAACAGGCTCCCCGTGCGTCACCGTGTCCAGCCACGTGTCCCAGTGAGCACGCTGCACACCGGTCGCACCTTTCATGATGAAGGCCTTGGCTTCCTTCAGGTCAAGGGTCTGGACCTCGACGACCCTGGCGTCCTCGATCTCCCCGCGGACTCCGCCAGCCCCCATCGTGGCCTCGAGGTCGCGCACCCGACACGTGAGCACCAGACCCGCGGGGTCTTCAGCAGGCTGTGACCAGTACGCGTCGGCCGCCTCGCTGATCTGGCTGAGCGCCTCGGCCTGAAGCGCCTTGGTGCCAGCGGGGTCATCGGGAATGCCGATCTCGTCGAGCCCGTCAAGGACCGGGCGCACCCGGCCGGTTCTGATCAGCTCCATGGCCACGTTGTCGCCATACCGCTTGTCGTTCAGGAAGCGGTACTGGTCGGACAGCTTGCTGCTCATCCAGTCGAGGAGCCCGGTTGCCTCAGCGCCCTCGCTGGACAGCGGCTTCCAGTCAGCGAGCGAGACGAAGACGGGTACGGCTTTGACTTGCTTGCCCTGGAGCTCAGGCTTCCACGACTCAAGCAGCTGTCTGGTCAGCAGCACGGCGGTCGTCGTCTTACCGGTGCCAGGCTCGCCGAGAATCACACAGCGTCGGCTGGGAATGGCCAGGTACGCCTCCATGGCGTCTTCAGTCGTACGCAGGAGAACCTCCTGCTCCCCGACGCTCGGCCCGGATCTGATCAGCGAACGGGTCGTCGGTCTGAGCGTGACGGGCAGCAGCTTGCTGAGGTCTCGGCTACCGACCTCGTTCTTCCACTCGTCGCTGACGGCTTTCGCAAGGTCCGCGGCGGCCTGATCGATGGCCGGAAGCACCATGTCCGGTGCGGCGTCGTCCCGGGCGTCCTTGACGAGGACCCAGACCACCAGCCCGGCAATGAGCGCGAAGATGCCTAAGGCGAGCAACCAGTTCTGCTCTCGCCACGCCTCAAGTGAGTGAACCGGAAGGAAGAAGAAGGCTGCCGGCAGGATGAGCAGGGTCAGAAGCGAGCTGAGAAACCTCGTCAGAGTGCGCTGCTGCCTTGTCGGCTGAGATGAGGTGGACGGCGGCGGATTCTGCTGTTCCATCCGTGATCCCCCCGAATCGCCGTGTGACAGGAACGTCCCTGGAGGTTCGTAGTGTGTCAGAGGCGCTGACTGCGGTGGCCCAGGATCGTCTTGTCGCTTCGTCAAGAACGGGTTCGGTCGGCCGCCGAAGGTTCGACGGCCGACCGAACGCTCAGCCGACCGTCACCGAGGTGTCGTCGACCACGAAGCTGGTCTGCAGCGAGGAGTCCTCGGATGCGGTCAGCTTCAGCGTGATCGTCTTGCCCTTGTACGCCGACAGGTCCAGCGTCTTCTGGGCATAGGTCGAGCTGGTCCCGACATTGCTGTGCGTGGCCAGCGTGGTCGTCGAAGTGCCGCTGACGACCTGGACCTTGAGGGTGTCGTACACCGTGCTGCCAGTTTCGTTGGTGTCACTGCGAATCCAGTAGGACAGCTTGGGTGCTGTGGCCGTGGCTGGGATGGTCACGGACTGGGAGACGTTCTCGCTGCTCGTACGTCCGTTGCCGCCGAGCCATGCCTTCCACGTCCCGGAGTGGGCCGGTCGGCCGGAGTCCTTGGTGATCGGGCCGGACGTGCCGGTCCAGTCGACCGCGCCGGACTCGAAGCCGGGGTTCTTCAACAGGTTGGCACCCGTCGGCGGCTCGGGATCGCTTCCGTAGTCCTTCGCGCCGTAGGTCCACACCATGTGGCCGATGGCGTCGATGTTGCGGTCGAGCGCGGTGAGGTCGAGGTTCTCGTTCGTGTCGCAGGCGGAGTGGTAGCACGGGTCGAACGCTGCACCCGCCTCTCCACCCCACTTCTTCGCCTGGGCTGAGGTCTTGGTCTCCTCTGCGCCGGTAAAGGTGCCGGCGGTCGGGATCCCGAGCGAGCGGAACGCCGCATGGTCCGAGCGGCCCTGGACGTCGATGTACTCCCACGGGATGCTCTTGCCGTCGAAGTACGTCGTGAGGTCGTCCCGGGCGCTGTCGCCCGCAGGGTTGTCGTCGTACACGAAGTAGCCCGGGTTGGGGGAGGCGATCATGTCGAAATTCAGGTACACCTCGACCTTGTCGCGATCGGCCGCAGGCAGGTTGTTGACGTAGTACTTCGAACCCACCAGGCCGAGCTCTTCGGCACCCCAGAATCCGAACCGCACTCTGTTCTTTGGCGTTTCACCGCTCGCGGCGTAAGCCAGAGCAGTCTCCAGGATGCCGGCGCTGCCAGATCCGTTGTCGTTGATGCCCGGCCCGCGGCTCACGCTGTCGAGGTGAGCGCCAGCCATGACGACGTGGTTCGCGTCGCCGTGCGGCCACTCAGCGATGAGGTTGTACGAGGTTCCGGCGCTGGTCGAGAACTGCTGGACCGTGGTCGTGTAGCCGGCGGCGTCCAGCTTGCCCTTCACCCAGTCGACGGAAGCCTTGTACCCGGGCTTGCCGGTGTAGCGGTTGCCGCCGTTGGCATCGGCGATCGACTGGAGCTGGTCGAGATGGGCTTTGGTGTTGGTGACCGAGATGTCGGGGTCTGCGAGCGTCGCTGTCGGGCCAGCGCTCGCGGTCTGCGTGCTCACGGCCAAGGTGACTGTCGTCAGGCTCGCCACGGTGATGGCGGCTAGGCGACGGGAGGGTCTTCTCATGGTGAATGTCCTTGGGGGAGAAGGAAAGAGCCTGAGAGCGGACGGTCAGCCGACCGTGACTGAGGTGTCGTCGATGACGAAGCTCGTCTGGAGGGAGGAGTCTTCGGTCGCCGCGTACTTGAGGGTGATGGTCTTGCCCTTGTACGCCGACAGGTCGATGGTCTTTTGCGTGTATGTCGAGCTGGTCCCGACATTGCTGTGCGTGGCCAACGTGGTCGTCGAAGTGCCGCTGACGACCTGGACCTTGAGGGTGTCGTACACCGTGCTGCCAGTTTCGTTGGTGTCACTGCGAATCCAGTAGGACAGCTTGGGTGCTGTGGCCGTGGCTGGGATGGTCACGGACTGGGAGACGTTCTCGCTGCTCGTACGTCCGTTGCCGCCGAGCCATGCCTTCCACGTCCCGGAGTGGGCCGGTCGGCCGGAGTCGTTGGTGATCGGGCCGGACGTGCCGGTCCAGTTGACCGCGCCGGACTCGAAGCCGGGGTTCTTCAGCAGGTTGGCACCCGTCGGCGGCGGCTCCGTGGTGGCGCCGGTCAGCTTGCAGCCGGCAACGGTGAGGTCGATGACCCGCGCCGAGGTCAGGCAGGTGGTGAACCAGTAGGTCTCCTGGGCGTAACCGCGACCCTTGGTCGCCGTGGTGTGGCCGGACTCGTCCACCTCACACGGGTTGTTGACCGTGCACATCTCGCCGTTCTCGTTGATGGTGTTGTTGATCGCGACGACCTCACCGGTCGAGGTGTTGACCACCGGAGAGCCCGAGCTGCCGCCGATGACATCGCACCCGGATGAGCTGTAGCGAACGGAGTCGTGCCACGTCCAGTCGCCTTCGCGCACGGTCGGGACGAACCCGCTGATGGAGCAGTTCCAGACGCGCTTCCAGTAGCCGGACTCGACCGCGATCGAGGTGCCGTCGACCGGATGGCTGCCCGAGATGGTGAGCGGCGAGCGCGACGTACGGTTCTTGATCGCATCGAAGGTCTCGGTGAGCTGGTAGAGCGCGACGTCGTTGCCGGTCATCGTGCCGTAGAGCAACGTGTCGGCCTTGACCGTGCCGCTGCTGTTGCCCGCCGCGTCGAGCAAGGTGCCCGAGCGTGAGCTCGCCTTGTTGCGCAGCACGACGCCGGCGTCGATGAAGCCGCCCTCGTAGCAGTGGCCGTTCGTCAGCATCAACGCGCGGTCCGAGCCGACCGAGGTCGGGTAGCGCACGAGTGATGCCGAGCAGTTGTTGAGCGCGATCGTCGACTCGAGACTGTCGGCCGCGACGGTCGTGGGGCGTGGTGTGCGGGCGGCGGTGGCCGCCGGTGCGAGTGCGGTCGCGAGGGTGGTTGCGGCGCACAGCACCCCGAGTGCGGATGCGGTCCGCAGGGATCGTGTGGTCATGAGCTTTCCTGTCGCCAAAGGGGATTGGGTCACAAACCGGACCGGCCGCCGTACCCCGGAAGGTACGGCGGCCGGCCGGTCAGTGCGAAGAAGCTGGAATCAGCTCGCCGTCACCGAGACGTCGTCGACGACGAAGCTCGTCTGCAGCGAGGAGTCCTCGGTCGCAGAGAACTTGACCGTGATCGTCTTGCCCTTGTACGCCGACAGGTCGAACGTCTTCTGCGTGTACGTCGCGTTGGTGCCGACGTTGGAGTACGTCGCCAGCGTCGAGGTCGTCGAGCCGTTGATGACCTGGACCTTGGCGGAGTCGTACACCCTGCTGCCGGACTCGGAGGTGTCCGTGCGGATCCAGTACGACAGCTTCGGCGTACCGGTGGCCGGAACGGCTACCTGCTGCGACTCGTTCTCGTTGGCCGTGGAGCCGTTGCCGCCGAGCCACATCTTCCAGGAGCCCGCGTGAGCCGGGCGACCGGAGTTGTTGGTGATGGGGCCGGAGGTGCCGGTCCAGCTGACTGCACCGGACTCGAAGCCCGGGTTGGTCAGCAGGTTGTCGCCGGTGGGCGGCGTGGTGCCACCGTCACACTTCTCCGTGCCTGCCACGACCGAGATGGCCGTGAAGGCCGCCTCGACGCCCTTGCACTCGGCCGACGTCGCACCGTAGAGGTCCTTGGCCGACTTGACCGCACCGTTGCGGGCGGCGGCGTAGTTGCTGCCGCTGGTCAGGTAGGTCGAGAGCGTCTTGTACCAGATCTTGGCAGCCTTGTCGCGACCGATGCCCGTGACGGCGGGTGTGCCGGCGCAGGTCGGGCTGTCGTAGGCGACACCGTTGATGGTCTTGGCACCCGAGCCCTCAGCAGCCATGAAGAACCAGTGGTTCAGCGGACCTGAGGAGTAGTGCGGGTCGAGGTTGCCCAGGGTGGAGGACCAGCAGTCCTTGGACCCGCCGTCCTTGGACGGCTTGTCCATGTAGCGCAGCGGCGAGCCGTCGCCGTTGATGTCGATCTCCTCGCCGATGAGGTAGTCGCCCGGGTCCTCGGCGTTGGCGGCGTACCACTCCACGTTGGTGCCGAAGATGTCCGAGGTCGCCTCGTTCAGACCACCGGCGTCGCCGCTGTAGTCCAGACCGGCGGTGTTCTCGGTGACACCGTGGCTCATCTCGTGGCCGGCCACATCGATCGCGGTCAGCGGGTGAGTGCCACCGGATCCGTCGCCGTACGACATCTGCGTGCCGTCCCAGAACGCGTTCTGGTAGGCGCCCGAGGAGCCGAAGTGCACGCGTGAAGGTGCACCGCGTCCGTCGTTCCAGATGCCGTTGCGGCCCTGGACGTTCTTGTAGTACTCGAACGTCTTGGTCGCGCCGTAGTGGGCATCGACTGCAGGCGACTCACTGGTCTTGCCGGCCGTGCCGTTGCCCCAGGAGTCGTCGGCACCGACGTACAGGTCACCGGCCGGACCCGAGCCCGTGGACTCGTTGCCCTGGCTGTGGGTGTCTGTCGTGTAGTTGCCGTGGCTGTCCTTGAGCTGGAACTGCCCGCTGGCGTTCTTGGTGGTGTCGAGGGTGACGTTGCCGACGTGGACACCGTCGCCCGTGCCGGTCTCGATCCGCTCCCGCGAACCCAGCGTCGCCCCGGTCGCTGCATCGACGAAGGTGTGCAGCTCGCTGGGCGTGCCGTCCTTCTGCGAGCCTCGGGTGACGACCTCGTACGCAAGGGTGGGCTTGCCCGACGCGGCGTAGACCACCAGGTCGCCCTTGGCGGTGCCGGCCGTGGACTTCTTCGCCGCGGCGTTCTTCTTGCCCGCCGCGAGCGCGGTGGACTTCGAGATGCGCGGCGCGGTGGTCAGCGAAGCCATCTTCTGCAGTCCGCGGTTCCAGGTGACGCTGGTGACCTTGCCGGCCTTGTCGGCGTGGCTGACGAAGTCGCCGCCGATGACCTTCAGACCCTTGTAGGTGCGGTTGTAGCGGATGTGCTTGGCGCCGTTGGCGTCGACGATGACGTCCTTGACGACCAGTGCCTCGTCACTGCCGAGGCCCAACGAGGTCGCGGCCTGCGCGGCGTTCGACTGTGCGTTGGCGACGGCCTTGGCGTGTGGCACGGGTTGAGGTGATCCGGAGACGGAACCGAAGGCGCTCGTGGTGGGGCACAGGGCGACTGCGGCGGCGAGCGTCGTACCGATGACGACGGGCTTCAGATGTTTCACTGACGTTCCTCCTCTTACGGAGCCACCGGTCTGGTGGCGGGGGGAGCCAGCCTGGGACCACTCAGCTCTGGCCGAGTGCTTCCTGGTGGGCTGCCCGAAGAGTCGTGAATCCAGTTGTGCCGCGGCAAGGTTCCTGACGTGTTGGGTGGTAGGAAATGGCGTTCCAGGGGGGAATGAATCCACCATGCACACGCACGGTCAAGAAACGTTCAGGTGATGTTCAGGAACTGGAATCGGGGCTGATGCGCAGCGTCGACAGGGTCGTCGCCAGCATCGCGTAATGCCCGATCAGGAGCAGCAGCTCGATGCTCTCGCGTTCGTCCAGATGCTCGCGCACCCGGGTCCACATCGCGTCGCTGAGGTCGTCATCACGCAGCAGCTCATCGGTGGCGGCGATGAGGGTGGCTTCCCTGGGCGACCAGTCGCCGGCGTCCTCACGGCCAAGCGCCTCAATTTCGTTGCGGCTCAGGCCTGCTCGCCGTCCGAGACGTTCGTGGTGAGCCCACTCGTAGTCGCTTCCCTTGCGATGCGCGGTGCGCAGGATGACGAGCTCGCTCTCCCGGCGGTGCAGGCTCCCGAAAGGCATGAGTGTCGCGGCGAATCCGAGCCAGCCCCAGTAGGTCTTGCGGGTGCGAGCCAGCGTCGTGAAGATCGCCGGCGGCTCGGTGTGGGTGACCTTGCCGGCCACCCGAGTCATGACGTACGCCGGCAGGCCCATCTCCCGGCGCGTGCCGGGGCCGATCCGCGCACTCATCAGGGGCGGCGTGTGGGGTCGGGCTGCGCAGTCGTGAAGTCGACGTTCTCGTGGCGAGCCATCTCCAGCGCCTCGGTCAGCCGGGGGAGCGGGCGCAGCTCGACGACCCGTTGCGCGACCTCGCGGACGGGGAGCACACCGCGGACCCAGAACGGCGCGCAGATCCGCCGCGACCGTCGCGTGATGCCGCGTTCGAGCGCATCGATCGCGGAGGTGAGCGGTGCGACGCCACTGACCGAGCCGCCGCCGCCGAGCAGGGCTGCCGCCGACTCGGTGCCGAATCCGCGGCTGGTCATGTCGGTGTCGATCTCGGCGAAGTAGGCGACACCGACCTTGGCGCCGGTGGGCCGTACCTCCATCCGGAAGGTGTTGCCGAGCGCCTCGACAGCTGCCTTCGACGCGGAGTATGCGCCGAGCAGCGGGAGGCTGATGCCGGCGGCCAACGAGGAGGTGACCAGGGCGTACCCGCCCGGGTGGTTGATGTGGGGAGCGGCGGCCCGAAGGGTGTAGTAGACGCCGAGCACGTTGACCTGGAGCGTGCGCTCCATGACGGTCGGGTCGCCACCGTCGAGCGGCAGCTGCTTGGCGATGCCGGCGTTGGCGACCACGACGTCGAGGCCACCCAGCTCGGCGACCAGCTTGGCAACCGCGTCATCGACCTGGGAGCGGTCAGCGACGTTGCACTCGACCCATGGACCGCCGACCTCGGCGGCGACCTCCTGCAGGAGCTCGGGTTCGAGGCCGAGGATGGCGACCTCAGCGCCGGCCGCGTGGAGCCGACGGGCGAGGGCCGCACCGATGCCGCGAGCGGCGCCGGTGATGAGCACGCGACGACCGGCGAGGTCGTGAGTGGAAGGCATGCGGACACGGTAGCCCGCGTGATACGGACGAGTAGGTAAATCGATTACCTGATCTCAGGACCTGGGGTCAGTGCTGCTCTCCGGCGAGTGGCTGCTGCTGGGTGATGCAGTGGATGCCGCCGCCGCGCGCATAGAGCTCGCGGGCGTCCACGCCGACGACGCGGCGACCGGGGTAGACCTGCTCGAGCACACCCAGCGCACGCTCGTCGTGCGGGTCGTCGAAGGTGCACGCGATGACTCCGCCGTTGACGACCAGGTGGTTGACGTAGCTGTAGTCGACCGGCCCGTCATCATCGAAAAGCGTTGCAGGCGCTGGGATTCGAACGATCTCGAAGGATCGTCCGCGAGCATCTGTCTGAGAGGCGAGGAAGTCGATGACCTCGCGGCTGACGGCGTGGTCGGGGTGGTCGGGGTCCTGCTGGTCGTGCACCAGGACGACACCGGGCGAGGGGAGTGTCGCCACGATGTCGACGTGCCCACGAGTGCCGAACTCCTCGTAGTCGCGGGTCAGCCCGCGCGGGACCCAGACGACCTTGGTCGCGCCGATCGTGCGGGCGAGCTCGGCCTCGATGTCCGCCTTGGTCGCACTCGGGTTGCGGCCCGGGTCGAGCTGCACGGTCTCGGTGACCAGCACCGTGCCCTCGCCGTCGACGTGGATTCCACCGCCCTCGTTGACGATCGGTGACGTGATGACCGTCGCGTCAGCGAGCCCAGCGACGTACGAACCGATCTGGGAGTCGTGCTCCCAGGTGGCCCACGACTGTGCGCCCCAGCCGTTGAAGACCCAGTCGACGGCGCCGAGCCGGCCGGCCCCGTCGAGCACGAAGCTCGGGCCGATGTCGCGCATCCATGCGTCGTCCAACGGCGCCTCGTGCAGCGCGACTGACGGGTCGAGGTGCGCGCGGGCGACCTCGGCCGCGGACGGGTCCACGACCATGTGTACGGGCTCGAACCCGACAACCGCGTTGGCCACGGCGGCCCACGTTCGACGGGCCGCCTCGGCCTCCAGCCTGGTGCCACCCAGGGTGTAACCGGCGTGCGGCCAGGCCATCCAGGTGCAGGAGTGCTCTGCCGTCTCGGACGGCATGATCCAGGGCGCCATCAGTCGACGTGCCGCTGGTGCTCGGGGCGTACGGGAGCGGCGAGGTCGGCGTACGAGTCCGGTCGCCGCGTGGCGAGGAACGGGAAGAGGTCCAGCCAGTCCTTGCGCTGGGACAGGTCGAGGTCGGCGACGAGCGCGGCCGCCCGGTCGCGCGGGGCCTGGACGAGCACCCGACCGTAAGGATCGGCGATGAACGAGGTGCCGTAGAACGTGATCAGACCCTCGGTTCCGTAGCGGTTGGGGACGACCACGAACAGGCCGTTGGCGATCGCGTGGCCGACGATCGTGTGCTGCCACAACGGCTGGGTGTCGAACTCGGGGTGGTCGGGCTCCGAGCCGATCGCCGTGGGGTAGGCGAGGACATCGGCGTCACCCAGGGCGTACAGCCGAGCCACCTCGGGGAACCACTCGTCCCAGCATGTCGGGAGACCGACCTTGATCTGCGGATCCTGAAGGGGGACAACGGGATACGCGTCATCGGCCGGACCGGGACGGAAGTACTTGTCCTCGTAGTAACCGGCTGTCACGGGGATGTGGGTCTTTCGGGTACGTGCCACCAGGCGACCGTCCGGCGCGACGAGGATCGCGGTGTTGAAACCGAGTCCGTCGCCCTCGTCGGCCCGCTCGTAGAGCGACGCGTGCACGAGCGCGCCGGACTGCGCAGCGGCATCGCGCGCGAAGGTGATGGTCGGCCCGTCCTCGAGGCTCTCGGCGATCGCGGACGGCGTGCCGTGCGGCAGCGTGTCGGCGGGGTAGCGCGACAGTGTCAGCTCGGGCAGGAAGACGATGCGGGCGCCCGCGTCGGCGGCCGTACGGATGCCGTCCAGCAGGGTGCCCCGCAGACGGTCGGCGTCCTCGTCCCAGGCGTGCTGCACCAGACCGACGCGTACGGGTGGCCGCTCGGGCTGGTCGACGCGCGCCCAGGAAGTGGGGACGGACGGGGCGGTGATGAGCTCCATGCGGGTCAGTATCGCCGACTGCTCCGCACTGCCCGGACCCTCTTGGCCGGATCGCGTGTGAGACCGTCGCCCCTGTGCGGATGAGCGAGTTCTGGCGGCTGATGGACGACGAGTTCGGGGCGTCGTACAGCAGAATGCTCGCGCGCACCCACATGATCCACGCGCTCGGTGATCTCACGGTCGACGAAGCCCTCGAAGCACGCCACAAACCACGCGAGGTCTGGCTGGCCATGTGCGCCGATATGGGCGTACCGCCCGAGCGGCTGCTCGGCAAGGATGTGCCCGTCCGCGAGAACCCGAAGGAGCTGTAGGTGAAGCGAACCGTCACGTCCGTGCTCAACCTTCAGGTGGCCACGCCTGCCCGGCTGGCGATCCAGGTGGCGGTTGCCCAGCGCCCCGGCCTGCAGATCGAGGACACGTTCACGGTCACGGCCGAGGGCGAGGCCCGCGACGTGCTCGCGCTGAGAGGTCGGCACGACGGTGTGACCCATGTGGTCGACGTCCAGCCCGGCCAGCACGAGGTGCGCTACGAGGCGACGGTCGTGGGGGAGGCGGAGCCGTTCGAGGAGGACCTCGTCGACCGGCTGACCTACCTGCTGCCGAGCCGCTACTGCGAGTCCGACCGGCTGCTCGGCTCGGCCCGTGAGGAGTTCGGCGATCTCAAGGAGATGGAGCTCCTGCAGGCCGTACGCGCGTGGGTGCGGGAGCGGACGGCGTACGTCATCGGGTCCTCCCGGGTCACCGACAGTGCGATCGACACGTTTCTGGCGCGCGACGGTGTGTGCCGCGACTTCGCCCATCTGACGGTGGCGATGCTGCGGGCGCTCGAGGTCCCTGCGCGCATCGTGGCCTGCTACGCACCAGGTCTGGTGCCGATGGACTTCCACGCCGTGGCCGAGGCCTACGTCGACGGTGCGTGGCACCTGGTCGACTCGACGGGGCTGGCGCCCCGGCAGTCGCTGCTGCGCATCTCGACGGGTCGCGACGCGGCGGACACCTCGTTCCTCACCCGCTTCGGCGGGCGGGTCAACCTGCGCGGGATGCGGGTGACCGCCTTGGTCGAGGGGCCCCTCCCACACGATGACCAGGTGAGCCCGGTCTCGATGGTCTGAGGACCGACACGCGGGGTACGGCGGGTCGCGTGCTTCTCGTACGCGTGTTCGGATACGTTTGTGCACAGGTGCCCGTCCGGCGGCCACTTTGTCCACAGCACGACGTGGGCGTGCGGTGGTTGTCGGTGGCGGCTCCTAGCGTCTGACACGTACTCGAGGCACCGCACCTGCGGACCTCGGTCGGTCGAAGGTAGGCGCGCCCGCCCACGAGTTTCTTTGAAGGAGCAGCCGTTATGGCACCAGCCCCCAGGTCATCTGAGTCCGGCGACAAGCTGAAGTCCCTGGACGTTGTCCTGTCGCAGATCGAGAAGGCCCACGGCAAGGGCGCGGTGATGCGCCTCGGCGACGACGTCCGCCCGCCGATCGACGTCATCCCGACCGGCTCCATCGCGCTCGATGTCGCGCTCGGGATCGGCGGACTGCCTCGCGGTCGCGTGGTGGAGGTCTACGGCCCGGAGAGCTCGGGCAAGACGACGGTCGCCCTGCACGCGGTGGCCAGTGCGCAGCGGGCCGGTGGCCTGGCGGCGTTCATCGACGCCGAGCACGCGCTCGACCCGGAATATGCCAAGAAGCTCGGCGTCGACACCGATGCTCTGCTGGTCAGCCAGCCGGACACCGGTGAGCAGGCGCTGGAGATCACGGACATGCTGATCCGCTCCGGCTCGCTCGACGTCATCGTGATCGACTCGGTGGCGGCTCTGGTGCCACGCGCCGAGATCGAGGGTGAGATGGGTGACAGCCACGTCGGTCTGCAGGCCCGGCTGATGTCGCAGGCGTTGCGCAAGATCACCGGGGCCCTGAGCAACACCGGCACCACCGCGATCTTCATCAACCAGCTGCGCGAGAAGATCGGCGTCATGTTCGGCTCGCCCGAGACCACCACAGGTGGCAAGGCGCTGAAGTTCTACGCGTCGGTGCGACTGGACATCCGTCGCATCGAGACGCTGAAGGACGGCTCGGACCCGGTCGGCAACCGCACCCGGGTCAAGGTCGTCAAGAACAAGGTTTCCCCGCCGTTCAAGCAGGCTGAGTTCGACATCCTCTACGGCCACGGCATCTCCCGCGAGGGCGGCCTGATCGACATGGGTGTCGAGCACGGCTTCGTGCGCAAGTCCGGCGCTTGGTACACCTACGAGGGCGATCAGCTCGGTCAGGGCAAGGAAAATGCCCGCACCTTCCTCAAGGACAACCCGGATCTTGCCGACGAGATCGAGAAGAAGATCAAGGAAAAGCTCGGAGTCGGTCCCCAGGTCGACAAGCCGGCCGATGCCGCCAAGGCGATCGACGCCGGCAAGGCTGTGGGTGCCGGGAAGGTCGCTGGCGCTGCAAAGACCGGCGGTGTCGCCGCGCCGCCGGTTTCTGAGGTGCCGGTCAAGTTCTGACCGTGACTCGACCGTTCGATGCACGGGCCGCGGGGCCGCCCCCAGAGTTCGCTCGGGGGGCGGCCCCGCAACCCGCGCCGCCCGGTGACCCACTGACCGACCCCGACCGCACGGCGGCGGCGGATCCGGAGCCGGATGCCGACGAGGTCGCCCGCGCCATCGTGCTGCGACAGCTGACGATGGCGCCCCGCAGTCGCCGGCAGCTGGCCGACAAGCTGCGCCAGAAGGGCTGCGACGACGAGGTTGCCTCGCGGGTGCTCGACCGGATGGAGGAGGTCGGGCTGATCGACGACGGGGCCTACGCGCAGATGCTGGTGCGCTCCCAGCAGACTGGCCGCGGCCTGGCGCGTGGTGCCCTGCGTCAAGAGCTACGCCGCAAAGGGGTCGATGACGACACCGTGGCAGCGACGCTCGAGGACATCAACGACGAGGACGAACGCGAACGCGCTCGGGCGCTCGCGGAGAAGAAGATGCGCTCGATGCATGGCCTCGACCCCACGGTCCAGGCCCGCCGGATGGCGGGAATGCTTGCGCGCAAAGGGTATTCATCATCGCTGTCCTGGGCCGTCATCAAGGAAGTCATCGCGGACGCGCCCGAGCACCAGCCCGACTAGGGGAGAACGTGAACGACGACCACAGCTCTGAGCCTCTGCTCGAGGTGGCACGGCAGGACGTCAGGCGTCAGATCGGTCACGCGGTCACTGCCATTGCCCTGGATCGTGGTGACGCGCTCGACGATGTGGCTGTCGCCCTCGCTCAGCGTTGCGGGACGGCGACCGGAGAGCAGATCGTCGTCAGCGAGCTGGGAGCGCAGCTCCATCAGGGTGTGCTGCGTGCCTGGGACGGCGGCTGGCAGCCGGCCGACGTCCATCGCCTCGCCGTGCGCCGCCTGGCTCCGGCTGAGCAAGAGCTCCTGGCCGACGTCATGGTCGATCAGCTCGCCGGATATGCGACAGCAACGGTCGATCGCCGCTGGCACGCCCAGCTGGCCGACATCAGCCGTGGCTCATGGTGGCCGAGGTCCCAGTCTCTGCTGCAGGCCCATCGCCACCGCGGCTCCGACTGGCTGATGCTGCTGACCCGGACGCTGACCGTGCTGCACCTGCTTCTCCAGCTCCCGAGGATCGAGAGGCTGACCCCGTTGCCCGGCACGGCCAGACCCGACGTCGCTGTGGCGGATCGGCAGGACCGACCGGCTGTTGACGAACGGATCCTGGCCAGGGTGCGTCAGCTGCTCGCCAAGGCGGAGTCCACGACGTTCGAGGCCGAGGCCGAGACGTTCACCGCAGGTGCCCAGTCGCTGATGGCTCGCCACAGCATCGATGCCGCGCTGGTCGCTGCTGCTGACGAGGTGTCCGGGCACGAGGGACACGGTCCCGGCGGCCGGCGGATCGGCGTCGACAACCCGTACGACGGTCAGAAAGCGATGCTGCTGACCGCCGTCGCCCAGGTCAATCGTTGTCAGGTGGTCTGGAGTCAGCAGCTCGGGTTCGCCACGGTGGTCGGTTTCGAGGTCGATGCGGATGCGGTTGAGCTGCTCTACACATCACTCCTGGTCCAGGCCACGCAGGCGATGACGGCGGCCGGCAAGCGCACCGACGCCCGCGGTCGCAGCCGGACGCGGAGCTTCCGGTCGTCGTTCCTGTCCGCCTACGCCATGCGGATCGGCGAGCGGCTGCAGGAGGCCGCTGACGCCGCGGTTGCGGCGGCCCAGGCCGATCCCGTCGGCGAGCCTGAGCGTCCCGGCGAGGCGTCGATTCGGCCCGAGCGCGGCGCGTTGGTCCGTGTCCTTGCCGACCGTGACCAGGACGTGAGGCAAGCGGTCGACACGCTCTTCCCGCAGGTCAAGAAGAGTGGTCCGCGACCGGCCAGAGATGCCGAGGGCTGGCACTCGGGTCGCAGCGCTGCGGACCGAGCCCGGCTCTCGTCAGCGGACGAGCTCCGGTCGGGTGGCCGCGACGGCCGGCCGGATTCCTGAGTCGGCACCGATCGGCCGTGCCTGCGCCCGCTCAGTTACCGTGCGGGCGCCCTGACGGGTGTCAGGCCAAGGTCGCGGCGCAGCGTCGGCAGCACGCGAACGAGCCGCGGGTCGGGTTCGCGACCCGTGACCATGGACAGCCTGAGCCTGCTCGTGAAGGGCAGCCGATCGATCGCCTCGCCGTCGCGTAGGTCGCGGGCGATGGCGCTCTGCGGGACGACAGCCAGGTGCCCTCGGCGCCGGGCCATGGCGAGAGTGGTCGGCATGGTCACTCCGCGACGTGCGGTGGCGCCCAACGACTCGAGCCGCGCCTGGAGCTGGGCCGAGCCGAGGTCGTACGTCGAGTACACGACCGCACGGCCCTTGAACGGCCACCTGCCGCGACCGGCCGGTGTGGCTGCGGCAGGTCGGAACAGCACCAGCCGGTCAGCTCCGACCGGATGCACCAAGACCCGTCGAGGCAGGGTGACCTGCTCGACGATCGCCACGAAGGTGGCGTCCATGGTGCCTTCGGCCACCCACTCGATCATCCGGTTGCCGTGGTCGAAGCGTTGCTCGATGGACACGTCCGGAAGCAGCTCGTCCAGTGCCGGGAGCACGGATGCGGCCAGACTGGCGAACGTGCCGATCACCAGAGGGCGCTCTTCGGTGGCCGCCGCAGTCGATGCGTACACGCCCTCCAGATGACCCAGGATGTGCTCGGCTTGACGTGCCATCTCCAGCCCGGCCGCGGTCGGTCGGGCACCGGTCGTGTCACGATCGAAAAGGACTGTGCCGCAACGGCGTTCGATACGCGCTAAACGCTGGCTCGCCGAGGGCTGGCTGCTGCCCAGCTCTCGAGCCGCCGACCCAACCGAGCCGGCGCGCCGTACGGCCAGGACCAGTCTCAGGTCATCGACGCTCGGTGATGAGTTCATAGGCACAGCCTATGAGCGGATCCATCGCTTTGCTCTCTACCGAGGACCGACGTCAGGACAGACAGTGGACGGGTGAGTGCACGAGGTGACGCGACACGACTCTTCGCCGGCTACGCGATGAGCGAGCTGGCCTTCCGGTTCGCCCAGGTGGCCCTGCCCTTGGTGGTGCTCCAGGAGACGGGTTCTGTCGCCGCCCTCGGCCTGGTGACCGGCGCTGCCGGCCTGCCGGTACTGACGTCGCCGTGGTGGGCGCGGAGTCTGCGGCAGCGAATCACGTCCGGACGGGGCCTGGCCGCGGTGCAGGTCGGCGAGGCCGCGCCTTTGGCGGTTGTCCCGCTGCTGGCCTGGCTCGGCGGGCTGAACGCCGTGACCCTCGCGGCGGCCGGACTGGCGCTCGGCGTGTTCCAGGCCCTGGCGGCGCCGGGACTCATGGCCCTCTTCGCCGACATCGGTGACCGGCTGGGGGAGCGAGGTGCCGTGTCGCTGCTGACGTGGCAGGACGGCATTCGTCGCGGCACGATGCTGGTCGGGCCGTCACTCGGGGGCGTCGCCGTGATGCTCGGATGGCTCCTGCCGGCGCTCTGGTTCGAGGCGTTCATGCTCGTGGTCTCAGCGTTGCTCGCGCTGCCGGTTCGGCCCACCGAGCCCGCCGACGGAGCAGTAGAGGAGATTCCGAGCATCCGGTCCGCTCTGGTCGGCCGCCCCGACGTGGCACGAGGCTGGCTGCTGCGCGGGACCAGCTGCCTGACGTGGTTCGCGTTCACCCTCGGCATGTCGGTCTACGGCGCGCAGCAGGATCGGGCCGGCGTCTACTTTGCAGCGGGGATGACGGCGTACGGCGTGGGGTCCCTGACAGGGACACTCCTCGTCGGTCGGGTGGTGCACCGGTTGGCGCCGATGGCCGTGGCGCGACTGGCATGGACCGTTGGCGGCCTCGCATGGATCGGGATGAGCCTGTGGACGACCCCGTGGGGCTTTGCGCTCATGGGAGGTATCGGCGGCTGCTTCGCGGTGCTCGGTATTGGCGCGGTCAACCGGATCATCGCCGCGGCCGGCGCTGGGCCGGTGCGGCGGACGCTGATGAGCGGTCAGTCCGTCGTCATCAACGCCACGAGTAGCGCCGGGATGCTGCTCGGCGCACCGCTGCTGGCCGTCGCGGGCGTACGCCCGACCCTGGCTGCCGCCGGCATCCTCACGACGGTGGTCGCGCTGCTAGGCCCCATGCTGCGGCTCCGTCGGTGGGCGGCGCCTGAAGCGGTCACATGGAGTGCAGCTGTCGCTGACCCTGGCGGACAGCTGTGGTCGGGACGATGTCCTTCCCGAACGGCACCAGCGTCACCGGGATCAGCTTGATGTTGGCGATCGCGAGCGGGATGCCGATGATCGTGATCGCCTGCGCGACGGCCGTCAGGATGTGGCCCAGAGCCAGCCACCAGCCCGCGAGCACGAACCAGATGACGTTGAGGATCACCGAGCCGGTCCCGGCACCAGGCTTGTCCACGATGGTGCGCCCGAACGGCCACAGGACGTACGACGCGATCCGGAAGGACACGACGCCGAAGGGGATCGTGACGATCAGCAGGCACATGATCAGCCCGGCGAACGCGTAGCCGATCGCGAGCCACAGCCCGCCGAAGACGAACCAGATCAGGTTGAGCAGGAGTCTCATCGGGGACCGCCGCCCGAACCCGTGGCGACCTCGTACGACCACAGCTCGGACTCCATGCCGACGGGGCGCTGCGGCGCCTCGCCGGGCTCGGCATTCCGGTCGCCGCTGGTGCCTCGGTGGGCGCGGTCGAAGCTCTGACTGGTCTTCCACGCCTCGAAGGACTCCTCGTCCGCCCATCGGGTGATGACCAGCCACGTGCTGCGGTCATCGGTCGGACGTAGGAGCTCGAAGCCCTCGAAGCCGGGCTGGCCGTCAACCGCGCCCGCGCGGGCGGCGAACCGTCGGCCGAGCTCGTCCCCGCTGTCGGCCGGCACGGTGATGGCGTTGATCTTCACGATGGTCATGCCAAGAGCCTAAGCAAGAGGCATGGGCGTACGTCGGTGCCGCGAGTTCGGTGGTCATCGCGCCATGGCGTCGGTGGTCTCGGCGGGCCAGTTTGGGGCGCCATAGCAGAAGCCACCGACAGCCGAAATTGCTTGTCCCCATTAATGATTCGGCCTTGCGCGTGACTGATCCGAGCGACTAGAGTCGAACGTATATTCGAAGTCTGGTGCTGCCCGACGACCACGCGAGAGGGGGCCCGATGTCCGACCAGCCGATGCCTGCGGACGCCGCTCCCGAGTCGTTGTCCCTGGTTGGGTTGCCCGCACACCTGGCGTCCTGGCTCGTTGATGTCGTCGGCGCGGTCAGCGGTCGCGGGCCGGTCTCGCCTTCGCTGGCTGCGGCCGCTGAGATCGATGAGTATGAGGCGGCGCGGGCGGCGGCGGGGGTGCTGATCACGGCCGCGCAGGGTGTGCAGGCTTGGGCGGAGTCGATCGAGGCCGAAGCGATAGGCCAGCTGGTCACCGGAATCGAGGATGATCCGGGGCTGAATGTCGGTCAGCACGAGGCTCGTTCGACGCGCAGGAGCCGGCAGGGTCTGGCAAGGTCTGCGGCGACGGTTGAGGTGCAGCTGTTGACCGGGTTGCCGATCACGCAGTGTCGTGAGCGGGTCGCGTTCGCGACCGCGACGGCTGAGCGGGCGGGTTATCTGCGGGCGCGGTTGCGTCAGGGCACGGTGTCGGGGTGGCGGGCGCGCACCCTGTTGAAGGAGACCGCGCACCTGGACCCGCTCACCGCGGACATGGTCGCCAAGCGGGTCCTCGCACCGGTCGGCGCAGTGCCGCTGGAGAGTGACGCGGACCCGGCCGCGCAGAGAACTGAGCTGGCTGGTGTGTTGGGGTCGGTGCCGTTGTCCCAAGCCACGTTCCGGCGCCGGCTGGCTCGTCAGCTGGTGCTGGCCGAGTCCGCCTCCGAGGCCGCAGCCCGCGCCACCCAGGACGCGGTCGCCCGGCGGGATGTCGACACTGTCGCCGGCAGCCACGGGGTTGCGCACACCACGATCACCGCCTCCCGTGAGCGAGCGTTCGCCGCTCAGCAACGAGTGACCGCGCTGGCTCGGCGGGCGCGGGCTGCCGGTGATGGGCGGACCCTGGCTCAGCTGCGCTCAGACATCGCCACCGACCTGCTGATCCGCGGCCAGGTCCCCGGCGACGCGCTCCTGGCGGACGCACCCGCGGCGCAGCTGCAGGTCATCGTGCACCTGTCCACCCTGCTGCCCGGGGCCACGGGCGCGTGCTCAGATGCAGACCCGATGCGCCGCGGTGGCCGCCGGTCGGCCCGCGGACGACTCATCAGTGACTGCTCACCAACGAACGCGACGCCACCGCACCCGAGCGGGTCCGCACCACTGACCGGTCATGGCGTGGCCGAGGTGCCCGGGTACGGGTTCCTGACCGCCGACCAGGTCCGCAACCTGGCCTTCGCCGAAGGATCAGTGTGGCGGCGCCTGGTCACCGACCCCCTCACCGGCGCGGTCATCGACTCCGCATCGACCTACCGGCCACCAGCAAAGATGCGCCGACAAGTCCAAGCACGCGACCAGCACTGTCGAGCACCCGGGTGTGAGCACCCGGCTGCTGACTGCGACCTCGACCACGACACCCCCTGGGTCAACGGCGCGCGCCTGCCCTCCGAGGGCGCCACCCACGAAGACAACCTGCACCTGCTGCACCGGGCACACCACGAGACCAAGACGCGCCGCTGGTGGCACTCCCAGCAAGCACCCGACGGCAGCGTCCGCTGGTCCACCCTCACCGGGCAGAGCATCACCACCCACCTGGCCGACCACCACAACCCGGCCGAGCTCACCGAACCCGACCTCTCAAGGCTGGAGCAAGAGCTCGCCGCCCTCCTCGAACCACACGCCGATCCCGCCCCGATGACCACCGAGATGGCCGCCATCAGATCTGGGCTCGTGCGCGCGGACACACCGGCCGCACCAGCCCTCGACCCACCACCGTTCTGACGGAGCCCGGACCTTCAGGAGATTGGCGCACACCCGAGCGCGTGGCGTCGTAGTGTCCGAATATGAGGCTCGAGCGACGCACCGAACAGCGCGTGGTGCGTGCGATCTTCCTCATCGGCGCGCTCGTCTTCGCGGGGTTCTTCGTGAACGAGCTGCGGTTGCGTCACTGGGACACCGCACCATGGCCAGCGCTGATGACGGCTGGCCTGGTCAGCGCCATCGTGGTCGATGTTCGGCAGGAACGGGAGATGAGCTCCGCCGACTGGCCCGCCGGCACTTGGACCGAGTGAGTGGCCAGCCCGTTCTGCGGAGAAATGTCCAGTCGACCGACGGCCCCTCACTCGCGACCCTCCACCGTGATGGTCCGCCAATGCAACGGTTCGGGGAGAGGTGGGGGACCGTCGTACCCTGGGTGTCGCCATGAAGACCTAGCAGATCCTTCTTGCACCTACGTAGCGGCGAGTCGACGTGAAGGACGAAAGCCATTGGGAGGAAAGAGGATTCGCGTGACCCGTGCGGCTATAGGGCCGCGAGGCTAGGCTGCGAAAGTCTTTGGGCGTGTCAGGGCGATGGGGAGGTTGCGATGGATGGGCTGCCGGACATTCCGAACTGGATTTCGTGGCTTCTCGTGTTGCTCACGCTGGTCGGGATCGGACTTGCAGTCTGGCCGATAGTTCGCAAGGACTTTGGCCGGATCAACGTCACGAGCAGGTGGATTCCGATCATCGACGGGCGAGTGTCGGGTCCGGTCCCGAAGATCGAAGTAGTGGTCGACGGCGAGCGGGTGTACGACCCATGGCTGCTCGAGGTTCGCGTGCGAAACACGGGCCGGAAGGACCTCTCGAAGGACGACTTCGGCGCCGACGGCGATGCGATTGGTTGGACGTTCCAGGACACGCTTGTGCTCGCCATTCCAAACGTCTCCTTTCCACTGCCAACAACTATCCCGAAGGCGATTGTGAGCCTCATCGACCTGAGCCTCGTCGACGAGAGCCCCGTCGATGCTCGTCTGGAGCCGCTGATCCTGAAGACCGGTGAGGAGCTTGTGTTCACTGCCGTATGCAATGGCGGGCCAGGGTCGGTCCGCACCATTGATCGGGTCGCGAACTTCAGGTTTGTAGACGGACCTCCCGGCTTCTGGCAGCGCCCTGTGGGCGCGATCATCCGCGACCCGGACATCAGGATGCTCCTGGAAGCAGCGATAGGTGCGGGTGTCGCCGTAGTGGCGGTCACTCTGGCTGTTGTCACCTGGCTGGGCGGATCATAGGAATGCGCAAAGCCCCGACCCGGTGATGGGTCGGGGCTTTGGCACTTCAAGGAGTCAGCCGAGGTCCAGAGGTGCTCGCCCGATCCGCCATGGTCGAGTCGAGCCCCCGGTGGACTAACGTCGAGTGCAGTGTCGTGAGCGAGATGGGAGGACTCAATCGTGGGCAGGTTCGAGGAGTACACGCCGGCCGAGCTAGAGCAGCGTGAGCGCGACCAGCAGGACCCCGTGTTCGTGGCTTGGCTGGCTGCGATGTACGACGAGCTCGCGTTGTTCTTCGAGAAGGACGTGCCGGACATGCCGGCCGACCCGTGGACTGTGGAGGGGTTGCGGCACGCGGAGCAGGCGGCCTTGCGCTGGTACTGGGACCGGGAGCCGGGCGACCTGTCGTGGCGGCGCGAGCGGGAGAAGCGGTTCCAGCGCTACCTGGGTGAGGTGTTCGTCCGCAACTTCGAGGGCTCCTGGCGGTGGATCGCGATGCGGCCCCAGAAGTCCTCGGACAAGGAGCCGGTCATCGACGAGCCGGCCATGGGCAGCTACTTCGAGGTCGCCCGACATGTCGGGGCTGCGATGTCCGAGCGCACGGGCGAGAAGTGGGCGCGGTTGTTTGGCCGTGCGCAGAAGAACTATGACGCCTGGGTTGAGGCGGGCCGGTTGCCTCCCAAAGAGTGGGAGGACTACCTCCTCGCGCAGGACATGAATCGGCTCGGCGTCGGCGATGGTCCCGACTGAGGCGGAGTTCGTTGCGTACGTCGCCCGCAAGCAAGAGCGTGGCGAGGTGCCACGTGACTTCGACGGTTACAGCGAGGCGCTCGAACGGTGGGCGCACGCCCGTCAGGTGGGCGATGCATGGGTGGTGGAGATCCACGCTGGCCTGGACTGCAGGCTCGATCGTGGATACAGCCAGGAGGCGTACTACTCGACGAAGCTGGGTCGGCGCTTCCACGATGTCGGTGTCGAGCTGGAGCACCCGTTGGCGATCGAAGCCAAGGCCGGTGGCACCAACGCCGAGCACGCCTTGCTGCAGCTGCGCAAGGATCGAGAGCTGCTCGAGCGCGATGGCACCATGCTCTGGTTGGTGCGCGACATGGGCAAGATGCCGCCCGCGGTTCGGGGCCGGATGGACGAGCTGCGCGAGATCTACCCGGACACGTTCATCGTGCGAGAGATCACCGATGCGAACGCTGGCGAGGTGTTCGAGGAGCTGCGAGAGCTGCTGCGTAGCAAGGAACTTGAGCACTGGTCGGAGCGCGAGAGGACGTTGGCCGACGACCTGGCGCTAGCCGAGGAAGATCCGGCCGCCGCCCAGACGCAGCGGGCCGCGCTGAGCGAGGAGCTGGCGTTGGTGCGCGCCCAGCGTGCGGAGATCCAGCACGACTTAGTCGCTGTGGTGGATCAGCGGGCGGAGCGAGCCGCTCGGTCCCGACCGATCGGCCTTGCTGCGCGCATTGCGGAGCAACGTGCTACCCAGCTGCCTGGCCAGTACGCCCAGGGTTTGTCATACGTCGCGAGGGTCGCCCGTGGGACGCGCAGTCGGGATGCGGGACTTGAGCGCTGAGAGACGCAATGAGCGTCGCGGGGAGACTTGGCGGTTCGGGAACGGGACGCTCCGTCGTACCCTGGGTGTCGCCATGAAAACCTATGAAGTCCGCACCCACGGGTGCCAGATGAACGTCCACGACTCCGAGCGCATCAGCGGCCTGCTGGAGTCGGCGGGCTATACGGACGTTGGGGCTCTGGCGAAGGCCGAACGACCCGAGGCACCGGACGTCGTCGTCTACAACACCTGCGCGGTGCGCGAGAACGCCGACAACAAGCTGTACGGCAACCTCGGCCACCTGCGTCCCGTGAAGGATGCGCACCCCGGCATGCAGATCGCTGTCGGCGGCTGCCTCGCGCAGAAGGACCGCGGCGAGATCGTCCGGCGGGCTCCGTGGGTCGACGTGGTCTTCGGGACGCACAACGTCGGGTCGCTGCCCGTCCTGCTGGAGCGCGCCCGGCACAACGCCGAGGCGCAGGTCGAGATCCTGGAGTCACTCGAGACGTTCCCGTCGACACTGCCCACGCGGCGCGACTCGGCGTACAGCGGCTGGGTATCGATCTCGGTGGGCTGCAACAACACCTGCACGTTCTGCATCGTCCCGGCCCTGCGCGGCAAGGAGAAGGACCGCCGCCCCGGCGAGATCCTTGCCGAGATCGAGGCGCTGGTCGAGCAGGGCGTCGTCGAGGTCACGCTGCTCGGACAGAACGTCAACTCCTACGGCGTCGAGTTCGGGGACCGGCTGGCATTCGGCAAGCTGCTGCGCGCGTGCGGCGACATCGAGGGACTGGAGCGCGTGCGCTTCACCAGCCCACACCCGGCTGCCTTCACCGACGACGTGATCGACGCGATGGCCGAGACGCCCAACGTCATGCCGTCCCTGCACATGCCGCTGCAGGCCGGATCCGACAAGGTCCTCAAGGACATGCGCCGCTCCTACCGGTCGGCGAAGTTCCTCGGCATCCTCGACCGGGTCCGCGACCGCATGCCCGAGGCCGCGATCACGACCGACCTCATCGTGGGCTTCCCGGGCGAGACCGAGGAGGACTTCGACGAGACGTTGCGGGTCGTACGCGAGGCTCGGTTCTCCTCCGCCTTCACCTTCCAGTACTCCATCCGTCCTGGCACTCCGGCCGCGACCATGCCCGACCAGCTCCCGAAAGCCGTGGTGCAAGAACGGTTCGAGCGCCTGCTGAAGGTCCAGGAGGAGGTTTCCTGGGCGGAGAACCGCGCGGTCGAGGGCCGCGCCGTCGAGGTCCTCGTCGCACCCGGCGAGGGCCGCAAGGACGCCGCGACCCATCGCATGTCAGGTCGGGCCCAGGACAACCGTCTCGTGCACTTCTCGGTGCCGGAGGGCGTGGACCGTCCGCGGCCGGGAGACGTGGTGACCGTCGAGGTGACGTACGGCGCGCCGCACCATCTCGTGGCCGACTCAGGTATCGAGGGAGGCGCCTTCTCGATCCGCCGAACGCGTGGCGGTGATGCGTGGGAAGCGTTGCAGGAGAACGCTGCTGACGGTGTGACCAAGAAGCCTGCAGTTGCGCTGGGAATGCCACGCATCGGCAAGCCGGCGACCGCTGAGGTCGCCGCACCTGCCTGCGGCATCTGACTCCTAGTCCGCGAGGAAGGCCGGGACGCGGTCCTTCGGCCGACCGATGATCGCGCGGTCACCCTTCACGATCACGGGACGCTGCATGAGCCGCGGGTGCTCCAGCAGCACGGCCACGACCTGATCCGCAGTCGCGACGTCAGCATCGGTGAGCCCGAGCTCCTTGAACGCCGCGTCCCGACGAACCAGATCCGTCGGCTCGTCCTCGAGCTTGGCGAGCAGCGCTCGGAGCTGATCGGCGTCCAGCGGATCCTTGAGGTACTGCACGACGTCGGCGTCGACACCGGCCGCCGTGATCTCGTCCTGGGCGGCGCGCGAGGTCGAGCAGCGCGGGTTGTGCAACAGCGTCACATCACTCATGCCGCTGACCGTATCGCCCGTCTCGGACAGCCTCACGACACGATGTCGCGGACCGCCCGCGCGGGTGCCGAGAGCGGACGATGCCGCGCCCAGACGAGGCCGACATCTCGTCCGGCGCCGGCGCCCAGCAGGGGAGTGGTCGCCACACCGGCGCTGTAGCGCGGCGTCTGCTCCGCAGGCAGCAGCGCGACGCCGATCCCGGCCGATACCAGGCCGGCAACGGTGTGCAGGTCTTGGCACTCCACGACGATCCGTGGCTCGAATCCTGCTGCGGCACAAGCGTCGTCGAGCATCTGGCGCATGCCGTACTCAGGGGGCATCGAGACGAACGCCTCTCCCTCGAGCTCCTCGACACGTACGCCACGACGGGTCTCGACAGCGTGACCAGGCGGGACGGCCAGCACAACGGACTGGCGCATCAGCCGTCGCCAGGTCACCTGCCTCGAGGTCGGTTGCGGCGACAGGATCCCGAGGTCGAGGCTGCCGTCGATCACGCCGTCCCGGATGACGTCGGCAGCGTCCTGCACGAGCTCGAACGACAGGCTGGGGTCGTGCTCGCGGGCACGACGGACCAGGTCGGGCACCAGCCAGGTGCCGAACGAGTGGAGGAAGCCCAGGCGTACGACGCGTGGTCCCTCAGCGGTCAGGTCGGCGACCACCTGCTCGGCCAACGCGAGCTCACGGTCCGCGCGGCGGACGTGCTCGGCGTACCGGTTGCCGGTGTCGTTCAGAGAGAGCCGGCGGCCGTGGCGGTCGAAGAGCGGGACACCGAGTCGTCGTTCGAGCCGCCCGAGCATCCGGGACAGCGTCGGTTGCGACATCTGCAGCCGAGCTGCCGCGGCCGTGACGTTCTCCTCCTCGGCGAGGACGACGAACCAGCGGACGGCGTCTCTCATGCACAGCACTTTATGCGTCTAGTGCATGAGTCAGCGATCAAAGATTCATTTCCGTATGATCGGCGCGGCCGTCAGCATGGGAGGCATGAGCCACGCCCCGACCGAGCCCGCGGGCTACCAGCGCGGTGATGCGGGCTACCGGCGGATCACTGCGGCGCTCTTCGCGGCCGGCATGACCACCTTCGTGGCGATGTACGCCGCCCAGGCCGTTCTCCCGCAGCTCGCCGACGACTTCTCGGTCTCTCCCGCGACGTCGGCGCTGGCCGTGTCTGCGACGACGGGCATGCTCGCCCTCGCGATCATCCCGGCGAGTGCGCTGTCCGAGCGCTTCGGCCGGACCCGGGTGATGGCTTCTTCCGCGCTGCTGTCGGCAGTGATCGGCGTGATCGTGCCCTGGGCGCCGTCGATGGAGGTGCTCGTCGTGCTGCGCGGGCTGGAGGGGCTGGCCCTGGCCGGAGTTCCCGCGACGGCGATGGCCTACCTCGCCGAGGAGGTGCACGCCCACTCCCTGGGTGCTGCCATGGGTCGATACATCGCGGGTACGACGATCGGTGGGCTGGCGGGGCGACTGCTGGCTTCGTTCGTGCTCGATGTGAGCAGCTGGCGGTGGGCGCTCGAGGTGGCGGCTCTCGTCTCGCTCGCCTTCACTGCATGGTTCCTGCGCCTGGCGCCACCGTCGGAGCACTTCCGGCCGCAGCGCGTCGGCTTCCTCACGACGGCACGGAACCTGCTCGAACACCTCCGGGAGCCCGACCTGCTGGCGCTGTTCGCGAGCGGACTCCTGCTGATGGGAGGCTTCGTGTCGGCGTACAACATCCTTGGATTCCGTTTGCTGGCAAGCCCGTTCGATCTCCCTCAGACGATCGTCGGTCTGGTCTTCCTCATGTACCTGTCGGGCACGGTGTCGTCGGCTATCGCCGGTCGGCTCGCGGATCGGGCCGGACGCGGCGCGGTGCTGGTGATGAGTGAGGGGACCGCGCTGGCGGGCCTCGCTCTCACGTTGCCGAGCTCGCTGATCTGCGTGCTGGTCGGAGTGCTGCTGTTCACGGCCGGGTTCTTCGGAGCGCACGCGGTGGCGAGCGGCTGGGTGGGGCGCCTCGCTCACGAGCACCGCGCGGAGGCGAGTGCGCTCTACCTCTTCGCCTACTACGTCGGCAGCTCGGTCGCCGGAGCGTGTGCGGGGCTGGCGTACAGCGCTGCCGGATGGAACGGTCTGGTCGGTTACGTCGCGGGCCTCTATCTCCTCGCGGGAGCAGTGGGTGTGCTCCTGTGGCGCTCCCGGAGCGCGCCGAGCCGTCACGTTCAGTCGATGCCGACTGCGGTCATGTCGTAACCTGCGTCCATGGCTTTGATCTCTCGTCCCGCGCGCCAGTGGTGGTGGCTGTCCTGACCGGCGGCCGCTGACGAGACCTCTTCTTCCTTCTCACGCCGCCCTCGGGCGGCGTTTGTCATGTGCGGCGACGTGTCCCGGGGGCCTCACCCCAGGAGTACTCATGAACACCCTGACCGAACCTTCATCCGCCCGTCGGGACCGGTCGTACGACGTCGCGCGGGAGCGCAGCGACGTGCTGCAGCAGATCATTGACGACCCGACCAGCCCGGCACACGCTGAGCTGCGGATGCTGACCGGCGACCGGCCCACCGGAGCCCTGCACATCGGCCACTACCTCGCCAGTCTGCGTAACCGAGTTGCGTTGCAGGACAAGGGCGTCGAGACGTACGTCATCATCGCCGACTACCAGGTGATCACCGATCGTGACCAGATCGGAGCGATGCGGCAGAACGTGCGGGGGCTGGTCCTGGACTACCTCGCGGCCGGCATCGATCCGGCCCGGTCGACGATCTTCTGCCACTCGGCCGTCCCGGCGCTCAACCAGCTGATGCTGCCGTTCCTGTCGTTGATCACGGACGCCGAGCTACGACGCAACCCGACGGTGAAGGAGGAGCTGGCGGCCACCGGTGCTCGCGCGCTCAGCGGTCTGCTGCTGACGTATCCGGTGCACCAGGCGGCAGACATCCTGTTCTGTCACGGCAACGTGGTGCCTGTTGGCCGGGACCAGCTGCCGCACGTCGAGCAGACTCGACTCATCGCCCGTCGCTTCAACACCCGATATGCAGGCGGCGCAACGGTGTTCGCTGAGCCCGACGCGTTGCTCTCTCCCACGCCGAACGTGCTGGGGATCGACGGCCACAAGATGGCCAAGAGCCGTGGCAACGCCATCGCTCTCTCGGCAACCGCCGATGAGACCGCTGACCTGATCCGTCGAGCACGTACCGACTCCGAACGGACGATCACCTACGAGCCGGACCGGCGGCCGGAGGTCGCCAGCATGCTCGAGACGGCGGCGCGCTTCCTCGGCGACTCGCCTCAGTCGCTCGCCGAGCAGATCGGTCACGGGGGAGCGGCCAGGCTGAAGGCTGTCACGACGGCCGCGGTCAATGACGGCCTGGCCGACCACCGAGCCCGACGCGCAGAACTGGCCGAGGACCTGTCGTACGTGGATCAGATTCTGCGGGAAGGAAACTCGCGGGCGAACGAGGTCGCGGAGAAGACCCTTCAGCGGGTGCGCGAGGTGATGGACATGGCGTACTGAGTCAGCGCTTCACCGCTTGCAAGGTGTAGGTGCAGGGGAGACGTTCGGGCTGGTCGGTCAGGCGCCACTCACCCGACTCGTCCCGCGTCATGAGGCCCGGCAGCGCCTCCCATGGGGCCGAGTCGTGCTCGGTGAGTTCCGTGAGGGTGAAGCCATGAGCCAGCAGCGCGGTCACGATCTCCCCTAGGCCATGATTCCAGTCCATCGTGGTGACCGAGGTGAACTCGTGGTCGGTCTCGACGTAGGTGGTGCCCTCGTTGATGACGACCGGCTCCTCGCGCTCGAAGTACGGGTAGACGAGGTGAATCTTCTGGTCGTCGTCGGTGTCGAGCGACCAGAGCATCGGGTGGCCCTCGCGGATGAACAGCCGGCCACCCGGTCGCAGCAGCTCGGCGACGGTCGAGGCCCACCGGTCGATCGACGGCAACCAGCAGATCGCGCCGATGCCGGTGTAGACGAAGTCGAAGGTCTGCCCGTCGAGGGCGGCTGGTGCGTCGTAGACATCGCACTCGACGTAGGGGATCTCGACGCCGGCGCGACTCGCCAGGGATCGACCCTCCGCGAGGGACGCGGGGGAGAGGTCGACGCCGGTCATCGTCGCGCCGAGGCGGGCGAGCGAGAGCGTGTCGGTACCGATGTGGCACTGGAGGTGGACGCCGTCCTGGCCACTGACATCACCGAGTCGCAGCGTGTCGAAGGCGACCACTGCGCTGAGCTCGGTGTCGCTGCTCAGCAGCCGGTCGATGTCGTAGTCCGGTGATGCGGCGTGGACGGCGGCGCGCTCGTCCCAGTTGGCGCGGTTGCTGGCGAGGTAGTCGGTCACCGTGCCAGTGTCTCGGCGACGGCAACCGATTAAGGAGCTCTGCCCGGCTCCCGGCCAGGGTGGGCCGAACCGGTCCTCAGTGGGCGACCCGAGCGGTCTCGGGAGACGGTTCCTGGCGACGGGTGATGAGCCAGCCGAAGGCGCCGGCGACGAAGAACATGAGGACGCCGTACACCGCCGCCGGAACGGCCATGTCGTCCTGGTCGAGCACATTGAGCGCGACCGCAATGGCGAGCGTGCTGTTGTGGATCCCGATCTCGAACGACGTCGCGATGGACTGCCGACGATCGACGCCCAGGAGGCGAGGCACGACGAGCCCGGTGCTCAGGCTGACGAGGCAGAACAGCACCGAGATGACCCCGACATCTGCGATGTAGTCACCGATCTCGTCCCGTGCGCCGAGCAGCGCGCCCACGATGACCAGGGCCAGGATCACGGCCGACGCGATGCGGACCGGGCGGTCCATGCGGTCGGCGAATCCACGGTTGCGCGCGCGGACGACCATGCCGATCACGACCGGCACCAGCACCACCGCGAAGACCTGGATCATCTTGCCGAACTGGAGGCCGACCTCCCCTTCGCCGTCGAGGAAGTGGTCGAGCGCCAGATTGGTGATGATCGGCAGGGTGGCGATCGCGAGTACGGAGTTGATCGCCGTGAGGGTGATGTTGAGTGCCACGTCGCCGCGGAACAGGTGGCTGAACAGGTTCGCGGTCGTGCCGCCCGGCGAGGCCGCGAGCAGCATGAAGCCAACGGCCAGCACCGGATCGAGATCGAAGGCGACCACGAGCCCGAAAGCCACCGCAGGCAGCACCAGGACCTGGCACAGCAGGGCGATGGCGACAGCTCGTGGGTGTCGCAAAGCGCGGGTGAAGTCGGATGCGCTCAGGGACAGCCCGAGGCCGAACATGATGATCGCCAGAGCGATCGGCAGCCCGACAGTGGTCAGCGGCGAGTCCATGCGGCATCTCACCACGCCGGTCCGGTCGATGTCTTCGAATTAGGTCAAACGACCAACTTCGGAGAGTCGCACTGGGTCCAGGCGTTCGTACACCGCCTGGCACCGTTGGCAGGCGCAGGTGCGGGTCGCGTGCATGGTGCCTTCGTTGCGGGCGGTGCCCGGGCGAAGCAGTGGTTCGGGCCCGCCGGACGGGGACGCGAAGGTTGGCTGCACGACCGGCTCCGGATCGGGATCAGCGCTGCCTGCGTTGCAGCACGAGCACGAGGTGTAGCCACGGTTGCGGCCGTCGTGCCAGTCGGCGGGGTGCTGGCAGGTCCGGCACCGGTGCAGGAGAACGCTCATGGGACGAGCGAAGACCTTCGAGCAGGTCGAGGGTCAAGGAGCGGAGTCCCGGCGGGGTGGCCGGAGCACGAAGAAGCTGGTCCGAGCCTGGTACTCGCGGTAGCCGGGTCGCTCGGCCAGATGGCGCTCGAGCAGTCGGGCGCCGGTCGCGACGACGAGGAACCAGACCATGGCGGCTGGCGACAGAACGGTGAGCACACCCGGCCAGACCGCTGCCGCGATCAGGTAGATGCCGATCCACACACATGCGTCGCCGAAGTAGTTCGGGTGACGGGACCAGCCCCACAGCCCGGAGTCCATGACCTGGCCACGCCGACCCGGATCCGCCTTGAACGCTGCCAGCTGACGATCGGCCACTGACTCGACCATGACGCCGCCAACCGCGGTCACCACGCCGAGCACCATGACGGCCCGGCCCACACCGCGAGGCGGACCGGTCACGGCACTGACCTGGATCGGCAACGAGATGAACCACTGCGCCACACCCTGCGTGACGAACACCTTCCGCAGCACCGCACCGGTGCCGGCGCCGTCGAGCAGCTGCGCGTAGCGCGGGTCCTCACCGCCACCCCGCGAACGGCGCCAGATGTGCCAGCTGAGGCGCAGCCCCCAGAACCCGACCACGAGAAGCAGCAGCACACGCCGGAGTCCGTCCCCGTCCCCGACGATCGCAGCCACCACTGCAACGGCGGCCAGTCCGAGCCCCCAGGCGACGTCGACGACGTTGTACCGCCCGATGCGGTGCCCGATCCAGAACGTCGTGCCCTGCACGACGGCGAGCAGCGCCACGCACACGAGGGTGAGAGTCAGGAAGTCACGCATACGGCGCGCTCCACGAGCCCGGACGCATAGGCGGCAGCGCGCTGGGGCCGTCCTGCCGGCGTACGGCAAGGATCTGGTCCACTCCCATCCGGCCCTGCTCGAAGCTCAGCAGGCCGCCGGCGAGGTAGAGCTCCCAGACGCGCACGACCTCGACGCCGACGAGCTTCTCGAGCTGCTCGCGGTTCGCGTCGAAGCGTCGCTGCCAGGCGCGCACCGTCCACGCGTAGTGCTCGCGCAGGGCGTGCACGTCGCGGACCTCCAGCCCTGCTCGCTCCAGCAGCCCGACCGTGTCGCCGACCGGGCGCATCGTCATGTCGGGGGCGATGAACGCCTCGATGAACGGCCCGCCTCCTGGGTGGCGACCCGAGCGGGACATCTGCTGCACGAGCACCCGCCCATCGTCCTTCACACAGCGGGTGAGGGTCTCGGCGTACGCGGGGTAGTTGCGTTCACCGACGTGCTCACCCATCTCGAGGGAGGACACCGCGTCGTACGGCATGTCGGTGATCTCGCGGTAGTCCTGCTGCTTGATCTCGACCAGGTCTTCGAGACCGAGCGTGCGAATCCTGTTGTCTGCGAACGCTTTCTGCTCGGCCGAGATGGTGACACCCTTGACCTTGGCGCCGTAGACGTGCGCGGCATAGATCGACAGGGAGCCCCAGCCGCAGCCCACATCGAGCAGCCTCATGCCGGGACGCTGATCGAGTCCGAGCTTGCGGCAGACGAGGTCGAGCTTGTCCTCCTGGGCGTTCTCCAAGGTGTAGGTCGCAGTCTCGTCGCCGCTCAGCTCGGCACCCGTGACGTACGCGCACGAGTAGGCCATGTGCTCATCGAGCACGAGCGCGTAGAACTCGTTGGACAGGTCGTAGTGGTGGCTGATGACGGCCTTGTCCCGACGCATGGAGTGGAGGCGACCGGAGACCGCGATCTGGGTGCTGGGCATCGGCGGAGGTGGCCGGAGCACGTCCCACTCCCGAGCCAGCCGTGCGACCTGGGCGAGCAACCGAGGCGACGGGCGTACGGCCGACAGCTGGCGCGCGCCGACGATCCGCCACAGGTGGCGCAGACCCCCGGCGAGATCGCCCTCCAGCTCGATCTCGCCGGAGACGTACGCCTGCGCGGCGCCCAGCTCGCCCGGGCGCCAGATGAGGCGACGCAAGGCCTGTGGCGAGTTGATGCGGACGTGCGGTGCGCCCTCGGGGCCAGCGCTGCTGCCGTCCCAGGCGGACAGGCGTACGGGGAGCTCGCCCTGCACGACCGGCTCGAGGAGGCTGGCGATCTGGTCGGCTACCGGTGCCGGTGTCATGCGTTCTCCCGGGTGTAGGTCAGCTGGTGCACGTCGAGGTAGCCGGAACGGAAGCCGCCCTCGGAGTAGCGCAGGTAGAACGTCCACATCCGCCGGAACACCTCGTCGAAGCCGAGCGCCTCGAGCGTCTCCGTGGCGTCGGCGAAGGAGTTGGCCCAGCGGCGCAGGGTCTCGGCGTAGCTGTCGCCGATGGCGAAGTCGTCGACGCAGCGCAGGCCGTGCTCGCCCGCGGCGTCGTCGAGCATGCGGGTGGAGGGCAGCGCGCCGCCCGGAAAGATGTACTTGTGGATCCAGGTGTAGCCGTCTCGGGTCTCCTCGACCCGCGCGTGCGGCATCGTGATCGCCTGGATGACCGCGCGGCCCCCAGGCGCGAGCGTCCCTTCGATGCTCGCGAAGTACGTGCCGAGGAAGTCCAGCCCGACGGCCTCGACCATCTCCACGGACAGCACGGCGTCGTACTCGCCGCGCACCTCGCGGTAGTCCTGGAGCCGCACCGACACGAGGTCGGACAGCCCGGCGCCGGCGATCTTCTGCTCGGCCCAGCCGTGCTGCTCGCTCGACAAGGTGATGGTGTCGACGCGCGCACCGCGCTGGGCGGCGCGCAGGGCGAGCTCACCCCAGCCGGTGCCGATCTCGAGCACTCGGCTGCCCACACGAACGCCGGCCTGGTCGAGCATCCGGTCGATCTTGCGGTGCTGTGCCGTGACCATGTCCTCGTCGGCTCGCTCGAACAGCGCTGACGAATAGCTCATCGTCGGGTCCAGGAACTGCGCGAACATCTCGTTCGAGAGGTCGTAGTGGCGCTCGACGTTGGTGCGCGAGTTGTGGGGGTCAGGGCGGTCTGCCCGAGGCTGACGGGCGAGGTACGCCGACCGCATCCGTTTGAGGGGCGCGGGCACCAGAGCGTCGATCCCGCTCGCGAACGCGGCGATGAGGCCCGCCAGGTCGTCACTGTCCCACTCGCCCGCCTGGTAGGACTCGCCGAACCCGATCAGCCCGCTCGTCCCGATGCGACGCATCAGTCTGGACGGGTCGTGGATCTGCATCGTGGGCGCGGCCGGATCCATGGCGGCGCCGCCGAGTCGTACGCCGTCGGGCATGTCCACCCGCAGCGGCAGCCGGCGCACGGCTCGCCGGAAGATCGAGCGAGTCACTGCGGCGGCTACCGCCGACTTGGCGCGGGGCGGGACTCGGGCGACGTCCGGCCAGCGCTCGGGGTCGACCGATGGCCGGGCGATGGTGGGGGCGAGCGTGGTCATGCGGCCTCCTGACGGGAGTGGGCAGGTCGGGGGATGACAGGAAGTCCGCGCAGCCACAGGCGGATCCCTTGGAGACGGATGCGCGCGGACATCGCGTGCGAGGCAAGGGGCACACGGAGCGCTGCGCGCAGTAGGTCGACGCCGCTCTCGACCGGACGACCGCGCCAGGTCGCGACGAACGGTCGCTGGTCAGGTGCGTGCAGCGTGATCCGCACGTCGAGCCGGTCGCGTGGGACCGGGACCGACATCGTGTACGAGCCGCGGGTGTCGTTGAACGGCGAGACGTACAAGGCCTTCTCGACGTTCGCGACTTCTCGTTGGTCCGGTCGCACGACGTACGCGTGGCGTCCGCCGTAGGTGTTGTGGACCTCGGCGATCACACAGGCCAGCTGGCCACCACGGTCCCAGCACCAGTAGAGCGTCAGCGGGTTGAAGACATGCCCGAGGCTCCGGGCGCCGGCGAGGGCGAGCACGCGTCCACCGACCAGGTCGACGCCGTGCTCGTGGGCGAGCTGATCGACGTTCTCGCGCCAGGACCGACTCGGGTCGCCTACGTGGTCGCCTGCCTCGAAGGACACGAATGCCCTGATCCACCAGGGGATTCCAGCGGGCGTACGCCTGGCACCGAGGGCGTCGAGGTCGATCAGCCAGCTGCACGACGCGTACGTGAAGTCGTGCCTGATCGGTGACGTACGGGTGTGCCTCACCTCGGTGAGCAGGAGCTGGGCTGGTCGGTGTCTCACCAGCGGCCTCCGAGCGCCTGGGCGGCGCGTAGCCCGGAGGCCGCGCCGTCCTCGTGAAATCCGGACCCTTGGTAGGCGCCGGCGAACGCCACGCGGGTGTCGGAGAGGCCCGGCAGCTGCCGCCGCGCACGCAGCGCGGTCGCCGTGTAGAGGGGGTGCTCGTAGGTCATCTCGGCGATGACCTGGTTCTTGTCGATCCGATGAGATCCGTTGAGGGTCACCAGAACTCGCTGACCGTCAGGGCTCGGCAGCCGCATCAGGCGAGTCAGGTCGTACGTCACCAGGACGCCCTCGCCGGACTCCTCGGGGACCAGGTAGTTCCACGATGCTCGGGCACCGACATGCGTCGGCAGGACGGAGCTATCGGTGTGCAGCTGGGCTGGGTTGACCGAGTAGGTCAGAGCCGAAAGCACCTCGTGCTCCTGCAGACTCGGCTCGCTGAGGATGCTGAGCGCCTGGTGCGGATGGGTCGCGACGACGACACCGTCGTACGTCTCGGTCTGCCCGACGGCATCGGTGACCGTGACCCCGGTTGGCGTTCGGTGCAGGTCTGTCACCGGTGTCGCCAGGCGGACATCGCCGATCCCTGCGAGCACACGGTCCACGTACGTCCGCGAGCCGCCGACCACCGTGCGCCAGGTCGGCGAGCCCTTCACGCTGAGCATGCCGTGGTGGTCCAGGAAGGTGAGCAACGACCGCGCGGGGTAGTCGAGCGCGCGGTCCGGGTCGCAAGACCAGACCGCCGCCACGAGCGGCCGGATGAACCACTCGATGAACGCCGGTGTGTACGCCCCTCGGCCCAGCCAGTCGCCGAGCGACTCGTCCGCGTCGCCGGTCGGCGCCTCGTCCAGCAGGCGGCGAGCGGCGCGGTGGAACGGCCGCACCTCGGTCAGCATGCGCAGGTACGACGGGCGCGCGACCGTGCGCGGATCGGCGAGGAGACCGCGCAGACCCTGGCCACCGGCGTACTGGATCCTGCCGCGCGCATGCCAGACCGACATGCTCATCTCGGTCTCCTGAGTCGCGACGTCGAGCTCTCGGAACAGCCGCTGCAGGGTCGGATAGGTCCGGTCGTTGTGCACGATGAACCCGCTGTCGACCGCGACCTGCTGGCCGTCGACCAGGGTGACGTCGTGGGTGTGGGCGTGGCCGCCGGCGCGTTCGTCGGCCTCGTAGACCGTCACGTCGTGCGAGTGACGCAGGACGTGCGCGGCGACGAGGCCCGCGACGCCCGTGCCGATCACTGCTGCGCGAGGCTGTCCGGCCATGGGTGGCTCCTTGATTCAGAGTCGGTGAGATGCCGTCACGCGTGGTTCGGAGCAGGGCCGCACGTGGATGGGTCGGGCGAGGTCCTGCGACGATGGGGCCGATGAGCCACCCCGACCAGCCCGAGTCCCGACCGCCCGTGATCGCGGTCGTCGGGGCCACTGCAACGGGCAAGTCGGACCTCGCGATCGCCCTCGCTCAGCGGCTGGACGGCGAGGTCGTCAACGCCGACGCCTCTCAGCTCTACCGCGGTATGGACATCGGTACGGCCAAGGTGCCGGTCGCCGAGCGTCATGTGCCGCATCACCAGCTGGACGTGATGGACATTCATGAGGAGGCGAATGTTGCCGCGTACCAACAGGACTCGCGGGTGGACATCGCGGACATCCAGCAGCGGGGGAGGCGCCCGGTGCTGGTGGGCGGTTCGGGGCTCTACGTCCGCGCTGCCCTCGACGTACTCGACATCCCGCCCACGGACCCGACCGTGCGGGCAAGGTGGGAGGCGGAGCTCGAGGCGCGCGGGGCCTACGCGCTCTATGAGGAGCTGACCCGCCTCGACCCCGTAGCAGCCGCTCGGATGCTCCCGGCGAACGGCCGTCGCACCGTACGAGCCCTCGAGGTGATCGAGCTCACGGGCCGCCCCTTCAGCTCCTCCATGCCGAGGCGCGAGTTCCTGCAGCCGAGCGTCATGATCGGCCTCACCGCGCCGCGGGACGAGCTCGACCAGCGCATCACGGACCGCGTCGAGCGGATGTGGGCGGACGGGCTGCTCGACGAGGTGCGCGCGCTGGAGCAGCGCGGGTTGCGCGAGGGACGTACGGCCAGTCGAGCGATCGGCTACGCGCAGGTGCTGGGCCAGCTCGACGGCGAGCTCGACGAGGCACAGGCGAAGGAGGCGACGGCCGCGGCCACGCGACGTCTCGTACGCCGGCAGGAGTCCTGGTTTCGCCCGGACCCGCGGATCGTCTGGCTGCCGTACGACGCGCCGGACCTGGTGGACCGCGCTCTGTCGGTGGTCACAACCGGCGAGGGTCCAGGTCTGTCGGCCACAATGGCGCCGTGACGACCATCGACTTCGCCAAGGGCCACGGCACGCACAACGACTTCGTGCTCGTGCCCGACCTCGACGGCGCCCTCGACCTGACCGAGCAGCAGGTGGCGCACCTCTGCAACCGGCGGGGCGGCATCGGCGGCGACGGCCTGATCCGCATCGTCCGGACGGGCAAGGTCGCGGACGCTCCTGAGGGCATCGATCCGGACCTGTGGTTCATGGACTACCGCAACGCCGACGGGTCGGCCGCCGAGATGTGCGGCAACGGCACGCGAGTCTTCGCCGAGTACCTGCGGACACGAGGTCTCGTGACCGACGACATCTTCGAGATCGGCACCCGCGCCGGCACCAAGCGGATCAGCACGGTGCCCGATGGCTACGCCGTCGACCTCGGCACGTGGCAGCTCGCCCGTGAGGAGGACGCCGAGCGGCGGGGGATGGACTCGGTCGTGCAGGTCGTCGGCGCTCCGAGCGCGTTGCCGGCGCTGAGCATCGACCTCGGCAACCCCCACACCGTGGTCGCCCTGCCGACCGAGGTCTCACTCGACCAGCTCGATCTGACGGACGCGCCGCACGTCGACCCGCGCCCACCGCATGGCACCAACGTGGAGCTGGTCCGACCGATCGGCCACGGACACATCGCGATGCGGGTGCACGAGCGCGGCGTCGGCGAGACACAGTCGTGCGGCACTGGTGCTGCAGCGGCCGCGATCGCGACCTGGTGGTGGGGCAACCGGCCGCAGGACCAGCTCGACTGGACCGTGGACGTACCCGGCGGGCGCCTCGGCGTCCACCTCGACGGCCAGCGCGTGGCCCTGTCCGGTCCCGCTGTGATCGTCGCGGAGGGCCGCGTCGAGCTCCCGATCGCTTAGCCCGCGGGGCGGCGTACCTGCAGGATCCGGAAGCCCTTCACGCTCGTCATCCGTGACACCTCGAGATCGTCGAGCTGCTCGGCGATCCACCGGTGCAGGGAGTCCGAGCCGAGATTGCGCTGCACCACGAGGTACGCCGACCCGCCCGGCGCGAGGCGCGGCAGCCAGGTGCGCATCAGCTCGTGCAGGACGGCCTTGCCGACCCGGATCGGCGGGTTGGACCAGATCAGGTCGAACCGCAGGTCGGCCGGCACGTGGTCAGCAGTCACGGCTCGAATTCCCTTGGCGCCCAACGACTCTGCGTTGATGCGCGTCAGGTCGAGAGCGCGCTCGTTGACGTCAACCGCAAACACCGTCGCCGACGGCGAGCGCAGCGCGAGAGTGAGCGCGATCGGCCCCCAGCCACACCCGAGGTCCAGGAACGTCCCGCTCGTGGGCGGGGCTGGAGCGTGCTGCAGCAGCACCGAGGTGCCCTGGTCGATCCGGTCGGGGGAGAACACGCCGCCGGCCACCTGAACCGGCCGCGACACACCGGCGAGCGGCACCGTGATCGTGCGGCGCTCATCGGCGCTGGCGGGTTGAGCGGAGAAGTAGTGGTCAGAGGACATCGCGTCGCAGGCTATCCGGCCAGGACATTTGTCACGAGCGCGCGGGGATCGCCGACCCTGCCGCGAGCGCGGCCGCTTCCTTAGCGTCGGTGGTGTGAACAAGCACCAGCGAGAGGACAGCCCGATGTCGAGGAACAGAGCAGTCGGTACATGGGTCACGGCAGTCGGCCTCGGAGTCATCGGATGGGCGCTCGCCCGCGCCGCCGACGTGCCGATGGAGGTCAAGACCGGCGGCAGCACGGAGCGGATCGGTCTGGTCAGCGTGGTCCTGGCCTCCGCGATGGCAGGCGGGGGAGCCGTGCTGTCCCATCACTGGCTCAGCCGCAGGCCACACGGTGAGCGCACGTGGCGGATCGTGTGCGGGGCCTTGCTGGCGGTCTCGATCCTGGTCGGCCCCCTCGCCGGCACGACCACCTCGACGAAGCTGAGCCTGATCGCGCTGCACCTGGTGGTCGGGATCGCGCTGATCGTGAGCTTGAGCGGCGTTCCAGCGCGCGAGGAGCCCGCACCGCTCGTGCCGGCCCGCGGGTAGCGTGGCCCGGTGCCTCCGACCGCGGCGCGTCGCCGTACGCGGCTGACCGAGGACCGCAGCTCACCCGTCCTGCCGCGCTGGCTGCTGCGCTGGGCGCGCGACGGCGTCGGGCCCTGGCCGGTGATCCCGTGGCTCGTCATCTCCCTCATCGCACCGATCTCACAGCTGCGGGCTCTTGCTTCACCCTGGGCCGTGCTCGTGGTGCTCCTGCAGACCGCGGCGTTCTTCGCCCTGACGATTCCGGCCGGTCGCGGCGAGTCCGTACGCCGACCGGTCGGCCTCGCGGCGCTCGCCGGGCAGGTGGCGATCACCATCGCGGCCGTGGCGGCCTGGGGTGAGGACTGGCAGACGTTGTTCGTGCTCGGAGCGATCATCGCCGGTGCGGGGCTGGACGCCAGCGCGGCGCCCTTGGCAGTCCTGGCGGTCACGGCCGTCGCGACCCTCACCCTGGGCCTGGTGCGCGACGACTGGGAAGTGGCCTGGATCATCGCGCTCAACTGCTTCCTCGCAGGCATCGCGACCTACTGCGTCTACTGGCTCTTCACCGCCGTGCACGAGCTCTCCCGCACCCGCGAGGAGCTGGCGAGTGCTGCGGTGTCCCGGGAGCGGCTGCGGTTCGCTCGCGACCTGCACGACGTGCTCGGCCACACCCTCTCGGTCGTGGTCGTCAAGGCCGAGGCCGTACGCCGGATCGCGGCTCGCGACCCGGCTGCGGCCGCGCAGCACGCGGGAGACATCGAGACCATCGGCCGCGCCGCGCTGCAGGAGGTCCGGGAGACCGCGAGCGGCTATCGCACCTCCTCGTGGCAGCACGAGATCGACTCGGCGCGACTGGCGCTCACCGCAGCGGGCGTCGACCTCATGGTCAGCGGCGACGCGGCCGGCCTCTCGCCGGCTGTCGAGCGCACCGTCGGCTGGGTCGTGCGGGAGGCGACCACCAATGTCGTACGCCATGCCCAGGCGACCACCTGTCGGATCGAGCTGGTCCGCGAGGGCAGCGAGGTCCAGGTGAGTGTCGCGGACGACGGGCAGGGAGGCAGTGGCGCGGAGGGCAACGGGTTGAGAGGGTTGCGCGAGAGAGTCACGCAGTCGTCCGGATCGGTCCGGATCACCCATGACAGCAACGGTTTTCGGCTGGTAGCCCATCTGCCCGTCGCCGACGAGGAGACACCATGACCGAGCCGATCCGGTCCTGCTCGCCGAGGATCAGGCGATGATGCGCGGCGCGTTGTCGTTGCTGCTGGGACTTGAGGACGACCTCGAGGTGGTCGCCGAGGTGGCTGACGGTGACGCCATCGTGCCGACCGCTCTCGACCACCGTCCCGACATCGCCGTCCTCGACATCGAGCTGCCCGGACGGTCCGGACTCGACGCAGCCGGAGACCTCGCCAAACAGCTGCCCACCTGCGCGGTGGTGATCGTCACGACGTTCGGTCGCCCGGGCTACCTCCGACAGGCGATGGAGTCCGGTGTCCGCGGCTTCCTGGTCAAGGACCGCCCGGTCGAGGACCTCGCCGACGCCATCCGCAAGGTCCATCGCGGCGAGGTCGTGATCGACCCCGACCTGGCCGCTGCAGCGCTGCGCAGCGGTCCCAACCCGCTGACGGACCGGGAGCGTGAGGTGCTCGCCGAAGCCCGCAGCGGTCGTACGGTCGCCGATATCGCAGGCACGCTCTACCTGTCGGAGAGCACGGTCCGCAACTACCTGTCGGCGGCCATCGCCAAGACCGGGACACGCAACCGCATCGAGGCCGCACACGCCGCTCGCGAACACGGCTGGATCTGAGCGGTCACAGCGACGTTCACCCAGGCGTCACGAGGGGCACGCTCACCGGCCATCACGGCCCGTCAGGCTCCAGTCATGGTTGACCTCACTCGGCGTACCCGTCCTGACCTCGGCGATCGCGGGAGCGGGCGTCGCTGCCCTCGGCGCGCGACCCGCGTCTGCCGCGTCCCTCGTCGTGTCCGGCCGACCCGCGCTGACCCACGGCGTGATGTCCGGTGACGTCACCACGGGCAGCGGTGTGGTCTGGGCGCGCTCCGACCGTGTCGGTCGACTCGTCGCGGAGTACGGCCGCGGCCGCTCGCGCCGCGTGGTGCGCGGACCCTGGGCCACACCGGACACCGACCACACCGCCAGGCTCGCCCTGCACGGCCTACGTGCGGGCGAGGAGTACGACGTCCGCCTCGCCTTCGAGGGCAAGGACGGTCACCTCGGCGAGTCCGGCACGGCGCACTTCCGCACCGCACCGATGCGCGGTGCGCAGTCCTTCGTGTGGACCGGCGACACCGCAGGTCAGGGCTGGGGCATCAATCCCGATCTGGGCGGCATGGTCGGCTACCGCACGATGCACGAGCTGCGGCCCGACTTCATGATCCACTCCGGCGACACGATCTATGCCGACGGACCGATCGCCGAGAGCGTCACCGAGCCGGACGGGCAGGTCTGGCGCAACGTCGTGATCCCGGAGATCACCGAGGTCGCCCAGACGCTCGGCCAGTACCGCGGTCGGCACCGCTACAACATGACCGACACCAACATCCGGGCGATGTACGCCGACGTGCCGCTCCTCGCGCAGTGGGATGACCACGAGACGCTGAACAATTGGTACCCAGGCGAGATCCTGGACGACCCGCGCTACACCGAGCGGCGAGTCGATGTGCTGGCCGGGCGAGCCAAGCAGGCGTGGCGTGAGTGGCAGCCGATCGGTGAGGCGGACGCGCGCGGCCGGCGTACGGCTGATGGCCGAAACCGCATCTATCGCAAGGTGACTCGCGGTCGCCACCTCGACGTCTTCTGCCTCGACATGCGGACGTTCAAGAGCCCCAACACCGCAGGGCTGGAGAAGCACCGCACGGCGATCTTCGGCAATGAGCAGACCGAGTGGCTCATCCGGGAGCTGCGACGCTCAAAGGCGACCTGGAAGGTCATCGCTGCCGACCTGCCGCTCGGCGTCATCGTGCCCGATGGCGAGGTCAACCAGGAGAGCATCGCCAACCGTGATCCCGGCAAGCCACTCGGTCGCGAGCTCGAGCTCGCCTACCTGCTGCAGCAGATCAAGCGGCACGGAGTGCGCAACGTGCTCTGGGTGACGGCGGACGTGCACTACACCGCGGCCCATCACTACGACCCCGCACACGCGGCGTTCTCCGACTTCGACCCGTTCTGGGAGCTGGTGGCGGGGCCGATCTCGGCCGGTGCCTTCGCGCCGAGCCCGATGGACGCGACCTTCGGTCCAGAGGTGGTCTTCGCCAAGGGCGCGTCCTACGCCAACCAGTCGCCTCGTTCGGGCAAGGCGCACTTCTTCGGCCACGTGGCGATCGATGAGTCCGGCCTGTTGACCGCGAGCCTGCGCGACATCGCCGGTGAGGTGCTGTGGTCGAAGGACCTGCAGCCGCAGTCGAGCTGACGGACTGTCCGAGACCGCCAGCGGTCGAGGCGCAGAGCCCGTAACCTGTTCGTGACCTAAGCAGGCAAGGGAACGGCATCGGACACATGGGCGAACGCCAGCGCGCACGACAAGGCCGGCACACGCGAACCGCAGCGAGACAACGCACGATCGGGACGGCGCTCGTCGTCCTTGCACTCCTCGGAGCCGGCGCTGGAGCCCTCGCTTCAGGGGTGCTCTCGAAGGGCACAGATGATGTCGGCGCCGCGTCCACCGCGCCGTCGAGCACTACTGCAGCCACCTCGGACGAGGCCTCTCAGACGTCGCCGGGGACCACGTCGTCGGCGTCTGGCCCGACCTCGACGCCCGCGCCGACGACGACCACCGTCCGGATTCCGCAGGCAGAGAGTGCACGCCCAGTGCTGAGGTCACGCTCGTCGACCAGCTCGGGCCGGAGCTCGACGTCGCGATCGTCGACGGGCGACCCGTCGAGCTCGTCGTCGCCCTCGCCGACCGGTGGCGGTGGCGGCGGAGGGCCGTACGCGGCGGCCGTGGTGCGTCTGGTCAACGACGCCCGCCGAGACCATGGTTGTGGACCGGTGACGGCTGACCCCCAGCTCGGGGCGGCGGCGTACAGCCACGCGAAGGACATGGTCGACCACACCTACTTCTCGCACACCGGACTCGATGGCTCCTCGGCGCAGACGCGCTCAGAGGACGCCGGGTTCGCCGGGCAAGGCGGCTGGGAGAACATCGCCGCGGGTCAGTCCGATCCGGCCGCCGTGATGGACTCGTGGATGAAGAGCCCCGGACACCGCGCCAACATCCTGAACTGCGACCTCAATCGGCTCGGCGTCGGTTATCACCCGGGGAAAGTCGACCCGGCTTATGGGGGCGGATCTTGGGTGCAGGACTTCGGCACGAAGTGATATAGCGCCTTATGGCAGCGTTGTCATTGACGTGTGAATGTGAATTCCTACTCATGCGTACAGAATTCGCTCGCAAGATGGCGACGGCATATCCACACCTTTGATCTCGGCGCCGGTAACGTGCCCCGGGTATCCAGCACGATCAGGGGCGAGGGGTCAAAGCGGAGCATGAGCGAACCATTGTCGACACGAGCAGAAGCACGAGCACTATCGGCTCGCAACGCACGGCGTCGGCTGGCGCTGCTGATCCCGGCCCTCCTCATCGCGGTCGCGACCGCGAGTGCTTTGGTGTGGTTGCGGTTCGGCGGCGTGGGCACGCCTCGCGTGCAGGCCGACGAGATCAGGCACGCCACGAGCGCCACACCGGGCCCTGAACGCCCGGCCTCCTCGGCGCCGTCCGGCGGGGCCACGCTCACGGCGCAGCACGAGCTCGGGGGCCCGGCACCTGGTGAGCCGCCCAGCGCGACCCCGGCACCCTCCACGTCGGGCACTGCGGGCAGCACCCCCAGGGGGAAGTCGACCGTCGGCAGTCCGCTGCGGACGTCCGGCGCCGGAGTGACCCTCGGCCCGTTGTCGGGCCTGCCCGGGGCCCCCGCCCCGTCGGGGGAGCCGAGCGTGCCCGGTCTGCCGCTCCCGACCGCGCCGCCCACGGCGCCGCTGCCCACCTGGCCGCCACTGCCGAGCCCGACCGTCACCGCCAAACCTTCACCGTCGTCGACGCCTAAGCCGCGGAAGCCGGGCGACCCGCCGTCGACCCCGCCTGCACCGGTGCCCCCGCGGATCGGCCAAGCGGTCGCCGAGGTGCTGCGGCTGACCAACATCGAGCGCGACAAGCGTGGCTGTGACCCGCTGCAGGCGGACCCGGCGCTCAGTCGCGCCGCACTCGCGCACTCCAAGGACATGGCGATGCGCCACTACTTCTCGCACTTCAGCCGTGACGGCAGAAGTGCGTACGCCCGGATGGACGACGCCGGCTATGCCGGCCTCCCCGCCGCCGAGAACCTTGCTGCCGGTCAAGACACGCCGACAGCGGTCGTCAAGGCCTGGATGAACAGCCTGGGGCACCGCGCAGCCATCCTGAACTGCGGCCTCAACCGCATCGGTGTGGGCTTCTACCCGGGCGAGGTCTCACCGCGCCTCGGGTCAGGTGTCTGGGTCCAGGACTTCGGCATCTCCTAGCCGTAGATCCCCATGCGAGCGCCATGACGAGGCTCGCATCGGCATAAAGGTCTCGCGCACAGCGTTCTCTTTTGCGACTCTAGGGAGAACATGACGACACGTGATCACTTGCTCAGCACCCGCGCCGAGGCTTTGTCCGACGGCTCCGACACCGATCCTCGCTACGACGAGGCCGGCTTCCTGATCGACGACGTCGACGGTGAGCAGCTCGACCGACAGGAGCGTGCCGCGCTCCGACGCGTCGAGGGACTGTCCACCGAGCTCGAGGACGTCACCGAGGTCGAGTACCGCCAGCTCCGCCTGGAGCGGGTCGTGCTGGCCGGCGTCTGGACCGACGGCACCGCAGAGGAGGCCGAGAACTCCCTGCGTGAGCTGTCCGCTCTTGCCGAGACGGCCGGTTCGACCGTGCTGGCCGGTGTGCTCCAGCGGCGCAGCCGTCCCGACCCCGGCACCTGGATGGGCTCCGGTAAGGCCCAGGAGCTGCGCGACATCGTGATCGACGAGGGCGCGGACACGGTCATCGCCGACACCGAGCTCGCTCCGAGCCAGCGCCGCGCGCTGGAGGATGTCGTCAAGGTCAAGGTGATCGACCGGACGGCCCTGATTCTCGACATCTTCGCCCAGCACGCCAAGTCCAAGGAGGGCAAGGCTCAGGTCGAGCTGGCCCAGCTCAGCTACCTGCTCCCGCGGTTGCGTGGTTGGGGTGAGTCGATGTCCCGGCAGGCCGGTGGTCAGGCCGCAGGCGGCCAGGGCATGGGTTCGCGTGGTCCTGGTGAGACCAAGATCGAGCTCGACCGGCGACGGATCAACAGTCGAATGGCCAAGCTGCGCAAGGAGATTGCGCAGATGAAGACCTCTCGCGACACCAAGCGCCACAGCCGCAAGGCACACCATGTGCCGAGCGTTGCCATCGCCGGTTACACCAACGCTGGCAAGTCCTCGCTGCTCAACCGTCTGACCGGTGCAGGTGTGCTCGTCGAGAACCAGCTGTTCGCCACCCTCGACCCGACCGTGCGTCGGTCGGAGACCACGGACGGCCGACTGTTCACGCTGACCGACACGGTGGGCTTCGTCGCCAACCTGCCGCATCAGCTGATCGAGGCGTTCCGTTCGACCTTGGAAGAGGTCGGCGACGCCGATCTCGTCCTGCACGTGGTCGACGGCAGTCACCCCGACCCCGAGTCACAGATCAGCGCCGTCCGCGCGGTCATGGCGGAGGTCGGCGGCGACGCGGTCAAGGAAGTCATCGTCGTCAACAAGGCCGACCTGGCCCTGCCCGACGTCGTGGACCGGCTGCTCCGTGCCGAGAAGCACAGCATCGCGGTGTCCGCTCGCACCGGCGAGGGCTTCGAGCAGCTCCAGGAGCTGATCGCCCGCGAGCTGCCGCGGCCTGACATCCAGGTCGAGGTTGTGCTCCCGTACGACCGCGGTGACCTGCTCAGCCGGCTGCACGACGAGGGCGAGATCCTCAGCACCGAGCACCAGGACGAGGGCACCCTGGTGCATGCCAAGGTGACGCCGACCCTGCAGGCCGACCTGGCGTCGTACGCCGTCAGCTGAGCCGTCGCGGATCGAGGGCGTGCTTGCCGTGCGTCCGAGAGGCCTTGAGCTCCTCAAGGACTGCAGGCCCCGCTGACAGGGGATGGATCTGCGGTGTGCCGGGCTGATAGACACCCTGCGTGATCAGCTGCTCGAGCTCCTCGAGCAGAGCACGATAGATCGCGGGTGCCGTCGCGGCGAGCGCCCCGATGTGCAGGCCCTTGAGCTGCACCTGATGGCGGAAGACGAGGTCGTCGGTCGTGACGGCGGCATCACCGGACGCGGCGCCGAAGACGACGACGCGTCCGGTGAACGCCTTCGTCACCGAGAGGCTTGTCTCGAACGTCGTCCGCCCGACCGACTCCAGGACGAGGTCGACGCCACCCGTGAGCCGCATGATCTCCTCGGTCAGATCAGGACGCGCGGGATCCACGACGTGATGGGCGCCGAGGGCGGTGACGACCGGATGCTTGTGCGTGGAGGCGGTCGCGATGACCGTTGCGCCGTAGTGGCGTGCCAGCCGGACCGCCGCCTGACCGACGCCGCCAGCAGCGGCATGGACGAGCACCACCTCACCGGGTGTCACGGCGCCGAGCGGTCGCAGAGCCGCCAGCGCGGTTCCCCAGTTCAGGACGAGACCCAGAGCCTCCGTCTCGGACCAGCCCGCAGGAATGGGCAGCGCACCGGCCGCTGGCATCACCATGTACTCCGCGAACGCACCGGGTCCGGCACCGATGACGAGAGTGCCGATGGGTAGTGCGTCCTGGACCTCCGGACCGACGCCGACGATCTGACCGGCTGCCTCGAAGCCCGCGACGTACGGTGGGCGCGGGCCACCGGCGTAGGTCCCGTGGGTCTGCATGACGTCGGCGAAGTTCACACCCGCTGCGCCGACCCTGATGAGGTACTCCCGGGGTCCCACCTCAGGACGAGGCTGATCGGCCGTCAGGACGAGGTCCAGTGGGCCACGCGTCGAGCCCTGGACGAGGGCGTACATCTGCGGTTTCGCGGCACGGGTCCGGTTGTCGTTCTCCATGCCCGGGACCGTACGAGCCTCACACTGATGTCAAGGTCAAGTCCGGTGACACTCGACGTCGTCCGCGGCACACAGGTATTGCTCGAGCGCCGCGTGCTGAGTCGTGAGAGCAGCGATGCGTGCGGCCAGCCGATCGCGATAGGCCTCGACCTCTTGACGGATCTCAGCGCGCGCGGCGAGCTCGGCGCCGGCCGGATCGAGGGGGTTGCGGGGCAGGGCACCTTTGATGAGGCGCACGGGCAGGCCTGACTCCAGCAGCGACCGAATGACGACCACGCGATCGAGTGTGGTGGTGCAGTAGTCGCGATACCCGTTGGCGCAACGTCCCGGGACGATGAGACCCATGTCCTCGTAGAACCGCAGCGACCGCGGGCTCACACCGCTGGCATGAGCAGCCTGACCGATTTTCACTACTCGTCCAACGCGCATCCTCGGCGTGATCTTCCTGGTCAGCGAACGCAACGTACCGGGTGAAGAGCCTCCGGAAGCTCGACGATGCCGTCGCTGGCGAGGAAGTGTCCTGCTCCAGCGACGAGGTGAGCCTGTACGCCGAGACGTGCGGCGAGTCGATCGGTGTGCTCGACCGGCACGTACGGGTCGGCGTCGGAGCGCAGCACGACGATCCGGTCGATGTGCGCAGCCAACGCGCTGACCTCGAGGCCGTCGGCGATGAATGCGTCGAGCTCTGGAAGGGCAGGAAGCGGTTCGAGGAAGCCAGCAACGAGGATGAGAGTGCCGAGTGTCCAGTCGCCGTGCAGGTCTGCCAGATACCGAAGTGTGGTGACGCACCCGAGACTGTGGGCGACGAGAATCGTGTCGTGGTCAACTGATTCGAGCGTCGAGGCCACAGTCTCGGCCCATCGATCGGCGTTCGGCTGTGCCGGGTCGGGCAGCTCGGGGACGTTCGTGGAGACGCCGATGGCTTCGAACTCGTCGGCGAGCCAGGCGAACCAGTGGTCGTTCGGCGTCGCCGCGTACCCATGGATGATCGTCGCGCGTCGTGCGGTTGTCCTGTTCACGGCGGCGACGCTAGAGGTTGACGCTGGTGTGAAGGTCAAGGGATTGAGAGGTGCAGTGTGCTGATCGGTGAGCTGGCGACGGTGACGGGAGTCAGCCCCCGTGCATTGCGCCACTACGAGGACCGCGGCCTCCTGCAGCCGCATCGCACGAGCGCGGGATATCGCGAGTTCGAAGCGAGGGATGTCGTCCGCGTCGGCCAGATCCAAGCCATGATCAGCGCCGGGCTCGGGACCACGGTCATCGGCCGCTACCTTGAGTGTGCCCGGCTGGGCGAGGAGCGAACGTATCTCGAGATGTGTCCCGATCTTCGCGCAGAGCTGGACCAGCTCGTCGAGCGCTTCGATCGGGAGCAGGTCGCACTCGATGAGCAACGGCGCGCGCTGACCCTGATCGTCGATCCGATCAATAGAGTGCCGTTCTGTGAGCGAACCTGCTGACCACCTGACCGCTGAGCACGCCCGCCTGGCCGAGTCGCCGGGCGACCTCGACCCCTGGAGACTGTGGGGACCGTACGTCTCCGGTCGCCAGTGGGGGACCGTCCGGGAGGACTACTCCGCGGACGGCAACGCCTGGGAGTCCTTCCCGTTCGACCACGCGCACACCCGCGCCTACCGCTGGGGCGAGGACGGGATCGCGGGGCTGACCGACCGCTACGGCTTCCTCAACGTCGCGGTCGCGATGTGGAACGGTCAGGACGACCGGCTCAAGGAGCGGCTGTTCGGGCTCACCAACGCCCAGGGCAACCACGGCGAGGACGCCAAGGAGTACTGGTGGCACCTCGACGCCACGCCGACCCACTCGTACGCGCAGTACCTCTACCGCTACCCGCAGGCGGCCTTTCCTTACCAGCAGCTGGTCGAGGAGAACGGCCGCCGCGGCTTCGGCGACGACGAGCTTGAGCTCGCCGACACCGGCATCCTCGACGGCAACCGGTTCTTCGACGTGACGGTCACGCACGCCAAGGCCAACCCGTACGACGTCGTCGTCCGTCTCGAGGCCACCAACCACGGTCCTGATGCGGCTCCGTTGGACCTGCTCCCGCACGTGTGGTTCCGCAACACCTGGAGCTGGGGTCGGGACGACCGGCGACCCACGATCCGTGCGGTCGAGGGCGGGGTGGAGATCGAGCACGACTGGCTCGGTCACTACCGGATGAGCGCGAGCGACGGCGCACGAGTTCTGTTGTGCGACAACGAGACCAACGTGTCCGCGACGTTCGGGGTCGAGGGGGAGGATCCGGCTCACCCGAAGGACGCCATCAATCGCGCGGTGGTCCACGGGGACGAGTCGTTGCTCGCCACCCACGTCGGGACGAAGGCGGCGTTCTGGTGGCACTACGACGCGGTGCAGCCGGGCGAGACCGTGACGGTCACGCTCCGCCTCACCCGCGACGACCAGGGCGACGCCGGCCTCGATGGAGCCGACGAGATCGTGAGCGGCCGACAAGCGGATGCCGACGCTTTCTACGCCACGGTCGTACCCGCTGATGTCTCAGACGAGGACCGGACGGTCGCTCGCCGTGCCTTCGCCGGGCTGCTGTGGTGCAAGCAGCTGTTCCGCTACGACATCCGGCAGTGGCTGGAGGGCGACCCGGCACAGCCGCCGCCACCGCCCGAGCGCCTGGCCGCCCAGCCCAAGGGCCGCAACACGGAGTGGCAGACGCTCTCGCTGGCGGACATCATCTCGATGCCCGACGAGTGGGAGTACCCGTGGTTCGCGTCGTGGGACCTGGCGTTCCACTGCGTCGCGCTCGCACACGTCGACCCGGCGTTCGCGAAGGAACAGCTCGTCCTGATGTGCCGCGAGTGGGCGATGCACCCCAACGGCCAGCTGCCGGCGTACGAGTGGAACTTCTCCGACGTCAACCCGCCGGTTCACGCCTGGGCGGTCTGGCGGGTCTACCAGCTCGACGGCGCTCAGGACAACGACTTCCTGATCCGGGTCTTCAGCAAGCTGATGCTCAACTTCGGCTGGTGGGTCAACCGCAAGGACTCCGACGGCTCCAACCTCTTCGAGGGCGGCTTCCTCGGGATGGACAACGTCGGCCCGTTCGACCGGTCGCAGCCACTGCCCGACGGGCACCGGCTGGAGCAGTCGGACGCGACCAGCTGGATGGCGTTCTTCTGCCTCAACATGCTGCGCATCGCGTGGGAGCTCGCGCGTGTCGACCGAGCCTGGGACGAAGCCGCGACGAAGTTCCTGGAGCACTTCCTGTCGATCGCTGAGGCGATGGAATCCTTTGGTACCAACAACATCTCGCTCTGGAACGACGAGGACGGATTCTTCTACGACGCAGTTGTGGACGACGACGGCTCTGGCTCGCAGGTGCCGGTCCGCTCCATGGTCGGGCTGCTGCCGCTGATGGCTGTCGCCGTCGAGCCGGACTGGGTGCCGCAGGAGCTGCCGGACTACACCTCGCGCATGCAATGGCTGCTCAAGCGGCGTCCTGAGCTGACCGACGCGGTCGTGCACAGCGAGTACGACGGCCAGCCGGACACCACGCTCTCGCTCCTCACCCCGGAGCGCCTCACGCGCATCCTCACCCGCATGCTGGATGAGCGAGAGTTCCTGTCTCCCTATGGGATTCGCTCGTTGTCTGCCATCTATCGGGACGGCATCAACATCGACCTGGAAGGTTCGTCGCTCCCAATCGCGTACGCACCGGGGGAGGCGCAGAGTGGTCTGTTCGGTGGCAACTCGAACTGGCGCGGGCCGGTCTGGTTCCCCGTCAACGTCCTGCTGACCGACGCCTTGCGGACCTACGCGACGGATCTCGGACGCGAGCTCGAGATCGAGTACCCCACGGGCTCCGGCAACCACGTGCCGCTGCGGGAGATCGTCACCGACCTCGAGCAGCGTCTCGTCCGGATGTTCCGGGCGGGCGAGGACGGTCGTCGACCGGGCGACCCACGCCATGTGCCGACCGGAGACCTGTGGCAGGCGCACCCGACGTTCAGCGAGTACTTCCACGGTGACACCGGTGCGGGCCTCGGCGCCTCGCACCAGACCGGGTGGACGGCCATGGTGGCCCACCTGATCTGCCACCCCGCTGAGCACGAGTGATCCGGGTTGTCCCCAGGACCGCGCCACCGGCGTACGACGACGCCCGCTCCCGCCTAGGCTGAGGCAATGCCTTCTGCCGTTCCGCTCGAGTCCCTGCTGCATCGCGCCGTCGAAGGTGTCGGCGGCAGCGAGCGGCCTGGCCAGAGCCAGATGGCCCAGGCTGTGGCGGACGCGGTGAAGTCCGGTGACCATCTGCTCGTCCAGGCCGGCACCGGCACGGGCAAGTCCCTGGCCTACCTCGTGCCCGCGGTGCAGCACGCCTTCGAGACAGGCAAGCCCGCGATCGTGGCGACCGCCACGCTTGCGCTGCAGGCCCAGGTGGTCGACCGCGACATGCCCCGGGTCGCCGAGGCGCTGCAGACCGCGTTGGGGCGGCGGCCGTCGTACGCGCTGGTCAAGGGCCGTCGCAACTACCTGTGCAAGAACAAGCTGGCGGGCGGCTACCCCGACGACGAGGAGGACGGCCTCCTGTCCGTGGGCGACGTCGACCGCGCCGCCGGACGGCTCGGTCAGGAGATCACCCGGCTGCGCGAGTGGGCCGACGAGACCGAGTCCGGCGACCGGGACGAGCTGGTTCCGGGTGTCTCCGAGCGCGCCTGGCGACAGGTCTCGGTGTCGGCTCACGAGTGCCTCGGCCAGAAGTGCCCGATGGTGGGGGAGTGCTTCGTCGAGCAGGCGCGCAGTGCGGCCAAGGACGTCGACGTCGTCGTGACCAACCACTCGTTCATGGCCATCGACTCGTTCGAGGGCCGTCAGATGCTGCCAGACCACGACCTTCTCGTGGTCGACGAGGCGCACGAGCTGGTCGACCGTGTCACGTCCACGATCACTGACGAGATGACGCAGGGCATGGTCACGGCTGCCGCCAAAAGGGTTGGCAGACTAGGCGATACGACACAGCTCACCGACGCCGGTGAGTTCCTCGGGCAGATCATGGCGGGTTTGGCCGAGGGCCGGCTGATGGGCGTGCCCGACACGCTCGCGCTCGCTCTCACCCGGGTGCGCGACGCGGCCCGGGGCGTGCAGACCGACATCAAGCCGCCTACTCCGGCCGACAACGACGGTGCCCGTCAGGTGGCGCGCGCGGCGGTCGATGAGATCTTCGACAACGCCGAGCGGCTCCTGGAGGAGCGCGATCTCGATGTCGCGTGGGTCTCGATCGACCCGCGGCGCGGCCCGATCCTGCGCGTCGCGCCGATGAGCGTGGCCATGCTGCTGCGCGACAAGATCTTCGGCGATCGCACCGTCGTGATGACGTCCGCCACCCTTGAGCTCGGCGGGTCCTTCGACGCGGTGGCCGGCCAGCTCGGCCTGCGCGGCGAGGGCGGTCCGTCGTGGACCGGCCTGGATGTGGGCTCACCGTTCGACTACCCGAGCCAGGCGATCGCCTACGTCGCGCAGCACCTCCCGCCGCCTGGGCGAGACGGCACGTCGCCCCAGTCGTTCGACGAGATCGAGACCTTGGTACGCGCTGCAGGCGGCCGCACGCTCGGCCTGTTCTCCTCGACACGTGCTGCTAAGGCGGCCGCCGAGGAGATGCGGCAGCGGCTCGGTGACGACATCCCCGTGCTCTGCCAGGGCGATGACCAGACCGCGACGCTGGTGCGCCAGTTCGCCTCCGACGCGCGCACCTGCCTGTTCGGGACGATGTCGCTGTGGCAGGGCGTCGACGTGCCCGGCTCGGCGTGCCAGTTGGTCATCATCGACCGCATCCCGTTCCCCCGACCGGATGACCCGCTGGCCTCCGCTCGCTCACAGGCGATCGCGCGGATGGGCGGCAACGGGTTCATGGCCGTGTCGGCGACCCACGCGGCACTCCGGCTGGCTCAGGGAGCCGGACGTCTCGTACGCCGGTCCTCCGATCGTGGGGTCGTCGCCTTCCTCGACTCCCGGATGATCACGGCCCGCTACGCGGGCTTCCTGCAGAAGTCGTTGCCACCGTTCTGGCCGACCACGGACCGCGCGCTGGTGCTGCAGGCACTGAAGCGGCTCGATGAGACAGCGCCCGATGTGGTGCCCGTCGACCTGCCCGCCCTGCGCGGTGTGAAGGGGGCTCGCAGCGACGCGACCATGGCGACACCAGAGCCGGCGCCAGCGCCGGCTCCCGCACCCGCACCCGCGCCGGCTCCCGCACTCACAGCGGAGCCGGAGCCGGAGCCGGCACCGGAGGAACCTCAGGTGGCGGGTCGAACGTGGTCCACGGAGGACGACGAGGAGCTCCGCGATGCGGCGGACATGGGCCTCACCGTCGCCGAGCTGGCCGACCACCTCGACCAGTCGCCCGAGGAGGTCACAGCTCGCGCGGCAAGCCTCGGCGTACGACTGGAGCTGGATGTGAGCTAGCCCGGTCTGGGGTCCTTGCAAAACGCGGCGTTCGTCGTAGTCTCTGTGGTATCGGCCGGGGCCGAGGGGGAAACATGGGACTGATGGATGCGCTGCGCCACATGGCGCGGGCGATCGTGATGGGTGAGGCGTCGGGGCAGTCCGTGCCCGAGCGCCGCGAGGACGGCTGACGGTCGTGCGTTGCGCTCGACGGTCACCTCAACCGGCCGTCGATGTGCTCCGTCAGCATCGACATACACCGATCGAACTCCTGCTCCAGGTCGATCCCACTGCGCGCCGCGATCACGAGCACCGACCAGAGGCAGTCGGCCAGCTCGTGGCCGAGCAGGTCCCGGTGGTCCTCGATGTCGCGGGTTCCGGCGTCGGCCATGACCAGCTTCGCGAGGTCGCCGACATCACCGACGAAGCCGAGCGCCAGCTGTTCAGTCGTCCACGCGCGCCCGCGCTCTTGAAGGTTGAGCCTGTCGTAGAGGTCCGCCACGCCGACAGCGCGGCGTATCAGCTGTTCGAGATCCATGCTCCTATCCTCGCGAGTAGCGGCGGCTGGGGGCACCCATGAGACGGCGTATGGCGACAGAGGGTCTTGTCCTGCTGTCATTCGGCGCGGTGCTGGGCGTGCTGGTCCGGTTCTTCGGTCCGGAGCACACCGGGGAGCGCGCCCTGGCCGAGACGCTCGCCGCCCACCGGCCGCACTGGGTCGGACAGACCGGCGCCGTCCTCGACTTCACCTTGGGCCCACCGGGCGGTCTGGTGAGCGTGCTCATCGTCTCCACGGCCGCGCTCGGTCTGGGGTCGCACCGCATCTGTTTGACCGGCGTGGCCGTCTTCTTCACGGGTTGGCTCGCCGTGACGGTCGCCAAGGTGATCTTCGAACGACCCAGTCCGACGAGCGCCGACCTGCACGCCCTCGCCCCGCTGAACGGCGTGGACAGGTTCCCGAGTGGGCATGTCGCCATCGCCACCTCCCTGACAGCCGCCGCCTACACGGTGATGTCCATGAGCGGCCGCCGTCGATGGCCGGCCCTGGCGATCGGCGTACCCGTCGTGATGATCGTCGCGGCGAGCCGGATGATCGTGGGCGCCGACTACCTGGCCAACGTGGTCGCGGCGCCGTTCTTCGCCGTTGGCGCCGTGCTGCTCATGCTGGCGGCGGTGCGCAGCAAGAGCTACGAGACTTCCCTCGAACGCGACCGTCAGCAGCGGATGGCACTCTTGGGCGCGTGAGCGTCCCTCCCTTCGTCCTGATCTCCGGCCCCGAGCACGTGCTCGCCGAGCGCGCCTTGACCAGCACGTTGGATGCCGTCCGCGAGCAGGACCCCGAGGCCGAGGTCATCCGGCTCGAGGGTGCTGCGTACGAACCCGGCGCCTTGCAGGTCCACGTGAGCCCGAGCCTGTTCGGTGGCAGCAAGGTCGTCGTGGTGCGTGACCTGGACGAGGGGACCGACGCCCTCATCGAGGATCTGCTGACGATCCTGGCCCAGGGCAGCGACGCCGTCGTGATCGTCACCCACAAGTCCGGCAACCGGGGCAAGAAGGCGCTCGATGCCCTCAAGAAGGCGCGGGCGCGCGTCATCGAGGCGCCCGCCATCAAGTCCGATCGCGACAAGAGCGCCTTCGTCAGCAACGAGTTCCGCAGCAACGGCCGCAAGATCGCGCCCGAGGCGGTGCGGGCGCTCCTGGAGGCCGTCGGCAAGGACCTGAGCGAGCTGGCCCAGGCGTGTCAGCAGCTCATGGACGACACGACCGGGCTCATCGACGCATCGACCGTGGAGCGCTACCACGGTGGCAAGGTCGAGGCGACCGGCTTCCGGGTCGCTGACGCGGCCGTCGCCGGCGACACCGCGGAGGCCTTGCGGCTGCTGCGGCACGCGTTGGCGGCCGGTCTCGACCCGGTGCCGATCGTGGCCGTGCTCGCCAGCCAGCTGCGCCAGGTGGCGCGGGTCGCGAGCGCCGGCCGTGGCCGTTCGGCCGACCTGGCCAAGCAGCTGAGCATGGCGCCCTGGCAGATCGACCGAGCACGCGCGGCTGCTCGTGGCTGGGACGGTGACCGCCTCGGTCGCGCCATCCAGGCCGTCGCGGCGGCTGACTTCGAGGTCAAGGGTGGCGGCCGCGACCCGGTCTACGCCGTGGAGCGCGCCATCCTCGACATCACTCGCGAGCGTGCGGGAGAAGCAGGGGCTGCCTCGGCCTGAGCCGCCCGTTTTGGTCAGGGCGCCGCGCCGCTGGTAGATTTGCCCCTTGCGTGCGCGCTCTGGTCGTGCGCGCACGTCAGCACCACCACACACGCGGTTCTTCGCCGGGTGTCCCCACGCCCCATCCCGAACCGCGTCTGTCGCCCTCATGACAGAGCCAGTCCGACCAAGAAGAGAGTTTTCGTGGCAAACATCAAGTCGCAGATGAAGCGGATCAAGACCAACGCGATCCGCACCGAGCGCAACAAGGCCCACAAGTCCGAGCTGCGCACCTGGATCCGCAAGTTCCGCGAGGCTGCGGACGCCGGTGACAAGGCGACGGCCGAGACCGCGCTGCAGACGGCTTCCCAGAAGCTGGACAAGGCCGTCACCAAGGGCGTCATTCACAAGAACCAGGCCGCCAACAAGAAGTCGGCTATGGCCAAGAAGCTCAGCAGCCTCTCCTGACCGAGAGCACGATCACGGCCGCTGCCCTCGGGCGGCGGCCTTTTCGTTGCCCTCCGGAAGGTGCGGCGCGGCGTCGCCCTGCAGCGGTCATATCGGGCTGCGCTAGGCTTGAAAGATGAAGCAGCTGCTGCTCCTTATTCAGCCGCGTTGATCTAGTCGGACATCAACGCGGCCAACCCCTCCATGTGAGGGGTTCTTTCATGTCACGAGTCCGGGGCGGCACTGCTACTTCAAGCACGAGGGACACACATGGCTGAGCAAGAGCACCAGCACCGCTACACCGCCGCGCTGGCCGGCGAGATCGAGCGACGCTGGCAGGACCGGTGGGAGCAGGACGCCACCTTCGAGGCGCCCAATCCGGCCGGTCCGTGGGCGGACCCGGATGCGGTCGCAGGGCGCCAGAAGTTCATGGTCCAGGACATGTTCCCTTACCCCAGCGGCGCGGGTCTGCACGTCGGCCACCCGCTGCCGTTCGTCGCCACGGACGTCTGCGCGCGCTACCAGCGCACGACCGGCAAGAACGTCCTCTACACGCAGGGCTTCGACGCCTTCGGCCTGCCGGCGGAGCAGCACGCGGTCCAGACCGGACAGCACCCGCGCAAGACGACCGAGGACAACATCGTCACCTTCACGCGGCAGCTGCGTCAGCTGGGTCTGTCGCACGACAAGCGCCGCAAGGTCGCCACCATCGACCCCGGGTTCTACCGCTGGACGCAGTGGATCTTCCTGCAGATCTTCAATGCCTGGTACGACGAGTCCGCGGGCAAGGCGCGGCCCATCGCCGAGCTGCTGATGGCGTACGAGAAGGGCTCGGTCGCGACTCCCGACGGGCGTCCGTGGGCAGACCTGAGCGACGCCGAGCGGCGGGAGGCCGTCGACAGCCGGCGCCTGGCGTACAAGAAGGAGGTCCCGGTCAACTGGGCTCCTGGTCTGGGCACGGTCGTGGCCAACGAGGAGGTCACCAACGAGGGGCTGACCGAGCGCGGAGACATGCCGGTCTTCCAGCGCAACCTGTCCCAGTGGATGATGCGCATCACCGCCTATGCCGACCGGCTGACCGATGACCTGGACCGGGTCGACTGGACCGAGTCCATCAAGCTCATGCAGCGCAACTGGATCGGCCGCTCGCACGGCGCCTCGATCACGTTCGCCGTCGAAGGTTCCGACGCGGGCATCGAGGTCTTCACGACCCGACCCGACACGATCTTCGGTGCGACGTTCATGGTGCTGGCGCCCGAGCACCCCCTGGTTGCGGCCGTGATGCCGGATGCCTGGCCCGAGGGCACCAAGGACGCGTGGACGGATGGCGCGCCCGACCCCAAAACGGCCGTGACGGCGTACCAGCGTGCGGCCATGCGCAAGAGTGACCTCGAGCGCCAGACGGATGACAAGGCCAAGACGGGCGTCTTCACCGGTGTGTTTGCGACGAATCCTGTGACAGGAGAACGCGTTCCGGTCTTCATCGCCGACTACGTGATGATGGGCTATGGCACCGGCGCGATCATGGCCGTGCCGGGCGAGGACCCGCGAGACTGGGACTACGCCAACAAGTACGACCTGCCTTACCTCCGTACGGTGCAGCCGACCGAGGGCCACGACGAGGACGCCGCGTTCACCGGCGCCGGCCCGATCATCAACTCCTCCAATGAGCGAATCTCGTTGGACGGCAAGGAGATCGAGGACGCGAAGGACGCAGTCATCGCGCTCCTGGAGGCCGATGGTGTCGGTCGGGGCACGGTCACCTACAAGCTGCGCGACTGGCTGTTCAGCCGGCAGCGCTACTGGGGCGAGCCGTTCCCGATCGTCTACGACGAGGCCGGCGTGGCGCACGCGCTGCCGGACTCGATGCTGCCGGTGGAGCTGCCTGAGGTCGCCGACTACTCCCCGAAGACGTACGAGCCCGATGACGCGAACGCGCGACCCGAGTCACCGCTGTCGCGTGCGGAGGAGTGGGTCGAGGTCGAGATGGACCTGGGGGACGGCCCGCAGACCTACCGCCGCGAGACCGACACGATGCCCAACTGGGCCGGATCCTGTTGGTACGAACTGCGATACACCGACCCGGCCAACACCGAGCGGTTCGTGGACCCCGAGGTCGAGCACTACTGGATGGGCAAGCAGCAGGGCAGCGGCGCTGGCGTCGCCGACGATCCGGGGGGCGTCGACCTCTACGTCGGCGGACCCGAGCACGCGGTGCTGCACCTGCTCTACGCCCGTTTCTGGCACAAGGTGCTCTACGACCTGGGTCACGTGTCCTCGGAGGAGCCGTTCCGCCGGCTGTTCATTCACGGCTACGTGCAGGCGTACGCCTTCCGCGACCACCGTGGGCAGCCGGTGCCGGCCGCTGAGGTGGAGGAAGTCGCCGGCCCGGACGGGACGACGTACACCTGGCAGGGCAAGCCCGTCGCCCGTGAGTACGGCAAGATGGGTAAGTCGCTCAAGAACGTCGTGACGCCCGATGAGATGGCCGACGAGTACGGCGCGGACACATTCCGGGTCTACGAGATGTCGATGGGTCCGCTGGACCAGTCGCGGCCATGGGAGACGCGCGCGATCGTCGGATCTCAGCGCTTCCTGCAGCGGCTGTGGCGCAACGTGGTCGATGAGGAGACCGGCGAGGTCCGGGTGGTCGATGACGCGCCCGACGACGCGCTGAATCGCTTGCTGCACAAGACCATTGACGGTGTCCGGGCCGACTACGAAGGCCTCCAGTTCAACACGACCGTCGCCAAGCTGATCGAGCTCAACAACGCGGTCACCAAGGCGGAGGTGCCTTCGCGCGCGGTCATGGAGCCGCTGGTGCAGATGGTCGCACCGCTGGCTCCGCACATCGCCGAAGAACTCTGGTCACGGCTGGGTCACGCCGACTCGCTGACGTTCGAGCCATTCCCGACAGCCGACCCGGCCCTGCTCGTCGACGACACCGTCACGTGTGTCGTGCAGGTCCAGGGCAAGGTGCGCGACCGCCTTGAGGTCTCTCCGTCGATCACGGAGCAGGACCTGGAGCGGCTGGCTCGCGAGAGTCAGAAGGTGCTGGACTTCTTGGGAGACAAGCAGATTCGCAAGGTCATCGTGCGCGCGCCCAAGCTGGTCAATATCGTCGCCGGCTGAAGGGCGTGCTGACGTGAGTGTGGCGGTCGTGACCGACTCGACGGCGTACCTGCCGTCGGAGATCACGGACGCCCTGCGGATCGCCGTCGTACCCCTCCACGTGGTCGTTGCCGGCCGCTCGTACGCCGAAGGACGCGAGATCGGTACGGCTGAGGTCGCCGATGCGCTGAGGGCCTTCCGGCCGGTGTCGACCTCCAAGCCGTCCGCGGGTGAGTTCCTCGACATCTATGAGAAGGCTGCTGCTGACGGCGCGGACGAGATCGTCTCGATCCACATCTCGGGTTCGATGTCGGCGACGGTGTCCTCGGCGCAGCTCGCGGCCACGGACTCGCCCGTTCCGGTGACAGTGGTGGATTCGCGGTCGCTCGGCATGGCGATGGGTTTTGCCGCCATGTCGGCGGCCCAGGTCGCGGCCGCGGGTGGGACGTCCGCCCAGGTCGTCGAGGCCGCTCGCACCCGCGCCCTGAGCGGCACGACGATGTTCTACGTCGACACCTTGGAGCACCTCCGGCGCGGGGGGCGTATCGGCAAGGCATCTGCCCTGCTCGGCTCGGCGCTGTCGATCAAGCCGTTGTTGCAGCTGGTCGACGGACAGATCGAGCCGCTCGAGAGAGTGCGCACGACGTCAAAGGCTCTGGCCCGTCTGGAGGAGCGCCTGGTTGCGGCCGTCGAGGAGATGGAGGCTCCGCTGGGGATCGACATCGCGGTGCACCATCTCGACTCCGAGGCTCGCGCGAAAGATCTGCAGCAACGTCTGCGCGACCGGCTCCCAACAGCGCGCAGCGTGCTCCTTGTAGAGGTGGGCGCGGTGGTCGGTGCGCACGTCGGGCCGGGGATGCTGGCTGTCGCGGCCAGCGCCCGAACCGGGATCGCGCCGGTGATCGGCGCCGCGCACATGTAGCGGTTGTCCACATCCCCTCGCCCCGACGGAGTTGTCCACAGGGCGGGAGCATGAGTCAGCGCGGGTCGACTCGACCTCCCTAGCGTCTCCCGCATGGTCAACCGCCGTGCCTCCAACCCGCCCCCTGATCGCCTGGCCGCCGTGCTCGGCGAGGTCGATCGCGCGCGCCGTGGCGGCTGGATCCCGGACGAGGCCGCCCTCACCGACCGTCGCCCTAAGAAGCGCCCCGCGGATCGAGAACGCCGGCCGCCCGCCGAGAAGCCATCGCGCAGTACGGCATCGATCGACCGGGCCCGCCATCTGCGAGAGCGGGAGGACGCGGCGATCCGACCACACGCACCTCTGGTGCGCACCCCGAGCAGCCTGCAGGATGTCCAGCTCGGTCCGAGTCGACTGGCGGTCGTCGCCGTGCTGGTCCTGGTCGTGGCGGCCGGCGTCGTCCTCGGTGGGCGGATGCTCTGGGTTCGCACGATGGCGCAGCCGCAGCCGGTGCGCACGTTGCTCCCGTCTGCATCAGGCAGCGGTACGCCGGCCGCGCTCACCTCCCGGACCGGCGCGGCCCCCGGTCCTACGCTGCCAGGGACCGCCGGAGGCGGTGCACCGACTGCCTCGGCCGGACCGACCCAGCTGATGGTGCACGTCGTCGGCCAGGTACGACGACCCGGAGTCGTCCGGTTGCCTGCCGGTGCCCGCGTGCAGGATGCCGTCACCGCGGCGGGCGGCGCGACCGCGAAGGCTGATCTCGCGCGGGTCAACCTCGCCCGTCCGGTGGTCGACGGTGAGCAGGTCATCGTTCCTCGGCCGGGCGAGCAGGTGGCGCCGCCCGCCTCGGTGCCGGGTGCCGCGTCCACGGGCTCGGCGGGAGGGCCAGTCGCCGGTGCTGGCTCGTCAGCACCCGGCGGTCCCGTCAACCTCAACACCGCTGACGAGGCCGGTCTCGACGGGCTGCCTGGTGTCGGTCCCGTCATTGCGCAGCGCATCGTGCAGTGGCGCACGGAGAACGGCAGGTTCACCAGCGTCGAAGAGCTGAGCGAGGTCAGCGGCATCGGGGACAAGCTCATGGAGCAGCTGCGCCCGCTGGTGAGTGTCTGACCGGATGGGTCTCGACTTCCGGCTGCTCGTACCGGCCGCGGTTGCCTGGGTGGTGGCACTCGTTGCTCTGCGGTGTCGCCCGGTCGAAGGTGCGGTCATTGCAGTCGTGCTGCTGGGCCTCGGGGTGGGCGCGGTCTGGGCCGATCGCCGACGACCGAGCACGGCCGTACGCGTGGTCGGGCTGTGCTGTGCGGCCGCGGCACTGGTGTCCGTCGCCGTGGCAGGTCATCTGGCCACTCGACAGGCCGGGACCGTGCCGCGTCTGGCGACCCAGCGGGCGGTGACGCAGGTCGAGGCAGTGGTGGTCTCGGACCCGCACACCGTCGCGTCCCGGCGTCCGGGACCGGGCACGCTCGTCATGGTGCGCCTGTCCGTGCGTTCGGTCATCGGGCGGGGCCAGGAGAGCACGCCGCGCACACCGATCCTGCTCTTCGGCGACGAGCACTGGCTCGACGTGACTTGGCATCAGCGCGTCCGCGCCACCGTCCGACTGGCGCCGGCCGAGCCTGGCGCTGATGTCGAGGCCATCGCCGAGTCCCGTTCGCCACCAACCATTCTCAGCCAGCCGAGCATCCTGACCCGGTCCGTCGAGCATCTTCGAGCGTCGCTCCGCCGGGCGACCGATCACCTCCCTGCCGACCCGCGAGGGTTGGTGCCCGCGCTGGTCATCGGCGACAAGAGCCGGGTGCCGTCCGCGCTCGACGACGACATGCGGGCGACGGGCATGACTCATCTGACAGCTGTCAGTGGCACCAATGTCACAGTCGTTCTGATGGCCGTGCTGTGGGTGTGCGGCTGGCTGCGTGTGCCCCGACGCGCTCGACTGCCGGTCTGCCTGCTCGGGCTGGCGCTGTTCGTGATGCTGTGCAGGCCGGAGCCGAGCGTCGTTCGGGCTTCGGCGATGGGTGTCGTCGGGTTGCTGGGCACCTCGATGTCACGCCCGCGTGCTGCGACGCCGGCGTTGGCCGGTGCTGTTCTGGTGCTGCTGTGTGTGGATCCGTGGCTTGCCGCGTCCTACGGCTTCGCCCTCTCCGTGCTGGCGACTTTCGGACTGGTGCTGTTCGCCCGCCCCTGGGGCGCGTGGTTCGCCCGGTTCCTGCCGTCGCGCCTGTCGTGGCTCGGGGAGGCGATCGCGATCCCGGTCGCCGCGCAGGCCATGTGCGCACCGGTCATCGTGCTTCTGCAGGGCTCGGTCAGTGTGGTTGGCGTTCCGGCGAATCTGCTGGCCGCACCGCTGGTCACCCCGGCGACGCTGGCCGGGGTCGCGGTCGTCGCCATCGCGCCGTGGGCCGGTCCGCTGGCCGTCGTGCCCGCCTGGCTGGCGGGCCTTCCGGCATGGGGGATCGCCCAGATCGCGCACGTGTTCGCAGGTGTTCCGCTCGGAACTCTGCCGTGGCCCGACGGTCCGCCGGGTGCGTTTCTCCTGGCCGGCCTGGTGCTGGCCCTGCTGTTCTTGGGTCCGTGGCTGGTAGCCGGCGCTCTGCGGCGACCGGCCGTTGCGGCCGGCGTCGCGGTCCTGTTGCTTGCTGCGTGGACTCCGCTGCCCGGACTCGGTTGGCCCCCGCAAGGGTGGGTCTACGTGGCCTGCGATGTCGGGCAAGGCGATGGGGGAGTGCTCCGTACGGGCGAGCACTCGGGCGTACTGGTCGATGCCGGCCCGGACCCTGCTCTCATCGACTCGTGCCTGGACCGGCTCGCGATCACCACTCTCGACGCGGTCGTCCTGACGCACTTCCACGCAGATCATGTTGCCGGCCTCGCTGGAGCGCTGGACGGACGGTCGACCCGAGAAATCCTGACGACCTCTGTCCATGACCGACCGGGCGAGTCGAGCTCGGCGGACGAGGAGCCCTCGCAGGAGCCGTCGGTCCAACGAACGGCGGCCGCGCATGGCGTCCCGGTGCGCGCGCTCATCGCCGGCGACGAGCTGCGCTGGCCCGGCGTGATAGCGCGAGTCCTGTGGCCTGCCAGAGAGATTCACGCCGGCTCCGTCCAGAACAACGCCTCCGTCGTACTCGACGTCGAGACTGCCGACATCCGGATCCTCCTGCTGGGCGACGCAGAGCGAGAGGCTCAGGCGCAGGTCCGACGAGCGTTGGCCCGTGAGCAGGTGTCCCGCCCCGTGAGCGTCCTCAAGGTGGCTCACCATGGCTCGGCCAACCAGGACCCGTCGCTGATGAAGGCGATCAGCGCGCCGATCGCCCTGATCAGTGTCGGCGCCGACAACGACTACGGGCATCCTGCGCCGCGCACCATGACCTTGCTGCGAGACAGCGGCTCGACGGTCTATCGCACCGATCGCGGTGGGGCGATCGCCGTCGTGGTGAGGGGTGGCCGGCCGCTGGTCGCACGTCCGGGCTGACGTCCGACGCGGCCCGGACGAGGATCAGGTGAGGAAAGCCGAGATGGCCAGCAGCACCGGCACTGACGAGACCGTGGTCACGAAGATCGCATCGCGAGCGAGCACCTCGGCGCGGCCGTAGCGGGTGGCGTAGACGAAGATGTTCTGCGCGGTCGGCAGGCTCGCGACGATGACGGCCGCGAGGAGGTCCTTGCCACTCATCCCGAACGCGAGGCGCGCGATCGCCCACGCCGCCAGCGGCTGCACCGCGACCTTGAGCAGCGCCACTGTGGCGAGCTCGCCGGCCGAGCCGCCGGACAGCGGTCGCGGACCGAGTCGCAGCGAGACGCCGTACGCGAGAAGGGCTGCAGGCACAGCGATTCCGCCGATCATGGTGACCGGATCGATGACGATCGAGGGTGGATCCCACCCGGTCAGGGCGAGGGCGACACCGAGGAAGCAGCCGACGGTCACCGGATTGCGCGCCGGCTGCGAGAGGACTCGCATGATCGATGGACGCCGACCGGAAGTCAGGGTGTCCAAGAACGCGAAGGACAGCGGCGTCAGGACCAGCAGCTGCATGAGCAGAATCGGTGCGATCGCCGCTCCGCTGCCGAGCACGTACACCGCGATCGGCAGCCCGAGGTTGCCCGCGTTGACGTACGACGAGCACAAGACGCCCACCACGGTGTCGGCGCCGTCCCGGCGGAACACCAGCCGGGCCAGCACCAGATAGATCCCGCCCGCACAGACCACGCTGGCCAGTGCGACCACCAGACCTGCCGAGAACACCCGATGCAGATCTGCTTTCAGCAGCAGGGTGAACAGCAGGCACGGCGTCGCGACGAAGAACACCAGACGGGCGAGCATGAGCTGGCTGGCCTGGTCGAGCACACCGGTGTGGGCGAGGACGAAGCCGACGGCGATGACCGCCCCGATGACCCCAAATCCTTGGAGAACTCCCTGCATCCTGCGGTCAGCAGGTGGCGCGCGCGGCCTCGTGCAAGGCCTCGAGGGTGGCCTCGACCGCCGGAACCCGTTGCAGGTCAGGCGTGGTCACGGCCAGGACCGTACGACGGTTGGCCGGGTCGATCGGCATCGTCACCACGCCCGGGTTGCTCGCTGAGCGGAGGATCAGGTCTGGGACCAGAGCGACACCGAGGCCCTCGGCAACCAGTCCGAGAACCGCGACGTAGTCCTCGGTCTCGAAGGCGACCTCGGGCACGAACCCTTCGCGCGCAGCGAGCGAGAGCAGGTGGCCGCGACACCGAGGGCAGCCGGCGATCCACTGCTCGTCGGCCAGATCGGACAGCTTGGCCTTGCCCGCCACGGCGAGCGGATGCTTCTTGGACACCGCGAGACGGACCTCGTCGTCCAGGAGCTTGCGGATGGAGAAGGCCTCCAGGCCCTCTTCGCCACGGGGGAGATCGTCACCCTCGTAGGCGAACGCCACTGCGAGGTCGCACTCGCCGGCACGCAGCGCGGCAAGGGACTCCGGCGGCTCTGCCTCGGCGAAGGTCACCTGCACCTCCGGGAATCGCTCCTTGACCAGAGCGAGAGCACGAGGCACCAAGGTCGACGAGGAGGACGGGAAGGCCATCAGCCGTACGCGCCCGGCACGCAGCCCGGCGATGGCGGCGACCTCTGCCTCCGCAAGCTCGAGAGCGGACAGCACCGGTCCGGCATGCCGGGCAAGGATGTGACCGGCTTCGGTGAGGCGGACCGTACGGCCGAGTCGCTCGACCAGCACCGTGCCGGTGCGCTCCTCGAGTCGCCGCACCATCTGGGAGATGGCTGGCTGGGAGTAGCCCAGCGAGGCAGCTGCGGCGGTGAAGCTGCCCTCATCGGAGATCGCGCGCATCACGCGCAGGCCAGCAGCGTCAATCATGCCCGCCAGTATAAGTTGGTGTTATCGATATTGCCAACGCATCGCTGTCCGGTAATTCACGCTGGTCAGCGACCCGTAGCGCCGTGAGCAGGAGACGTCCCGGATACTGCTGGTGTGACTGAGGCGACGACTCGACCACCGGACGTCGACGCATCGACCTGGGACGAGCTGGTCAGGCTCGTCGCCGCGGGTGGGCTGTCCGTGCTGACCGGCGCCGGCCTGTCCACCGAGTCGGGCATCCCTGACTACCGCGGTCCCGACGGTGAACGCCGCATCACGCCGATGACGGCCACCGAGCTGTTGGCCTCGCCGGAGGCCCGACAGCGCTACTGGGCGCGCAGCTACGTCGGCTGGCGACGCTTTGAAGGCGCGCGACCCAACGTCGGTCATCAGGTCGTGGCTCGGCTGCAGGCCCGAGGTCTGCTCGGCACCGTCATCACTCAGAACGTCGACGGGCTGCATCAGCAGGCCGGCTCGGTCGACGTGCTCGAGCTGCACGGCTCGCTCTCGCACGTCGTCTGCATGCAGTGCGGCGAACGCTACGACCGCGAGGTCATCGACGAGCGGCTGACCCAGGCGAATCCGACCTTCGATCGCGAGGTCGGCGGTGAGATCCGACCGGATGGTGACGTCGTACTCCCTGACGAGCTGGTCTCGACCTTTCGCGTCGCGACCTGCGTCGTGTGTGGTTCGGACAAGCTCAAGCCGGACGTGGTGATGTTCGGGGAGGCCGTGCCAAAACCGTTGGTGGAGAAGTGTTTTGGTGTGGTCGAGCAGTCGGATGGCCTGCTTGTCCTCGGGTCTTCGCTCATGGTGATGTCGGGCTATCGGTTCGTACGACGTGCGTCTCGCCTCGGCCTGCCGGTCGCGGTTCTCACCCGCGGTCGTACGCGCGGGGAAGCCGAGACCACGATCAAGATCGAGACTCCCTTGGGAGAGACGCTGACCCATCTCGAGCAGGCACTTCCTCAGTAGTCATCGGCATCCCGCGAGATGGAGAGCGGGAGGCCGATGACAGCTGGTCAGACCACCCTGCGCAGGACGGCGGTGACCTTGCCGAGGATGGTGGCCTCATCGCCGTCGATCGGCTCGTAGGCCTCGTTGTGGGGCATCAGCCACACCTTGCCTCGGGTGCGCTTGAACGTCTTGACGGTCGCCTCGTTGTCGAGCATCGCTGCGACGATGTCACCGTTCTCCGCGGTCTGCTGCTGGTGAACGACGACCCAGTCGCCGTCGCAGATCGCCGCATCGACCATCGAGTCGCCGACCACCTTCAGCAGGAACAGGTCGCCCTCGCCGACGATCTGCCGGGGGAGTGGGAAGACATCCTCGACGACCTCCTCGGCCAGGATCGGGCCGCCCGCTGCGATCCGTCCCACGACGGGGATGTAGGACGGCTCGGGGCGCTCGTCGTTGATGCCGGTCTCGTCGATGCCGGACTCGGCAGCTGCGCTGACCGGACCGCCGCGGTAGCCGCGGTCGCGCTTGCCCATGTCGGGTGACACGACCTCCATCGCCCGGGGGCGCATCGGGTCACGCCGCAGGTAGCCCTTGCGCTCCAGCATGGACAGCTGGTGCGCGACGGAGCTCGGAGACGTGAGGCCGACCGCCTCGCCGATCTCCCGCATGCTCGGCGGGTAGCCGCGGCGGTCGATCGAGTTGCGGATGACGTCCAGCACCTTCCGCTGACGCGTGGTCAGCGCGTGGCTGTCGGGCTCCGGCAGCTCGTGGATCTTGGCCATCTGGTGGTCCTCGTTCCCCGTCTTAGCGCGGCCAGAGCACCGTCGCGCAAGGCGATGTCAGTGGTCGCTGGTTGAGTCTCGATCTGTGAGCCAAGCCTATGAACTTCGGACACAGTTCTCAAACACCTGTACGACGCATGTCGCGGGTGGCGGAGCTGGCGGACGTTCGCGGTTGGTCTCGACTTCATCGAACACCCGTGCTATACATCGTACAAGCGTTCCATCGCACATGTGTTCGGATCAGCACAGCAGAGGTTGGAGGAGATCATGAGCGCGGTCATCGCCTGGGAGCATCCGCAGAGCTCGACGCCCACCGTGCGTCGGCGCCACCTGACGGTGGTGCCCGATCCCGAGCCGGTGATGAGCAGGGCGAGGGGGCCGCGCCTTCGGCTGACGCCGCGCGGTCGCCTGATGCTCCTGCTGGCGGGAGCGCTGGCCGTGCTGGGTCTGGTCACAGCCTCCGTCGCCGCGGCGTCCTCGCCTTCCACCCCACCGACTCGGGTGGTGACGGTTGAGCCGGGTGCCACGCTGAGTGAGATCGCGCAGGCTGAGCTTCCTGGACTGCCGGTCCACGAGGGAGTGGCCAGGTTGCAGCTCGCTAACCGACTGAGCTCTCTCCAGGTGAGCGCCGGCCAGCGGCTGGTGATCCCGCAGGGCTGACTTCGCACCACGCGTCGTGACGGCCGGGCCATCCACCGCGTGGTGGACGGCCCGGCCGTGGCGCGTTCGATGGTGGTGCGGCGTGGGTGGCGACCGGTACCACCGATCGCCGCGCGACACGCCGGATTCGGACATTGCGACACGCCCACCGCAGGTCCCTGACCTGCAGTGATCTGACTGCTGGACAACCCAAGGCCGACGGATCTTGCACCTGGGCGCCAGGCGTCTTACGATCCCTATATCTAGTAGTTACACCGCTGTAAGTCGTCCACATATAGTCCCCAGGTCATCCACCGGATACCCACAGGTTTATCCACAGGAAGACGCGGAGGGACACCGTCAGAGCACCGTCTCCGGGCATTCCTATGCCCATTTCGGTGTTGACCATGACGGGTGAGGGCGGCGTACGACGTATGTGGAGAGGAGCCGCCATGCACTGCCCGTTCTGCCGTCACAACGACAGTCGAGTGGTCGACAGCCGCACCAACGAGGACGGCACCTGCATCAAGCGGCGGCGACAGTGTCCGAGCTGCGGCAAGCGGTTCTCCACGATGGAGAACGCCAGCCTGACCGTGGTCAAGCGGTCCGGCGCCAGTGAGCCGTTCAGCCGGGGCAAGGTGATCAGCGGCGTACGCAAGGCCTGTCAGGGGCGACCGGTGAGCGATGACGACGTCGCGCTCCTGGCCCAGCAGGTGGAGGAGTCGATCCGGGCCAAGGGTGTCGCGGAGATCGACGCGCACGACGTCGGCCTGGAGATCCTCGGCCCACTCCGGCTGCTGGACGAGGTCGCCTACCTGAGATTCGCCAGCGTCTACCAGGCCTTTGAGTCCCTCGAGGACTTCGAGGCCGCGATCACGCTGCTGCGGGTGGAGTCCGACACCGAGCACGGACCCGAAGACATCACGACCACTGTCAGTGGTCAGCGAGACGATCAGTGAAGAACGAGAGAGGGAGAGTCGCCATGACGGAGACGACGCGCGCGCAGTCACAGGCTCGTCGCAAGAGCAAGGGTGTAAAGGTCGAGCGGATCTACACCACGCCCGGCGTGCACCCCTATGACGAGGTGACCTGGGAGTCGCGTGATGTCGTCCAGCAGAACTGGAAGACCGGCGAGACGATCTTCGAGCAGCGCGGTGTCGAGTTCCCCGACTTCTGGTCGCTGAACGCCTCCACCATCGTCACGACCAAGTACTTCCGCGGCGCACTGGGCACGGACGTCCGCGAGAAGAGCCTCAAGCAGCTCATCGACCGCGTGGTGCTGACCTACGTCAAGGCCGGCAAAGACTTCGGCTACTTCCGCAGCGACGAGGACGCGGAGCTCTTCGAGCACGAGCTGACGTGGACGCTGCTGCACCAGGTGTTCGCGTTCAACTCACCGGTCTGGTTCAACGTCGGCACCAAGAGCCCGCAGCAGGTCTCGGCCTGCTTCATCCTGTCCGTCGACGACTCGATGGACTCGATCCTCAACTGGTACAAGGAGGAGGGGTTCATCTTCAAGGGTGGCTCCGGCGCCGGCCTCAACCTCTCCCGTATCCGCTCCTCCAAGGAGCTGCTCTCCAGCGGCGGTACGGCTTCTGGTCCGGTCTCGTTCATGCGCGGCGCTGACGCGTCGGCCGGCACCATCAAGTCCGGTGGCGCCACCCGACGGGCGGCCAAGATGGTCGTCCTCGATGTCAACCACCCCGACATCGTGGAGTTCATCGAGACCAAGGCGCGCGAGGAGGACAAGATCCGCGCGCTGCGCGACGCCGGCTTCGACATGGACCTGGGCGGCAAGGACATCACCTCCGTCCAGTACCAGAACGCCAACAACTCGGTCCGCGTCAGCGACGAGTTCATGCGTGCGGTCGAGGAGGGCAAGACGTTCGGCCTCACCTCCCGCAGCGACGGCTCGGTGATCGAGGAGGTCGACGCTCGCGAGCTGTTCGACAAGATCAACAAGGCCGCCTGGGAGTGTGCCGACCCGGGCCTGCAGTACGACGACACGATCAACGACTGGCACACCAACCCGGAGACGGGCCGCATCACCGCGTCCAACCCGTGCTCGGAGTACATGTCGCTGGACAACTCCTCCTGCAACCTGGCGTCCCTGAACCTGCTGAAGTTCCTCAAGGACGACGACACGTTCGACACCGCGACCTTCCAGAAGGTCGTCGAGCTGGTCATCACCGCGATGGACATCTCGATCTGCTTCGCCGACTTCCCGACGGAGGCCATCGGCAAGACCACCGTCGACTACCGCCAGCTCGGCATCGGTTACGCCAACCTCGGTGCCCTGCTGATGGCCACCGGCCACGGCTACGAGTCTGAGGGCGGTCGCGCCCTGGCAGGTTCGATCACCTCGCTGCTGACCGGTGCCTCCTACAAGCGGTCAGCAGAGATCGCCGCTGTCGTGGGTCCGTACGCCGGATATGCCCGCAACGCCGAGGCTCACAAGCGCGTCATGCGCAAGCACCGCTCGGCCAACGACGAGGTCCGCACGCTCGATGTGATGGACGGCGACATCCACCGCGCGGCCACCAAGGCCTGGGCGGAGGTCATCGAGCTCGGCGACAAGCACGGCTACCGCAACGCGCAGGCCTCGGTGCTCGCGCCGACCGGCACCATCGGCTTCATGATGGACTGCGACACGACCGGCATCGAGCCGGACTTCTCGCTGGTCAAGTTCAAGAAGCTCGTCGGTGGCGGCTCGATGCAGATCGTCAACCAGACCATCCCGCGCGCCCTGAAGAAGCTCGGCTACCAGCAGGAGCAGATCGAGGCGATCGTTGAGCACATCGCTGACAAGGGCCACGTCATTGACGCGCCCGGTCTGAAACAGGAGCACTACGAGGTCTTCGACTGCGCGATGGGCGAGCGTGCCATCAGTGCGATGGGCCACGTCCGGATGATGGCTGCTGCGCAGCCGTTCCTCTCCGGTGCCATCTCCAAGACGGTCAATCTGCCGGAGACGGCCACGGTCGAGGAGATCGCGGAGGTTCACCTGGAGGGCTGGAAGCTCGGCCTCAAGGCGCTGGCGGTCTACCGCGACAACTGCAAGGTCGGCCAGCCGCTGTCCGACGGCGGTTCGACGGCCAAGGGCAAGAAGGCCGCAGGCGAGGCCGGCGTCGAGAAGGTCATTGAGTACCGCCCGATCCGCAAGCGTCTGCCCAAGCGTCGCAGCAGCCAGACCACGTCGTTCGCGGTCGGCGGTGCGGAGGGTTACCTCACGGCCGGCACGCACGCGGACGGCGAGCTCGGCGAGATCTTCCTGAAGTTCGGCAAGCAGGGCTCGACCCTCGCGGGCGTCATGGACGCGTTCTCGGTCGCCGTCTCTGTCGCGCTCCAGTACGGCGTGCCACTGGAGACCTACGTCGAGAAGTTCACCAACATGCGGTTTGAGCCGGCCGGGATGACCGACGACCCGGACATCCGGATGGCGCAGTCGATCATGGACTACGTCTTCCGTCGCCTGGCGCTGGACCACATGGACTTCGAGACCCGCTCGTTCATCGGCATCCACACGGCCGAGGAGCGTGCACGTCAGCTCGAGACCGGTTCGTACGCCGATGCGACGTCGTCGGAGGAGTCCGGTGAGGACGTCGCCGGAGAGTTCGAGTCGTACTCGCAGTCGGCGGCGCCGGCCTCGGCCAAGAAGGCTGACCCGGTCGAGGACGAGTCCGTCGACACCGACGTGAAGTCAGGGTCGGGTGCGGCTGACGTCCGAGAGGTCTCGGCAGAGATCCACTCCTCGGCGGACCTGCTGGAGAAGTTCCAGGGCAAGGCCGCGGACGCGCCGATGTGCATGACGTGCGGCACCAAGATGCGTCCGGCTGGCAGCTGCTACGTGTGCGAGGGCTGCGGTAGCACCAGCGGCTGCAGCTAGAACGATCCGATAACCCACGGACCGGGCACCACCATGACGACATGGCGGTGCCCGGTTCTTGGTGTGTTCGAGAACCGGCAAGACAAGGCCGGGGAACACGAAATTTGGCGCCTGTCACAAACGCCGCGACATGCTGGGCGTTGCGTACGATGACGGGCGAGCTTTCTCCGCAGCTACGGCCTTCGATTCGGCTTGGGCGTGCGGATCCTTTCCCCGCCGGCGTGACCGACACGAAAGCGATTCATGGCTTCCTTCCTTTACAAGATCGGCCACTTCTCCTACCGCAGATGGTGGGCCGTACTCGCGGTGTGGATCATCGCGATCGTGGCCATCGCCGGAATCGGTTCAGCGGTATCCAAACCGTTCAAGGACGATTTCAACCTTCCGGGCAGTCAGGCCGTCAAGGCGCAGGAGGTCTTGCAGAAGAAGTTCCCGGAGACCGCCAGCACTGACGCCGCAACGGCCACTGTCGTCTTTCAGTCGACCAACGGCCAGCGGCTCACTCAAGGCACAAATGCTGCAGCGGTGGACAAGGTGATCGCCAAGCTGCGCGAGATTCCCCAGCTGAGTGCTGCTGAGCGCGCCGCGATCGTCAACCCGACACGGGGGCCGGGCGCGGCCGAGACGTTGAGTCCGGACGGCAAGGTCGCCGCTCTGCCGATCACGCTGACGGCCAAGCTGAGCGGAGCCGATACCGGAGTCACCGATCAGACGATCGCGGCGATGACCGCTGCGAAGAAGGAGGGTCGGGCCGCCGGGATCAACGTGGAGACCGCCGGGTCGGCCAACGAGGCCGTCTCCGAGCCGCCGGCCGAGCTCGTCGGCGTCGGAGTGGCTCTGATCGTCATCATCATCACGTTCGCCGCTCTGCTGTCCGCGCTCATGCCGCTCGGTGCAGCGATGATCGGTATCGGGCTGTCCTCGTCGATCATCGCCATCGGCACGTCCTTCTTGACACTCGGCACCTCGACGACCGGTCTGGCCACGATGATCGGCCTCGCGGTCGGTATCGACTACTCCCTCTTCGTCATCTCGCGATACCGGTTCGAGACTCAGGGCACGACCGACTACGCACATGCGGCAGGTGTCGCGGTGGGCACGGCCGGGTCGGCCGTGGTCTTTGCCGGCGCGACCGTCGTTATCGCGTTGTGCGCCCTGTCCCTCACCGGAATGTCGTTCCTCTCGCAGATGGGTCTCGGCGCGGCGGTGACCGTGGTTCTCGCGGTCCTGGTTGCGCTCACCGTGCTGCCGGCGCTCCTTGGTCTGTTCAAGTCCATCATCTTCAAGCCGCGCGTTCCGTTGCTGTGGGTTCCGGTCAAGGTGCATCGCCGAACCCTCGGTCAGCGCATCGGCACGGCCTTCACCAAACATCCGCTGCCGTACCTTTTGGCGGCCGTGGCCGTCCTGGTGCTGGCAGCCCTGCCCCTCTCCAAGCTGGAGCTGGGACTGGACTTTGCGGCGCAGTCGGACAAGGCAGCGATCAAAGTCCAGAGCGATGCATTCGGCGCCGGTAAGTCCGCGCCCCTCATCGCCGTCATCGACGGCGGCTCGGGCGGCGACCTCAAGGCGGCTGAGAAGCAGTTCACCGCACAGGTCAAAGGACTCGACCACATTGCGCCGGGTGGCTTTGTCGGGCCCATCCCGAACAGCAAGGGTGATGCCGCCCAGTTCGTGATCGTGCCGAGCAGTGGACCTTCGACACCGGAGACCTCAAAGCTGCTCGATCAGGTGCGCGACAAGGCCTCGGGAATCCAGCAGTCGACCAAGGCGTACGTCGGCATCGGTGGCGTGGCGGCGATCAATGCCGACTTCTCACACGCGCTCACCAGCAAGCTGCCGTTGTACCTCGTGGTGGTTGTCGGCCTGGCGTTCATCCTGCTCATGATCGTCTTCCGGTCGGTGATCATTCCGCTCATCGCGGCACTGGGCTTCTTGTTGTCGATCGCGGCAACCTTCGGTGTCACGGTCGGGTTCTTCCAGGAAGGCTGGCTGGGCTGGATCAAGCCCGAGGATCGCGGCCCGATCCTGGTGTTCATGCCGATCTTCCTCATCGGCATCGTGTTCGGGTTGGCCATGGACTACCAGGTGTTCCTGGTCAGTCGGATGCGTGAAGAGCATCACCACGGGGAGTCCACCCACGAGGCCATCCGCATCGGTTACCGGGCGGGTGCTCGAGTTGTCACTGCCGCGGCGATCATCATGATCTCGGTCTTCGCCGGGTTTACGTTGTCCAATGAGACCTTCCTGAAGCTCATGGGATTCGCGATGGCAGCCGCGATCGTGTTTGACGCGTTCCTCGTACGCATGGTCATCATGCCGACGGCCATGGCCCTGCTCGATGAGCGGGCCTGGTGGATCCCGGGCTGGCTCAACAAGATCCTTCCGGACATCGATGTCGAGGGCGAGAACCTCCGTACTGTTCCGACGCCGACGACGAGTCCGTCCGGCGAGCCGGAGCCGGTCAGCGCGGGTTAGTCAGAGTGCCGTTGTCGTCGGGTTGCTCGCCCGGGTCAGTACGACGGTGGCGGAGTCGGTCTGCGCACGCGGGCTGACCGCAGTGAGCCGCAGGGTGCGGCCGGCGTACGTCGCTCGGTCGGAGTCGCGGGCGGACATCGGAAAGGTCAGGACCAGGTCGCGAGCGGGGACGCCCACGGGTTGGAGCCGGACGGCGACCTTGACCTGCCCGGCCCAGACACACTCCGTGTCAGCGGGACACCGGGAGTCCTCGACGATCTTGACGAAGGTGACGGCATCTCGTGAGTCGACCTCGACCCGTTGGCCCACGGCGAGTCTGAACGGCTGTCCTGCGCGTGCGGGCCCAGAGGCAGAGGACGTCGGGGATGGCCCTGGCCCGGACGGGACGTGAGCCTCGTCCTGGCAGGCGGTCAGCGCGAGCGCGGCTGTCACGACGGCAAGGGACGCGCGTAGGGCGGGCCGGCTCGTGGTCTGTGGATCATGTGACATGGCGGACCTCCGGGTTGAGTCAACCTTGGACGGGCCCGGAGCGATACTCGCTCCGGGCCCATCGTGTCGCTGTTTGGTGGTCAGCCGCAGTGGATCCACTTGCTGTTGCGAACGGCTCCGCTCTTGCTGAGCAGGACGCCGTGCAGCCCGCCCATCGACCCGGGGTAGGTGACGCTGCCTTGGATCCACACGCAACGGTTGTTGGTGTTGGTCGCCTGGATGCCGCCGGCGTACGAGGAGAACGTGCCACTGTCCTCCTTGCCGAAGCCCGGCGCGCCCTTGATGGCCAGGCCGGCGTCCATCTGGTGGCTACCGGTCGCCCGGTCGAAGACCATGAGGCAGTTCGTGCCGTTGTTGGCGGAGGAGTACCAGAGCTGCCACTCTCCGTGCTTGCGCTCGTAGAGGTTGCGCAGCGGACCACTCTCGACGATCGAACCCTTGCACTGCGACACGATGCTGTATCTGACCGCGCCCGGCGCTGCATCCGCACCGCTGCTCATGGCAAGAGCTCCGGTGGAGGCGAGCGCGGCGCCGGCCAGTGTTGAGGCGAGCAGCTTCTTGTTCATCGTGGGGCCTTTCTTCCTGTCATCGGGCGACCGGCCAGCCGCCCTCAGAACGGACGCGGCGGGCCACCAGCGCGGTTCCCCGTTCCGGTGGCAGGATCGGACTCATGGGCAACGACGAGAGCATCGCCTACCCGCACCCGAGCAGCCGGCGACGGCTGGACAGCGAGCCAACCGCGCCGCATGTCGTCGTGCTGTTCGGCGCGACCGGCGACCTGGGTCGGCGCAAGCTGATTCCTGGTCTCGCGCACCTGACGCTGTCCGACCTGACTCCGGACGTACAGGTCGTCGGTACGTCGCTCGAGGAGTACGACGACGAGGGCTTCCGTGACTTCGCCAAGAAGGCGTTGGACGAGTTCAGCGCCAAGCCGCTCACGGATGCGGACTGGAAGGAGTTCGCGGCCCGCCTGCACTATGTGCCGCAGGGCGCCGGGCCGGAGGCGTTGGCCAAGGCCGTCAAGGACGCCGAGGCCGAGCTGGGCGAGGGCGTACGCCGCCTGCACTACCTGAGCGTCCCGCCGAAGGCGGCCCGCGCGGTGATCGCCATGCTGTCTGCCGCAGACCTGGTCGACCGTTCGCGGGTCGTGATGGAGAAGCCGTTCGGCACCGACCTGGCGAGCGCCGTAGCGCTGAATGCCGAGATACACCAGACGTTCTCGGAGGATCAGATCTTCCGGATCGACCACTTCCTTGGCAAGGAGGCGGCCCAGAACATCCTGGCCTTCCGGTTCGCCAACGGACTCTTCGAGCCCATCTGGAACCGCACCTTCATCGACCACGTGCAGATCGACATCCCCGAAAAGCTCGGCCTCGACAACCGGGCCGAGTTCTATGAGGCGACCGGGGCGTACAAGGACATGGTCGTGACGCACCTGCTGCAGGTGCTCGCGTTCGTCGCGATGGAGCCGCCGACCGCGCTGGAGCCGCGCGCGATCAGCGAGGAGAAGAACAAGGTCTTCCGGTCGCTGATGCCGATCGACCCGCAGAACGTCGTGCGGGGTCAGTACGCCGGCTACCGCGACCAGGAGGGCGTGTCGCCGGACTCCGACACCGAGACGTTCATCGCCATGAAGTGCGAGATCGACAACTGGCGCTGGGCGGACGTGCCGTTCTACCTGCGTACGGGCAAACGGCTGGCTGAGGGGCAGCGGATCATCTCGATCGCCTTCCGCCAGGCGCCCAAGAGCATGTTCCCGCCCGGTTCGGGAGTCGGGACGCAGGGGCCGGACCACCTCACCTTCGACCTGGCTGACGCCTCCAAGCTCTCGCTCTCGTTCTATGGCAAGCGACCGGGACCCGGGATGCGCCTGGAGAAGCTGTCGATGCAGTTCGCCACCCGAGAGACGCAGGAGGCGGAGGACGTCCTCGAGGCCTACCAGCGGCTGATCCTCGATGCGATGCGCGGGGACCACACGTTGTTCACCACGTCCGAAGGCATCGAGAGCCTGTGGGAGCGATCGGCGGCGTTGCTGGACGACCCACCCTTGGTCAAGCCCTACCCGCAGGACAGCTGGGGACCGAACGCCATCCACCAGCTGGTCGCTCCGCACGCGTGGCGGCTGCCCTTCGAGCGCACCTGGCGGGAGAGCAAGCCGAGCAGCTGAGGCGGATCCCACACCAGCGTGGGAGTGGTACCCCACCTGCGAGGGAGCCGAGAACCGTTGCAGCACTGGGAAGTTCGACGGAACGGACAGACCGTCCGGACGAACTGACCAGGAGCCACAGATGAATCCGAGCCTGACCCGAGCACGCAAACGAACTCTTGCCGCAACGGCCGTCGTGGCGGTCCTGGGCTGCGCGGCCCTCGTCCAGGGCACTCGCGCGGTCGCTGCACCGCACGCGACTGGCACCCTCGCGGCGGTCGTGCAGCCTCACACCGAAGGTCACGTGACCGGCGACGCCTGGGTGCGCTACAGCGTCGACCCGCAGAACCCGTTGCGGCGCTTCACGTTTGACGCTCATGGCAACCCCTACAAGATCGAGAACGGCCAGATCGTCTTCGGCGCTGCTCATGGCAGCGTCAAGATCGACCACCCGGAGCCGATGCCCGATGGCTCGATCAAGCACCACAAGGGGAGCGTCAAGGTCGACTACGTCATGGCGACCGGTCCCGTGGCCGTGGTCTCCGGTGTCGTGGACGGTGGCGTGGACTTCCCCAAGGGCGAGCGGATGTCGTTCTCGGTCTACGACGACCCACGTGGCAAGAAGTTCGACCGGATGGGCTTCTCATGGGGCGTTGTGGACGGTCGATGCCATCGGATGGGCATGGCACCGGCGCCGTTCACGTCGTACGCCTCCGGTCGCGGCTATCAGGTCAAGGACGCGCCACTGCCGTACGCCACCGGTGACGTCAAGCCGCCTGCGGACCCGCCGCCCTGCACACCCGGCAAGAGCTGATCACGCTTCGGGCGTCCGCGACCGTGCTGGTCGCGGACGCCCCGGTCCGTTCAGAGCGCGCGCTGCAGTCCGCGCTGACCGTCAAGCACCTGGTAAGACGCCTTCGTGGAGACCGAACCGCCTTGCGTAGCAACCGAATCGATCACCCTGAAGTCGGCCCGCATCGCGCCCGGGGTGATGCGCGTACGGACGTAGCCACGGTCGTCGCTGTAGAACTTCAGGTGGGGGTTGGTCGGCATGGTGGGCTCGACCGTCGAGCCGTCTCCGTCACCGGTGGACGTGATCGAGGTGCAGACCAGCTCGGATCCGACGACGGGTGCGCTCGGGTCGCGGTAGTCGACCTTGAGGTCGTTGGCCCAGTTGCGGTGCACGTCGCCGGTCAGCACGATCGGGTTGCGTACGCGCGCGTCGACCCAGCCCTGCGTGATCCGTCGGCGAGACGCGGCGTACCCGTCCCATCCGTCCATCGACACGTCGGTGATGTCTGCGGAGGCGTTGCGGTCCTTCTCGGCGAAGAAGACCTGCTGACCAAGGATGTCCCACCGGGCCCGGGAAGCCTTGAATCCTTCGAGCAGCCAACGCTCTTGGCGTGGACCGGTGATCGTCCGGCTCTCGTCGAGGCGGGCGTCACAGTTCTTCTGCCAGCTGTCGCCGCACGCCTGGTCGTCGCGGTACTGGCGAGTATCCATCATGTGGAAGCTGGCGAGCCGGCCCCATTGCAGGCGACGGTAGATCTGCATGTCCGGCCCGTTCGGGATGCTGGAGTGGCGCAACGGCATGTTCTCGTAGTACGCCTTGAACGCGGCGGCACGACGGACGCGGAAGCGCGCAGCCGTGTCGTTCCACTCATCCGCCTTGGTGTTCTCAGGGACCTCATCTGCCCAGTTGTTGTCGACCTCATGGTCGTCGAAGACCACCAGCCACGGCGCGATGGCGTGCGCCGCCTGCAGATCGGGGTCATTCTTGTACTGCGCGTGACGCAGGCGATAGCTCGCGAGGTCGACGGTCTCGGGACCGGCGTGATCTCGTACGTTGCCTCCTCGCCCTTCGTAGGCACCGGCCTTGTACTCGTACTGGTAGTCGCCGAGGTGCAGCACGAGGTCGGGCTGGTCCTCGGCCATCCGCCGGTACGCCGTGAACCAGCCGTGCTCGAGCTGCGAGCACGAGGCGAAGGCCATCGAGAGGCCGGACGCGAGCTCGTGGCCGGCCGGCGCGAGGACCGTACGACCGGCCGGACTGACGTGGGTACCGACGCGGAACCGGTAGTAGTACTCCCGGCCCGGACGCAGACCGCTCAGCTCGACATGCACGCTGTGGGCCGACTCGGGCCGGGCGACCTGGGCGCCGCGGCGGACGACGCGGCGGAACTTCTCGTCGTCCGCGACCTCGTACCGCACGCTGACCGGCCGGTTCGGCATACCACCGAGACCTGACTCATCGAGCGGGTTGAGGGCCAGGCGGGTCCACAGCACGACGCCGTCCGCAGTCGGGTCCCCGGAGGCGACGCCAAGGGTGAAGGGATCGGTTCGAGCGCTGACGCGAAGAGGGGAGGCTTCCGCGATCAAGGGGACAGCGGCGATGCCGGTGCCGAGCGCGCCGATGAGCAGGCTTCTGCGTGAGACGTCCATGGGTCCAGTCAAGAAGGGCCCGGGAACCCGGCGATGGCCCACAGATGCACGGCCGGCGAATGCAGTCGTACGCCGTTGTCAGCCGACCCAGTCGGGGTCACCCGGCCAGACGCTCGCCGCAGGCGGGGGACTGAGGTCCTCGCGCGGGGTGAGCGCCCGGCGTACGGCCTCGGTGTACGACGTGGCGCCGCCTTCGGGTGCCGGGACCCACTGGTCGATGTCGTGCTCACCGCACACGACATCGTGCACGAGGCTGTCGACCAGCGGTCGGGCTATCGATGACGGGACCGGTGTGACCAGTCCGACCCATAGGCTCGCGAGCTGCGGAGTGAGCACGGGAGCGATCAGGACCAGGCGGCGGTGCAGCCCGGCCACGTCCGCGAATCCCTCGATCATCTGCTGATAGGTCAGGACGTCCGGCCCGCCGACGTCGAAGGTCCGGTTGACCGTCGACGGGAGATCTGCAGCACCCACCAGGTAGTGGAGGACGTCGTCGATCGCGATCGGCTGGATACGACTACGCACCCACCGCGGGGTGAGCATCACCGGGAGCCGGTGGGTGAGGTGCCGCAGCATCTCGAACGACGCCGAGCCGGAGCCGATCAGGATGGCGGCTTGGAGGACGACTGCCGGCACCTCGCCGTCGAGGAAGACCTGCCCGACGTCCGCCCTCGACGCGAGGTGCTCGGACAGATCCTGGCCGGCCGGGTGGAGCCCGCCGAGATAGACGATGCGCTCGACGCCGGCCGCCGCAGCCGCGTCGGCGAAGGTCTTGGCCATCTCATGATCGCGATCCGCGAGGTCACCGGCACCATCCATCGAGTGCAGGAGGTAGTAGGCGACAGCGACGTCCTGCATCGCGGCTTCGACGGTGTCCGTATCGGTCGCGTCGCCCTGCACAACCTCCACCTGGCTGCGCCACGGGTGTCGGTCGAGCTTGGCCGGCGTACGCGCGAGAACCCTGACGTCCCAACCAGATTCGAGAAGTGGGACCACCAGCCTGGACCCGAGATATCCGGTGACTCCAGTAACGAGAACCCGACGTGTCATGACGTGACCTCCAGGACTGCAGGGAGCACCGACACCATGCCCAGTGACCAGATCACGTGGGTGAGTATTGGGGCCAGGACGCCGCCGGTGACCTGGCGCTGTCGCGCCGTGACCCCGCCGAGCAGGACGGCCGCCACGATCAGCATGAGGTTGCCGGTCGCAACGGTGATGAGCGCGTACGCCGCCACGGTCACCTCGGCCGGGTGCCAGTCACGCAGCGCGTCGTAGAGCGCGCCGCGGAAGAACAGCTCCTCGACCGAACCCGTCAGCAGGGCGAGCAGCACGACAACCGGATAGCTGCCCTGCTGCGCAATGTCGATGACGTCGTCGATGGCGGACCGGAGGGACTCCACCTGAGCCAGCACGAGCGCGCCCATGGTGGACACGAGCGTCAGGCTCAGCCCTGTCAGTACGCCGGCCAGGGCTGGTCGCGCAGCCTGCCCCGGGCGGTCGCCGGCCCGCGACCGCCACAGGGGAAGCGGCCCGGAGAGGGCAGCTCCCAGACCCCAGGTCGCGGCCAGGGCGAGCGTGAGTCCGTAGAACCGTGAGTCGCCCGGCGCGGTGCCGAGCGAGAGAGCAAGCAGGACCGTGCCGACGACTGCGGTGATCGCGCACACGAGAATGCGGCGCGTACGCGCTCCTGCTGCCGCCATGCTCACCGCCTCCCGGCTCGTGGTGTCGAGCCTGCCACGAGAGCGGACCCGGCCGTACGTCCCTTCGGGTGTGGTGGATGTGAGACCCGCGGTGCGAGTGTCCTGCGCGCACGGCCCCTTTGTCCCTATGGTGTCGCCGTGGCTATCTGGAACAGGAACAAAGAGGAGCCGCGCGCAGAGGCCGGCGGTGAGCCGCTTGCCCCTTCCGCGCTGCTCGAGCTCGCCGACCAGCTCGGACGGGAGTGCGCTGCCGAGGTGGAGCGGCTCGGTGGTGACCCCGAGCAGGTCATGGCGACAGTGATGTTCGACGACGTGCAGCGTGTGACGCGCGTCCAGCTCACGTCTGACGGGCAGCCGATGATGTCGGGCAAGAAGTTCGTCCAGGCGCTCAACGAGACGGCCGCTCCGCTGGTCAACCAGCCACGTGACCGTCGCCTGGAGACCGTCGATGCCACGGTCGCGGACGGTCAGCTCAAGACGCAGATCGCCTACCGCGACTGACGATGTCCGCGGCCTCCGACCGGGCGCGGCACGCCTGGCCGCTGCGCGATCAGGTGACGCTGGGGGAGCGCCTCGTGGCGGCGTACGAACAACCCTGGCGGCACTACCACGATGTGCAGCACCTGGCCGAGGTGCTCGACCGCATCGATGAGATCTGTACGGCCTCGCCGGACCTGCGGATCGACCGACCAGCCATCGTGCTGGCGGCGTACTTCCACGACGTGGTCTACGACGTCGCGGTGCCTTGGACCGCGCGGGCGAGCAACGAGGAGCTCTCGGCCCAGCGCGCGGAGGTCTGGCTCACGTCGGCCGGCGTGGCCTGGAGTGTTGTCGCCGAGGTGGCCCGCCTCGTACGCGGGACCGCGACTCACGCCTCGACGGCCGGCGACGTCAACGCGGCCGTGCTCTTCGACGCCGACCTGGCGATCCTCGCCTCGGGGCTGGAGCGCTACGACGCCTACGTGCAGGATGTCCGGGCGGAGTACGCCGCCGTGCCCGACGACGCCTTCGCCACCGGGCGCGCCGCGGTCTTGCAGGCGCTGCTCGACCAGCCGTCACTGTTCACCACGGCGTACGCCCAGGAGCACTGGGAAGCCGAGGCCCGGGCCAACGTGACGCGCGAGCTGTCCGACGCCTGACTGGCTCAATTGGGTCCGTGGGTGACGTGTGATCGATAACGTGACCTCCGGTCTTACCCTGCTGAGCGAGAAGGTGGTCCCGCGATGAGCGTCCGACGAACGATGGCAGCGACCCTGGGAGCGTTGGCCCTCATGGCCGGCACCGCGGCGACGAGCGGCGCGGCGGACGTACCGCCGTACTTCGGCAGCGACCACGACAACCCGCGCACCGCGGACCGTCCGATCGCCAAGCCGAACACCAAGAGCTGCACGAGTCGGATCGTCGATCACGGCTTCCGTGACTTCAACGTCTACACCAGTGCGTTCACGCCGCCGGCCCAGTGCGCCGGTGACTGGAGCAAGGTCGTGCTCACGATGCACGGCGCCGTGAAGGGCCGGCAGTACGACCGCCTCGGCTGGCTCAAGGTCGGCGGCGTGCCGGTCTTCAAGACGAGCACGCCCGAGCCCTCCGCCGACGGCATCGAGTGGAGCGTCGAGCGCGACGTCACGGACTACGCGACGCTGCTGCGCTCCCCTCAGGAGGTGCAGATGTCGATCGGCAACGTCGTCGATGACACCTACACCGGCGTGCTCGATGTCACGGTCGACCTCACGTTCTACGGCACGTCGGCGAGATGGCCGGCGGCGAAGGGCGCTGAGCAGGTGCAGCCACTGGCCGACCCGACCGGGGGAGCGGGTGACACGCACGGCACGTTGACGATCAAGCCCAACACCGAGCGCCTGGTCGCCGACGTCTATGCGACCGGCTCGGGTGGCGGTTGCGAGGAGTTCTGGTACACCGCGGCGCCGACCAAGAGTCCCGACGACTACTGGTGCAAGACCGATCAAGGGCCGTGGCGCGAGCTGCAGGTCTACGTGGACGGTCGGCTCGCGGGGATCGCGACGCCCTACCCGCACATCTACACCGGCGGCTGGTCCAACCCGTTCCTCTGGTACGTCCTCCCGGCGCCAAGAGCGTTTGATATCAAGCCAGTTCAGCTCGACCTCACACCGTTCGTCGCGAGCATGACGGACGGCAAGGCGCATCAGGTCAGCATCAAGGTCGACGGTGCTGCCGGTGGTGGCTGGGACGTCCCAGTGGCCTTCCGCAGCTGGCAGGACGAGCACTCGACGCGGGTGACGGGGACCGTGCGCGCACCTCAGCAGACCACCCCTGCGGTCAGCAACACGACCGGTCAGGACGGGGCGTACTTCACGGCAGACCTGAACGGCCGGCACGGACTGACGACCACTGGCACGCTGAACACCTCGCACGGACCGGTGACGACGACGGTGCACCGCGAGGTGGCGCAGAAGACTCACCACTACTGGGCGGACGGTGAGACGACGGACGGCCAGAGCACCACGATGACCGACACCGGATTCGTCCGAACCGCAGCGGGCCGCGGCCCAGCGACCTACGCGCCCTGGAGCTTCGGCTATGACCTGACCGGTCGGATCGACACCACAACGGCTGGGGACATCACGACGGACATCAAGGTCACCGACCGCGGCAACCAGCTCGTCGCCCGCGGCCCGTCCCGTGGAGCGTGGACCTCCTGGGACAACGCGTACGCCGGCCGGGCCACCTGGAACTACATCGTGCCTCGCGAGGAGCGCCGGGCCACAGGGACGTCGAGTCAGGACTTCAGTACCCGGGCGTCCGACGGATGCTGGCATGGTCAGATCGCGACTCAGAACGGTGTGGTGACGCGGGAGGGCAGCAAGACCCGCTGCTGACCTCGGCGGCGTACCGTCAGGGAGCGAGGAGATGATCGCCCATGGCTCACGCTTTTCGTTTCGGTGTCGTCGCCACGCCGCAGAACAACGACCAGTGGACGGGGCTCGCTCGCCAGGTCGCTGATCTCGGTTACTCCACGCTGCTGATGCCTGACGGGCTGCAGCTGCCGTCACCGTTCCCTTCGCTGGCGCTGGCTGCGGGGGTCGCCGACCTCGACGTCGCCACCTTCGTGGTGGCGGCGCCGATGCGACCGCCGCACCTGGTCGCCTGGGAAGCGCACTCGATGACGGCGCTGACGGACGGCCGGTTCATGCTCGGTATCGGGACCGGGCGACCGGCGGCCAAGGAGTTCACCGAAAGGCTTGGTATGCCTTGGGGTTCGGCCGCTGAGCGCCGTGACCTGGTGCGCCAGGCGGTGCGGGACCTGAGGGAGCTGGACGGCGACGTACGGACTCCGGTCATGGTGGCGGCGTACGGCCCGAAGGCCATGGACCTGGCTGTCGAGACCGCCGACATCATCGCACTCGGGGCCGGCCCGCTGGCGACGCGCGAGGAGGTTCGTGGCGTGGCTGACGGCCTCCGGGAGAAGGCCGGCGATCGCGCTCAGGACATCGAGATCTCGATGAACCTGTTCTCGGCGGGGGACGACGTCCCCGGCTGGGTGCAGAACGCGATCGGCATCGACGCGCAGACCCTGATCGAGCAGGACTCGCTGGTGCTGCTGCGCGGGTCACCGGACCAGATGGTCGAAGAGCTGCAGCGGCGGCGCGAGGAGATCGGGGTGTCGTACGTGACGGTCAACCAGGCCGGCATGCAGGCCATGGCTCCCGTCGTCGACCGGCTGAAAGGCAAGTAGCTCGTCCAGCACAAATTGACTGCAGTAGCACGCATGCGTGCTACTGCAGTCAATTTGTGTAGGTGTCTACTTGTGCGGGGCGAGGATGTAGCCCATCCCGCTGACGTCCTTCACGGTGCGCGTGTTGTAGATGTACTTGCCCTTCCAGTTCATCTCGGTGATGTGGACGTAGGTGCCGTGGCTGGTCTTCTGGACCGAGTTGACCCATGCGACGTGGCCGTACGTGCGGTTCGCGCCCTGAGCGCCGGGCTGGAAGACGACGATCGCGTTGGCGGACGGGGTGTACGTCGTGGTCCCTCCATTGGCCTTCGCCGAGCCGAACCAGTCCTTGGCGTTGCCGTAGATCGCCGGGTACTTGCCGGAGTACTTCTTGAACTTCTCCTTGGCGCCCCAGGTGCACTGACCGCTCGCGCCGCCGTTGTACGACGCGGTCTTGCCCCACTTGCGGCCCTTGTTGCTCGAGGGCGGCGGCTTGGGCGTGCTGGTCCCGCCGCACTTGGGTGCGACGAAGCCGTCGGAGCCGGTGTAGATGTAGGCGTCGGAGACGTAGCGACCGGTGCCGATCCGGTCCCACACGTTGGAGGTGCCGTAGGTGCCCTTGACGGTGGTGCCGTAGGTCTGGCACTTGATGTCGACCTTGGCGCCCTTCTTGAGCGAGCCGACGGCCTTGGCGCCGGCCGAGGGGCCGGAGCGGACGGTGAGACTGGAGCTGGCGGTGTGGACCTTGCCCGGTGCGGCGTCGCTCTGCGAGGCGACGGCAAGAGCACCTCCACCAGCGAGGGCCATCGTGAGACCAACGGCAGCGGACCGGCGAATCGTCTTGGTGTTCTTCATGACTCGTTCCCTTCTCAGTACGTGTGTGGGGTGGAGGTGGTTACTTGATGATGCGGACGACGCTGCTCATGACGCCGCTCTCGTTGGGGCTCCAGGAACGGACGTGGACGCTCTTGCTGCTGCGGGGCGAGCTGGCCTCGACGATCTTGTTGTTCCCGAGGTAGAGCGCGACGTGGTAGGTGCTGCCGCCGCCGCTCGAGCCCCACATGATCAGGTCGCCGCGCTGGCGCTTGTTGATCGAGACCTTCGTGCCGGAGTTGTACTGGTAGCTCGTGGCCGGACCGATGTCCTTGCCGATGCCCTTCCAGTAGGAGTAGAGCGTCAGGCCGGAGCAGTCGAAGCCGAACCGGTTGTAGTCGTGGTAGCCGCTCGGGGAGGGTGAGGAGATGCCGTACGACGGGCCGCCCTTGCCGCCCGCGCCCCACGAGTAGGACAGTCCCTTCCCGGTCTGCGACAGGGCCGCGTTGACGACGCGCTCGACCTTCTGCGAGCGGCTGCCGCTCTTGGGGCCGGCCGGACCGTTGTTACGTCCGTGCACGTTGCTCGTGGGCGGAGGAGTGTTGCCGCCGCCGCACTTGGGGGCGACGAAGCCGTCGGAGCCGGTGTAGATGTAGGCGTCGGAGACGTAGCGGCCGGTGCCGATCCGGTCCCAGACGTTGGAGGTGCCGTAGGTGCCCTTGACGGTGCTGCCGTACATCTGGCACTTGATGTCGACCTTGGCGCCCTTCTTGAGCGAGCCGACAGCCTTGGCGCTCGCCGAGGGTCCGGAGCGGACCGTGAGGCTGGAGCTGGCGGTGTGGACCTTGCCCGGTGCGGCGTCGCTCTGCGAGGCGACGGCAAGAGCGCCCCCACCAGCGAGCGAGGCGCCGAGCGCGATGACTGCTGTACGACGAGCAATGGTGCGGTTCATGAAGCTGCCCTCCTGGGGGATGTCCACATGCCGCTGATGTGGCGTCGAGCCTGGCCTGTCCCGGCTCATGCGGCGTGGCATGAACGTTGACGGAGCCCCCTCGCCAAATCGCCCAAGATCCGAGGGATCTGACACCGCCTTACAGACGTCTGACGGACGGAGTGCGGCTCGGACAGGGAGTCGCCATCCCGCCGGAAACGGCGGCAGATCAAGGGAGTTGGCGCTATGCAGCGCGAAGAAGGCCGGGCCGCCGTCAGGCAGTTTGTTCAGGCATTGATCGACCTACGTCAGACCGCTGGAACCCCATCCTTTAGAGAGATGGCGCGTCGCTCGGGCTGCATCTCCCACACCACGCTTCACGAGGCGACCCTCGGTTCTCGGTTGCCGACCTGGATCACCACGGAGCAGTTCGTGCTCGCGTGCGGGTCGGATCCGCGCCGGTGGAAGACCGACTGGGAGCGGGCGCACCGCATGGTCACGCGTGGCAGTGGTCCGTTGCCCGTGGTGAACCCCGTCGACACCCAGGTGACGCACACGGCCACCGAGACTCCCGCGTACGACGTCGCCGACCTCCCGGCTCCGGCTCAGCTCTCCCTTGCCGGCCACTCCGCGCGCCCGTCGGTGCTGCGTCGAGTTGGTTCGCAGTCGGCCGGCTGGGCACTCATCGCACTCGTGGCCGCGGCCGCCGCGATGGCCGTACTGCTTCTTGTCCGTCCACTCCTGCTCGATGCGCCACCGGTTGCTGCCGCTGCTGAGATGGGCGGATCCGGCGCGACGAGCATCGAGCAGGTCCCCGAGCAGCTGCCGGCCGCCGCGACGGTCAGCAGCTCGGCCGGGACTGCGTGCAACGCGTTGGCACGAACCCTCACGGCGAGCGCCGCGGGCCAGGATGGCTTTGCACTCGAGGCTGACCCGTCCGTGCCCGACTGCTCCAGCGTCAGCCCGAAGGAGCGCTTCACCACCGTCTGGAAGGTGCGCAACACCGGCACGTCCGCGTGGACGGCACGTCGGCTCGAGCGGACTGACGTCGCCCGTGGCGCGGCAGCCTGCGAGACCGCGCAGCGGATCGACGTGCCGACGGTCGCGCCCGGCCAGGCGGTTCAGGTGCGGGTCGAGGTGGTCGCCGCGGACCACAGCGGGACGTGCGATATCCGCTGGGTCATGAAGGACGCCGCCAGCCGAGTCATTTCCCCGGGGCAGCCGCCGCTGGCGTTCAAGGTCGTCGTCGCCAGCTGATCCACGCAGTGTCGGTGCCCGCTGGCACAGTGGCGACATGCAGCGCGTCGACGGGCGAATCGTGCTCAGCCCCACGGACCTCACCAAGCATGTCGCCTGCCCGCACATCACGACCCTGGACCTCCAATGGATGGCGCAGGAGTCCGGTGAGCGGCGGCCCAAAGGAGCCGACGACGCGCTGAAGCTGGTGTTCTCCAAGGGCATCAGCCACGAGCGTGACTACCTCGCGATATTGCGCGAACGCGGGCTGAGCGTCGTCGAGATCGCGGACGAGGACCGGGTGGCGGCCGAGCAGGAGACCGTCGCGGCGATGCGTTCCGGTGTCGACGTGATCTACCAGGCGACGTTGTACGACGGGTCCTGGGTCGGGCACGCGGACTTCCTTCTCCGTCGCGAGCGTCCGAGCGACCTCGGCGCGTGGTCCTACGACGTGGCCGACACCAAGCTGGCGCGCCGGCTGAAGGTCCCGGCGCTGCTGCAGATGGCGATGTACGCCGAGCGGTTGACCGAGCTGCAGGGCGCGGCCCCACAGCAGCTCGTCGTGGTGACCGGCGACAAGCAGGAGCATCCGTGGCGCCTGGTCGATGTCGCGTCCTATGCCCGACGGATTCGTGAACGACTCGAAGGCGTCGTCGCCGCGCCGCCTCCCACCGAGCCGGCGCCGGTGGCGCACTGCACGATGTGCCGCTGGCAGACAGTGTGCGAGGAGCAGTGGGAGGCCGAGGACGACCTCGTCCAGGTGGCTGGGTTGCGCTCCGACCAACGAATGGCGCTGCGGTCCAAGGGGATTGCGACCCTCACCGACCTGGCCGCGGCCAGTCCCGAGCAGATCGGTGACGCGCTCACCCCGCTGACTCGAGACCGTCTCCTGCATCAGGCCCGCCTGCAGGTCCGCGAGCGAGAGGCCGGGGAGGCGTCGTACGACCTGCTCCCGCCCGAGCCAGGCAAGGGACTCCAGCGGCTGCCTGAGCCGGCCGCCGGAGACGTCTACCTCGACTTCGAGGGTGACCCGTGGGCGCAGGACGGCGAGGGACGCGAATACCTCGCGGGGCTCTGGGAGCGCTCGGGTGCGTTCAGCTCGTGGTGGGCGCACGACTTCGAGCAGGAGGGCAAGCTGGTCGCCGATCTGATCGATGAGCTGATGCGGCGGTGGGCGGCTGATCCCGACCTGCACATCTATCACTACGCGCCGTACGAGATCACCGCGTTGCAGCGGATGACCGCCCGGCACGCGACGCGCGAGGCGGAGCTGGACCAGCTGCTGCGAGCCGAGCGGTTCGTCGACCTCTACGCGGTCGTCAAGCAGGGCCTTCGGATCAGCAAGCCGTCGTACTCCATCAAAAAGCTCGAGGACTTCTACTGGGGTCACACCCGGACCGCGGACACCGACGCGGCGGTCGCCGATGCCATGACCTCGGTGGTCGACTACGAGCGCTGGCTGACCGACGGCGGTCAGAGCATCCTGGATGAGATCGAGCGCTACAACCGTGAGGACGTCCGGTCCACGCACGACCTGCACGTCTGGCTCGAGCAGCGGCGCGACGAGCTGGCGGCGACGGGCGTCAGTCTCCGGCGCCCGACCCCTCCGGAGCTCAAGGCGGTCAGCGACGCCGAGCTCGAGGAGCAGGCCCTGACCGAGCGGCTGCTTGCCTCTGGCCACGACCTGCTGGCCGGGTGTGTGGGCTGGCACCGTCGCGAGGCGCGCCCGGGGTGGTGGGCGTTCTTCCGCTACGGAGCGATGAGCGACGAGGAGATCGTCGCGGACGGCACTGCGATCGGGCGGGTGGGTGCGCCGGTCTTCGTCGAGGACGTGCTCAGCCCCACGGGTCGGGCGACGTCGAAGCGCTGGCGCTACACGTTTCCCCCGCAGGACTTCGCGCTGAGGGGCCGGCCACACGACGTCGACACCAACGAAGGTGTCGGTCAGGTCCTCGACGCGGACCCGGTCGAGGGCTGGGTCGACGTCAAGATCGGTGCGCGGAACGAGCCGAAGGTCGTGCGCGGCCTCGGCCCTGAGGGCCCTATCAACGATGGTGTGCTGCGCTCGTCGATCCAGCGCTGCGCTGAGCGGATGCTGGCAGGCGAGCGTCCGCTCGGTGTCGCCCTCATCGAGCGCGCGGTCCCGACCGCCGCGGATCTGGAGCCTCGGACGGGGGAGACGCCGAAGGATGTCGTCGTGCGAGTCGGCGCAGGTCTCGACGGTCAGATCCTCGCGGTCCAGGGTCCTCCCGGCACGGGCAAGACCTACGCCGCGTCTGCCCTCATCCGCGAGCTGCTGGACAGTGGCAAAACCGTTGGTGTGACTGCGCTTTCGCACGCGGTCATCGAAAACGTCCTGAAAGAGGTTGATCGTCCCGCGTGGCAGAAGACCACTGTCCCGGAGGTGGCGCCCGACGATCAGATCACGCGTCTCGACAGCAATGACGCCGTCGAGGCCGGTCTGGCCGACGGCAGCATGCGTCTGGTCGGAGGCACCGCCTGGATGTGGGCGCGCGAGGGGATGGCCGATGCTGTCGACGTCCTGGTCATCGACGAGGCCGGCCAGTTCTCACTGGCCAACGCCGTGGCGGTGGCGCAGTCGGCGCGCTCCCTCGTACTCCTCGGTGATCCGCAGCAGCTCACTCAGCCGACCCAGGCGGCGCACCCGTTCGGTGCAGGCGCATCTGCTCTGGACCACCTGCTCGACGGTCACGACACGATCCCGGCGGACCGTGGCGTGTTCCTCGACCGCACCTTCCGGATGCACCCGGAGGTCTGCTCGTTCGTCTCCGAGCTGATGTACGACGGTCGCCTGCATCCCGCAGAGCATCGGGAGCGCCAGCTCGTCGATGCACCGGGCCTGGTCAGCGGCACCGGACTCCGGTGGGTCGAGGTCGAGCACGGGGGCAACGTCGCGGACAGTGTCGAGGAGGCCGAGGTCGTCGGTCGGCTGGTCGATGACCTGCTGACCGGGACGTGGACGGACGTGCACCACGAGCGACACCCCATGACCGTCGATGACGTGCTCGTCGTGGCGCCCTACAACGCGCACGTCGCCCAGCTGGCCGCTCACCTGCCGGACGACGTACGCGTGGGCACGGTCGACCGGTTCCAGGGCAGGCAGGCGCCCGTGGTGATCTATGCGATGGGCTCGTCATCAGCGCACGACGCACCCCGTGGCGTGGACTTCCTCTTCGACCTGCACCGCCTCAACGTTGCGGTCTCCAGGGCGAAGGCCCTTGCCGTCGTGGTCGCCTCGCCGGCGCTGCTCGAGGCCGAGGTGCACACGCCGCACCAGCTGCGGGCGGTCAACGCCCTGTGCCGCTACGCCGACCTCGCGGCCGTCAGTCAGTGACGCGCAGCAGGACCTTGCCCTTGGCGTGGCGCTCGTCGAGGGACTGCAGGGCTTCGCCCACCTGGTCGAGCTCGTAGGTCGCACCGATCAGCGGCTTGATGCCGCCGCCGTGCCACAGCCCGATCAGCTGGTCCCACTGCTCGCGCAGCACCTCGGGGCGGGGGAGCCAGTAGGCGCCCCAGCCCACCCCGATCACCGACGTGTTGTTGTGCAGCAGACGATTGACCTTGACGGTCGGGATGTCGCCGCCGGTGAAACCGATCACCAGCAGCCGGCCCTCGGGAGCCAGTGAGCGCAGCGAGTCGGTGAAGCGGTCGCCGCCCACCGGATCGAGCACGACGTCGACACCGCGGCCGGAGGTCAGCTCCTCGACAGCGTCCTTGAAACCGTCGGCAAGGATGACCCAGTCGGCGCCTGCATCGGTGGCCGCTGCCCGCTTCTCCTCCGTGGACACCACGGCAATCGTCTTGGCCCCCAACGACTTCGCCACCTGGATGCCAGCAGTGCCGATGCCACCGGAGGCGCCGTGGACCAGGACGGTCTCGCCCTCGGCCAGACGTCCCCGTTGGGCCAGCGCGAAGACACAGGTCATGTAGTTCATCGGGAGCGCGGCTGCGGTGTCGAGGTCCATGCCGTCCGGCAGCGGCAGGACCATCGCCTCGGACGTGTGCGCCAGCTCGGCGAATCCGCCGAATGCAGGGAACGCTGCGACCCGCTGGCCGACCGTGAACGCTGATCCCTCAGGCGCCTCGCGCACAACGCCCGAGACCTCCGCGCCAGGGATGAACGGCAGCTCGGGCTTGAACTGATACTCGCCGCGGGACAGCAGCACATCGGGGTACGCCACGCCGGCGCGGTGCACCTCGATGAGCACCTGGTCGTCGGGCCGGGTCGGCGCCGCGACCTCGGCAACCTTGACGGCCGTCGGACCGTCGACTGTCGTGACCTGGGCTGCGCGCATACGGATCTCCTTGTGTAGCAATAGAACTCAGCGGTAGGTGATCAGGCTGGAGTCGTGTTCGAGATGGGTGTGCTCGTTGAGTGACACCAGAGTCAGTCCGGACGAGCCACTGATGATCTTGGTGACACCGGTGTTGATCGTGACGGAGTTGAGGTCGCTCCAGATGGCCGTCGACCCGGTCAGCAGACGCGAGGCGATCACGCCGATCACACCGCCTGAGGTGACGACAACGGTCGTACCCGACCCTTCCGCGGCCACGCGGAGTGAGGACTCGATACGAGAGCAGAAAGATCCGAACGTCTCGCGATAGTGGTCATCGTGCTTGCCCGCCGACCAGCGCCCCGTCGCCTCGACGAACATCGTCTGGAATGCCTTGCGAGGCTTGAGAGTTCGCGCCAGGTCAGCCTTCATCAATGATGAGTGCCGGTACGCCGGTCGGTGGCCGGCGATGACGTCCTCATGGTCGAACTCGGCCCAGCCGTCGTCCGTGACAGGGTCCACCGACCAACCCGCAGCACCGATGATCCCGGCGGCAGTGTCCGCCTGCCGTCGCATGCCCCCATGGATGACGTGATCAGGGCGAATACCTCTGGCCGCCAGGGCTTTTCCGAGGATCGTGGCTTGCTCGTGGCCGCGCTCGGACAACACGTCGTAGTCACGCTTGCCGAATGACGCCTGGCCGTGCCGGACAAGGAGCAGGACGCTCATCGACCGGCCTTGCGGATGAGGGTCCGGCAACGCCACTCAAGGGCGTTGACCGCGAGGTAGAGGTTCTTGAACCTGGGGTTGGTGGTCTGCTTGTTGTAGTAGCGGTAGTAGATCTGCTGGGCGATCGCGGCCAGCCGGAACAGCCCGAACACCTCGTAGAACGCCCATTCCTCATCGCTCAGCGACAGTCCGGAGCGTTCGCAGTAGTGGTGCACGATCTCGCGCCGCGACAGCATGCCGGGCAGGTGACTCGGCTGCCGCCGGAACATCCGGAAGAGCAGGTTGTCATCAGCCTGTACCCAGTAGGCCATCGATCCGCCGAGGTCCATCAGCGGGTCACCGACGGTCGCCATCTCCCAGTCCAGGACGCCTCGGACCTTAGTCGGGTCCGCGGTGTCGAGAACGACGTTGTCGAGACGGAAGTCGTTGTGGATCAAGCAGTTTCGGATATCCTGAGGCTGGTTGGCATCCAGCCACGTCATCACCTTGCCGAAGGACGCGACGTTGCGGGTGCGAGCCTTGCCATAACGGTCCGACCAGCCCTTGACCTGACGTGCGACGTAGCCCGAGCCGCGGGCGAGCTCCGTCAGCCCGGCAGCCTCGGCGTCGACCTGGTGCAGCTCGACCAGGACGTCCAGCACGTTGCGGCACAGCGTGCGCGCCTGACCGGGGGAGAGGTCGACGCCCGCGGGCATCTCCTTGTGCGGGATGACGCCCTCGAGGCGCTGCATGACGTAGAAGTCGGATCCGATGACCGCCTCGTCATCACAGAACGCCAGCATCTGCGGCACGTAGGGAAAGGAACCGCCCAGGCGCTGCTGGATGGTGAACTCACGCCGCATGTCATGCGCGCTCTTGGCCTTGTGACCACCAGGGGGTCGGCGCAGGACCAGGTCGCGGTCGGCGTACGACAGCAGGTAGGTCAGGTTGGACGCGCCGCCGGAGAACTGCCGGACCTCTGGCGTGCCGGCGAGTCCTGTTGCGTCAGTAGCGTGCTCGCGCAACCAGGTCGCCATCGTGGCGACGTCGAACGCGTCTTCTTGGCGGACCTCGCGGGCCTCGTCGGCTGCAGGCATCCGCTCACACCATCCGGCGTACGACGGATAGAGGCAAGGTCTTCATCGCCGCGCCGATCGGCACCCAGGGCCAGGCGGGGACGTACGCCTTGGTCTTGCGGGCCTCGATGGCCTCCACCATGGCCCTGACTCCCGTCTCGGTGTCGACCATCATCTTCTGCTCCTGCTCGACGTGCTCGTTCATCTCCGAGCGGATGTAGCCGGGGTAGAGCGTGGTCACGTCGATGTCGAGCTCAGGCCGTCCGATGACCTCCGAGCGCACGCCCTCAGCGAGCGAGGCCACTCCGGCCTTGGTCGCGGCGTACGTCGTCATCGCCCGCCGCATCCCGCGCAGCGCGGAGATCGAGGAGATCACCACGAGGTGCCCGCGCTTCTGCTCGCGGAACACCTCCATCGCCGCCTCGATCTGCGCCAGGGCGCCGACGAAGTTGGTCATGGCGGTCTCGCGGTTGGCGTCGAACCGCCCGGTCCCGAGCGCCGCGCCCTTGCCGAGGCCGGCGTTGACGATGAAACGGTCCAGGCCGCCGAGCTCGCGCGTCACCTCGCGGGTCACGGCGAAGACGGCCTCGTGGTCAGTGACATCGAGCGCCTTGACCAGGACGCGGCGGCCAGGGTGAGTCGTCTCGATCTCGGTCTTGAGCGCGACCAGCCGGTCCGCCCGACGCGCGGTGAGGGCGACGTCGTGGCCGCGAGCGGCCAGCTGTCGTGCCATCTCAGCGCCCAGGCCCGAGCTGGCTCCCGTGATCAGGGTGCGCAGGGGAGTGGTCATCGCTTGGCTCCGTACTTCATCAGCTCAAGGCGTGCCACGACCCCACGGTGCACCTCGTCGGGCCCGTCCGCCAGTCGCAGAGCGCGCGCGTTGGTCCAGGCCGCAGCGAGTGGGAAGTCCTCGGACAGCCCGCCGCCGCCGTGTAGCTGGATCGCCATGTCGATGACCTGCTGCGCCATGTTGGGCACGGCCACCTTGATCTCGCTGACGGCGGAGTACGCGCCGAGCGGACCTTGCGTGTCCAGCAGCCAGGCAGCGTGCAGCACGAGCAGCCGTGCCTGGTTGATCGCGATCCGGGCGTCAGCGATCCGCTCACGGTTGCCGCCGAGGTTGGCCAACGGCTTGCCGAACGCGGTCCGGTCCAGCGAACGCTGGCAGGCCAGCTCGAGCGCCGCCTCGGCCAGGCCGATCAGACGCATGCAGTGGTGCACGCGGCCTGGGCCGAGCCGACCCTGGGCGATCTCGAACGCTCGGCCGGGCCCGGCGATGACGTTGGACAGGGGGACCCGGACGTCGGTGAAGGACACCTCGCCATGGCCGTGCGGCGGGTCTTCGATGCCCATCGTGGTCAGCATCCGCTCGACGTTGACCCCTGGGGCGTCGCGGGGGACCAGCACCATCGAGTGCTGGGAGTGCCGGTCGGCCTCGGGGTCGGACAACCCCATGAAGATCAGGATCTTGCAGTCCGGGTGGCCGACTCCGGTCGACCACCACTTGCGGCCGTTGATGACGACCTCGTCGCCGTCGACGGCAGCGGTCGCCTGCATGTTGGTCGCGTCGGAGGAGGCGGCACCCGGCTCGGTCATGCAGAACGCGCTGCGGATCTTGGCCTCCAGCAGCGGCTCCAGCCACTCGCGCTGCTGGTCCTCGTTGCCGTAACGCAGCAGCACCTCCATGTTGCCGGTGTCGGGCGCATTGCAGTTGAAGACATGCGGTGCGAGGAACGACCGCCCGGTGAGCTCGGCAATCGGCGCGTAGTCGGTGTTGGTCAGGCCCTTGCCGCCCACGGTGCCGAACCGGTCGGCGTACGCGTCGCCGTGCTCGGCCGGGAGGAAGAGGTTCCACAGACCTTGTGCGCGCGCCTTCGACTGCAGCTCGGCGATGACGGGCAGCGGCTGCCACGGGTTGTCCGCAGCGGCGACCTCGCGGTGGTACGCCGCCTCGATCGGGTCGATCTCGGTCTCGATGAAGGCGCGGACGGCCTCCGTGAGCTCTGCGGCGCGTGCTGAGGGTGCGAAGTCCATGCCGTTGACCGTAGCGCCTTATTGAGCAATGCTCAATAGCGTGACCGTGGACTCGGACCCTCCCGTACGTCGGACTCGCCTCTCCCATGACGAGCGCCGCCGGCAGCTGGTCGGCATCGGGCTGCGCCGCCTGGTCGAGCGCCCGATCCAGGACCTGCCGATCGACGAGGTCGCCGCCGAGGCCGGGATCTCGCGGGGGCTGCTGTTCCACTACTTCCCGACCAAGAACGACTTCTACGCCGAGGTGGTGGCCGCGGCCGGGCGGCGGGTGCTGCGCAACGTCGCCCCGGACGAGGGGGAGAGCGGCGCGGCCGGCGTACGGCAGATGCTCGAACGGTTCCTGGACCAGATCGACCGACGCCGCGAGTCCTACCTGGCGCTGGTGTACGGCCGGGGTGCCGTGCGGGGAGACGAAGACCTGGCGCTGGGGTTGCGGATGGCCGTGGCCCGTCGCGTGCTTGACCTGCTGGACCTTTCGGAGTCGGACGTCGAGGTCGTGCACGCATGGGTCGCCTACGTCGAGGACCGCGCACTGCAGTGGTCGGCCCAACAGCCGTCATCCCGAGCCGGTCGGGAGCACCTGGTGGACCAGTGTGCGCGCGCACTCGACGTCCTCGTGGTCAACGCCGAGCCCGCCGACGAGCCTGATCGGCGACCGTAGAACGGACAGGTGAGCGACCGGCGTACCCCACTTGCGAGACTGTGTGGGTGAAGGCCCTGCTGCTGGAGAACGTCCACCCCCTCGCCGAGACCCTGCTGACCGACGCCGGTATCGACGTCAAGATGGTCGCCGGCGCCCTCGACGAGGACGAGCTGATCACGGCGCTCGACGGCGTCGAGCTGGTCGGCATCCGGTCCAAGACCGAGGTCACGCCACGCGTGCTCGCGAATGCGCCGTCACTGCAGGCGATCGGCGCGTTCTGCATCGGGACCAACCAGATCGCGCTCTCCGACGCCGCCGAGCGGGGGATCGTCGCGTTCAACGCGCCCTTCTCCAACACCCGCTCGGTGGTCGAGCTCGCGCTCGCCGAGATCATCGTCATGGCGCGTCGGCTCACCGAGAAGGACCGGGCGCTGCACGACGGCGTCTGGGACAAGAACGCCAAGGGCAGCCACGAGATCCGGGGTCGCAAGCTCGGCATCGTCGGCTACGGCAACATCGGCTCGCAGCTGTCCGTCGTCGCCGAGATGCTCGGGCTCCAGGTCTACTTCTACGACACCGACGACAAGCTCGCTCTCGGCAACGCGCGGCGCTGCGCCAGCCTCAACGAGCTGCTCGACATCGCCGAGGTCGTCACGCTGCACGTGGACGGTCGCGACGGCAACGCAGGCTTCTTCGGGGCCGAGCAATTCGCCCGGATGCAGCCGCGCTCGCTGTTCCTCAACCTCTCGCGCGGTTTCCTCGTCGACTATGACGCGCTGCGCGAGCACCTCGAGTCGGGCCACATCGCCGGCGCCTCCGTCGACGTCTTCCCGGTCGAGCCCAAGAAGCGGGGCGACGCGTTCACCTCGCCGTTGCAGGGCGTACCCAACGTGGTCCTCACGCCGCACATCGGCGGGTCGACCGAGGAGGCGCAGGAGGACATCGGCCGGTTCGTCGCCTCCAAGCTGCGCGACTACGTTCAGCACGGCAGCACGACGCTCAACGTCAACCTGCCCTCACTCAACGTGGACAACCGCAGCAAGGGCTGCCGGCTCATGCACTTCCACCTCAACACTCCTGGTGTGCTGGCCAAGGTCAACAGCGTGCTGGCGACGCATGGTGTCAACATCGACGGCCAGATGCTCAACACCCGTGGCCAGACGGGCTACGTGGTGACCGACGTCAGTCATGGCCTGTCCGACGCCGTCCTGGCCGAGCTGCGTCAGATGCCGGAGACCATCCGGCTGCGCGTCATCGACTGACCGAGCTCGGGTCACGCCTCGCGTCTGTCGAGCAGATCTAGGGGGCGTAAATTCCCGGGTCGGCTCCGGTCGACGCTTCTTCAGGTTGGTGCAGAGCGCGCCAATTCTTGTGCGCTCCCCTTGAGACGTAGGTCACACGCTGCCTACCTTCAGTGCGTACTTACTAGACCGTAAGTACCGCCCCGGACTCCGTGCCGGTGTCGGCCACCGCTGATTCAAGGAGCACATCATGCAGCAGCAGGACGCGTTCGATCAGCAGCACCAAGCCCCCCGAAACCGCCGCCGGCTGATGAGTGTGGGAGCTGTCGGAGTCCTTACCGCGATCGGCATTGTCGGGCCGACCGCCGCGCCCGCCGAGGCAGCGACCTCGGCCTCGCTCCAGTACTCCTGCAAGCTCACCGATCTCGGCACCGTGTTCACCGACCCATGGACTGCGGTCGTCAGTGCCGATCTACCAGCCGAGGTCCCCGCGGGGAGCGGCGTCCCCGCGCCGGCCGTCACCGCCACGGTGACGACAGGCGCCGACGCCTCCGACCAGCTGCGCGCCCTCAACGTCAAGACCCTCGAGGGCACGAGCGCGGCGACCTACTCACTGGCCGGCGCGGTCGAGAACCCAGGAGCGCGTACGGCATCGCTGACAGTTCCGCAGATCGCGGTTCCGGAGACGGGCAACATCGTGACCGATGCCAGCGGCACGGGTGTGGCCGAGACGGCCTCGGCGACTCCGGGCACGGTCACCGTGACGGTCGGTGACTTCACCGCCGACCTAACCACCGACAGTGGCTTCGTCGCGCACGTCGGCTGCACGCTCAACGAGGGTCAGGACGCAACCCTCGGGACGATCACCGTCGTCTAGCACGCGTGGCAGGTCGGCCCCTCTCATCGCGCGATGGGAGGGGCCGGCTTTCTTGGTGTTCGGGTCCGCCCGCGCAAGAAGTCGTGGATCGGTGATGGCGCTCGGACATGACCCCTAGCGTGAGCGCACTGCTCGTCGGGGGGAGGAGCAGCCCGTCACTTATGCAGGGGTTTCGTCATGACTCAGACACCACAAGCCGGCTGGTACGCCGATCCTCAGGACACGAGGTGGGTGCGCTACTGGGACGGCGCGCGATGGACGGAGCACGTTCGTCCGTGGACGCCACTGCCCTCTGCGGCGCCGGTCGTGCGCACCGAGTTCGCCGCTGCGGCGAACGGTGCCGTGCTGGCACCGCGCCCGTGGTACCAGCGCAAGATGACGTACGTCGTCGCCGGGCTCCTGCTGATCGGCTTCGTCGCGGCGGTCGGCAATGGGGCCGACGACAACGGGCCGGCGCAGGCGGCTCCGCTGGGTACCGCCACAGGCGCTGACGCCACGTCGGCAAGTCCCACGGCTCCCACGTCGACGCCATCGTCGGCGATCGCGGACGAGCAGGCGACTCAGTCCGTGCCGCTCGCGCCCACCACGAAGGCTGCGTCCGCTCCAAAGAAGACGCCTCCGAGGACTGCAACCGCGACATCGCCCCGAACACTGACTCCGCGGAAGACAGCGCCGGTGGCACCACGGACCTCGACGAGTCGCGCGACCAAGCCGCGGACCTTGGTCGGTGGGTCGGTCTACTACAAGAACTGTGACGCCGTCCGGGCGGCAGGCAAGGCACCGCTACATGCGGGCGAGCCCGGCTATCGCCTGAAGCTGGACCGTGACCGTGACGGAATCGCCTGCGACCGGGCTAGTGGGTGACCGGGCACCGTGGTTCGTCGGATGTGGTCACCGGGCACGACTCCGTTGCCACGGTCCCGTCGTCCTGAGGCTGCTCACCTGCTGACGAGAGCGACGGCGTACGACGAGACAGAGTCAGGTGGAAGTTCACGGGCATCAGCGTGAGCCGCTCCGAGATCTCCAGGTCGTAGGTCGGGTCGGGTGTCATGTCGTAACGGTGGAACAGGCGGGCGAGAACCAAGACGGCCTCGTGAAGGGCGAACTGCCTTCCGATGCAAGCGCGTTCGCCGACACCGAAGGGGAAGTACGTGTGCGCTGGGCGGGCACGTACGCGGGCCGGGAGGAAGTTGTCGGGGTCGAACTCCTCAGCGTGCTCACCCCAGATCTCAGGTGCGCGGTGGACGCGGGGGATGAGCACGGTCGCCCAGTCGTCGGTACGCATGGGGTAGGTGCCGCCGATCACGGTGTCCTTGCGCGGACCTCGGGTGAAGGCGGGCGCGGTCGGCCAGAGGCGCAGGGCCTCGTCCAGGCAGCGGCGCAGGAAGCGGAACTTGGCGACCTGCTCGTAGGTCGGGACCGCATCGGGGTCGGCTCCGAGGATGGCGTCGGTCTCGGCCTGTGCCTGAGCGACGATCTCTGGATCTTGGGTCATGTAGTGGAGTGCGAATGACAAGGCGCCAGAAGTGGTTTCGTGTCCGGCGACCAAGAACGTGTTGATCTGGTAGCGGATGTTGAGCGGGTCGAGCTTGTCGCCGGACTTCTCGTGCGCGGAGTGCAGCATCAGCCCGAGCAGGTCGTCGGTCGAGGTGTCGCCGCTCGCGATGCGCGCGCGGATGATGTCGTCCAGCATCGAGTCCACGAAGTCACGGTGCTGCTGGAACTCCTTGGCGCCGCGCCGCAGCAACAGCTTGCCGCCGGGGACGGCCGACAGGGCACCACGCCGCTGGCCACGGCGGAGCGACTGCACCATGGCGGTGACGAACGGGTGCTCCTCGCTCGTCGTGAACGAGTCGAAGGTGGTGCTGAACGACGTCTGCCCGATCGTCTCCAGCGTCATCTTGGTGAGCGTCGGCGAGACGTCCACCGGCCCAGATGCCTTGTCCCAGAACGAGATCAGCTCCGAGCACACGGCATTCATGGTGCCGTGATAGCTCTGCATGGCCGACCGGGTGAACGCCGGCTTGAGCAGGTCGTGGGCGAGCCACCAGTTCTTCTCGTCGGAGTACGCGGTGAAAAGGCCGTCGCCGGCGTTCTCACGCAGCGCGACGAGACCAGGAGGGAGCTTCTTCTCGAACCGCGTCTCGTCACACAGCTCCTGAGCCAGTGCGGCGTCCTGGACGAACACCATCTTCTGGCGGGCCAGCTTGATCTCGAAGAGCGGCCCGAGGTTCTCGCCCGCGGCGAGAAGGTTCTGGAACGGACGTGGCGGCCGGACGGTGAGCAGGTCGCCGATCACCGGCCTGCGGCCATCCGGATGGGGCAGGTCGAGGTGGGGCCAGTTGGCCGACATGTGACTCTCCTCACGTCCACTACAGATGTAGCGAGGTTAGCCCCTGTGGAGAACTTTCGGGGCGGTCAGCCGGATTCGGCCACGCTGTGCGCCCATGACCTTCGAAGACCTTCCGCCCGGATGGGACGCGCTGCCCCTCACCGATCACGACCTCGCCGGCGACGTGCTCGACCTGTTCGTCTCGGCTCGCGACCGAGAAGTCGGATGCGTCTTCTTCCTGCTCTGTGACGAGCGCGCCAGACTGCGGCAGCCGCTCGCGGTCCGGCTCGACCCGAGCGACCGCGAGCGACAGGGCGACCAGGGCGACGAGGCCGAGGTCCTGGTCACGCGGCTCGACGGGCTGCTCGGATCGGAGGCGGCGGGCGCCGCGTCCCTGATCATGGCTGTCGCCCGACCCGGCTACAGCGCGATCAACGATGTCGACCGCCGCTGGCATGAGGCCGTCATCGACCTCACGAGACGGCGGTCCGTGCCGCTGCTGGGGACGTACGTCGTGACCCACCAAGACGTCGTACGACTGCCTGATCCACTGCCTCCGGCGCGCACGGCCTAGGGCTCGGGGATGTCCTCGAGATCCATTCCGGTGAAAGGGATCTCGTAGATCATGGGTCCGACGATGATGCGCTGCTCGGCGCTCAGGTGCGGACGCACCGGGAGGCCCTGCTCGCGCAGCAGCGCGGCGACCTCCTTGCCGATCTCCTCCGGCGTGCTGCCGGCCTCGGCGAAGATGCCGTAGCCCAGGGCCAGCTGGCCGTTCATGATCAGCTCGTCGGCATCGCCGGCGTGGGCGAAGCAGTAGCCGCGCACCGCGACGCCGTGATCGACGAGCGTGCGCGCCGAGATGCCGATGTCCTCCAGCACGTCCTGAGTGTCACCGCCCTCGGCGAAGGAGTAGACGATGCCGGCGATCGTCATCGCGTCGAACGCCTCGAGCAGCGCGATGGCCTCGCGCGAAGCGGTCGTCACCTGAGCATTGTGATCGCGGATCACCAGGTCGACGAGGTGCGCGACCTCGTCGGGTCGCATGTTCGGCTCGGGGAAGAAAGAGGACATCTCAGCGCCGATCTCGGTGAAACCCTCGACGAGGGCATCACGTTGATCTACACCTGTAGCAACCTTGAGGGCGATGGCGCCCGCAAAGGTCACTGTGTCCGGCGGGAACGCCCCGTTGAAGTAGCGCCCGCGCGACGACTCCCGATCCACTTGCCACACTCCGTCGAACCCGCTGGTCACATCACTTACGCTGGGGAGCCTAGGCGAACCTTCCCCCTTCTGAGTTCCATCGGAGTGCACTGCTGTGGCCCTGGCCGACATCACGCGAGACGACGTCCTCGCAGCCATCAACGAGTTCGATGCCCAGGGACGAGGCGCTTTCCTCGAGTCATACGGGTTCAGTCCGACCGACGACCACCAGCTGGTGTTCGAGGGCCGGCCCTACGACGTGCCGGCGCTGACCGCGGCGTCGCACGGATTCGCGCGACCTGAGTTCGGCGCCCTGACACCCCTGTCCATGCCGCACGACCTGAGCGCGGTGGCAGGGCATCTGCACGACCTCGGGTTCGAGGTCAAGAGCACGCACCACGCTCCGCGACCCAACCCCCAGCGCCAGCTCGACCTCAAACGCTGGCAGACGACGTACGACCTGGTCCGCGAGTGCGTGAAGGCCGACCCGGCCGCGCAGACGCTGCTCCAGCAGGGTGAGAACCACCGCGCCGAGCGCGACGAGGAAGCGCGCGAGCTGCTCAAGGACCTCGCCCTGTCGCGTGACGTCGAGGCCTTCGTCGAGCAGGCATCCGTGTGGTCCCGGCGACCTGGGCCCTACTCCTCCCTGAGCCAGACGGCGCCGACCTGGTTGGGCCAGCTCATGGCTCACACCGCCGGCCGCGAGCGTGACCTGGCCGACCTCCTGGTCGACGTGACGTTGACGCCGGAGGACGAGGAGCAGGCCGCTACCCGCATCCGCGCGGTCCAGGAGTTCATCGGCAGCGGCGGTCCGGATGCCTCGCGGATCCCGACGGTGCTGTCGGTCTTCTGGTCCACGGATCGCGACTCCACCTGGCCCGCCCTGTGGCCGCAGGGCGCGGACACCTTCCAGACCCTGGGCTGGATGGGCCGACACCTGACCCACGCCGAGCGCTACATCGCGTACGCCGAGCTGTGCCACTCCCTCGAGCCGGACGACCCGCGCCGGGTCGAGTGGGTCGTGGGCTACCTCGCGTCGCGCCAGCCGTTCGTCGGGCTGGGCACCGCGCTGCCGGACATCTGCGAGGAAGCCGGCTCGCTGTTCATGGACTACCACCCGGGCGCGGGCTATCCGAGCCCGGGCGAGGAGGCGCGCGCTGCCGGTCTGGCGCTGCAGCTGCGCGGATCCGCGACGCTGGCGGTCCGCTCGCTGCTCGGACCGCTGGCCGAGGCCACCGGTCTGCGGCTGCACGAGACCAACCTGCAGGCCCGCACCGGCATCTCCAAGGACGCCCCCTACCGCGTCGATGCGCACGCCACCTGGGCGCTGCCCGGAGGTACGAGTGCGCCCGGCTTCCGGATGTGGATCACCCGGTCCGGGGTCGCCGTCGGTCTCCACTCCGGTTGGGACGGCCAGGGGAGTGCGCAGCGGCACGAGGAGATCGGCCGCCGCGTCGAGCGCTTCCTGCCTGACGACATGTCCTTCATGACGATCCGGCCGGTGACCTCCGCCGACCGCGTCCACCCCGCAGAGCGGGTCTACCCGGGCGGCGACATCTTCGTCGGCCGCTGGTGGCCGCACCCGGACTCTCTGGGCCGCGCGGACTTCGCCGACGACATCATCGAGACGGTCAAGGCCCTCGCGCCTCTCGTCGAGGTGATGAGCGGCAAGGAGCCGACGCCGACTGGTCCTCTCGACCTCGACCTGCTCGCCCAGCTGGAGCGGTTCGTCGCAGAGCGTCCCTACCCGTCCGAGCGCGATACCTGGCACCAGGAGCAGCGACGCACGCTCGCTGCCGCCATGGAGCCGGCCGCGCTGGACGCGTTCGACCTGGTCGCCTTCCGGCGCCTGCTCAACGGCCGCGCCTACGGCCACCCCGGCTCCAACTCGGTGTTCAACGCGCGTCTCGGTGCGATGGACGCTGCAGAGCTCGATGACCTCGCTGTCCGGCTGAAGGACCTGCTGTGGGGTGAGGACGACGACCGCGACCGGATCGAGTCGATCCTGTCGCCCGAGGGTGGCATCACCGGTCTCGGCGAGGCCGTGATCATGAAGCTCCTCGCGGTCACCAACCCTGGTCGTTACCTGCCGATCTACCCGCTCGGCGGCGCCGACGGCAAGATCGCGCTGGCTCGCGTGCTGGGTGTCGATCTGCCTGAGGTAGAGGGGCAGTCGCGCGCCAAGCAGCACCTGGTGGCCAACGACCGCCTCCGTGCGCGTCTCGAGCCGTTGTTGCCCGGCGACCCTTGGGGTCAGGTGCAGTTCGCGCTGTGGCTGCTGCGCACAGGCGAGTCGGCGGCCGACCCGGAGCGTGACCTGATCGCCGAGGCAGCCAGTGAGCTGCTCGTCGAGGAGGACTTCCTGCGTGAGGTCCATGGCCTGCTCGAGGACAAGAAGCAGGTCATCTTCTACGGCCCGCCCGGCACCGGTAAGACCTACCTCGCCCAGCGCCTCGCGGCAGCTCTGCAGCCGGACTACACCAAGCGGGCGGTCGTGCAGTTCCACCCGTCGACGTCGTACGAGGACTTCTTCGAAGGCTTCCGTCCGCGGCTGGACGCCGGTGGGCAGATGGTCTACGAGCTGCGCAAGGGGCCGTTGGCGCTCCTGGTCGAGGCCGCGGAGGCAGACCCGACGACGCCGCACATCATGCTGATCGACGAGATCAACCGCGCCAACCTGCCGCGGGTGTTCGGTGAGCTGCTGTTCCTGCTGGAGTACCGCTCGCAGAGCGTGATGACGTCTTACCGGCCGGACGAGGGCTTCGAGCTCCCGCCGAACCTCTACTTCGTCGGCACCATGAACACCGCCGACCGGTCGATCGCCCTCGTCGATGCCGCGCTGCGCCGCCGCTTCCACTTCGTGCCGTTCATGCCGCACGAGGGCCCGATGGAGGGTCTGCTCGCTCGATGGCTGGCCAAGCACGACGGTCCGGTCTGGGTGGCCGGCATCGTCGACCGCGTCAACGCCGAGCTGCGGCAGGCGCTGCGTGGTCCGCACCTGCAGATCGGGCACAGCCACTTCATGACCGAGGGCCTGGACGACGCAGCGATGAAGCGGATCTGGACCTACAGCGTCTACCCGTTCATCGAGGACCAGTTCTACGGCCGCGAGGACCTGCTGCGGACGTTCACGTGGCAGGCGGTCCTGGAGCGGCACGCCTCCAACGCTCAGGCCGAGGTCGGCGCGCTGCCGCCTTCGCCCAAGCGCTGAGGCAGCACTCCATGGATGCGATGGACGTCGACCTCCTGGAGCACGCCGAGTCAGCCCCGGTGCGGCTGCCCCGGGAGGCGCGCAAGGCGCTGATGTCGGTTGCGCACGGCCGGGTCGACATCAGGGCCACCGCCGACCCGGACCGCGTCGTGCTCGTGACCGGTTCGTGGGTGGGTGCCATCTCGGTGCCCGGCCTGACGCTGCGCATCCGGCCGTCGGCGCCGATGGAGAACCTCTTCACGATGTTCTCCGCCGGGATCCCCGGTGAGGGCTGGGGGAGTGACCAGATCGGCTGGTCCTCCGATGCGGACCTGGTCGATGGCGTCGCCGCTTTCGTGCTGCGTTCGATCGACGAGGCGACCCGACGCGGACTGCTCCACGGCTACGTCTCGGTCGAGGAGGACCTCAACCTCATCCGCGGTCGGCTGCTCGTCGAGCAGCTCGCGACACGACCGTGGGCGATCGCCCAACCTCCTTGCCGTTACGACGACTTCACCGCCAACATCCCCGAGAACAAGCTGCTGAGGTGCGCGGTCCGGCAGGTGCTGACCTGGCCGACCCTGCCCCCGGTCGTACGCCGAGACGGCCTGCGGCTGCTGGCCCGGTTCGACGGTGTCGACGACACGGATGCGCGCGCCCACCGCGACAAGATCCCGGTGACACGCCTCAACGAGCACTACGGCCCCTCGATGGATCTGGCCCGGATGGCCCTCGACGGCGTGGCGATCCGCCACATGGAGGGTGACCAGAGCGCCCACACGTTCCTGGTCGACATGGATGACCTGTTCCGGCGCTGGGTCACCACGGAGATCAGCCAGCGGCTGTGGCCCGAGATCGTGGTCGACGAGCAGCCCGAGCACAGCCTCGACGTGCACGACCAGCTGCAGTTCACGCCGGACATGTTGCTGCGGCGTGGGTCGCGCGCGGTGCTGGTCGGCGACGTCGTCTATCACCTCGGCTCGACTCCGTCAGGGCCGAGCACCGACTACTTCCCGCTGCTGACCTACGCCTCGGCACTTGGTCTGGGGGCGGGCATGCTCGTCTACGCCCAGGCCGACGAGCCGCCGGCGCCGGAGATGGTGGTGCGCAGCATCGGTACCCGACTGATCAGCGTGCCCCTGCGGCTGAGCGTGCCGCCGGCTCGTCTGGCCGGGTCACTCGACACTCTGGCCGAGCTCGTGCGAGCGGTGGCGGCCGGAGCACTCGCGCCGGCTCGCTGAGTCCGTCGATCTGATCAGCGGAGACCGTCTTCGGTCGCCATACTTGACCCGTCACTCGTGCACCGGAAAGGACCTTCGTTGTTTGCCAAGCTCGGCCTGTTCCTGGTCGCGATCGTGCTGCTGTCGATCATCTGGTTCTTCGTCAAGGGCAAGGTGTCCCGGACACACGAGCAGGTCCGGGACCGCGCACTGGAGGGCGGCTTCGGGCGGGCGATGACCTCGGGTCCGGCGACCAAGCAGCTGACCATGATGGGTCGTACGCTCACGCTCGCCGCCGACCCACAACGCACCGGAGAGCTCATCGCCCATGTCGCCGGCGCTGACGACCGAGTCACCGCCGTACGACCGGAGTCAGGGGCGCTTGTCGTCGAGATCGACGGGTCGCGCCCGCTGGTTCGAGCTCACCTGCTGCCCGACCGGACGGTGATCGGCGTCGATGAGATGAGCTGGGAGATGGGCTTCCCGCAGGGCGCGCAGGTGTGGAGCCGTGTCGCCGATGCGATCGCGGAATCCGCTGCGAAGCAAGGGATTTCGGTCGCGGAGGGCGCTCGCGAGTTCGTGAAAGCTGACCGCCCGAGCGAGTCGCAAGAGGTCTGGGTCGTGCGGTCCTGACACCTCCGCACTCTGGACAACCCGATACGGCGGAACGCAATCTCACGCGAGGCGCGTCATACTGCCGTTCGACAAGGGGCAGCGCATGCTGCCAAGACCTGGGAGAAACATCATGACCACACGACGCATGCGCTTTGCTGTTGTACCCGTCGCACTGGCCGCCATGGCGCTCGCGGCGTGTCAGGACGACGCCCCGACCGCGGTGGTGCCGACCGGACAGCCGACCGCCCCGACCGCGGCGCCGACTGCTCCGGCCACGCAGGAGCCGACAGCCGAGCCGACCCAAGCTCCGGTCACTCCGACCGAGCAGCCCTCACCGACCTCGTCAGCCACCTACTCGCCGCCTGCCGCAGGTGGCGCGGGTGTGTGCTCCAGCTCCAGCAGCTACGAGGGCCAGCCCGGTCCGGCGGCCAAGCCGATCGGATCACTGCAGACGTTCGACAAGAGCGGCACGGTGGAGATCACGGTCAGTAAGCCGACCATCGACACCAAGCCGACGAGCAGCACCTACTACCCCGGTGAGGGCATGGTCACGGCGATCTTCCCCGTGACGATGAAGCCGACCAGCGCGTCGTACTTCATCACTTCGCCGCTGAAGTTCACGCTCGTCGATGACAGCAAGCGTCCGTGCAAGCGCGACACCTTGAACTACGCGGTGCCCGAGGCCCAGCAGATTCAGGTCAAGAGCCTGCGTCAGGGTGAGGCGCTGTCCACGAAGCTGGTCTTCGCGGTGCCGAAGTCGGCAGACCTGACCAAGTACCAGGTGCTTTTCACCGAGAACTACCCCGGCGTGGCCAACGTTGCCTGGACCGCGTCCTGACCTGATCCACCAGAGACGGTCGTCTGCGTCCGCGCAGGCGACCGTCTCTGTGCCTGATACCCGAGAACGTGCGGAAGTTGTGGGAACCGGATCGTCCTGGTTCGCCGTCGTACCGCTAGCCTGACCGCGGCAGCCGGGGAGTTGCCGAAACATCACTGGAGGAGAACATGAACGCCACCCGCCGTCTGCGCCTTGCCGTCATCCCGGCCGCATTCGCAGCGCTTGCCCTTGCTGGTTGCCAGGACGAGGCACCTACGGCCCAGGCCCCCACGGCCCCGGCAACGTCCGCCGCCCCGACGCAGGCGCCGACCGCGGCGCCGTCCACGCAGGCTCCGGCCCCGAGCACGTCCGAGGCTCCCTCGGCGCCGAGCTCGTCGGCTGCTTCGACCGGCGTGGAGTGCGACTCGACTCTGAGCAGCAACCGACCCGGCAACGTGCAGTCCAAGCCGATCGGCACCAAGCAGTCCGCTTCTGGTCTGGGCTTCAGCAAGGACGAGTCCGTCGAGGTCACGGTGTCGAAGCCGACCATCGACGCGACGAGCACCGACGACTACTTCCCGGGCGACAACATGGTTGTCCTCGAGTTCCCGACCACCATCAAGGCGGTCAAGGGGTCGGCGGTCGTCTCCTACCTCAACTTCTCGCTGATCGACCCCAACGACAACCCGTGTAACCCGGATGTCAGCGGCACGGTCGTCCCCAAGACCAAGCAGCTCGATGTGACCACGGTCAAGGAGGGCGACAGCCTCAGCGGCCTGCTCGTCTTCGCGGCGCCGAAGGGTGCGGACTACACCAAGTACCGCGTCATCTTCGCCGAGGACAACGGTGGCAAGGCCGACCTCGGCTGGACCGCCTCCTGATCACGGTCTCATCGCGACAGAGTGGGCTGAGTGACTAGCCCGACCACCTCGTCGACGACATCGGCCGGTCCCAACCTGGGGCCGGCCGATGCGTCGCGTCGTGCTGCTTTGCGACGGATGCGGCTGGTTGCGACGTCCCTGCTGGTGCTGGCCGCCATCGTCTTCGTGCTCACACACGGCAAGGACGGCGTGTGGGGCTACGTCAACGCGGCGGCTGAGGCCGCGATGGTGGGAGCGGTCGCGGACTGGTTCGCGGTGACGGCGATCTTCCGCCACCCGCTCGGGCTGCCGATCCCACACACCGCACTGATCCCCAAGAAGAAGGACCAGCTCGGAGCAAGTCTCGAGGACTTCGTCACCGAGAACTTCCTGACCGCCGACATCGTCCAGGAGCGGCTGGCTCAGGCGCAGATCCCGCTCCGTCTCGGTCGGTGGGTGTCCGACCCCGTCAACGCCGAGGTCGTCGTCCGAGAGGCGTCGCCGGCCCTGGCTCGCGCTGTCGCGTCGGTCCAGGACGACGAGGTACGCACCCTGCTGGAGTCGTTCTTCCTACCTCGCCTGGCTCAGGAGCCGGTGAGCGAGGTCGCCGGGCACCTCCTCGAGGGTGTGCTGGAGGAACGGGCTCATCAGGGCCTGGTCGATCTGGGCATCCGTCAGGTGCATGACTGGGCGCGCGACAACAAGGAAGCCATCGCCTCGATCATCGGCGCGCGCGCACCGTGGTGGTCGCCACGCTGGCTGGACGAGACGGTTATCGACCGGCTCTATCTCGAGCTGCTCACCTGGCTGGCGGATGTGCGCGATACCCAGCAGCACCCGGCACGCCTGGCACTCGATGACTTCTTGGCGACCCTCGCTCACGACCTGCAGCACGACGCCTCGACGCAGGAGCGCGCCGAGGCTCTGAAGACCCGCTTCCTGCTGCACCCGGGCGTAGCCGACGGGATGGTCTCGGTCTGGGGCTCTGTGCAGCACACCATCGTCGAGGCGCTGGGCGACGAGACCGGCCCACTGCGACGACGCCTCACGGTGCTGCTCGCGGAGGCAGGACAGCGTCTCGTCACCGACGATGAGCTGCGCGGCGCGGTCGACCGACGTCTGCACGACGCCGTCGGCTACATCGTCACGACCTACGGGCGCGAGATCTCGACCTTGATCTCCCAGACGGTTGCCCGATGGGACGGGGACGAGGCCGCGAGGCGCATCGAGCTCCAGGTCGGGCGTGATCTGCAGTTCATCCGGATCAACGGCACCGTGGTCGGTGGCCTGGCCGGGCTGTTCATCTATGCCACCTCACAGATGCTTTGATGTTTGGATCACCATAAGAACAGGTGATGCAAATGAGGGCGCAGTTCGCTAACCTGCCGACAGGTCATGAGTGTCAGCGCGAAGCCCCGGCTTGCTGACCGGCAACCCTCCAACCGCGGTGGGGTGCCCCGGGTGATGACCCGGCCGGCGGGCGAAGGCACCCGACGGCAAGCGCGGGCCGCAGACCTCCTGCGACCGCAGCGTCGTCGGTGAGGGCTCTGCGTTGACCGGCGATGCGTCACTCGATGAGGGAGACCACACCGATGAGCGACGACACCACACCCAGCTGGTCCTTCGAGACCCGCCAGATCCATGCCGGCCAGGAGCCCGACCCCACCACTGGGTCGCGCGCCCTGCCGATCTACCAGACGACCTCGTACGTCTTCAAGGACGCCGAGCACGCGGCAAACCTGTTCGGGCTCAAGGAGTTCGGCAACATCTACTCGCGGCTGATGAACCCCACGCAGGACGCGGTCGAGCAGCGCATCGCCAGCCTCGAGGGCGGCGTCGGAGCGCTGCTGCTCGCCTCCGGCCAGGCTGCTGAGACCATCGCGATCCTCAACATCGCCGAGGCCGGCGACCACATCGTGGCGAGCCCGTCGCTCTACGGCGGCACCTTCAACCTGCTGAAGTACACCCTGCCCAAGCTCGGCATCCAGGTGTCGTTCGTGGAGAACACCCGCGACCCGGAGTCCTGGCGCGCGGCTGCGAAGGACAACACCAAGCTGTTCTTCGGTGAGACGATCTCCAACCCCAAGAGCGAGATCCTCGACATCGAGGGTGTCGCCGCGGTGGCTCACGACCTCGGTGTGCCGCTCGTGGTCGACAACACGGTCGCGACGCCTTATCTCCTGCGTCCGCTCGAGCACGGAGCCGACATCGTCGTGCACTCCGCCACCAAGTACCTCGGCGGGCATGGGACCACGATCGCCGGCGTGATCGTCGACGGCGGAAAGTTCGACTTCGCGCAGGATCCCGAGAAGTTCCCCAACTTCAACACGCCTGAGGAGAGCTATCACGGGCTGGTCTACGCCCGCGATCTCGGAGTCGGCAGTGACCTGGGCGCCAACCTGGCGTACATCCTCAAGGCGCGCGTCCAGCTGCTGCGCGACCTCGGTCCGGCGACGTCACCGTTCGACGCGTTCTTGATCGCGCAGGGTCTGGAGACCCTCAGCCTGCGCATCGAGCGCCACCTGGAGAACGCGCACAAGGTCGCGACCTTCTTGCAGGGACACGACCAGGTCGAGTCCGTGCGCTGGGCATCGTTGCCGGACAACGAGTTCTACGAGCTGGCTCAGAAGTACACGCCGCAGGGTGCAGGCGCGGTGCTCGCGTTCGAGATCAAGGGCGGCCTGGAGGCTGGCCAGAAGTTCGTCCAGAACCTGCGTCTGCACTCGCACGTCGCCAACATCGGTGACGTGCGCTCGCTCGCGATCCACCCGGCGTCCACGACCCACAGCCAGGGCGGCGACGAGGACCGCCTCGCCGCTGGTGTGACACCCGGGCTCGTACGTCTGTCGGTCGGCTTGGAGCACATCGACGACATCGTCGCCGACCTCGAGCAGGGCTTTACCGCCGCCAAGGCCTGACGCCGTCCTTGGCCGATAGTGCGAGCCGCGTCGCTACCCAGAAGGCGGTTTCAAGGAGCTGTTGCAACGAGCACGGCGAAGGATGTGCTCATGCCTGGAAAGCGGTTGTCGCTCGCGGAGCGTGCTCAGATCGAGGTGCTGTTCGGTCAGGACCTGACGTTTCCACAGATCGCTGCGGTGCTTGGTCGGGATCGGAGCACGGTGTGGCGGGAGGTGCGTCGTAACCATTCCTACCGGGGTGCGCGTATGGGTGGGTCTGGGGCGCGGTCGCCCTCGGGGCGGCACGCGGCCGGTTCCGGCCGGCGGGGCGGGTGCTATCGGTGGGTGTATGAGCACCGGGAGGCTCAGCGGCAGTACCGGGTCCGGGCGCGCCGGTGCCATGGTGGGAAGCTGCGCCCGTCGTGGGGTGGGCCGCTGCCGCTGCTGTGGCACATCGTCGCGGACCTGCTGCGGGAACGGTGGTCCCCGCAGCAGGTCGCACACTGGCTGCGTACGCAGTACCCGAATCAGCCGGAGATGTGGGTGTCACACGAGACGATCTACCAGGCCATCTACATCCAGGGCCGCGGCAGCCTCCGCGCCGAGGTCGGCCGGCAGCTCGCGCTGCGCTCAGGGCGAGCCACGCGTAAACCACGCTCCCGCGCCACGGCCGCGGCGGCCCGGTCCCGCAAACCGTGGATCGAGGGCTTGCACATCTCGACCCGTCCTGCGGAGGCGGCCGACCGGGCCGTGCCAGGACACTGGGAAGGCGACCTGGTCATCGGCGCCCGCGGTTCCAGCGCGATCGTGACTCTGGTCGAACGCACCACCGGGTACGTCATGCTCGGCGCCCTGCCGCACTCACGAGTCAGCGCGCAGGTCATCGGCGTACTGACCCAGCTGATGGGCAGGGTGCCAGTGAGCATGGCCAGGTCGTTGACCTGGGACCAAGGGGCCGAGATGGCCGAGCACGCCCGATTCACCCTCGCTACCGGCTGCCAGGTCTACTTCTGCGACCCGCACTCACCCTGGCAGCGCGGCAGCAACGAGAACACCAACGGGCTCCTACGCCAGTACTTTCCCCGCACCAGCACAAACTTCCGCACCTACACCCAGAACGACCTCGACCAGATCGCGATCGAGCTCAACCGGCGACCCCGCAAACGACACCAGTGGAAGAATCCCGCCGAGAAGCTCAACGAACTCCTCGTTGCAACAGCACCCTGAACCCAAGGAATCGGGAAGCGACGCGGCTTGCACTATCGGCCAGGAAGGGTGGGGCGCGGCCGTGAGCAAGGCCACGCATCCGGTGGTCAGGGGCACGTCTCACACCGCGAGACAATGGCTGGTGATGTCAGCCACCGAGGTCCAGATGCCACCAGCCGATTCGTCCCCCAGCGTCACCGTCGCGATGACTCGTCGCGCCCGGCGTGAGGACGAGACGGCGATGCTCGCCTGGGTGCGGGCCGGTACGTCGATGGCCGAGCGCTTTCCAGGCTTCCTGGGCTGCGGCTGGGTCCGGCCGACGGGCGACTCCGATGAGTGGCACATGCTCTACAGGTTCGCCGACGAGGAGAGCCTGCACCGCTGGGAAGGTTCCGGAGAGCGGTCCTGGTGGCTGCGCTCCGGGGAAGGCCTGGTCGAGCACACCCACGCCGAGCGGCGTACGGGCATCGAGGGCTGGTTCGACGAACCCGTCGACCGATCGATGGAGGCTTTGGTCACCGCGCCGGTGATACCGCCGTCGCCGCCGCGCTGGAAGCAGGCGCTGGTTATCTGGCTGGCGTTCTTCCCGCTCAACCTGCTGGCCACGGTCACCGTCGGCCATCTCATCGTGCACTGGTCCGTGGTGCCGCGAGTCCTGCTGATGACCGCGATGCTGACGCCGGTGATGACGTACGTCCTGCTGCCGCTGATGACGAAATCCCTTGCGCCGTGGCTGCACGCAGGACGTCCGCTGGGCTGGCGCCGCCACAACTGATTAATTCGCTTGCGTCAGCGCGGCGCGATCCGCCAATCTTGCGTCGCACGTGATGACGCGCCCTTCGCGGCGCCCCGAGAGAGGAGCAGTGACATGTCTACGACTGTCCTCGGCCTGCCCTGCACGCCGACCCTTCTCTCCCGGAGTACATATGTCATTCAGCACCACCCCGAGCGCCGCCTCACACCCTGAGCCCGACTCGGCATCCGTCTTCACCTTCGACTTCCAGGCGCTCGAGGACCCCGGTGAGGGTCAGCGATGGTCGACCTGGGACACCATCGAGCGGCTGTGCCATGGACCGGAGCCGCGTCCCGACTGGGTCGTGACCGGCTCGGCCCTCGACACCGAGCTCGGTGTCCTCAAGACCGGCAAGGAGGCTGACGTGTTCCTCATCGAGCGCACGTCGACCAACGATCCGGAGCGCACCGTCGTCATGGCGGCCAAGCGCTATCGCAACGAGGACCACCGGACCTTCCACCGCAACAACACCTACACAGAGGGTCGCCGGACCCGGAACAGCCGCGACACCCGTGCCATGGCCAAGGGATCCGAGCACGGCAAGGCGGTGGCTGCGGGCCAGTGGGCGGGAGCCGAGTGGGAGGCGCTGAAAACGTTCTGGTCCCAGGGGATTCCGGTCCCCTACCCGGTGCAGATCGACGGCACCGAGATCCTCATGGAGTTCGTGACGGGTCCCGATGGAGCGGGTGCCCCGCGACTCGCGCAGGCACGGACGACGCCCGCGTTGCTGCAGACCTGGTTCGACCAGCTGCGCGACGCGATGGTCGGCCTGGTCCGGGCCGGCTTCGCGCATGGCGACCTGTCGCCGTACAACATCCTCGCGGCAGGGGAGCGGCTGGTCGTCATCGACCTGCCGCAGGCCATCGATGTGATCGGCAACCCGCAGGGGATGGACTTCTTGCACCGCGACTGCCGCAACGTCGCCCGATGGTTCTCGTCCAAGGGCCACGAGGTCGACGAGGAAACCCTGTTCGCCGATCTGGTCGCGTACGCGTACTGACTGACCGTGTCTCGTAGCCTGGAGGTCATGCCCTGGCCTCGCGTCCGCCGAACAGGTGCCGCGCTCGGCCTGTGTGCCGTGCTCGCGCTTGCGGGCTGCGCCGAGCCCGAGCCCGACCTGGGGCTTCAGGTTGCCAGCTCCTCGGAGGGCGCCAGCGATCCAGCTGCCGGGAGCGGGGCGCCTGGACAGCTGGGTGGCGACCAGGAAGCCTTCCCGGTCGCTCCCGGCGCGGCGCAGGGCGACCCCGCCAAGTGCCCGGTTCCCGAACAGGGACGGACCTACCGCGCGAGCGAGCTCAACGCGATGATGCAGCTGCTGAGGATGCCTCAGTGGTTGGCCGCCGACGTCGGCGCGAGCGCGCCGCTCGCCGACGGGCGCGTCGCGTGGATCTTCGGGGACACGCTGCGTCCCCAGGGCTACCGGCCGCTCGTCGGCGACAACTCCATGGCCGTCAGCTCGAGCACCTGCTTCAGCCAGGTCACCGTCTCGGGCAATGCGCCCCTGATCGATCTGCATCGCAGTGGCCAGGCGTGCTGGCCGATGTCGATCGCCGCCCTGCCGGTCGACGGCGGAGACCGGCTGTACGTCTCCTGCTCGCGGGTGCAGCGCCTACCGGGTGGGCTGCTGGACTTCACCTACCTCGGCGCCTCTTTGGCTCAGCTGTCCGTCAAGCCGGGCAAGATGCCCGTCCTGCACTCCGTCACGACCCTGACTCCGGACAGCCACGATCCCACTCAGATCAACTGGGGGGCGGCACTTCTGCCGGATGCCGGCTACGTCTACCTCTACGGCAGCCGCCAGCCCACAAAGGCCACGGCCAAGGCCGTCCTCGTGGTTCGGGCACTGGCCAAGGACCCGACCAATCGTCAGTTCTGGCAGTACTTCGATGGTCGGGGTTGGTCCTCTGATGTTGGTCGAGCACAAGAGGTGCTGTCGGCCAGTCCTGGTGTGTCCCAAGCATTCTCGGTCCAGAGGATCGGCGCGAAGTACGTGCTGGTGTCCAAGCGTGGCGGCGAGTTCGGTCACACCATCGGTGTCTGGACCGCTCCTCGTCCCGAGGGACCGTGGCAGCACGTGTCGGACACTCCGTACCAGTACGACGACGACTCAGGCTTCGTGACCTACCAACCCCTTGCTCATCCGGAGCTGCCGCTGAGCAACGGCAAGCTGCTCGTCTCGATGTCGCGCAATCCCAAGGCGTTCTCGGACCTGCTGCGTGACCCGCGGCGGGGTCGGCCGGTGTTCGTCGAGGTGCCGCGCCCCTGACAGACTGGGTGCCAGATCATGACGACCAACAAGACTCCCTCCCCGCGCGGCCAGAACCGCTCGGGCAGCCGCAGACGCCCGTCTGGTCGGCCTCCTCGTCGGCCGGCGGAGACACCGGAGCAGCGTGCCGCACGGGTCGAGCGACGTCGCGCGCTGGTCCCGGAGATCACCTATCCGCCCGCTCTGCCCGTCTCCGAGGCACGCGATCAGATCGCTGCTGCGATCCGTGACCACCAGGTCGTCGTCGTGGCGGGAGAGACCGGCTCGGGCAAGACGACCCAGCTCCCCAAGATCTGTCTCGAGCTCGGGCGCGGACTCGACGGGACCATCGGGCACACCCAACCCCGTCGGATCGCTGCGCGCTCGGTCGCCGAGCGCATCGCCGAGGAGCTGCACGTCGAGCTGGGGGAGCAGGTCGGCTACCAGGTCCGGTTCACCGACCACGCCAACCGCGACACCCTGGTCAAGGTCATGACCGACGGCATCCTGCTCTCGGAGATGCAGCGGGACCGCGACCTGCGTCGTTACGACACGCTCATCATCGACGAGGCGCACGAGCGATCGCTCAACATCGACTTCATCCTCGGCTACCTCAAGCAGCTGCTGCCACGTCGGCCGGATCTCAAGGTCATCATCACCTCGGCGACGATCGACCCGGAGAAGTTCGCCAATCACTTTGCTGCGCAAGGCATTCCGGCTCCGGTGATCGAGGTCTCAGGTCGGACGTTCCCCGTCGAGCAGCGCTATCGGCCGCTGGTTCGCATGGACGGCGAGACCGAGGTCGACATCGATCAGGTGACCGGCATCGTCGAGGCTGTCGAAGAGCTCTGGACCGAGTCGCCGCGGGACGGACGTGCCGAAGACGTGCTGGTCTTCTGCTCCGGCGAACGCGAGATCCGTGACGCCGCAGACGCGCTCAAGGCGCTCGACCTGCCGCGCACCGAGATCCTGCCGCTGTACGCGCGGCTGTCCTCGGCCGAGCAGCATCGAGTCTTCAGCCGGCACAGCGGGCGACGAGTCGTGCTCGCCACCAACGTGGCCGAGACCTCGCTGACCGTGCCGGGCATCAGGTACGTCGTCGACACCGGCACGGCGCGCATCTCGCGCTACAGCCAGCGGACCAAGGTGCAGCGGCTGCCGATCGAGCCGATCTCTCAGGCGTCCGCCCGTCAGCGGGCCGGCCGTTGTGGACGCGTCGCTGAGGGCATCTGCATCCGGCTGTACGCCGAGGAGGACTTCGACGCGCGCCCGGAGTTCACCGACCCGGAGATCCTGCGCACGTCACTGGCCTCGGTCATCCTGCAGATGACCTCGCTCGGCCTGGGCGACATCAGCCGGTTCCCGTTCGTGGAGCCGCCGGACTCACGGCAGGTGACGGACGGCGTACGGCTGCTGGAGGAGCTGCAGGCGATCGACCCGAAGGCGACGGACCCGCGGAAGCGGCTGACGTCGTACGGCCGCACTCTGGCAGCCCTGCCTGTCGACCCACGGATGGCCCGGATGCTGGTGGCCGCGGCCGAGAACGGTTCGCTGCGCGAGGTGCTCATCATCGTGGCCGGCCTGTCGATCCAGGACGTGCGCGAGCGACCGGCTGACGCGCAGGCGCAGGCGGACCAGTCGCACGCGCGCTTCAAGGACGAGCACAGCGACTTCATGTCGCTGCTGAACCTGTGGCGATACGTCAAGGAACAGCAGAAGGTGTTGAGTGGCAGCGCTTTTCGGCGGATGTGCAAGCGTGAGTACATCCACTACCTGCGTGTTCGCGAGTGGCAGGACCTGCACACCCAGCTCAAGCAGGCGTGCAAGCAGCAGCACCTGGTGCTCAGCGACAATGAGGCGTCGCCGGACGCTATCCACCAGGCGTTGCTGACCGGACTGCTGTCGCATGTCGGGCTCCGCGACCGGGACCGGCGGGACTACCAGGGCGCGCGCAACGCGCGCTTCTCGATCCAGCCGGGTTCGACGCTCTTCCGTAAGCAGCCGGACTGGGTGATGTCAGCCGAGCTCGTCGAGACGAGCCGGCTCTGGGCCCGGATCAACGCGCGTACGGATCCTGCCTGGGTCGAGCGTGCGGCCGAGCACCTGGTGAAGCGGTCGTACGCCGAGCCGCACTGGGAGCGCAAGCAGGGGAGTGCCGTCGCGCTCGAGCGGGTGACGCTGTACGGCGTCCCGTTGGTGGCCGGTCGCAAGGTGCCGTACGGCAAGGTCGCGCCGCAGGAGTCGCGCGAGATGTTCATCCGGCACGCGCTCGTCGAGGGCGACTGGGAGACCCAGCACCAGTTCTTCCACGACAACCGGGCGCTGGTGAAGCGGCTGTCCGACCTGGAGGCGCGGGCGCGCCGCCGCGACCTGATCGTCGAGGACGAGGCCCTCGTCGACTTCTATGAGGAGCGGATCCCTGAATCCGTAGTGTCCGCAACGCACTTCGACACGTGGTGGAAGAAAGCATCCCGCGAGAACTCGTCACTCCTGACCTACAGCGAAGAGCTGCTGGTCAGCGATGAGGCCGAGACGATCGACGAGTCACAGTTCCCCAAGAGCTGGCGGCAGGGCGATCTACGGCTGCGCCTGACCTATCAGTTCGAGCCCGGCACGGATGCCGACGGTGTGACCGTGCACATCCCGGTGGAGCAGCTCAACCAGGTGCAGGATGTCGGCTTCGACTGGCTGGTGCCCGGTATGCGCGAGGAGCTGGCGGTCGCGCTCATCAAGTCCTTGCCGAAGGCCACTCGCCGCAACTTCGTGCCTGCACCCGATCATGCGCGCGCGGCGCTGGCCCTGACCGACCCGTCCGCCGGCGCGATCACGGACGAGCTGGCTGATGCGCTGACTCAGCGGACCGGCGTACGCCTGCCAGCGGGGGAGTGGGACTGGGCACGGGTGCCGGACCACCTGCGGATGACGTTCCGAGTCGAGGACCGTCGGCGGAAGATGATCGGCGAGGGCAAGGAGCTGGCGGTCCTGCAGGAGCAGCTGGCCGGCGAGGTGCGCTCGACCATGGCGCGAGCCGCCGCCTCTGTAGAGCGAGAAGGCTTGCGGCAGTGGGCTTTTGGCGATCTTCCCGAGACCTTCGAGAGCAAGCAGGGCAGGCAGACGATCCAGGGGTTCCCGGCCGTGGTCGATCACGGTGACACGGTGTCGGTCGAGGTGCTCGCCAGCCAGACCGAGAGCGAGCAGGCGACGCGCCTCGGCGTACGCCGCCTGATCCTGCTCAACACCGAGGTGCCGTGGAAGCAGATCCTCGGCCTGCTCACCAACACCCAACGCCTCGCGATCAGCAACAACCCGCACGGCGGTATGCAGCCGCTGCTCGATGACGCACTGGCCTGCGCGGTCGACTCGGTGGTGGCGCAGCAGTCAGGAGGTGAGGTACGCAGCCCGGCGGCCTTCGAGGAGGCGCTGCGCTCTGTGCGCCAGCTGGTGGTGCCGCGGGTCATCGAGGTCGTCGATCTGCTGGTGCCGGTGCTGAACCACTACCGCGAGGTCGAGCTCGCCCTGACCCGCATGACGCAGCAGTCGGTCGCCGAACTCACGGCCGATGTCCGTGCTCAGCTGGCCGGGCTGATCTATCCGGGGTTCGTCGCGGCCACCGGTTTCGAGCGGCTGCGCCATGTAGACCGCTACCTGCGCGCGATGCTGGAGCGGCTCGCCAAGGCGCCGGCCGATATGAGCCGTGACACAGGGCGTACCGAAGTGGTGCGAGCCGTGGAGGAGGAGCGGCAGGAGCTGATCCGCGAGCTGCCGGCGGGCAGGCGTACCGATGACGCCGTCCTCGAGTTGCGCTGGATGGTCGAGGAGCTGCGCGTGAGTCTGTTCGCGCAGCGGCTCGGCACGGCGTACCCGATCTCCGAGAAGCGGATCTACACCGCCATGGACGCCCTCTGACGATCCCGCACCCACGCGATTGCGAAAGCGGTGGCGAAGGAGATGTGGACGATCATGAACACCCGTGCGAGGTCACGTGCGTCACCCGTGATCACGCCGACGATGTCATTGGCCGCGACCACGCCGAACCCGACAAGATTCGCCAGGAGAACGTTGTTGCGTGCCTCCTCCGCCGCCGCGCGTGATCTCCAGTTGAGCACCGCGATGCCCAAGAACGGCCCGCCGAGAAGCCGAAGCAACGCGACCAGCTCCGGAGCGGGATCACTCGGCACGGCGTCCACACCGAACTGCACTGGCACGAGCAGCAGCGCGAGACCGACCGCGCCGAGATACACGGCCGCGGTGACCAGCAGATTCCTGACCATAGGATGCCCCTTCGCCTCGACTGTTCCGCATCTTGCCGACCGTGGCCGGTCCCTAGCCCGCGCCGTGTGGCACCGGTCCGAAATCCTGGGATGCGTGTCGCGGAAGTCCTGTCAGGACAAGGTGGCCACGTTTCCGGACGTGATCCCGGCTCCATCGCGCATCGGCAACCGTGCTCGTCTCACACTGGCGTATGGCCACGACCTATACGTTCGACATCGTTTCCACCCTCGACGGGTTCGGTTCCTACAACGAGCAGGGCGACTGGGGCGGCTTCTGGGGCAAGCAAGGTCCTGAGTTCCTCGACCGGCGCCTCTCGCTGTACAGCGAGGACCAACGACTGGTGCTCGGAGCGAACACGTTTCGACAGTTCGCGCAGCTGCTGGGTCCGAGCACGGGCGAGCTGAAGGAGCTCGACCCGGTCAATGCTCGGATGAGAGACATGCCGACGACGGTGGTGTCGACGACGCTCGAAGGACCGCTCGACTGGCCGGACGCGACGCTGGTGAGCGGTGACGCTGTCGACGTCGTCGCCCGACTCAAGGCAGAGTCCGAGGTGCCGTTGCGATCGCACGGCAGCCTGTCGATGAACCGAGCCCTGATGGCTGCCGGACTGGTCGACCAGGTCCAGGTCACGATCTTCCCGGTCGTGAGCGGTCAGACCGGCGCGGACCCCATCTTCGGCGGGGCGGCCGACTTCGACCTCGAGCTCATCGAGGCCAGGACGCTCGACGGCCACACCCAAGAGCTCACCTATCGACCCACGCTCCACCGAACGCGCTGACGCGGGTGATCAGTAGGGTCGGCCGCATGGCGACCCTGTTCAGCAAGATCATCGACGGTGACATCCCGGCGCACTTCGTCTGGCAGGACGACGTCTGCGTCTCCTTCGTGGTCATCGACCCGCTGACCGATGGTCACGCGATCGTCGTGCCGCGCGAGGAGATCGACCAGTGGACCGACGCGGACGACGAGCTGATCGCCCATCTCATGGGGGTCGCCCGCCAGATCGGCGTCGCGCAGAAGGCCGAGTGGGATGCCGCGAGAGCGGGGCTCATGGTCGTCGGGTACGAGGTCCCGCACCTGCACGTGCACGTCTGGCCCACGCAGAGCATGGCCGACTTCGACCTGGCGCAGGCCACGCACGGCGAAGACCAGGCTGTGCTCGCGGCCAATGCCGAGCGCCTGCGGACCCGGCTGCGCGCGCTGGGGCACAGCGACGTCGTACCCGACTGAGACGGATCACACGCTCCCCAGGGAATCGGTGAGCCGGGTGAGGCGTTGGAGTGAGCGAGAAGACACACCTGACTCTGGGGAGAGACCGTGCAAGACCCGTCGCAGCTCTACCAGCTGGAGACCGATACGCCGCAGGATGACCTGCGTGCCTCGACGATGATCGTGTCGTTCGGGGGCCTCATCGACGCCGGTCAGACCCAGAAGCTGCTCACCGACCACATCCTGAGCACGCTCGAGACCCAGGTCGTCGCCTCCTTCGACATCGATCAGCTCCTCGACTACCGCGGACGCCGGCCGGTTATGACGTTCGACCGTGACCACGTCTCGGCCTACGACGACCCGACCTTGCTGCTGCACCGCGTCATCGACGAGGAGGGCACGCCGTTCTACGTGCTCTACGGTCCGGAGCCGGACTACCAGTGGGAGCGCGTGATCGAGGCGGTCCGTCAGCTGGTTCGGATGCTCGGCATCCGGATGATCATCAGCGCGCACGGCGTCCCGATGGGCGTCCCGCACACCCGTCCGGTCGGCATGACGCGCTATGCGAGCGATCGCAGCCTGATCCCAGAGAACGACCCGGTCTTCGGGGCCATCCAGATCCCGGCCAGCCTCGAGCAGCTGCTGCACCTGCGGCTGGGGGAGTCCGGGACGGACACGGTGGGCTTCGCTCTGCACGTGCCGCACTACCTCGCGCAGGTCGAGTTCGGTGATGCTGCTGTCGCCGCGCTCGAAGCCATCCACGCGATGACCGGACTGGCGATCCCGGTGGCCGACCTGGCCGCCGCGGCCGGTCTCAACCGAGCTGACATCCAGCGCCAGATCGCCGACAGCGAAGAGGTCGGTCAGGTCGTCTCCGGACTGGAGGAGCAGTACGACACCTTCCACGACGGCCGGCAGCGCAAGAGCCTGCTGGCGACCGAGATGGCTGAGCTGCCTTCGGCCGACGAGATCGGCGAGCAGCTCGAGGCGTTCCTGCGGGACGAGAGCTCGGGCGACGACCCGGACGAGGGCACCGACTTCCTGCGGTAGCACCGGCCGTTAGCCTCTCCGCGTGGACTATCGCGAGTACGACACCCGCCTCGCGGCGTACGCCGTGATCGTCGACGAGCAGGACCGGATCCTGCTCGCACTATGGAACGGTGGACCGTCACCGGAGTGGACGATGCCGGGCGGCGCCGTCGAGCTCGACGAGAGTGTCGAGGAGGCAGCAGTCCGAGAGCTGCGCGAGGAGACTGGCTACGACGTGGTTCTCGGTGCGGTTCTCGGTGTCCACACCGAGGTCGTGCCGGCAGCCGAGCGAATCCGCAGCGAGGACCGGCGCCGCGCGCTGAAGGGCGTTCGCGTCGTCTTCGAGGCCCGGGTCGTCGCCGGTCAGCTGACGGCCGAGACCGACGGCAGCACCGACGAGCCTCGCTGGATCCCGCTCGATGAGGTGGCCTCGCTGCCGCGGGTCGAGCTGGTCGACGCGAGTGTCCAGATGTGGCGGGACCGCGGTCGAGTCGTTCAGCCCTTGGCCTCCGACCAGCGGTGAACGACGCTGGTGTCGGCCACGAACCGCACCGGCGCGCCGCCTGACCAGCGTCGAGCGGCGTCCTGCAGCGCTTGATCCACAGCAGCGACAGCTGCATCAGCGTGCGCCTGCGGCACATGCAGCACGAGCTCGTCGTGCAGACAGAGCACGATCTCGCCGCGCAGCGGTGCCACGGCGGCCCGGACCGTCAGCGCCCAGGCCTTGAACAGCTCCGCCGCGGCGCCCTGGACGACCGCGTTGCGGGTGAACCGTCCGATCGCGCGACGATGCGCGGCCTCACCTCCGGTGCTGACGCGCACGAGGCGGCCGCCGTAGGTCATGACATGCTCGCCGCGCTCACCTCGCCCGGCCGCCTCCTGGAGGTACGCCATCGCCGTCGGGTAGGCCCGCTCCAGACCCTTGAGCGCCTCGCCCGCGGGACCGGACGTCTGCCCGTACATCGCGGCCAGAACCGCGATCTTCGCGATCGGCCGGTCGATGTGCAACCGCGCCGCGACATCGGCGTACAGGTCGTCGGCCACGGTCGCTGCAGCAAAGGCCGTGTCGCCGGAAACCGTTGCGAGCACTCGGGGTTCGACCTGACCGAGGTCGGCGCGGATCAGCACGTGGTCCGGCTGAGCGGCGACGCCAGGACGCAACGGAGCCGGGAGGCTGTGCAGCCCGGCGCTGGCTGTCATCCGACCGGCGCCGCCGTCGCAGACCGTCCACTCGCCGCGGAGCCGGTCATCCGGTCCGACGAATCGGTCCAGCCAGGTCCAGCCATAGGTCGTCGCAATGCGCTCGGACTTGCGCCAGGCGAGCAACGCCTCGACGACCGGATGCATCCCGCGATACGGCTCCAGGCGCCATGACCGGGTGTCGTCCACGCGCAGCCCCACGGCCTGCAACAGCTGCAGCACCTGGGCGGGGTTGCGCAGGTCGGTGCTCTCGCGACCCGGCACGTGCCGCAGCACGAGCTCGTCGCGATCGCGGCGGATCGCCGCAGCGTGCTCCTCGGACTCCGGGCGCGGTCCAGCCGCGAGCGTGATGAGCTCATCCATCCGCGTCCGGTCCAGGGGCAGGCCCCGATGCTCCAGCTCCAGGCACAGGATCCCGGCGCCGGACTCGCTGTACGCCGTCGCGACGGCTTGCGGAGAGCGTGCGGAGAGCATCGCCTGCTGGCGTCCGGCAACGTCGAGCGCGAGAGCTGCCCACTCGACGCACTCGGCCGGCGTGGCCGGCCAGTCCTGGTCGAGGCTGCGCGGTCCGAGGTAGCCGTCGTCGCGCACGAGCGGCTCACCGGGCTGTGGGGTGGCGAGATCGAAGAGGTCGCCGGTCGGCGCGGGCGGGCGTGCGTCGACGTCTAGCTCGTGTGCGGCCGCCCAGACCTCGTCGGGTGCGGCCGACCAGCCGCCCGCCAGGAGGCGGTGTGCCTCCTGCAGGTCCCAGCACCGGCCGAGCCTCAACCCCTCGGCCACCGCTGCTCGCGCTGCGGTCCGGTCCCACCACACCCATCGCGTGGGAGAGGTGCGGTCGCCCTCCAGCTCAGCCATCCGGCGTACGACGGAGGTCACCTCACCGGACGCGACCACCTGAGGCTCGTCCTGCGTCCGTTCGACGATGACGGCGTGGCGACCGGCCCGCGTCGTGACCAGAGCTCGTAGCACCGGTACCGACGACGAACCCCGCACCGGTGACCGGTGCGGGGCTGCGTCGGGTGAGGGGCCGTTCAGCTGTTGCCCTGGCCCTTGTCGTCCTGCTGCCAGGAGCCGCCCTGCTGCGGGTTCTGGTTCCACTGCTGCGGGTCATCCTGGACAGGCGTAGCAGTCGTTGCCTGCTCGTGCACGTTGTCCGAGCCGGCCGGGCGAACAGCCTGCGTCGGAGCGTCGTGGTCATCAGCGGCCGGGACCGCCTGGGTGGGCTGCTCGGCGTTGGCGCCGTAGGGCGAAGCGCCCTGCTGGCCGTAACCGGCCTGCTGCTGGTCGCCATAGCCATGCTGGCCATAGCCGGCCTGCTGCTGGTCGCCATAGCCCTGCTGGCCGTAACCCTGCTGGCCGTAGGACTGGTCGCCGTAACCCTGTTGGCCATAGCCCTGCTGGCCGTAGCCGGCCTGCTGCTGGTCGCCGTAGCCCTGCTGGCCATAGCCGGCCTGCTGCTGGTCGCCATAGCCCTGCTGGCCGTAACCCTGCTGGCCGTAGGACTGGTCGCCGTAACCCTGTTGGCCATAGCCCTGCTGGCCGTAGCCGGCCTGCTGCTGGTCGCCGTAACCCTGCTGGCCATAGCCGGCGGCCTGGCCGTAGCCCTGCTGCTGGCCATAACCCTGCTGGCCGTAGCCACCCTGCGGTCCGGCCGTCGCGGGCTTCTTCTTCATCAGCGCGATCGCGGCCAGCGCCAGTCCGGCGAGCAGCAGGATCGGGCCGAGGATCAGACCGAGGAGACGCAACGCGCCATTGCCGGCCTTGCCCTCCTTGGGACCGACGAAGGTCTGCAGACCGTCCTTGCCATTGCACTGGACCGTGTAGTTGCCCGACTTCATGGTGTCGGTACTACGGGCGATCTCCCAGTACTTGGTCCCGCTGGCGTCGACCGAGAAGTCCGCGGTCGGCCGAAGCAACGGCTGGCCGTTGGCGGTGCAGTTCGCCAGAGTGCGCGCGGACTGGTCGGTGCTGAAGATCGAGAAGCCGGAAGCCTTGGCGTTGACCTGCTGGCCGTTGCCGAAGCCTTCGAGCTTGACGGAGCCGCCGGAGAGCAGACCGACGATCAGCAGGATCAGACCGAGGAGGGCCAGGCCACCGGCGATGCCGAGCTTGGCCTTGTTGGAAGAACTGGACATGGGCGAAACCTAACGCATCGAGGAGGGCCGAGAAGTCACACGGTCACCTTGTCACGGATCTGTCTCTTGATCCGCGCCAGCATGGCGACCATCCCGCGCATTCTCAGGGGTGACACCGCCTCCGCGAGGCCGAATCGGAAGACCACGTCGTCCGGCACGTCCAGGATCGCTGAAGCGGGTTGGCCGTCGAGGCCGGTGTGCAGGATGCCGGCGAATCCTCGGGTGGTCGGAGCCTCGCGGGGAGCCTTGAAGAACAACGAAACTGGAGCATCCGGCGTACCGCGCTCCACCTCGACGGTGAGGAACAGCGGCGACTGACACTCGTGGACCTGCTCGAGGTCGGCGTCGGCATAGCGCTCGGGCAGATCGGGCAGCTCGTCGCTGAGCTCGAGCAGCATCTGGAGCCGGTCCTGCGCAGAGACCGCCTGGAAGTCGTCGATCAGCTCCGCGAAGGGAGCAGGGAGTGCTTCGGTCACGACGCCGGCGCACCGGTCTCGATCGGCACCCGGACGGAGTTGCCCCACTCGGTCCACGAGCCGTCGTAGTTGCGGACGTGCTCGAAGCCGAGCAGGTGGGTCAGCACGAACCAGGTGTGCGAGGACCGCTCACCGATGCGGCAGTAGGCCACCACGTCGTCACTTGTCGCCAGGCCCTGCTCCTGCTCGTAGATCGACGAGAGCTCCTCGCGCGACCTGAACCGGCCGTCCTCCTGCGCCGCCCGCGCCCAGGGCACCGACTTGGCGCCGGGGATGTGACCGCCGCGGACCGATCCCTCCTGGGGATAGTCGGGCATGTGCAGCAGCTCACCGGAGTACTCACCGGGGGAGCGGACGTCGACGAGCGGCTTGCCGAGGTGGTTCAGGACGTCGTCCCGGAACGCGCGGATCGGCGGGTCGTCGCGCTCGGTCACGGGGTAGTCCGCCGGCGTCGCGGTCGAGGCATCGCGCGTCAGCTCGCGGTCTTCGGCGGTCCAGGCGGCACGGCCGCCGTCGAGCAGTCGTACGTCCGGGTGGCCGAACAGGCTCAGCACCCACAGCGCGTACGCGGCCCACCAGTTGCTCTTGTCTCCGTAGATCACCACGGTCGTGTCGCGGCCGATGCCACGCTCGGACATGACCTCGGCGAAGCGCTTGCCGTCGACGTAGTCGCGGGTCACCGGGTCGTTGAGATCGGTGTGCCAGTCGAGCTTGAAGGCACCTGGGATGTGGCCAGTGTCATAGAGCAAGACGTCCTCGTCGGACTCCAGCACGACCAGGTCGGCTGTCTCGTCAGCAAGCCGGTCGGCCAGCCACTGCGTCGAGACCAGACGGTCGGGGTGGGCGTACTCGGCGAAGGCAGGATTCTCGTCGCGGGGAGCAGGCATGCGCATCACCGTACGCCGGGTGTCGGACGGTCCTCGCGGTCAGGTTCACCCTCCGGGATGGGAGGCGATCGGCATACGACTGGCAGGATGAGCGCCATGTTCGGACTCGGAAAGAGCAAGCCCGACCAAGCCGTCCAGCCGAAGAAGGCAGACGGACCTCTCGACAACGCTGCGATGCACCTTGCCGAGCGGCTCCTGGACGTCGGCTTCGACGGCAAGGCCGGGTTCGAACCGGCCAAGAAGGTCGCCCAGGACGCGATGACCAAGCACCAGGGCAATGCCGACAAGGCGATCGCCGAGATCATCGGCGACCACCGCAAGCTCGCTGCGGCAGGCGGATTCCTCACGGGCCTGGGCGGATTCGTCACTCTGCCGATCGCGCTCCCGGCCAACGTGCTCGAGTTCTACATCGTGGCGACGCGGATGACAGCCGCGGTGGCCTCGGTCCGTGGTTACGACATCGATCAGCGCGAGCTGCGCTCAGCGGTCCTCCTCGCGCTGATCGGCGCGGACGCCGATGACCTCCTCAAGAAGGCCGGTGTCGTGAGCACGGGCCGGCTCGCCAACCTGGCGGCACAGCGGCTGCCGGGGCCGGCGCTGCTGGTCGTCAACAAGGCGGTCGGCTTCCGTCTCATCAGCCAGGTCGGACGCAAGGCGTTCGCCAAGCTCGGCAAGGGCATCCCGGTCGCGGGCGGTGTGATCGGTGCCGGCCTGGACGTCTACCTCCTGAACCGGATCGCCGGCTCGGCCAAGAAGGAGTTCCCGCCGCGGACCGCGTGACCGTCCGGGCGCCGGAATGTCCGCGGCGCCTCGGTCGTTGACGTTCTGTTACGGGCTCGGGGGAGTCCGCACGAAGGAGAGCAACATGCCCGCACCTCGTTCACCACGCTCGGTCCAGTGGGGCTCCATGCGCCAGCTGGCCAACGCCGTCAAGGCAGCCAGCGCGCCCGGAGCGCCAGCCGTCGGTGCCCGGCTGTCTGCCATCCCGCGCATGGTCAGGGCGACCATGTCGGGGGAGTACGACGGGTGCTCGCCGATGCATCTCGCCGCGCTGGCAGGCGCCGCGGCGTACATCGTCTCCCCGGTCGACCTGCTGCCGGAGGCGGTCCTGTCGGTGGTCGGCCTGGCCGACGACGCCGTCGTGCTCGCCTGGTTCGCCAGCGCGCTGGTGCGCGACACCGACGATTTCCTGCGCTGGGAGAAGCAGCGGGCCTCGACCGTCCGCAGCCACACCGTGCGCTGAGCCGTTTCCCACACCCCTTCCACGGACGGCCCACTGTCCACAGGCCGTCTCGAGAGGCTTCACGGTCGGTGCTGACCGCTGAAGCCTGGGTCCATGAATCAGAAGCTGCGCGGCCTCGGAGAGCTGGTCGCCTACCTGCCCTACGTCCTCGGGTTCATCCCCAGACGGTCCGTGGTCGTCGTCGGTTCGATCGACGGCACCGTCGGTCCGATCTCGCGCATCGACATCCCGCCCAGCGAGAGGCGGGCCGAGGCGGCCCGTCTGGTCGTCGACCAGCTCGGTCGAGTCGGTCTACGACAGTTCGACCTGGTCGGTTATGACGACGAGGAGGACACGCGGCGGCTGATGGCCACGATCAGGCGTGAGCTGAGCCAGGCAAGCGGAGCGCCGTGCGTGCACGAGGTGCACGTCCGCGAGGGCCAGTGGTCCGTGGCTCGGTGTGCGTGCGGCGGGTGTGAGCGGGATGAGTGGCAGCCGGTCCCTGAGCAGAGTCGGGTGGGGGCCATTGCCGAGCAGGTGCTCCGCGAGGTCGAGCCGTACGCCGACCGAGATGAGCTGGCGGCGAGCGTCGCGTTGGCACACCCGCTGGTCGCGCAGGCGATGCTGACGATGGTCGACCAGCCGTTCGACGCCATGGACGAGCGCGATGAGGACGACGCGGTCGCCGTCGCCTGGTCCGCTGTCCTGGTCACCGATGACGACGCGCTGCCAGTCCACCTGCTGCCGGTCGACACCCTGCTCGACGCGGTCTGCTCGTTGCAGGACAAGGTGTTTCGTGACGAGCTGATGGGCTGGATGGCCCCTGACGCGCTGGGCTTTCGTTCGCACAGCCCTGCGATCCGATCGGCGTTGGACGATGCGCTCGGCCGTCCTGCGTGGCGCGCCGCGCACGGCGCTGCGCCGTTGCAGCGGGACGTCGAGATCGGGCGGGTGACCCACCGGCTGCAGGCGCTGGTCGCTTGCACCCCTGATGTCTGGGTCGACGGGACGGCCACCCTGCTGGCGTACTGGTGCTGGGCGCACGGCAGCGGTGCGTTGGCCGGGATGGCACTTGACCGGGCCCTGGACGCCAACCCGGCGTACTCGCTGGCCCACCTGATCGGTCACGCGCTCAGTCATGGCCTGCGGCCCGGGCAGGGCGATCCCAGCAGCCGAGAGATCGCGTCCTGAGAATTGAGGGCGTCGGTGGGGCGCTGCTACCGTCGTGGATGTCAAGAGTCTCAGCGCCAAGCCCCGGCTGGCTGAGCGGCAACCCTCCACCGCGGTGGGGTGCCCCGGGTGAGGACAAGGTCGAACCACAAAGGCTCGACAAGCGCGGGGCCCGACACGTTGCGAGGCCCCTGACCAGGGAGCGACGCCGTGACCGTGCTGGGCCATCGACGAGCAGCCGCATTGCCCGATGGTGTGCTGGTCTCGTTGCCGGAGGACGCCAACCCGGACGCGTTCGGCGTACGGCTGGGCGCGCAGACCCTCGAGAGCGGTGAGTCGCTGCCCGACGTGACGGTGGCCGTCCAGACGTGGGGTCGGCTCAATGCCGACGCCAGCAACGCCGTCCTCATCGAGCACGCGCTGACCGGCGACGCGCATGTCGTCGGGCCGTCCGGTCCAGGACAGCCGACCGCTGGTTGGTGGCCCGGGTTGATCGGACCCGGATGCGCCATCGACACCGCCCGCTACTTCGTCGTGGCGACCAACGTGCTCGGGGGGTGTCGCGGCACGACTGGACCAGGTTCGCTCGCGCCGGACGGCCGACCGTGGGGATCCCGCTTCCCCAACATCTCCGTACGCGACCAGGTCGCCGTGGAGGCACAGGTCGCCGACCTCCTCGGGATCACGAGCTGGCGCCTGGTCGTCGGAGGCTCGATGGGCGGGATGCGCGTGGCGGAATGGGTGGCGTCCTACCCCACGCGGGTGCGCAGCGCCGCAGTCGTCGCCAGCACCGGCGCAGCATCGGCCGACCAGATCGCATGGGGCCAGGCGCAGATCCTGGCGATCAGCCACGACCCCGACTACCGCGGCGGCGACTACTACGACCAGGGTGTCGTCCCGGCTCACGGGCTCGGGCTCGCTCGTCGGATCGCCCACACGACCTACCGCAGCGCGAGCGAGCTCGAGGACCGGTTCGGTCGAGACGGCCAGGACGGCGAGAACCCTTTGCGCGGAGGCCGATTCGGCGTCGAGAGCTATCTGGACCACCACGCGGCCAAGCTGGTCGGTCGGTTCGACGCCGGCACCTACGTCACCCTCACCCGGTCCATGTCGACGCACGACATCGGTCGCGGTCGGGGAGGGCTGGCTGCGGCCCTGCGGCCCTACACCGGCGACCTGCACGTGATCGCCGTCGACTCAGACCGCCTGTTCCCCGTCGAGCTGTCCGAGCAGCTGGTGCGGGCTCGCGGCTCGGGCTCGGTCCAGCTGATCCACTCCGACTACGGCCACGACGGGTTCCTGATCGAGATCGATCAGGTCGCCGCTGCAGTGGACCGCGCCCTGTCCTCGGGGACAGCCCGCGAGGCCCGCCACGTCCGGTAGCGTCTGGGCAGGACGGCCACCCGCGCCGATCCTGCTGGACTGCTGCCTGATGAGGGAGGCCATCCGTGACTGTCGTGGTGGGTTACGTCGCGACCAAGGAAGGCAAGGCCGCGCTCGAGCGCGCCGTGCAGGAGGCGACCGAGCGGTCGACCAAGCTGCTGGTCCTGGACTCCCGCGCCAGCAAGGCGGACGAGGAGCCTGTGTCGCGGCTCCTCGAGGAGGCCGGCAGGAGCGGCGTCGAGGTCGAGCTGCGCTCGCTGACCCACACCGACGACCCGGCGGAGGACATCATCGCGGCCGCGGACGAGGTCGGCGCAGAGCTGATCGTCATCGGCCTGCGACGGCGTACGCCGGTCGGCAAGCTGATCCTGGGATCCAACGCCCAGCGCATCCTCCTCGACGCGGCCTGCCCGGTGCTCGCGGTCAAGGCTCCGGCGTCCGCCTGAGCTGTTCTGGAGGGCGTCGTACGGCCTCTGATCTGCGGGAATGTGGCACGCCGTGGCGGTGTTGGTCCAAGAAGGTCGGCCGACCGTTTTATAATGGTCGTGGAGCGCTCGCCGGAGACCGCCCTTCGGCACTCGAAACACCCGCTCCAAACCCGCCACCTCGGTCGCCGTCGCACCTGTCGACGGCTCTTGTCGTGGTGCCCACGTTCGGGCGCCCCGACGCCGCACGTACCCGGAAGGTAGCCCGTTGACATCAGTGTCGAACACCCCTGCTGAGACCCCGCCGGCCCTCCCGGCCGAGTTCGCGCACCCTGCCCTGCAGGAGCTGATGCGGGTGGGTCAGACCCACGGGTCTGTCGACAGCCTCGCGCTCAAGCACGCACTGGAGACGGCCGAGATCGCGCCCAAGCGGATGAAGACCGTGCTGCGTGCGCTGGAGCAGCACGGCGTCAGCGTGACGCTCGACCCGGACACCGCGCAGCGTGCCGTCGCCGCGACCGCGACCCGGTCAGCTGCCAAGAAGACCACGCGACCGGCGACCAAGAAGGCCGCTGCCAAGAAGACCGCCGCGGCGGATGAGGCTGAGGACAAGCCCGCCACAAAGGCGCCGGCCAAGAAGACCGCCAAAGCCGCGACCACCAAGGCCGCCGCCAAGAAGGCCGCGGGCCAGACGACCGCCGCTGCGAAGAAGGCCGCTGCTGCGGCAGCCGCGACCGAGAGCGACGCGGTCGCCGACGGCGAGGAGTCGGAGGACAGCGAGACTCCGTCGAAGGAAGCCGCTGAGAAGGAAGAGTCGGAGACCGGCGGCTTCGTGATCCGCCAGGACGACGACGCCGATGCTCCCGCGCAGCAGGTCGTCACCGCAGGCGCCACCGCAGACCCGGTCAAGGACTACCTCAAGCAGATCGGCAAGGTCGCCCTGCTGAACGCCGAGCAGGAGGTCGAGCTCGCCAAGCGCATCGAAGCCGGTCTGTTCGCCGAGGAAAAGCTCAACTCGGGCGAGAAGATCGAGATGAAGGCCAAGCGCGAGCTGTGGTGGATCGCGCAGGACGGCAAGCGCGCCAAGAACCACCTGCTCGAGGCCAACCTCCGACTGGTTGTCAGCCTCGCGAAGCGCTACACCGGCCGCGGCATGCTCTTCCTGGACCTGATCCAGGAGGGCAACCTGGGCCTGATCCGTGCGGTCGAGAAGTTCGACTACACCAAGGGCTACAAGTTCTCGACCTATGCCACCTGGTGGATCCGTCAGGCGATCACCCGTGCCATGGCCGACCAGGCGCGGACGATCCGCATCCCGGTCCACATGGTCGAGGTCATCAACAAGCTGGCCCGTGTCCAGCGTCAGATGCTGCAGGACCTGGGCCGCGAGCCCACGCCGGAGGAGCTCGCCAAGGAGCTCGACATGACGCCTGAGAAGGTCGTCGAGGTCCAGAAGTACGGTCGCGAGCCGATCTCCCTGCACACTCCGCTGGGCGAGGACGGCGACTCCGAGTTCGGTGACCTGATCGAGGACTCCGAGGCCGTCGTACCTGCCGATGCGGTGAGCTTCACGCTCCTGCAGGAGCAGCTGCACTCGGTCCTGGACACGCTGTCCGAGCGCGAGGCGGGCGTTGTCTCGATGCGCTTCGGACTGACCGACGGCCAGCCCAAGACGCTGGATGAGATCGGCAAGGTCTACGGCGTGACGCGCGAGCGCATCCGCCAGATCGAGTCCAAGACCATGAGCAAGCTGCGTCACCCGAGCCGCTCGCAGGTCCTGCGCGACTACCTCGACTAGGACTGCTCAGCAGCACACGACGCCCGGTCACCCACCATGGGTGACCGGGCGTCGTACGTGCGCCTCTAGCCGCGTCCGACTCGCTGCAGCTGCCGGGAGATCCAGCGTCCGGGCGCACCGACGGCATCGCGCAGCCACTGCTGCACCGCGCGCCGACCGGTGCGCGGGATGAAGAGGGCCGTCGCGCGGAGCTGCCAGGACGCGGTCGACCGGATATCGCGCAGGATGCGCTCGGCGTCCTGGTCCAGAGAGCGTGCGTCCTGACTGGGCGGGGCATAGCGAACGGCCTCCAGCGTCTGGACCGCACGATGCAGGGCGGCGCGTCCGTCACCGCCCAGGGTCGCGTGCTGGCGGTAGTGCTGCTCCAGCTGACGAGGCGTACGTCCACGTGGCGGATCGACTCCCAGGTCGTCAAGGCGCGACTGCAGGACATGCCACTGGCCCTCGACCTGCTCGCGGGAGTCTGTGGCCCGACGCAGCGGCTGCTCGCGGCGCCATCGCGCTGCCAGCGGCAGAGCCACGGCACCGGCGGAACCGATCGCGAGAACCAGCAGGGTCCACCACGAGCCCGTGCTGCCCAGCCAACCCTGCTGTGGCGGATGGACTGCGGCGTTGGCCTGCCCCGTGGGTGTCGCGGCGTCCTGCTCGCGTCCGCCTGAGGGCAGGGCGGGCTCGCTGGACTCCGAGGCTTCACGGCCAGGGGCCGTCCCGTTGGAGGTGTCCGCGCCCGAGGCATACTCGGGGACGTTGCCAGAACGCTGTCCGGGTGTCGGCTCGAACCGGGTCCAGCCCATGCCGGGGAAGTACAGCTCGGGCCAGGCGTGCGCATCCGAGGCGCGCACCTGGTAGCTCGTCCCCGTGTCCTTGGTCCCAGGCAGGAAGCCGACCGCGATCCGCGCCGGAATGCCCTGGCTGCGCGCCATCATCACCATCGAGGTGGCGAACTGCGTGCAGTAACCCTGCTTGGTCTCCAGGAAGTTGCTGATCGGGTCGAGCGAGCGGCCGTTGCGGACGACCGCGGGCTTGAGCGTGAGCGAGTAGGTGAAGCGTTGCGTGTCGCGCAGCCAGTCCTGGATCTTGATGGCCTTGGCGAAGTCGGTGTCGTCGCTGGACACGATGCCGTCGGCAGTGCGCTGGACCAGGGCCCTCGACCTGGGGTCCAGCTGGAGCATCGTGCTGGGTACGGGCGGGTCAGCAGCGTGACTGCTGGACGGCCTGGCATTGGCGCGCAGCCGGCTGTAGGTCACCTCGTAGCTGCCGGCTCGCTCGCGGACTCGCGGGGTGGCCGAGCTCGGGTCGTAGGTCCAGTTGGTGTCGCCGAAGTCGGCGCTGCTCACCGGCCAGGGCACCGCGACATAGGGCGAACCCACGCCGTTGGCCGAGATGCTCGTGCGGTAGAACGTGCGCGGCTGCTGCGCCGACAACCCCTCGGGGACGGGCAGCCTGTCGTTGTTGTCGCCCGGCCTCGACTGACGCGGATCGTCCTTGACCCAGTTGCCGCCGGAGTAGGACGACATCGTCAGCGCGCGCAGCGGCGGCGGGGTCGGGTCATTGGTGGTGTAGCGCAGGATCGGCGTCTGGCTCCGGTCCTGGAGCGACTGATCCAGGTTCAGACTGTCGGAGAAGCCGACGGTCCCGACGCCGCCGCGGCCGCCCGAGGTGGACCGTGCAAGCCCATCGGAGATATAGCGAGGTGGCAGGTGGGGGATCAGCGCCGGGAGCACCAGCGCGGTGAGCACTGTGGCCACCCCGATCCAGCGCGCGACTGAGCTGTAGCCGGCCAGCCCGAAACGGTCCTCGAGCCGCTCCGGAGTGCGGGAGTACGCCTCGGTCGAGGACCATCGCCGCAGCAGCTGCAGCCCACCCCGGGCGAGCATGAGCAGCCACACCACCGCCAGGGCGACGAAGTAGACCGGGTTGAGCGCGCTGCCCGTGTTGGACGTCGACAGCAGGAACAGTGCGAGCAGCGGCAGGCCGGCCAGCGCAGGCATGCGCATCGTGGCCGACAGCAGGTCGACCACGATGGCGACGAGCGGCACGATCAGCGACAGGGCAAAGACGATGCCGGGCGTGGACGGGGCGGGCGCGGCATAGCGCGACAAGGTGTCGGAGGCGTCGGTGAAGAGGTCACCGATCGCGCCCGGCAGGTCGGCCCACTGGGATGGTCCGAGGTGGTCGTTGAGATGGATGAGCAGCACCCCGATGAGCACCGCGAGCACCTGCGCCCCGACGATGATCGCGCGGGCCGCTCCGAGTGCGCGGCACAGCATGCCGACCGCGGCCTCCACCATCACGAGCACCAGTACGGGACGGAACCACAGCTGGCCCATGAGCAGCGTGGTGATCGGCCAGGTGGCCACGATCACCGCCAGCGCGGCGAGCGATCCCTCGGAGAACCGGGCGCGGCTCATGATCCGGCCATCGTGAAGGACCCGTGTTGGGTGAGGCTCTGCCAGGCCTGGCGGGCCGTGACTCCCGAGGGCACCGACACCACACGCCACCCGGCCGACCCGAGCAGCTCACAGTGCGCGGTCGCCAGCTCACCCGTCGTACGCCGACCGTGGGCGACGGCGTCGGTGTCCATGACCATCGCGAGGGCCGAGGTGCCGGGCTGACGCAGTCCGGCGAGGTCGGTGACACTGCGGTCGTCGAGGTCGGTGACGGCGGCCACGAGGCTGCCGCCGCGCTCGGTAAGGCCGTGCGCGGCCTGCACGACGTGGTCGTGCTCGTCGTCGTCACCGAGATCGGCGACGGCGAGAGCCTCGATGACATCCGAGGACGTCAAGGGGCGTTCGATGGTCCCCTCCTGCAGCGTCTCGCGGCTGGCGAGGTGAAGGGTGTAGCCGGCGCGGCCGAGCTGCACGGCGATCGAGGCGATCGCGCTGACAGCCCACTCGAACGAGCTGTGCGAGGCGGTGCCTGCGTGACCGGAGCGACGCGAGTCCAGCAGCAGCACCGCCGAGCGACGCGCCGGCCGGTCCTCCTGGCGGACCATCATCTCGCCGCGATGCGCCGTCGCGGGCCAATGGACCTTCCGGAGGTCGTCACCGTCGTGGTAGGCGCGGATGCTGACGTCCTCCTCACCGTGCAGTGCGACCATCTGCGGCGTCTCGCCCTCGCTGCCCAGACCCGAGCCGGGCGGCCGGCCGTCCCCGAGGTCCTCGATCCGAGGCAGGACGACGACCTCACCGACCGAGCGGACCATCAGGTCGACGTGGGTCAGCCCGAACGGGTCCTGCTGCTGCAGCGCGATCGGACCCAGCTCGTGGCGGCCGCGGACGTGGCTGCGGATGCGATAGCTCAGCCGGCGACGAGCGCCCGGCTCCATGCGGGGGAGCAGGAACCTCGGACGGTCGCCGAGGACGTACTCGATGCGTTCTTCGGCGAGGTAGAGCGCAGTGGACTTCTCGCCGACGTTGACGAAGTCGACGACGACCTCCGCACGCTCGTCAGGCTGCAGCCGCGACGGTGTGACGGTGCGCTCGATGCCGAGCCGTGGTGGGCGTCGACGGGCGAACAGTCGGGCGAGAAGGGGGAGGGCCACGAGCAGCACCCCGATCCGGGTGATGTCCGGGAACCCGAGCAGTACGCCGCCCAGGACCAGCGTGACGCCGCACGTGAGCAGGGCTCGCCCGCGCCCAGTCAGGGTGCGGGTGCGTTCGTCGGACATGTCAGCGGGCGCTGGTGGGCACCGGCACGCGCCGGATCAGGTCGTGCAGCACATCGCCCGTGGAACGGTGGGCCATCTGGGTCTCGGCGCTGGGCAGCACACGGTGTGCCAGCACCGGCGTGACGAGCGCGAGCACATCCTCGGGGATGACATGGTCGCGACCCTCGAGCGCCGCATGGGCTCGGGACGCGCGCAGCAGCTGCAGGGCCGCACGCGGGGAGGCGCCCAGTCGCAGAGCCGAGGACGAACGGGTGGCCGACATGATGTCGACGATGAACTGACGCAGCCCAGGGCTGGCGTGCAGCGTCGTGACCTGGTCGGCCAGCCGCTGAACGGTCCCGCCGTCTGTCACCGGGCGCAGGGTCTCCAACGGCGAACGGCCACCGTGCGTGTCGAGCATGTCGAGCTCGGCATTGCCCGTCGGGTAGCCCATCGAGATGCGCGCCATGAACCGGTCTCGCTGGGCCTCGGGCAGCGGGAAGGTGCCCTCCATCTCGATCGGGTTCTGAGTGGCCATCACCATGAACGGACGCCGCAGCGTGTAGGTCGTCCCGTCGACGGTGACCTGGCCCTCCTCCATGCACTCCAGCAGCGCGGACTGCGTCTTGGGCGAGGCGCGGTTGATCTCGTCGCCGACCACGATGTTGGCGAAGATCGCACCGGGTCGGAACTCGAACGTCCGGCTGTCCTGGTTGAACACGCTGACGCCGGTGATGTCGCTGGGCAGCAGGTCCGGCGTGAACTGGATGCGGCGCATCGGGCAGTCGATCGAGCGTGCCAACGCCTTGGCCAGCATCGTCTTGCCGACTCCGGGCACGTCCTCGATGAGCAGGTGTCCCTCGGCCAGGAGCACCGTGACGGCGGTCCGCACCACATCGCTCTTGCCCTCGATCACTGAGGAGACGGCGCGGTGGATGTCGCCGGCCACCGTCCTCAGCTCGTCCAGGCTCGTCCCCCCACGTTGCGGTTCTGTCTCCGTCTCAAGGCCTGAGTGCATGACGTTGATCCTGCCTGATGCGCATCGCGGTGGGAGTTCGATCGCGTCTTGGCGGCGGGATCGTTACCTCTGCTGGTCCCTCCATTGTCACCTGCCGTCCGGCCGCCCGTCACGCTCGGCCTCCACCAGGTGATCCACCGGCTCCTCCACTTCGCACCACGGCGACTCCTTCCGAACCCGTTCGACGGGCCCGTGTCGGTCGGGAGAGGTCGACAGCCGGAGGCTGGTGGCCCCTTGGCAGGACGATTTCACCCATTTCCCTCCACCTGGCCGCCGGGCCCTTGACCTGCGTAAACACGCCTCGCCAGCAGCGGAAGTGGCTCGCCGAGGGTGTTCATCCCCTTGGAAGTGGGGCAAAGTGGAGTACGGTGGTGGACATGGGCAGAACGTGGAGCTGTCCCAGGTGGGGAAGGGAGGTGGCGACCGATGTTTCTCGGCACGCACACACCCCGCCTGGACGACAAGGGGCGACTGTTCCTGCCGGCGAAGTTCCGCAAGGACCTGGCAGGCGGGCTCGTCGTCACTCGTGGCCAGGAGCGCTGCCTCTACGTCTTCGCGATGAGCGAGTTCGAGCGGATCACGACGGCGATGAACTCCACGCCCGTCACCAGCCGTGCAGTGCGCGACTTCCAGCGCGTCTTCCTCTCGGCGGCCTCCGACGAGATCCCGGACAAGCAGGGCCGCGTCACCATCCCGGCCGTGCTGCGCGAGTACGCCGGCCTGTCGCGCGAGTGCACCGTCATCGGTGCGGGCGCCCGCGTCGAGGTCTGGGACACCACCGCCTGGAACGAGTACCTCTCGGCCACCGAGGAGTCCTTCTCGGAGCAGTCCGAGGAGGTGATCCCCGGACTCCTGTAGTGCCGACCTGCCCATGACCGTCCGCCGGCCGCGAGGTCTCCACCCGCTCACGTCCACCGTCCCGACGCCACTTCCCCGGCGCCGGAACGTGATGACGAGGACGCGGTGGGGGACCTGGCAGCCGGACCCGATCAGCACTGACCCACCCGTCTCACCGCCGCCGGAGAGGAGTCACCCATGAGCACGCCAGGGCCCGCAGCCGACCGACACGTGCCCGTCCTGCGCGACCGCATCGTGGAGCTCCTGGCTCCGGCGCTGCAGGCGCCCGGCTCGGTCGCACTCGATGCCACGCTCGGCATGGGTGGGCACGCCGAGGCACTGCTGGAGGCGTGCCCCGAGGCGACCGTGATCGGCCTGGACCGCGACCAGGACGCGCTTCGCCTGGCGGGAGACCGGCTGGCGTCGTACGGCTCGAGGTTCGTCCCGGCACATGCGGTGTACGACGAGCTCACGCAGGTGCTCGCCGAGCGTGACGTGCCGCTCGTGCAGGCGGTGCTCTTCGACCTGGGTGTCTCCTCGCTGCAGCTCGACGAGGCCGAGCGAGGGTTCGCCTACCGGCACGACGCACCGCTGGACATGCGGATGGACCAGAGCACCGGCCAGACCGCGGCGGACGTGCTGAACACCTACGACGCCGCCGAGCTGGAGCGAGTGCTGCGTGACTACGGCGAGGAGCGGTTCGCCCGAAGAATCGCCAAAGCCGTTGTCCGAGAACGGGATCAGGAGCCGTTCGACCGGTCCGAGCGGCTGGTCGACCTGCTCCGCCGAAGCATCCCTGCGGCCTCGCAGCGCACTGGGGGACACCCCGGCAAGCGGACGTTCCAAGCCCTGCGGATCGAGGTCAACAGTGAGCTCGACGCCTGGCGCGACGCGCTGCCTGCCGCGATCGACGCGCTCGCGGTGGGTGGCCGGGTGGCTGTGCTCTCGTACCACTCGCTGGAGGACCGCATCACCAAGCAGACGTTGGCGGCGGGCGCCAAGAGCACCACGCCGCCAGGGCTACCGGTCGAGCTCCCCGAGCACGCGCCGTATCTCCGGCTGCTGACCCGGGGTGGCGAGGCGCCGAGCGAGGCCGAGACCGAGGACAACCCGCGCGCAGCCTCCGCGAGGCTGCGCGCCGCCGAACGAACGCGACCGACGAAGGGATCGATGCCATGAGCCAGCTCACTGCACCGGTGACCACTGAGCGCGCCGCGCGGCTCCCGCTGGCGCGGCCATCGAAGCCGACCCGCCTCCGGGTGATCAGCGGCGACGACGTCCGTCGCAGCAACACCGGGTTCGGGGTGCTGTGCGCGCTGCTCATGACGGTCGGGCTGCTGGCGGTCCTGCTGCTCAACACCGCTCGGGCCGAGCAGTCGTTCGCGCTCGGCAGCCTGCAGCAGACCTCCGACCGGCTCTCGGACAACGAAGAGCAGCTGCGCACCGACCTGGCCGGAGTGCAGGCGCCGCAGCAGCTGGCGCTCAAGGCTCAGGAGCTCGGCATGGTGCCGGCGACCGAGGTCGCGTACGTGCGAACGTCCGACGGCAAGGTGCTCGGCGTGGCGAAGAAGGCGGCCGGAGCCAGCGCGTTTACGGTGGGGACACTTCCGAACACGCCCGCCAGCACAGTGGCAGGCAAGGCCGTCGCGGCGGCCGAGCTCGGGATCGTCGTCGTGAAGCCGACGCCCCCGGTGAAGCCTTCGCCGTCTGCCACTGCGACTCAGCCGCCCACTACGAAGTCTGTTACACCGCCGGCCACCTCAGGGCACCAGACCACGCCCACAGCATCAGCGACGCAGAACGCCAAGCCCGGTACGTCACGGGTCAAGCAGAAGCACCCGGTCCCGGCCAGAACGCCAGGGGCGCAGCCGACCAGCACGAGGTGAGCACGTGAGCCAGTCCCGCCGACCGGGCGCAGCCCAGGCTCGACCGTCCAAGCGGGGCCGGCCTGTCCCGCCCCCGCGCCGGTCGGCTCCTCGTGGCGGCGGTCGTGCTCGGTCCGCGGGCACCCCGCCCCGCAAGCCCGCGCCGCGGCGGTCCGGCAAGGCGCGTCCTCCGGCGCCGCCACGCCGCCCGGTCTCGCTCGGGATCGGCCACCCCCGGCGGCGAGCGCGGCTCCTCGTGGTGGCGATGCTGTTCGTGTTCAGCCTGTTCGCGGTGCAGCTGGTGCGCATCCAGGGGCTGGACGCCGCGAGCGTCTCTCAGGAGGCGTTCGGCAAGCGCCTCAAGCGGCTCACCATCCCCGCGCAGCGCGGCACGATCACCGACACCAATGGTGTGGTCCTGGCGGACAGCGTGGACCGGCGCCACGTCGTGGGCGACTCGACGGCGATGGCGACCTACTCCGAACGGGTCGGTGGCAAGAAGGTGGAGCTCGGCCTGGAGGGTGCCGCAGCCAGGCTCGCGCCACTGCTCGGCCTGAAGGAGAGCGACATACGCGCGACACTGGAGAAGGCGTACGCCAAGAAGTCCCGGTTCGTCTACCTCGCCAAGGACGTCTCGCCCACCCAGTGGCGCGCGGTCCAAGAGCTGTCGATCCCCGGTATCTCCAGCGAGCGGACCGTACGTCGGGAGTACCCGCAAGGCACGAGTGTCGCCCCCCTGGTCGGCTGGGTCGGCAGCAACGGCCAACCCGGCGGCGGCGTCGAGAAGATGCAGGAGAAGAGCCTGGTCGGCGCTCCGGGCCAGCACATCTACGAGCGCGCTCCCGATGGGCAGATCATCGCGACCGGTGACAACTCCGACAAGCCGGCTGTCGCGGGCAAGAACGTGCAGCTGACCATCAACAACGACCTCCAGTGGTTCGCGCAGAACGCCCTCATCCAGCGGGTGAAGGAGACCAAGGGCCTGTCCGGCGACGTCGTCGTCACCGAGGTCAAGACCGGTCGGGTGCTGGCCGCGGCGTCGTACCCGAGCTTCGACCCCAACGACATGGGCAGCGCGCCGGGGTATCTCCAGCTGCGACCGTTCGACGAGGTCTACGAGCCGGGCTCGACCAGCAAGGTCATCACGATGGCGGGGCTGATTGACAAGGGCTACGCGACGCCGACGACCCCGGTCACCGTGCCGCCGACCCTGCGCCGCGCGGGCCGTCCGTTCCACGACTCCGAGTCGCACGGGACCCTGAACATGACTCTGGCCGGTGTGCTCGCGCACTCCTCCAACATGGGCACGATCCTGGCGGGCGAGAAGATGCCCGCCGCGACGCTGCACGACTACATGACCCGCTTCGGCCTGGGCCAGCGCACGGGTGCTGGTCTGCCGGGTGAGTCGCCGGGCATCCTGGCCAAGTCCGGAGCCGACTGGAAGGGCGACCAGCGATACACCGTGATGTTCGGTCAGGGTCTGGCGAGCACGGCCGCCCAGCAGGCAGCGGTGTTCCAGACCATCGCCAACGGTGGCGTCCGGATGCCGATGTCCGTCGTCAAGGGTGTCGGTGATGGCAAGGGTGGCTTCACCGCACCCGAGGATGACCGCAAGCCGATCCAGGTGATCAAGCCGACGACTGCCGCCCAGCTCACCCGGATGATGCAGTCGGTGGTGAGCGAGGAAGGCACCGCTGACCAGGCTCAGGTCCCCGGCTACACCGTGGCGGGCAAGACCAGCACCGCCGAGCGCTATGACTCCAAGCTCAAGCGGTACAGCGGAACGACAGCTTCGTTCATCGGCTTCGCACCCGCCGAGAAGCCTGAGATCGTGGTGGCCGTGACGATCCAGAGGCCCGCCGGCAACGGCCACGGTGGCCCGGTCGCAGGTCCGGTCTTCAGCAAGATCATGTCCTTCGCGCTCCAGCAGCGTAAGGTCCCGCCGTCGGGCAACGCCCCGAAGCCGTACCCGCTGTCCACCGAACCTGCGACGGAGCACCAGTGATCCCGCTCAATCTGAGGGATATCGCCGAGATCACCGGCGGAGCACAGCATGGAGAGGACGTCCTGGTGGACTCCTCGGTCGTGACCGACTCGCGAGAGGCCGAGCGAGGTTCGCTCTACGTCGCCCGGGTCGGAGAGCACGCGGACGGACACGACTTCGTCCCTGCCGCCCGCGCTGCCGGGGCCGTCGCCGTCCTCGGGCAGCGCACCGTGGACGATGGGCCGACCGTGGTCGTACCCGATGTGCAGGAAGCGTTCGCGGCGCTCGCGCGCGGGGTTGTCGACCGCTCGCCGCAGCTGACGGTGATCGGGATCACCGGCAGCTCGGGCAAGACGACCACCAAGGATCTGCTGGCCAGTGTGCTGCGCCCGGTCGCCGAGACGGTCGCGCCGATCGGTTCCTACAACTCCGAGGTCGGCGTACCCCTGACGGTCTGTCAGGTCACACCCACGACGCGCTATCTCGTGGCCGAGATGGGTGCCGACGGTGTGGGCCACATCGCCTACCTCACCCGGATCGCGCCGCCGCGGATCGGCATCGTCCTCAACGTCGGTCAGGCCCATCTCGGTGGCTTCGGATCGGTGGAGGCCATCGCCCGCACCAAGGCCGAGATGGTGGAGGCGCTACCCGCCGATGGTCTCGCCGTGCTCAACGCCGACGACCCGCGCGTGCTGGCGATGCGAGAGCAGACGACCGCACGGGTGCAGACCGTCGGGCGCGCCGCGACCGCCGACCTGCGGGCTACCGACGTCGAGCTGGACGACCTGGGGCGGGGCAGCTTCACCGCGACCACACCAGCCGGCACCGCAGACGTACGACTGCGCCTCCTGGGCGAGCACCACGTCGGCAACGCTCTCGCCGTCATGGCTGCCGGGCTCGAGCTCGGGCTGCCCCTGGACCAGATCGCCGGGGCCCTGTCGGAGGCGATGCCCGCGAGTCGCTGGCGGATGGAGCTGCACGACCTGCCCGATGACATCACCCTGGTCAACGACGCCTACAACGCCAACCCCGACTCGATGCGCGCCGCGTTGCGGGCGCTCGTACGCATGGGGGAGGGCGGCCGCCGTACGGTCGCCGTGCTCGGTCCGATGCTGGAGCTCGGCGACATCTCGCGGGCCGAGCACGAGGCGGTCGGACGCCTGGCAGTCGAGTCCGGCATCCGGCGGGTGGTGGTGGTCGGCGACGAGGCCGAAGGCATCCTGGCGGGCGCCGAGGGCGCCGGCGCCACCGCTGATACGGCCACCTGGGTGGCCGACGCGGACGCTGCACAAGACCTGCTGGAGCGGGAGCGACGAGCGGGAGATGTGATCCTGCTGAAGGCGAGCCGCAACTCGGGCCTAAGGTTCCTCGGGGATCGCATAGTCGCGGACGGCGACTCGACACACACGGAGGGCGCACGGTGAGGGCTGTCCTGATCGCTGCCATCATCTCGTTGGCGGCATCATTGCTGGGCACCCCGGCATTCATCCGCTTCTTGGTACGCAAGAGCTATGGCCAGTTCATCCGAGATGACGGCCCCACCAGCCACCACACCAAGCGCGGCACACCGACCATGGGCGGTGCGGTCATCATCGGCGCCAGCGTGCTCGCGTACGCCGGCGCGCACCTGCTCACGTGGACCCCGTTCACGGCCAGCGGGCTGCTGGTGATGTTCCTGATGACCGGGCTGGGCTTCGTCGGGTTCGCCGACGACTACATCAAGATCTCCAAGCAGCGCTCGCTCGGCCTGCGTTCGCACGAGAAGCTCATCGGCCAGACCGTGGTCGCGATCATCTTCGCGGTGCTCTCCCTGCAGTTCGAGCACAAGAACGTCGCTCCGGCAAGCACCCACATCTCGTTCGTCCGCGACACCTGGGTCGACCTCGCGTTCGGCGGCACTGCGCTCGGGCTGGTGCTGTTCGTCCTGTGGGCCAACCTGATGATCGCCGGCACCAGCAACGGCGTGAACCTCACCGACGGGCTCGACGGTCTCGCCACCGGCGCGAGCGTGATGGTCTTCGGCGCCTACGTCCTGATCTCGATCTGGCAGTTCAACCAGAGCTGCAGCATCACGCCCAGTGACAAGTGCTACGAGGTCCGCGACCCGCACGACCTGGCGCTGGTCGCGGCCTGCGTCATGGGTGCCTGCTTCGGCTTCCTGTGGTGGAACGCGTCACCGGCCAAGATCTTCATGGGCGACACCGGCTCGCTGGCGCTCGGTGGCGCCCTGGCCGGGCTCGCCATCACGACCCGCACCGAGCTGCTGATCGTCATCCTCGGCGGTCTGTTCGTGCTCGAGACGCTCTCGGTCATCATCCAGGTCGCCTCGTTCAAGACGCGGCGCAAACGGGTGTTCCGCATCGCGCCGGTGCACCACCACTTCGAGATGCTCGGCTGGAACGAAGTCACGGTCGTGATCCGGTTCTGGATCATCTGCGGACTCTGTGTCGCGCTCGGCCTCGGGCTGTTCTACGCCGAGTGGGTGGTTGGGGCATGAGCACCCCACGAAGTTTCTCCCCCGCTTCGCTCCTCCGAATACTTAGCGGGGACCCCGCGTGACCGAGCTCTGGCCGGTCGATCCGTCGTACGAACCGCTGTCCGGCACGCGCAACCTGACGCACCGCGACGCCGACTGGTCCGGTCTGCAGGTCCTCGTCGTCGGCCTCGGCGTGAGTGGCTTCGCCGCTGCGGACGCGCTGCTGGAGCGCGGCTCGCGGGTGACCGTGGTCAGTCCGGACACCTCGCCGGCGATCGCGGACCGGGCCCAGATCCTCGACGTCCTCGGTGCGGTCGTACGCGCCGGCGAGCCTCTCCCGAGCGAGGCGCCCCCGGGCACGCAGCTCGTGGTCACCTCGCCCGGCGTCCCTCCGACCAATCCGCTGCTGGTCGCGTGCGCCAAAGCAGGCATCCCGGTCTGGGGCGAGGTCGAGCTCGCCTGGCGGATGCGCCCTCTCGAGGGCGGCGCCCCGTGGCTCACCGTGACCGGCACCAATGGCAAGACGACCTGCGTCACGATGCTGGAGTCGATGCTGCGAGCAGCCGGCCTGCGCGCCACGGCTGCGGGCAATGTCGGGCTGCCGATCCTGGAGGCCGTGCTGCATCCCGAGCCCTATGACGTGCTCGCCGTCGAGCTGTCGACCTTCCAGCTGCACTGGTCGCGCAGCATCTCGCCCTACGCCGCCGTCTGCCTCAACGTCGCTCCCGATCACGTCGACTGGCACGGCTCGTTCGAGGAGTACCGCCGGATGAAGGGGCGTGTCTACGAACGCGCCCAGGTCGCCTGCGTCTACAACGTCGACGACCCGCAGACCGAGCAGCTCGTGATGGACGCTGAGGTCGTCGAGGGCTGCCGGGCTATCGGCTTCACCCTGGGCATCCCGGCGCGCTCGATGCTCGGAATGGTGGAGGACGTTCTCGCAGACCGAGCCTTCGTCGAGGAGCGGGCCACGTCCGCGGCCGAGCTGTGCCAGCTGGAGGACCTGCGCGGGGTGGACGGCGCCGACCCGGCGCCGCACTACATCGCCGACGCCCTCGCGGCCGCCGCTCTGGCTCGGGCCTACAACGTGGGGCCGGCAGCGATCCGCGACGGCCTGCGGCACTACACGCCGCAGCCGCACCGGGTGCAGACGGTGTCGATCTCCGGCGACATCCGCTACATCGACGACTCCAAGGCCACCAACCCGCCGGCCGCGGCCGCATCCCTGGCCGCCTTCGAGCACGTCGTCTGGGTGGCCGGTGGACAGCTCAAGGGTGCCGATGTCGAGGACCTGGTCAAGGACGCTGCGAGGCGGTTGCGAGGCGTCGTGCTGGTCGGCGTCGACCGTCAGCAGATTGCCGACGCCCTGGCCCGACACGCGCCACAGGTCCCGGTTCTCCAGCTGTCGAGCACCGACACTGGGGTCATGGACGAGGCAGTGCGCGAGGCGACGGCGATGGCCCAGCCGGGCGACGTCGTACTGCTGGCGCCTGCGGCCGCGTCCAAGGACATGTACACCAGCTACGAGGCCCGAGGGGACGCCTTCGCTGCCGCGGTACGCCGCCTGGCCGGCTCATCGGACGACTCGTCATGAGCGCTAGCAGCCCGACCCAGTCCTCAGCGCCCAGCAAGCCCTGGACGCTGGAAACCGTCCGGGCTCGGCTCGAGTCGCCCGTGGCGGCGTACTACATCATTCTCGGCGTCAGCTCGCTGCTGGTCGCCCTGGGTCTGGTGATGGTGCTGTCGGCCTCCAGCGTGACCAGCTATCAGGAGAGCGGCTCCTCCTACACCGTCTTCAAGACCCAGACGATGTACGCCTTCCTCGGCCTCATCTCCGCGGTGGTCGCCAGCCGGATCTCGGTGACCTGGTGGAAGCGCCTGGCCCTGCCGATGTTCGTGATGGCGATGCTGCTGCAGCTGGCGGTGTTCAGCCCGCTGGGCAACACCGTCAAGGGCAACCGCAACTGGCTGGCCTTCGGTGGGTTCACCATGCAGCCCTCCGAGCTCGGCAAGCTCGCACTCCTGCTGGTGGGCGCTGTGGTGCTGACCCGCAAGCGCAAGCTGCTGGCCGACATGGGTCACGCCTTGGTGCCGTTCGTGCCGATGGGCGGGGCGCTGATCTTCCTCGTCCTGCTCGGGCACGACCTCGGCACCGTGCTCGTCCTGATGTTGATCGCCGGAGGAGTGCTGTTCGTCGCGGGTCTGAGGGCGCGAGTCTTCGTCGTCCCGGCAGTCGTCACGGCACTGGCCGTGCTCGTCCTCGTGCTCACCAACCAGAACCGGATGGGCCGCGTCGACGCCTGGCTGGGCACCTGCACCGATCCGGCCCGGCCCGAGTGCTACCAGAAGGCGCACGCGATGTACGCCATGGCCGACGGCGGCTGGTGGGGCCTGGGCATGGGTGCCAGCCGAGAGAAGTGGGGCGGTCTCCCGGAGGCCCATAACGACTTCATCTTCGCGGTCATCGGTGAGGAGCTCGGGCTGCCCGGCACGCTGGTCGTCATCGGGCTGTACGCCACGCTCGCCTACGCCGGCTATCGCATCATCGTGACCAGCAACGACTTCTTCGTCCGCCTGGCCTCGGCCGGCATCGTCGTCTGGATCATCAGCCAGGCCATGATCAACATCGGGTCGGTCACCGGCCTGCTGCCCATCATCGGGGTCCCGCTGCCGCTGGTGTCCGCCGGTGGCTCGGCGATGGTGACGACGATGGCCGCACTTGGCATGCTGATCTCGTTCGCCCGGCATGATCCTGACTGTCGCGCTGCGCTCGCCGCGCGTCCCAGCCTCGTACGCCGCTCGCTCGCCGTGCTGCCCCGCCGCACTCCGGCCGAGTGACGGCAGGGCGCATACTGCTCGTCGCGCCGGCCGCGGCGCGAGCTCGTCACACCTGAGGAGAACCCTGTGACTGTCCTGTCCTCCGTCGTGCTCGCTGGGGGAGGTACGGCAGGCCACGTCTCCCCGTTGCTCGCCACCGCCGACGCGCTGCGCGAGCGGCACCCCGACGTACGCATCACTGTGCTGGGCAGCCGGGGTGGGCTCGAGGAGCGCCTGGTGCCCGAGCGCGGCTACGACCTGCGGCTCATTCCCAAGGTGGCGTTCCCGCGGAGGCCCGACCTCGATGCGGTGAAGTTCCCGGTGGCGCTGCCGCGGGCTGTCCGTCAGGCCAAGGCGATCCTGCGTGAGGTCACCCCCGATGTCGTGGTCGGGTTCGGCGGCTACGTCTGCCCGCCGGCCTATCTCGCGGCCCGTGGTCGGGTGCCGATCGTGGTCCACGAGGGCAACGCCGTGACCGGGATGGCGACCAAGCTCGGGGTCCGGTTCACCACGCATGTGGCCAAGACGTTCGAGATCACCGACCTGCCGCAGGCCCGTCTGATCGGGATGCCCTTACGTCGGCAGATCACCCGGCTCGACCGAGCGGCGACCCGGCCGCAAGCCCTGGCCGAGCTGGGCCTGCAGGAGGGCTGGCCGACGGTCCTGGTCACCGGCGGCTCGTTGGGCGCCCAGCGCATCAATGAGTCGTTCGCCGCGCAGGTCGACCTGCTGCGGCGCGAGGGTGTCCAGGTCCTGCACGTGACCGGTCGCGACAAGGGCTTCGACCCTGGACCGGGCGAGCCGGGCCAGGCGCCCTACGTCGTGCAGGAGTACGCCGACCGGATGGACCTGGCCTACGCCGCCGCTGACCTCGTGGTCAGCCGGTCCGGCGGCAACATGGTCTGTGAGACCACGACGGTCGGCCTGCCCGCGGTCTTCGTGCCGCTCCCGGTCGGCAACGGCGAGCAGCGCCTCAACGCCTCGGCGGTGGTCGAGGCCGGGGGAGCGCTGCTGGTCGACAACGACGACCTCACGCCGGCCTGGGTTGCCGAGCACGTGCCGTCTTTGGTGAAGGACACCGACCGGCTCGCGCAGATGGCGACGATCGCGGCGCAGCACGGTCATCGCGACGCCGACGAGCGGCTGGTCGACCTCATCGAGGAAGCCGCCGGCGCCAAGGCGGCGCGCTGATGGGTCACGGGGTCAATGAGCGGTTCGACTTCGCGGCGAGCCTGCCGTTGGTCGATGACGTCGCCGCGGTGCACATGATCGCGATCGGCGGCTCAGGCATGTCCGGCATCGCTCGGCTGCTGCTCGCCCGGGGCGTACAGCTCAGCGGCTCGGACAACAGCGACGGTCCGGCGCTCGATGCCCTTCGCGCCGCCGGTGCACGCGTCTTCGTCGGCAACGCCGCGGCCAACCTCGTCGAGGTCCCGGCCGACGCTGTCGTGGTGATCTCCTCGGCCATCCGTGAGGACAACCCCGAGCTGGTCGAGGCGCGTCGTCGAGGTCTGCTCGTCCTGCACCGCTCACAGGCCCTGGCGATGCTCTTGGGGGACCGGACCGGGTTGGCCGTGGCCGGAGCCAACGGCAAGACCACCACCAGCGGCATGGCCGTGGTGGCGCTGCGGGCGGCGGGCGCTGACCCGTCGTTCGCGATCGGTGCGGACATCGCCGGGATCGGCGCCAACGCGGCACCTGGCGCGGGTGAGGCGTTCGTGGTCGAGGCCGACGAGAGTGACGGATCGTTCGTCGTCTACCGGCCGCAGGTCGCGATCGTCACCAACGTGCGCGATGACCACCTCGACTTCTACGGCACCTCGCAGCGGCTGCACCAGGCCTACGCCGAGTTCGCCGAGACCATCCGCCCGGGCGGCCTGCTCGTGGCCTGTGCCGACGACGAGGGCAGCCGAGCGCTGGCCGAGTCGAGGCGCGCCGGGGGAGCCCGGGTGCTGACGTACGGCCGGGCGCCGGATGCGGACCTGCGACTGACCGACGAGGCGGGCCAGGGCTTCGAGTGGTCCGCGACGCTGACCTTCGAAGACGGCCCAAGCCTCCCGTTGACCTTGAGGGTTCCGGGGGCGCACAACCTGCTCAACGCCGCGGGAGTGGCCCTGGCGCTGACCGCGGGCCTGGGTCTCTCGCCGCAGCAGGTGGTCGAAGGGCTGGGCGAGTTCACCGGCACCTCCCGGCGGTTCGAGCCCAAGGGCGAGGCGGCCGGCGTACGCGTCGTGGACGACTACGCCCACAACCCCGGCAAGCTGGAGGCCGTCGTACGCACGGGCCTGGCCCTGCGCGAGGGCGGCCGTCTCGTCGTGCTCTTCCAGCCACATCTCTACTCGCGTACCCAGCACGCCGCTGCGGGTCTCGCCGAGGCCCTCCGGCTGGCTGACCATGCGGTCGTCCTCGACGTCTACGGCGCGCGCGAGGCGCCCGTCGAGGGCGTCTCCGGTCGCCTGATCACCGAGCTGGTGCCTGGCTCGGACTTCGCTCCCGATCACGACGCGGCGCTCGAGCAGGTGCTGGCCGCCAGCCGGCCGGGCGACCTGGTCCTCACGGTCGGCGCGGGTGATGTCACCCGCCTCGGCCCGGTCCTGCTGGATCGGCTGGGACAGCGGTCGAGCACCAGATGAGCGCACCCCACACCAGGTTCGCCGAGCGCGCGGCCAGCGTGCGGGTCACGGCGCGGCGCCGGCACCTGATCGCGGCCGGCGTCGTCGCCCTGGTCGTGGGGCTCATCTGGCTCGTCGCGTTCAGCCCGGCGATCGCTGTACGTCAGGTCAAGGTCGAGGGTGCATCAGCGGCGTTGGAGCAGCAGGTGAGGCAGGCGACGAGGTCGGCGATGGGCCGACCACTCCTGCGGACGGACCCCGCCGGCGTACGACGGTCGGTTGCCTCACTTGGACCGGTCCGGGACGTGCAGGTCACCCGGTCGTTCCCCTCGACCTTGGTCGTCCGGGTGACGCCACGGACGCCGGTCCTGGTCGTCACCGGACCTGATCGGATAGGTCACCTGGTCGACGAGAACGGCCTGTCGTACGCACGGACCGATCCCACGTCCGCTGCTGGCTTGCCCGTCGTCCCGCTGTCCCAACCCGTCAGTGCGGCCAACCAGCCCGGCCTGCGTGCCCTCGCCGCGGTGATGGGCGCGCTGTCGGCCCAGGAGCGCGGCACGGTGACCCAAGTTCAGCTCGACCGAGACGGTGCGGTCTCGTTCCACCTGGGCCGGCTGAAGGTCCAGTGGGGGGATGCCACGCAGTCCGATCGCAAGGCCGCGGCGCTGCGCGTCATGGCGCCCCAGGTGGCCGCGATGAAGGCGACGTCGCTGGACCTCAGTGCACCGGACCGCCCTGTGCTCTCCTAGCGAGGACGGGCCTGCGCCGCAGGTCGCGAGGGCTGTGACGGCGTCACGCTCGCCATGAGGTTGAGACTCGTGCTTGTCCAGAGTCGTCGCGTAGCATGCCGAAATCCGCCCACTGGCTCGTGCACGCGTGTCGTACCCACGGCTGCACAACGGGACGCGACATGATCGGCGTACGAGTCACGCTGGCAGCTTGTGGCTCTACCAGAGGTCAAACCCTCGATTACCAACGCTTTGCGAAAGGCCCTCACTCGTGGCAACTCCCCAGAACTACTTGGCCGTGATCAAAGTCGTCGGCATCGGCGGGGGTGGCGTCAACGCCATCAACCGGATGATCGAGGTCGGCCTCAAGGGCGTGGAGTTCATCGCGATCAATACCGATGCGCAGGCCCTGCTGATGAGCGACGCCGACGTCAAGCTCGACGTGGGTCGCGAGCTGACCCGCGGACTGGGCGCCGGCGCCGACCCTGAGGTCGGCAAGAGGGCTGCCGAGGACCACGCCGAGGAGATCGAGGAAGTTCTCAAGGGTGCCGACATGGTGTTCGTGACTGCCGGTGAGGGCGGCGGCACGGGCACCGGCGGCGCTCCGGTGGTGGCCAAGATCGCCAAGGGCATCGGTGCCCTGACCATCGGCGTCGTGACGCGCCCGTTCACCTTCGAGGGTCGCCGGCGCGCCAACCAGGCCGATCAGGGCATCAACGCACTCCGCGAGGAGGTCGACACCCTGATCGTCATCCCCAACGACCGGTTGCTGTCGATCAGCGACAAGAACGTCAGCATGATGGACGCCTTCCGCAGTGCCGACCAGGTGCTGCTCTCCGGTGTCCAGGGCATCACTGACCTGATCACCACGCCGGGCCTGATCAACCTCGACTTCGCCGATGTGAAGTCGGTCATGCAGGGTGCCGGATCCGCGCTCATGGGCATCGGCTCCTCGCGCGGTGAGGACCGCGCGGTGCAGGCCGCCGAGCTGGCCATCTCCTCGCCGCTGCTCGAGGCGAGCATCGACGGCGCGCACGGCGTGCTGCTCTCGGTGCAGGGCGGCTCCGACCTCGGCCTGTTCGAGATCAACGAGGCTGCGCGGCTGGTCCAGGAGGCCGCCCACCCGGAGGCCAACATCATCTTCGGTGCCGTCATCGACGACGCGCTCGGTGACGAGGTCCGCGTGACCGTGATCGCTGCGGGCTTCGACGGCGGCTCACCCCAGAAGCGCGCCGACGACCGGGCCCTCGGCCAGATCCAGGGCGGTCCGACCCGCACGCAGCAGGCGCCGGCGTCCACCGGCAACCAGCCGGCGCCCGCCGCGCCGCCGCAGCAGTCGACCCCGGGTCAGGTGCCGCCACCGGTCCAGGTCCCGGCACCCGCGCCCGAGGCAGCGCAGCCGCCCGTCCAGGTCGTGCCCGACCAGGCCGAACCGCCCACGGTTCCCGGCCAGGTGCAGCAGGGCAGCGCCGCTCGTCCACCCCACGAGGTCACCTTCGAGGACAAGGATGACCTGGACGTCCCCGACTTCCTGAAGTGACCGCATGATCGCCTGGCACGACCAGGTCGGCGGGTCCGGCGCTGCGAGGGTCGACCGCTACTTCACCGATGTCTCCGGGGGCGTGAGCGCGTCCCCCTACGAGGGCTTGAACCTCGGCGCACACGTCGGCGACCGGCCCGAGGACGTGGAGCGCAACCGTGCCCTGCTCGCCGAGGCCGTCGACGTACCCGCCGAGCGACTCGTCTTCATGAACCAAGTGCACGGCTCCTCGGTCGAGGTGATCACGGCGCCGCGCGCGGCGGAGGCCCCGCCGTCTGACGGTGTCGTCACTCGGACCGCCGACCTGGCTCTTGTCGTACTCGTCGCGGACTGCGTTCCCGTGCTGCTGGCCGATCCGGTTGCCGGGGTCGTGGCCGCAGTGCACGCCGGGCGACCCGGCATGACCGCCGGCGTCGTGCCCGAGACCATTCGTCGCATGCGCGAGATGGGCGCAGGCACCATCCACGCTGCCGTGGGTCCATCGGTGTGCGGCCGTTGCTACGAGGTGCCGGCCGAGATGCGCGCGGGTGCGGGGACCGTCACCCCGAGTGCGTGGACCGTGAGCTGGGTGGGCACGCCGGCCATCGACGTCGCGGCCGGTGTCGTGGGGCAGCTGGCCGACGCCGCGGCCGAGGTCGAGTGGGTGCCGGGCTGTACGCGTGAGTCGCCTTCCTTGTACTCCTACCGTCGCGATGGTCGCACCGGTCGCTTCGCGGGCGTCATCGTGCTGCGCGGCGAGAAGTCTTGATTCGCAACGCTGTTCGCGACCGTACGACGGTGGGAGATGCGTGACCGAGGACCAGCGGACGGCCGAGCTCAAGGCCGGCCTCGAAGTCGTGGATGCTCGCATTCGCTCGGCCTGCGCGGCCGTCGATCGCGACCCTGAAGGCGTCACCCTCGTCGTGGTCACCAAGTTCTTCCCGGCAGCCGATGTCACTCGCCTGCACGACCTCGGCGTACGCCACATCGGTGAGAACCGGCATCAGGAGGCCGCGGACAAGGTGGCTGAGCTCGACCCACGGACGCGGGCGGACCTCACGGTGCACTTCATCGGTCAGCTGCAGAGCAACAAGGCAGCTGCCGTGACGTCGTACGCCGATGTCGTCCAGTCCGTCGACCGCGCCAAGGTGGTCGCGGCCCTCGACCGCGCCGCGGCCCAGCGTGACCGGCGCTTGTCCGTGACGCTGCAGGTCGACCTGGCGGGCTCCGATGCCGCACGAGGCGGGGTCGCACCGCACGAGATCGGGGCGCTGGCTGACGCGGTCGCCGACTCGGCACAGCTGGACCTGCGCGGCGTCATGGCCGTGGCGCCGCTCGGTGCGGACCCGGCGCCGGCTTTCGCCCGGCTGCGGGAGCTCGCCGAGGACGTACACCGTGAACACCCCGACGCGACCTGGATCTCCGCGGGGATGAGTGGCGACCTCGAGGCAGCGGTGGCGGCCGGAGCGACACACCTGCGTGTCGGAAGCGCAATCCTCGGTTCCAGACCGGCCCTTCGGTAGCGTCGAGAACGGACGACGACGCACATCCTGGTCGCCGCGAGGCGGTCCCGGGCACGAAGGATCCAAGGAGCAGGACATGGCTGGCGCGCTGCGCAAGACGATGGAGTACCTCGGACTGGCCGAGGTCGATCCTGCCCACCCTGAGGTCCAGGGCCGTCGGGACGACTACTACTACGAGGACGACCAGGGCGACTACTACGACGACGAGCCCGCCTACGAGCGCGAGCCCGTCATCGAGCACACCGCCGAGGTGACCCCACTGCATCAGCGCTCCGGGGTCGCGCGACCTGTCCGCGAGCTGCACGACTCGGAGGTGGGCACCTTGAGCCGCATCACGACCATCCACCCGCGGACCTACAACGAGGCCAAGAACATCGGTGAGAGCTTCCGTGACGGGGTCCCGGTGATCATGAACCTCAGCGACATGGACGACAACGACGCCAAGCGGCTGGTCGACTTCGCCGCCGGTCTGGTCTTCGGCCTGCATGGCTCGATCGAGCGGGTGACCAGCAAGGTCTTCCTGCTCTCGCCGTCCTCGGTGGAGGTCGCGACCTCCGGCGGCGAGCCGGCCAAGTCCACGCGCGGGCTCTTCAACCAGTCCTGACCGCGGTTTCGGGCCGACCCCGCCGACAGGCGCGGTCGGCCGTCCCGCACACTTGCTGCCTATGACCGCCGTGCGCGCAGTCCTCTCCCTCCTGCTCTACCTCTTCTTCATCGTGCTCATCGCACGACTCGTCCTGGACTGGATCCAGGTGCTGGCCCGTGAGTGGCGCCCGCGTGGGCCGGTTCTGGTCATCGCCGAGGTCGTCTACTCGATCACCGACCCCCCGCTGAAAGCGTTGCGACGGGTCATCCCACCCCTCCGTCTGGGGCAGATTCGCATCGATTTGGCGTTCCTCGTGCTCGTGCTGACTGTCTCTTTGCTGCTCCGTCTTCTAAGGTGAGGACGACAGACATTCGTTAGGTCGGCCGGTCGCGCGCTGAAGCATGTGCGCAGCAGCCGGCCACACCGTGGTTTCCGAGGTGAGCACAGATGGCGTTGGCGCCTGAAGACGTAGTCAAGAAGGAGTTCACGAAGCCCAAGGGTTTCGGTCGTAGCGGTTACGACGAGATCCAGGTGGACGACTTCCTCGACGAGATCGTCGTTGAGTTGCGTCGGCTGAACGCTGAGAACGAGGACCTCACCTCCAAGCTGGAGGAGTGCCGTCGCTCCAAGGGTCTGAGTGGCCGGGAGCAGGCGGGGGCCTCGCCTTCCTCAGGAGCGTCCGCGGTCCCCGGGCTGACGCCCGTGGCGGCCGGTGGGCGTGACGCCGACAAGGTTTCCGGTGACTTGTCCGCGGCGCAGGACCGCCTCGCGGCGGTCAAGGCCGAGACGGCCCGTGCCGAGGAGTCGGCCCGCGCGGCCAAGGATGCACAGCAGCAGGTCGAGGCCCAGGCCAAGCAGGCCCAGGACCGACTTGTCGCGCTGCGCAACGAGATCGAGAAGGCCGAGGCGGCCGAGCGCGATGCGCGTCAGCGTGCAGAGCGGGCCACCGCCACGGCCAACAGTGCTGGCCAGCAGGCCGCGGCACCCGCAGCGTTCGCGCCGCCATCGCCGCAGCAGCCGCAGACGACAACCGCCGACAGTGACGCGGCCGGCGTCATCGCGCTGGCTCAGCGACTGCACGACGAGCACGTCTCCGAGGGGCAGTCGACGCGTTCGCGGCTGATCTCCGAGGGTGAGCAGCACCGCGACAAGGTCGTCGGCGAGGCCACCAGCAAGCGTGATGACCTGCTCAAGCAGGGTCAGTCCAAGTACGACGAGCTGATCCGCACCGCGCAGGCCCGGCACGACGAGCTCATCAGCGTCGGCCAGAACAAGCACGACTCGCTGATCAAGGATGCGACCGACCGGTCCAACACCATGGTCGGGGACGCCGAGAACAAGAAGTCCACGATCCTCAGCCAGCTCAACACCGAGCGTGACCGGCTGACGTCGGACATCGAGCAGCTGCGGACGTTCGAGCGTGACTACCGCACCAAGCTCAAGGGCTACATCGAGGGCCAGCTCAAGCAGCTGGACCACGCCCCGATCGACAGTGAGAAGGGCGCCGGCAACATCGCCAAGGCCTGATCGCGCGTACGACGGCGCCTCACCCTGAGGGTGGGGCGCCGTCGTCGTCTCACCATGTGGGCACGGTTCTAGGTCAAGAATTTCCCAGCATGCGGCCGGTCGCCGTTGTTCGATGACGGGCCGTCATTTATCCTCTGCCGGTACATCCGCTCACGCCTGAGCCTGGGGGGCGAAGCGTCCAGGACGTACCGAGAGGATCCGATGGCTGTGAAGAAGGATCAGGGCACGTCCGAACCTGCGGGTCTCGGCGGCAGAGTCAGCCGCGCGCTCAAGAAGGCCGTACGCCGTTCCTCCAGCCCGGCTGCGAAGGCCGCCAGTGCGCCCGCCAAGACCGCGAAGGCGCCGGCTGAGAAGGCCGCTGCGAAGGTTCCGGCCAAGAAGGCGGCGCCTGCGAAGACACCGGCCAAGAAGGCTCCGGCGAAGAAGGCGGCTGCCGAGGCACCCGCCAAGAAGGCTCCGGCGAAGAAGGCCGCGGTCAAGCAGGCTCCGGCCAAGAAGAGCGCTGCGAAGGCACCGGCCAAAAAAGCTCCTGCGAAGGCGCCGGCCACGAAGGCGGCTCCTGCGAAGGCTGCCGCCAAGGCACCGGCGAAGAAGGCTGCAGCCAAGAAGGCCAGCGCACGTACCGCGTCATCCGCACCGATCAACCCGAGCGAGGTAGATGTGTCGATCAAGGGCCCCGCCGCCGAGGATGCAGCGAAGAAGTCCCCCGCGAAGCCGGTCAAGAAGGCGGCCAAGGCCGCACCGGCGAAACTGAAGGTGCGCGGCGATGAGAGCCCGTGGACCACCAAGGAGCTGGACGAGGTCCGCGCGCAGCTGACGGAGGACATCGAGCGGCTGAACGCTGAGCTGTCCGACATCGAGCTGGAGATCATCGGCCTGATGCAGGACAGCGGTGACGGCGCCGGGGACGACCAGGCCGATGCCGGCACCAAGACGTTCGAGCGTGAGCATGAGTTCACCGTCGCGCAGAACTCACGCGAGATGCTGGAGCAGTCACAGCGGGCCATGACCGCGATCGACGACGGCACCTACGGAATCTGTGAGAACTGCGGAAATGCGATCGGCAAGCTTCGCCTTCAGGCCTTCCCGCGTGCGACCCTGTGCCTGCCATGCAAGCAGCTTCAGGAGCGCCACTGAGCGCGACACGGGACGGATCCACCGACGATGCCGAGTCGGAGGAGCGTGCTGTGCCGCCTGAGAGTCCGAGCGCCACACCGAGTCCAGACCCGTCCGCTGACGAGTCGCCCGTAGCACCGGCTGAATCCGTCGAGGCGCCCAAGCCGGGCCTCGCGGTGCGCAAGGTCGTCCTGCTGGTGGCGGTCGCCGTCATCGCCTACCTGCTCGACCAGGGCAGCAAGGCCTGGGTCGTGAGCGCTCTCGACCCAGGCGATCCGCACGAGGTCGTCGGCAGCCTCCTGCGACTACGGCGTACGTCCAACCCGGGTGCGGCTTTCTCCATCGCGACCAACGCGACCTGGGTGCTCACCGTCGTCGCCTGCTGTGTCATCGCAGCGACCGTCTATGTCGCGCGCAAGCTCCGCAGCCGCGCGTGGGCCTGCGCGCTCGGGCTCTTGATCGGCGGAGCACTCGGCAACCTCACGGACCGGTTCTTCAGGTCACCAGGCGGTGGCAAGGGCCACGTCGTCGACTTCCTCGAGCTGCCGCACTGGCCGATCTTCAACGTCGCCGACATGAGCATCGTCAGCGCGGCCGTGCTGATCTGCATCCTGGCCTTCATCGGCATCGGCGTGGACGGCACGCGCGTCTCACCGGATGAGGATGTCTCCGATGACCCCGACAGCGACGCCGCCTCGGACGATGCCGAGGACTCAAGCAGCACCGATGGCGACGAGGAGCCCAAGCCGCGACAGGGTTCCACTCGGCTGTGAGTGATGTCAGGGCGTTGTCCGTGCCCGACGGACTCGAAGGCGAACGTGTCGATGCGGCCGTAGCCCGGCTGCTCGGCTTCTCGCGGACCAGAGCCGCCGAGCTGGCAGCCGAGGGTGCGATCTCGGTGGACCACAAGCAGGTCGGCAAGTCCGACCGGGTCAGCGCCGGGCAGTGGCTCGAGGTGCAGATGCCCGAGCGGGTCGGACCGCGCCAGCCGGAGGTCAAGCCGGTGCTCGTGCCGGGTCTGAAGGTCATCCACGAGGACTCCGAGATCATCGTGGTCAACAAACCTCTCGGTGTCGCGGCGCACCCCAGCGTCGGCTGGGACGGCCCAGACGTGGTCAGCGGGCTGGCTGCGGCCGGCTACCGCATCTCGACCTCAGGCGCCGCCGAGCGCCAGGGCATCGTGCAGCGACTCGACGTCGGGACCAGCGGCCTCATGGTGGTGGCCAAGAGCGAGCGCGCCTACACGGTGCTGAAGCAGGCGTTTCGCGACCGCACGGTCGAGAAGACCTATCACGCGATCGTGCAGGGGTTGCCCGATCCGGTTGTCGGCACCATCGAGGCACCGATCGGTCGGCACCCGGGTCACGACTACAAGTTCGCCGTGATGACGTCCGGGCGCCCGAGCGTCACCCACTACGAGGTCATCGAGGCCTTCCGTTCCGCGTCCATGCTCAAGATCCACCTGGAGACCGGGCGTACGCACCAGATCCGGGTGCACTTCTCCGCGCTGCACCATCCGTGCGTCGGCGACCCGCTCTACGGATCGGATCCCACGGTGGCCAAGAAGCTCGGGCTGGACCGGCAGTGGCTGCACGCCGTCGAGCTGTCCTTCGAGCATCCCGGCAGCGGCGAGTGGGTCACCTACACCAGTGACTACCCGGAGGATCTGCAGCGCGCGCTGGACCGCATCCGCGAGCTCTGATCCCGCGCTCTGGCAAGCGCATTCGTCACTCCCATCACAACCCCGCGTGGCTGGTCTGGGCTGTCGGTACGCGGACGTAGACTCGCTCGCGATGAGCGACCAGGCACCCTCCCCGTCCAGCGACAGCTTTGTGCACCTGCACGTGCACACCGAGTACTCCATGCTGGATGGGGCGGCCAAGAACAAGGCGCTGTTCGCCGAGGCCGAACGCCTCCAGATGCCGGCGCTGGCGATGTCCGACCACGGCAACATGTTCGGTGCCTACGAGTTCCAGGAGATCGCCAAGGACACCTCGGTCAAGCCGATCATCGGCATCGAGGCGTATGTCGCACCGAGCGACCGCAAGCTGCGCAAGCAGGAGTACTGGGCAACGGGCGGGCAGCGTACTGCTGGTGGCGACGCCGACGGCGAGGGTGGCAAGGACATCTCCGGTGGTGGTCGCTACACCCACATGACGATGTGGGCGCAGAACGCTCAGGGGCTGCGCAACCTGTTCCGGTTGTCCTCGTTGGCCAGCTTCGAGGGCTACTACATGAAGCCCCGGATGGACCGCGAGATCATCTCCGAGCACTCCAGCGGCATCATCGCGACGACGGGCTGTCCCTCGGGCGAGGTGCAGACGCGGCTGCGCCTGGGTCAGTACGACGAGGCGCTGGCCGCAGCGGCGGCGTACCAGGACATCTTCGGCAAGGACAATTACTTCCTCGAGCTGATGGATCACGGTCTGGACATCGAGCGCAACGTGCGCCACGACCTGGTCAAGATCGCCCGCCAGCTGAGCATCCCGCTGCTGGCGACCAACGACAGCCACTACGTCACCGAGGCCGACGCCGACACCCACGACAACCTGCTCTGCATCGGCGTCGGCAAGAACAAGGACGACCCCAACCGCTTCAAGTTCAACGGCTCGGGCTACTACCTCAAGTCCGCTGCGGACATGCGCGAGCTCTTCCGCGAGCTGCCGCAGGCGTGCGACAACACGCTTCGAGTGGCCGAGATGGTGGAGTCGTACGACGACGTCTTCACCTTCGTCGACCGGATGCCGTCGTTCACCGTGCCGGAGGGCGAGTCGCAGGGTTCCTGGCTGCGCAAGGAGGTCGAGCGCGGGATCCACCTGCGCTACGGCGACAACCCCAGCCCCGAGGTCCTGGAGCGGGTCGAGACCGAGTTCAAGGTCATCGAGCCGATGGGCTTCTCCTCCTACTTCCTCGTCGTCGCCGACATCTGCAAGTACGCCCGCGACAACGGCATCCCGGTCGGCCCGGGCCGAGGCTCGGCGACCGGCTCGATCGTGGCGTACGCGACCCGGATCACCGAGCTGGACCCGCTGGAGCACGGGCTGCTGTTCGAGCGGTTCCTCAACCCCGAGCGCATCAACCCGCCCGATGTCGACCTCGACTTCGATGACCGCAAGCGCGACCAGATGGTCCGCTACGTCACCGACAAGTACGGCGCCGACTACACCGCGCAGGTCAACACCTTCGGCACCATCAAGGCCAAGGCTGCCGTCAAGGACGCGAGCCGGATCCTCGGCAAGCCGTTCTCGGTCGGCGACAAGATCAGCAAGACCATGCCGCCCGATGTCATGGGCAAGGGTGTCCCGCTCAAGGAGCTGTTCAACCCCGAGCACAGTCGTTACGGCGAGGGCGCGGAGATCAGGGCGCTCTACGAGGCAGATCCCGAGGTCAAGCAGGTCATCGACACAGGCCTTGGCCTGGAGGGTCTGACCCGCGGCACGGGCGTGCACGCGGCCGCCGTCATCCTGTCCTCGACCCCGCTGCTGGATCTCATCCCGATGCACCGTCGGGACAAGGACGGCACGATCATCACCGGCTTCTCCTACCCGCAGTGCGAGGAGATGGGCCTGATCAAGATGGACTTCCTGGGTCTGCGCAACCTGGGCATCATCGATCACGCGATCTCCATCATCGAGTCCAACCGCGACCAGAAGCTCTCGACCGAGACGATCCCGCTGGACGACACGACGACGTTCGAGCTGCTGGCACGCGGTGACACCCTGGGTGTCTTTCAGCTCGACGGCGGCCCGATGCGCAACCTGCTGCGGCTGATGGTGCCGACCCGGTTCGAGGACATCGCCGCGGTGCTCGCGCTCTACCGCCCCGGTCCGATGGCCGCGAACGCGCACCTCAACTACGCCGCGCGCAAGAACAACCGGCAGCCGATCGCGCCCATCCACGAGGAGCTGAAGGAGGCTCTCGAGCCCATCCTCGGGACGACCTACCACCTGCTCGTCTACCAGGAGCAGATCATGGCGATCGCCCGCGAGCTCGCGGGCTACACCCTCGGCGGCGCAGACCTGCTGCGTCGTGCAATGGGTAAGAAGAAGGCCGAGATCCTGGAGAAGGAGTACGCCAACTTCCAGGCCGGTATGAAGGGCAATGGCTACTCCGACAAGGCGATTCAGGCGTTGTGGGACGTCATGCTGCCGTTCTCGGGCTACGCGTTCAACAAATCCCACACCGCCGGCTACGGGCTGGTGTCGTACTGGACGGCCTACCTCAAGGCCAACTACCCGGCCGAGTACACCGCCGCGCTGCTCACCTCGGTGCAGGACACCAAGGACAAGATGGGCATCTATCTGGCCGACGCGCGCAAGCTCGGCATCAAGGTGCTGCCGCCCGACGTCAACGAGTCGTTCGCGGACTTCACCGCTGTCGGCACCGACATCCGGTTCGGCATGGCCGCAGTGCGCAACGTCGGTCGCAACGTCGTCGACGGCATCGTGGCCGCGCGCGAGGAGAAGGGTCGGTTCAGCTCCTTCGAGGACTTCTTGCGCAAGGTGCCCGCGGTGGTCTGTAACAAGCGCACCATCGAATCCCTCGTCAAGGCAGGGGCGTTCGACGATCTGCAGCACCCGCGACAGGGGCTCGTGCACATCCACGAGCCCTACGTCGACTCTCTCGCCGAGGAGAAGAAGCACGAGGCGATGGGTCAGGACAGCCTGTTCAGTGACTTGGCCAGCGACGAGGGCGCTGTTCAGCTCGCCGCGCTGCCACCCATCCCGGACATCGAGTGGGACAAGCAGACGCTGCTGGCTTTCGAGCGGGAGATGCTCGGGCTGTACGTCTCCGACCATCCTCTCTACGGCATCGAGCACGTGCTGGCACAGCACGCCGACACCTCGATCGCCCGGCTCTCAGGTGACGAGGGTCCGCCTGACGGGACGCCGGTGACGATCGCCGGGCTGATCACGGGTCTGCAGATCAAGCGCACCAAGAAGGGCGATCTGTGGGCGATTGCGACCGTTGAGGACCTCGACGGTGCGGTGGAGTGCTTGTTCTTCCCCTCGACCTACATGACCGTGTCGACGATGCTCAGCCAGGACGTCGTCTGCGTGGTCAAGGGACGGGTCAACCGGCGCGATGAGCAGGTCGCCATCAACGCCATGGAGCTGACTCTGCCCGAGCTGAAGGAAGGGCCTCGGGGTCCGGTGCAGCTGACGATGCCGCTGGCTCGCGCGACCAACGGCCTGGCCGAGCGGCTCAAGGGCGTGCTCGGTGAGCACCCCGGCGTCACCGAGGTGCACCTCAAGCTCACCCAGCCCGGTCGTTCGGTGACGGTCAAGCTCGACGACGCGCACCGCGTCACCGCCTCACCGGCCCTCTTCGGCGATCTCAAAGCGCTTCTGGGACCGGCCTGCTTGAGCTAGTCGGGCACCGACCCGGGTCCGCGTGATTGAGCGCGTGGATCCGGGAACCCACTCCTCTGGAGTGCCGTCCGACCGGAGACCCCGCTCAGGGACGCCAGTCGGCGCACAGCCGGCACCGGGCTCGGTCGCCGTACCGCAGAGGGGCCAGACATGAGCGTCGTTGTCGCAGGAGCGAGCGTCTTCGGTCAGATCGCACGTGAGTCGACCCCACGGGTGACCAGTGGCGGGTCGACCCCGCTCTCGGTCGCCGCCAAGATGCTGCGTCCAGGCGGATCCGGACAGTTCGCCCTCCCTCGACTCACGCCACCCGCGCCCCGCGGCACCGGCTCGACCGTGCTCGAACCGGTCCCGGAGCCGCGCGCTCAGACCGCACTCGCCTCGCAGTGGGCGGCGCGGACCGCTGCGGCCGCACCAGCGGTGGCCGTCTACCAGCCGCCGTCGCAGCGTCAGGCCGCCCCTCAGCCCGACAGCCCGCGGCGCACGGACCTACGCCAGCTGCACGTGCAGCCACGTACCGTTCGATCGGCGCGGACTGTGCCCCCCGTCGGCCCGGGGAGCACCGATCTGTCCCAGGTGCTGCCGATCATCTCGACCGCTCAGCTGATGCTGCGCGAGTACAACGGCTCACTCGAGGCCGACGGTGTGCTCGGTCCGCAGACACGCGCCGCCATCTTGAACTTCCAGCGCAACCACGAGCGGCCGGCCACCGGTGCTCTCGCGGAGGACGACTGGCGCATCCTGTGCACCCGCAACACGCTGTCCATCGGCTGCACGGGCTACGGCGTCCAGGCCTGCCAGTGGCTGCTCAACCACCAGACTCGCGGTTCGCGACTGGACATGGACGGCGTCTTCGGGACCGGCACATACATGGTCGTACGCGACGCGCAGCGGCGACTGGGCATGCTCGAGGACGGGGTCGTCGACGCCGCCCTGTGGTTCAGACTGCTGGCCCCGGCGGGCTGAGCGACTTCATCGCCTGCCCATGGATCGAAACGGCGGGCGCGTTGTGAGGGAGCTCCGCCCGCAACGGTCGTAGTCTGCGAGAGCCCTACTCTCGCAGGAGGTTCGCTCATGTCACGCCGGTCCTCGCACCACACCTTCCAACCGACCCGTCGGACAGCACTCGGTCTGACCGGTGCCGCGATGGTCAGTGCCGCTCTGGCGGCATGCGGTGACAACAACGGACGTCCGTCGGAGAGTGGCGGCGGGGGCACGATCTCGCAGTGGTACCACCAGTACGGCGAGGACGGCACCGAGCAGGCGGTCAAGAAGTACGCCTCCGCCTACAAGGACGCGAAGGTCTCGGTCCAGTGGGTGCCCGGCGACTACGACAAGAAGGCGCCGGCGTCGTTGCTCACCTCCTCGGGTCCGGACGTCTTCGAGTACGCCAATGGCCCGACCGTCGACATGATCACCGGCAAGCAGGTGGTCGACCTCACGGACCTGCTGGGCAGCGCCAAGGCCGACTTCACGCCCGCGCTTCTGGAGCGGATGACCTATCAGGGCAAGCTCTACGGCATCCCGCAGGTCGTCGACATGCAGCTGTTCGTCTATCGCAAGAGCATGCTCGACAACGCCGGCGTCGAGCCGCCGACCACGCTCGACGGACTCATCGCCGCAGCCAAGAAGCTCACGACCGGCAAGGTGAAGGGTCTCTACCTCGGCAACAAGGGCGGTGCCGACGTCCTGGGCGGTCCCGTCCTCTGGTCGACCGGCCACGACTACCTGACCTCCGACAACAAGCCCGATTTCAGCAACCCTGACGTCGCGGCTGCCCTGACCAAGCTGCGGGGGCTGTTCACCTCCGGCAGCCTCCTGCTGGGTGCGCCGGCCGACTGGTCGGAGCCGGCCGCGATCAGTCAGGGGCTGACCGCGATCCAGTGGACCGGGTTGTGGACCCTGCCCAAGCTCCAAGCGGCTCTGAAGGACGACTTCGGCGTGCTGCCGTTCCCCGCGATCGGTTCGGGTAAGCCGTCCGTGCCGGTCGGCGCATACTCCGCCTGTGTCAGTGCCAAGGCCAAGGACGTCGAGGCGGCCAAGAAGTTCGTCAAGTGGCTCTGGGTCGACCAGACCGCCGACCAGCTGGACTGGGCTCAGGGCTACGGCTTCCACGTGCCGGCCCGTACGAGCTTGGTCGCCAAGGCGGACAAGCTGAAGTCCGGACCGGCCGCCGACGCCGCGAAGTTCGTTGCCGACTACGGCCACCCGCAGACTCCTCTGCTGTGGACCCCAGCATCCGCAACCGCCTTCCAGGACGCCGTCGACAAGGTCATCCGGTCCGGAGCGGACCCGACGAAGGCGCTTGCGGGCGTACAGAAGACGGTCGAGGGCGAGCTGAAGCGCTTCGCCGCGTGACCGGCGTACACCGATGACCGCCGCGTCACGCGCGCCGGCGAGCCGGCGGCGCTGGACGGAGAACCCACATCTGTGGTTCTGGATCTTCGTCGGCCCTTTCGTGCTGGGCCTGCTGGTCTTCGTGCTGATCCCGATCGGGTGGAGCGTGTGGCTGAGCTTCTACGAGGCGCGCAACACGGTGACGCCAACGAGGTTCGTCGGGCTGGACAACTACCGGCACATGCTCGGGGACTCGGCGTTCCGGTCGAGCCTCAAGACGTTCGTGGTGTTCGCCGCGTTCATCGTCCCGGTGACCTTCGCGATGGCGCTCGGCCTTGCCGTCCTGGTCAACACCGCGCGCCGGGGCAAGAGCTTCTTCCGGTCGGTGTTCTTCCTGCCGACGGCATGCTCGTACGTCGTCGCGGCCATGATCTGGCGTGACTCGATGTTCTCGGGCGTCAGCTCGGGCCTGGTCAACACGGTGCTCGGCTGGTTCGGTGCGGAGCCGATCGCGTGGCTGTCGGTGGTGCAGCCGCCGTGGTACTGGCTGGTGATCACGACGGCGCGGCTGTGGCTGCAGGTCGGCTTCTTCATGGTGCTCTTCCTCGCGGCGCTGCAGCGCATCCCCAAGGGCCTCTACGAAGCGGCCGCGCTGGACGGTGCGACCGGGTGGAAGGCCTTCCGCTACATCACCTTCCCCCAGCTCAAGGCAACCTCGACCGCGGTGCTGATGTTGTTGCTGGTCAACGCTTTTCAGGCGTTCGACGAGTTCTACAACCTGATGTCGACCACGGGCGGCTACCCGCCGTACGCCCGCCCGCCGCTGGTCTACCTCTACTACACCGCTCTCGGCGACGTGCAGGACTTCGGCAACGGCAGCGCGGGCGCTGTCATCCTCACGCTGATCATCGCGGCGTTCGCGCTGCTGCAGGGTCGGCTGACCGGTCTCGGAAGGCGTGAGGCCTGATGGCCACGACGGTGACAGGGCCGCGGCGCCGGCGACGCGGCGTACGACCGGGTTCAGTGGTTCGGTACGCCGTTCTCGCGGCTCTCGCGCTGATCTTCCTGGTGCCGTTCTACCTGCTCGTGCGCAATGCCCTCTCGACCGAGCAGGAGATCACCCGCATCGATGGGTGGACCTGGTTCCCGTCGTCCCCGCAGTGGGGCAACCTGTCCGAGGTCTTCGACAGCACCTCGGTGCCGCTGGCGCGCAGCATGGTCAACTCGCTGCTCATCGCGGTGACCCAGACGGTCGGCGTGCTCATCGTCTCGGGGATGGCGGGCTACGGCCTGGCGCGCAGCACGGTGCGCTACGCGAACGCCGTGTTCTACATCGTCCTCGCGACGCTGCTCATCCCGGCGGCCGTGACGTTCGTGCCGACCTTCGTGATGGTGTCCTCGCTCGGCTGGGTCTCCACGCTGCGCGGGCTGATCGTGCCGGGTCTGTTCCAGGCACTGGCGACGTTCTTGTTCCGGCAGTACTTCCTCGGGTTCCCCAAGGAGCTGGAGGAGGCCGCGCAGATCGACGGGGCCGGTCCGTGGAAGACGTTCTGGCGCATCGTGGTCCCGAACTCGTGGGGCTTCGCGGCCGCGGTCGCCACCATCACGTTCATCGGCTCGTGGAACGCCTTCCTCTGGCCCCTGGTGATCGGCCAGGACCAGTCGTCGTGGACCGTGCAGATCGCGCTGTCGACCTACGTCACGGCGCAGTCGGTCAACCTGCACGGCATGTTCATGGCGGCCATCGTCTCGATGGTGCCGCTGCTGCTGATGTTCTTGTTCCTGCAGCGCTGGATCGTGGCAGGCGTCGAGCAGACCGGCATCAACGAATAGGTCGCCCGACGGTGATCCCGGCCAGGACCAGCACGAGACCGATGACCTGCAGGAGGCTGAGTGACTCGGCGGCGATCGCGGTCCCGAGCAGTACGCCGGTCACCGGGTTGAGGAGCCCGATGAGACCGACCGTGCCCGCGTCGAGATGACGCAACCCGGCGAACCACGCGACGAAGGCCAGCGCGGTCGCGACCACGATCACGTAGCCGAAGCCGGCGACCGCGGGTGCGTCGAGGGCAGGAGGCGCGCCTTCCACCATGACGGCGACGGGCAGCAGCATCAGACCGCCGGCCACCAGCTGCCAGGCGGTCAGGGACAAGAGGTCGATGCCGTCGCTCCACCGCTTGGCCAGCACGTAGCCGAACGAGGACATGACCATCGCCGCGACCGAGGCGAGGACGCCACGCAAGTCGACCGACGTCGTACCGGCTGAGAGCAGCAGGCAGACTCCGGCGATCCCGACGCCTGCGCCGAGCAGCTGGCGGAGCTGAGGGCGTACCGAGAGCAGCAGCCACGCGAACAGCATCATCACGACCGGTGAGGTGGCCATGATGGTCGACGCCAGGCTGGTGGGCAGCAGCTGGGCCGACACATAGATCAGCGCGAAGAACGCGCCCATGTTGAGCGTGCCGAGGACCAGCGACCGCCACCACCACGAACCGTGGGGGAGCGCCGGCCGCACGGCGAGCAGCAGCAGGCCGGCGGGAAGGGCTCGGATCGCGGCGCCGTACAGCGGCTGATCCGCAGGCAGGAACTCATGGGTGACGTAGTAGTTGGAGCCCCAGGCGACTGGAGCGACGGCAGTCACGAGTCCCCATCGCCAGGTTGCTTCCACATCAGGCAGAATACCTTCCCAGGAAGGTATTCTGCGACCATGAGCGAGAGCCTCGACCATGTCGCCCGTATCCAGGCCGAGTGGGCCCGCGAACGTCCTGATGTGGATGTCTCCCCACAGGGCGTGATCGGGCGGCTGCACCGGTTGTCCGGGCACCTGACCGAGCAGCTGTGCGTGGTCTACCGGCGGCACGGCCTGGCCGAGGGAGAGTTCGATGTGCTGGCCGCGCTGCGCCGTGCGGGTGCGCCCTACGAACGCGCGCCCGGCGAGCTGGCCCAGTTCACGATGGTCACCACGGGAGCCATGACCAAGCGCATCGACCGGCTCGAACGCGGTGGTCTGGTGACGCGCCGCCGCAGCACTGCGGATGGACGTGGACGCGTGGTGGCCCTCACGGCTGCGGGCCGGAGGCTGATCGACACGGCGTTCGCCGAGCACATGGCCAATGAGCGTCGGCTGCTCGCCGGTCTCAGCGACGGGCAGGCCGTCCAGCTCGAGGCACTGCTGACCGACTGGCTGGCCGAGTTCGAGACTCCGCGGTGAGCTCGCGCGCCGGTGTGGAGTCGGCGACGGACAACGCATAGCGTCATCGGGGTGAGCAACTCCTCGGTCGCGCCCCCACAGGCCAAGCAGGTTCCGGTTGTCCGGGAGCACCACGGCGACCGGTTCGTCGATCCGTACGAGTGGCTCCGGGACGGCGAGGACCCGGAAGTCATTGCGCACCTGGAGGCGGAGAATGCCTTCACCGAGGCGCAGACCGAGCACCTGAAGCCGCTCACCGAGCGGGTCTACACCGAGATGCGCTCACGGATCCGCGAGACCGACCTGAGCGTGCCAGTACGCATGGGGGGGTGGTGGTACTACAGTCGCACCAGGGAGGGCGAGCAGTACGAGATCCACTGCCGGGCTCCGTACGACGCCGCTCAGCCTCGGCCGATGCCGGCGCCCGAGGAGTCGGTCGTCGGCGAGCAGGTCTTGCTCGACACCAACGCCGAGGCGCGCGGGCAGGAGTTCTACGAGCTGGGCGACCTGGAGGTGAGTGTCGACAGCACCCGGCTGGCTCTGTCGTACGACGTCCGTGGCGACGAGCGCTACGACCTCGAGGTGCGCGACATCGCCACTGGCGAGGTCGTCGACGATGCCGTCCGCGAGATCGGCGGCGGTCTGGTGTGGTCGCGGTCCGGCGATCACCTCTTCTACACGCGGCGTGACGACGCCTGGCGGGCTCATCAGGTCTGGCGGCACCGCCTCGGCACGCCCACGGCCGAGGACGAGCTCGTGCTGCAGGAGGACGACGAGCTCTTCTCGCTCGTCGTCGAGACCTCACGGGACGAGCGTTGGCTGGTCGTGCACGCCGAGTCACGGACGACCACTGAGGCTTCCTTGCTCGACCTGGACGACCCGACCGGCGCCTTGCGAGTCGTGGAGCCCCGGACGCCCGGTCTGGACTACAGCATCGAGGCCGATGGTGACCGAGTTCTGGTGACCCACAACGCTTCTCGCGTCGACTTCGACCTCGCTTGGGCCGATATCAGCGCTCCCGGCCGTGAGCACTGGCAGCCACTCCTGACGGGTGCCGACGGCGATCGGATCATCGCGGCGCACACGTTCGAGACCTACATCGCGGTCTCGATGCGCCATGGCGGGCTCCCTGTCGTTCGGGTCCTGTCCAAGGACCAGGGCGCCTATGGGGAGCCGGTGGATGTCGCGACCGACGGCGAGCTGAGCCGCGTCGCGGTCGGGTCCAACCCGGCGTACGACACCGACGTCCTGCAGGTCGTCATCGAGTCGCTCCTGACGCCTTGGGCGGTCTACGACCTCGACCCGGTCACGCAGGAGCGGACCCTGTTGAAGCAGCGTGAGGTGCCCGGCTACCAGCCTGAGAACTACGTCGAGGAGCGGCTCTGGGTGACGGCGCGGGACGGCGCCAAGGTGCCGATGTCCTTGGTGCACCACCGCTCCGTCGTGGCTGATGGGACCGCCGCCGGCTTCATCTACGGGTACGGCTCCTACGAGGTCTCGATCGACCCCTACTTCTCAGCACTGCGGCTGTCCATGCTCGATCGGGGCCTCGTCTATGCCATTGCGCATGTCCGTGGTGGAGGTGAGATGGGGCGCGGCTGGTACGACGAGGGCAAGCTGCTCGCCAAGAAGGCCACGTTCACGGACTTCATCGACTGCTCCAAGGCCCTAGTCGAGACCGGTTGGGTGGCGCCGGATCGCCTTGTGGCAGAAGGCGGTTCGGCCGGCGGGCTGCTGATCGGCGCCGTCATCAACGACGCGCCCGAGCTCTACCGAGCGGTCCACGCGGCGGTGCCGTTCGTCGATGCGCTCACCACGATCCTCGACCCGTCGCTGCCGTTGACTGTGGGGGAGTGGGAGGAGTGGGGCAACCCGCTCAAGGACCCTGAGGTCTACGCGTACATGAAGTCCTACACGCCGTACGAGAACGTTCGCCCGGCGCGCTATCCGGCGGTCCTCGCGACCACGAGTCTCAATGACACGCGCGTGTTCTTCGTCGAGCCGGCGAAGTGGGTGCAGGTGCTGCGCTCGACCGTCACCGATCAGGACGAGCGTCCGGTCCTGCTGCGCACCGAGATGGCGGCCGGACACGGCGGACAGAGCGGGAGGTACGACGCGTGGCGCCAGGCGGCGTTCGAGACGGCTTTCCTGCTGGACGCGGTCGACGCTACGGAGCCGTTGGGCGGGGCCTGACCTGCCCGTCAGGGGAGCCGACCGATAGCCACCTCGTCCGGCAGGTGTCCGGACACGAGAGCTTCGGTCAGGTGACCGACGTCCCCGATCGAGACGACGCGTACATCGTCGGTCGGGGTGACCGCGACATGGGTGACCGCCGTGCCGGGCAGACCGCTCTCGACGGCGCCCGGGTAGCGGTGCTCGAGCTGGCGGTCTCCGACGAGATCTCGCAGCAGGTCGACCGTGGCCCCGCTGTGGGTCACCAGCACGGCCGGGCCATGCTCCGCACGACGTGCCGCGCTGCGCATCACCCGGATCATCCGCTCCGCCGTCGCCAGGGAGGAGTCGCCGATCCGCGGCCGGAACGCCCGGTCGCGGCACGACTGCCTCCAGTCGGAGAGGAACTCCTCCTCGGGCAGCTCGTCGGGACCGGGCCAGCTGCTGCGCTCTCGCAGCTCGTCGACGACGGTGGCGTCCAAGCCGGTGGCCGCTCCGATCACGTCGGCCGTCCGGACCGCCCGGAGGCGCGGTGAGGTCAGCAGGAGCACGGGACGAGCACTGACCAGCCGTTCGGCGAGGGCATCCGCCTGCTGGCAGCCGCGCTCGGTGAGGTCGGGGTCACCGGACTCAGCGCACTTCTCCGCGTGTTGGATGATCAGGACGTCGGCGGTCATGCGGTACCCCCAAGGTCTGCGTCTCAGCGAGCGATGATCACCGGACACTCGGAGTGCGCCAGGGCGCTGTAGGCGACTCGGCCGAGACACAGTCCGGGGAACCCTCCGGAGCCACGGGCGCCGACCACGAGGACGTCACTGCTGTGTGACTCGTTGACCAGGATCTTGGCCGGGTTGCCGCGGGTGACCTCGGTGCGGACCTTGACGTCCGGGTAGCGCCGCTGCTGCGCGGCAACGCGCTGACTGATGATGTCGGTGCACCGGGTCGCGTAGTCCGTCCAGCTCGCGTCACGAGCCAGCCCGGGATCCTTGGCATCACGTGGCTGCCAGGCGTGCACGACAACGAGCTCGGCATCGAGCCGGTCGGCCTGGTCGAACGCCCACGCCAGGGTCGGGTTGTCGACCACGTCGACGCCCACGGTCACTCGTCCGAACGATCCCGTCGCATGGGCGTCCTGACGGATCACGGCCACCGGTGATGCGGCATGCGATGCGACCTGGACAGCAGTGGCTCCGAGGCTGCCGAAGTGAGCCAGACTCTCGCCGTGGGAGCCCATGACTACGAGCTGGGCTTGCTCTGAGGCCCGAATCAGGGGTGCGGCCGGGAACGACTCCGGATGGGATGTGCTGACGTGAATAGCCTTGTCGCGCAGCTGAACTCGAGCACGTGCCCTGCCGAGCAGCTGCTCGCCGGCATGTCGGGCGGAGTCGTACGTGGAGCCCATGCCCCACTCGACGTCTGCCAGGTCGGGGCTGTATGCGGTGATGAGGTGCAGTGGTGCGTGGAGGTTCTGAGCCTGTGCAGTCGCCCAGTCGAGGGCGGCCAGACTCGCGCCTGAGGAGTCGATGCCGACCACGATGCTGCCCGGGTGAACGGTGCCTTCCATGGTGACCTTCCTAGCGGTCTCATGGCGGCGGGGGACGTCGAGCGCTCGGCGTCGACCGTCGTCTCAGGTCCGTGTGACCTGATCCTCTGATCGTAGAACTGCACGCTGAAAAGTCACTGACCATCGACTGCACGTGTCGTGAAAATCTCGGGCTCTGGTCAGGGGGAGGCGAGCGCCTCACGCAGGCGGGCGGCGTACGACGCCTGCTCGCCCTCGGCGTACTTGTGCCGCGGCCAGAAGAACCCGCGCAGCCCGTCACCCTTCGTGCGGGGCACGACGTGGCAATGCAGGTGCGCCACGCTCTGGGAGACCACGTTGTTCATCGCGACGAAGGTGCCCTGTGACTCCAGGGCCGCAGGCATGCGTGCACTGATGCGCTGGACCTCGATGAAGTAGGGCTGGACCTGCTCTGGTGGCAGGTCGGCCAGCGTGACGATGTGCTCCCGCGGGACCACCAGGACGTGGCCCTTGAAGACCGGCCGGGTGTCGAGGAAGGCGACGGTCGTCTCGGTCTCGTGCACGATCTCGGCGGGGATCGTCGCAGCGACGATGTCGCAGAAGATGCAGGTGGTCACGCGTGAAAGGCCTTCCGGCTCATGAGGACTCGCGGTCGCGCGCAGTGCGGCGCAACCCGCTCGCCATCAGCCTACGGATCAGCTCACGGCCGGTGACGGCGACGGCACCCGAGGCGAGCGCGGTGTCGTACAGCCGCTGGGGCACGTCGTAGTGATCCTCGTCGAACAGCCGGCGGGGGAGCCCGATGACCTCGGCGACACCGTGCAGCTCATCGAGCGACTCATCGCTGACCAAGTGGGACCAGACGGTGCCGTAGCCCGGCCAGATCGGTGGATCGATGAGGACAGTCATGCGCTCAGCGTGCCACTACGCAATGATGCGGCAGTGCTGAGCAGACTGAACCAGGCCGTACGCGCGCGACCGGAGCGGGCGGCGTACGTCGCTCTCGCCGCCGCGACCACCGTGACCGGAGCGTTGGAGAACCATCGCTGGCAGGCTTTCGTGAAGACGCCGCTGGTACCGATGCTGCAGGTCGGCCTGCTGCGCCGGGCCGGTGCCGCACAACCAGCGGGACTTGCGGCGCTGCTGGTGGCGACGACCGGGGCGGCGGTCGGCGACTGGTTCATGCTGGAGTCCGGCCGGGCAGCCGATGCCGGCGAGCAGCGTCGGCTGCTGCGGATCGGAGCGTCGGCGTTCGGGGTGCAGCAGGCGGGCTACATCGCGTTGCTGGCTCGAGCGGGCTACCGGCCGACCCGGCGGACGGTGCTGCCGGTGGCGGCAGGTCTGGCCGGTCTGGCGGTGCTCGACTCCGCGGAGACGCGACAACCTGATCCGATCGTGACGGCCTACGGGCTGCTGCTCGGCACGATGACCGCCTTCGCGACGGGCGGTCGGCCAGGCGCCCGTGGCATGCGTCATCGGATCTCCGCCGGCGGCGCTGCGTTCTTCGCATCCGACGCCACGATCATGATCCGCGAGCACCTGCTGCACGGACGCCGTACGCGGGCCGTTGCCGAGGCGTTCGTGCTCGTCTCCTACACCGCTGCCCAGGCAGCACTCGTGGACGGGCTCGAGCAGACCATCGCCCGCGAGTCTCGTTAGAGCACAACGTTATTGGCGGCGTGCGCTCGACATGAAGATCGGCACCGCGACCATCAGAGTGCCCGTGGATGCGCGAGCATGCTGGTCGGCCAGCCATGCGTCGACTGCCTCGCCAGTGATGGCGCTTGGTCGGGATGTGGTCGAAGCGAGGCCGGCGAGCACTGAGAGGGCGGTCGCGTTGTCGAGCAGGTGGGTGAAGACCTCCAGCTCGATGTCCACGAAGCCATGACGGCTGAAGAGGTCGCGCAGAGCTCGCGCCGACCGCGGCGAAGGAACTGAGCGTGCTCGAGACAGCACCAAGGCACGGGTCAGGTCCGGGTCCTCAGCATCGATAATCATCGACTCCCAGTCCTGGCCGACCGCTACGGCGCGTCGGCCACGCCGCAGGACCCGATGCATCTCGGTCATGGCCCGCGCCGGATCGACCAGGTTGTGCAGCACCTTGTCGATGCGCACACCATCGACGCTCTGGTCCTCGAACGGCAGGTCCTCGGCGTACCCCGTGACGAATGTCGCTCCCGGGAACCGTTGCCGTGCAGCGGACAGCATCGTCGGGTCGGGGTCGACGCCAACCGCGGCGTGGCCCCGAGATGCCAGCTCGGCCACCGCCCGACCCGCGCCAGAGCCCACGTCGATGACTCGGTCGCCGCTCGTCAAGGCGAGCGCGTCGTACGACCGTTGGCGCAAGCGGGTCGCCGCCGGCTGACGGTCAAGGGCATCGAGGCGGTCCAGGAGGGTCGACATGGCTCATACGGTGCGCCTTAATGTCGACATGAGGTCAAGGACCGGGAGTCTCTCCATCGGGATCGTCGCAGCGCGCGCGGGAGTCCAGGCGCACGTGCTGCGGCACTGGGAGTCTGTCGGCCTGCTCGCGCCCGACCGCGATGCCGGTGGACGGCGGGTCTACCAGGATGCGGATCTCGTGCGCATCGCGCTGATCCAGCGGGGCAAGGCCACTGGGCTTGGACTACCTGCGATCCGCGCGTTGACCCAGGCCGGCCGGGTGGCCGAGCGCAGCGAGGTGCTACGTCGGCAGATCGCGATGCAGGAGGCACAGATCCGGGAGCTGACGAAGTCGGCCGCGCTGCTGCGGTGTGCCGCCGGCTGCACGCATGACGATCCATCGCAGTGCGCCCACGTGCGGGCTGTCCTTGATGCTCCGCTCGACGAGGCAGGGCGGCTGGGGTGACTGCGTACGATCGCGGGCATGGACTTCGACCGGTACACCGTCGTGCTGCTGGTGACTCCCGACAACCCGCCGCAGCTCTCAGATGACGAGGCCGGCCGTCTGCAGGACGCACACCTGGCTCACCTCGCCGCGCTGCACGACCAAGGCGTACTGCTTGCCGCCGGCCCGCTGACCGACTCGAGCGCACAGCGGTACTACCGAGGCCTGTCGATCCTGCGCTGCGAGCCCGAGGAGGCGCTGCGGCTCAAGGGTGAGGACCCGGCCGTACAAGCCGGTGTCTTCGAGCTGGTCGCGATGCCCTGGATGCTGCCGGCCGGCGCCATCAGCTTCACGCCGACCACGTTCCCCCGCTCGACCGACGACGTCTAAGGACTGCATCGCATCACGGGCAATGTGTTAAGTTTTCTGCAATAAATTAACATGTTGTTCCGAAGGGTCAAAGGACCTGACACGTGACCAGAAGCCCCGACATTCCGTTCAACGACCTGCCGCCCTTGCCGCCTGCTGACTTCGAGCTCGAACCCAAGGTTGTGCTGAAGGCCACGATCGAAGCACGAACCGCGCTAGCCACGTTGGCTCAAGCTGGGCAGTTCCTACCCAACGCAAACGTCCTCATCCAGGCCCTTCCGTTACTCGAAGCTCAGGCGAGCTCGGAGATCGAGAACATCGTCACCACCGCGGACGAGCTGTTCAAGCGCGCCGACCTGGGTGGCGGAGATCATGCGACGAAGGAAGCGCTGCGCTACCGAGGCGCTCTGCTCGCAGGGGTCGATTCGATCCGGCGTCGCCCCCTTACCGCCGAGACCGCGGCGATGATCTGCTCCCAGCTCCAGGGCAGGGAGATGACAGTGCGAGCAGTGCCGGGCACTCGCATCGCGAACCCTGCGACGCGTGAGACTGTCTACGCGCCGCCGGAAGGGGTCGGCCTCATTCGGGAGAAGCTCTCGGACTGGGAGCGTTTCGTGCACGCCGAGGACGATCTCGACCCTCTCGTGAGGATGGCCCTGGCTCACTACCAGTTCGAAGCCATCCACCCGTTCCACGACGGCAACGGTCGCACCGGACGCGTCATCAACATCCTGATGCTGATCGAGGCGCGTCTTCTGGACGACCCGATTCTTTACCTATCGAGAGCGATCATTGCCCGCAAGAACGACTACTACCGCCTCCTGCGCGCCGTGACGGCCGAGGGAGCCTGGATCGAGTGGGTCCTGTACATGCTTGAGGTTGTTCGCGAGTCTGCTACATCGACAACTCGCAAGATCGACTCGATTCGTACCTGCCAGGACGACATCGCAGAGCGCGCTCGGGCCGCAACCATAGGCGGCCGTGATGCGCAGTTCCTCGCAGTGCTCTTCGAGCAGCCATACAGCCGGATCAGCACGGTCGTCGAGCGTTGCGGAGTCTCGCGACAGACCGCCTCGAGCTGGCTACATGCGCTGGTCGACGCGGGTCTGCTGAACGACGTCAAGATCGGTCGCGAGCGTCTCTTCGTCAACCACGAGTTCCTGGACGTCCTGACACGCCCCGAATGACATCGGCCGAGAGCCCGGGAACCGTTTGCATGATCCGCGGCACCGCTACGCCTCGGCCTGCGACAACGAGGTCCCAGTCCGTCGTCCTGCCAACGACAGATGCCTCGCTTCTTCGAGGATGTCTCCCGTGGAGGAGAGTCACCTACGAAGATGCGAGGCATCTGGTCAGTCAGAACTCAGATGTCGTATCTGACGACGACATCTTGCGGGGCTCGGCTTCGGCCGGCGGCTGCTCCTTCGTCGCGGCGCCGCCAACCTCCGCCTCACTCCTCAGATGTCGTAGTACATCTCGAACTCGTGCGGGTGCGGACGGAAGCGCAGCGGGTCGACCTCGTTGGTCCGCTTGTAGTCGATCCACGTCGAGATCAGGTCCTCGGTGAACACGTCGCCCTCGGTGAGGTAGTCGTGGTCGGCCTCGAGCGCGTCCAGCACTGCGGGCAGCGAGCCCGGGACCTGCGCGATGGACTCGTGCTCCTCCGGCGGCAGCTCGTAGAGGTCCTTGTCGACCGGCTCCGGGGGCTCGATGCGGTTCTTGATGCCGTCCAGGCCGGCCATCAGCTGAGCCGCGAAGCACAGGTACGGGTTGGACGACGGGTCCGGCACGCGGAACTCGACGCGCTTGGCCTTCGGCGAGGAGCCCGTGATCGGGATGCGCACGCACGCCGAGCGGTTGCGGGCCGAGTAGACCAGGTTGACCGGCGCCTCGTAGCCCGGCACCAGCCGGTGGTAGGAGTTCATCGTCGGGTTGGTGAACGCCAGCAGCGACGGGGCGTGCTTCAGCAGACCACCGATGTACCAGCGGGCGATGTCCGAGAGACCGCCGTAACCCTTCTCGTCATAGAAGAGGGGCTCGCCGTCCTTCCAGAGCGACTGGTGGGTGTGCATACCCGAGCCGTTGTCACCGAAGAGCGGCTTCGGCATGAAGGTCGCCGACTTGCCCTCCGCGAACGCCTGGTTCTTGATGACGTACTTGAACTTCATGACGTCGTCGCCCGAGGCGAGCAGGGTGTCGAACTTGTAGTTGATCTCCTGCTGGCCCGCGGTGCCCACCTCGTGGTGCGCGCGCTCGACCTGGAGGCCGACCTCGGCCAGCTTCAGGACCATCTCGTCGCGGATGTCGGCGAAGTGGTCGACCGGCGGGACAGGGAAGTAGCCACCCTTGTAGCGGGTCTTGTAGCCCTGGTTGCCACCCTCCTCCTCGCGGCCGGTGTTCCACGCAGCCTCGACGGAGTCGATGTAGTAGTAGCTCGCGTTCTGCTTCGTCTCGAACCGCACGTCGTCAAAGACGTAGAACTCCGCCTCGGCACCGAAGTAGGCGGTGTCAGCGATGCCCGTGGACTTGAGGTAGGCCTCGGCCTTGGCCGCGATGTTGCGCGGGTCGCGGCTGTAGGCCTCGCCCGTGAACGGGTCGACGATGGAGAAGTTGATGATCAGCGTCTTGTGCTTGCGGAACGGGTCGAGGTACGCCGTCGTCGGGTCCGGGATGAGCTTCATGTCCGACTCGTGAATGGCCTGGAATCCGCGAATCGATGAGCCGTCGAACATCGCGCCGTTCTCGAAGGCGTCTGCGTCGAACGTCTCGGCGGGGACGTTGAAGTGCTGCATCACGCCCGGCAGGTCGCAGAAGCGGACATCGACGAACTTCACGCCTTCGTCCTTGATGAACTTCAGGACCTCATCAGCGCTGGTGAACATGAAACCTCCTGGTTGGGTGCGCGCCGTCGAACCGGCACGCAACAGGTCGCCCTTGACCCTATAGCGGAGCAGTTTCTCGCCCATGACTCGTGTGTTTCACCCGTGTTACGCCCCACGAGACGGGGGTTGACGCCCGACCTCGTAGGCTTGGCGGGTGGTCGATCGCAAGGACCTTGGGTCCTGGCTCGAAGGAGCCGACAGCTCGCAGACGTCGTACGCCGGAGCGCGCCTCGGCCTTCCCGAGGACGGTCCCGGGTCCCTGGCCGGGTTGTCCCGGCGGGTACCGGCGCTGCTCATCGACTGGGTGCTCAGCTCGCTGATCGCCGCGGCCTTCCTCGGCTACCGGCTCGGGGGCACGGGCCCGACCAGCTTTGCGCCGCTCCTCGTCTTTGCGGTCGAGAACCTGCTCCTGGTCGGCACCGTCGGCTACACCATCGGCCACCGCGTGATGGGCGTGCAGGTGACACGGCTCGACGGGGGAGTGGCCGGCCCGGTGGCCGGCGCGATCCGAACGGTGCTGCTGTGCCTGGTGATTCCGGCCGTCGTATGGGACCGCGACCAGCGCGGCCTGCACGACCGCGCGGCCGGGACGGTCATCACCCGAACTCGCTGACCGCGGCTCACACCAGCAGGAGGATCGCGGCGAGCACCATGAACGCGGCCGTGACGCCGTGGATGCCGTACGCTGCACTCTTGCGCCCGTGATTGCCCAGGATCAGCGTCATGTCGCCGATGGGGATCAACGCCTCCACCAGGATGACCCAGGCGACGGCGTCCGGCTCGGCAAAGATCATCACGATCCCGACGAGGCCGGACGCGATGTCGCGGATGCCCTTGACCTGCCACCAACCTCGGGCCTCGGGGGCGGGCAGGACGGGGAGACCGAAGCCCTCGGCGTTCTTCTCGTTGCGCAGCCAGTAGGCGATCCCGATCCCGATGATCCCGATGCAGGCGATCCAGGTGATGGCCAGGCCGATGGTGTGGGCCACAGTGAGCTCCTCAAGGTGTGATCTAGCAGTGCTAGAAAAACTAGCACTGCTAGATCATCCGCGCTAGCGCTGCTAGAGTCTCGGCATGGAAGCGCGAGAACGGCGGGCCCTGGAGCGACAAGAACGCGAGCAGCGCATCGTCGATGCCGCCCGCGCCCTCGCCGAGGCGGAGGGGTGGTCGGCAGTGACAACGCGGCGACTCGCCGACGAGATCGGACGTAGCCAGCCAGTGCTCTACGGACACTTTCCGGACGGCAAGGTCGGGATCGTGAGAGCCGTTGCGCTGCAAGGCTTTCGGGACATGGCGGACGTCGTGGACACCGTGCGCGCGAAGGCTGGCGAGGGCGAGCAGGCGAAGGCGGTCGTGACGGCGTACCTCGACTTCGCCAAGCGCCGTCCGGCCGTCTATGAGGCGATGTTCATGATGCCGCTCGGGCTGGCGTTCGGCGAGAAATCGGCGCCGCCCGAGCTGCAGAGCGGGTTCGCCTCGCTCAGGGACGGCCTCTCATCCGCTCACGTCGACGGAGTCGACGCCGAGACCCTCACCGAGGTGGCGTGGAGCGCCATGCACGGGATCGCGATGCTGACTCGAGACGGTCGGTTGCGGCCGCGCGCGCGTACGGCCCGGATCGCGGCACTCGTCGGACTGCTCACCCCGGGTTGAGGGGCAGGCCGGCTCGACGGTACTGACGGGCGAGTGCGTGAAACGCGAGCTTCGGCTCCCAGTGCCAGTGCCCCGGTCGGTCGAAGGAGTTCCAGACCGGTTTGACGAGTCCGTAGCTCGTGAGGTCCAGGTCGTACCGCGGCGTGCGGCGATGCGGAGCGTCCGGAGTCACGAAGTTGTACGCCATGGCGGCGTAGAGGCCCATCGACTCGAACGCCGCGAGCACGTCGGTCAGGTAGTCGGCCTGCTGCCGTTCATCGCGCTTGAGGTCGCCGATGATCTCTGGCGGTGTCTTGTCGTAGTCGACAAGGCTCCAGCCCATGCCGCCGTCCTGCGGCGCACCGTGATAAGTGCAGGCACCGAACTCAAGAATCGCGACCGGCTTGCCCCAGCGCTGGAACTGCCGCAGCTCGCGAATGTAGTCAGAGCGGTGCGGGAAGAAGGAGTAGTAGTCGATCCCGACGATGTCGAAGAGGCGCCAGTCGACGTCCTCGTCCTGCGCGGCCGAGTAGGTGAGCTTGCCGCGGAACACCGAGCGACCGGTCGCCGCGGCACGCGAGGTGAAGGCGTGCAGCCGGCGCGCCATCTGCACCGGGTCGAAGTTGCCGCTCTGGAGGTTCTTGATCCGTTCGAGCGCGTCCTTGCCCGGCACGATGCCGGGGACGTAGAGCACGAACTCGCAGCCGACGCTGAGGTGGACCGCGGCCCCGTGTCGGCGCAGCTCCTCGGCGTGCCGGCCGGTCTCGGCGAGGTGATCGAGGATCTCGGCCGCGGGCCGGTCGCCCAGGGTGGGCCGAAGCCAGACGTGCAGACCGCGCTCGGCGGCCTCGGTGGCAGTGGCGGCCAGTCGATCCACGCCGTCGCCCTCGATCAGGACGGAGTTCGCGTGCAGCTGCGTCTTGATCGCCCACAGGTCCGTACGCATCCGGTGCGCATTCCAGGTGGTCTCGGGGAACTCGCCATCGGTCGCCTGGTAGACCACGCCGCGGTACTTCAGTCCCTTCGGTGTCGCTGCGCTGGCCCTGGCCGGCAGAGCGAGCGGGCCGAGGACTCCCGCGGCGGCCGCACCTCGTAGGAATTGCGCGCGGGTGAGCTGAGCTGTGTGCATCTGTTTCCCCTCCTGATGTCTTTCCTCAGTCTGGGGAGTCGGCGGGACGCGCGGCATCGACGAAAAGTCCACGCCTGTGCACTCTTTGGTATGCGTCGACCCCGGCAGAAGTGCTCTGCCGGGGTCGTACGAAAGGTGCGTCAGCGTCAGCGGCCGCGCATCGCCTTACGGTCCATCCGCGCCTTACGCGGGTCCATGCCCTGGGGCACGGGAGGCTTGGCGGAACCGAGGGCCCGCAGCCGCTTGTTGACCGCGTCGACCTCGTCCTTGGTGAGCTTGTCCGGGAGCTTGCGCATCGACTTGGCGAGCTCGTTGACCTCGACGGTGTCGTCGCCGCCCTGGCCGACGCGCAGCACGTGGACCGGGACCTCCGGGCCGGTGACGCGGGCGACGCGCTTGCGCTCGGACTCCAGCAGCTTGACGGACGAGCCCTTGGGGCCTTCGCCGATCAGCACCACACCCGGCTTGCCGACGGCACGGAACACCATCGCCGCGCCAGACATGTCCTTCACGCTGCGTGCCCGACCAGCCTCCGCGGCGACCGGCTCCTGCTCGTAGAACCAGCCACGACGCAAGGCGCCGAGGGCTGCCCCGGTGGCTCCCGGCGTACCGGAGATGGACTTGTAGGCCGCACGCTCGGCGCGACGCCCCATGACGAACAGCGCCGCAACCAGGCCGAAGAGCACACCCATGATGCCCACGTAGATCGGGTGCCCGATCAGCAGACCGATGAGCAGGAAGACACCGAAGACGACCAGGAAGGCGAGGGCCATCCACCAGGCGATGGCCGGGTCCTGCGCCCTGGACTGGGTGAAGACCTGCCTGAACTGGGCGATCCGACCCGGCTTGCTGGGGTCTTTGGGTGCTTTGGGTGCCTTGGGCTTGCGGGCGAAGCGCGACTTCTTGGGCGTCGCGTCGTTCGCGTTGTCGGTGGAGGCCATGGGGTTCAGGATACGTCGCTCAGACGCTTCTCCACGAGCGACGCCGCCTCCTGCCGAGCCGGGTCGGTCGCGGCCGCGGCCAGGTGGCTCAGGTGCTCGGGCAGCGGACGACCGTACGCCTTCATCGCCTGGGTGTAGAGGCGCCCCGCGCGGTAGGACGAACGGACCAACGGACCCGCCATGACGCCCTTGAAGCCGATCTCCTCGGCACGCTCGGACCAGTGCACGAACTCCTCCGGCTTGACCCACCGGTCAATCGGGTGGTGCAGCTTGGAGGGGCGCAGGTATTGAGTGATCGTGAGGATGTCGCAGCCCGCCTCGTGCAGGTCGACGATCGCCTGCTCGATCTCGTGGTCCTCCTCGCCCATCCCGAGGATGAGGTTGGACTTGGTGACCAGCTCCTGCTCGCGGGCCATGGTGAGCACCTTGAGGGACTTCTCGTAGGTGAACGCTGGACGGATGCTCTTGAAGATCCGCGGGACCGTCTCCAGGTTGTGCGCGAAGACCTCCGGCCGGGCATCGAAGACCTGGCCGACCAGCTCGGGCACCGCACCGAAGTCGGGCGGCAGGATCTCGACACCCGTCGTCGGATTGAGCGCGTGGATCTGACGGATCGTCTCGGCGTAGAGGCCGGCCGCACCGTCGGGCTGGTCGTCGCGGGCGACACCGGTCACCGTCGCGTAGCGCAGACCCATCTCGCGGACGGACTCCGCGACGCGGCGGGGCTCGTCCAGGTCGAGCGCGGTCGGGCGGCCCGTCGCGATGTCGCAGAAGTCGCAGCGGCGGGTGCACACGTCGCCGCCGATGAGGAACGTCGCCTCGCGGTCCTCCCAGCACTCGAAGATGTTGGGACAGCCGGCTTCCTGGCAGACCGTGTGCAGGCCGCTGCCCTTCACGCGCGCCTGCATCGCGGTGTATTCGGGGCCCATCTTGGCTGTCGTACGGATCCAGCTCGGCTTGCGCTCGATCGGGGTCTCGGCGTTGCGCGCCTCGACGCGCAGCATGCGACGGCCCTCGGGTGCGACGGTCACGGTTTCCGGCTCCCTTGCCACGTTGTTCAGCCCGCGGCGGAGACGTCGCGGGCCAGTCCCACCAGCGTACGCCGGGGGTTCTGCTGCCTCAGATGAGGATGTCCGGCAGCCGCTTCTCGATGAACGGGACGACCTCGGCGACGGTCACGTCACGCCCGAGCTCGGCGGACAAGGACGTCACCCCTGCGTCCGGGATGCCGCACGGGACGATCGTTGTCGCCCAGGACAGGTCGCAGTCGCAGTTCAGGGCAAAGCCGTGCATCGTCACGTCCTGGCTGACGCGGATGCCGATCGCGCCGATCTTGCGCTCCGAGCGGGTGGCGTCGGCCGGCAGCCAGACGCCGCTGCGGCCCTCCACGCGAGCGGTCTCGAGCCCGAGGTCGCCGCAGGTGTCGATCATCAGCTGCTCCAGGCGGCGGACGTGGCCGACGACGTCAATGGGGTTGGGAAGCCGCACGATCGGGTAGCCCGTGAGCTGACCCGGACCATGCCAGGTGATCTTGCCGCCACGGTCGACGTCGATGACCGGTGTGCCGTCGAACGGCCGCTCGTGCGGCTCGGTCCGCTTGCCGGCGGTGTAGACCGCGCGGTGCTCCAGCAGCAGCGTCGTGTCGTCCTGCTCGCCGGAGACGACCTTGGCGTGTACGTCGCGCTGGGTCGCCCAGGCCGACTCGTAGTCCACGAGGTCAGGAGCGAAGCCAAGGTGCTCGATACGCATGACTTCACCGTACGCCGCCCGCGCCCTACGCTGACCAGGTGCCTGACGGGGACGTGCCGGACCGGGCGTACGGCGCCCTGGCCGGTCTTGCGGTCGGTGACGCGCTCGGGATGCCGACCCAGTCGTTCACCCGCGCCGAGATCCAGGCGCGATTCGGCCGGTTGACGACGCTTGTCGACGCACCACCCGATCAACCCATCGCCCCGGATGTGCCCGCCGGGCAGGTGACCGACGACACCGAGCAGATGCTGCTGTTGGCCGCCGAGCTCGTGGAGGGCCATGGTCACGCAGATCCGGCACGCTGGGCGGGCGCCCTCGACGCCTGGGAGCAGGACATGACCGCGCGGGGCTCGCGCGACCTGCTCGGGCCGTCCACGCGCCGGGCCATCGACCTGATCCGGGCCGGCATCGATCCGGCCGAGGCAGGTGCCAGCGGCACGACGAACGGCGCTGCCATGCGCATCGCACCGCTCGGCCTCGCCCTGGCCTGGGGTGAGTCGTCCGCGCAGCACCTCGCGTTCGTCGAGCGCGTCGCGCAGACCTGCCTGCCCACGCACCACACCGGTGTCGCCATCGCTGGGGCCGCGGCGGTGGCGGCGGCGATCTCGTGCGCGCTGGACGGGGGAGCGTACGACGACCTCGTCGCTGCGGCGCTGGCCGCGGCTCGGCTGGGGGAGAGGTGCGGTACGTCCGTGCCCGGCCCGTCGGTCGCGGGCCGGCTCGAGTGGGTGCTCGGCTCGCGCACCGAGAGGTCCGGCGACGCGCTCGACGACTGGCTGTACGACGTCGTCGGCACCACGGTCGCGACCACCGAGTCGGTGCCGACCGCGTTCGCCCTGCTTGAGGACGCGCTTTCTGATCCACGTGCGGGCTTGTCGCGAGCGGCGAGTCTGGGTGGTGACACGGACACGATCGCTGCCATCCTCGGGGCGATCACGGGTGCGAGGCTCGGCCGTTCCGGGCTCCCGCAGGACTGGTGCGAGACCGTCGAGCGAGTCAACGGACTGGACCTGGCCGCTGTCGCCGGTCGGCTGCTGTCCCTTCGAGAGGTGAGCTGATGAGCAGAGTCATCCACACCGGCCAGGCCCTCGTCGATGAGGTCGTCGACGTGCCCGGCCTGCCGCGTCGGGGCGGCAACGCGATGGCCACGAGCTACGGCCGGTACGCCGGTGGTTCCGTCAACGTGCTCGTCGCCGCGGCGCGCACGGGCGCCCGTGCCGTCCACGCCGGCGCTGTCGGCACCGGACCTAACGGAGACCTGATCCGTGAGGCGATGGCTGCCGAGAACGTAGAGCTGGCAACCGATCTCGTGCCTGACGCCGACACCGGGATCTGCTTCGTCATGATCGAGCCGAGCGCCGAGCGGACCTTCGTCACGACGCAAGGTGCCGAGCGAAAGATCAGCGCCGACCTGCTGTCGCAGTCACGCCCGGTCGCGGACGACATCGTCTGCGTCACCGGCTACACGCTGCTCGGCGAGACGTGCGAGCCGTTGATGACGTGGCTGGAGTCGCTCGTCGACGGTGTCGTGGTCGTGCTCGATCCGAGCGCTCCGTTCGCCGAGCTCGAGCCGGACCTGCAGCAGCGCATGCTCAGGGTCACCGACGTGTGGACCAGCAACGCCGAGGAGGCTCGCGATCTGACGGGTGTGGACGACGTCGAGGGCTCCACCGAGGCTGTCGCCGGACGCCTCGCGCCCCGGGCGGTGGTGATCGTGAGGGATGGCCCGGAAGGCTGCTTCCTCCGCGAAGCCGGGCACACGTCGTACGTCCAGGGCTATCCCCAGAAGCCGGTCGATACCAACGGTGCGGGCGATGCGCACACCGGCGTCCTGGTTGCCGAGCGTGCGGGCGGGGCGGACTGGGCCACGGCTGCGGTGCGAGCCAACGCGGCCGGTGCGATCAAGGTGACGCGCAAGGGGCCCGCTACCGCGCCGACACGCGCCGAGGTCGACGCCTTTCTCGCCGAGCACGGGCAGGACGATCGCGACCCACGTTGATCTGATCAACGTTGACCGTCGCGCCGGGCGCGGCGGACCGTGGCAGGTATGACGACCACCGCGCAGCCCGAACCCCAGATCGCACCCGCCGGCCTCTCAGGGGTGGTGGTTGCTGAGACCGATATCGGTGACGTCCGCGGCACCGAAGGCTTCTTCCACTACCGGCAGTACGACGCGACGGAGCTGGCGCGGCAGGTCTCGTTCGAGGAGGTCTGGCACCTGATGGTCCGCGGACACCTGCCGACGCGCGATGAGCTCGCTCGGTGGCAGTCGCTGATTGCCGAGAACGCAGTGCTACCAAAGGAACTGGCCGACGACCTCGTGGAGGTCATGCGGCGCAGCGCCAGGGATGACCCGTTGGTTGCCCTGCGTACGACGGTGTCGGCTCTCGGGGCGCTGCGCGGTGACCGTCCGCTGTGGGACCTCGATGCTGAGGAGAAGGAGACGGCAGCGATTCGTACGGCTGCCGTGGTGCCATGGCTGGTCTCTGCGGCCTATCGAGTGCGTCGTGGCGAGGCCGTACGAGACCCGCGTCCCGAGCTCGGTGTCGTCGGCAGCTATCTGTGGATGCTGACGGGCGAAGAAGCGACGCAGGATCATCAGGACGCGCTGAGTCGCTACCTGTGCCTGACGATCGACCACGGTTTCAACGCATCGACCTTCACAGCCCGGGTGGTTGCCTCGACTGGTGCTGACTTGTCTGCGTGCGTGGTGGCCGGGATCGGTGCACTGTCAGGTCCGCTGCACGGTGGGGCGCCCTCGCGCGCGCTCGACGCGCTGGACGAGATCGGCACGGTCGAGAACGCGGCGCCGTGGGCCCGGGCGCAGCTCGCTGCGGGACAGCGCGTGATGGGTTTCGGGCACGCGGTTTACCGAGGGCTCGACCCGCGCTCAGAGCTGTTGCGGGAGACCGCCGTCGGGCTGGGCGGCGCCACCGCAGAGCTCGCGGTGCAGGTGGAGAAGGAGGTGGTGCGGGTGCTCGACGAGGCGAAGCCGGACCGCCCCCTGCGGGCCAACGTCGAGTACTACGCGGGCGTGGTCATGCAGTCCTGCGGTGTGCCGCGCGAGATGTTCACGCCGACCTTTGCGGTCAGCCGGGTGATCGGCTGGACGGCGCACATCCTCGAGCAGAGCCGGGGCCGCAAGATCTATCGGCCGAGCTCTGCGTACGCGGGTCCCGTTGCGCCGCAACAGGTTCCGGAGATCGACGCGAGGTAGGGAGATCTGCCGAGCCACGCTCGTTTGCGATCGCAACGTGCCTCGCCAACTCGCAGAGGCCTCGCCTCGATGGGAGGCACCTTCGAGGAAGCGAGGCACTTTGCCCGTGCAAAGGTGGCAGCAGCCTGATGGATGTCCTCCGCGACGCCATGCCCTCGCCTCACTGGCCAGTGCTGCACGTGCAGCCTTGACCCTGTCATCACCCCTCTTGCCCATCTTGGCCAGGTTGAGAGGTGGCAGAAGCTCATCGAGCACCGCGGTCCCGACTTCATCGAGCACTACCCCGGCTTCGGACCTGACCCAAACGGCAAGGCGCAGGTGTTGCGGCCCGCCAGGCTGCGTTCGGCCTTGCCCACGTAGAGCGGCCGGTCGGGGTCGCCGGCTGCGAGCTGCTCGAGGGCTTTGCTCGTCGCCGTAGACGGCAGAGGCCAGGATCGTTCGGCACGACCTCAAGAGCATCTACAAGCGGGTGGCGCGGGCCATCGACCAAGGAGGTGAGACCTGCGCGGAGCACGCCAGGATTCATAGCCCGGAGCGTAGGGGCGAGGGCGAAGGTAAGCGCCGATCACGTGGCCGATGAGCCTCAGTCCCCGTGGGAGGGCTGCTCGGCCGGCCCGGTGTACACCGCTCGGGGACGGAAACGCAGACGGTGCTGCAGCTCCTCCAGAGCGTGCGCCGTCATCCCCGCGAGCCGGGCAAGCACGAAGATCGCTTCCGCTCCGCCGAGCCGGAGCGGAAGGCCGATCGTCAAGGCTGCCATCGCGAGGTCGACGTTGGGGGCGAGGCTGTGCCGGCGTCGTACCTGCAAGCACAGATCATCGATCGGCTCGGTCAGGTCAGGCCGGACCTGACCGAGCAGGTCGAACAGGCAGTCGGCACGCGGGTCGGCGTCCGTGTAGACGGTGTGGCCGAATCCGGGTGGTACGCCGTCGCACTGGTCCAGTGCCGCCGCGGCACCGACCTCGAGCGTCGCCTCCACGAGCGGCACGGCCTGCGCCGCGGCCCGCCCATGGAGCTGTCCGCCCATCGCGGCCGCGCCGGTGAGGAGGGTGACATAGGGGCCGGCGTGAGTGCTCGCGGCCGCTCGCGCAGCCACGGTCGAGGTCGCGAGCTCGTGATCCGCCAGCAGCACGAGCGCGGCGTTGATCAGGGTGACGTCCTCGGGCTTCGGGTCAGGTACGAGCGCAGTTGCGACGATCTCGGCCACGGACTGCTCCGGAGCTGGTGTCGCGCCTGAGGTGAGGCTGTTCGCGGCGGCGAGGATAGCCGTACGGGCTGCGGCGCAGACCTGGTCCGGGAGCGGGGCGCCACGTCCGTCGTCGTCCTCGTCCGCGGCGAGCAGGGCGAGCGCGACGCGGACGCGACCGGCCGGGGACGTGGACTCCGGGCACACCTGCGCCACCCGTGGAGCGATGCCGTCCGCCGTGGTGGGCCAAGGGCCGGACAGGCCTGACTGCCAAAGGATCTCGGCGACGTCCTCGAACGAGTGTGTCGTCGCGAGGTCGCAGGCATCGCGCCCGCGGTAGAGCAGCCGACCGGCCGGGTCGAGATCGGTGACGGCGGTGTCGATGTGCAGCTCGAAGACGCCGCTGCGAGGGCGCCGATGACGCTCAACGAGCGCCTGGACTGCGGCTCGGTCGAACATCGAGACCCGGTGGCCGTTGCTGTCCGTGCCGGGCACCCGGGCGAGGACCCCGCGGCTGACGTAGGCGTAGAGCGTCTGGCGTCGTACGCCGAGCAGGTCGGCCGCGGCTGCGGCGGAGATCAGCTCGGACCCGGTCATACCCGCACGGTAACCACTGCTTGTGGACAACGTTTTGAGACCCCTGCGCGGTGGCACTCTGACCGTCATGCAGCCCGACCCCGACACCGCCGACCCGGCCGAGCCCACTCGTCCGCAGCTGCCAGGCTTTCGCGTCGGCCCGTTCCTCGGCGCCGGGAGCTCCGGCCAGGTCTGGACCGTCACGCGCGCGTCCGACGGCGCGAGGCTCGCGGCCAAGGTGCTGACCGAGCGGCCGGAGGACGTCGGGCTGGAGCTGACCGTCCTCCAGCGGATCGAGCACGACCACGTGCTGCGCCTGATCGACACCGTCCTCGAGGACTCGGGCGCGCATCCGAGGATCGCGCTGATCACCGAGTTGGCCGAAGGCGGCTCACTCGCGGCCGCCGTCGAAGGCCGAGGTCACTTCACGGTTGGCGAGCTGGTGACCGTGCTCTGCCCCGTGGCCAGAGCGCTGCATGACCTGCATGCGCTGGGCCTCGTGCATGGCGACCTGTCCCCGGCCAACGTGCTGCTGACCGACGAGGGCAAGCCGCTCATCGCCGACCTCGGTGTCGCGCGGCTGGCGGGTGTCCCGGATGCGCAGGTGTGGGGGAGTGATGGGTTCGTCGCGCCCGAGGTGCTGGGCGGCGCGTTGCCGACGCCGGCCGCCGATGTCTATGCATTGGGTGCGCTGGCCTGGACGGCGCTGGTGGGTGAGCGCCCGGAGCCACCCGCGTTGCGGCCCCACCTGGAGGACGTTGCTCCGCAGGTGCCGGCCGAGGTCCGCGACCTGGTCGTCAGCTGCCTGTCGCACACTCCGGAGGCGCGGCCCGAGCCGGGAGACCTGGCGCTGCGCCTCTGGGACCTTGCCCGGCCCGCGCCGGCCCCGCTCGCCGGGTCGAGCGGTCGTCGTACGGCACCAGCCGCCGGTGACTCGGCCTCGGGCCTGACCCAACGCATCCGCGAGGCGGCGGAGCCGGCGCCGGAGCATCTCGCGGTGCCCTGGTGGCGGCAGCGCGTGGTGCGTCGTACGGCGGTGCTGGGTGGGCTGGTCGGCGTCGCCTGCGCGGGTTATGCCGCTCTCGGCCCGACCGCCACCGGCGCCGGTTCGGATCCCATGGCTGCGCCCACCTCTCGCCCTGCCGCAGCGAAGGCATCCGCCACGAAAGCCCGGCCGTCGCCCTCGCCATCGGCGCGACGGCCGTCCACCCGACCGACCGACGACGCGACCGGCGCTGAAACGCTCGGCGCCAACCCGGTCAGCGTCCTGCAGCGCGTGGTGACGGCGAGGGCGAGCGCGTGGACCACTGGCCGCGAGGCCGATCTGGGCGGCGCGTTCGTCGCTGGGTCGAGCGGGTGGCGGCGTGATCAGGCAGACCTGCAGCAGGCGGCTCGAGCATCCGTGCGCTACAAGGGCCTGGGCTTTCGGGTCCGTCGCGCCGAGCTGGACTTCTCGGCGTCCGACACGGTCAAGGTCGATGCCGTGGTGGACCGGTCGGCGTACGCGTTGGTCTCGCCCGCCGGCGAGCAGCGGATGCCCGGCAGCGTGGGGGAGCGCGCCACGCTCACGATGGAGTGGACCGACCGCGGCTGGCGTATCTCGAGCTGGACGCCGGCCGCTAGTGGGTGATGGCCCAGGCCAGGCCGTCCTCCAACGACTCATGGTTCCAAGTGAATCCGGACGCGCTCAGCGCCGCCGGCTCCAGACGCTGGCTGCCGAGGATGTCCTGGACCATCTCGCCGATCACGACGCGGAGAGCCGGCGACGGCGCCGGCACGATCGCCGGGCGATGGACCAGGCGGCCAAGCTGTGCCGCGAAGTCCTTCTGCCGCTCGGGCTGGGGCGCCGCCATATTGACCGGCCCGACGATGTCGGGATGATCGATGAGGTGGGTGATGGCTCGCACCTCGTCCTCGAGCGAGATCCAGGACCACCACTGACGACCGTTGCCCAGCGGGCCACCGAGGGCGAACCGCGCGAGGGGCAGCATGCGACCGAGCGCTCCACCACGAGCGGAGAGCACGAGGCTGGACCGGGTGAACGCCGTGGGGCAGCCGGCGTCGGCGGCAGGAGCAGCGGCGGCCTCCCAGTCGCGTACGAGATCGGACAGGAACCCGTCGCCGCGGCTGCTGGTCTCGTCGAGGACTTCCTCACCGCGGTTGCCGTAGAACCCCATCGCCGATCCGCTGACCAGGCGGACGGGCCGCCCGACCTCCGCGAGAGCGCGAGCGACTGTGGTGGTGCAGTCGATTCGTGACTGGACCAGGGTGCGCTTGTACGACGTCGTCCACCGATGGTCACCGACCCCGGCACCCGCCAGGTTGACCACCGCAGTCACCCCGTCAAGGGCTGCCGGGTCCAGCTGCTGGCGCGCCGGGTCCCAGGTGACCTCGTGGGCCGCCTCAGCCGAGCGGCGTACGAGATGGACGACCTCGTCCCCGCGGTCCCGCAGGTACGACGACAGCGCGCCGCCGATCAGGCCGGATGAGCCGGTGATGGCGACGCGCTGTGTCATGACGTCCCTCAGACCTCGAACGCGCCTTCCTCGAGGCGCTCCTTGATCGCGGTGAGGAAGCGGGCAGCATCCGCCCCATCCACGATCCGGTGGTCGTAGGAGAGCGCGAGGTAGACCATCGAGCGGATGGCGATGGTCTCGCCACCGTCAGCATCGGTGACCACGATGGGCCGCTTGACGACCGAGCCGGTGCCGAGGATGCCGACCTGCGGCTGGTTGATGATCGGGGTGTCGAACAACGCACCTCGGCTGCCGGTGTTGGTCAGCGTGAACGTGCCACCGCCGAGCTCGTCCGGCTTGACCTTGTTGCTGCGCGTGCGCTCCGCCAGGTCCGCGATCTTGCGAGCCAGGCCGGCGATGTTGAGCTCGCCGGCGTTCTGGACGACGGGGACGAACAGGCCCTTCTCGGTGTCGACCGCAATCCCGAGGTTCTCGCTCGCGTGGTAGACGATGGAGTCGCCGTCGACACTGGCGTTGACCTGGGGGTAGGCCTTGAGTGCCTCGACAGCCGCGAGGGCGAAGAACGGCAGGAAGCTGAGCTTGACGCCCTCGCGCTGCTCGAAGTCGACCTTGGACTTGGCCCGCAGCCTGGCCACCTTGGTGACATCGACCTCGAGCACCGTGGTGAGCTGTGCCGAGACCTGCAACGACTCGACCATGCGTGTCGCGATGAGCTTGCGCATCCGGCTCATCTTCTCGGTGGTGCCGCGCTTGGGCGACACGGGCGTACCGCTCTTGGCTGGTGCGGACGCAGCCGGTGCTGCTGCCGCGGGAGCCTCAGCTGCGGCCGGGGCGGCGGCCTCGGCAGCCGCGAGGACGTCCTGCTTGCGGATACGTCCACCGACACCGGTGCCCGTCACGCTCGCGAGCTCGATGCCCTTCTCAGCAGCCAGCTTGCGGACCAGGGGCGTGACGTAGCTTGCGGGGTCACGGCCATCGTTGGAGTCGCCCTCGGCGGCCGGCGCGCTGGAGCCTGCCGAAGCCGGGGTGGCGGCAGGTTGCGGAGTCGGCTCCGGTGACGGCGGCGCGGCCGGGGCTGCCTGCGGAGCAGGTGCGGCGGCAGGTGCCGGTGCGGCCTCGGCTGCGGGCTTAGCAGGCTCGGCGGCCGGCTCTGGCTCGGCCGGCTTCGCGGGCTCGGGGGTCGGCTCAGGCGCAGCGCCTGCTGCTGGCTCGGCGGGCTTCTCGGGTGCGGCCTGCTCGGCCGGAGCGGCCGCGCCGCCCTCACCGCCGACGATCGCGAGGTCGGCGCCGACGGGAACGGTCTCGTCCTCCTGCACCAGGATCTTGGTCAGCTTGCCGGCGACCGGGGACGGCACCTCGGTGTCGACCTTGTCGGTCGAGACCTCGAGCAGCGGCTCGTCCACGGCGACGTCATCGCCCTCGGCCTTGAGCCAGCGGGTGATGGTGCCCTCAGTGACCGACTCACCGAGCGCGGGCATCGTGATCTTCTCGCCGCCGGTGACCTCGCCACCGGAGGCCGGCGCGGCTGCGGGCGCCTCAGCGGGCTTCTCGGCCTTCTCCTCCGGAGCAGGCGTGGCCTCCGGCTCGGCCTTGGTCTCGGGTGCCGCGGCAGGAGCAGGAGTCTCGGCCGGCTTCTCGGCCGCGGGAGCAGCGGCCTGCTCGGGCGCGCCACCACCAGCGTCACTTGCTGCGCCGTCACCGATCACGGCAAGGTCGGCGCCGACCGGGACCGTCTCGTCCTCCTCGACCAGCACCTCCTGGAGGGTGCCGGCGACCGGAGACGGGATCTCGGTGTCGACCTTGTCGGTCGAGACCTCCAGCAGCGGCTCATCCACCGCCACCTCGTCGCCGACGTTCTTCAGCCACCTGGTCACGGTGCCCTCGGTGACGGACTCTCCGAGGGCGGGCATGGTCACACGTTCAGACATGGGTGACAGTCTCCTGGATCTGGTGACGGATGTGCAGTGTTGTCGACAGAGGTGTCGCGGACGTCATGGTGCTCATGCGTGGGCGTGCAGTGGTTTGCCTGCGAGTGCGAGGTGCGCCTCGCCGAGGGCTTCGTTCTGGGTGGGGTGAGCGTGGATCAGCGCAGCGACGTCGTCGGGCAGTGCTTCCCAGCCGACGATGAGCTGGGCCTCGCCGACCTGCTCGCCCATCCGTGCACCGACCATGTGGACGCCGACCACGGGACCGTCCTTCACGCGCACGAGCTTGACGAAGCCCTGGGTGCGCAGGATCTGGCTCTTGCCGTTGCCGCCGAGGTTGTACTCGATGGTCTCGACCTCGCCGTGCTTGTCCTTCGCCTGCGCCTCGGTCAGGCCGACGGAGGCGATCTCAGGGTCGCAGTAGGTGACCCGCGGGATGCCGGACTCGTCGATCGGCGTCGGCTGCTGGCCGGCGATCTGCTCGGCCACGAAGATCCCTTGGGCGAATCCGCGGTGCGCCAGCTGGAGTCCGGGAACGATGTCGCCCACGGCGTAGACACCGTCCACGTTGGTGCGGCAGCGCTCATCGGCGAGCACGAAGCCGCGGTCCATGGCCACGCCGGCCTCGGCGTAACCCAGGCCGTCGGTGACCGGTCCGCGACCGACGGCGACGAGCAGAAGGTCCGTCTCGATGGTGTCGCCGGACTCGAGCGAGACGGTGACGACGTCACCCTTCTGCTCGGCGCCGGCGAACTTCACGCCGGTCTTGAAGGCGATCTTGCGCTTGCGGAAGGCGCGCTCGAGCGTCTTGGAGATGGCCTCGTCCTCGGCCGCGACGAGGCGGGGGAGCGCCTCGATGATCGTCACGTCAGCGCCGAATGACTTGAAGACAGAAGCGAATTCGACGCCGATGACACCACCACCCAGGACCACGACCCGGCTGGGCACGTGGTCGAGGGTCAGCGCCTGCTCGCTCGTGACGATGCGTCCGCCGATGTCCAGGCCGGGCAGCGTCTTGGCGTAGGAGCCGGTGGCCAGCACGACGTGCTTGCCGACGACAGAGCGGTCGCCCACGGTGACGGTGGTGGGGTTGGTCAGCCGCCCCTCACCCTCGATGTAGTCGATCGTCTTGGACGACACGAGCCCCTGCAGGCCCTTGTGGAGACGTGAGACGACACCGTCCTTGTAGGCGTGCACCCCGGACATGTCGACCGACTCGAACGTCGTCTTGACGCCGAAGGAGGCGCCCTCACGAGCGGAGTCGGCGACCTCGGCTGCGTGCAGCAGGGCCTTGGTGGGGATGCAGCCTTGGTGGAGACAGGTGCCACCCAGCTTGTTCTTCTCGACGAGAGCCACGGACAGCCCCAGCTCGGCGGCCCGCAGCGCGCAGGCGTAGCCCCCGCTGCCGCCGCCGAGAATGACGATGTCGTAGGTCGGTGCGGCCTCAGCCGTCATGGTGCCAACGCTCCCTTGCGTCGATGCGGACTTCTCATCACACGCCGGTCGGGTGCCCCCGCGAGCGCGCGATGGAGCCATCTTGGCACTGACCGGAGGAACGACTTCAGGGAGGTACGCCGGTCAGCCCGGTGCTGTGGCGTGCGCCACCTCGTCCGGTGGCCGATCAATTGTCTGGTGGCCGGTGCGGCGTCCGTGCCACAGTTGCCGGACCCACGACGGTGTCGACGGCCAGCCATACTGGGCCGACGAGGTCGTCCACGGCCCACGAACGAGGGAGAACACCATGGCGGACGGTGCACCGCAGGAGCAGGTCGGTCCGGACGAGGACACGAAGCGCAAGTTCCGGGAGGCCCTGGACAAGAAGCGTGCACACGGCGGCAAGGACGTCTCCGACGGGTCCGTGCACAACAAGGTGCACGGCACGCACGGTCCGGAGACCAGCGGCGCCCAGCAGATGTTCCGGCGCAAGTCCGGCGGCTGATCCCACCGGACACGACGCAAGGGCGGCACCCCACCGGGGTGCCGCCCTTTGTCGTTGCCGAGCAGAGGTCAGGCGCGGTCCTCGACGAGGCCGACGAGCGTACGGATGCCGAAACCGGTGGCGCCCTTGGCGACGTATCCGAAGGGACCGCCCTCGTGGAACGCAGGACCGGCGATGTCGAGGTGGGCCCACGGCAGGTCCGAGCCGTCCTTGGCCGTGCCGACGAACTCGCGCAGGAAGAGCGCGGCGGTGATCATCCCGCCTTCCTTCTGGCCGGTGTGCTTGAGGTCGGCCACGTCGGAGTCCATCGGCTTGCGCAGCTCGGGTCGCAGCGGCACGGGCCAGCTGTCCTCACCGACGCGGTCGGCGGCCGCGACGACCTGGTCACGCGTGGCGTCGTCGTTGGAGAGCACCGCCATGACGCGGCCGCCGAAGGCCATCACGGCTGCGCCGGTCAGGGTCGCGATGTCGATCACGAGGTCGGGGTGCTGCTCCGAGGCGTACGAGAGACCGTCCGCCATGACGAGGCGACCCTCGGCGTCGGTGTTGATGATCTCGACGGTCTTGCCGTTGCGCATCGTGACGACGTCGCCGGGACGCTGGGCGTCCGAGCCGGTCATGTTCTCGGCGAGGCAGAGGTAGGCCGTGATCGTCACGGGCAGACCGAGCCGTGCGATGGCATCAACGGCTGCGGCGGTGGCAGCCGCACCGGCCATGTCGCACTTCATCGTGATCATGCCGGTCGGCGGCTTCAGGCACAGGCCGCCGGAGTCGAACGTGATGCCCTTGCCGACGAGGGCGATGTGCGCCTTGGCCTTGGAGGGCTTGTAGGTCAGCGTCACCAGGCGCGGAGGGCGCGAGGAGCCCTGACCGACGCCGACGATCCCACCGCAGCTGGCCTTGGCCAGCGCCTTCTCGTCCATGACCTCGACCTTGACCTTGCCGCCCTGGAACCGCTTCTTGGCCAACTCGGCGAAGGAGTCCGGGTAGAGATCGTTGGGCGGTGTGTTGACCAGGTCGCGAGCCCAGGCCTGAGTGTCGGCGAGCACCTCTGCACGCGTCGCGGCCGACTTGACCGCGTCGTCGCCCGCTGATGCGGAGAGGAGGGTGACCTTCTCGAGCCGCTTGGTGCTGCTGGCCGAGCTGCGGTAGGTCACGAAGCGGTAGCCGCCATAGAGCGCCCCCTCGGCGGCCGCACCCGCGAGCGTCGCGTCGTCCGGCGCGGCGAGCGCGATGTGGGCGGTGTCGCTGAGTCCGCGCGTGGCGGCACCTGCGGCACGGCGTACGGGCTCGTGGTCGTCCGCGGTCGGCTGGTGGTCCAGGCCGGTGCCGGAGACGACGACCAGGGGAGTGGTGAGTCCGGGTACGCCGGTGAGCTTGATGGCCTCGTCCTCGGCACCCTTGGCGCCGATCGCCTTGAGCGTCGCCGTGATGTGATCGACCGACTCGGTCACAAGTCCGTGGGCGGGCACCAGGCTCGCGCCGGCGTCGCTCTTGACGGACAGCAGAACCAGCACATCTGCCTTCACGTCGCTGGCTGTCTGGTCCGTCAGTGTCAACGTCGTCACAGTGGATTGCCTCCGGTCGTTCGCGGGTGGGCCACGTTGCCCAGTACCACGCGAGGATAGTCAGCAGCGGCGGCGATACCGTGCGCGCATGACCGGTGACACCTTGAAGACCTCCCCACTGCACGAGCGCCACGTCGCCCTCGGCGCCAAGATGGCCGACTTCGGCGGATGGGAGATGCCCATCGAGTACCCCGGCGGCGGCGTGCTGCGCGAGCACACCGCGGTCCGCGAGCGGGTCGGACTGTTCGACGTGAGTCACCTCGGCAAGGCGCTGGTCAAGGGCGCCGGCGCGGCCGACTTCGTCAACTCCTGCTTCACCAACGACCTGCGCAAGGTCGAGCCGCCGAAGGCCCAGTACACGATGTGCTGCGACGAGGAGACCGGCGGCGTCGTCGACGACCTCATCCAGTACTTCAAGAGCGAGGACGAGCTGTTCCTCGTCCCCAACGCGGCCAACACCGCCGAGGTCGTCCGGCGGATGCAGGCCAAGGCACCCGCGGAGCTCGAGATCACCGACCAGCACACGGAGTTCGGCATCATCGCGGTGCAGGGACCCAAGGCTCCCGAGGTGGTTGCCGCGCTCGGGCTGCCGACCGACCTCGAGTACATGTCCTTCACGACCGCGCAGTGGGAGGGCCACGACGTCATCGTGCTGCGCTCCGGCTACACCGGCGAGAAAGGCTTCGAGCTGGTGCCGCGCTGGGACGACACACCTGCCCTGTGGGACGCGTTGGTCGAGGCGATGCAGCCGTACGACGGCCTCGCCTGTGGCTTGGGCGCGCGGGACACGCTGCGTACCGAGATGGGCTATGCATTGCACGGTCACGAGCTGTCGATGGACATCACGCCCAACATGGCTCGTGCTGGCTGGGCGGTCGGCTGGAAGAAGGACGCGTTCTGGGGCAAGGCCGTGCTGGAGGCGCAGCGCGCCGAGAAGACCTGTCGTCTCGCGTGGGGCCTGCTCGCCACGGGCCGCGGCATCCCGCGTGCCGACTGCGAGGTCCGTACGCCGGCTGGTGACGTCGTCGGTGTCGTCACCTCGGGCACGATGTCGCCGACCCTGAAGCAAGGCATTGCGCTGGCGCTGCTCGACCGCGGTGCCACCGAGGGCGACGAGCTCGTCGTCGACGTCCGCGGTCGCGATCTGGCGGTGACGGTGGTCAAGCCGCCGTTCGTCCAGGTCGAGACCGCCTGACGCAGCTCAGACGACGGCGGTGGCGACGAGCAGGCTTGCGGCCAAAGCGATCTCGAGGGCAGCACCCAGCACGTCACCGGTGATCCCGCCGAGGCGAGTCGTGCACCGACGCAGTAGGACAGCGGCTCCGAGGACGGCCCCGGCCACCACGGCCGGGGCGGTCCACCAGGACCCGTCAGCGGCAGCCACGACGGCTGCGGCGGCTCCGGCGAGAACGAGCAGGGCGACGATCGTGGCCGGCCGCGCGACCGAGCCGGCCACGGTCGCGCCCAGACCTTCCGGACGCGCGGACGGGACGCCGCGGGTGCACGCGACCGTGAGGGCGGATCGGCTTGCGAGCAGGGAGACGGCCGCGAGCGTCGTACCGACGGTGGTGGTGAGCAGTGAGGCCGCGCAGGTGATCTGCAGCGCCAGCACGAGCAGGAGGGTGGCCGCGCCGGCCGGTCCGACGTCGCCGGTGCGCATCACCGCCAGGGCGCGCTCGCGGTCGTAGGACGCGGCGAGGCCGTCGGCCGTGTCGGCCAGCCCGTCGAGGTGCAGGGCTCGGGTGCCAGCGGCAAGGACCATCACGACGAGCACGGCCTGGACCGTTGATGGGACATCGAGCAGTCGTCCGAGGGCGATGCACGCGGCAGCCGGGAGGAGGAGCAGCAGGGCGGTGAGGGGTGCGAGCAGCATGGCGATGCCCGCTGTGCTGCGAGTGATCGAGCGGGGCGCGGGGACGCGCATCGCGGTCAGCGTGCCGACCGCGAGCCGAAGGGCGTCAGACAACCGAGATGGGCACGGTCGGCAGCGTGGACAGATCCATGACACGACCCGCGAGCACCAGGTGGACCTGGTCGGTGACGGCGCTGATGGTCGCGTTGACCCGTCCGAGCGCCTCCTGGAACAGCCGGCCCGACGCCGTGTCGGGGACGACGGACATGCCGACCTCATTGGTCACGGCGACGACGTCGTACGGCGCGTTCATCCACAGGGCGCTGAGCTCTGCGGTCCGTTCGGCCATGATCCTGAGCGCCTTGTCGCGGTCTTCCCAGACCTTGGCGTCGTCGAAAGTCCCGGTCACCCAGTTGCCGAGGCAGTCGACCAGCACGGGACTGCGGGCGCCGATGATGGCGCGGGTGACATCGCTGCTCTCGACGGTCGTCCAGGTCTGAGGTCGCCGGCTGCGGTGCTCATCGACACGCGCCTGCCAGTCGCGATCATCCTCATCTGGCTGCGGGCCCGTCGCGACGTAGGTAACCTCAGCCTCGTGGTCGAGCAGGCTCTCGGCATACCTGCTCTTGCCGCTACGGGTTCCACCTAGGACCAATGTTGTCGTCATTCTTCCTCCTGTCCTGTAACGGACCCCTTCAGTCACTGTAGCCGGGCAATCAAGGCTGCCCGGTTCTGCGAGGTCAGGGTGTCTGTGGTAGGCCGAAGGCGGCTCGGCGGACGGCACGCCGCAGCGCCTGCAGCACGGGACGCGCCGCGATGAGCACCAGAGCGGCCGTCAGGACGCCGCGCGGCAGGTCCCATCCGAGAGACGTCAGGCCGTAGAACACGCCGTAGTGCCCCAACTGAGTGGCGAGCGATGCATCGGGGTCGAAGCCGGCTCCTGACGGCGCCGAGCTGCCGAGGAACGGCCAGAACCACAGGTTCATCACCGCGCCGTACGCCAGGCCCGTGACCAGTCCGTACGCCGCCAGCAGCCAGCGCTCGGCGCGCCCCCTCCAGTCGGGCAGCAGCGCGGCTCCGAGCCCGACCCAGCCCGTGGCGATCATCTGGAACGGCGTCCATGGCCCGACGCCGCCGGTGAGAAAGGCGCCGGTGATGATCGCCAGCGCACCCAGCAGGAAGCCGGCCGTACGACCGAGCACCCGACCTCCGAGGACCACCAGGAAGAACATCGGTTCCAGCCCTGCGGTCCCGGCCGACAGCACGCGAAGTGCCCCGCCCATCGCGGCCAGGACACCGAGGGTCGCCACGACCTTTGCGTCCATGCCGCCGCGAGAGAGCTCGGCCAGCAGGACCGCTCCGAGGAGTCCGACCAACGCCGGAAACAGCCAGGGGGCGTTGTTGCCCCGAGCCAGCGCGGCCTCGGAGTCGACCAGGAAGGGCCACGTGAAGGACAGCACGCCGACGACGGTCACCAGAGTCATCGCCGCGGTGGAGGCCCACGACCAGGGCAGCAGGTCGGTGCGCCGATCCATCACGGAGCCGCCAGACGGATCGGCACCTCGGGCACGGTGAGGTAGGGGAGTGGGTGCATCACCTTCGCGACCTGAGGCGCGAATGCTGGTGACTCGCAAAGGATTTCGCGCGCAGGACCCTGACCGATGATGTCCCCGTCAGCCAGGAGTACGACGTCGTCGGCCACGTCTGCGGCCATCTCCACGTCGTGAGTCGCCATCAGGACGCAGTGTCCGTCGTGGGCGAGCTCCTGGAGCACCTCGCCCAGCCGAGCCTTGGCGGTGTAGTCGAGTCCGCGCGTCGGTTCGTCTAGGAGGACGACCGGCGGCGAGCCGGTCAGGACGACAGCGAGCGCCAGCAGCACCCGACCGCCCTCGGACAGGTCGCGCGGATGCGCGTCGGCGAGCAGGTGGGGTGCGATGCGCTTCAAGAGAGCGGCGCATGTGCCGCCCGGTCGGTCGAAATCGGCGTCTGCGGCAGCACATTCGCGCTCAACGCTGTCGTGGTAGAGCAAGGAGGCCGCATCCTGCGGGACGAGGCCCACGGTGCGTACGAGGTCGCGCGGCTTGGTCGCCGAGGGATCGACATCGCCGGCCAGCCGCACTGAGCCGGACGTCGGAGTCAGGAGTCCGGCGAGCGTGGAGAGAAGGGTGGACTTGCCTGCTCCGTTGCGGCCCATGAGCGCCGTCACCCGTCCGGAGTGGAGGTCGAGGTCGACCTCGCCGAGCACGATGACACCCCGACGCCGGACATGCAGGCGACGGACGGCGACCGCGACGGGCGTTGCGGTTGAGGGAGATTCGGCCGCCGGGCCTGGGTCGACCGCACGAAGATCGGCCGCGCGTCGACGTGCGTCGCGGATGGACAACGGAAGCGGGTCCCACCCGAGCCGCTGCCCGAGGCGTACGACGGGGGGCGCGATGGGCGAGCGCACCATGGCCTCCCCGGGGTCGAGGAGATCGGAGACGACGCCGTCCTCCACGAGCAGCACGCTGTCGGCGTGGTGCACGACGCGCTCGAGGCGGTGCTCGGCGAGGACGACGGTGACGCCGAGGTCGTGCACGAGCCGGTGCACCGCGGCCAGGACGTCCTCCGCCGACACCGGGTCGAGCGAGGAGGTGGGTTCGTCGAGCACGAGGACCCGCGGCCCAGTGGCAAGGACGGAGGCGACGGCGACCCGCTGCTGCTGACCGCCGCTGAGCTCACGGAGCGGTCGGCCGCGCAGGTCGGCGACGCCGAGGACGTCCAGGCTCTCCTCGACACGGCGGCGCATGGCCGAGCTGCTGAGGGCGAGCGTCTCCATCCCGTAAGCGATCTCCTCCTCGACCGTCTCGGTGACGAACCCCGACAGCGGGTCCTGACCCACGAACCCGACGACGTCGGCCAGGTCGCGCGGTCGGTGGTCGCGCGTGTCCCGGCCGTCGACGACGACGCGACCCTCAAGCAGACCACCGGTGAAGTGGGGGACAAGTCCGTTGAGCGACTTCAACAGCGTCGACTTGCCACTGCCTGTCGCTCCGACCACGAGGACCAGATCGCCCTCGGGCACGTGGATCCGGCCGGTGCTCAGGTGCGGCTCGGGTGCGCCGTCATAGGTGACGCGGACGTCGTACAGATCGATCATGCCGCCACCTCCAGCTCGTCGGCGCGGTGCCGGTAGGCGTCCTCGAGCGCCGCTCGGCGCGGCGGCCGCGGAGCCAGAGCGCCGGCTGCGATCGGCAGTACGAGTGCACCGACAAGCAGCAGGGACACGGTCGGCCAGGCCGCCGGCACCTGCGGGGGTACGACTCCGGCGTCACCCCGCGAGGCTGCGACGGACATCACCACAGGGGCGAGGCAGGCGGTCGCGACCACGAGGCTCTCCGGGATGCCCCACGGGTCGCGGCGGTAGGGCGTACGCCGGTCGCGACGTGCGCCAGACATGAGGGCTGCGACCGCACAACCGCACCCGAGCAGCAGCATCGGCAGTCCCAGCAGCTGCGGCGTCGAGGAGTCGAGCAGTCCGTAGAGGCCGATCAGCACGCCACCGAGACCGATCATCGTCAGCAAGGTCGCTCGCCTACGGACCCGTGGCTCGAGGGTGACGCGGCCGTAGCCGCGCGACTCCATCGACGCGGCCAGAGTGAGCGACCGGTCCAACGAGCTCTCCAGCACAGGGACCACCAGCCGGGCCAGCTCGCCGAGCCCACGGCCGGAGTGTCCGCGCAGGCGACGTGCCGTACGAATGCGCCGGGCGTCGTCCGCCAGCTGAGGCACATAGGTGAGCGCGACCACGACGGCGGTGCCGACGTCGTACAACGTCGCGGGGACGTAGCGCAGCAGCCGGCGCGGGTCGGCAAGCACGTTGCAGGCGCCGACACAGATGAGGATCGCGGCGAGCTGGAGACCGTGGTAGACGGCGTCCAGGAAACTCTCGAGCATGACCGGACCGCCGAGCTGCACCCCGGCCATCCAGTCCGGCAGGGGCACCTGCGGCAGGGACAGCATCTCCGTGCGACCGCCGACGCCACTGCCGAGCAGCACGGTCATGGTCACCCGGATGGCGACCGCGACGAGCGCGATGCCCATGAAGATCGCCAGCGTCGTGCTCGCCCCAGTCTCGCGGCGCAGCAGCACGACCCAGCCGACCACAGCCATGAGCACGATCAGGTAGGCCGGGTTCGTCGTACGGGATGCAGCGGCGGCGAGCAGGAGTCCCCACAGCCACCACGCCACGGGATGGAGCAGGCGCGGGGGAGAGAGGCGGTCGGCCAGGCTGGTCACTGCGTGAGAGGCACCGGCTCGTCAGGCCGTCTCGGTACGACGGCGACGCAGCAGGGTGAGGAGCGCACCGAGCAGCAGCAGGACGACGACGCCCGCGACCAGGACGATGGTCATCGTGTTGCTGCTGGACGCCTTGTCCTCCGCCGGCTTGGCCACGGCGATCGTGACCTTGTCGTCGACGGCCTTGGCGGCCGCGCTGACCGTCTTGACCGGACCGCCGCAACCGGTGGCCGGCCAGCTGCCGACCGCGCAGACCATGCCCTTCTCAGTGCGGACTGCCGCGACAGCGGCGAGTACGTCGGCGCCAGTCGCCTTGGTCGGTACCTGTGCGCAGGCGGAGCGTGGCGTGGGCGGGGTGCCGGACTCCGCGTCGGCCGCGCGGCCGAAGTCGATGACGACGCCGACTCGCTTGGTGCCGGACTTGGCAGGCGTATCGGCGCAGACCTGCGCGAAGGTCACGACGCCGCGCGGCATCCGGGTGTCGGTCTCGGAACCGACGGCCCACCGCCAGCCCTCCACGGCGCCATCAGCCGGTGTGACCTGCGCCGGTCCCTTGGGAGCGAACGTCCAGGACGTGCCCTTGAGCTGGTAGTAGCCCCAGAACCGGAACGCGGCCGCAGACGCACGAGGCGCGGTGGCGGTGCCGAACGTGAGGGCGAGCAGGACTCCCAGGGCGACCAGGATCCAGGGCCGGGCGTACGAACGGGACTGACGATGACTCATGAGGACCTCCTGCTGGATCGAGATCGGCAGGAGAGACAAGGTCTCGTGGCCGGCTCGTCCGCACTCCGCGACGGATCAGTAATAGAGCCGAACCTGGCGGGAGGTGCTCCGGCTCGCGTCCGAGGACGCACACGGTTGCGGGACAGCGCCGGGATCTCACCGGCTTCCCCTGTCCGACAGGTGTTCGGTGGCTGAACAGTCCCATCGCACGCCTGAGCTTGTCAAAGGTGGGTCGTTTCGGTGAAGAACCGACATTCTTGACTGATCTTGCAGAATGTCGGTCGGGCAAACATGACAGCGGGCAGAAAGTTGTAGAGATCTTTCCGCTGCTGTGTCATGGTGGCGGGCAGCGCATCACCCTCGCGTCGACCGATCGCCGTACCCGGCAGCAGGTCCAGCAACATCTGTCGGACCACAAGCACCTGCAGCCCGTTCCGATTCGTTCATCCCGAGGTGATCCCCGCATGACCACCGCACTGGCCTCCGAGCCCGGCCCGGACACCAGCGGACCAGTCTTCGCTGCCCATGAGGGCGGCAAGCTGGAGTCCGTCCCCACCAAACCGTTGCGCGACCGCAAGGACCTCGCACTGCTCTACACACCCGGCGTCGCCGACGTGTGCCGAGCCATCGCCCAGGACCCTGACCTCTCGCACCGCTACACGACCCGACGCAACACCGTCGCTGTCATCACCGACGGCACCGCTGTCCTCGGCCTTGGTGACATCGGCCCGGTCGCCGCGCTTCCGGTCATGGAGGGCAAGTCGGTGCTGTTCAAGCACTTCGGTGACGTCGACAGCGTGCCGGTGTGTCTGGAGTCGGGCACGGTCGAAGAGCTGGTCGACGCCATCGCCCGCCTGGCACCGACGTACGGCGGCATCAACCTTGAGGACATCTCGGCCCCGCGCTGCTTCGAGATCGAGCGTCGGCTGCAGGAGCGGCTGGACATCCCGGTGTTCCATGACGACCAGCACGGCACCGCGATCGTCGTGCTGGCCGCGCTGATCAACGCTGCAACGGTGGTCGACAAGCCCCTGGAGTCGCTGCGGGTCGCGATCTCCGGTGCCGGTGCCGCCGGTGTGGCGATCGCCGGGCTGCTGCGTCGCCGCGGTGTGCAGGACGTTGTGGTGTGTGACTCACGCGGCATCGTCGAGCCGGGTCGCGATGACCTGGTCGAGCACAAGCGCCGGCTGGCCGCGACGACCAACCCGCGCGGTCTGTCCGGCGGCCTGGGCGAGGCGTTGCAGGACGCGGACGTCTTCGTCGGGGTGTCGGGTGGCACGGTCAGCGAGGACCTCATCGCGCAGATGGCCGACCGCTCGATCGTCTTCGCGCTGGCCAACCCTGACCCGGAGGTGCACCCCGACGTCGCGGCCCGTCACGCTGCCGTCGTGGCGACCGGTCGCTCGGACTTCCCCAACCAGATCAACAACGTGCTCGCCTTCCCCGGACTCTTCCGAGGCGTGCTCGACTCGGGCGCCCCGGCGATCACCGAGGCGATGAAGCTCGCGACCGCCGCCGCCATCGCTGCGCTGGTCGAGCACCCGACCGCGGGCGAGGTCATCCCGTCGGTGTTCGACGAGCGGGTCGCGCCGGCCGTGGCCGCGGCGGTGGCCGAGCTGGCCTGAGGGCCGCGCCAACGCAGGAAAAGAGCAGTGCCGTACGCCGGTCACCGGCGTACGGCACTGCTCTTGCGTTGGCGTCCGGTCAGCCCTTGCGACCGGCTCCCAGGAGGCCGCCCAGGATGTCGGTGAGGCCCCCGCCGCCCTGCTGGCCGCCTCCAGCGGCACCGCCACCAAGGATGCTGCCGAGGATGTCGCCGAGGCCGCCGCCTGAGTCCTGCTGCGGAGCCGGCGCCGGCTGACCCTGGGGTGCCGGAGCGGTCTGGCCATCACCCTGCGGAGCCGGCTGGGCTTGGGCGCCGCCACCCTTCAGGATCTTGTTGGAGATGTAGGACAGCACGATGGGTGCCAGGATCGGCAGGAGCTTCTTGATCAGGTCGTTGCCGCCCGCCCCACCGACGCCACCGAGCTGGTTGACGACGGCGTCCTTGTTGCCACCGAAGATGTGGCTGACGATCGAGTCGCCTTCGGCCGGGTCGACGTCGCCCGGGCCAGGGATGTCGCCCTGGTGCTGGCCGAGCGCCTCGGTCAGCGACGCCGCGCCGCCGGGGTCCTGAGCATTGGCCTGCATACCGCTCAGCAGAGCGGGTACGGCCTGCTCGACGGCGCCCCGAGTTGTCGCCTCGTCAGCGCCGATCTGCTGGGCGAGCTGGTCGATCGGGACCTGCGCGAGAATGTCGTCGACAGCACTCATGTGAATCCTCAATCCACTGGGCCGGCCCCATGCCGACCGTGGATGCCCACAGTAGGGAGCAACGTGTCGCCGGTCACCGTGCCGGGCCGGGGATTCTTCCGCGACTTAGGGTCGTGGCGGCGGGTCAGAGCAGGTCCGCGTCGTGCACCGTGATGGCGATCTGCACGCGGTTGGACGCATCCAGCTTGGTGAGCAGCCGCGACACATGTGCTTTGACGGTCGGCACGCTCATGTAGAGCGTCTTGCTGATCTCGGCGTTGGACAGCCCACGCCCCACGGCCAGGGCCACCTCGTGCTCGCGGTCGGTCAGCACGGTGAGTCGCTCGCGTGCTCGAGTGGCCCGTCCGTCGTCACCGGCCGATCCGAGTCGCGCCATCAGTGAGGCGGTGATGCTGGGAGACAGGATGGGCTCGCCGTCGGCCACCGCGCGTACGGCCGCTACAAGACGTTCGGGCGGCGTGTCCTTGAGCAGGAAGCCGCTGGCGCCGACCCGCACCGCCCGTACGACCATGTCGTCGGCGTCGAAGGTCGTCAGCACGATGACCCGCACCTGGTCGCCGTAGGTCGTCACGAGCTGCTCGGTCGCGGCAATGCCGTCCATTCGCGGCATCCGGATGTCCATGAGGACGACGTCGGGTGTCGCTGCCCGGGCCTGGTCGACGGCGTCCTGGCCGTCACCGGCCTCGCCGATGACCTCGACGTCGGGCGCACCGCCCAGGATCATTCGCAGACCGGCGCGCACCAGCGCGTCGTCGTCGACGAGGAGGACTCGAATCATCGGCGTGGCATCAGGACTCGGCACGGTCCCACGGTAGCCATGCCGCGACGACGAACTCGTGTCGCCGGTCGAGCCCGTAGTGCAGCTCTCCGCCGGAGAGCACCGCGCGTTCGGTCAGCCCGATGAGGCCGAGACCCGAGGACGGCAGGCCCACCGGCGAGGTCGTACCGGCCTCCGCCTTGTCGACAGGGTTGCGCACCTCGAGGAGCAGCCGCTCGCCGGGATCGCCGGCGATGGTGACGCGCACCGGCTGACCCGGCGCGTGCTTGCTGGCGTTCGTCAGGCTCTCCTGGACGATGCGAAAAGCGTTGCGAGAGACCAGCTCTGGGACATCGTCGACATCGACTCGCAGCGCGAGTGCGACCCCACCGTCGACGTGCTTGTACGCCTCCACCAGCTCCACGACGTCGGAGAGGACGGGCTGGGGTGCCTCCGGAGAGGCACCAGCAGGCGTGGTCTCTCGAAGCACCCCAAGGACTTCGCGCAGCTCGGTCAGGGCTTTGTGGGCGTTCTGCTGGATGATCGCGGCCGCGCTCTGAACTTCGTCCTGGGACAAGTCCTTGCGATAGGTCAGTGCGCCAGAATGCATGGCTACCAAGGAGATTCGGTGGGCGAGGACGTCGTGCATCTCGCGCGCGATACGAGCGCGTTCGCCAACGCGGGCCTGGGCGACGCGCTGCGACTGCTCGCGCTCGGCCGTCTCCGCGCGTTCGTGCAGGTTGCGGATCAGCTCACGACGTGCGCCGATGAACAGGCCTATGGCGACGCAGAAGCCCGTCGCCAGCAGCGAGATGACGATGTTGCTGATGCGGTCGGCCTGGGTGTCGTTCGTGGACGGGTGGATCACGCCGAACATGACGCCGCTTGCGACCCAGATGATCGTGGCCGGCAGGATCTGCCGCCAACGTCGATGGGCGCACAGCGAGATCATGGCGATGCCGGCACTCGCCACGGTCGAGGCGGTGAAGGCAGTGAGGATCGCGAACGCTATCGCGATGAACATCGGCCAGCGTCGTCGGAACGGCAGCGCGGCCAGCGTCACGACGCCGATGCCCAGGTCGATCAGAGGCCACAGGTCTTCGCGCTGGTAGCCGACATTGTTGTCCGGTCCGGCGACACCCAGCCAGACCAGCAGCCCGACGAGGGCTGCCGCCAGGATCCGCCAGGACTCGCCCCAGAGGCGGCGCCGACGGCTCGGAACGGGGATGGACACAGCGACGAGGCTACGGCGAGAACTCGCCGATGCCACTGTCGGCGGAGCAGGTCGAGACCAACGTGCGACCGCTCACCTACCAAAGTTGCGGGAGAGTCCAGACCGGGGACGGATGTGGAGATCGGCGTCGACCGGCAGCCTTGAGGGCATGATCTCGGTGCAGAACCTCACCAAACGCTATGGCGCCTATACGGCCGTGGACGATGTCTCGTTCAACGTCCGCCCAGGTGCCGTCACCGGATTCCTCGGCCCGAACGGCGCCGGGAAATCCACCTGCATGCGCATGATGTGCAGCCTCACGCCACCCACCTCGGGTACGGCTACGGTCCTCGACCGGCCGTACTCCTCACTGCCGAACCCCGGCCGGCATGTCGGCGTCCTGCTCGACGCCTCGGCTCAGCACGCCGGGCGTACGGGTCGGGAGATCCTGACACTCGGCGCCATGGTGATGGGCATCGACCGGAGCCGCGTCGATGAGATGCTCGACCTGGTCGGCCTGTCGGAGTCCGAGGCGACGCGTCGGGTCCGCAACTACTCACTCGGTATGCGCCAGCGTCTTGGCATCGCCCACGCCCTGCTCGGGGACCCCCAGGTGCTGATCCTGGACGAGCCGGCCAACGGTCTCGACCCGGCTGGTATCCGGTGGATGCGCGGCCTTCTGCGTGGCTACGCCGATGAGGGCGGCACGGTCTTGCTCTCCTCGCACCTGCTGCACGAGGTCGAGGTCGTCGCCGACGAGCTGGTGGTCATCGGGCGCGGGCGGATCGTCGCCCAGGGCACCAAGGCCGAGCTGATGGCTGCAACCGGCACCACGGTCCGTACGACGGACGATGCGGCGTTCGCGGGCCTGCTGGAGGGGGCAGGCCTCGAGGTCAAGGCCGCATCAACCGGCCTGACCGTGCAGGCAGAGCCGCAGCAGATCGGTGAGCTCGCCGCACGGCACCAGGTCGTCCTGATCGAGCTGCGGACGGCCGGATCGGCCGGCCTGGAGGACATGTTCCTCGAGCTCACCGCTGACGACGCACGCGAGGAGGTGGCGGCATGAGCACCGTCGAGACACAGCAGCGGGGTGGCGGAGCACGCCTGCCCTCACGACTCAACCTGCCCGAGCCCACCGGGATCCCGTTCACCCGGCTGGTCGCGGTCGAGCTGCGCAAGCTGGTCGATACGCGAGCCGGACGGTGGCTGCTGATCGGGATCGCTGCCATTACGGCGCTGGTCGTGGGCATCGTGATCTTCGCTGGCAACGCCAACGACAGCAAGAACTTCGAAGACTTCGTCCAGGCCACGGTCATCCCACAGAGCCTGCTCCTGCCGATCCTGGGGATCATGGCCGTGACATCCGAGTGGTCGCAGCGGACCGGGCTAGTCACCTTCACGTTGGAGCCGCACCGCGCGCGGTCGGGCTGGTCCAAGCTGGTGGCCACGCTCTTGCTCGGACTTGCCGTCGTCGCCCTGGCCTTCGTGCTGGCCGCGCTGGCCACCGGGCTCTGCCAGGTGATCCGAGGCAGCGACCCGGTCTGGGGCATCAATGTCAAAACGATCGGCGGCATCCTGCTGGCGCAGGCCTTCGGGCTCAGTCAGGGCGTGGCCTTCGGCATGATCCTGCAGAACACGCCGGCAGCCATCGTGACCTACTTCGTGCTGCCGACCCTGTGGACGGTCCTCGGAGACAGCATCAGCTGGCTGAAGGACGCTGCGAAGTGGTTGGACACCAGCCAGGCGCTCCAGCCGCTGTACGACGCCAACATCCATGGCGCCCAATGGGCCAAGCTCGCCGTGGCCGCAGCGGTGTGGGTCTTGCTACCGCTGCTCGCGGGGATGTGGCGGCTGCGGCGCAGCGAGGTCAAGTGACCTCCTGACTCTCCTACGCGGGGGCGGCATGAGAAGAAGGCCGGTGGGCACCTCGGGGGAGCCCACCGGCCTTCGGTGTCCCCTCTGCTGCCTAGGGTGGGGCCATGACAGGTGCATGGCGCTGGACCTACGAGGACGAGGCCGGTCAGCCGGTCACCGGGGACACCCTGGTGACGACGGGCTTCCCGACGCAGAGTGATGCCGAGTCCTGGCTGGGGGAGCAGTGGCGCGACCTCGCGGAGCACAGTGTCAGCGCCGTCACGCTTTATGAGGACGACACCGTGGTCTACGGCCCCATGAGCCTCTCCGACGGCAGCTGACGCGGCGTCGGAGTAGAACGGTCATATGCCGGAGTTCCCACATCTGATGCACACGGCCATCGATACGAACGATGGCCGTAGCCTCGCCGAGTTCTATCGCGAGTTCCTCGGCCTTCAATACCGGCCGGGCGACGAGCCGCCGACCGACGGGTCCGAGGACGACGACAGCTGGCTCGTGCTCGTTGATGCTGACGGTCGGCGCAAGGTCGCCGTGCAGCGCGTGGACGACCCGCTGCCTCACTCGACCTGGCCGAGCCACGAGGTGCCGATGCAGCTGCACCTGGACTTCTCGGTCAGCTCGCCCGAAGAGCTCGAGCGCCAGAAGGAGCGGGCCATCGAGCTCGGGGCGACCGTCCTGCTCGACCGGACCGAGGAGTCCGAGGCGCTCTACGTCCTCGCTGACCCCGCCGGTCACCCGTTCTGCATCCTGACCCGCTAAGTGAGTACGTCCGCCTCACGTTGTGCGCCGAGCTCGGGCACGCTCGATCAGCCGATGGGTTTGACCCAGTCGGCGACGAATTCGAAGCTGTCCTGTTCGGCGGCGTACCAGGTGAACTCGACTGATACGCCTTCCTCCAGGCTGCGGAAGCCATCCATCTCGACGGACGAGAAGTGGGCGAAGGCGTCCTGGCCTTCCGGGAGGTCAGCCGGGCTGATTGCTCCCCAGCCCTTGTCGGCCTTCCAGAACTTCACCGTGCCGATCGACGGCCTGACATCCATGGCTCCATCGAACCGCAGGCGGCCTCTCACAACGCCCCGTACGGTCTGGTCATGAGTGGTGACGACGGGGTTTTCCATCAGCTTCCGGACGGCTCGTTGCGGAGTCCTGACGGCGTGGTGTTTCACCGTACGCCGCAACGTCTTCGTCGCCGGGCCGTAGGCAAGCAGCTCATCGAGGCCGGTGCTCCGGTCGTCACTGACGTGTATCCCGAGGGCCTCGTGTGGCACGAAGGTCCTGATGCGCGCTCCGCGTGGGCCGAGATCGCTCCATTGCTGGTGACCGGTGCGCGGCCCAGTCCTCGTGACCTTCAGTGGGTCGGTCACATCTGGAAGTCTGATGCGGGAGAGGTCATGCTCCGGTTCGACGGTGAGCACTGAACGTCCCCGGTGCGCAGGACCCTGCGGCCCGGGGACGAGCGGGCTACTCCCAGGACTTGTCGCCGCGCGCGACCTGGGGCTTGGGCATCCGGGAGACGCGCATCTGGAACGACCGCATGATCGTGTAAGAGGCAGACCCGCGCGGCGGCTCGTCACCGAACTTCTCGGTGATCGCCTTCTTGGTGCGGCGCCACAGGAAGAACGCGTCGATCACGCCGAGCATCACGATGGCCCAGACCGCCAGGATCGAGGCCAGCTGGATCGCTGCTACACGAGAGCCCGCGAACATCAGGACCAGCACGATCAGCATCAGCGGCAGCAGGATCTCGCCGATGTTCCAGCGCGAGTCCACGGTGTTGCGGATGAAGCGCTTCACCGGGCCACGGTCGCGGGGCGGGAGAGCGTTCTCCTCGCCGCGATTCATCGCCTCGCGCTGCTTGATGCGCTTCTCGCGGGCCGACTCCTTGGACGCCTTGGCGGCCGCCTTGCGGTCGGTCGGCACAAGAGGCTTGCGTCGCGCAGCCTCCTGCTCACGCCGCTTCGGGGTCGGTCGATTCTTGGCCCCGGGACGTTCGGTGCGCTCGGCGTCGGGGCTGACGGCCGGCTCCTGGTCATCGTTCTTGCGGCGGAACACGAAGCACACCCTAAGCGCCAGAAGGCCAAAGTCGTGCACCGACGGCCGAGGCCGAGTGCAGAGATGCCGCAGCTACGGTGGCCCGGTGAGCCAAGACATCGCTGCTGACCGGTTGGAGACGCTCCGCACCACGGTGACGGACCTGATGCCCGGAGTCCGGGCCGACCTGGAGGCGCTCACCCGCATCCCCAGTGTCTCGCTCGACTCCTTCGACCAGGCCGAGGTCGACCGCAGCGCCGAAGCGGTCGCCGAGCTGCTGCGCGCAGAGGGTCTCGAGGTGGAGATCGTCCGCGAGGGCGGGCGTCCGGCTGTCATCGGCCACCGACCGGCGCCGGACGGCGCGCCCACCGTCCTGCTGTACGCACACCATGACGTGCAGCCGCCCGGCGACGAGAAGGACTGGGACAGCAAGCCTTTCGTGCCCACTGAGCGCGACGGTCGTCTCTACGGTCGAGGTGCGGCCGACGACAAGGCCGGCGTCATGGCCCACGTCGCCGCCCTGCGTGCGCACGGGCAGCAGCCGCCTGTCGGCGTCACGATCTTCGTCGAGGGCGAGGAAGAGATCGGCTCCGACTCACTCGCGACGATCCTCGAGAAGCACGGCGACAAGCTGCGCGCCGACGCCATCGTGCTGGCCGACTCGACCAACTGGGACATCGGTACGCCGGCGCTCACCACCACGCTGCGCGGCATGATCCGGGTTGTCGTCTCTGTGCAGACACTCGGTCACTCGGTGCACTCCGGCATGTTCGGCGGCCCCGTCCCCGATGCGATCACCGCTCTGGTTCGCGTCCTCGCCAGCCTGCACGACGACGCGGGCAACGTTGCAGTGCAAGGACTTTCGAGCGGGGAGGCCGCCGATCTCGACTACGACGAGGCACGCCTCCGGGCCGAGAGCAGCCTGCAGGAGGGCGTCGCCACGATTGGCGAAGGGTCGATCCTGTCGCGGCTCTGGACCAAGCCGGCCATCACCACGATCGGCATCGATGCGCCTGCCGTCGACACCTCCTCCAACACCCTGGTGCCCAGCGCCCGGGCCAAGGTCTCGGTGCGCCTCGCGCCCGACGAGGACCCGAGGGCGGCGTACGACCTGGTGGCCCAGCACGTGCGTGACCACGCCCCTTGGGGCGCCAAGGTCGAGGTCACCCTGGACGACGAGGGCGGCGGCTTCAGCGCTGACGCGCAGGGCCCGATCTACGACGAGGCACGGGCGGCGTTCGCTGATGCCTGGGGGACCGAGCCGGTGGACATCGGTGTCGGCGGGTCGATCCCTTTCGTCGCGGCGTTCGCCGAGCGCTTCCCGGACGCGGCGATCCTGGTGACCGGCGTCGAGGACCCCGACACCCGGGCCCACGGCGCCAACGAGAGCCTGCACCTCGAGGAGTTCGCCAAGGTCTGCGTCGCTGAGGCGGTGCTCCTGGAGCGCCTGGGCCGACTCGGCAGCTGAAGGCCGACCGCGCCGGGTGCCAGCCGCGTACGGTCGGAGCATGGCTCTGGGCACTGACGGCGCGAAGACGTTCACCCGCGACACCAACTACATCTCCGATCGGATCACCACCGATGGAGCCGACGGCTGGCCCGTCGAACCCGGGCGATATCGGTTGGTGGTCGCGCGGGCCTGTCCGTGGGCCAACCGGGCGATCATCGTGCGACGCTTGCTCGGGTTGGAGCGGGTCCTGTCGATGGGCGTGTGCGGGCCGACGCACGACGTCAACAGCTGGACGTTCGACCTCGACCCAGGCGGTCTGGACCCGGTGCTGCAGATCCCGCGCATCAAGGACGCCTACCTCAAGCGTTTCCCCGATTATCCGCGCGGCATCACGGTGCCGGCGATCGTCGACGTCCCGAGTGGCGGAGTCGTCACCAACGAGTTCAACCAGATCACGCTCGACCTGTCGACGCAGTGGGGTGAGCACCATCGCGAGGGTGCACCGGACCTCTATCCGGAGGCGCTGCGCGAGGAGATGGACGAGGTGATGCACCGCGTCTACACCGAGGTCAACAACGGCGTCTACCGCGCGGGCTTCGCCGGCGACCAGACGGCGTACGACGCGGCGTACGACCGGCTCTTCGCCGCTCTCGACTGGCTGTCCGAGCGCCTCGCCGACCGGCGCTACCTCATGGGGGAGTCGATCACCGAGGCCGACGTCCGGCTGTTCACGACGCTCGTCCGGTTCGACCCGGTCTACCACGGGCACTTCAAGTGCAACCGCTCCAAGCTGACCGAGATGCCGGTGCTGTGGGCCTACGCCCGCGACCTGTTCCAGACGCCTGGCTTCGGCGACACGGTCGACTTCGCAGACATCAAGTCGCACTACTACGAGGTCCACCGGGATGTGAACCCCACTGGCATCGTCCCCAAGGGCCCAGACCTGTCGGACTGGCTGACTATGCATGGTCGAGAAGCCTTGGGAGGCAAGCCTTTTGGCGACGGTACGCCGCCCGGTCCGGTCGCGCAGGACGAGCTCGTGCCGCCTGGGCACGGTGTGTCATGACGGCGGAGCAGCCTCCCCGCGAGTGGCAGCAGCAGGCCGATGTATGGGCCGGCGAGGCGATCGCGGCGGGCGAGCCGACGGCATGGTTCGAGCGGCTCTATGCGGCCGGACGGGACGGCACGGTCACGATGCCCTGGGACCGTGACGATGCCCACCCTCTGCTCGCGGACTGGCTTGCAGGACAGGACAGTCCGGCGACCGGCGCACGTGCTGTTGTGATCGGCTGCGGCCTCGGCGCGGACGCCGAACGTCTGGCCCAGCTCGGCTATGGCACGACCGCGTTCGACCTGTCGGAGTCAGCGGTGGCCACAGCCGTCGCGCGCAACCCTGGGTCGCAAGTCGACTACGTCGTGGCTGATCTCCTCGACCCGCCAACGGCGTGGCATCAAGCCTTCGACCTCGTGGTCGAGATCTACACGGTGCAGGCGGTACCGGTGTCCATGCGCGAAGCCATGACTCGAGCCGTGACCGACCTGGTGGCGCCCGGGGGCACGCTGGTCGCGATCCAGGCCGTCCATGAGGACGGCGACGACGACGGCCCACCCTTCCCGCTGACGCGAGCGCAGATCGACGCCTTCGCCGACGGCACCGGCCTCAAGATGGTCGACCTCGAGCAGCGTACGCACCCGGCCAATCCGAGCGTTCAGCTGTGGCAGGCCCACCTGCGGCGGTCGTAAGCCTTACTCCCGGCACGCTCCGGTCGGGACCTTGTCGACCAGCGACGGTGCGCTGTCCAGCAGTGCATCGGTCGCCTTGTCCGTGAGCGCGAATCCGATGGGCTTGTTGGCCTCCGCCTTGGCGAAGATCGTGCCAGCCACGTGGCCGTCCGGCGTGATGAGCGGGCCGCCCGAGTTGCCTTGAATGACAGTGGCGCTCAGCGTGAAGATGTCGCGGTTGACGATCTTGGAACCGTAGATGTCACGTCCACCCATGACGCCCTCGTCACGGACGGCGGCCGGGGCCAGGTGGTAGTCGCCTCCGTTGGGGAAGCCTGCGGCCACGGCGGTCGCGCCCCTGGCCAGGTTCGCAACACGAGGAAGCGAATCGGCGTCGAGTCCGGGCACCCGCAGGATGGCGAGGTCCAGGTCGGGGTCGAACGCCACGACTCTCGCCCGCAGACGCGGCCCCTCGCCGCCCGCCTGGACGGTGATCTGCTCGCCGCCCGCCACCACGTGCGCGTTGGTCACGATGCGGTTCTTGCTGACCACCCAACCGCTGCCGAGCGTGATGTTGCGGCAGCTGTCGGAGGTGCTGCGGATCTTGAAGATGCTGTCGCGGGCCGCGGTGATGGCGGGGGACTTCGTCACGCTGTCGCCGGGCACGGGCACAGGCGCACTGGACGTGTCCGCATGGAACACCTCCGGGAACTGTGCGGTCTGGAGCTGGTCGTTCAGCTGGCCCACTGCCGAACGGGCGCCGTCCGGCATCGAGCGGTCGAGCCACCGCCAACCGTGCGAGCTGTCGATCCGCTCGCTGGCGTCCGCCGAGAGCAGCGGCCGGGCCGAGGAGAGGATCGCCCAGCCGGCGACCATCGCGACCAGAGCCATGGCCACGGCACCGAGGCTGGCGTCGACCATCCGGATGGGATGCCAGTCCGTCGCACCGACGACGAGGCGGCCCACGAGACCGAGCAGCGCCGCGCAGATGCTCGCGATGACCAGGGCCACGAGGATCACCACCAGCGCCGCGGTCACGTCGGAGTCCGGACGCAGACTGAGTGCGTCGATCAGGCCCGGCACGGCCCAGAGGCCGAAGAACAGCCCGGCGAGCCAACCGGTCGCCGACAGCGCGCTCGTCACGAAGCCGCGGTGCCAGCCGCCGAAGGCGCTCAGACCCACGGCGAGGAGGAGAAGGAGGTCGATCACATCGCACAGCATGCGTGCTGTTCCTGGGAGGTGCCCAGACCCACCCTGGGAGGTCTCCGGCATGCCGCCGAGCCACGGCACAGGGTGGCGTGCAACGATCCGGCGCCATGGGCGAGATCTGGGACCGCATCACGACAGTGCAACCGCTGCCGGCGCGCGGGGTGATCGAGCTCATGGGCGTGCTCGCCATCGGACTGGTCGCGTGGCCCGCCGCCTGGCGATACACCCGCCAAGCGGTGACCATCGCGCACGAGGGCTCCCACGCCTTCGTCGCCCTGTTGTGCGGTCGGTCGCTGCACGGCGTACGCCTGCACCGGGACACCTCGGGCCTCACCGTGACGCGTGGTCTGGCCCGCGGGCGTGGTCTCGTGGCAACGCTGGCGGCGGGCTACGTCGGTCCGGCGCTGCTCGGTCTGCTCGGAGCCTTCGTGCTCGGCCGCGGATACTCCGTCGCCCTGCTCTGGATCCTGCTGGTGATCCTGGTGCTGCTCCTGCTGCAGATCCGCAACTGGTTCGGGCTCGGCGTGATGCTGGTGGCCGGCGCCCTCCTGTTCGGCGTGACGTGGTGGATGCCGGGTGAGGGCCAGACCGCGTTCGGCTACCTGCTGATGTGGTTCCTTCTGCTGGCTTCACCGTGGGCCGTTGTCGACCTGCAGCGCTCGCGCCGACGCGGCCTGGGTTACGACTCCGACGCCGACCAGCTCGGCCGGCTGACCTTCCTTCCCGGCATGGGTTGGGTCATCCTCTTCATGACCGTGACGCTCGGCTGCCTCGTGCTCGGCGCGCTGATGATGCTCGGGCGGCTGACCTGATGGGTGACTCTCGCGCATGAAGGTCCTTGTCGCCACCACGTCGATCGGCGATCTCGACCCGGTTCGCGCCACCCAGGTGATCGGGGGCGCATGGACGGACAGGTCACCGCACGTGACGTTGACCACGCGGCCGATGTCGGCCGGTGGCGGCGGCTTCGTGTCAGCAGTCGGCGCGGTGCCCTCCGCGGAGCAGCGACTCGTGGTCCACGACGACGAACCCGTCACCGTCGTCCGCGACGCCGACGGCCGGGTCTACGTCGAAGCCGCTCAGGTGCTCGCCGTACGCCGAGAGGACCGGTCGTCGTACGCCCTCGGCCAGGTGCTCGCCGGCCTCGTTGCGGACGGCGTCACCGATCTCGTCGTCGGCGTCGGCGACGTGACCTGCCTCGACGGGGGCCTCGGAATGCTCCAGGCGCTGGTCGATGGGGACGCGCCGGCCGACGACCTGACCTGGCTCGACGAGCTGCGCGATCGACTTCGCGACGTCCGCATCACGGCCGCCGTCGACGACAACCTGCCACTGCTCGGCTTCCACGGAGCCGCGGCCTCGGCGGGCCTCGACGCGCAGGAGGCGCAGGCCCGCGAGCAGGCGATGGGTGCGTACGTCGACCGTGCGCGTCGCGTGGTCCCCGCAGCCCGGGACCTGCTGACCGGCAACGAGCGCCGGCTCGATCGCGAGCCGGGCGCCGGCGCGGGCGGTGGACTCGCGTACGGCCTGCTCCTGCTCGGCGGCCGGCTCCGCGAGGCGCCTGACGTGGTCGCCGAGGTCAACGGGCTCGAGGAGGCGATCGCCGCCGCCGACCTGGTGGTCACCGGCGAGACGGTCTTCGACTGGCGCAGCCTGGAGCACAGCGTGCTGGCACGGGTGAGCAGGAGCGCCGCGGCGGCCGCCAAACCGGTCGTCGTGCTGGCTCACGAGCAGCAGGTCGGTCGGCGGGAGGCCATGTCCCTGGGGATCGCGGGGACATACAGCGTCATCGACCCGGGCCGCCGAGGTCCGGACCGGCGCACCGGCCAGGAACCCGAGGTCCGGCTGGCCTCGCTGGTGCGGCGTGTCGCGGGCACCTGGACGCCTGCCTAGGCCAGGAGGTTTGGCCAGGTACATTGAATACATCGGGAACATGTCCCGGGCCTGCCTGGTTGGACCCTGAGACGGGAGCCTCCGGGCCACGATGCACGAACGAAGGGCTAACACGATGAGCGTGGAGACCACGACCGCTGACACGGCGGAGAAGACTCACGGCGTCGAGCTGACCGAGGTCGCCGCTGGCAAGGTCAAGAGCCTGCTGGAGCAGGAAGGCCGCGATGACCTGCGCCTGCGCGTCGGTGTGCAGCCCGGTGGCTGCTCCGGCCTGGTCTATCAGCTCTACTTCGACGAGCGCTCGCTCGACGGTGACCTGGTCCGTGACTTCGGCGGTGTCGAGGTCGTCGTCGACCGGATGAGCTCGCCCTACCTCGAGGGCGCGACGATCGACTTCGCCGACACGATCGAGAAGCAGGGCTTCACCATCGACAACCCCAACGCGGGCAGCAGCTGCGCGTGTGGTGACAGCTTCGGCTGAAAGACGATGCCGAGCCGAGACACGAAGTGGATCGGCGCGGAGGAGGAGTTCAGCCCGGGAAGTCACAGCGGCTGAGCGGTCCCGAGTCTTCCGATGACCGCCGGTTCCCACAGGGGACCGGCGGTTCGTCATTCTCGGCCCACGGACGAAGGTAGGGTCGCCGCGTGAATATCGCCATCACCGGATCTATCGCGACCGACCACCTGATGACCTTCTCGGGGCGGTTCGCCGACTCCCTGGTCGTCGAGCAGCTGGACAAGATCTCACTGTCCTTCCTGGCCGACGAGCTGCAGGTACGCCGAGGGGGAGTGGCCGCCAACATCGCGTTCGGCATGGCCAACCTCGGCCTGCGCCCCGTCCTGGTCGGTGCGGTCGGCGAGGACTTCGTCGACTACCGGTCCTGGCTGGAGCGGCACGGGGTCGACTGCGACTCCGTGCACGTGTCCGAGACCAAGCACACCGCGCGTTTCGTCTGCACGACCGACGATGACCAGGCCCAGATCGCCACGTTCTACGCCGGTGCGATGGCGGAGGCCCGCGAGATCGAGCTCGCGCCGATCGTCCAGCGCGTCGGCTCGCTCGACCTCGTCCTGGTCGGCGCCAACGACCCCGAAGGCATGCGCCGGCACACCCAGGAGTGCCGCACCCGCAAGATCCCGTTCATCGCCGACCCGTCGCAGCAGCTGGCGTTCGCGGACGGGCCGTTCATCCGCGACCTCATCGAGGGCGCGGAGTGGCTGTTCACCAACGAGTACGAGGCGCACCTCACCGAGCAGAAGACCGGCTGGAGCGGCGAGGAGATCCTCGACCGTGTCGGCACCCGAGTCATCACCAAGGGCAAGGACGGAGCCGTCATCCTCCGCAAGGGCGAGAAGCCGATCGAGGTCCCGGTCGCGGGACAGGTCACGGCTGTCGAGCCCACGGGTGTCGGTGACGCCTTCCGCGCCGGGTTCCTCGCCGCGCTGTCCTGGGGGCTGGAGCCCGAGCGCTGCGCGCAGGTCGGCTCGACCCTGGCGGCGTACGTCGTGGAGACGGTCGGCACCCAGGAGTACGACCTGCGTGCCGCGCACTTCGTCGACCGGCTCAAGGCGGCGTACGGCGAGGACAGCGCCACCGACGTCGCGGCGCACCTGAACCCCTGACGCCAGGGCCGTCCGTCCACCGCCATGCCGATCGAGCCACCGGCCACGTCCTGGGACCTGGCTTCGGCGCGGATGGACGTCGCTGACGACTTGGTCGCGGTCGGCGCCGACCTGGAGCCCGGCACCATCCTGTCGGCGTACCGGCTGGGTCTTTTCCCGATGGGTCTGGGCACCCACGGTCGGGCGCCGATCGGCTGGTGGGGTCCCGTACGCCGCGGCGTGCTGCTCCACGGCGACCTGCACGTGAGTCGGTCGCTGCGGCGGTCCATGCGGCGGTTCCACGTCACCGTGGACGCCGAGTTCGATGCGGTTCTCGACGGCTGCGCCGACCCCTCGCGCAGCGGACGCTGGATCACCGATGACATCCGGACGGCATACCGCCGCCTGCACGACCTGGGCTGGGCACACTCCATCGAGGTCTGGGAGGGCGAGGACCTGGTCGGCGGGCTCTACGGGATGGCGGTCGGGGGCCTGTTCGCGGGGGAGTCGATGTTCCACCACGCGACCGATGCCTCGAAGGCTGCGGTGCTCGCGCTGGACCGCCTCGTGTACGCCGACGGAGACCCTCGAAGGGTCATCGACGTGCAGTGGCGGACCCCACATCTGGCCACCCTGGGCGTCCGCGAGATCAGCAGAACGGCGTACCTCACGGCGCTCTCGGAGGCCCTCGAACTGGGGCCGCCCGACGCGTTCGGGGCGTAGGTCGAGCCCAACCGCGTAACGACTACTACCTCCGGTAGGGTTCCCCTGTGCCCTCAACGGAACTGCGGAAGGTAGGTCACGTGCGCCGGCCCCTTGATCCACCCGCTTCGGCGCGCCGTCGCCGATTGGCCGCGGCTGGTCTCGCTGGACTGCTGATGATGTCGCTCACTGGGTGCAGTGATCTCGTAGAACGAGGTTTCCTCCCCAAGGGCGTGACGTCTCACTCGGAAGAGTTCACGACTTTCTGGAACACCACCTGGCTGTGGGCCCTCGGCGTGGGCGTGTTCGTGTGGGGTCTGACGTTCTGGTGCGTCGTGCGCTACCGCCGCCGCAAGACCGATGTCGGTCTGCCGCCGCAGATGCAGTACAACGTGCCGATCGAGATCCTCTACACCGTGGTGCCGGTCTTCATGGTCGCGGTGCTGTTCGGCAAGACGGTCGAGCTCGACAACACTCTGCTTGACACCTCCAAGAAGCCCGACGTCACGATCAATGTCGTTGGTAAGCAATGGAGCTGGGACTTCAACTACGTCGAGGCCGGCGTCTACGACAGCGGCACGCAGGCCCACCTGACGGGCAAGCGCGGCGCCGAGAAGGGGCTGATCACGCTCTACCTGCCGGTCAACCAGCGCGTGGAGTTCGTGCTGACCGCACGCGATGTCATCCACTCGTTCTGGGTGCCGCAGTTCCTCCAGAAGCTCGACATGATGCCGGGCCGGGTCAACAAGTTCCAGGTCGTCCCGACCGAGACAGGCACCTTCCAGGGCAAGTGCGCCGAGCTGTGCGGTGCGTACCACAGCGAGATGCTGTTCCAGGTCAAGGTCGTGCCGCAGGCGGAATATCAGCAGCACGTCGCCTCGCTCAAGGCGCGTGGTCAGACGGGCTTCCTGAGCAACCGCCTGAACCGCTCCGAGCTGGTTCCGGGTGAGCAGCAGTTCCTGCCGCCGGGTGTCGACCAGTCCAGCATCGTCGAGGAGGGCAAGAAGTAATGGCCACCATCGTCACCCCGAGGCCCGGCACTCCCGGTGACCTCCCGGCGCGGCCGCAGCCCGTTCGTCGCCCTGGCCAGACGGTCGTCAAGTGGATGACCACCACCGACCACAAGGTCATCGGCAACCTCTACTTCATCACCTCGTTCCTGTTCTTCCTGTTCGGTGGTGTGCTCGCGCTGCTGATCCGCGCCGAGCTGTTCGACCCCGGTCTGCAGGTGGTCGATGACAAGGAACAGTTCAACCAGCTGTTCACGATGCACGGCACGATCATGCTGCTGCTGTTCGCGACACCGCTGTTCGCCGGATTCGCCAACGCGATCATGCCGCTGCAGATCGGTGCGCCCGACGTGGCGTTCCCGCGGCTGAACATGTTCGCGTACTGGCTCTACCTCTTCGGCGGCCTGATCGCCTCGGCCGGCTTCATCACGCCGCAGGGTGCGGCCGCGTTCGGCTGGTTCGCCTACTCACCGCTGTCCGATACGACCTACAGTCCAGGGCTCGGCGGCAATCTCTGGGTCTTCGGTCTGGCCCTGGCCGGCTTCGGCACGATCCTCGGCTCGGTCAACTTCATCACGACCATCATCTGCATGCGCGCACCCGGCATGACGATGTTCCGGATGCCGCTGTTCACCTGGACGGTGCTGGTCACGGCACTGCTTGCGATCATCGTCTTCCCGGTGCTGGCTGCGGCGCTGTTCGGCCTTGGTGCCGACCGCGTGATGAATGCGCATGTGTTCGACGCCTCCACCGGCGGAGCGATGCTGTGGCAGCACATGTTCTGGTTCTTCGGTCACCCCGAGGTCTACATCATCGCGCTGCCGTTCTTCGGCATCATCTCCGAGGTCATCCCGGTCTTCTCACGTAAGCCACTGTTCGGCTACAAGACCATGGTGTTCGCCCTCATCGGTATCGCCGCGTTGTCCGTCAGCGTGTGGGCGCACCACATGTACGCGACGGGTCAGGTGCTCCTGCCCTTCTTCGCGGTGATGACGATGCTGATCGCCGTCCCGACCGGTATGAAGTTCTTCAACTGGATCGGCACGATGTGGCAGGGGTCGTTGACGTTCGAGACACCCATGCTGTGGGCTCTTGGCTTCATCGTCACCTTCCTGTTCGGTGGCTTGACCGGTGTCATCCTGGCCAGTCCTGCGCTGGACTTCCACCTGACCGACTCCTACTTCGTGGTGGCGCACTTCCACTACGTCGTGTTCGGCACGGTGGTGTTCGCGATGTTCGCCGGGTGGTACTTCTGGTGGCCCAAGCTGACCGGCCGCATGCTGGATGAGCGGCTCGGCAAGATCCACTTCTGGATGCTGTTCATCGGCTTCCACATGACCTTCCTGATCCAGCACTGGCTGGGTGTGGCCGGTATGCCGCGTCGCTACGCCGACTACATGCCCGAGGACGGCTTCACCTGGATGAACCAGCTCTCCACCGTGGGAGCGTTCCTCCTGGGCGCCTCGATGATCCCCTTCAGCTACAACGTCTGGAAGACCTGGCGTACGGCGCCGATGGTCGAGTCCGATGACCCGTGGGGCTACGGCGGCTCCCTGGAGTGGGCGACGTCCTGCCCGCCGCCGCGCCACAACTTCGACTCGATCCCGCGGATCCGCTCGGAGCGTCCGGCCTTCGACCTCCATCACCCGGAGGCGGCGATCACCTCGGTGCAGCCGGCGCCTGATGCTCTCGCGAAGGCGATCGGTCCGGCCGACCATGGCTCGCAGACGCTGGGCGGGACCGAGACGGAGGAGACCCGATGAAGGTCGAGTACAAGCTCTTCACCATCCTGTTCGTCTTCTGCGTGGGCGTCGGGATCTGGTACGGCATCTGGACGGAGTGGAAGGAGCCGGTCGGTGCTGTCGGCCTCTTCCTGACCGCCGGCCTGTGCGCCATGATCGGCGGCTTCCTCGCCTGGACCGCGCGCAAGCTCGGACCGCGACCGGATGACGACCCGAACGGGCTGATCTCCGACATCGAGGGCGACTACGGCTTCTTCAGCCCCTACAGCTGGTGGCCGCTGTTCCTCGGCCTGTCCGGTGCGATCGTCTTCCTCGGACTCGCGGTCGGTTGGTGGCTGGTCATCCTCGGGATGCCGCTGCTCGCGATCTCGGCCGTCGGCTGGGTCTTCGAGTACTTCCGCGGCGAAAACGCGATTTAGTCCCTTCTGTCGCACTGAGAAGACCCGGTCTTCTCGTCCGGACCCGATGATCAATGGGTCACGACGAGAGGACCGGGTCTTCTCATGTGCGGACTCAGGCTGGACGGTCCGCAGTGAGCGTGCCGGCGGCTCCCCAGTTCTCCGGCGGCGTCTCCTGGATCCAGACCTGAACAGACTCCGGGGGTACGCCGAGACTGTCGACGAATGCCTCGGTGACGCCCTTCACCAGGGCTCGCTTCTTCTCGATGTCGCGGGGGCCCTGCAGGACGGTGACGATGGGCATGATGCTCCTTCTCGGACGAATGGATGTGCGGCGTTCTGCCGCAGTACCCATCGCACACCGGCGTCGTAGCCCGACCAAGACGCATTGACGACGCGCAGCGATCACGTCTGGTGATCAAGCTGAGCCGCCGCATGGCAGGCGCGCAGCAGCGCGGCTACTGGACCGGACGGCGTACCGCTCCTGGTCACCACCGAAGTCGGAAGCGCCAACGGCGGATCGACCTCCCGGAAGACCACCCGAGGGACGCGCAGCAGACGTGCATGAGCGGCGTACACGACCGTCCACGACGGCGACCCGGCACCGATCGCGGCGAGCGTGTCCGTCAGGTGGCCGCTGGGCGGCAGGCGGACGGGCTCGAAACCGGACGCCCCACATGCGGTGAGCACCAGGTCGACCAGAGCAGGATTGTGCCGCCGATCAACGAGCCGTAGAGGGAGCGACGCAAGGTCGGCCAGGGCGACCGGCTCAGGCAAGTTGGCGGTGACGTGATCAGCAGGAAGTGCCGCGAGAAGCGAGTCGTTCCAGACGGATTCAACATCGAGGTCAGGTTGCCGCTCCCGATCCAGACCGCGTACGAGCGCGGCGTCGAGCTGCCCAGAGCGCACTCGCTCCAGCCGTGCGCGCGTGCTCGTGCTGACGAGGTCGACCACGACTGGGGACGACTGGCTCTCCAGCTCACTGAGGATCGAGTCGAGCCGGCCACCAAGCCCGGAGCTCGTGCCGAGCCGTAGCGGGACCGGCCGCCCGTCGCGTGATGCCACGACCGCCGTCGCACGTGACACCGCGGCCAGAACGGCGCGTGCTTCCGGGAGGAACCGCTGACCGGTCTCCGTGAGCCGTACCGTCCGCGCGGACCGGTCGAACAGCTCGGCGCCGAGCTCGCGCTCGAGGCGGCGGATCTGCTGGCTGACGGCGGGTTGTCCGATGTGCAGCGACTCGGCAGCGCGGCCGAAGTGGAGGTGCTCGGCGACGGCGACGACATACTCCAGCTGTCGCAGCTCCATCGGCTATCCCCAGCCGAGCTCGTGCAGGCGGTCGTCGTCAATCCCGAAGTGGTGACCGAGCTCGTGGACGACCGTGACCGTGATCTGCTGGCGTAGATGCTCCGCGTCGCGGCACATCCTCTTCAGCGGCCCTCGGAAGATCGTGATGCGGTCAGGCATCGTGCCGTAGCCGTAGCCGCCGATGCGCTCGGGCAGGGGAGTGCCTTGGTAGAGACCGAGGAGGGTCGGGCCGTCGGGCGGTGACTCGTCCTCGACGAGGATCGCCACGTTGTCCATCCGGTCCAGGAACTGCGGCGGCACATGGTCCAACGCCTCTCCGACCAGGTCGTCGAACTCTGCATCGCTCATCGTCACAGCCACGCGCACATTGTCACCCGTGGCCGGACAGGGGACCGCACGGGGGACGACGAAGGGGCGGGACACCAGCTCATGGTGTCCCGCCCCTTCGTTGCTGAAGCTGGCGTCAGTCCCGATCGCCGGCGTGCTCGCCGACGTGGCCGTACGCGTGCCCGGCGGTGATCTCCTCGGCGCCACCGTGCAGGTGTCCACCGAACTCCGCCGGGTGACTGTCCTCGATGGCCGTGGCCTCGAGCGCCTCGTGCTCACCGTGATGGTGCGCAGCGGCGAGCTCGGCCGGTGTGACGGCCTCGATGCGGTCGCTGAAGAAGAAGTTGGACAGCTTGACCCGCAGGTCTTCCTTGGCCGCGCCCAGCCGGCGTACGCCGTGGCCGTCCGCAGCCTCGGACAGCTCGAGCGGTCGGTTGGTCTCGAACGACACCAGCTGCCAACGGGCGTAGGCATCCAGCGGCTCGTGAGCCTCGAAGAACTTGCCGTCCGCGGTCCGCACAATACGTCCGGTCTCCCGGCCGTGCAGGACGAGGTCGCGGTCGCGACGCTGCAGGCTCAGACAGATCCGCTTGGTCACCCAGAACACCAGCGGCGGCGCCACCACGCAGGCCACACGCAGGCCGTTGGTGATGTCGTTGATCGACAGGTGCAGCTTGATGGCGATGATGTCGTTGCCGGCAGCCAGGAACAGGATGCTGTAGAAGCTGATCGCCGCCATACCCAGCGCCGTCCGGACCGGAGCGTTGCGCGGGCGGTCCAGCAGGTGGTGCTCGCGCTTGTCTCCCTTGACCCACGCCTCGAGGAACGGGTATGCGCCGGCGATCGTGAACAGCACCGGGATCAGTGCGATCGCACCGAGGAAGATGTTGAAGCTCCACGTGGTGCCGAAGATGCTGAACTCCAGGAATCCTGGGAGTAGTCGTAGGGCTCCGTCGGCGAAGCCCATGTACCAGTCCGGCTGCGCACCGGCGGTGACCATCGTCGGCTCGTAGGGGCCGTACGCCCAGATCGGGTTGATCGTGACCAGGCCCGCGATCAGCGAGGTGATGCCGAAGACGATGAAGAAGAAGCCACCGGCCTTGGCCAGGTAGACCGGCATCATCGGGAAGCCGACGACGTTCTTCTCGGAGCGGCCCGGGCCGGGGTACTGGGTGTGCTTGTGCACCATCACCAGGATGATGTGCGCGGTGAACAGCCCGACGATGATCGCGGGCAGCAGCAGCACGTGGACGGTGAATAGGCGCGGGATGATCTCCTCGCCCGGGAAGCCGCCGCCGAACACCATGTAGGAGATGTAGGAGCCGAGCACGGGGATGGAGAGCATGAAGCCCTGTGCGGCTCGTAGGCCGGTGCCGGAGAGCAGGTCGTCCGGCAGCGAGTAGCCGGCGAAGCCTTCGACCAGCGCGAGCATCAGCAGGTTGAGGCCGATGATCCAGTTGATCTCACGCGGCTTGCGGAAAGCGCCCGTGAAGAACACGCGGAACATGTGCAGCATGATCGAGACGATGAACAGCAGCGCCGACCAGTGGTGGATCTGCCGAATGATCAGCCCACCCTTGACATCGAAAGAGATGTTCACGGTGGAGGCGTACGCCTCGGACATCTGAATGCCCTTGAGCGGCTCGTAGCTGCCGTCGTAGATCGTGTGTCCGGCGCTCGGGACGAACCAGAACGTCAGGAACGTGCCGGTCAGCAGCAGGATCACCAGGGAGTACATGGCGATCTCGCCGAGCATGAACGACCAGTGGTCCGGGAAGACCTTCTTCATGAGGTACCGGAAGCCCTTGGCCGTGCCGGTCCGCTCGTCGACCCAGTTGGACAGGGCGCCTACCGCGCCGCCGCCTGCCTTGGCCGGAGCCTTCGTGTCGTCGTCCTTGCGCAACGCGTCGGCGCTGCGTGCGGGGCTGTCGGTGCTCATCCACGCTCCCAGAAACTCGGACCGACGGGCTCGGCGAAGCCCTGGTCGGCCTGGAGGTAACCCTCAGTATCAACGGAGATCTTCAGCTGCGGCAAGGGCCGCTTGGCCGGACCGAAGATGACCTTGCAGTCCTCGGTCATGTCGAACGTCGACTGGTGGCACGGGCACAGCAGGTGGTGGGTCTGCTGCTCGTAGAGGCCGACCGGGCACCCGACGTGCGTGCAGATCTTGGAGTAGGCGACGACGCCGTCGACACCCCAGTCACGCTGTCGCTGGCTCTTGATCAGGGACTCCTCGAGGCGCACGAGGATCACGGAGGCCTTGACCTTCTCGTTGAGCGGCTCCTTGGTCTCGTTGATGCCCTCGGGCAGCACGTGGAAGACCGAGCCCAGCGTCACGTCGGACAGGCGGATCGCGGTGCCCTCCGGATCGCGCATCAGGCGACGCTTCTTGCCGCCCTTGCCGTCCCGCTGGCCGATCCGGGTGCTCCACAGCGTGGTCGAGAGGTCGTTGTGGGGGAGCGGACCGAGCGAGCCGACCAGCTGCAGGCCGAGCGGCACCGCGAACAGGCCGAGCGCACCACCCAGGCTGTACTTGATCAGCGGGCGACGCTTGATCTGTGAGGTCTCGGCGCCGTAGTCGACGACCTCGAGCGCACCCTGTCGGGCCTCGTCGTCCGAGCGCAGCACGTGGCGCTCCTCGACGATCTCCTCATCGGACATCAGCGTCTTGGCCCAGTGCACCGCGCCGAGGCCGATGCCCAGGAGCGAAAGTCCGAGCGAGACGCCGAGCGCGACGTGCAGCGCGTTGGTCTCGCCGATCATCGGCAGGCTGACAACCTCGTTGTCATCGATGGCGAAGTAGGCGACCGCGAAGGCCACCGTCGCCAGCATCGACATGCCGAACAGGCCTGCGACCTGGCGCTCTGAGCGCCGTGCAGCAGCCTCGTCGTCGTCACCGTGCCGGTGGACGTGCGGTGGAAAGCCAGGGTTTTCGAACCGGGCGGGCAGCTGGCCGGTGCCCTCCACGTGGCCGTCGGCCAGGTTGACGACCGAGGAGCCGTGGCTCTCGGCAGGAAGGTTCTGGTCGTGCTCACTCATCAGGCAGCCTTCCGTCCCAGCCAGATCGCCGCACCGATGAGCACGCCGATGCCGATCGTCCAGGCGAACAAGCCCTCGGAGACCGGGCCCATGTTGCCGAGGTTGTGACCACCGGCGTTGGCCTCGCTGTCGACGTTGTGCAGGTAGCTGACGATGTCGTTCTTGTCCTCTGGCGAGAGGTTGTTGTCGTTGAAGACCGGCATCGACTGCGGGCCGGTCAGCATGGCCTCGTAGACGTGCTTGCCCTCGATACCGCGCAGGGCCGGTGCGTACTTGCCGCGCGTCAGCGCGCCACCGGAGCCGGCGAAGTTGTGGCACATCGCGCAGTTGACGCGGAACAGCTCACCGCCCTTGGCGATGTTGCCGCCGCCCTTGGTGTATTCCTCCGCGGGCACTGCCGGGCCGGGGCCGAGCGAGGCGACGTAGGCCGCGAGCTGCTTGGTCTGGTTGGCGTCCATCGTGACCTTGTTACGGCCCGCCTGGACACCGGGCTGCGTCAACGGCATCCGACCGGTGCCGACCTGGAAGTCGACCGCGGCCGCACCGACACCCACGAGCGAGGGGCCGGCGTTGGTGCCGTTGGCGTTGGTGCCGTGGCAGGTGGCGCAGTTGGCCAGGAAGAGACGCTTGCCGGCGTTCACGTCATCGGCGGTCGCGGTGGACGCCTTGGCGTCCTTGGGTGCGAGCGCGGCGTAAAGGCCACCAGTCACGACCAGTCCCAGCAGCAGCACCACCACGATGGCTGCTGGGTGTCGGCGGCGAGCGGCGAGGGAGCTCACGTCGTTGTCCTGTCGTCGTCGGAACGGAGTGCGAGTCGGCGGCTGGTCATGGCGCCTACTGCAGGAGGTAGATGGTCGCGAACAGCGCGATCCAGACCACATCGACGAAGTGCCAGTAGTAGCTGGTCACGATGGCGCCGGTCGCCTGGTGGTGGGTGTACTTCCGGGACGTGAAGGTGCGTCCGATGATCAGCAGGAAGGCCAGGAGGCCGCCGGTCACGTGCAGGCCGTGGAAGCCGGTGGTGAGGTAGAACATCGAGCCGTACGCGTCGGAGTCGAGACGGACTCCCTCGCCGACGAGCTCGGAGTACTCCATGACCTGACCGGCGACGAATGTCGCGCCGAACAGGTAGGTCAGGACGTACCACTCACGCATGCCCCACTGGCTGACCTGCCGCAGCTTGCCCGTGCGGAACGGCACACCCTGCTCAGCCTTGAAGACGCCCAGCTGGCACCAGATCGAGGAGATCACCAGGATCAGGGTGTTGGCGAGTGCGTACGGGACGTTGAGGACCTCGGTGTTCTTGGTCCAGAGCTCCGGTGCCACTGACCGGATCGTGAAGTACATCGCGAACAGTCCCGCGAAGAACATGAGCTCGCTGGCGAGCCAGACCATCGTGCCGACGGCCGTCATGTTCGGTCGGGTGACTGGTCCGTGTCCGGCAGGGATTCCATGTTGGCTCGTCTGAGCAGTCGCGGTCGCCACGTCGGTCATTATGGCCCTATCCCTGCGGCCGTGTGCGCACGACCCCCCGCCGGGCACGCGGATTCCCGGAAGGCCGGGCCTGCGGTGCGACATCGCATACGACACAGCGTAGTACGACGGGCTGTCGGGCAGTACCCCTTCGCCGTCCGAAACGCCTTGGGTCAGGCGAAGGTTCCGCAGCGGGGTGGGTAGCATCGCGGGCATGCCCTCGACCGCTCCCGTGCCCTCGACCATACGCAGCCTGTCGGTCCTCCTCTACAGCGACGACATCGCGACCCGAGACGCTGTCCGCGTCGGGGTCGGCCGTCGACCTGCTAAGGACGTCGAGATCGAGCGGTGGCGTGAGTGCGCGACGGCTCCTGCCGTGATCGAGGCGGTGGAGGCCGGCGGGTACGACGTCCTCCTGCTCGACGGTGAGGCCACCCCGGTGGGTGGCATGGGTCTGTGCCGTCAGCTCAAGAACGAGATCTTCGACTGCCCGCCCGTCATCGTGCTCACCGGCCGACCGCAGGATGCGTGGCTGGCCTCGTGGTCGCTGGCCGATGCCGCTGTGCCGCACCCGATCGACCCGCTCACGCTGGGCGCGACGATCGCCGACGTGGCGCGGCGTCTCGTCGCCACTCCCTGACGATGGCTGATCAGCAGCCGGCCGAGCGGACCTGGCCCAGCGTGCTGACGGCCCTGCTCGCCGGTCACGACCTGACTGCCGACGACACGCAGTGGGTCATGGATCAGGTCCTCAGCGAGCGGGCGGAGCCGGCACAGCTGGCCGGCTTCCTCGTGGCCCTACGCGCCAAGGGCGAGACGGCAGCCGAGATGCGTGGCCTCGCCGACGGGATGCTCGGGCACGCCCTCCGTATCGATGTGCCGGGCACCACGCTCGACATCGTCGGGACCGGCGGCGACCAGGCGCACACCGTCAACATCTCGACCATGGCGGCTGTCGTCGCCGCTGGGTCGGGCGCCAAGGTGGTCAAGCACGGCAACCGGGCGGCGTCCTCGTCATCGGGAGCCGCCGACGTGCTCGAAGCGCTCGGCGTACGACTCGATCTCACGCCCGAGCAGGTACGTCAGGTCGTCGAGCAGGCAGGCATCACGTTCTGCTTCGCACAGACTTTCCACCCGTCGTTCCGACATGCCGGCACCGTCCGTCGGGCTCTGGGCATCCCCACGGCCTTCAACGTGTTGGGGCCGCTCACCAACCCCGGACAACCTCGCTACTCCGCAACCGGTGTCGCCGACGGCCGGATGGCGCCGTTCATCGCCGAGGTCTTCGCCGGCCGTGGTCGGGACGCAGCCGTCTTCCGTGGCGATGACGGTCTGGATGAGCTGACGCTGTCCACGACCTCACAGGTCTGGTGGGTTCGTGACGGCTCCGTCAGTGAGCTCGAGCTCGACCCGTCGGCGCTCGGTCTCGACCGCGCGCCGCTGTCCGCGTTGCGCGGTGGCGATGCTGCCCACAACGCTCAGGTGGCCCGCGAGGTGTTCGCGGGGTCGACCGGGCCGGTACGGGACGCGGTGGTGCTCAATGCCGGGATGGCGATCGGCCTGACCTTGCTCGACGGCAAGGAAGGGCAGTTCGGCGGGTACGACGACCTCACCTCATTGGTGCGGGCCGGCATCCAGGTCGCTCAGGAGACCATCGATCGCGGTGCCGCGGCGCAAGCCCTGGACCGCTGGGTACGCGCCAGCGCGGCAGTCGCAGCCGCCGGCTGACTGCGCAGAGACGCGGACGACTCAGTCGTTGCCGATGCTGAAGGCCGCGCCGAGGTCGTCGGCGGAGTAGGTGCGGAACGCGATGTGGGTCTGCGTGTCGCGCACGCCTTCGACCTTGTTGAGGCGGTCGGCGATCACGTCGGCGAAGTCTTCGTGCCGCGCGACCTTGGCCACAGCGATCAGGTCGACGTTGCCTGTCACGGAGTAGACCTCGCTGACCCCCTCGATCTCGGCGATCGCCTGAGCGACCTCGGGGATGCGGTTGACATCGGCATTGATCAGGACGATGGCGGAGATCACGTGCCCACCCTAGCCAAGCCGCCCGGAGCGGCCCGACGCCACCGCGCCCGGAGGGCGGTGGAGTGAGCGGCCAGGTGCCTCACCGAAGCCGGCGACCTCCTCGCGAGCGCGCAGCATCGGCTCCAGTCGGTCGCGTGCACCGCCCGCGCCGTGCATCGGGCAAGTCCACTCGCCGTCGACGTGAACCATGCGGACGCCCGGCGACTCCAACCAGCGCAGGACCTTCTCGGTCTCCTCGGGGAGGGCCGCCGGCGCCGGAGCGATCCCCGGCAGTACGTCTTCGGCACCGACGCGCAGCGCCTCGATGACCGGCATGGGGTCAGCCCCAGGAGCCGTCGTGGTGGTCGCCGCGAGGCGACCGAAACGTACGCAGACGATCTCCCAGCCGCCCTGCTCGACCCGCCGTGCCGCGACGACTTCGGGGCTGGCCGCCAGCGGCCGAATCCGTTGAGCCCGCGCCGCCGCTCGGACCAGAGCCATCAGGCGGTCGCGCAGGTGGCCGGCATCCTCGAAGCGCTCTCTGCCGGCCAGCACGCTCATCCGCTCCTCGAGCGCCTCCACGACGTGCCGCACGTCGCCGCTCAGCGCGTCGGCGGCTCGCTGCACGACCTCGTCGTAGGACTCCGGGGACTGGGCGCCCGTGCACGGGGCGCCACACCGCCCCATCTCGGCGAGGACGCAGGCGCTGCCCGTGCCCCGAACCGACATCCGCACGGTGCACTGCCGCAGCGGGACCACCTCGTGGAGTGCGGCGACCGCGTCCTGCGCCTGGTTGCGTGACCCGAACGGACCGACGTACTGAGCACCGTCGTCCCGCACCTCCTTGACCACGGACAGCCGCGGAAAGGGCTCGACGGTGAGCTTGACCCACACGGCCTTCTCCGGGAAGCGCGATCGCCGGTTGTAGCGCGGCTTGTGCTCGGCGATCAGCCGCAGCTCGCGCACCTCCGCCTCGAGCGGGGTGGCGCACACGATCGGCGTGATGCTCTCGGCGATGCCGACCATCTCGGCCATCCGGGTGCGCTGCTCACTGGACGTGAAGTAGGTGCGGACCCGGCGGCGGATGTCGACCGACGTGCCGACGTACAGCGGTCGTTGCTGACCGTCCTTGAAGATGTAGACACCGGGCGCGGACGGGAGGTTGTCGGCCAGGAACCGCTTGCGGCGCTGCTGCGGGCTGACCCGGGACGTGAACGACTGCAGCTCCTCCAGCGTCGTCACGCCGAGGTTGCCGACCCGACCCATGAGCGCGTGCAGCACGTCCACGGTCGCCTGGGCGTCGTGCAGGGCCCGGTGGTCGGGAGTCGTCGCCGCGCCGAACAGCTGGGCCAGCGTGCCGAGCTTGCGGTTGGGCGCCTCGTCGCGGGTGACCAGCTGGCGGGCCAGATGAGCGGTGTCGACGACCGCATGTCCGGGCCACTCCAGACCCAGACGGGACGTCGCCGCCTTGAGGAACGTGATGTCGAAGGGCGCGTTGTGGGCGACCAGCACCGAGCCCTTGGCGAACTCGAGGAAGGACGGCAGGACCGAGTCGATCCGAGGCGCGGACGCCACCATGCGGTCGGTGATGCCGGTGAGCACCGAGATGAACGCGGGGATCGGCAGACCGGGGTTGACGAGGGTCTGGAACTCCCCGAGCACCTCTCCGGCGCGGACCTTCACCGCACCGACCTCGGTGATCTCGGAGGCGACCGGGCTGCCGCCTGTGGTCTCAAGGTCGACCACCACGAAGGTGACGTCGTGCAGCGGCGTACCCAGGTCGTCGAACGTCGCCTGGATCGCGTGCTGGACCTTGCTGGCTGGCATGGATCGAACGCTAGGCGGGACCACCGACACACCACGTCAGGCGCGCGGAGGCGCCTTGGTGGGCTGCGGAAAAGCGTTGGCGCACAGTGCTGTCCAAGGATCACGATCGATGAATGACAGCGACCTGGGCGGCAGCGGATCTGCCCGAGGGCCCCGAGCCCTCCGACGTGCGCGAGGCCCGTGTCCGGGCTGCGAGCCGCACCTGGTCGACGAGCCAACGCGTTCATCCTGGCGACGTGAGCTGGTCCGCCGCTGCTCCGGAGCCCGACCGTGTCGTACGCCGGATCTGGACGTCGGGGGAGAGGCTCGTCGCGTGGGCGTACGCGGAGGGAGACGCCGCGTTGGCGTACGTCGAGGTGCATGTCGACCCGACAGCCGACCCGTTGCTGGGGGATGAGGTCATGGCCTGGTGTCGGGACCAGGCGAGTGTCGCGGTCGTACCGGTGCTGGACCGTGAGCGCCACCTCCTGCGAGCGCTGAAAGGCGTTGGGGCGCAGGAGGATTCGTCGGCACCATGGTTCGTGCACCAGTGCCGCGCGCTGAGCGGTTTGCTGCCGCAGCCGTTGATGCCGGCGGGCTACCGGGTTCGACCGGTCCGCTCTGGCGAGGAGGACGAGCGCGTCGCAGTGCACCGCCGCTCGTGGGCGCCCGCGCGGGTTCAGGAGCTCGCCGGGCAGCCCGTCACCAGTGATGCCGAGTCGTCGTTCGACCGGGCCGCCTACGACCGGGTGATCGCGACGACGCTGTACTGGCGGGACCTGGACGTGGTCGTCCAAGCGCCGGACGGGCGACTGGTCGCCACAGCGTTGGGATGGTTCGACCCGAGGTCGCGCAGCGGGTTGATCGAGCCCGTGGGCACGGACCCGTCGTACGCCGTTCGCGGCCTGGGCAGGGCCGCCTGCGCGGCGCTCCTGGTCGCCTTGGCCGAGGCCGGTGCGACCCGCGCGCTCGTGTGCCCGCGCGGGGACGACGGCTATCCGGTCCCGCGGCACCTGTACTCAACGCTCGGGATGACGCCGGTCGCGCGTACCAGGACGTATCAGATCGGGGCTGTCGGTGGTGCCGCATAGCGTGCGGAGCAGGACACGACGGAAGGAGGACGGCGATGATCGTCGACTGCCAGACCTGCCCCGTGCGAGGCACTCGCTGCGAGGACTGCATGGTCACGGCGATGCTGACCATCTCGGTGCACGATCTCCCGCTGGACCCCGCCGAGCGAGAGGCGCTCACCATGCTGGTGAGCTCCGGGTTGGTCAGCGCCACGGAGGCGCATCAGGCGACCGCTCGGCGCGAGGCGTGGCCCGGCCTGGCTTCCGTCGGCTGAGGCACGGGCCGGTCCGACGGGGCAGCCTCGTAGCCTGGACGGGTGCCGCGCCCATCGTCTCTCGTGCTCGTCGCGGCCCTGAGCGCGACGATGCTGGTCAGCGGCTGCTCCACGACGACCTCGGACGATCCACCCGCGTCATCGACCACGACGTCAGCACGACCCGGAGTCCAGGTCTCCGGCGGAGCTCCGGCCGCCCAGCGCGCGGCCTATGAGTCTCAGCTCGTGACCGCGATGCGCCAGGTCACCCAGGTGTGGGGCACGGACTGGTCGTCCATTCCGGTCCGTCTGGTGGTGGCGGGCTCGGGCACGGAGTTCGCCGAGATCACCGGTCGGCCTGCGGACGGCGGCGTCCCTGCGGTCACCCTGGCCGACAGCCGAGTCGTGCTCCACCCCAAGCTGTGGACCAGCACCACCGCGGCCGGCCGACAGGTGGTCCTGACGCACGAGCTGACCCACGTTGCGCTGGGCCAGGGTCGGCTCCGAGGCGTCCCGCTCTGGGTGATCGAGGGCTCGGCGGAGCTGACGGCCTACCGGGCCTCGTCATTGTCCACCGCGCAGGCCGCACCCACCCTGAGCAGTCAGATCCGGCGCGGGCTGGTGCCCACGGGACCGCCGAGCGACGCCGAGCTGAGAGTGACCGGCGGCCAGACTCAGCCGGGTGCGTACCAGAACGCCCACGCGTGGTGCGCATTCCTGGTGCAGCGCAAGGGGATTCGCGTCTTCACCGACTTCGTACGACGGGCGGACGCCGGTGATCGCGGAGCCTTCGAGAAGGCGTACGGCGTGACACCCGCAGCGCTGTCGAAGCCGTATCAGGCCTGGCTGCGCGGCTGGTCGTAGATCTGCCGGATCTCCTCTGCGAAGTCTCGTTGGACGAGCGACCGCCGCACCTTGAGTGAGGGTGTGAGGTAGCCGTTGTCCTCGGTGAAATCACTTGGCAGCAATCGGAACTCGCGGATCGACTCGGCGCGGCTGACGGCTTGGTTGGCCTCGTCGACAGCCTCCTGCACCGCCTGCAGCACCGTGGGCTCGGTGCGCGCCTGCTCGAGATCGAGACCGGGCAGCCCATGGCTCGAACCCCACAGCGGCAGCATCTCGGCGTCGAGCGTGACCAGAGCGGCGATGAACGGCTGCTGGTCACCCACCACGACACACTGCGAGATCAGAGGGTGCGCGCGCAGCCGGTCCTCGATCACGGCCGGCGCGACGTTCTTGCCGGCGGCGGTGACGATGATCTCCTTCTTGCGGCCGGTGATGCGCAGGAACCCGTCGGCGTCCAGCTCGCCCAGGTCGCCGGTGTGGAACCAGCCGTCCTGGAGAGCAGCCACGGTGGCGTCCTCGTTGTTGAGGTAACCGCCGAACACGCCGACGCCCTGCACCAGCACCTCGCCGTCCTCAGCGACCTGGACAGAGACGCCCGGCAGTGGCGGTCCCACTGTGCCGACCTTGGTCAGCTCCGGAGTGTTGACGGTGGCCGGCGCTGTCGTCTCGGTCAGTCCGTAGCCCTCGAGCACCGGGAGGCCGGCGCCGCGGAAGAAGTGCCCGAGCCGTTCGCCGAGTGGAGCGCCGCCGCTGATGGCGTACTCCAGGCGGCCGCCCATCGCCTCGCGCAACCGCTTGTAGATGAGCCGGTCGAACGACGCCCGGCGCATCCGCAGGGCCATCGGCGGCTTGCCCGGGCTGTCCAGCGCGTGGCTCCAGGCGACCGCGGTGTCGACCCCCATGCGGAAGGCGCGCCCACGCCCGGAGGCCACGGCCTGCTGCTCGGCGGAGTTGTAGACCTTCTCGAAGACCCGAGGTACGGCGAGGACGAACGTCGGGCGGAACTCGCCGAGGTCATCCACGATCGAGGAGATGTTGGCAGTGTGCCCGAGCCGGGCCCGTGAGTAGACGGCAACGCACTGGATCAGGCGGGCGAACACGTGCGCGAGCGGCAGGAAGAGCAGGGTCGAGGAACCAGGCGCCTCGACCACCGTCTTGAGCCGCTCGACGGCGTTCTCAGTGAGGGTGAGGAAGTTGCCGTGGGTCAGGACGCAGCCCTTGGGACGGCCGGTCGTGCCCGACGTGTAGATGATGGTGGCGACCGTGTCGCGATCGGCGAGAGTACGACGGCCGCGCAGCTCGGCGTCGGTGATCTCGGTGGCGCCCTCGATCAGCTCATCGAGGCCGCCCGCGTCGATCTGCCAGACGTCCCGCAAGGTCGGCAGGTCGGCACGCACGGAGGCGACGGTCGCCGCGTGGGCTGCCGTCTCCACCACGACAGCGACCGCTCCGGAGTCGGCGAGCACCCACGAGACCTGCTCGGGTGAGGATGTCTCGTAGACCGGCACGACCACGGCACCTGCGGCCAACAGCGCGAAGTCGGTGAGCGTCCACTCGTAGCGGGTGCGCGAGAGCAGTCCGACCTTGTCGCCGACCTGGATGCCGGTCGCCATGAACCCCTTGGCCAGCGCATCGACCGCAGCGGCGAAGGCCGCGTGGGTGACGTCCTCCCAGGACCCGTCCGGGGCTCTGCGGGCGTAGCCCGCCCCGTGCGGGTCGACCTCGGCGTTGCGCGTCGGCAGAAGCGCCAGGTTGCCGAACGTCGTCGGGACGACGAGCGGCGGGACGTCGAACTCCCTCACAGCACAGCCCTCCTCCGCAGTCACGGACATGCGCAGCGTAACTGTCGGCAACGACCGTGGCCGGCAGGTGCCGGACTACAGTGCGCTGCATGGCCGAGCGAACACAGTCATCCATCGACGTCAGTGCAGCACCGGAGTCTGTGCTCGACATCATCGCCGACTTCGAGAGCTATCCGGAGTGGGCCGGCCAGGTCAAGAGCGCCACCGTGCTGGCTGAGGACGATGACGGCTGGGCCGAGCAGGTGGAGTTCGTGCTCGACGCGGGTGTCGTCAAGGACACCTACACCCTCGGCTACGAATGGGACGTCGACGAGGACGGCACGGGTGCGATCAGCTGGACGCTTGTGAAGGCCGGCATGCTCAAGGGGCTGGACGGCTCCTACACGCTGACCCCTAAGGGGGCGGGCACCCATGTCGACTACCAGCTCGCGGTCGACGTGGCCCTACCGATGCTCGGCATCCTGAAGCGAAAGGCCGAGAAGATCATCATCGACACTGCGCTCAAGGAGCTGAAGAAGCGCGCCGAGGCCTGAGGTGCCTGCTCGGATCGTGCTGGTGGCCGGCCCCGGTGGGGCCGGCTCGTCGACCGTCGCCGCAGCACTGGCTGCTGGCGCGGCCGCCAAGGGTCGCTCGGTGGGACTCATCGATCTCGATCCCGTGGCGGGCGCGTCGTCGTTGCTGCTACCGGACGCTCCGACACCCGAGATCCTCGACACGAGAGCCCGTCCCGACGGGCCGGGCGCTCTCCTGGCGCGTGAGCTCACCGATCTTGCGGGCCTCGACGGGCGACTCGTGGACGAGCTGGTCACCGTGCCGGGCGCCGAGCTGCTGAGCGCCCTCGTGGTGGGACATGAGCACTCCGACCGCGCCGAGCTCATCGTCGTCGACGCCGGTTCACGTGCCGTGGACCTGTGCGGCCTCGCTCATCAGTTGCCGTGGGTGCTGGAGAGGTTGCTCCCCGCCCAACGCGGCTGGCTGGCCACGAGCCGACCGCTGCTGGCTGCCACCCTCGGACGTCGTTGGCCGGGTGAGCGCGCGAGCGCCCGGGTTCGGGCGGCGTACGCCATCGCCGGCGAGATCCAGCAGGAGCTCTCCGCTGCGGTGGCCGTGACGACCCAGGTGCGTGACGACGACCCGAGATCGTTGCGCACCGACGTGGGACTGGCACTGCACGGCATCCCGGTCTGCGCGACCGTCACCCGCGCCGATGACAGCTTCTCGGTCGAGCCCGTGCTCGACCTCGTCATGGAGGACCGGCCGGTGTCCGCGGCGCCGCTCGTGGCTGACGGCACCGGATGGATCTGGCGAACACCGTTGCCATCATTGCGTTCTCGTGATGTCGCCGTGCGACGCCTGGACGACGACCTCGTGATCGAGGCGGCCGGCGTACGACGTGTCGCACCCCTACCGTCGTCCCTGAGACGATGTCACGCGCGCAGCGCCGTTGTCCGCGAAGGCACCCTCGAAGTGCGCTTCACCCCCGACCAGCAGGAGCACCGCCCGTGACACGCCCTCCCGACGACAGCTCCAGCTGGTCGACCAGCGCTTCCTCCGTCGCCGACGAGGCCGTACGCCTGGTCGAGGCTCTCGCCGGCCTCACCGGTGCTCCGGGCGCGGATCCGCAGACCCCCGAGGACGACACGACCCCTGAACCGTCCGCCGCGACGTCGTCGAGCGACGACGATCACCAGGAGTCCGAGGAGCCGCGTCCGGCGGGGTGCTCCTGCCAGGACGCGGCCATGGTCGCCGCGGTCTGCCAGGTGTGTCCCGTCTGCCGAGTCGCCGGTCTGCTGCACAACGTGCGACCCGAGACCATGGACCGCATCGCTGACCTGCTCGGCATGGTGGCTGGATCGCTCCAGGCCGTCGCGGCCGACCGGCGCACTGCGTCAGGGGAGTCGGCACCTCCGACCCGCGAGCCGGCGCGCCCGGGTACGCCCGAGCACCGGGACGAGGTCCTCGACGTGGTCGACGAGGACGTCCCCACGACCGACCCGGACCTGGACTGAGCGTGGACGCAGGAACCATCGGTCTCGACGTCGGCGGGACGAAGATCGCGGGCGCGCTCGTCGACGCGTCGGGCGCGGTGACCCGACGGATGACCGTGCCGTCGCCGGCGACCGACCCCGAGGCGATCGTCGCCGCCCTCGCTGCCCTCGTCGAGGAGCTGCGTCCGTCCGCCGAGCCGATCGGCGTCGGCGCGGCGTGTGCGGGCTACCTCGATGCCGAGCGGAGCATGATGCGGTTCGCGCCCAACCTCGCGTGGCGCGACTTCCCTCTGCGGTCCTTGCTGCACGACGCGACCGGGCTGCCGGTCGTCATCGAGAACGATGCCGATGCGGCGGCGTACGGCGAGCTCGTCCACGGCGCGGGCCGTGACGCCGAAGACCTCGTCATGGTGACCCTCGGCACCGGCGTAGGTGGCTCGGTCGTCCACCAACGACGCATCCACCGCGGTGCCTTCGGGATCGGCGGCGAGCTCGGCCATGTGCGCATCGAGCGCAACGGGCGTCGTTGCGGCTGCGGCAATCTCGGCTGTCTCGAGGCCTACTCGAGCGGCACCGCCTTGCTGGTCCAGGCGCGAGAAGTCGTCCGCACCGGAGGCCCGGCCGCGGCGGCGCTGATCGAACGATGTGGGGGAGACCCGGACCAGTTGCGCGGTACGGACGTCAGTGCGCTCGCCGAGGACGGCGATGCCGCGTCCGTCGAGCTGCTCGCCGAGGTCGGCATGTGGCTCGGCGAGGGAATGGCGACCGTGGCCGCCGTGCTCGACCCAGGCTTCATCGTGATCGGCGGCGGGCTCAGCGGAGCGGGTGACCTGGTCCTCGGACCGGCACGGACGGCGTACAAGACGCATCTGACCGGGCGCGGATACCGGCCGGTGGCCAGGATGGTCGCGGCCCAGCTCGGCAATGACGCTGGCATGATCGGGGCCGCTGCACTGGCGAGGGAAGGATCCGCATGAGCACGCCGCCGAGAGCGATCGGCATCGACATCGGTGGCACCAAGGTCGCCGGTGGGCTGGTCGACGAGCACGGTCAGGTGATCCTGCGCGCACGGCGCGACACCCCGCACCGCTCGACCGCCCCGCGCGTGGTCGAGGACCTCATCGTCGACGTGGTCGAGGAGCTGCTCGGCGGCACGGAGGACCCGGTGGTCGCGATCGGGATTGGAGCGGCCGGGTTCGTCGCCGCTGACCGTGCGACCGTGGTCTTCGCACCCCACCTGTCATGGCGGCACGAACCGTTGCGTGAGGCGCTCGCTCGGCGCGTCGAGCTGCCGGTCTTCGTCGACAACGATGCCAACGCGGCCTGCTGGGCAGAGTGGCGCTTCGGCGCCGGCCAGGGCGAGACCCACCTGGTGATGGTCAACCTGGGCACCGGCATCGGCGGTGCGGTCATGAACGACGGACGGATCCAGCGCGGACGCTTCGGCATCGCCGGCGAGTTCGGTCACATGCAGGTGATGCCTGGCGGGCACCGCTGCGAGTGCGGCAACCGAGGGTGCTGGGAGCAGTACGCCAGTGGCAACGCCTTGGTGCGCGAGGCGCGTTCGCTGGTCATGGCACAGTCGCCGCTGGCCGCCGATCTGATCGCACGGGTCGGTGGAGACATCTCGGCGATCACCGGACCGATCGTCACCGAGGCGGCCGAGCAGGGTGATCCGATCGCCGCCGAGCTGCTGGCGGAGATCGGCGGCTGGCTCGGGATCGGCCTGGCCAACCTCGCCAACGCGTTCGACCCCGGCTCGTTCGTGATCGGCGGCGGCGTGAGCGCGGCTGGTGACCTGCTCCTCAACCCCGCCCGCGAGTCGTTCCGCCGCCACCTCGCCGGTCGCGGTTATCGACCTGAGGCGCGGATCAAGGCGGCCAAGCTCCGCAATGAGGCCGGCCTCGTCGGTGCCGCCGACCTGGCCCGGGCGGCGGTCGTACCCGCATGAACGCGAACGCCAGCGACAACGTCCCGGACGCTCTCGGAGCGGGCACAGGCACGAGCATGCTTCGGGTGGTGTCCTACAACGTGCGCGCCTTCAAGGACGACACCGATGCGCTGCGGCGCGTGGTCCGAGCTCTCAATCCGGACGTGCTGTGCCTGCAGGAGGTCCCGCGACACCCGCTTTCGGGTCACCGGATCGCCGACTTCGCGGCCAGCTGCGGGCTCTACTGGGCGGGCGGTCATCGGGGCCGGATGAGCACGACGCTGTTCACGGCGCTGCGGGTGGACGTGCTCTCCAGCGGTCATCGGCTCCTTCCCGTACGCCGGCCGGACGAGCCGCGCGGCTACGCCTTCGCCCAGCTGCAGCTGCCGGGCCATCGGCCGTTGACCGCGGTGAGCGTGCACCTCAGCCTGCGGTCGGCAGAGCGACCGGCCCACGCGGCACTGCTGCGCCGGGCCGCCGAGCTGGGCGACGACGTCCCGCTGGTAGTGGCCGGGGACATCAACGAGACCCACGACGGCAAGGCGTGGGCCGAGCTGTCACGCGAGCTGGAGGATGCGAACGGGGATGTGCTGACGTTCCCGAGCAGCAAGCCGGTCAAGCGCATCGACGCGATCTTCGCCTCGCCCACGCTCAAGCCCGTGCGACCGAGCCTGGAGCTGGACGAGGCTGATCTGGTTGCGGCGACCGACCACCGCCCGCTCTACCTCGATCTGGATCTCACACCGCTCAAGGTGTAAGCACTCGGCTCGTCGACGATGCCGGACCGGGGGAGCCTGCGACCTCGGCCGGAGGAGGAGATGAGCCCAGCAGGTTCAGAAGACTCAGAGCACTGCGCCGTCGTCGTCCTCATCCTGATCGTCGCGGTTGACCGGCTGGCGCAGGATGAGCAGGACGACGCCGAGGGCACTCACCGCGCAGGCGAGCACCCACCACATGGGCCGGGCGTAGCGGTCGAACATGAACAGGTAGAGCAGCCACAACGGGCCGCCGATCATGGCGGCGAGGATGCCCCAGAAGTGCAGGTCGCCGGTCGGCAGCGGCATCGGCGGCGGGGGTTCGTAGGTGCCGTCGTCCTCCATGAGGGCCGGAGGCTCATCGGTCGACGGCATCCGCCACTGGACCGGCAGCGAGGCAAGAGGGTCCATCGACGCCGTGGGCTCAGGAGGCAGAACCTCGGCCGACGGCCGATCGGGCTCGTCGTCCACCTCGTCCGGCTGGTCGGCCAGGTCCGATGAGTCCAGTGGGTCCTCGTCGAACTGCGCGATGATCTCAGCGAACCTCGCGTCGAAATCAGTGCGCTCGTTGTCGCGTGGGTCCGTGGACATCAGGCACACACCTTGCGGACGAAGTCGACGGTCTCATCGAGGATGCGTTCGGCGTCGTTGTCGAGCGTGGCCACGTGGAAGGAGTCCTCGAGGAGGATCTCCGTGACATCAGCGCTGGAGACCCGCGACAGGAGGAGCTCGGAGTTGCTCGGCTCCACCACGTGATCCTCCGGCGAGTGCATCAGCAGGATCGGCTGGGTGATCTGGGGCAGGTCTCGGGTGACCTGCCGCCACATCGCCACCGCCGAGTGGAGCGCCTTGAGAGGTGTGCGGTCGTAGGCCAGCTCGGTGACGCCGGGCTTCTTGATGTCGTTGCCGATGGCCGCAAGTGAGGGCACCAAGCGCTTGACGATCGGCAGCGCCTTCAGCCGCGGGTCCTTGGGCTCATAGGCCGGGTTGATCAGGACGAGGCCGGCAACGTCATCGTGCTCCTCCGCGAGGAGGGTCACGAGGCTGCCGCCCAGCGACAGGCCGACGACGGCCACGTGCGTGCACCGCTCCTGCAGCTCGGCGTAGGCCGCCTCGACCTCGGCGTACCAGTCGGTCCAGACCGTCTTGTTGAGGTCCTGCCAGGTCGTGCCGTGACCGGGCAGCCGAGGCATGCGTACGGTCCATCCCTCGGCGACGCAGCGCTCGGCGATCGGACGCATGCTCTGGGTGGTCCCGGTGAATCCGTGACAGACCAGGACACCTACCTGCGAGCCGTCGTGGGACAGCGGCTCGGCACCGGGGAGGATCTGCATGGGTGCATCCTTCCATCGACGCCATCGGTGCGCGAGGGTGCCGTAGAGTTCAGGCCGTTCATCAGACGGGAGGCACAGTGTTCTACTGGGTGTTGAAGAAGATCGTGCTCGGTCCTCTTCTCAATCTGCTGTTCCGACCGTGGGTCGAGGGCGACAAGCACGTGCCCGAGGAGGGTGCGGCGATTCTCGCGAGCAACCACCTGTCCTTCTCGGACTCCTTCTTCCTACCCCTCGTGCTGGAGCGGCGCATCACTTTTCCCGCGAAGATCGAGTACTTCACGGGCACGGGGATCAAAGGGCGACTGACGGCAGCGTTCTTCCGCGGCGCCGGACAGATCCCGATCGACCGGGCCGGCGGCAGCGCCAGCGAGGGTGCCATTCAGGCAGGCCTGAAGGTCCTGGGCAAGGGTGAGCTGTTCGGCATCTACCCCGAGGGCACGCGTTCTCCCGATGGTCGCCTCTACAAGGGCAAGACCGGCGTCGCCCGGATGGCCCTCGAGGCTCGCGTCCCGGTGCTGCCGGTCGCGATGATCGACACGGACAAGGCACAGCCCACCGGCAAGGTCATCCCGCGCATCATGCGCATCGGCGTCCGGATCGGCCGGCCGATGGACTTCTCGCGTTACCAGGGCATGCACGACGACCGGTTCGTGCTTCGCTCGATCACCGACGAGATCATGTACGAGCTGATGCTGCTCTCCGGCCAGGAATACGTCGACGTCTATGCGTCGTCCGTCAAGGACCGAGTCACGGCCAAGGCCAAGGAGATCGGCGGCGGCGCCGCAGCGATTGCCCACCAGATCCAGGAGGGCGCAGTCGCGCGCATCGAGCAGGTGCAGCAGCGTCGTACCAACGCCGACGGCGAGGTCGAGCCGGCGGACGAGTCGGATCTCGATGGCGCCGAGGCACCGGTCGAGACCACCGAGCAGGAGCAGGGCGACAGCAGCCCGACCGGGGGCAGCACCCGCGCGACGGCCTAGGTCGGCAGCTCGCCGGTCCGTTCGCGCAGGACCTGCAGCACCCGCGCATCGATCCCGTCGTCGGTCAGGCGCATCTCGAGGTTCTCGACGCCTGCCCAGTCGGCCAAAGCAGCGCTGACGTCCTCGGTACGCCGGCCGGTCGCCTGCAGCCTCGCGGCCACTTCCTCGGCCAGGTTGCCCTGCAGGCGGAGCACCGTGGTGGGGCGGCCGAGGTAGAGGTCCTGCAGGTCCAGCAGCCGGATCAGCTCCGGCACCGGGTCGTCGTGGTCGTCGACCCGCAGGTCCGCCAGCACACCGCTGTCGTCGTAACCCGTGCCGGGCGAGTAGGCCAGCAGAGCCGCTGACTGCCGACCGCGACGGTCGCCGCCGGCACGATCTCCGGCGAGCAGCACCTGGGCCAGCCGGTCCGCGAACGGCAGGTGCGCCCCGCGCAGCCACTGCTGCTCCATCTCGAGGACGACCTCCTCGCCGACCAGGATGTTGCCCTGGATGGCGTACGCGTCCGCTCCGTCCTCACCGGTCCGCCCGCCGCACCATGGGGTCGCGTCGGCCCCGGTGAACGTGGCCGGACCACTCGGGCCGACGACGCCGACCTGGCGGGCCTCGCGGCCCTCGTCCGCACTGGTGGCCTGGTCGAGAGCCGTGGACGTCTCGACGCCCTTGGCCAAGAGCTCGAGGAGCTCTTGCTTGTACGCCGTCCGCGCCCAGGCTTGTGTTGCGACCGCCCCACGGGCGTCGACTGCGGGCACGACCGACCCCACTGCGAGGAACTTGCTGGCGACTGCCACACCATGGGCGGCGCCGCTGCGAGCGACGATCGAGAAGGTCATCCCGCCAACCTAACTGCGCGACGAGTCCGCGACCTGGGCAGCACGGACACTCGCGCGCGAGGCAACTACCCTGGGGCGGTGAGCACCACGGCCCCGACCGCCCCTGTCGTTCCCTCCAGCACGCCCGGCCTGCAGTGGCCGGACCTGCCGACCGCCCAGCGTCCGAGCTGGCCGCAGGACGGCTCCTTGGAGCGTGTCCGCGAGACGCTGGCGTCGTATCCGCCGTTGGTGTTCGCGGGGGAGTGCGACGTGCTGCGCAGCCGACTGGCCGACGCGGCGCGTGGTGAGGCGTTCCTCCTGCAGGGCGGCGACTGCGCCGAGATGTTCGACTCGGCAACGGCCGACAACATCCGCGACCGGGTCAAGACGATCCTGCAGATGGCGGCCGTCCTCACCTACGGCGCCAGTACCCCGGTCATCAAGATGGGCCGGATCGCGGGTCAGTACGCCAAGCCCCGCAGCAAGGACACCGAGACGCGGGGAGACGTGACCCTGCCGGCGTACCGCGGCGACATGGTCAACGACTTCGCGTTCTCGCCCGAGGCTCGGCGCCCCGACCCGGACCGCCTGGCACGGGCGTACCACACGTCCTCGGCGACGCTGAACCTCGTGCGCGCGTTCACCACCGGTGGCTTCGCCGACCTGCGGCACGTGCACGAGTGGAACCGTGGCTTCATCGCCAACTCCGCTTACGCGCGCTACGAGACGACTGCTCGTGACATCGACCGTGCGATGCGCTTCATGGACGCCTGTGGCGCTGACTTCGACGCGATGCGGACGGTCGAGTTCTTCGCGAGCCACGAGGCTTTGCTGCTGGACTACGAGCAGCCGCTGACCAGGATCGACTCGCGCACGGGCAACCCGTACGCCACGTCGGGCCACTTCGTGTGGGTCGGCGAGCGCACGCGTCAGCTCGACGGCGCACACCTGGACTACGTCTCGCGCATCCACAACCCGGTGGGCGTCAAGCTCGGCCCGAACGTCGACCCCGACGAGGTGCTGCGCATCATCGACAAGGTCGACCCCGACCGCGAGCCGGGGCGCCTGACGTTCATCACACGCATGGGCGCGCAGACGGTCCGCGACGCCCTGCCACCGGTGGTCGAGAAGGTCACCGCGAGCGGTGCCAAGGTCGTCTGGGTGAGCGACCCGATGCACGGCAACACGTTCGAGTCCTCGACGGGTTACAAGACCCGCGAGTTCGATGACGTGGTCGAGGAGGTGCGCGGCTTCTTCGAGGTGCACCAGTCGCTGGGGACGATCCCCGGCGGCATCCATGTCGAGCTCACGGGCAACGACGTGACCGAGTGCCTCGGAGGGTCGGAGAAGATCCTGGACGCCGACCTCGAGAAGCGCTACGAGACCGCGTGCGACCCGCGGCTCAACCACCAGCAGAGCCTGGAGCTGTCGTTCCTCGTGGCCGAGATGCTCAGTCAGCGCCTGGCCTGACACAGCACACGCGAACGGCCCGGTCCCGCAAGGGAACCGGGCCGTTCGGCGTCGCAGCGCGCGGGTCTCATTCACTCACTGCCGCACTGTGTGACGCGCGTTCGCTGCTGCAAAGTGACTCCCCAACTCGCAGATGCCTCGCGTCGAGGGGAGTCATCTGCGAGGTAGCGAGTCACCTTGCGATCGCAAACCGCGACCGCTCGGCTTCGTCAGCTTCCGGCTCGGTCAGACCACGGAGATCTTGACCTCGGTGCCCTTCGGAGTGCTCGTGCCCGGCTGCGGATCCTGATCGCGCACGGTGTCGAAGATGCCGCCGAAGACTCGCGAGACCTTCACCTTCAGACCGGCGTCCTCGAGGGTGCGCCGAGCGTCTTTGGCGTTCATGTCGATGACGCGCGGCACGGTCACCATCTCCGGTCCCTTGGAGATCACCAGCGTGACCTCTTGACCCTTGAAGAGCGTGCCGTTGGCCGGCGTCTGGCTGATCACCGAGCCGGCCGGGATCGTGTCGTCGAACGCCTGCGGCGCGAGCGTGACCTTGAGGCCGGCGCCGGTCACGGCGGACTCGGCCTCAGCCTGGGGCTTGCCCGTCACCACCGGCACGGTGATCGGCTGACGGCCCTTGCTGACCACCAGACGCACCGCGGCGTCCTTCTTGAGCTGGCTGCCGACGGTCGGGTCGGCGCTGACGACGCGCCCGGCCGGGACGGTCTCGTCGAACGCCTCGGTCACGCCGGCCACCTTGAGATGCGCCTGCGTGATCCTGGTCTGCGCCGCCTGCTGGTCGACGTTGACGACCTGCGGCACGATGAACCGCTCGGGTCCCTTGGACACCTCGACGACGACCGCGTCGGACTTGCGCTGGTCGGCTCCGCCGCCCGGGATCGTACGGACGACCGTGTTGCGACCGACGCTCTCGTTGAAGACCTCGCGCACCTGCACCGACAGTCCTGCGTCGTCGATGGTGCGCACCGCCACACCTCGGCCCTGACCGGCCACGTTGGGCACGGTCACCGTGCCGCCAGGTCCGGCGGTGAACCACCAGGCGGCGCCTCCGCCGCAGACCGCCAGCAGCACCGCGACGGCCGCCGCGATCCACCAGCCTGTACGCCGTTCGTCGGGTGCGGTGGCGACAGCGCGCCGTGCGCCTGCCGGCGGACCGGAGTGCGGGGGCTTCGCGGGCCCTTGCAGTGGGCCTCCGGGCGGCTGACCACCAGGCGGTCCACCGGTCGGCCCACCTGGGCCGACCTGCCCTGCTCGGTGCTGCTGGGGAGGCGGGGGCCGGCGGAGCTGGCTGGTGGAGTCGCCGCTCAGCGCCATCGTGGAGCTGCCGGTTGCGGCGCTGCCATTCGCACCGGGCTGGGGACGACCGTCCAGCTGGTCCTGCCCGAGCGCGCCGCGCGCCCGACGCACCTCGACGAGCATCGCGCCCGCGTCGGCCGGTCGGTCCTCGGGAGCCTTCGCCGACCCGAGAGCGATCAGGGCGTCCAGCTCGGGCGCGATGCCTGGCACCGCGTCCGACGGCATGGGGACGGCCCCGTGGACGTGCTGGTAGGCCACGTGGATCGGGCTGTCGCCGGGATAGGCCTTCTCGCCGGTCAGCATCTCGAACAGCAGCAGCCCGGCCGAGTAGACGTCGCTGCGCTGATCGACAGCACCGTGCTCGACCTGCTCAGGCGCGAGGTAGGCGGCTGTGCCCAGGAGCACATCACTGTTGGTGGTGAGCGTGTCCGTCGTGACGGCGCGCGCCAGACCGAAGTCGGCGACCTTGATGCGGCCGTCCTCGCTGATGAGAACGTTCTCGGGCTTGACGTCGCGGTGGATCAGGCCGGCCTGGTGAGCGGCTGCCAGCGCCTGGAGGATCGCCTCGAAGATGTCCAGCGCGGCGCGCGTGGTCAGGGGTGCCTCGGCGCGGATGACGTCGCGCAGCGTCCGGCCGCGCACGAGCTCCATCGCGAGGAAGACGTACGAGTCGTCCTGGCCCTGGTCGAAGACGCTGACCACGTGCGGGTGGGACAGCCGAGCCGCCGATCGGGCCTCACGGCGGAAGCGCGCGACGAACGCGTCGTCCCGCGCGAGGTCCGGGCGCATGACCTTGAGGGCGACCTCGCGGTCGAGCCGCTCGTCCATGGCGATGAAGACGGTGCCCATACCCCCATCAGCGAGGTGGGACTGAACGCGGTATCGCCCGTCGATCACGCGACCGACGAGGGAGGTAGAAGCGACCTTGGACACGACCCGAGTGTACGAACACCGGCCCGTCCGCTCACTCAGGCGCGACCAGTTCGAGACAGTCGCGAGCGGCGTACGGGCCGGCGCTGCCTAGAACCGGGCCATGTGCGCCTTCACGCTGCGCACATAGATCTTCGTGTCGGGGTACATGCCCTTCTCGCGAACGCCGCCCAGACCTTGGTAGTAGCCGGCGATCGCCTGGTCGGTGCTGCTCGCGTGAGTGGTCAGCCAACGCAGCAGCACCACGCCGGCCGTGACGTTGTCGCGGGTGTTCAGCAGGTTGAGCTTGCGCCCAGCGATGTCACTGCACCACTGACCGGTGCCAGGCATCACCTGCATGACGCCGACCGCGTTGGCCACGGAGACGGCGCGCTGGTTCCAGCCGGACTCCTGCCAGCCGATGGCGAGCGCCAGCTTGGGGCTGACGCCGTAACGACGAGCGGTCTTGACGATGAGGTCGCGGGTCTGGCTGCGGGACGGCACGTCGGCGTGGCGCAGCGCCTCTCGGTTCGCACGGGCAGCCGCGACGACCTTGTCGGAGTACGTGCGGCCCGCGAAGGTGTTGTCCTTGGTGGCCTTACGGGAGGAGCCGCGCGAGGCTTTGGCAGGGTTGTACCTGGCGTTCGCCGGAAGCCTCAGCACGGTTCCTGCAGCGACCTGGTCGGGGTTGCTGATGCCGTTCGCGTTGGCGATGGCACGCCAACCACAGCCGTACAAGACCCCGAGCTGGGTGAGGGTCTGTCCGGGGCGGATGCGGTGCGTACGCACGGGGGCCGCCTGCTTCGGTGTGGCCCGCGTGGGCTTCGCCTGCTCGGGCGCCGGACGCGAGCGACTCACCGGTTGCGTCGGGACGCCGCCATCCATGCCCGGCTTGACCGGGATGCGCAGGACTCGACCGACCGCGATGTGGTTGGGATCGCTGATGCCGTTGGCCTTCATCAACGCCGACCAGCCGCACCCGTAGCGGATGCCGAGGGTGATCAGGTTGTCGCCCGGCTGGACGCGGTGGGTCCGGACCTGACGGACCGGAGCTTTCACCGGGACGCCGGTCCTGGGTCCGCGGGCGGAGGGCGCCGGCGTGGGTCGCGGCTTGGTCGCCGTCGACCGCTTGGGCGGCGGACCCGGCACCTTGAGGGTGCGGCCGACCTCGATGTGGCGGGGGTTGGTGATCTGGTTCTTGGAGACCAGCGCCGCGATGGAGGTCTGGTGCTTGACGGCGAGCTTGGCGAGCGAATCGCCGGGACGGACGGTATAGGTCGTCCACGCGCGCCCGTCGGCTTGAGCCTGCTGGGCCGGGTTGTGCAGGGCATGCGGGTTGGCCGGAGGGGTGTAGTCCACGGGTGCCATCGGTCGCGTCCTTTCGCCGGTGCTCGGCTCGCCGTCGCTGGTACGGGCTCCCATCGGTTCGAGAGGGTGATCTCGAGCGACCGGGTCAGTCGTGCCTGCGGGGGCCCGACCGTCGTACCGTGGTACGGATGTGACAGGTGTGGCCTGTGTGAACGCTAATGGGGAACGGTTCGTCCAGCACGCAGGCGCGCCCAGAGCGTGTTGGGATCTCTGGCAGGCTGACCTGCGTGAGTGACGCGAGCGAGCCTGTGGACCGGACCCTTGAGAACTTGGTGGGGGACTGGCTTCCCGTACCCGATCTGGCGGAGGCGCTCGGCCTGCCGCTGAAGGCGACACGGCAGCTGATCGACGACCGGCAGGTACTCGCGCATCGGGTGGGCGAGCGGCTCGTGATCGCGGTGCCGGCGGCGTTCGTCCAGGACGGGGCGGTGCTGCCCACGCTGCCGGGCACGATCACCGTGCTGCGCGACGCAGGTCTGACCAAGGAAGAGTCGTTGACGTGGCTGTTCACGCCGGACGACACCCTTCCCATCGACGGCTCGCCGGTCGACATGCTGCGCGCCGGCCGTCGGGCCGAGGTGCGCAAGCGCGCCCAGGAGCTGGCGTTCTGACGTGCGCCACCTGACCTACGCCGGGATGCTGGCGTTCTGCCTGCTCGGAACGCTGCCGTTGGATCGCTGGTTCCACCTCGGTGTCCTGCGCCGGTGGCGACGGCTGCTCCTGACCCTCGTCCTCGCAGCCGGGCCGTTCCTGGTCTGGGACCTGCTCGCGACTCACGCCGGACACTGGCGGTTCGACTCCGCTCAGACGTTGCCCGCGCGCGTGCTCGGCATCCCTCTCGAGGAGGTCGGGTTCTTCGTCGTGATCCCGCTGGCCGCGATCCTCACCTACGAGGCCGTGCAGACGGTGCTCGTACGGGCTCGGGACCGCCGACGGCTATGACCTACACGCTGCTGGCCGCGATCGCCGTACCGGTGGCCGTGGCCGTGGACCTCTGGGTTCTGCGCACCCAGCTCGTCAGGAGCAGGGCGTGGTGGCTCGCCTACGCCGTGATCGTGGTCTTTCAGCTGCTCACCAACGGCTGGCTGACCGGGCGACGCATCGTGCAGTACGACCCGGGCCGGATCGTGGGCGACAGCACGCCGGTGCTGCTCGGTCATGGACGCATCGTCTACGCACCCGTCGAGGACCTCGGCTTCGGCTTCGCGCTCGTACTCCTCAGCTGTGCGGTCTGGGTTCGGCTGGGTCGTTCTCGTGGGGCAGGTGACGCCACGCCGTCGCCACAGCCCGCAGGCGACGCGAGCGAGGGACGACCGCGCGGTCGGCGAACACGTTGAGGTCCAGAGCCTCGACCTCGTCGAGAATGCCGGCGTAGAGCCGGGTCGCGACGCGCAGGCACGGTCGCGCCCACCAGTCGACCTCAGCCACACCCGGGGAGGCCAGCTCGTAGAGCGACCGGGCGCGGGCGATCTCGAAGGCGATCAGACGTCGTACGCCGTCGCTCGGCACCGTGGTGCGCGCGGCTTCGGCGATGTCGAGGTCGGTGACGCCGTGTCGAGTCAGGTCGGCCTGGGGCAGGTAGATCCGGCCCCGCTCGTGATCCTCGGCCACGTCCCGCACGAAGTTGGTGAGCTGGAACGCCTCTCCGAGGAGTCCGGCGTGCAGACGCGCCGCATCGGTGTGCGCGCCGAGGACGGGCGCCATCATCTCGCCGATGACGGCTGCACTTCCGCGCATGTAGTCGCGCAGGTCGTCCCACGTGGCGTAGCGCGCGACGCTCAGGTCCATCGCCATCGAGCGGAGGAACTCCTCGATCAGTCTCGGGTCGAGATCGAAGGTGCGCAGGGTGTGCCACGTGGCGGCGAGGACGGGCTCGTCAGCGGCATCCGGAGGGCTGGACGCGCGCAAGGTCTCGGTTGCCGTGGCACTCCACACGAGGAACGTTGCACCCGAATCCCTTTGTGCGGCAGGGGAGTCGACCATCTCGTCGGCGACCCTCGCGAAGGCGTACAGCGCGTGGACATGCGGTCGGCGGTCGCGGGGCAGCAGTCGGGTCGCCAGGTAGAACGTCCGGCCGTATCGGCGATGGATCGCACGGCAGCAGGCGTACGCCGCCTCGAGACCTGGTGCGGACATGTCGGGTTCAGCGCCAGGCGCGTGAGCGATAGGAAGGGTCACGGCCGACGAGACGCTCGGCCGCGAGGCGACCACTGATCAGCACCATGGGCACCCCGATGCCTGGAGTCGTGCCCGAGCCGGCCAGCACGAGCCGTGAGCTGAGGCGGTTGGGGGTGCGGAACGGCCCGGTCTGCATGAACGTGTGAGCCGCGGACAGCGGTGTCCCGTCAGCGAATCCACGACGGCGCCAGTCGTCAGGTGTGATCAGCTCCTCGACCTCGAACGACCCGCTCAGATCACCCATGCCGGCTGCGGCCAGGTGATGAAGCATGTGCTCGCGATAAGGCGCGCGGAGCCGTCGCCAGTCGAGGGGGTGCTGGTGGCGCAGGTGCGGCGTGGGGAACAGCGCATAGAGGACATCTCCGCCGGCCGGTGCGATCGACGGGTCCGTACGCGTAGGCACCGAGACGAGGAACGAAGGGTCCCGCATCGGGCGACCTTCGGCGAGATCGACGAACACTTCGTCCCAGGCGCGGCCGAGGTGGATCGTGTGATGCGCCTCGACCGGCAGGCGATGGTCGACGCCGGCGGCGAGCACCACGCAGCTGGGCGACATCTGTCGTCGGCGCCTCAGCGTCCGACTGGTGTGGTCGCCGAGAAGCGTTGCTGCTGCTTCGGGTTCGCACGTCAGCACGACCGAGTCGTAGCGGTCGGAGCGGCCGTCGGCGTCGGTCACCAGCACGTCTCGTGTGTCCTCGCGCACCGACGAAACGGTTGTGCCATAACGGATCTCGACGCCATGACTCTCGAGGGCGGTGGCCATCGCCGTCGGCACCGCGTTGATGCCACCGACCGGATAGACCACGCCCTCGATGAGATCCATCGCGGTGATGACGGCGAACAGACCCAGCGCGGACGAGGGCGCGACTCCGGCGTACATCGCTTGGAAGCCGAACGCACGCCGCAGCCGCTCGTCCTCGAAGAAGCTCGCCATGACCTTCGCGAGACGCGAGAACCCCCGTAGCCGAACGATGTCCAGCAGCGGTCGGTTCACGAGTGACAGCGGGGAGTCGAGGTTGCGGTCGATGAAGTGAGGGAGCTCGGCACGGTAGATCGCGCGCAGGTGCGCCACCAGGCGCAGGTAGCCGTCGGCGTCGCGTGGCCCGGAGAACGCGCGAACCCGCTCGGCCATCACCTCGACATCCGTGGTCAGCGCGAGAGTTGAGCCGTCGTGCATCCGTGCGACGTAGGCGGGGTCGACCGGCAGCAGCCGCAGGTGGTCGGAGAGCTCTTCGCCCAGCGCGGCGAAGCAGTCAGCGAGGACGTCGGGCAGCGTGATGACGGTCGGGCCGACGTCGAGGGAGAACCCGGCCCGGTTCGTACGCGCCGCCCGGCCGCCCGGCGCGGCAGCCGCTTCCAGCACGGTCACGTGGACACCTGCGGCGCGCAGGTGCATGGCCGCCGAAAGCCCGGCCAGCCCAGCGCCGATCACGGCGACCGAGCCGACCGGTGCGGCCGGTCCCGAGCTCACGAGGAGCGGGCAGTGGAGATCTCGACGAGGTCCTGGAGCACGGCACGGGCGTGCGGGTCGAGCCCAGGGGCCCGGGACAGGGCCTCTCGTGCGGAGTCCGCGAGATCGGTGATCAGCTCTTCGACCTGGTCGACCGCGCCCTGAGCGACGATCGTCTCGCGCAGCCAGATGATGTCCTGGTCGGACAGGTCCGGTTGCCCGAAGGCGTCCTCGAAGCGGTCGGTGTCCGCGGGCGAGAGCCCGTCGAGCGCGTACGCGATCAGCACGGTCCGCTTGCCCTCGCGCAGGTCGTCGCCGGCGGGCTTGCCGGTGGCCTCCGGATCGCCGAAGACGCCGAGCAGGTCGTCGCGCAGCTGGAACGCCTCACCGAGCGCCACGCCGTAGTCCGACAGCGCTGCGACGACGTCGTCCTCGGCTCCTGCGCAGAGCGCACCGATGAGCAGGGGCTGCTCGACGGTGTAGCGGGCGCTCTTGACGCGGGCAACGTGGCGGGCACGTTCGATGCGCTCCTGGGTGGTCGCGCCGTCCCAGCCCAGGGCCGCCTCGAGAACATCGAGGAACTGGCCGCCCATCAGCTGGATGCGCATGCTGTCGAAGGTGGACCGGCCGCGCGCCAGCTCGTGGGCGGGGAGCCCACTTGTGGCGTACATCTCATCGGTCCAGGTCAGGCACAGGTCGCCGGCGAGGATCGCGCCGGCCGCACCGAAACGGTCTGCGCTGCCCTGCCAGCCGCGTTCCTCGTGGAGCATCGCCATCCGGCGGTGCACGGCGGGACGGCCGCGACGGGTGTCACTGTCGTCCATCACGTCGTCATGGATGAGGGCGGCGGCCTGGAACATCTCCATGGCCGCTGCGGCGCGGACCAGCGCCTCGCTGTCGGGGCCGCCGACCGCGCGGTATCCCCAGTAGAAGAAGGCAGCGCGCAACCGCTTGCCGCCGCTGAGCAGGTCGATCGCCGCGGCCAGCAGATGGTCGGTGGCGGGGCCGACAGGGGCCAGCACCTGCTGCTGGGCCTTCAGCTGGGTGTCGACGGCAGCCTGCACGCGCGGGCGCAGTGAGTCGACGTCCAGGGGGCTGGGCAACGAAGGTCCTTCCGTCAGGTGTCGAGTCGAGCGTACGTGCCCGAATTATGTCTACGATCTCGGCATGTCTGTTAGTGCAGGTCGCCAGGTTCAGTCTGCTGCCACCTCGATCCCGCAGATGCTGGCTCATGAGGGCACGGCGTACAGCTTCGAGTTCTTCCCTCCCAAGGATGACGCCTCCGAGGCGGTGCTCTGGGAGTCGATCCGACGGATCGAGCGGATCCGGCCGTCCTTCGTGTCGGTGACCTACGGTGCGGGCGGCTCGACCCGCGACCGGACCGTGCGGATCACCGGCCGGATCGCCCGCGAGACGACTCTGGTCCCGATGGCCCATCTCACCTGCGTCGGATCGTCGGTCAGCGAGCTGCGACAGATCATCGGGGAGTACGCCGCTGCTGGCATCTCCAACGTCCTCGCCCTGCGGGGCGACCCGGCAGGCGGACTGGATGCGGAGTGGGTTGCCCACCCCGAGGGCCTGGACCACGCCGATGCCCTGGTGTCGCTGGTGCGATCGCTGGGCCGCTTCACCGTGGGCGTGGCTGCCTTCCCGGACAAGCACCCCGAGTCCAAGACGCTGGAGGAGGACGCGGAGGCCCTGGTGCGCAAGGCGGACGCCGGCGCGGAGTTCGCCATCACCCAGATGGTCACCGATGTCGACGCTTACCTGCGGTTGCGGGACATGGTCGTGGCGCGTGGACGTGAGCTGCCGATCGTGCCGGGGCTGATGCCGGTCACCCGCTATGGCCAGCTGCAGCGGATGACAGCGCTCAACGGTCAGCCGCTCGCGGATGAGGTCACCCGCCGGCTCGAGGCCGTCAAGGACGACGTGGACGCTGTCCGCGCGGAAGGCATCGCCATTGCGACCGAGCACGCGGCACGGCTGCGCGACGAGGGTGCCCCGGGGATCCACTTCATCACCATGAACCGCTCGACGGCGACGCTCGAGGTCTTCGACAACCTGCACTGAGCCTGGGCTCAGGCCACCTCGGCGGCCTGCCCGGCCGTGATCCGCAGCAGCTCCTCGTAGGTCGTGGCGAACACCGTGCGCGGATGGCCACCGGCGGCCCACACCTCGTCGTACCGACTCAGCGCGACGTCGACGACCGTGTCGAGCACCGTCCCATGACCGACCGGTGCGACCCCGCCGATGGCGAAGCCGGTGCACGCGCGGACAGCTTCGGCGTCCAGCAGTGCGACGTGGTCGAGGTCGAGCACCTCACTCAGCTTGACCAGGTCGACACGGTGCGCGCCCGAGGTGAGGACGAGAAGAGGACGGGACGTGCCGTCCAGATGGTGCGCCTCGAACAACAACGAGCTCGCGATCTGTCCGACCTGGACTCCGAGCGCCTCTGCTGCGGCGGCTGCGGTCCGCACGGGCTGGTCGAAGGCCAGCATCCGTCCCGTCGCGCCTTGTTCCTGCAGAGCGGCGCGGACCCGGAGCACGCCCGGGTGCCGGGTGAGCAGGCGGCTGTCGGTGGTCGGCGGCAGGGTCGGGCCAGACGAAGGGTCCGCCGCGAGGGGCGGCTGCTCTGACATGGCAGGACGGTAGCGGCAGGACCGCCTGGATGTCGGGATTTGCGGCCTCTGTGGTTGACGTGGCGTCAGCAGGGGGAGGTACTCTTCAATGGTTCGAACACGTGTTCGAATATGACGAGCTCCGACGACGGAGAGGGGACTGGCGATGATGTGCTGTCAGGACGAGATCGAGGTGCGGCTTCCTGATCGAGGCGACGTGAGCACCGGCGATCGTGCAGCGCCGTCGATGTTCGTCTGGCACGGACGTCTCTATGTGGTCCGCCAAGTGCTCAACAGCTGGTCCGAGCGCGTGCCCTGGTGGCGTTCGACCGTTCAACCGGACCCGCCGGTCGGGGCCGTGCCGGAGCGGGGAGACCACCGGGTGTGGCGAGTCGAGGCCAGCCCCGGTCGGGCGCTCGGCACGGCCACCTACGACCTCGCTTGCGTCCCGCCGCCGCCGTTGGCCGGACATCTGCGCCCGACCTGGACGCTCATCCGCGTCGCCGACTAGACACCTCGACCGCGACACCCGGAGGACTCATGAGCACCTCGCCCACCCGCACCACCACGACACGCCGACGCGAGCGCGACTCTGCAGCGCCTTTGCCGGCGCCGGTCGCCGGAGCCGTTCTGGACCTGGTCGACCGGGCCCGCACCGGTCTTCGCTCCGCCTGCCACGCCCAGGGCGCCGGCGAACGATTCATGCTGGCCCATCTCGGTGCGCTGCGCGCTGCTGCGGCGTTGCTCGCCGCACGGGGCCAGGCCGGGAGCCGGTCACGGCCGCGCAGCGTCTGGGAGACCGTGCCCCGCGTGGCGCCCGAGCTGACCGAGTGGGCCGCCTTCTTCGCCGACTCGGGGCGGCGTCGTCAGGCGATCGAACGCGGCAGCCTCGAGGTCAGCAGCCGAGACGCCGATGACCTCGTCCGACAGGCGGAGACCTTCCTCGAACTGGTGCTGGCCATCCTCGGACTCCCGGTGCAGGCGCCGGTTTCCACCGGAATGACGCCGTTGCTGCGTCCATGAGAAGTATTGGCACCTTCACGTCACGTCGCACGTTGACAGGGCGGGTCTGTGTTCATGCCGCACGTGAGCGACCCGGAGAAACATGTCGATCTGCAGAAGAGACCGGAGTGTTTCCCACCGCTGGCTACCGCGGCGTATTCTGGAGACCTATCCTGACCATCACGCGGCCAGGCCCTTCAGCCAGAGCCTGGCCAGAGGAGCACACCGTCGCGACAGCGCGCGGACCGTGGGAGGTGTCAAAGTTGCCGCTCTCCGAGCACGAGCAGCATTTGCTCGACCAGATGGAGCAGGCCCTCTACGACGAGGACCCCAAGTTCGCCTCCCACATGGTGGGTGATCCATCCCGGCAACGCACTCGACGTCGGATGATCATCGGCGGCCTGGTGCTGGTCGTGGGTCTCGGACTGGTGGTGCTCGGCGTCGTCAGCCAGCAGATCTGGCTTGGTGGCATCGGCTTCGCAGTCATGGTTGCGGGCGGGGGATACGCCGTGACGCCAGGGCACAAGCGGACGCTCGGCTCAGTGGGTGACGACGGTCAGGTCACCCTCCACCAGGAGCAGAGCAAGCCCAAGAAGCGCAGCTCGAGCGGCACCTTCATGGAGCGCATCGAGCAGCGTTGGGACCGCAGACGCGGCCAGGACGGCTGGTAGCAGCTCGGCTCAGCGCGTGATGAGCAGGCCGACGACCCAGGTCGCGGCCACCAGGCACGCGGCGGCCAGCTCGATCCCGATGCTGAGCAGCACCCCCTTGAGCGCCACCTTGGTGGCGCCCCATGCGGCGGTCGCGTTGCGCAGCCGCAGGTGCTCCGCAAGATAGACGCCGAGCGGGAACCCGACGAACAACCCGACCACCGGGATCACGAAGAATCCTGCGATGCCGCAGACCGCGCCGAACAGCAAGGTCGTGGTCGGCACCCCTGCCGCTCGCATCCGCCGTGAGGGCACGACGTACTGCACCGTCCACCCCGCGAGGGCGATGACGGCACAGATCGCGAAGACGATCCAAGCGGTGCGGTCGCCGCGGTCGAGGGTCCACAGCAGGACGCCGGCGACCGTGACGAGCAGTCCGGGGAGGACGGGGACGACCAGTCCGACGATCCCGGTCGCGATCATCAGGGCAGCGACGACGGTGACAAGCTCCATGGGCACGAAACCTAGCGGTCAGCAGCACCCATGACAGAACCCCCACGCGACAAGCGCGTGGGGGTTCTGGACGATGGCGGGGACCGGGCCGCGGGTCAGGCCTCCTGAGGGGCAGCCTCACGGGTCTCGTGCAGGCGGTCAGTCTCGTCGACGACCTCTTCGGCGATGGCGCGCAGCTTGTCGAGGTGCTCACGCCCGTGATGGGCGCAGAAGAGCAGCTCGCTGCCACCGGTGAGGCGTGCCCGAATGAAAGCCTGAGCGCCACAACGGTCGCAGCGATCGGTCAGGGTCAGGGTGGTGGGGGCAAGAGCGGTCGTCATGTCTGCCATCCTCTCGTCCTGGTGCCGAAGCACCAACGCGGTCAAAGCCCCCCGGAGGGGCCGTACTTCCTAGACGAATCAGAAGTCCGATGCGTTGCATCGAGCCGGTCTTTGTCGTCTCGGAAGTGCCAACAGTGAAGCACGGCACGGGATTCCCGTGCTTGACATTCTCAGGGTGTGGCGTACGTCATCCTGTTTCCGGTGGGCAGATCTGGGCGTTGCTCCGCGGGTCACGTTCGCTGCCAGCGGAACGCCACGGGGGCGTACGGAGCGCCTGCGACGGCCCGTCGTGGGCAGCAGATAGCCTGCGAAGCGGCGTACCCGCGCCGGCCAGCTCGCTGGCTCACCCTCTGCAGGAGCACCATCTGTGGCCATCACCACCACGACGCGACCGGCCGACTACACCGCGCGGCATCTCCAGGTCCTCGAAGGGCTGGAGGCGGTCCGCAAGCGGCCGGGCATGTACATCGGTACGACCGACACGCGCGGTCTCATGCACTGCGTCTGGGAGATCATCGACAACGCGGTCGATGAGGCACTTCAGGGCCGTGGTGACCATGTGGGCGTCACGCTCCACGCCGACGGATCCGTCGCGGTGGCTGACCGTGGCGCCGGCATCCCGGTCGACATCGAGCCGCGCACCGGTCTGACCGGCGTCGAGGTGGTCTTCACCAAGCTGCACGCGGGTGGCAAGTTCGGCGGCGGCTCCTACACCGCCTCGGGCGGCCTGCATGGAGTGGGCGCGTCGGTCGTCAACGCGCTCTCCTCGCGGTTGGACGTCGAGGTCGACCGCGCCGGCAAGACCTACGCCATGAGCTTCCGGCGTGGCGAGCCCGGCCTCTTCGACGACGGCAAGGGTGAGCCGAGTCCTGACAACCCGTTCGAGCCGTTCACCAACACCAGCGAGCTGCGGGTCGTCGGCAAGGCGAAGCGCGGTGTCACGGGCACCCGGATCCGTTACTGGGCTGACCACCAGATCTTCCTCAAGGGCGCCGGCTTCGACTACGAAGGACTCGTTGGCCGCGCCCGCCAGACCTCGTTCTTGATCCCGGGTCTGACGCTGGTCATCCGTGATGAGCGCGGACTGCCGGACACGCCGGCGGCCGACGGTCCCCACGAAGAGGTCTTCGAGCACGACGGCGGCATCAGCGAGTTCGCCGAGTTCCTGGCCGCCGACCCGGCGCTGACCGATGTGTGGCGGCTGCAGGGCTCCGGCACCTTCACCGAGACGGTGCCCGTGCTGGACAGCAAGGGGCACATGACGCCGACGGATGTCGAGCGGGAGTGCGACGTCGACATCGCCGTGCGCTGGGGCAACGGCTACGACACCCACGTGCGGTCCTTCGTCAACATCATCTCCACGCCCAAGGGCGGCACCCACCTGAGCGGCTTCGAGCAGGCCCTGATGAAGGTCTTCCGCAAGCAGCTGGAGGTCAACTCCCGGCGACTCAAGGTCGGCGGTGACAAGGTCGAGAAGGACGACATCCTCGCCGGACTGACCGCGGTCGTAACGGTGCGGCTCGCGGAGCCTCAGTTCGAGGGCCAGACCAAGGAGGTGCTCGGCACCGCTGCCGTACGCGCGATCGTCGCCAAAGTGGTCGAGGGCGAGCTCAACACGCGGCTGACCTCGACCAAGCGCGATGACAAGGCGCAGTCGGCCCAGCTGCTCGAAAAGGTCGTCGCCGAGATGAAGTCGCGGATCTCGGCACGTCAGCACAAGGAGACGCAGCGCCGCAAGACCGCGCTGGAGTCCTCTTCGCTGCCGGGCAAGCTCAAGGACTGCCGCAGCACCGAGACCGACCGCACCGAGCTGTTCATCGTCGAGGGCGACAGCGCCCTCGGCACGGCCAAGGACGCCCGCAGCTCCGACTTCCAGGCGCTGCTGCCGATTCGCGGCAAGATTCTCAATGTCCAGAAGGCTTCCGTCGGCGACATGCTCAAGAACGCCGAGTGCGCCGCGATCATCCAGGTCGTCGGCGCCGGCTCGGGCCGGTCGTTCGACCTCGACATGGCCCGCTACGGCAAGGTCATCCTGATGACGGACGCCGATGTCGACGGCGCGCATATCCGCACCCTCCTGCTCACGCTGTTCTTCCGCTACATGCGTCCGCTCGTCGAGGCCGGGCGGGTCTACGCCGCTGTCCCGCCGCTGCACCGCATCGAGACGAGCGCCAGCGGACGGGCCAAGGGGGAGCGGATCTACACCTACTCCGAGCAGGAGATGCGCAAGACAGTGACGGCCCTGCAAAAGAAGGGGCGCACGATCAAGCAGCCGATGCAGCGCTACAAGGGCCTCGGTGAGATGGATGCCCACCAGCTGGCCGAGACCACGATGGATCCACGGCACCGCACGCTGCGCCGGGTCACCATGGCCGACGCGGAAGCCTCCGAGGGAGTCTTCGACCTGCTCATGGGCAGTGACGTGGCGCCTCGCAAGGACTTCATCATCTCCTCAGCCGGAGACCTGGACCGGGAGCGCATCGACGCCTGAGCCGACGGCCAGCGACTGGGTCAGGCGGTAGTGCGAGGGCGAGACCCCGTAGTGCGCCAGGAACGCCTGGCGCAGGGTCTCTGCCGTGCCGAAGCCACAACGGCTCGCGATCGCGCCCATCGTCAGCGATGTCGTCACCAGCAGCTGGGCGGCCGCCTCGGTGCGCGCGCGACGGACGAACCGGCCTGGTGTGTGTTCGACCTCGCGCAAGAACAGCCGCGTCAGGTGGCGTTCGCTGATGCCCGCTCGGGCGGCGAGCGCCGCGGCTGACAGGTCCGCGTCGAGGTGTGCGGCGATGTGGTCGACGGTCCGCTGCACCAGCGTGTGCAGCGCTGCCGGAGGCGCGGTGAACATGCTCATCTGCGCCTGGTTGCCGGGGCGCTGGAGATAGGTGACCAGCTGCCGCGCCACGCTCCGGGCAAGATCGGCGCCGGCGTCCTCCTCGATGAACGCCAGGGTCAGGTCGAGCGCGGCCGTGACCCCCGCGGACGTGGCGAACTGGTCGTCGCGGATGTAGATCGGGCCGGGATCGAAGTTCACGGCGGGGTAGTCCGCCGCGATCGTGGGCACGTGGTGCCAGTGCGTCGCGACGCGGCGTCCGTCCACCAGACCGGTCGCCGCCAGCACGGCCGCCCCCGTGCACACCGAGGCGACGCGCCGGCTCTCACGGGCCAGGCGGCGTACGTGCGCGACGAGATGACGGTCGTCCGCCGCGTCCTCGTGCCCGATGCCACCGGAGATGATCACGGTGTCCAGCGGTCCGCGCACGCTCTCCAGCCGGGCCTGCGCCTGCACCGTGAGGCCGGAGGCGCACTCGATCGCGCGGCCGCCGCGGGTGGCGAGCTTGATGTCGTACAGCGCTGATCCGTGCAGCCAGTTGGCGATCTGCAACGCGGAGGTGATGCAGGCGATGTCGAGCAGCTCGGCAGCGGGATAGCCGACGACGATGACCTGCCTGATCTCGCTCATGAGCCCAACGTACGACCGTCGGCGGCTTTGCGCCGCGTGTCCGTCAGACACGTATCCCAAGTTTCCCGACCTGATGGTCCTGGAGCGTTGGCGGGAGGGCGGCCACGCTGGACGCTCGAGACATGACTTCCACCATCACCTCTTCAGATCAGGCGCACCTGCACGCCGGGTGGCGTCATCTCGCCCGGCACCTCCTCGAGATGGTCGTTGCGATGTTCGTCGGGATGGCGGTGCTCGGGATGGCGCGGGCGGCAGTCGGCCTGCGTGCGTCGTACGACACCCAGCCCGAGCTCGCGTACCTGCTCATGGCGTTCGACATGTCCGTCGGCATGGCAGTGCTGATGCGGTGGCGCGGCCACAGCTGGCGCAGCACGGCCGAGATGTGCGCGGCGATGTTCGCGCCTGTGCTGCTCTTCCCGTTGATCTGGGCGGGTGTCCTGAGCGGTCACGGCCTGATGATGGTCGGACACATCGCGATGGTCCCGCTGATGCTCGCGGTGATGCTCTGGCGGCGCGAGGAGTACGCCGGTCATCACTGACCATGACTCGTCTGGTCCGTCAGGCTCGGCCGCGTGCCGACCAGGCGACCGCCGTGATCGGGAACGATCCCGAGGGCAGCAGCTCGCGGCACCGGTCGCGCAGCGCGTCGCGGTGCTCGGCAGACAGCGACGCGACGTACGCGCCGGCCGGCCCGACGCCGAATGTGTAGGGCTCCCACCACTCCTCGAAGTCCGGGTGCGTGACCGTGACCGACAGCTCGGCCTGCTGGACGTCCGCCAGGCCGGCCGCGACCGACACCGTGACGAGATCGCCGTCGTGCACGCCCACCCGGCCCGTCTCGTCCGAGGCGCTGGGGTCGATGTCGTGCGCGGCCTGCCAGATCACAGTGAGCGGGCTGCGGGGAGTGCCGAGGTCCCAGACACAGGTCGTGACCCAGCCGCCGGGGCGGGTGACGCGCGCCATCTCGGTCAGACCGGCCGTCGGGTCGTCCATGAACTGCACGACCAGCTGGGCGACCGCATGGTCGAAGGAATCGTCCGCGAAGGGCAGCTGCTCGGCGCCGCCTTCTCGGACCTCGAGAGCCGGAAAGCGCTCCTGGAGCGCGGTTCGGAACGGGGGAGACGGATCGATCGCGGCCACGGCATCGACACCGAGCCGATCGACCAGCACGGCCGTCAACGCACCGGTCCCGGCGCCGACGTCCACCGCCGTCTGGCCGGGCTGGATGTCGGCCCACCGCGCGAACTCGACCGCGAGCGGCTCGGAGTAGCGACCCATGAACCGCCCGTACGCATCCGCCGGCACCTCGAAGCTCATCTGCCGACGTTACGCCCGCGGGCCGTCGTACGCTGCCGTCATGGCCAGGTTGAAGATCGCCCAGGATCCCGCGGCAGACGACATCCTCTCGACCGACCCGTTCGGGCTGCTCGTCGGGATGCTGCTGGACCAGCAGTTCCCGATGGAGCACGCGTTCCGTGGTCCGGCCAAGATCGTCGAACGGTTCGGCTCGATCGATCCGGGCAAGATCGCGGCGGCGGATCCGGAGGCGTTCGCCGATCTGTGTGCGATGCCGCCTGCGGTGCACCGGTATGGCCGGTCGATGGGCGGCCGCGTGCAGCAGCTAGCCACGGTCGTGCGCGATGAGTACGACGGTGATGCCTCGCGGATCTGGTCCACCGCCTCCGCGACAGCGGAGCTGCTCAAGCGGCTCAAGGCGCTGCCCGGTTTTGGTGAGCAGAAAGCGAAGATCTTCGCGTCGTTGCTGGCCAAGCAGCTGGGTGTGCAGCACGACGGCTGGCGTGAGGCCATTGGGCCGTACGCCGAGGACGGCAGCTTCCGCTCCGTCGCTGATGTGGTCGATGAGGAGTCGTTGCAGAAGGTCCGCAACTTCAAGAAGGCCGCCAAGGCCGCGGCTAAGGCTGCTCAAGCCTGACTGCACTACACCCATCTGTGATCCGCCCGCTGACCTCTGTTGATGCTGACCGGTTGAGGTCGCTGCCTCTGTCGTACGAACGTGTGGTCGGAGAGTGGCCCGGCCTTCCTGATCGGCGCACGTTTCGCAGGCCACGTCCGATCGGGTCCGGCGACCTGACGGCGGCGGCTGAGGCACTGATGTCGTGGCGCGTGCACGAAGCGGCCGGGCTACGCGTCGAGCCATCGCGGCACGCTTGTCGGTCATCCGGAATCGGGTGAGGAGCTCTTCCTGCCGGAGCGGACGGAGCGGGGCGTCACTTTCACGGTGGCCGCGTCGTCGCGGCCGAGCTCGATACTTGCCCGCGTCGGCGGACCGATCACGCATGGTGTTCAGCGGCTGGTGACGTCCCGTTACCTTCGCGCCCTCGACCGCCTCCCGCATCAGTGACTGGCGACGCTCGGACGGCGAAAGCCCCACTGTCCGAACGGTATTCGGGTGTAGGTCAAGAAGGCGTCCGTGATGCCGACGGCGTGTTGACGGGTCCGTGCCGCCGAGTTTGGTGAGGCGGTCGACGTTCATGGTGGAGTAGGTCGGAGTTGCGGCTCATCGGACGTCCGCGCCCGTGCTGTTGCGCCGGATCGCGCGTCCGGGGAGCGCGTCGGTGCGCTGTCCGCCGTCGATGACCGGCTCTCCGGCGACCAGGACCCAGTCGATGCCGGTCGCCTGCTGCTTCGGCTCCTCGAACGTCGCGGTGTCCTGCACGGTCTCGGGGTCGAAGACGACCAGATCGGCGGCGTACCCCTCACGCACCAGCCCGCGCTCGGTCAGCCGGAGGCGACGTGCCGGCCGGCCGGTGAGGTGGTGAACGCAGTCGGCGAGGTCCAGCACCCCGAGCTCACGCACGTAGCGCGCCAGGTAGCGCGGGAACGTGCCCCAGGCTCGCGGGTGCGGACGGTCGCCGACGAGGATCGAGTCCGAGCCGCCGCAGTGGGTCCGGTGCTGCATGATCGTCTGCACGTTCTCCTCGTGTCCGACGTGCTGCAGGATCGTGGTCGCCAGCTGGTCCTCGCCGAGCACGTCGAAGAACACGTCCGCCCCGGGACGCCGCTGCTCGGTCGCGATGTCCTCGATCGTGCGGCCGACGTACGACGCGAGCGAGGGGTTGCGGACGCCGCTGATCTGGATCGTCGACCACTCGGTGACGCACCCGTGGCACCCGTCGGTACCGACCTGGGTCAGCTCATGGGCGATCTGTGCTCGTAGGTCGGGGTCGTCCAGCCGTGCGAGGAACGCGTCCGGTCCTGCGGACTGGGACCAGCTCGGCTGCAGCGCGCTGAGCGTGGTCGAGCCCGGCAGGTAGGGATAGGTGTCGAGCGTGACGTTCACGCCGTCCTCGATCGCTGCGTCGATGTGAGCGAGCAGCTCGTCGGCGCGACCGCGGTTCGGAGCGAAGTTCATCACGGCGTGGGTCAGGTGCAGGTCGCATCCCGAACGTCGCGCCACGTCGATCATCTCGTCGTACGCCGCGATCGCCCCGGCTCCGTACGAACGATGGTGTGGGCTGTAGTAGCCGTGGTGCTGTGCCACGGTCCGGCACAGACGCACGAGCTCCTCGTTGTCGGCGAACATGCCCGGGGGATAGGTGAGACCACTGCTCATCCCGAGTGCGCCCTGGGTCAGGCCGTCGGCGAGCAGACCGACCATCAGGTCGATCTCTGCTGGGCTGGCGCGCCTGTCGTCCGTGCCGACAACCATGAGTCGTAGCGTGCCCTGAGGGACGAGATAGCCTGCGTGGCAAGCGATTCCGCGGTCCAGCCGGTCGAGGTAGCCTGCCACGCTGTCCCAGTCGAAGTCGAAGTCGTCGGGTTCGCCGTTCCAGCCGGCGACCTGTCGGCGCAGCACGGTGCGCGAGGCGTCGTCGCACGGCGCGAACGACAGGCCGTCCTGGCCGAGGATCTCGAGGGTCACTCCTTGGCTGACCTTGCTGGTGTGCTCCGGGCTGACCAAGATCTGCAGGTCGGAGTGCGCGTGCATGTCGATGAAGCCTGGGCAGAGCACCCGTCCGGCGGCATCGATCGTGCGATGTGCGGAGGGCACGTCACCAGCGGTGCGATGCACCCCGGTGATGCGCCCGCCCGTGACGGCCACGTGGGCGTCATAGGCCGCCGCACCGGTGCCGTCGATGACCGAAGCGTTGCGGATCAGGAGGTCGGCACGCATGAGAGATGCCCTCTCTCAGAACCAGGTCCGGACGAGGTCCACGACGAGAGGGTCCGCGGCGTCTGCGTCGTCCACCACCGGGATCAGGGACCACTTGTCGAACGCCGTGCACGGGTGCGAGAGTCCGAGCCTCAGCTCATCGCCCACCACGACCGGGTCGACCTCGGGGTCGAAGGACAGGAAGCCGTGCTGGTCATTGAGAGCGGTGATGCGTGCCCCGTCGAGTGCCGTCGACGCCTGGCCGGCCACCGGTGCGCGCCGCAGCTGCGGGACGGGCAGGCCCTCGTCGTACGGCAGGTCCCGCTTGCCGGCGTCAAACAGTGCCAGGCCGCGCTCGGGCACCGAGGTGACACGTACCCAGCCGTGCATGGCCGACCGGAGTGTCGGTGCGTCTGTACGGCGGAGCTCGCCGAGCGGCGAGATGTGCCGGTAGAACCCGTCGTCGTGGACGAGGTAGGCGCCGGATCGCAGGACCACGCGGGCCCGTGGCGCCCAAGAGGAGAGCACGGCCGCGACGACGTCGAAGTAGGCGCTGCCACCGGCCGTGACGATCGGGCGCTGCTGCTCGTCGTACCACCCGCGCTCGAGGATCAGGTGGTGCAGGGCGCCCAGCTCGCTCAGGTAGTGAGCCACGACCTGGAGGCCGTCGTGCTCACGGCTGTGGGACAACGCACCTTCATATCCGGCGACGCCCGCGAGTCGTAGCGAACGTGTGTTTCGCACCGCTGCGGCGACCGCCAGCCCCGTCTCCAGATCGCGCGCACCGGTGCGACCACCGGGCGCACCCAGCTCGACGAGCACCTGGAGACGACCCGCGTCGGCGATCGGGGTGTCGCGCAGGGCGGCGCCCATGAGCTCGACCGTGCGTACGTCGTCAGCCCCAGACGAACAGCTCGAAGTCGGGGTCGGCAGCGAGCTGTTCGGCGATCCAGCGAAGAGCCAGCGGGGAAATCACCGCGTTGGCGACGATCGCCCTGCTCAAGCCGAACGCTCGAGCAACGGCCAGCTGGGCGGTGTTCGCCAGCGTGATCGCCCAGGCGCCCGACTCCAGCTGGGTGCGCCACAGCTGCGGCGCCATGGTGGTCTTGCCATGCGGAGCCAGGTCCAGCGCGTGGGCGCGACGCCAGGACGTCATGACCTGCTCGTTGTGCGCCATGGCGTCGCGGCTGAGAGTCAGCAACGGCGTCGGAAGATCGGACAGCCGCAGGCCCAGTGCGACGACATCGGCGGCCCGCTGTCCCCAGGTGCGTGGGGGCATCGCCTTGTGCCGCCAGTCGACCGGCAGCCCGTCCAACGCTGCGACGGCCCGGCCGTCGAGAGTCGCGGGCGAAGCCATAGCGGTCCTCCGTTGCGTCGCGCAATGGGCGTGCGTCTGGTGTGGCTGCCTCCTCAGCTGACGCCACGACCTTCGTAGGCGCCGATGTTCGGCGCGTGGTCCCGGGGCACGCGGTTGCCGTAGAAGTCGCGTCCGCCGTTGTCCGCGATGACGGTTCCGGCGTCGGTCGCCGGTGAGCCGGCCCGCAGACGGTATCCGGCCGGGCCGATGCCTGGCGCGACCAGCAGCGGGTCAGCGGTCGAGCCGCCCGGGTTGGACTCGACACCGGCGACGTTGACGAACGTGTTGTGCGTCGGACTGACCGCGGTGCCGGGCTGCAGGCGCAGGTTGGCGGTCCCGTCGCCGGTCTTGACCACGATGTTGTTGTCGAACCGGACATGGTGCGGTGCGGTCGTGTTCTCGTTGATCACCGTCATCGAGCGGCCCGGGCCGACGTAGATCGTGTTGTTGTACACGTGCGCGCTCTCGATCCCACCCGAGCACATCTCGACACCACGGAACACGTCGTTCTGGCTGACGTTGTAGCGCACCACCGCGTTCGCGACACGGCCGGTCGCGTTGCACAGCAGCACGAAGCCGCCGGCGTTGTCGTGGCTGTAGTTGTACTCGAAAACCGTTCTGTCCGTGCCCTGGTCGACGTCGAACGCCATCCCGTCACGGGTCGTCTCACCACCGGAGACCTCGTTGTAGCGGAACGTCGTCCCGTCGGAGTTCCACGGCCACATCCCCGCGTTGTAGCCCGCGGACCGGCGCTGGAAGCCATCGATCCGGTTGTGCTCGACCAGAGCGTTCCGTGCGGTCAGGATGACGATGCCGTCGCCGCCCACGTCGGACACCTGGTTGCCGCTCACCACGATCCGGGTATTGGCCGTCCACGGCTTGGTGACCGGCCCGGTGGAGCCGACCTCAGGACGCTGCTCCCACTCCGAGGTCACCAACCGGATGCCGCCGCGGTTCACGCCCTTGACTGTGTTGCCGGTCACGCGTACGTCATCGAACGCGCTCGCCCGGACGTCACCGACGACGGAGAACAAGATCCCGTCGCTGCCCGAGGTGCTCTTGGTGTCATCGCCCCAGATGTCGTGGATGTACAGGTTCTGCAGCACGTAGTGCCGACCCGTCCCGTAGTCACTCAACCGGACGTGCACGCCGCGTCGGTTGCCACCCGGGTTCGCGGCGTTGGTGACCTCCAGGTCACGCACCTCGATCCACTGAGTGTTCTGCAGCAGCACCGCATCCGGTGCACCGTTGCCATCGATCACTGGCCGCGCTCCGGAGCCGTACGCCCCGATCCGGATCGGAGCACCCGGCGCCCCCGCACCCCTCGGCGCGAACGTCCCCACACAACGAGTCCCACGCTTGAACAACACCTGCGTGCCCGGCCGCAGAGTGAGGGCATTCACCTCCGCCAGCGAATGGAGGCCCGGCGAACCACCCGAGCAGTCCACGTAGACCGTCCGCGGCCTAGCAGCCGCCGGACCCGGCGACACGATCCCAGCTGTGGCCAGGGCGAGAGCCGCCACGAGGGACAGTGTTAAGGCGATGTGTATGCGCATGCCAGCGGCTCCTGAGGAGATCGATGATGAGTGCGTCTAGCGAGTGGTGTGGATGGCTAGGCGATCGAGTCAGAGTTCGCCGAGCTGAGCTCGTGCTGGCTGGTGAGGGTGGTTCCTACCCAGAAGGCGTCGTAGTTGTGTAGGTAGGCGGGTTGGCCGTAGGGCTCGTCCAGGAGGTCGGGTCGGGGCAGGGCGCGGTTGATGATGAAGGGGATCTGCAGCTCGCCGAGTGCGCCGTGGGAGCGCAAGGGGGCGTCCAGGCCGGTGAGGTCGTGCCAGGCGGCGTAGCGTCCGATGGCGGTGCCGGCCTCGCCGAGGACGACGATGTCGCCGATCCGGTCGGGCGGGAGGGAGAAACGCTCCGCCGCTTCTTCGCGCCCGTAGGCCTCTTGTACGCCCTCCAGGGCGCGCAAGGCTTCGATCGTGGCGTCCCGGTCGACCCCGTCGGGCAGGTAGATGCTGGCGAAGGAGCCCAGCGCCCCGTGGTGCACGGTGTAGGGATCGGTGATCGGGAGGATCACGCGCAGCCCGTCGGTGCCGGGTTCGATGTCGCTGGTGCCCAGGATGGTGCGGACCTCATCCTCCACGAACAGCACGTTGGCCTTGCCGGTGGCGTCGGACTTGGCGCTCATGCCGTGGTCGGCCGTGAGGATCACGATCGCGCCGAGCTCCTCGAGCGCGGCGGCGTAACGGTCGATCATCTCGTAGAACGCGTTGGCCGTCTCGGTGCCGGGCGCGTTCTTGTGCTGGATGTAGTCGGTCAGCGACAGGTACATCAGGTCCGCGCCACGATCCTTCAGGATCTGCACCCCGGCGGCCAGAGCGAACTCCGACAGGTCGGCGGAGTAGACCTGCGGCAAAGGTTTGCCCACCAGCTCCAGGACACCCTCGATGCCGTTGTCGGCGACGGTGGCCTGGTCGGCCTTCTCGGCCGAGAAGCAGATCCCGTGCCGGGTCGGCGCGACGAACTCACCGGTGCCGGCCAGGCTGGGTCCGTCCTCGACCAGACCCGCACCCAGCAACCGGCGCAGCTTGTCCTTCGCGGTCACGACCACGACATCCAGACCCGCCTCGTTCGCGGCCGCGAACACCGTCGGTGCGCGCAGGAACTTCTTGTCGTTCATCAGCACCTCCTGCCCGGTGGCGGTGTCGAAGATGTAGTTGCCGCTGATGCCGTGCACGGCTGGTGGGTGACCGGTGGCGATGGACACGTTGTTCGGGTTGGTCAGCGCGGGCATCGCGCAGTGCGCCTCCCACGAGCTGCCTTGGCCGGCAAGGACATTCGCCAGCCATGGCATCTGTCCGGCCTTGATCGCCTCGAGGTGGTAGTCCGGCTCACTGCCATCGATACAGATCACCACCACCGGAACCCCAGGGGTGGTGTAGTCCCGGCCATTGACGGTGAACTTCGTACGCTCCACGTGCGACTCCTGTACATCCTGGTAACGAGCTGATGGAGTAACCCTCTCGTCAAGGACCGGAGTCAGGAACCCAGAATGCGCCTATAGCGCCAATAGGAATTCGGAACGGGTTCGTTCATTCAATAGGGCGTATGCCGGTGACATATGCCGGAGGGGTGACGTCAGGAGTCGTCGGCGGCGTCGTACGGCCGGAACGTGGGCCAGCTGTTCATGCCGCGGAGCACTCGGAGGAAAGCCTGCTCTGCTGGTGACAGAAGTCGGTCGCGACGGGTGGCGACGACGACCGGCCTGGCGTCGAGTGGACTGGCTACCTCGAGGACGGCCAGTTGGCCCGCAGCGACCTCATTGATGATTGCGTGCTCGGAGATCAGGGAGATGCCGAGACCGGCGATGACGGCCTGCTTGATCGTCTCCTGGCCCCAGATGTCGGCACGTGCGACGTCGGGAAGGCCCCAGGTCTCCAGGGCAGCGTCCTGCCGGATGCGGGTCGCCGACCCTCGCTCGCGGAGCAGGAACCGCTGCTCGGTCAGCTGATCCGGTTGTAGTGGCGCGCCCGCCAGCGGGTGCCCTTGAGGGGCCACCAGTACGAGGTTCTCCGAGAGCAGCTTCTCGCTGACGAGCTGACCAGCCGTGGGTTTGCCGAGCATGACGGCGAGTCCGATCTCGCCGGCCAGCAACGCCCGTGAGACCTCGGAGGCGTTGCCGACGACGAGGTCGAACTCGATGCCTGGGTGGAGCTCCTTGAAGCGTGACATCACAGCAGGCAGCAGATAGGTGCCGGCGGTCGTCGTGCCGCCGACGCCGATCCGGCCGACCTCGAGTCCGCTGACCTGAGCGATCGCCGTCACCGCCTCGTCCGCGAGGACGAAGAGCCGCTTGGCGTACTCCAGCAGCACCTCGCCCTCTGCGGTCGGCTTGATGCGCGCGCCCGACCGGTCGATCAGGGTGGCTTTGACCGAGGTCTCGAGCTGGCGGATCTGATTGGAGATCGAGGGCTGGCTCATGAAGAGCTTCTCGGTTGCTGCCGAGAAGCCACCACTCTCGATGACCTGAGTGAAGATCCAGAGGCGATGAAGGCTCAGTTCCACCGGGTCAGAGTAGACCGGCATGACTCGTGGCCGGGAGGCGTTTGGCCACCGTAATTGGGGTCATAGCCACAAGCGCATTGTCCGGAACTTTGCATGAATAGAAGATGGCCGGAAGATGACTGACGCCGGTGTGATTGTCCTTGCAGCCGCGTTCGCGGTGGCCACCGGTCTGAACGACGGCGGCTCGCTGCTGTCGACCGGTCTCAAGGTCCCGAGTGTGCGGCCGTTGTACGCCGTGCTCATCCTGACGGCCTGTACGGCCCTGGTTCCGTGGCTCTCCTCAAAGGTCGCGGCGAGCCTTGCTCATCGGCTGGTGGCCTTCGAGGGGCCCAACGCGCGTACGGCCGTGGTGGTCGCGGTCATCTCGGCGATCGTTCTCGTGCTGGGACTGACCTCGCTCGGTCAGCCGACGAGTCTCACTCTTGCGCTGGTCGGCGGACTCACTGGCGCTGGAATGGGTTTCGGCCTCGAGGTGTCGTGGCCATTTGCCGTCAGGGTGCTGGTCGTGGGTGCCTGCGCGCCCGTCGTCGGGTGCGTGCTGGCCTTCCTCATCTCACGCTGGCTTCGCCTCCTGCCAGCGCGGCCGGCTCTCAACGGAGCCGTGTACCGCTCCCACCGGCTCGCCTTCGCCATGCAGTGCGTGGCCTACGCCTCCAACGACGGACAGAAGGTCCTCGCCGTCTTCGCCGTGCTCGGACTGGCCACCGTCGGCGCTGCCGGTCCGAGCCCGGTTCTGCTCATGGCCATCGGCCTGTTCTTCGGCGTTGGGGTCGTCCTCGGCCTGCCGCGCGTGGCACGAGGACTCAGCAACGGCGTACTCCTGGTCCGTCCGGTACACGCCGTGGCCGCCGAGTTCGCCTCTGCCATCGCCGTGCTCGGCTCGGCCGCCATCGGCGTGCCCGTCAGCATGACCCAGTCCATCGCCGGCGGGCTGATCGGCACCGGCCTGGGCCACGGGTCGCGTCGTATCCGCTGGAACGAGGTCGGCCGGATCGGCGCGGCCTGGATCGTCACCTTGCCGGCGAGCTGTCTGCTCTCCGCCGTCACATCAATGAGCATCAGGAGATTCGCCTCATGAACAGGATCAAGCGGTTGACGTCTGCCCTGTCAGGACGCGCCGACGACCAGCTCGTTCAGGCCGTGCTCCACCAGGTCTCGACCGCTCGGGAAGGCGCTGTCCTGGCCAAGTCGATGACGGCGCGCGAGATCGGTCGCGCGAAAGCGCACGAGCGGATGGGCGCCATCGAGCACGAGGGTGACGTACGCAGGGGAGAGCTGGTCGAGCGCCTGTCCTACAGCATCACGACGCCCATCGACCGCGAGGACATGTTCCGGCTCTCCCGGTCGGTCGACGACGTGCTGGACACCTTGCGCGACTTCGTTCGCGAGGCGCACATCTACGACATCACCCGGATGACACGGCTGCTGCCGCTGCTGGACTGGTTGATCGAGGGCTTGGACAACCTGGGCGACGCCGTACGCGACATCGTCGATGACCCAGGGCGTGTCGTACGCAGCGCGCTGGACGCCAAGAAGCAGGCCGGCGCGATCTGCCGCGCCTACCAGTACGAGATCGCCGAGCTGTTCGCCGACGACATCTCGGCAGAGACCTTCAAACGACGTGAGCTCGTACGGCGTTTGGACATCGCCGGCGTCAGGCTCAGCGTGGCCGCCGACGCGCTGGCGGACGGTGCCATGAAGCGCTGGCACTGATCAGTAGCTGATGCAGGCCGATCGCCAGTCGGTGTAGAAGTCCCACACCTGAGGAGAGCACTCCGGCGCACCGAGCTGGGAGGCCTTGGCGCCCATGTGGGGCAGGTGCGCGTACGCGCCGACGCCGGGTCGGTTGACGTGCAGCATGCCGGCCTCGAACTGATTCAACGCCTCGAACGCCCGGGAGGAGCTCTGCGTGAAGATCGTTCCGGACATGCCGTACTTGACCGAGTTCGAGATGCGCATCGCGTCCTCGAAGCCGTCACAGTCGATCACTGACAAGACCGGCCCGAAGACTTCCTCCTGCGCGATCTCAGAGTCCCAGGGCACGTCGCGCAGCACGGTCGGACGGACGTAGTAGCCCTCGGGCAGGCCATCGACGGCGCGTTCTCCACCGACGGCGACCTTGGCACCGGAGATCTGGGCTGACTCGATGCCATCGAGGCAGGCGGTCAGTCGGTCCTCGTTGACCACCGGGCAGATGTCCGCGGTCTCATCGCTGGCGGGGCCTACCTTGAGGCCGGCGACGCGGGCGACGAGACGCTCGAGGAGCTCCTCCTTGACCGAGCGATCCACGATCACCCGGCTGGTCGCGCTGCACCGCTGACCGGCCTGGCCGAACGCACCGAAGACGATCGCATCGGTGGCCTTGTCGAGGTCGGCATCGTCGAGCACGAGCACCGCATTCTTGCCGCCCAGCTCGAGCTGCATGCGAGCGAGTCGCGGGGCGGCGGCGCTGTTGATCGCCGACCCGATGGCGAGTGACCCCGTGAACGAGATGCCGGCAACATCGGGGTGGGCAACCAGCGCCTCGCCGGCCGCTCGGTCGCCCTGCACCAGGTTGAGCACGCCGGCAGGTACGCCGGCCTCGTTGAAGATGTCCTGGAGCAGCGCCGCCGTCAACGGGGTGAAGGGTGAGGGCTTGAAGACCGACGTACAACCGGCCAGCAGTGCCGGTGCAACCTTCCACATCGGGATCGCCAACGGGAAGTTCCATGGGGTGACGAGACCGACGACGCCCAAGGGCACCCGGAAGGTCATCGCCCAGGTGCGCGCCTCCTCGGCCGGGGTCGTCACACCGTTGAGCCGCCGCGCCTCGCCGGCTGTGAAGTCCAGGATGGCCAAGGCTCGCTTGACCTCGCCGCGAGACTCCTTGAGCAGCTTGCCCTGCTCCCGGCTGATGGCCGAGGCGACTTCCTCCGCACGGGCCTCCAGGATGCGCTCAGCTCTACGGAGGAACTCAGCGCGCTTGATCGGCCCGAGCTCCCGCCAGGAGGGGAGTGCCTCCTTGGCGGCGAGAACCGCCGCGTCGATGTCGGGTGCTCCTGACTCGGCGAACTCACCGATGGTGTCGGACACGTCACCCGGGTTGATGTTGGTCCGTGTCAGGCCGCTCTCCGATGACTGCCACGTTTCGCCGATGTAGTTGAGGGCGAGTCGTGAGTCGATCGCGGTCATGAGTTCTCCTGGTGCGGCGATTGTGGTCCTTCTCGCTCCAAATCCTGACGTCCCTGAAGTGGTCGAGCAACGGCCACCGACCGATACCCGTCATCGGCTCTCGCTATGAGTAACGTCGGCCACAACGTTTCGTGAACATTCGACTGATGGCGCGGCGTTCAGGTGATCCGGAGAAGTATGGGCAGGTGGTCGGACAGCGTGCCGGCGGTCTGGTCGACCTCGTAGCTCTCGACCCGCGCAAGGGCGGCCGCGGTGAGTCTGAAGGCGTCGATGCGCCGATCGTTGTCGCAGGTCGGCTGCCACTTCGCACCGAGGTGCTGAGCAGCGTCGGTGAGGCCAGCCGCTGTCAGCAACGCGGACGTCTCCCGGTCGGCCGGCGGGTCGTTCGCGGGCTCCGGGTCGTACGACGGGTGCTCGCCGATGCAGTTCCAGTCTCCTGCGATCACGGTCGGAACCCCCGAATCCCCAAGCCAGGCAATGCTTTTCGCGTCTTCGACCCGGGTCTCCCGGTCGAAGGGAGTGAGGTGCACCGAACCGATCCGAACGGGCGCACCCGATCCCAGCGACAACGTCGTGGCGCCCATCGCGTGCCAGAAGCCCTCGTCGTAGAAAACCCTCGGGCCGACCTCCGTGACGGGGTCCCGCCACAGCACGGCGGTGTGATAGCGGCTCGAGGTCGACAGGGCGAGCAGCCCGTCCATCTGGAGATCGGCGCACAGCTCGGCGAGTCGTGGAGTGTCGCCGTCATCACAGAACTCCTGGATGCACAGGACGTCGGGCGCGACTCTGCGGATGTGAGCGAGGACGCCGGCCTGACGTTCGGCCTCGATCGGGGTCTGGTTGAAGTCCCAGATGTTCCAGCTCATCAGGGTCACGGTCATGGGGACGCCTCAGTCGTCGCGGCCAAAGGGCCGACCGTCGAGCTGCCAGTCCGGCGCGGGGTCCACGCCGAACACGCTCAAGGCGTGCGCGTGGATATCGACCTGCTCGAGCGATCGGGGAGGTGTGCTCGGTACGCCGGGACCGGACGCCGCGATCCACGCGGTCCGTTCGGCGTCGGAGTCGCCACCGTGTCCGCCGCCGTCTCGATGGCCGTGGTCGGTGGTCACCACGTAGGTCCAGTCTTCCTCCGCGTAACTAGGCCTTGCCTGAATCCCTTTAAGCACCAATCCAATCCGGTGATCGCTGTCCTCGACAGCCGCGGTGTACGCCGGGCCGGGTCCCTGCTCGTGTCCGATGTGATCACACAGATCGAAGTGCAAGAACGAGACGTGCACCGATCCGTCACTCAACGCCTTTGCCGCGCTCACGGCTGTCCGGTCGTCGTCGGCCACTCCACCGTTGCCGGTGTCAGCCAGCACTCCGCCGCCCTGATAGACCGGGCCCGGAACATCGTCGACCAGCGGTGGCCACGCCACGCCGACATACGTCTTCAGCCCAGGTACTTCGTGTCGCAGCCGAGACAGGAAATCGGGGAAGTCGGCGAGCCGGTGGTCGACGAAGTCGTTCTCGATGACCCCATGCTTCGCGGGCCACACTCCCGTGGCGATCGTCGACCAGGAGGCCCCCGACGCTGACGGCGCCTGCCTGCTGACCTCCACCGGTGCAAAGAATCCGGCCGCGGAGATGGTGTCGATGTTCGGGGTGCGGGCCTCGCGCAAGGTGTCCAGTCGGACACCGTCGAGTCCGATGAGCAGGAGGCGGTTGCGGCCCAGCGTGGGGGTAGTCGGGTTAATCATCGGTGTCCTTCGAGACGTTGTCGGATTCGTGCAACCAGCACCGGGACCAGTGGCCGTCCGCGCTGGTGGTCTTCTCCGGGACCTTCTCCTTGCAGATCGCCATCGCGTGCGGACACCGTGGATGAAAGCGGCAGCCGGACGGAGGGCGGATCAGGTCGGGTGGTTCGCTCGTGCCGACGACCGGGAGAGTCGCAGGGCCGACGTCCATCCGGTCCGGGTCTGGCGACGCGGCCAGCAGCAGCTCGGTGTAGGGATGCTGGGGGTGCTGCGTGACGTCCTCGCTGGTCCCGCCCTCGATCATCTGGCCGGCGTACATCACCACGATCTTGTCGGCGAAGTAGCGCGCGCTGGCGATGTCGTGGGTGATGTAGAGCATCGCCAGACCCTCCTCGTCCCGCAGGCGAGCGAGCAGGTTGAGGATGTCCAGCCGGATGGAGACATCGAGCATCGAGATGGGTTCGTCGCCGAGTAGCACCTTGGGCTGGGCGGCCAGGGCGCGCGCGATCGACAGCCGCTGCCGCTGACCGCCGGACAGCTGGTACGGAAACTTGTCAGCGACCTCGTCGGCCGGGAGCAGACTGACCTTGGTGAGCAGCTGCTCGATCTCGGCGTCGACCTCGGGGCCAGGCTTCATGCCGCGCAGAGAGATCAGCGGTCGCGACAGGATGTAGCGGACCCGGTGGATCGGGTTCAGGGACTCGTACGGGTTCTGCAGGATCATCTGCACCTGCTGGTAGTACGCCCGGCGCGCCTTTCCACGCTTCGCCTCCACCACATCTCCACGGAGAGTGATCTCACCGGCGGTGGGGGTGTCCTGCAGCGCTAGCAGGCGCGCGATCGTGGTCTTGCCCGAACCACTCTCACCCACCACGGCCAGGGCCTGTCCCGGCACCAGCTCAACGTTGACGCCCTCGAGTGCGTACACCTTCTGGCCGGCGTTACGGACACCGTGCACCGGAAAGTGTCTCGTGAGGTTTCGGGCCACGAGGACGGGCGGCTTCTCTTCAGCGCTCAACGGAGACCACCTCTTCGGATGTGGGGCTGTGCAGCAAACAGGCGACATTGCGCTCGTCACCGAGCAGTGGCGGCCGGGTCTTCTCGCAGGCCTCGACCTTCTCGGGGCAGCGCGGGTGGAACGAGCATCCCGACGGCAGCCGACGCGGGTCGGGGGGTGAGCCGGTGATGCCGATGATCTCTCGTCGCGGTCCACTCAGCGGAGGGAAGGAGTCCCGCAGGCCCTTCGTGTACGGGTGCTTCGGGTCTCGGTAGATCTCGCTGGCCGCGCCCATCTCGACGATCCGCCCGGCGTACATGATGGCGATCCGATCAGCGATCTCGAGCAGCAACGACATGTCGTGCGTGACGAACACGACCGCGAATCCGAGCTCGCGCCGCAGCCGAGTGACTTGCTCGAGGATCTGCCGTTGCATCACCACGTCGACCGCCGTCGTCGGCTCGTCCATCAGCACGATCGACGGGTCGCACGCGAGGGCCAGCGCGATCGTCGCTCGCTGTCGCATACCGCCGGACAGCTCGTGGGGATAGCTGCGAAGGCGGCTGGCCGGGATTCCGACGACACCCAGAAGCTCGGCCGCACGTTCCTTGGCAGCCGAACGACTCAGTCCGCGATGCAGCCGGAGCACGTCCACGAACTGGGTCGACAGACGCGTCACGGGGTTGAGCGCGTCCATCGCACTCTGGAAGACCACCGCCAGCTCTTCCCAGCGGATGGCCGACAGCTCGCGCTGAGAGAGCGAGAGGAGGTCGACCGGTGGGCCTTCGCCTGCGCCGAACAGCACCGAACCTGCGGTGGTCCGGGCCGGCGGACGGTTCAGCTGGGCGATGGCGCTGAGAATGGTGGACTTCCCGCAGCCGCTCTCACCTGCCAGACCGAGGATCTCGCCGGGTCGCACTGTGAACGAGACGTCCGTGACGGCACGTACCGGGGTCTCACCGTCGTACACGACACTCAACCCGCGGACGTCCAGGACGGGACGTACGGTTGCTTCGGCTCCATCGCGCGTCATCGGGCGCCTCCGATCTCTGCGGTTCCGGGCGTCCGGGCCGACTCCTGAGCGGCGGCCTCCTTGGCCGCGCGGCGTGCCCAGCGCCGAGCCCTGACGACGGCTCGCTGGCGGGGGTTGGTGATCTCGTCGACGCCGAAGTTGATGATGCCGGCGGCCGTGCCGAGCAGCGCGATGCAGATGCCGGGCGGTGCGAACCACCACCACGAGCCGGTCAGGAGTGCGCCGTACTTCTGCGAGTTGGCCAGCATCGACCCCCAGGACACCGTGTTGATGTCCGTTGCACCGATGAAGGCGAGTCCGGCCTCGGCGAAGATGGCGCCGACGACGGAGAAGACAAAGGTCGTCGCGATGACCGGCGCCAGGTGCGGCATCAGCTCGTGGACCACGATCCGGCCCGGTCGGTCGCCGGACAGCTCGGCCGCCGTGACGAAGTCGCGGTTGCGCAGCGACAAGGTCTGCGCTCGCTTCACGCGGGCACCGCCCGCCCAACCGGTCAGACCGATGACGACGGCGATCATCACCCAGCCGCCGCGACCCTGCGTGTAGCTGGCGATCACGATCAGCAACGGCAGACCGGGCAGCACGATCATCACGTTGACGCCGGCGGTGACCGCCGCATCCACGACGCCGCCCAGATAGGCGCTGGCTACACCGATGACAACGGAGAGTACGGAGGCGATCGTTCCGCCGACCACGCCGATCAGCAACGAGGTTCGCGTTCCGACAACAAGCTGGGCGAACACGTCCTCACCCTGTGCGGTCGTGCCCAACCAGTAGTGGCCGCTGGGCGGCTGCGAGAGGGCGCCGAGATCGATCGCGGTGGGCGACCGGCCCATCAGACCCGTCACGACCGTCGGGCCGACAACGGCGACCAGGACGAAGAAGGCGAAGATCAGAAGACCTATCCGGACGCCCGTGTTCGTCGGGATGCGTACCCTCAGTCGCTTCGACATCAGGACCCCTCTCGTGTTCTCGGATCGATCAGGACATAGATCGAGTCAGCCACGAAGTTGGCCACCAGAACCGCCAGCGTGATCATCAGGAACAGCGCCTGCATCAACGGGTAGTCCAGGGTCTTGATCGCCTGCACGAACAGCGTGCCGATGCCCGGGTAGGCGAACACCGTCTCGGTCAGCAGGGAGCCGCCGACGATGAACCCGATCGACATCGCGAAGCTGCTCACGCTGGGCAGGATCGCGTTGCGCGCGGCATAGCCGAACATCACCCGGTGCCACGGCAGACCCTTCGCGCGGGCGAGCAGCACGTAGTCCTCGTGGACCGAGGTCAGCATCATGTTCCTCATCCCGATCAGCCAGCCGCTGAACGACGTGAGGACGATCGACAGTGCGGGAAGGACGGCGTACTTGGCTGCGCTGGCAATGAACTCGAAGGTGAACCCCATGGGCACGTTCGGGTCCCAGCCGCCTGATAGCGGGAACCAGCCGAGGTGGACCGACAGGCCCAGCGCGAGCATCAGGGCGAACCAGAAGTAGGGCACCGATGCCAGCACGATGGATGACGGCGTCACCAGCCGGTCGATCAGGCTGCCGGGCCGCCAGCCCAGCAGGATCCCGAGGCTGGTCCCGATCGCGAAGGACACCACGGTGCAGAACCCGAGGAGCCCGACCGTCCACCAGATGCCGTCGGAGATGACATCACGGACCGGCACCGGGAAGTAGGCGATCGAGGTGCCGAAGTCGAGGTGAATGACGTTGTTCCAGTACGAGATGTACGCCGACCACCACGGCTCGTCGGAGCCCCCGAAGAGCCGCAGGATCAGCTCGCGCTGAGCGTCGGTGACCGGTTGACGTCGCTCCATCTGGAGCAGGATCACGTCGGCCGGGTTGCCCGGCATCAAGCGCGGCAAGGCGAAGTTCAGGCTGACCGCTGCCCAGAACGCAAAGGCGTAGAAGCCGACTCGGCGAAGCAGCTGCCTGGCCCAGCCGAAGCTCCGGCGTCCTTTGGCCGCGACGACGGGGGGATCGACCGTTGCGGCCTCGACCGCTTCCAGGCTGGTCATCGCACTTGCTTCAACGACAGCACTGTGAGGGCTGTGTCGGTGCCGCCGTACGGCGTGGCGGACGAGTAGGGATTGGTCTGATCCGGCCATCCGGTCCAATGCTTCGTGCTGTACAGCGAACCCGACGGGTTGGTGTTGGTGGCGATCAGTGGTAGCCGCTCGACCATGATGGTGGCCAGCTTCTTGCTGATGGTCTTCTGCTGGCTCTCGGGCGCAGAGTCGCCCTGAGCGAGCAGGTCGTTGGTCGCCTTGTCGTTCCAGCGTTGCACGTTGGTTTTGCCGATGTTCTCGCTGGCGAGCAGCTTTCGATAACCGGGGATCGGGTTGATGCCATAGCCGACCTTGCTCGTGACCGCATCGAACTTGCCGGCCGTCTGGTTACTGGTGAACAGGTTCTCGGCGACGGCCTTGATCCTGGCGTCGATGCCGATCTTCTTGAGCTGCTCGACGACGACTCGCAGGTACTGGATCGAGTCCGCGTAGTCGGCGACCTCGAGGAACTCGATGGCCAGCTGCTTACCGTCCGGACCGACCAGCTTGCCGCCCTTCTGCCGGTAGCCGGCCTTGGCGAACGACTGCAGGGCGGCCTTGTCGTCCTGCTTGACCGGCGTGAGGTACTGCGCAGGCAGCCACGCGGCCCATGCCTTGCTGTCGTAGCCGGTCGGCGAGACGGGCTGCATCGAACCGGGGTTCTCGCCGTTGACCAGTGCCGCGAGCTTCTCCCGGTCGAGTGCGAGCGAGATCCCGCGCCGGACGTCGAGGTTGTCGAAGGGTTTGCGTGTGAGGTTGAGGGCGATGAAGCGGCCGGCGTACTGCGCGTTGAACACGTGGTGTGTGGGGTTCTTGGCCAGGTAGTTCGACTTGATGCTGGTGATGCCGCAGGAGGTCCACTGGATCTGGTCGGTCTGTAGCTTCTGGGTGGCCGTGTCACCGCAGATGGTGTAGATGACGGACTTCACCGGCACGTTCTGCTTCCAGTAGCCGTCCCGGGCGCCGAAGGTCACCTGCTGGGAGGTGAACTGCTTGACGGTGTACGGACCGCTGCCGACCGGGTCCTGGTTCAGGTCGGTCAACGGGTTGGTCTTGGCGGCCCACTGCTTCTTGGGAAGCACTGCCAAGCCCCCGACATCGGTGACCTTGCCGAACGCGGGCTGGGCGAAGGTGATCTTGACGGTGCCCTTGTCCGGTGCGGTGATCGAGGCGTACTCGAACGGTGCCAGCTCGTGCTTGGTCAGGTACTGCGCGGTGAAGACCACGTCCTGACTGGTCAGCGGCGTGCCGTCCGACCACTTGGCCCGCGGGTCCATGGTGAGGGTCATGGTCTTGCCGTCCGGGGTGAACGCGTACGTCGTCACCAGCCATGGGACGAACGCCCCGCCCTTGAGCTGGTTGACGCCGAACAGCTGCTCGTAGACCAGACCCTTGGTGCCCGCCAGCACGTTCGGCGAGTACGGGTTGAAGTTGCGCTGGATCGTCGGACCGTCGTACGCGCCGACCGTCAGGGCATTCGCACTACCGCCGCTGCCACCCGGGTTGTTGGCGGCACCGCTGCACGCCGAGGTGCCCAGAGCAAGCGCCAGCACAGCTGCCGCCGCCGGGAGCGTCCTCATCACTGCGCCGGCTTCAGCGACAGCACGGTCAGTGCTGTGTCGAGACCGTCGAAGGGCGTCGCGGACGAGTAGGGGTTCGATGCGTCCGGCCATCCGGTCCAGTGCTTGGTGCTGTACAACGTGCTGGCCGGGTTGGTGTTGGTCGCGATCAGTGGCAGCCGCTCGGCCATGATCGTGCCCAGCTTCTTGCTGATCGACTTCTGCTCGGCCTCGGGCGCGGACTTGGCTTGGGTGAGCAGGTTGTCGGTGGCCTTGTCGTTCCAGCGTTCCCAGTTGCGATTCTTGCCGACGTTCTCGCTGGCCAGCAGGGTCCGGAAGCCGCTGATCGGGTTGCCGCCATAGCCCACCTTGCTGACCACCGCGTCGAACTTCCCGGCCGCCTGGTCGCTGGTGTACAGGTTCTCGGCGACCGCCTTGACCTTGGCGTCGATGCCGACCTTCTTGAGCTGCTCCACCAGGACTCGCGCGTACTGGATCGAGTCCGCGTAGTCGGCGACCTCCAAGAGCTCGATGGACAGCTGCTTGCCGTTCGGACCGACCAGCTTGCCTCCGGACTGCCGGTAGCCCGCCTTGGCGAACGACTGCAGCGCCGCGTTGACGTCCTGCTTCACTGGCGTCAGGTGCTCGGGAGGCAGCCAGGCGGACCAGGCCTTCGCGTCGTAGCCGGTCGGCGACACCGGTTGCATCGCCCCGGGATTCTCGCCGTTGATCAGGTCGGCGAGCTGCCCACGGTTGAGGGCGAGGGAGATCCCGCGCCGGACGTCGATATTGTCGAACGGTTTGCGCGTGAGGTTGAGAGCAAGAAAGCGGCTGGCGTACTGCGCGTTGAACACGTGGTGTGTCGGGTTCTTGGTCAGGTAGTTCGACTTGATGCTCGTGATGCCGCAGGAGGTCCACTGCATCTGGTCGGTCTGCAGCTTCTGTACGGCGGTGTCGCCGCAGATGGTGAAGTTCAAGGTCTTCACCGGCACGGTCTGCTTCCAGTAGCCCTCGCGGGCGCCGAACGTGACCTGCTGGGAGGTGAACTGCTTGACGGTGTACGGCCCGCTGCCGACCGGGTTCTGGTTCAGGTCGGTCAACGGATCGGTCTTCGAGGCCCACTGCTTCTGGGGAAGCACGATCAGGCCTCCGACGTCCTTGACCAGGCCGAACGCGGGCTGGGTAAAGGCGATCGTGACCGTGCCCTTGTCGGGTGCGGTGATCGAGGAATACTCGAACGGTGCCAGGTCGTGCTTCTTCAGATAGTCCGCGGTGAACACCACGTCGCTGCTGGTGAGTGGGGTGCCGTCCGACCACTTGGCACGCGGGTCCATGGTGAGCGTCATGGTCTTACCGTCCGGCGAGAATGCGTACTTGGTCACCAGCCACGGGACGAACGCCCCGCCCTTGAGCGGGTTCGCACCGAAGAGATTCTCGTAGACCAGTCCTGCGGTACCGCTCAGGAAGTTGGGTGAGTACGGGTTGAAGTTGCGCTGGATCGTCGGACCGCCGTAGGCGCCGACGGTCAGGGCGTTGGCGGCATTGCTGCCGCTCGTGCTGTTGGTCGAGCCGCTGCATGCCGAGGTGCACAGGCCGAGTGCCAGCGCCACCGCTGCTGCGGGAATTGTCTTGTGTCGTTGCATGAGACGGGGCCTTCCAGACCGGGGGACACCGCTCAGGGTTCGGGGGGACGAGGATGTCCGGATTTCTTCGAGAGTAGGGACGAACCGCCGGTCCCACGAGAGCACTCCCGCTATGCCGCGCATCAGTGATTCCTATCGGTGCCCCTGAGGCGGGTCGGCCATAGACAGACACACATTCGGGCGTCGACACGGTCCGGTTACGGCTATCGGGGTCATAGCGCCGGAGCCGTTGTTCGGCCGCCGTTACGGCCCGTACGTTCGTGGGTGAGACCCCGAACGCAAGGAAACGCGATGCCACGACCATCTCCCGCTACGCACCATCGGACGGGATCGCGCTTGCGCGTCATGAGCTGGAACATCCTGGAGGGCGGACTCCCTCAAGGAGGCGCGGACCATCGGGCCGCCATCACCTCGTTGATCGCGGCAGCACGAGCAGATGTCGTGGTGACGGTCGAGACGTACGGACTCGGCGCTGCGATCCAGGCCGCTCTGGGCGGTGGCTACCACGGCGTTCCGATTACCCGGAAGCCACCAGGCGAGGGCGACAACCTGTGGATCTTCACGAGGCTGCCGATTCTTGAGGTCTACCCCGAACCATCCGGCCCGATCTTGACCAGCTTCAACGCTGGAGGCGTCCGACTGCAGGGCCCCGACGGGGACATCGACGTCTTCGCCGTGTGGCTGACCTACCTCGAGGATCTGATCCAGCCGATGGAGGCGATAGTGGGCAAAGCGACCACCGCGCCGCCGACGCGCGAGGACCTGGACACTCTCACCGCGCTGGACGCGAAGCGAGTCGAACAGGTCCGACTGCTGCTCGATGACTACGTCGGCGTGCACAGCGACCCGGACCGTCCTGCGATCGTGGCCGGCGACTTCAACACGATTTCCCATCTCGACTGGCCCGCGGAGCTCGCCGGGGCGCCGGGCCATCACGGCATCGCGCTCGAGTGTCCGGTCACTCGAGCAATCGAAGAGGCGGGATTCGTCGACGTCTACCGCGCCGTTAGACCCGACGTGCGCCTCGACCCGGGTGGCTCATGGGCCACCGAGCAAACGTTCGCGGCCCCGTACCGGATCGACTACATCTTTGCCCGAGGGGCCGTGAGTGCCGAGGCGGCATGGATGCTCGCCGAGCGCAGACCTGGGGATGCAGCACAGCAGTTCTGTTCTGACCATGCGCCGGTGATTGCCGAGCTGTGGACCGCTCACGAGCAGGACCGAGGAAGGTAGGCATGGCCTTGGCTCAGAACATGCCCGAAGGAACCGCCCTTCGGGCGCTGACATACAACATCCACCACGGTGAGGGCGACGACGGCGTGCTCGACCTGAACCGCATCGCTCAGGTGATCGACTCCAGTGGCGCCGACATCGTGGCTCTCCAGGAGGTCGACCGGTCGTACGGCCCACGCAGCGACTGGGCAGACCAGGGCGGCGAGCTGGCCATCCGCCTTGGCATGGAGCTGGCGTACGGGCCCGCCATCGACCTAGCGCCGCACAAAGGCAGCATGCAGCGACGGCAGTACGGGGTCGCAATTCTGTCGCGACTGCCGATCACCCGGTCCGACACGGTCATGCTGCCCACCGGCCCGCTCTCCGAGCCGCGTGCCGTCCTCCGTGTCGAGCTCGACACGGAGGGACAACCGTTGACGGTCCTCAACACGCATCTGCAGTGGCCCGAGGCAGACGAACGGGTGGCTCAGGCCGCGGTTCTCGTGGACATCATCCGGGAGTGCGCCGGTCCGATCGTCCTGCTGGGTGATCTCAACGCGTCCCCGGACTCCGAAGAGGTCACGAGCATCCTCGAGGAGCTGGTCGACACCTGGACCGGACCAGGCCTCGGCTACACCGAGCCAAGCTCGGCGCCGTACAACCGGATCGACTACATCCTGGTCCGGCCCGGAACATCAGTGCATCAGGCGGCCGTGCTCACGGAGTACGTCGTCGAGTCAGATCACTTTCCCTACGTCGCCGAGCTCAGTCTGGCTCCGGTCCGGACTGTCTCGGTGCATCAAGACGTGCCCGTTCGACAACACAAGGAGTGCACTCCGACATGACCGACCTCGTACCTCAACCCGTCACCATCAGCACCCAGCCGGGCAGCTGGACGCTCAGCGACGCGACCGGCATCGTCGCCGATGCTGCCGCTGAGCCGGCCGCGCAGCTGCTCCGCGAGCTGGTGGGACCGGCTACAGGACTGGCTCTCCCCACGGTGACAGGCGGCAGTGCCGGCGCGATCACCTTCCGGGCCGAGCCCACGCTCGCGGACGAGGAGTACCACCTCCAGGTGCGGCCCGACGGCGTACAGATCGCTGCCGCTGACATCCGGGGACACCGCCACGCGGTGCAGACGCTGCAACAGCTGCTGCCCGCCGAGGTGTTCTCCAGCGACCAGGTCGACGGCGTGAAGTGGGAAGTGCCCTGCGTCGAGATCCAGGACAAGCCACGGTTCGCCTGGCGCGGAGCCATGCTCGACGTCGGCCGGCACTTCTTCCCGACCGAGTTCCTCCACCGGTTCGTGGACCTGCTGGCGATGCATCGGCTCAACAAGCTGCACCTGCACCTGACCGACGACCAGGGCTGGCGGATCGAGATCGAGAAGTACCCGCGGCTCACCGAGGTGGGCGCCTGGCGTACCGAGTCGATGGCGGGGCATTACAAGGAGCAACGCTTCGACGGCCAGCCGCACGGCGGCTTCTACACGAAGGCCGAACTCCGGGGCCTCGTCGAGTACGCCGCCGCGCGTGGGATCGACATCGTGCCCGAGATCGACCTGCCGGGCCACATGCGCGCGGCCATCGCGGCGTACCCAGAGCTCGGCAACCACCCGGAGAAGACCCTTCCCGTCGCGACCACCTGGGGAGTGCATCCGGAGGTGCTCAATGTCGAGGACTCCACCATCGAATTCTGCAAGGACGTCTTGACCGAGCTGATGGAGGTCTTCCCGAGCCCTCTCATCCATATCGGCGGCGACGAGTGCCCGAAAGATGAGTGGAACAGCTCACCGGCCGCTCAGGCGAAGATGGCCGAGCTCGGCGTCGACGCCGATGGCCTGCAGAGCTGGTTCATCGGTCAGCTGTCCTCCTTCCTCACCGAGAAGGGCCGTCGGCTCATCGGCTGGGACGAGATCCTCGAGGGCGGTCTGGCCTCCGGCGCGACCGTCATGTCCTGGCGAAGCGAGGAGGGCGGCATCGAAGCCGCCTCGGCCGGGCACGACGTCGTGATGTGCCCGCACCTGTGGACGTACTTCGACTACTACCAGGCGGATCCGGAGAGCGAGCCAGTGGCCATCGGTCGCTTGACGCCCCTCCGCACGGTCTATGAGTACGAGCCGGTCCCGGCCGAGCTCGGTCCTGAGGCGGCCGCGCACGTACTCGGCACCCAGGGTCAGCTGTGGACGGAGTACATGCCGACCTCCGAGCACGTCGAGTACATGGCCTTCCCTCGGCTGTGCGCTCTCGCGGAGGTCGCCTGGGGCACGACGGGGGAGTACGACGACTTCCGCGCGCGCCTGGTCGCTCACCTGACTCGCCTCGACCAGCAGGACGTGCACTACCGCCGGCTCGACGCCAACACCTGACACGCGTCCCGGACGGGCCGCTACTTGTGACGACAAGTAGCGGCCGGTCCTGTCGGCGCCCGGTGGGCGCGTTCCCGGCAAGCGAACGCATCAGACTCATAGCCAATCGTGACAAGGAAACGGTCGAATGACCGTAGGCGCCGCTGCGGCTGAGCCGGTACCGTACTTGTCATGACAAGTAGTGAACCTGTCGACCTCGCAGTCATCGGTGCCGGCATCGTCGGTCTGGCCCACGCTGTGGAGGCCGTGAGTCGTGGCCTGTCGGTGGCCGTCCTCGAGCGCGATGAGCGCGCCACCGGTGCCTCGGTGCGCAACTTCGGCCACGGCTGCGCCAGCGCGCAGGCCGGACTCTCATTGGAGTACGGCATGGCTGCGCGGCGGCAGTGGCTGCGGCTGGCCAAGGAGGCCGGCTTCTGGATTCGAGAAGCGGGCACCGTGGTGGCTGCTCGCGCGGATGACGAGATGACCGTCTTGAACGAGCTGCACGACCGGCTCGGCGCTGCCGCCGTGCTGCTCGACCGCAGCGCGGTGCTTAAAAGGGTCGGTCTTGCTGATGACGTCATCGGTGGCGCGTTGCTGCCGCTGGACCTGCGCGTCGACCCACGTGAGGCGCCGGCCGCGATTGCCCGCTGGCTGACCGAGCAGGGTGTGACCTTCCACTGGGGCACGGCGCTCGCCAGCACTGAGCCAGGCCTCGTACGCACCTCGCGCGGCTCCATCCGCGCTCGCCGAACAGTCGTCGCTGTCGGTCATGACATCGACTACGTGTATCCCGACCTGGCTGAGCGGCATGGCGTACGACGGTGTCGGCTGCGCATGCTGCGCGTCACCGACCCGCACGCCCGCACGCTCGATCCCGCTCTGCTGACTGGTCATTCGATGCTGCGCTACGGCGCGTTCGAGGACTGCCCCACCTTGCCGGCCGTACGTGCTCGTCTGCAGCGTGAGGAACCCGAGGCCGTCGCCGCCGGGCTCAACCTGATGTTCACGCAACGCCCTGACGGGTCGCTGACCATCGGCGACACCCACCACTACGACCACACCTTCGACCCGTTCGATGACGAAGAGCTGGACGAGCTGGTTCTGGCGCAGACCGCCCGCCTGCTCGGCGTACCCAACCTGCAGGTGCTGCAACGGTGGCGCGGTGTCTACGCCTCGGCGCCCGAGCCGTTCCTCGTCGACACCCCGCATGAGGACGCCCGCGCCGTGTCGGTCACGTCCGGCATCGGCATGACCACCGCGTTCGGTCTGGCGGCCTCCGTTCTCGATGATCTCCTCTGAACCCAGCGTGCTCCTAGGTGCTGCGGACGGTGGGCTGGGACGGCGAACCGAGCGTCTCCTGACGCCATTGCTCATGCGTTGCTCGGAGGCGTTCGACCATCTCTGGGTGCTGGCTCGTCAGGTCGGTCGTCTCACCCGGGTCTTGCGCCACGTCGTACAGACGCAGGCCGAGGACCGGCTCGGCACGCTCGACGGCACGCAGCCCTGCCACCTCGGAGCTGTCGGGGTCGGTCCAGCACAGCTTCCAGGACCCTTCGCGCACCGCCCACTGGAACCCGTTGTCCCAGTGCAGGCGCTCGTGGGCTGAGGCGCGGTCACCGTCACGCAGCAAGGGCATCAGGTCACGGCCGTCGCTGCTGTCGTACGCCGTCGGCTCGGCTCCGGCTGCGGTGAGCAACGTCGGAAACAGGTCCATGGAGGAGACCACGCCATCGCGGGTCACCCCTGCAGGGACACCGCCGCCGGGCCAGCGCCAGAGGTACGGCACTCGGATGCCGCCTTCTTGCAGGGTGTACTTGGTGCCGGACAGGGGGCTGTTGTCGGCGTAGTTGCAGTTCGAGCCGCCGTTGTCCGTGAGATACACGACGATCGTGTCCTCAGCGACGCCCTCGTCATCGATGGTGTCCAGCAGGGCGCCGATCTGCCGGTCCATCAGCTCCAGCTGGGCCAGGTAGTAGGCCCTCCCGTGGTCGAGGTTCGGAGCGACCTGGCCGTCGTACCAGTCGAGATAGCTCTCGCGGTCGTCGCCCTTGAAGTCGGCGTGGGTGGGCAGGCTGCGCCGCTCCAGCTCCTCCGGTGGGAGCTGCCAGCAGAAGTTGTGCACGGCGTTGAAGGCAAGCATCAGGAAGAACGGTTCGTCCTGACCGCTCCTGCGGCTGACGAAGTCTCGGGCGCGGCTGCCGAGCTCATCCGTCAGGAATCCCTCACAGTCGACCTCGGTGTCGCCCTCGAGCATCGGCTGGACCGCACTCGCCGTCGAAGCGAGCTGGCCGTACTCGTCGACAGCCGCCTGGGAGTGGCGGAGGTAGTTGAGGCGACCGGTCTGCTTCCCGGCAAGACCGTAGAACGTCTCCTGGAACCCATGATGTGGGGGAGCGCCGGGGTCACCGATGTCCTCGGGTCCGTAGTGCACTTTCCCGAGGTATGCCGTGCGGTATCCGACCTTGGTCAGCTGTTCTGCGAGCGAGGGTGTGTGCTCCGGGAACCTGCTGTCGCCGAACCAGCGAGAACCCCAACGCGACTGGTGCTGACCGACGATCAGCCCCGCCCGCGATGGCGAGCAGATCGGTGCTGTCACATAGCCTTCGGCGCACGAAACCCCTTCTCGCGCAAGGCGATCCAAGGATGGCGTCCTGACGTCATGGTGGATTCCGAGAATGCTGCGGTCGGCGTACCCATGGTCGTCCGACAGGATCAGGACGATGTTGGGCTGCTTGGTCGTGCTGGTGGTGTCACCCACGAGTGCTCACTTTCCTGCGGTACCTCGAGAGCGATGCGGAACCCGGTGTCCTCAACGCTAAGTGCTCCCAAGGGGCGCTGCCACACGTGATGGTCTATGGCTGGCATAGCAGGACGCGATGCGCTGATGAGGCTACGGCTGGATGCGGTAGACCGGTGCGTAGCGATCGGATGCGGTCGGATCGTTGATCGTCGTTCCGCCCCCGGCTGACGTCAGACTGATCGCTTCCGATGAACCCAGCTTGGTCGCCCGGCCCTTGAGGTCGACGCCCGTCACCGTGACGGGTCCTTTCGGCCGACCCAGGACGACGACGTACACCGTCGACCCCTTGCGGGTGAACACCACCTGGTGACCCTCGGACGTCTTGGCGCCGGACGTCGTCCACGGTCTGCTGCCGTCCAGCGCTTCCCGGTTGACGCGCAACCAGGCTCCGATGCCGTGCAGCCGGCTCAGCTGCTCGGGGACGATGGTGCCCGCGCCGCCGCTGGGTCCCACGTTGAGCAGCAGGGCGCCGTTGTTGGCGGATGCGGTCGCGAGCTCGCCGAGGAGAGTCTCGACGCTGGCGTAGTCCTTGCCGGACTCCGTGCGGTTGTAGCCGAACGAGCCGCCGATGCCGCGGTCCTGCTGCCAGAACTTCTGCTGGACGGTGGTGTGCTGGGCGTACTCGGGCGTGGTGAAGTCGGAGTGCGCGACCTTCTGGCCGCCATTCATCGCCTGCTCAGCCGCCTTGGGATCCTTCATGACTCGCTTCATCGCCGCATCGAACCCGCGTCGGAGCGCCGTCACTGACATCGCCTGAGTGCCGAATCCCGTTGTCTGCCAACGGTCGTCGACCACACCTTCTGGAACGGTGTTGTAGTAGTCGGCGAGCAGGGTGAAGAGTCGCTTCTCCCCGGTCGGCCAGGAGATGTCGTTCCACAGGATGTCCGGCTTGTAGCGGCGGATGAGCTCGCGAACCTGCGACTCGGCGTACGACCGGTAGTCCTCTCCGGAGCCGGGATAGGCGTAGTCGCCCAGCGTCTTGACGACCCGACGCTGGAACGTCCAGTCGACGCCGCCCGAGTAGTAGACACCGAACTTCATGCCCTGGCGGCGTACGGCGGCAGCCAGCTCTCCCATGAGGTCTCGCTTGGAGTGGAAGTCCGGCGCATGCGGGTTGCGCACCTGGGTCGGCCAGAGCGAGTAGCCGTCCGCGTACTTGGCGGTGACCACGACGTACGACGCACCAGTCTGCTTGAAGGTCGAGGCCCAAGCGTCCGGGTCCCAGTCCGCCAGGCCGGCGTCGAACGCCTTCGTGAAGTCGGAGTAGGGCGCGTGGCCGTAGTGCGCGCGGTGGTACGCCGCGGTCGGCGACGAGGGGTCACGCATCGCGTTCGCATAGTCCTCGGCGTACGGGTTGCGGACCATCGCATGGTCGTAGTCGGTGCTCAGCAGCTCGTTGAACGTCTTGCCCTTCGGGGCGAACCCCGGCACCGAGTACAGGCCCCAATGGATCATGATCCCGAACTTCGCGTTCTGGAACCACGGCGGCAGCGGATGCGAGTTGAGCGACGCTTTCGTGGCCTGGTACCTCCCTGTCGCCGTCGGCTTCGCCTTGTCGTCGTCGCGGCTCTGCCAGATCTTGGCGCCCGCGAAGTACGACAGCAGCAGGGCGACCACGGTCCCGGCGGAGATCAGCGCGCCACGGCGTAGCCAGACCCACGCACCTCGCCGCTGCCTTGGCAGGCGGGCCGCACCCCCGCCAGCCTGATCGGGATCGGGCTGCTCCGCAGGCGGTCGGTCAGCGTCAAGGGTCATGCCTTCAACGGTAGGGACGCGCCGTGCTCAAAGGTGGCCGAGCACCTTCGTGATCGCGAGCTCGACGGCGTCCCGCGACTCGTCGGTGTAGTCAATGTGCTCGAAGCTGTGGTTGCCGTGCGGGACGTCGATGACCTCCAGCTCGACCGGGCTGTCGGCCAGTCGCTCGAGATAGGTCGCCTGCGCCGGGGCGAGGAAGTCGCGCTCGAGACCGGCTCTGGTGAAGACCATGGGGATCGGGTCTGAGGTCGGCACTGCGTCGAGCGGGCGGAAGCCCTCGGGCAGCTCGATGTCGAGGAAGGAGTCGACTGCTGGATAGCTCGCGGCGAGGACGCGCAGCCACTTCGGACGGTCGCGCAGGAGCGGCGCGAGCATCGGGCCGCCGCCCGAGAACACCCAGACTGCAACACGACTCGCGTCAACGCGGTCGTCGTCGCGGGCGGCCTCGATGGCGTCGAGGACGTCGTCGTACGCCTGTGGGTAGGCCTCCCCGCCGTACAGCCGGTGGTCCACGGTCGCGGCGACGAACCCGCGTGAAGCGACCTGGGCGCCGTAGCCTCGGAAGACGTGCCAGTCGCGTGGAGTAGCCGGCCAGGTCGGGTTGACCGGTCCACCGTGGACGAACATGACGAGCGGGCGGGGCCCGTCGGCCCGCGGGTCATAGAAGTCCCATGTGCCGTGCCGCTCGCGCGGAACGTCGGGTGTGTCCAGGACGAAAGGTGCCACCCACGGCGGCTGCGGATCAGTCACTCGCCCAACGTAGTTCGGCCAGCGGTCATGAGGGCGCGCAGGGTCTGCGCCTCCCCAGGGATCAGCGCAGCGTCATCATCGGGCACGAACTCGAGCATGAGGTCGCACGGCTCTATCTCTCCCATCAGTAGAGCGGTGACGGACGCCCAGAGGTCTGAACGTTGCGCCAGCGGCAGACGCGTCGCTGCCGGCCACCACGAGAAGACGTGCACCCCGGCGAGCACCGGCAACAGCCGTCGCAGTCCGTCGACGGCGGGTTCGACCGGCTCGTCGAGCCGAGGCTGCCAGTACGTCCGCAAGGTCGGGTCGTCCACGCGCTCGAGCAGCTTGAGCGTCGAGTCGACGGAGTCGGTCAACGTGTTGGGGTGGAACTCCAGTGCGAGCGTGATGCTGTGCTCGCGCGCGACCGCGCACGCCTCACGGAGGCTCCGAACAGCCGAGTCCCAAACGTCGTCGTCCGCCTGAGCGGTGCCAATCTGCCCTGCCCACAACCGAATTCGCGGCGCGCCCAGAGCATTGGCCGCCTCGACGAGTGTGGTCATCTCGCTGGGAGAAGAGATGCCCGCTCGCCAGTACGAGCCGTACGACGCGACGGCCAGCCCGGCCTCCGTCGTACGAGCCCTGAGCTCGGCGAGGTGTCCCTGATCCCCTGGTGGTGCGTGGACGTCGGCACCCCACTCGATGCGGGGCAGCCCTGCCCCTCTCGCGACCTCGATGACCTGCGCAGTGGTGTGGGCGCGCATCGTCACGGAGCACATCCCAAGGTGACGCGACCAGTCGGCCGCTGCAGCGCTCACGCCGAGACCTGCTCATCGGTCTGCGGAGCGCTCGTCTCGGTGACGGTTCCGCAGCTGGCGCGGACCCGCAGCTCGGGTCGCAGCAACAGGTGATGGAGCGGGCGCGTCGGGTCGTTGAGCCGCTGAGTCAGCAGTGTGACTGCCGTCGCGCCGACCGCCTCTCGCGGTGGCGCCACGGCCGTGAGCGGCGGGTCGGACAGCGCCGCCAGCTCGTCGTCGTACGCCATCACGGCCAGGTCTCCCGGGACGCTGATGCCGGCCTGGCGCAGCCGGCTGACGAGGGGCAGGGCTGCGACGTCATGGTGCACGATCAGCGCGTCGAGCGACCCCTGTCGTACGGCCTCCGCGATCGCATCCGCCTTCGCCTCGAGCTCCTGCGGGCTCTCGGTGAGCAGGTCCTGCGGGACCTCGGGCGGCGGGACCGACAGGCTCAGGGCCTCGAGCGCGGCTTCGTAGCCGGTGCGCAACCGAGGAGCGGTGATGGTCGCAAAGTGCAGCAGGCCGATCTTCTGGTGACCGAGGCCGGCGAGGTGCTGCACCGCGTCGAACGCGCCGCGCTCGTGATCGGTGGCGACGTGCTCGACGGAGCCCGACTCCCAGCCGGCGCGCCGCTCGGCCAGGACGACCGGCACCGGGAGCCCGCGAAGCCAGGCTTGCGTGTCGGGGGAGTGCTGAGGGTCGTACCGGCTCGCGATCACCAGCCCGTCGACACCCGAGTCGAGCAGGCGGGCGACCAGGGCGCGCTCCTCGGCGACATCGTTCTGGGACACCCCCAGGATGAGCCGGGCGCCGCGTGCATCGGCAGCCTCCCGGGCGCCGCTGACGACCTTCGGGTAGTAGTACGACGCGTGCGGCACGACGACGCCAAAGGTGTACGCGCGCCCTGGCTCCCCGGCCGCAGCCGGCCCGCTGCCGGTCGCCCCCGCGGGAGCCGCGAGGTGTGACAGACCCGTCCCGGGGGAGGCGATCCGGGTGGCGCCGCCGTGCACGCGATTGAGGAGACCGCGTCGTGCCAGCTCGCGCACGTCGACCCGGACCGTGACTGCGGCGACCCCCAAGGTCTGCGCAAGCTCGCGCACGGTCACCGTGCCTTGGGCCTGCACCCGATCGAGGATCGCCCGGTGTCGTTCATCGGCGGACAGGGGCGACTTGTCGCCATTTTCCGTGCTCATGAGCAAAACGATATCACTTCACCCCAGCAATTTCGCGCGTATTTCTCCGATTCGCTTGACGTTCTATCGAATGACATCGAATGATGTCGCCTACCTGGAACGAAGGAGAAGGACATGATCAACTTGCGCAGAGGTGCCGCAGCAGCGGCCGCGATCTCGGTCAGCGTGGCGATCACGGCATGTGGTTCGAGCACCGATGACAGCGGCCCGGCCGGCGCTCCGACCAAGGCACAGGGTCACGTCACGTTCTGGTCCTTCGTCAAGGGCTCGGACGCCGTGACCAAGGCCTTCAACGAATCCCACCCCGACATCACCGTGTCGTTCGAGACGCAGGCGGCTCCGCCCGACTACTACACCAAGCTCTCCAACGCCGTGAAGTCCGGCGCCGTCCCCGACGTCGCGGTGGCCGAGTACACCCGGCTGCCCGAGTTGGTCAGCCTCGGCGCGGCACAGGACCTCACGCCGAACGCGGGCGAGCTGGTGAAGAAGACGTTCCCCGCGTCGATCCAGCAGCTAGTGACCCTCGGCGGCAAGACGTGGGGCATCCCGCGCGATGCCGCGCCGATGCTCTACTACTACCGCAAGGACTTCTTCGACCAGCACCACCTGACGCCGGCCAAGACGTGGGCTGAGTACCGGGCCCTCACGGCCAAGGTGAAGGCGCTGGACCCGAGCACCCGCGCTGGTGCGTTCCTCACCGGTGACTCCAACATGCTGACCGATCTGTCGTGGCAGGCGGGCGCGCGGTGGTTCGGGACCAAGGGCGACGCCTGGACCGTGGGCATCAACAGCGCACCCTCCACCAAGGTGGCCAACTACTGGCAGGGCCTCGTGACCGACGGCCTGGTCAAGACCTACCCGACGTACGCCGACGAGTTCTGGCAGGGCGTACAGAAGAACCAGACCGTGGGCTATTTCTGCGCGAGCTGGTGTGCCGGCGGTCTCAAGGCGACGGTTCCGAGCCAGAGCGGCAAGTGGGCCGTGGCCGAGCTCCCCAGCTGGGACGGCAAGCCCGCATCCGCCATGTGGGGCGGGTCATCGTTCATCGTGCCCAAGGGTGCCAAGAACGCAGCCGCAGCAACGGAGTTCATCAAGTGGATCACCACTGACCCCAAGGGAATTGCCGCCTGGTACGCATCTGGGGCCAGCAGCATGTACCCCGCCTCGCCGAGCCTCCTGCCCGTGGCCAAGAAGTCGTTCAACACGGGCTTCTTCGGAGGTCAGGACATCTTCGCGGTCGGCACCCGGTCGTACGACGCAGTGAGCGCCGACTGGACCTGGGGCCCGACGATGTCGACGACGGACAAGGCGATCATCGACCGCCTGGGTCAGGTCAGCTCGGGTTCCGGAAGCCTCGCCAAGGTGCTGACCGACGTGCAGGGCCTCACGACCAGCGCGATGACGAGTCGCGGCCTGACGGTCTCGAAGTAGCGTGCGATGACCGTCTCTCTCGCCCAGCGGCAGCGACGCGCTGCTGGCATCTTCCTGGCTCCGTTCCTGATCCTGTTCGGCCTCGTCACCATCGCGCCGCTGGGCTACTCGATCTGGCTCAGCCTGTTCAGTGAGAAGACGTCGGGCCTCGGGTTCGGTGGAGTCGAGCGGGTATTCGTCGGTCTGGGCAACTACGCATCGGCGCTGTCCGACCCGACCTTCCGCGGCGGCTTCGCCACGATCGGCGCGTACGTCCTGGTCTATGTGCCGCTGCTCATCGGGGCGGCGCTGGTCCTCGCCCTGATCCTGGACTCCGGTCTGGCGTGGGGGAGGCGCCTCACTCAGCTCGCGCTCTTCCTTCCGCACGCCGTGCCCGGTCTGATCGCCGCGCTGATCTGGCTCTACCTCTACACGCCCGGCCTCAGTCCGGTCATCGGCTGGCTCGGTGGCAGTGGCAGCGGCGGTCCGGCGAGCGCGCACCCGCTCTCTTCGGTCGTGAACATCGCGATCTGGCAGTGGCTCGGCTACAACATCGTCATCTTCTGCGCGGCTCTGCAGGCGGTGCCGCGCGAGGTACTGGACGCGGCTCTGGTCGACGGGGCCAAGCCGTGGCAGGTCGCCCTGCGGATCAAGCTGCCGCTCATCCGGCCGGCTGTCGTCATGGCGGCGCTGTTCACCTCGATCGGCGGCATCCAGCTGTTCACCGAGCCCAAGATCCTGGACACGACATCGTCCGCGATCACCAGCACATGGACCCCGAACATGTTCTTGCAGAGTGCGGCGTTCGACCGCAACGACTACGGACTCGCCGCGTCCGCGTCCATCCTGGTCGCGCTGGCGGCCGGCGGCCTGTCCTTCGTCGTCATGCGAATCGGCAACAGGGGCCAGTCATGACTCAGAGCGCACCCACCTCGGCAGCGGCTCTGGCCGAGCGCTTCGAGCCGGGCGATGGCGACCGGTCAGGCCCGGTCCGACGTACGCCCGACCGACCGACGCCCCGTCGCTCTCGTCCTGCCTGGATGTCGGGCGTCGTGGCCAACGGAGTCCTGCTGGCCGCCGTCGCCTACACGCTCCTGCCGGCCCTGTGGCTCGTAATGGCCTCGACCAAGAATCTCTCGGATCTGTTTGGTACCAACGGATTCGCGCCGGGCAAGAGCTTCAGTCTCGGCTCCAACCTGAGCCATCTGTTCCAGGCCGAGAACGGCATCTACCTGCGCTGGATGTTCAACACGATCGTGTACGCCGGTGGTGGCGCGCTCATCGCGGCTGTGGTCAGCGTGATGGCCGGCTACGCGTTCGACAAGTACGACTTCCGCGGCAAGGAGAAGGTCTTCGGCCTGGTCCTCGTGGGCGTCATGATCCCGAGCACCGCGCTGGCGCTGCCCACCTTCCTGCTGGCGTCCAAGGTGGGGCTGACGAACTCGTTCATCGGCGTCTTCCTGCCGGGCCTGGTCTTCCCGTTCGGGGTGTACCTCGCACGGATCTTCAGCGCTTCGTCCGTGCCTGATGCCGTCCTCGACGCGAGCCGGGTCGACGGCGCCGGTGAGCTGCGGACGTTCTGGTCGGTGTCCTTCCCGATGCTGCGCCCCGGCTTCGTCACCATCGTGCTCTTCCAGTTCACCGCGATCTGGAACAGCTTCTTCCTCCCGCTGGTGATGCTGTCCGACCCGAAGCTCTACCCGGTCAACCTCGGGCTCTACGTCTGGAACACGACCGCACTCAACCAAGGTCACCCCGAGGACTACCTCCTGGCGATCACCGGATCACTCGTCTCGATCGTCCCGCTCATCATCCTGTTCATCTCGTTGCAGAGGTTCTGGCGTTCCGGCATGACTGCCGGTGCCTTGGACTGAGCCTCCCGAAGACGCTGACCGCCACCCTGACCAGGGCCATTACAGAGGAGAAGTCATGACGTACGTAGACCTCAGCAGGCGCACCTTGCTCCAGGCCGGTGGGGCCGTGGGCCTCGCGGCAGTCCTGCAGTCCTTCTCGGGGAGCTCGGCCCACGCCGAGAGCGCGCCGACCACGAAGATCACGGATCTGGGACCTGCCGTCGTGCAGTTCTCCTTGATGAGCTCGGTCCTCGTCGGCGATGTCGTCTACGTCGGCTCGCGCAACATCCTCCCTGCGCGGGTGGTGGCATTCCATGTGCCGACTCGCAAGATCATCGGACGCACCGACCTGACCACCGGTTACGCCATTCAAGCGATGACCGTCGATCCGACCGGTCGCTACCTGTACCTCGGCGTCCTGCAGGATGCCGGCGGCCCACAGGCGAACCTGCACAGGTGGGACCTGTCCACGCCGGACCAGCCGGCCGTACCCATCGGACGGATCGGGGATCGCGACGTCCGCTCCATCACCGCGGCCCCGGACGGTGTCGTCTTCGCTGTCGGCGGCGGCAGTCCGACCGCTCCGGCTCTGTGGCAGTTCGACCCGGCCACCTCCGCGGTCACCAGCCTCGGCGTGCCGGACGCTGCATCGACGTTGGCCCGCGCGGTGGCTGCGACCAACTCCGCCGTGTTCTTCGGCGCCGGAAGCACCCTCGGTGGTGGCGGGAGCGCGAGCCGCGCGTCCTTGTTCTCCTATGACCGAGCCGCTGGCGGGTTCACCAACATCACGCCGAAGGAGATGCTCGTCGACCCGAGCATGCGCCAGCTCAACGTGATCGGCGACCGCCTCGTGGCGGGATCGGCCGGTGGGACTGAGCCCGCGAAGATCGCGATCATCGATCTCGCTGACACCTCGAAGTACGCGCTCACGAAGCTCAGCGGCAAGGTGACGAAGATGTACGCGGCGGACGGCGACGCCGTGTATTACGCCACCGAGTCGTCGCTCGAGCAGATCTCGCTGTCCACCGCCAAGGTCGCTCCCGTGTCCTTCACCGGACCTTCGCTCGGCGAGGTCTGGGGCGTGGACGTCCGGGACGGCAAGGTGCTGGCGACCTCCGGGTACGGCTTCGTGGCCGAGATCGATCCCGCGTCGGGCAGCTGCGCGGTGACCGACCTGGAAGAAGCAGGTGCGCCTGCGGGTCCGCAGGCGGTCATGGGTATCGCAGCGGCCAATGGACTGGTCTACGTCGGTGGCAACGGCACGATCGCCAAGCACCGCGTCTCAGGTGGGAAACCTGAGTATCTCCGGGCGCCTGGAGAGGCGAAGGACGCCGAGATCGTGAACGGCGTGCTCTACACCGGGCAGTACAACTCGCAGGGCATCTGGGGATACGACCCGCGCCGGGGACAGCCCATTCATCAGGTGGCGGCCTTCCCGAGCGATGAGAACCGACCGCTGGACGTGTCCTGGGACCCGTGCCTCAGACGTCTCCTGGTCGCCGTCCAACGTGACACTGAGGGCGGCGGCGCGCTGTGGACGTACGACCCCTCCAGCAAGAAGTCGGCGCACTTCCTCAACCCGATCGACGACGTACAGATGGTCCGTGCGGTCGCCACCCGCGACGGAGTGGCCTACCTCGGAGGGGACAACGCGCAGAAGACCGGACCCCGCGGGACCATCGTCGCCTTCGACCCTGTCAAGGGACGTGAGCTCTGGCGGATCGAGACGGGCGCGCCGTACGGCATCGGCTCGCTGGCCATCCACGGCAGCTATCTCTACGCGATGGCTCTCAAGGGCAGCTTCTTCGTCATCGACCTGCGCCGGCGCAAGATCGTTCACACGGCAGATCTGAAGGCCGTGTGCCCGCAGTGGTCGTCGATGGTCTTCAACCGCGGACGCGTCTATGCGGCGTCCGACACCACGCTGATGCGCTTCGACCCCAAGACCTTCGCCATGTCCGTCGTCGTGCCGCAGCTCAACGGCGGCTGGTACAGCGGCTGTCACGTCAACCGCGACGAGCGAGGGGTGCTCTACACGATGAAGGGCACCAACCTCGTCGCGATCGACGACCACTGAATGACCAAGATTTCCAAGGCGATTCGGTTGGGAGAACCATGACTGCGACAGCGAGCACGACCACGACGGGCGGTGCGCTCATGCGTGCCGAGATCGACCAGCAGCCGGCGGTGCTGCAGTCGCTGCTCCACCGCCGCACGATCATCGACGGGATCAGCCGCGAGATCCAGCGCCGGGACGTGCGGTTTGTCCTCCTCGCCGCGCGGGGCAGCAGCGACCACGCGGCGCTCTACGCCAAGTACCTGGTCGAGACCGTCCTCGGCCTGCCCTGCGGCTTGGCCTCCATGTCGAGTCTGACTGGCTACCAGGCCAGCTCGTCGATGACCGGGGTCCTCTGGATCGCGATCAGCCAGTCCGGTGGTTCGCCCGACCTGATCGAAGCGACGTCTGCGGCACAGGCGGCCGGAGCGGTGACGCTTGCAGTCACCAACGCCCCGACCTCCGACCTGGCTCGCTCGGCTGAGCTCCACCTCGACCTCGGGGCGGGCGAGGAGCAATCGGTCGCCGCGACCAAGACGTACACCGCGGAGATCTTGGCACTGTGGCTCCTGGTCAACTCGTGGGCCGGACGCCAAAACCCTGTCGCTGCAGGCATACCCGACGTGGTGGCGCGTGCTGGCGACGTCGACATCAGCGAGGTCGCCGATCGCTACCGCTACGCGGGGCGCATCCTCACGGTCGGCCGGGGCTACTCGTACCCGACGGCGTGCGAAGCGGCCTTGAAGCTCATGGAGACCTGCCACGTCGCCGCGTCGGCATTCTCTGGCGCCGACCTCCTGCACGGACCGGTGGCACACGTCGATCCCACCGTGTCCGTGGTCGTGATCTCTCCTGGGGGTGTCGGCGGCCGGCTGCTCCGCCCGGTGCTCGAGGTGGTCGCTGACCGCGGCGCCGAGGTCTGTGTCGTGGGTGATCCGGACCTGGGTGCCGGTATCGCGACGCCGTGCATCGCCGAGGAGCTGACACCTCTGGTGCAGATCGTGCCGCTGCAACGACTCGCACTGGAGCTCGCGCTCGCGCGGGGGTTGGATCCGGACCGCCCTCGGGGACTGACCAAGGTCACTCGAACTCACTGAATCTCTCGAGCCGGTCTCACCAGATGTTCCGGGGCCACTGCGGAGTCAGATCCGCCAGATCCTGAGGAGAACGATGGAGAACCACCCAGCACCGAGTCGGCGTACCGTCCTGCAGCTCGGAGGCGCGGCCGGCTTGGCAGCCGCTGTCGCCTCGATCCCCAGACCTGCATCGGCTGCACCGCCCGACCACGGTCATGGGCCTGGTGTCACGATCACCGACCTGGGTCCGGGAGTCGAGCAGTTCGCGTTGTTCAGTGGGCTGCTGGTGGGCGACATCGTCTACATCGGCTCTCGCAACCTCGATCCGACCAGAGTCATCGGCTTCGACCTGCGTACCAAGAAGGTCGTGTCTCGCGTGGACCTGCCCGGCGGCTACGCCATCCAGGCGATGGCCAGCAACGCGCCCGGTGACAGGCTCACGGTAGGCGTCCTGCAGGACGCAGCCGGCCCTGCCAACCTCTACCAGATCGACCTGACGTCGACGTCGCCGAAGGCGGTGGCCATCGGGACGACCGGCGAGCGCGACGTGCGTGATGTCGCGGTGGCACCGGACGGGATGGTCTACGCGGTCGGCGGCAGCGGCGGGAATCAGGCACCCGCCCTGTGGGAGTGCGATCCCTCAACCGGCACAGTGCGCAGCCTCGGCGTCCCTGACCCGACTGTCACGCTCGCCCAGGCGGTGGCCGCGACGGACTCGACGGTCTACTTCGGAGCTGGCAGCGTCCTGTCCGGCGGGGGAGCGGGCAAGGCCGTCCTGTACGCCTTCGATCGCGCCACGGGCGCGTCCCGCTCGATCCTTCCCGCGGAAGTGGCAGGCGCGATCTCGGTCACCGACCTCCAGATCCTCGGGTCCGAGCTGGCCGTCGGGCTGAAGGGGCCGGGCAAGTCGCTGCTGATCGACCTTGCTGACCCCACGAAGTACGAGGTCATCCCGCGCACCGGGATCCTGTTCTGCGAGTCCGGGGACAACGTCTACTTCGCGAGCAACGGCAACGTGTACGCCTACTCGCTACTGACCAAGAAGGTTCAGACCGCGCAGGACGGCACGGCCCTCGGGGGGACCTGGGGACTCGCTGTCTACGGAGGGTCGGTCGTGAGCGTGTCCGACGCGGTGTTCGTCGCCGTGATCGACATCGCCTCGCGCACCGTGACGAAGACGAACCTTGAGGCAGCCGGCGCCGAGCCCGGCCCGCAGCTCGCCATGGGCGTGGTCGCCGGTGCCGGCTACGCCTACGTCGGTGGCAACGGTGTGATGTCGCGTCGATCCTGGGAGACCGGAGCCGTCGTCAACCTCGGGATGCCGGGTGAGGCGAAGGACGCCGTCGTGGTCGACGGCGTGCTCTACACCGGGCAGTACAACAACCAAGGCGTGTGGTCGTACGACCCGGCCGGCGCCGGCCCGCACCAGGTGGCGACGTTCCCCTCAGGACAGAACCGCCCCCTCGATGTCTGCTGGGATGCGGTCAACCGGCTTGTCCTCGTCGGAGCGCAGTCCGACACCAACGGTGGTGGCTGCTTCGCGGCCTACGACATCACGGCCGGCGCCGTCCGGACGTGGGTCAACCCGATCGACGACCGTCAGATGGTCAGGGCGGTCGCGACGCGCGAGGGCGTGGCCTTCCTCGGCGGGGACAACATCTACGCCAATGGCCCGAGGAGCACGGTGGTCGCCTTCGACCCGGTCGCCGGGAAGGAGCTGTGGCGGGTTGATCCGCAGCAGCCCTCGGGCATCGCGGCGCTCGCTGTCCAGGGGCGATACCTCTATGGCATGTCACGGGGCGCCGCCGGCGTCTTCGTCCTCGACGTCACGACGCGCAGGATCGTCAAGGTGGTGGACGTCCGCGGCATCTGCACTGACTTCGGGGCGCTGGTCACCAATCGGGGTGTGGTCTATGGCGTTTCGGACACAACCGTGTTCCGGTTCGACCCGAAGACATTCGCGGTGTCGGTCGTGGTGCCCGAGATCAACGGCGGCTGGTACAGCGGATCGCACATCGCCGCCGATGACCTCGGACGGCTCTACACGATGCGCGGCCGCAACCTGGTGCGCATCGAAGACCCGACCTGCAGAGGCGGTTACCGGGGCCGGACCGTCACCGTGAAGGGCACCTGACGACCGTCCGATCCACTGATCGTTCCGGTGTACCGGCCAGGCTTCTGATAAGTGTGCTGGCCGGTCACCGAGATCGTCCCGGTCGAGTGCAGCGCGTCTCGAGCCTGAGCGGCCGTGAACGTGCCTGCGGTTGAAGGTGTTCCGTCACCCCAGCTGATCGTCGTGCGTAGCGAGGTCAGGACGCTGGCGCTGGCGCCGTCGGCATCGCCCGCGTTGGTGTCCGGGCCAACCTGCTGACCGTTGTCGGCGATGACGGTCCCGGGCGCGAAGAGCCGACCCAGGTCGTACGTCGTCTGTCGCCGTGCGACGCCGCTCGCGTCGGTGGACGCGATGGGAGCCTGCCAGGTGGCGTACGGGCTGTCGTAGAAGTTGGCTCCCGCGGCAGTCAGCCGTGGGCCGACAGCGCTCAGCCGCGACGTGAAGTCGCCGACGTCACGCTGACTTTGGGCCGTCCATCCCATCTCGGCGAAGGCGATGGCTCGCGGGAAGATCATGAACTGTGCCTGGCTCTGTCCGCGCACCGTCTCGCTCCACATCGGCGCTTCCACGCCGCTGATCTCAGCGTCGCCGATGCCGTTGACGACCTTGGCCGGGTCCCAGTTGTAGTACTGGGGGAAGTCGCAGATGCCACTGCAGGCCCACGTCAGGCCGATCGGCGTCTTGGAGTTGTACTTCATGTCCAGGTAGGAGCTGGAACCGCGCGACATGATGACCTTGGCTCCGGCGGCGGTGGCGTCGGGCAGCGTGCTGGTGTCGCCGGCCCAGTACTGCACCTGGTCTCCGGACGTGATCTCAGGCGTACGGGAGATCTCATTCCAGCCGTCGGCCGACTTGCCGAGGCTGTGCACGACGCCGAGGACGCTCCCGACGAACGTGTTGAACCGGTCCTTGCCATAGCGGGCGACGAAGTCGTGGGACTCATCGCCGCCCACGTGCAGCAGGTTGCCCGGCGTGATGGCCGCCAGCTGCGTCAGCACGTGGCGGATGAACGTCATCGACGCCGCGCTGTCTGGGTCGAGGTATGAATAGCCCACGTTGCCAGTGCCATTCGCCGGTGCGGTCGGCTCCTGCGCAGTGCTGGTGTGCGACGAACCAGCCGTGTTGAGCTCCGGGATGGCGTGCAGCGCGGCGTTGGTGTGACCGGGCAGGTCGATCTCCGGGATGATCTGGATGAACCGCGACTGGGCGTAGCGGACGATCGAGCGGTAGTCGTCCTGGGTGTAGAAGCCGGTGTGGCCGGCCTCGTTCTGGTAGCCGCCCTCGGTCATGGCCGTCTTGCCCGAGACCGAGGTCAGTCGCGAGTAGTCGATGGTGTCGCCGGCGGCCTTGCCGGAGTTGGTGATCTGGATCCGCCACCCCTGGTCGTCGGCCACGTGCAGGTGGACCCGATTGATCTTGTACGCCGCCAGCGTGTTGATCGTGTTCTTCAGCTCGGCCGGTGTCTGGAACGAGCGGGCCACGTCGATCATGACTCCGCGGTAGGCGAACCGGGGTGCATCGGAGATGGTGACGGCAGGCGTACTCCACTGCGTGCGCACGGAGGTGGGTGACTCGACCGCCGCCGGCAAGAGCTGGCGCAGGGTCTGAGTCGCATTGAACGCGCCCTCGGGCGTGGCTGCCGTGATCTTCGCCCCGGAGGACGACGCGGTCAGGCTGTAGCCCTCCGACGGGGCGTCGCCCCGAGAGATCGCGATGTCGGAGGCCCGGGCGCGGCCCGACGTCACGACGGGAACGCGGTAGCCGGTGGACCGGCGCAGGGTCTGCGCGAGCAGTTCGGCGACCGGCCGGTAGGCGTTCGACGTGACGATGCGGCTGCCGGGGGAGAGGGTGTAGCCGCGCGAATTCTGTTTGACCTCAACGCTGGACGGCTTGGGGACCAGCGCAAGGGGCGAGTCAGCGGTCTGCGCCTCGGCGCCCGGGTCGTCAGCGATCGCGGCCGACGCGACCGGAGTGCCGAGGCCGAGGACCAGGCCGAACGTGAGTGCGTAGGAAGACCATCTACAGGTGCTCATGGGCGACTCCGTCTGTCGAGGCTGTGCCGACTAACTGATCATTTGTGATCAGTTTTGGGGCATAGCGCGCAGTCTAGAGCGCGAAGGTCGTCCACGGGGCCTTTCCGGATGCGTCCCCTTCGGCGGGACTTTCGCGTGCGCTCCCTTCGGTGGGGCTATCGCCGCCATAGGCGGCCGCTGGGTTCCTGGTGAGGCGGCCGGCCGAGATGGTTGCGACATCAGGTCGTTACCAGGATGTACAGGAGTCGCACGTGGAGCGTACGAAGTTCACCGTCAATGGCCGGGACTACACCACCCCTGGGGTTCCGGTGGTGGTGATCTGTATCGATGGCAGTGAGCCGGACTACCACCTCGAGGCGATCAAGGCCGGAAGCATGCCGTGGCTGGCGAATGTCCTTGCCGGTCAGGGCAGCTCGTGGGAGGCGCACTGCGCGATGCCCGCGCTGACCAACCCGAACAACGTGTCCATCGCCACCGGTCACCCGCCGGCACTGCACGGCATCAGCGGCAACTACATCTTCGACTCGACCACGGGCGAGGAGGTGCTGATGAACGACAAGAAGTTCCTGCGCGCACCGACGGTGTTCGCGGCCGCGAACGAGGCGGGTCTGGATGTCGTGGTCGTGACCGCGAAGGACAAGCTGCGCCGGTTGCTGGGTGCGGGTCTGGTCGAGGACGGACCCAGCCTGGCCGGCACCGGTGAGTTCGTCGCGCCGACCCGGCACGGGATCTGCTTCTCGGCCGAGAAGGCCGACCAGGCCACCGTCGCCGACAACGGCATCGAGGGTGTCCTGGAGCTGGTGGGCAAACCTTTGCCGCAGGTCTACTCCGCCGACCTGTCGGAGTTCGCTCTGGCCGCCGGGGTGCAGATCCTGAAGGATCGTGGCGCGGACCTGATGTACCTGTCGCTGACCGACTACATCCAGCACAAGAACGCCCCCGGCACCCCGGTCGCGAACGCGTTCTACGCAATGATCGACCACTACGCCGCCGCGCTCGAAGCACTGGGCGCGATCGTGATCCTGACCGCTGATCACGGCATGAGTGCCAAGTCCGACGCGTCGGGCAAGGCGAACGTGCTGTTCGTGGAGGATGAGGTCCGCACCATCCTGGGCACCAGCGATGTGCAGCCGGGCACCGACGGGCTGCGCGTCATCCTCCCGATCACCGACCCCTACACCGTGCACCACGGGGCACTGGGCTCCTTCGCCAGCGTGTACCTGCCCGACGGGGTCGACCGGGACGCCACGATCGAGGCCTTGCGCGCCCTAGAGGGCGTACAAGAAGCCTACGGACGCGAAGAAGCAGCCAAGCGTTTCTGTCTCCCGCCCGACCGGATCGGCGACATCGTCGTCCTCGGCGAGGCCGGGACGGCGGTCGGACGGTACGCCGCCTGGCACGACCTCAGCGGACTGGACGCCCCGCTGCGCTCCCACGGCGCACTCGGCGAGCTGCAGATCCCCTTCATCATCAACCGCGTCCTGCCCAGGCCGGACCAGCTGGACGAGCCGTACGGCGAGCCCGCACATGTGCACAACTACGACGCGTTCTGGGTGGGCACCACCCTCGTCAGCGAGCACGAGCTCAGCTCGGCCGCGACCGCATAACCCTCCCTGCCCACCCCACGATTGGTTGTGACAACGATGTCCAGCACTGTCGAAAGAACTGCCACCGAGCCCCACGGTCAGCCGGTGTCCGAGAAGACCTTCCGCACGTTGGCCTGGCGCATGCTGCTCGGCGCGATGTTCTGCTACCTCTTCTTCTACACCGGCAGGCAGGCGTACGGCTTCGCCATCACCGGTCTCCAGGACGAGTTCGGCTGGACCAAGACGACGACGGGCGCGCTGAGCGCGATCGCCCTGTGGTCGTACGCCTTCGGACAGATGGTCAACGGCAACCTGGCCGACAAGTTCGGCGGCCGTCGCATGATGTCGCTCGGCGCGATCTTGTCGACGACCTTCTGCATCGCCGCCAGCTTCATGCACAACTTCCTCGGCATGGCACTGGCGCTCGGAGCCAACGGTTTCGTCCAGGCCATGGGCTGGTCGGCGGGTGGCCGCGTCATCTCCAACTGGTGGAGCCACCAGGAGCGGGGCAAGAGCTTCGGCTTCTACACCCTGGCGGCGGGCTCCTCATCAGTGCTGGTCTACGTCACCTCGACGTTGACCATCAACACCTTCGGCAAGGAGCACTGGCAGTGGCTGTTCCGGCTGCCGGTGCTGCTCATGCTCCTCGGCGGGATCGTGTTCTACCTCGTGGCCCGAGACACTCCTCGGGACGCCGGCATCATTGCGCCGCGGTCGTTCACCCACGATGCCGATGACGTCGAGCACGACACGACGCAGTCGACCGACCTGAGCTCGGCGGAGCGGTACAAGACCGTCCTCGGGATCCCGAAGATCTGGGTTGCCGGCATCGCGATCGGCTTCCAGAACGCCGCGCGCTACGGCCTCCTCATCTGGGTGCCGGTCTACTTCCTCGGCGACGACTGGAAGGACACCGACAACGCCCTGTGGATCAGCGTCGCCCTGCCCGTCGGCATGGCGGTGGGCGCTCTGGTCAACGGTCAGCTGTCAGACCGGATCTTCGGCTCGCGCCGTGACCGCCCGATCATGCTCTTCATGCTGCTGGGTGCGGTGAGCTCGCTGCTCATGTGGGTCCTGCAGCCCGGCGTGGGTCTCGGCATCGTCCTGCTGTTCCTGTGCGGCTTCTTCGTCTACGGACCCCAGTCGTCCTTCTGGGCGCTGTGCCCTGACCTCGCAGGCAAGGTGATGGCGGGCACCGCGACGGGTGTCGTGAACTTCTTCGCCTACCTGTTCGCCGGCGCCGCCGAGCCGATCATCGGTCACGTCATGCAGAGCCACGACGGCAACGCCGGCCTCATCTTCCCGATCGTCGCCTGCTCCTGTGCCGCCAGCGCAGTGGTGGCCTCGACCATCCGCCGCTGAACCGACAGTCGACAGGAACCTGACATGACGAGCACAGTGAGCGACGTGACCTCAACGCCGACAGCAGGGGCGATCGCGACGGCAGCCGTGTGGTCCGGTGTGACGGAGGGCTTCTCCGTCGACCAGGTCGCCCTGCCCGACCTCTCCGCGGGCGAGGTCCTCGTACGCACCGAGCTCGCCACGATCTGTGGCAGCGACCTGCACACCATCAACGGCGACCGATCTACGCCCCTGCCAACCGTTCTCGGCCATGAGGCCGTGGGCCACATCGTCGCTACCGGTGGCGCGGTCCAGGACGCGGACGGCGACTCGCTCGCCGTCGGTGACCGGATCACCTGGACCATCGGTACGGCGTGTGGCAGCTGCCGCAGGTGCCTGCGCGGCGTACCGCAGAAGTGCCTGACCGTCCGCAAGTACGGCCACGAGGCGATGGATGACCACTGGCAGCTCAACGGCGGCTTCGGAAGCCACGTGCACCTGATCGCGGGGACCGGACTCGTCCGGGTGCCCGAGGTCGTGACGGCCCCGGCCGCCGCCCCGGCGAACTGCGCGACCGCGACCGTCACGTGCGCTGCTCGCCGGGTCGAGCTCACCGCCGACGACGTGGTCGTCGTACTCGGCTGCGGGATGCTCGGCCTCACCGCCGTCGCGTACGCCCGTGACCGGGGTGTCGAGCAGGTCATCGCCTCTGACGTCGATCCGGCTCGTCGTGCACTGGCCCTCGAGTTCGGCGCGACCGTTGCCTGCGCACCGGAGGACCTGGCCAAGACGACGGCGGAGCATGGCGCGGACGTGATCTTCGAGCTGTCCGGCAGCTCCCGTGCGGTGCAGTCCGCTCTCGAGGTCGTTGACCTGGGTGGACGGGTTGCTCTCGTCGGGTCGGTCTCGCCGGCCCCCGAGGTGGGCTTCGAGCCCAGTGGCTTCGTCAAGAACCTCACCACCGTCGTCGGCTCCCACAACTACCGCGTCGACGACCTGGCGGAGGCCATCGACTTCCTGGGTCGTACGTCCTACCAGGGCCAGCTCGCCGGCCTCGTGTCCGAGCCGCAGCCGCTGGCCGACATCGTCGAGGCCGTCGCGCTTGCCAACACCGGCGCGACACCCCGCGTCGCCATCCACACACACTGAACACGTCCGAACACATCGCTCGAGGAGCACCCACGTGACCCAGCTGGACGCCAAACCCGATGCCACGGCGACCTTCGCCGTCGACCCCGACCACGTCCTGAACTTCGTTGGCGGAGCGTGGATCCCGAGCAGCAGCGGGCAGACTCGGCGCAACGTCAATCCTGCTGACACCGACGATCTGATCGGTGATTTCGCCGAGTCCAACACGTCGGACACGGTGGCGGCGGTGGACGCGGCGCATGCAGCTCAGCAGGCGTGGGATGCCATCGGTCCGATCGAGCGGGCCAGCGTGCTGACCCGGGCGGGCCGGATCATCGAAGATCGCCTCGATGAGATCGCCGCCGCGATCACCCGGGAGCAGGGCAAGCGGCTGTCGGAAGCGGCCGGCGAGGTGAAGCGCGCCCTCGCGATCCTGGAGTTCACGATCGGTGAGGCACGCCGCATCAACGGCGAGACGACCCCGGCAGAAGAGCCGCGCACCGTCGTCATGACCTTCCGTCGACCCATCGGTGTGGTCGGCCTGATCACGCCGTGGAACTTCCCGGTGGCGATCCCGATGTGGAAGGTCGCGCCGGCTCTCATCGCGGGATGCACGGCCGTCCTCAAGCCGTCACCGCTCACGCCGCTCAGCTCGGCGCTGATCGTGCAGGCGTTCCACGACGCCGGCGTCCCGTCCGGAGTTCTGAACCTCATCCAGGGCGACCGCGAGGCGGGCGAGGCGCTGGTGGACGACCCCCGCGTGGCCGGTATCTCCTTCACCGGCTCGCTGCCCGTGGGCCAGGCGATCAACCGAGCCGGCGCCGGACGGTTGATGCGCACGCAGCTGGAGCTGGGCGGCAAGAACGCGCTCATCGTGCTGGCCGACGCCGACCTCGATGAGGCGGTCAAGGCGATCGTCCACGGTGCCTTCGGGCAGAGCGGTCAGCGTTGTAGCGCCACGAGCCGGGTCATCGTCGACCGCTCGGTCCACGACGAGCTGCTCGCGCGACTCGTGCCGAAGGTGCAGGCGATGAAGGTCGGGCGCGGTGACCAGAGCTGGGCCGACATCGGTCCGGTGGTCAACGACGAGCGCCAACGGGCGTGCGTCGATGCGATCGAGAACGCGGTGGCCGAAGGCGCGACCGTCGTCGTTGGTGGCCACGCGGCCGAGCTCGACACTCCGGGCTATTTCGTGGAGCCGACCGTGCTGGACGACGTGGCATGGGACAGCACGCTGGCGCAGGAGGAGGTCTTCGGACCGGTCCTGTCCGTCATCACGTGTGATGGCTACGACGACGCGATGCGCATCTCGAACTCCGTGAAGTACGGCATGTCCGGCACGATCTTCACCCAGAGCCCAGCGCTGATGTTCCAGGCGTTGCAGGACTTCCAGGCGGGCATGCTGCACGTGAATCGCCCTGGTGTCGGTGCGTATTCGCATCTGCCGCACATGGGTGCGAAGGCATCCCAGCTCGGTGCGCCGGAGTGCTCGCACGATGTGTGGCAGTTCTACACCGACCTTCGGTCGGCCTGCATCAAGTACTGAGGGCCCGCACGACTGCGGCCTGGTCGACCTGAGGCGCGGCGTCTCAGGTAGGCCAGGCCGCGACTGCGCGCAGCTGCGCGACGAACGCTTCTTCCGGGGGCGTGAGGATACGATCCGCCCGCTGCACCAAGGACACGGTCCTGGTGGGTGTGGAGGGCTCGACGACCAGCTCACCCAGCACACCCGACTCGCGTTCGCGAGCGGTCGCATGCTCGGACAGCAGTGCCAGGCCGAGTCCGGCGTACACCGCCTCCTTGAGGATGTCCGGCCCCCACAGGTCCCACTTGTCGACCGCGTCGAGACCCCAGAGATGCAGTGCAGCCTCTTGCTGCCGCCTCGTGGCAGATCCCATCTCGCGCATGAGGAACCGTTGATCGGCAAGATCCGCGGGGGAGAGCTCGCGACCGAGCAAGGGGGACTCGGCTGGCGCGACCAGCACCATCCGCTCGACGAAGAGTGGCTCGGCCACGAGCTGCTCGGCACTGGGTGTGTCGATGCACAGTCCGAGGGCGACCTCGCCGCGGATCAGCCAGCTCTCGACGGTGTCCTCGTTGCCCACCCGGATCTGGCACTCCACCCGTGGCGCGCGGCGTGAGAAGTCGGCCACCAGACGCGGCATCAGGTAGGTGCCCAGAGTGGTGGTGCCCGCTACCAGCAGTCGACCCGCCTTCAGCCCCTGGTGCTCGGCGACCGAGGTCTCGAGCTCGGCGAGCTGCGCGAAGATGCGGCGGGCATGGGCGACCACGACCTCACCGACCGGGGTGGCTCGAGCGCCCTGAGTGGTGCGCTGGACAAGTTGCACGCCGAGCGAGTTCTCAAGGTTACGAATGTGATTCGAGACCGACGGCTGACTCATGTAGAGCTTCTTGGCAGCGCCTGAGAACCCGCCGGACTCGACCACGGCGACCAGGACCTCGAGCTGGTTCAGGTTGAGCATGTCGACGCCTCTCGCCGCGGGCCGGAGGGAGTCTCCTGCCCGCGGTGAGAGCCTACGGTCTTGTCACCCCTTGGTGATGCGAGGTGCATCGATCGCCCAGTAACCGTTGTCGCCGGCGTCGAAGAGCCGCCATCCGACTCGGACCTGCGTCGCGCCGGCCGGTACCGAGATCGGCAACGAGCTGTGCGCACTGATGTCGAACCGGTCTCCGTCGGCTGCGTCCGCTGACCAGAGGATCTGGCTGGTGCCGTTGTCGAACTGCGCGACCACCTGAGCCTTCTGGCGACCACTGGCCAGCTGTCGGTAGTGGCTCTCGTAGCTCAACGTGAGTGAGCGGTCGTGGCCGACGGCCTTCCAGGGAGACCAGAGCGTGGAGTCGTACGTCTGGCCCGCCCTGGCCGGGCTGCCGGTGCGATTCCACTCGTGCGTGTCGGCGACGGCAATCGTGTCGCGACCGCGGACGAAGGAGCCGCGCCCCTGACCCTCCTGGCTGGTGGCCCAGAACTCGCCGGTCATGAGGTTCCAGCCGCAGAACTCGGTGGTACCTCCCGTGACCTTGTTGGTCCGTGCCCAGCCGCTCGGAAGAGTGTGCGACCAGCCGCCTGAGCCCGCCGGCTTGGCGGGCTCGTCGACGACGCCACGAGTGGTCCGGACGGTGTCGAACGACTCCGTGCTGGGCGTACCGATCGGGATGCCGTCCAGGCCCCAGGCCAGATCGATCTCGATGCTGAGCTGACGCAAGATCGTCGGCGCGATGTCCACCTGGCGCCACTCGCGAGCCGTGCCGTTGCAGTGGTCGATACCGCCGCCGGTCGCCAGCACCCAGCCGGTCCGGGTGGAGTGCTGGTCGCCGCCGTGGCTCGTGCCGGCGAATCCGTGGTCCGTCGCCACGAGGACCAGCCAGTCCTCGCTCCGGTACGTCGTGCGCGACGTCATCGCCGAGATGATCTGGCCGATCATGCCGTCTATGTTCTCGATGGCGGTCGTGTACTGCGGAGTCTCGTCGCCGTACGTATGGCCGGCGTCATCGCCGGAGTGCAGGTAGACGTACATCGCGTCGGGGTTGTGCTCCGACAGCGCCTCGACCGCCGCGTTGGTGCTCGCGCGGTCGGTCTCCGACGTCGACTCACCGTTCTGCTGCATCTTGACGTCGGGGTTGCCGATCAAGAACTGGTTCAGGGGCGTCCAGTCGAGGGTGCTGAACGTCGACAGTTCCGGGCGAGCCTTCTCCATCCGGGTGAACACGTCCGGATAGGCGGCCAGGTTGTTGTCGTCGAACGAGTTGTCCATGACCTTGTGCTTGTCGGGCCAGACGCCGGTCAGCATGTTGGAGTGGCCCGGCCCGGAGTTGGTGCCGGTGATGGCGTTGTCGTGCAGGTACGACGGACCGAACTGGCCGGTCTTTGCAAGGGCGTCGATGTTCGGCGTACGCGCGGCGAGCAGCGTGTCGTACCGGACACCGTCGAGGTCGAGGAACAGGACCTTCTTCGTGCTCACGCCGTTGCGAAGATCCTCCGGCCCCGGGCTGTGGGGGAGGGGCGGCTCGGAGCCGGGCGGCGGTTTGTCGGTGATGCTCATGTTGTCCACTGCCATCCTTCTTGGGGTCGGCCGCCCCTCATCGTGCTGGCGCGGTGCGGGCAGGTGGAACCGCGATGTTGGCTATCCGGCCCATAGCCGCGGCCGGTGCACGGGTACCGATACGGCCCACGTGCGCGATCGGTGGTTGCTAGCCTGCGAGGACGACTGGACGTGGCTAGGGTTCCGCTCCGCCTTTGGCGGGGGCTGGTCCGAGCGCCACGACCCACCAAGCGTGGTGGGCATCTGACGGGACAAAAGCCCGGTCGAGTGATGTCGGGATTCATTCCTGCCATCGACCGGAGGTCCCACTCATGAAACCTGTTGACTACGACGTACGCATGCACGACACCTATGTGCGCGCCCGCGCCATGGACGCCGCGCAGCTCGCGCAATGGATCGAGGTCTTCGGCACTCGGCTGCCGAGCCGGCGCCCCTTGAGCGGGCTTGACCTGGGTTCCGGAACGGGACGACTGACACCTGCGCTGGCTCAGACCTTCGGACCGATGGTCGGCGTCGAGCCGTCGGACCGCATGCGCGAGATTGCCCAGCGGGAGTCGGCGGATCCCGCCGTGCGATATGTCCCGGGCTCGGCCGAGGACATCCCGTTGGAGTCCGACTCCGTCGACTTCACTGTCATGTTCCTGGCTTGGCACCACGTCGGCGACAAGGACCGGGCCGCCGCGGAGCTCGCGCGGGTCACCCGCCCCGGCGGGACGTTGCTGCTCCGCACCCAGTTCAGCGACCGGATGCCGCACCTCTGGTGGCTCGAGCACTTCCCGCGTGGCCGCGAGGCGGATGCGTCGATGTACGACTCCACCGAGGAGATGACGACGGTTCTCGAGGGGGCCGGCTGGCGTACGACCGAGATCGCGGAAGTCACCGTCCAGCAGCAGGTCACGATGCAGGAGAGCCTCGACCGTCTCCGACTGCGTACCTTCTCCACGTTCGAGCAGCTGACCGAGCAGGAGATCGCCGAGGGGTTCGCCCGTCTTGAGCGGACCGTGGCGGCCACGCCCGACGCACCGGCGCCGGCCGGTCCTGCGACGTTCCTCGTGGCCCAGCTGCCCTGAGCAGATTGATCGGCTCGAACTGCGACACGTCTGGCCTGCTGCGCCGTCCTCTTAAGTAGACGCACGTTTGCCTACCGGCTGAGGTGAGTGGCGATGGAACGAGTACACCGACTCGAAGTCAGATGGCACGTGATCCCGACGGCGCGCAAAGTCGTGGACGATGTCTGGATCGACTACCCGTCCAGCGGATCGGGCGTGGAGGAGTTCCACGGCGTGGCCTGTCGGCGGTGCAGCTCCTTGTTCGTGCCGTACGCCTCGCTCGCCGATGCGGAGCGGGCACGGGCGGAGCATGCAGTGAGCTGCTCGATCGCGGCCGAGTCTGCGAAGACGAAGCCGGCCCGGCCGTACGTCTATCGCGCGATCGCGTGACAGACGTACGGCCTACGCCCGCAACCTGACGAATTCCGGAGAGACGACTGGCGATTCGCTGGACAGATCGTCCCTGGGCACGCCAGGTTGGTGAGTTATGAGCCACGTCGCTGAAGCGGAGTCCGCAGGACCTGAGTCCGAGCAGCCCGAGCTGAACAGGGTCATGGGGCCAAAGCTCCTGCTGCTGTTCATCATCGGAGACATCCTCGGCACCGGCATCTACGCGCTGATCGGCAAGGTCGCCGGTCAGGTCGGCGGAGCCGCGTGGCTGCCGCTCGGTATCGCGTTCGCGGTCGCCATGGTGACCGCGCTGTCCTACCTCGAGCTGGTCACGAAGTATCCGGCCGCCGGTGGGGCAGCGGTGTTCGTGCACAAGGCTTTTGGCATCCACTTCGTGACGTTCTTCATCTGCTTCACGGTGATGTGCTCGGGCATCACCTCCGCGTCGACCGCGGCGCAGACCTTCGCCAACAACTTCGCCAAGGGCATCGAGTGGGAAGCCTCGACCGGCGCGATCATGGCGATCGCCCTCGGCTTCATGGTGCTGTGCATGCTCGTCAACCTGCGTGGTGTCGGTGAGAGCGTGAAGGCCAACGTCGTGCTGACCCTCGTCGAGGTCTCCGGGCTGTTGCTGGTGATCCTGATCGGGGTCTGGGCGATGACCCAGGGCAAGGCCGACTTCTCTCGGGTCACGGTGTTCGAGTCCCCGAGCGACAAGGGCGCCTTCCTCGCGGTGACGGCGGCGACGTCCCTCGCGTTCTTCGCGATGGTGGGCTTCGAGGACTCGGTCAACATGGCCGAGGAGACCAAGGATCCGTCTCGGATCTTCCCCAAGATCATGATCACTGGCATCACCGTCACCGGTGTCATCTACATCCTCGTCTCGATCTGCGCGGTGGCACTGGTGCCGATCGGGGAGCTCGAGAAGAGCGCTACCCCCTTGATCAACGTGGTCCAGACCGGAGCCCCGGGCATCCCGGCGGACCGCATCCTGCCGTTCATCTCGATGTTCGCGGTGGCCAACTCAGCCCTGATCAACATGCTGATGGCCAGCCGGCTGCTCTACGGCCTGGCCAAGCAGGACGTCCTGCCCCGACCGTTGGCCAAGGTGCACCCGACCCGGCGTACGCCCTGGGTCGCCATCCTGTTCACGACCGCCATCGCGTTCGGCCTGATCGCTTACGTGACCAGTCAGAGCAAGAGTGACGTGGTCAAGAACCTCGGTGGCACGACCTCGCTGCTGCTGCTGGGCGTCTTCGCCGTGGTCAACATCGCTGTCCTGGTGCTGCGCCGAGACTCCGTTGACCACGACCACTTCCGAACGCCGTCGTGGCTTCCCATCGTCGGCAGCCTCGCGTGCGTCTTCCTGGTCATCCCGAAGCTGTCGGGCCGCGAGACAGACGAGTACAAGATCGCCGGCTGGCTGCTCCTGCTCGGCCTGGTGCTCTGGGTCATCACCTGGTTCTCCAACCGCGCGCTGTACGCCAAGAAGACCTACATCCGCGACCCCGACCACTTCGAGGACTGACGCGGGGTCAGGCGGGGTCGGCGGCCCAGGTGATCGACGGCTTCGACAGCGCGCCGCAGGTGTCGCGCACCGACGGCCCCTCGACCCGGGTGACGCGTACGCGCCACGTGCTGCCGTCATGGGTGTGCACCTCGACGAGACCCTCGCCGGCGTCATCCGCGGTGCGCAACGCGACGAGACCCAGCTCGCCCGTCTGCTGGCGCACCCAGGACTGCGCCGCCTGAGCCGCCGGTGGCAGACAGCTGCGGCCACGGTCGTACGCCGGGTCGTTGAGCTCCGCAGGGATCTCGCCTCGGCGCTCGGCGGCGTACGCGAGCTCGGCCCGGTCGCCGTCCAGCCTCGCCCACGTCTGCCCGGAGGGCAGCATGATCCCGGTGGGTGCGAACCGATGACCACCGATGTGTGAGCACTCCAGGACTCGCCCTGGAATGCGCTGCGCGGCATCGAGAGCGGCAGGGCGTCCGCGGATCGCGCAGCACACGTCGCGGCGGCCGTTGGTGCAGACGAGGAGCAGCGGCTCGCGGGTCTCCTCCAGCTGAGGCAGGAACAGGCCGACCTCGTCCGGGTCCTCGTCCGACAGCACCTCCCACGGCAGGCGCAACAGCTCGATCGGGTCCTCTACCTCGCCCTCCAGCAGCCACGGCCGGCTGGCCAGACCACCGGCGACCCACGCGCGCGAGATGGTCGAGCGTGACGTGGAGTCGGCATGTCGACCGGGGTCACGCACGAGCAGGAGCCGTCCGCCCGCGTCCGCACAGGCGCGGGTCAGCTCATGGCCGACGTCAGCGTCGAGGTGGGAGTTGAGCGCGGCTTCTCGCCCCCACGGCCCGGCCTGCTCCAGGACGACCCAGAAGCGGGCGGACGACGCGGTGCCCCACGCGGGCAGCTCCGCGTCCGCCCAGAGCATCGAGCAGGCATCGGGGCGGCTCGTCGCGTGCGTGGTCGTCACCCCACGCACCTTAAGGACGATCGTCCCGACAACACGGCAACGACAGTCGGCGGTTTGTCAGGTTGATCGTCGATCTCACCTGACGACCAACCTGACATCACGTTGACGAGGGTGCGCGACCTGTCGGGACGATCGTCAGGGGAGGGCCGGCGCGATCGCGGCGACCGGTCCCGGAGCGGGCTGACCGGAGCCGTCGCGACGACCGTCGGCGGGTGGCAGATCGACAGCCACACCACTGGCACTCGCGGCGCGAGCTGGCTGAGCACCGACCCACGCCAGCACCAGCTCGTCCTCACCTCTCAAGAACCGATGACAGCGGACGCCGCCGGTCGCGCGCCCCTTGGCGGGGTACTCGTCGTACGGCGTGACCTTGATCGATCCGGAGTCGGTGCCGGGAAGGGCGCCCGACGAACCGGCAACGGTGACAACGGCATTCGTTCGACCGGAGTCGACTGCTCCGAACCAGGTCACCTTGGCGCCGGCCCCGAGCTTGATCCCGGCCATGCCTCCGGCGGCGCGTCCCTGCGGACGGACGAGGCCGGCCGAGAAGCGCAGCAGCTGAGCGTCGGACGTGACGAAGACGAGGTCCTCCTCGCCGGTGGTGAGGGCAGTGGCGCCGACTACGCGGTCGCCGTCCTTGAGGCTGATGACCTCGAATGAGTCCTTGCCAGAGGGATATTCGGGTGTCACGCGTTTGACGACGCCCTGGGCGGTGCCGAGCGCCAGGCCAGGAGAGTCGTCGTTGGTCGTCATCAGGGTGAGGGCCTGCTCACCCGACGGCAGGTCGACGTACGCCGCGAGCGGCGCACCGCCGGACAGGTTCGGCGCGTCGGCGCTGGGCGGCAACGTCGGCAGGTCGAGCGCGGTGAGCCGGACCATCCGTCCGGCGGACGTGACGACGGCGTACTCGCCGCGGACCGTGGTGCGTACGGCGGCGATCACCGCGTCGTGCTTGCGTCTGCCTCCCTCGGTCGGGAGGGGGTCGTCCGTGGTCGTCCGCGCGAGGAGGCCGGTGGAGGACAGGAGGACCCAGCACGGGTCGTCGGCGACTTCCAAAGGTGTTGCAGCAGTAGCAGGTTGGCCAGCCGACTCCAGCAGGATGGTGCGGCGTGGAGTGGCGTGCTCCTTGGCGACGGCGGCGAGCTCGTCGGACACCATCTTGTGCAGGAGCTTCTCGTCATCGAGGATCGCGCGCAGCTCGGTGATGGCCTTCATCAGCTCGTCGCGGCGCTTCTCGAGCTCGATCTGGCTGAACTTCGTCAGGCGCCGCAGCTGCAGGTCGAGGATGTAGTTCGCCTGCAGCTCGGTCAGGTCGAAGACCTGCATGAGGCGGGTGCGTGCGGCGGCGGCGTCGTCGGAGGTGCGGATGATCTGGATGACCTCGTCGATGTCGACGATGGCCAGCAGCAAGCCCTCGACCAGGTGCAGGTCGCGCTCGTGCTTATCGAGGCGGAACTGGGTGCGGCGGCGTACGACATCGATGCGGAAGTCGACGTAGACACGCAGCAGCTCCTTGAGCCCGAGCGTGCGCGGCTGGCCCTCGACCAGCGTGACGTTGTTGATGCCGAAGGACTCCTCCATCGGCGTCAGCTTGTAGAGGTTCTCCAGGACGGCCTCCGGGTTGAAGCCGTTCTTGATCTCGATCACGAGCTGGAGGCCGTGCGACCGGTCGGAGAGGTCCTTGACGTCCGAGATGCCCTGCAGCTTCTTGGCGTTGTGCAGGTCCTTGATGCGCTCGATGACCTTCTCGGGGCCGACGAGGTAAGGCAGCTCGGTGACGACGATGCCCTTGCGGCGGGGAGTGACGTTCTCGATGCGCACGGTCGCTCGGGTCTTGAACGAGCCGCGACCGGTGAGGTAGGCATCGCGGATGCCGTCCAGCCCGACGATCTGACCACCGAGCGGCAGGTCGGGGCCGGGGACGAACTTCATCAGGTCATCCAGCGAGCAGTCCGGGTTCTTGATGAGGTGGCGCGCCGCGGCGATCACCTCGCCCAGGTTGTGTGGCGCCATGTTGGTGGCCATGCCGACCGCGATACCGCTGGCGCCGTTGACGAGCAGGTTGGGGAAGGCCGCCGGGAGCACGCCGGGCTGGGTGAACTGGTCGTCGTAGTTGGGGACGAAGTCGACGGTGTTCTCATCGAGGCTGGTCGTCATCAGCATCGCCGCGGGAGCCAACCTGGCCTCGGTGTATCGCGCGGCGGCCGGGCCGTCATCGAGCGAGCCGAAGTTGCCGTGCCCGTCGACGAGGGGGAGGCGCATGGTGAATGGCTGCGCCATCCGGACGAGGGTGTCGTAGATCGCCTGGTCGCCGTGCGGGTGGTACTTACCCATCACCTCACCGACGACGCGCGAGGACTTCACATGGCCGCGGTCAGGGCGCAGACCCAGCTCGTCCATCGCGTACAGGATGCGCCGCTGGACCGGCTTGAGGCCGTCGCGGGCATCGGGCAGCGCCCGGGAGTAGATGACGGAGTACGCGTACTCGAGGTACGCGGCCTCCATCTCGTCCTGGACCGTGATGTCGACGATGTTCTCGACGACATCCTTCATCTCATCGTCTTGCGGGGTCTTGCTACGGCGAGCCATGAGGCGTGCGTTCTCCTGCATGTGAGGGCGGTGTGTCGCACGCGCGTACGACACCCGGTCAGCCTCCCATCCTCGTCCGCCTGGCGCAGCGGTCGGGTCAGGCGCGCCGCGTGGGCGCTACCCAGACGACACCCTCGGCGGCCGACCTCGGCCGGAGATGCTCGTGCGGACACCATCAGACTTTGGCTTTGCGCCAGCCCGCCTCGACCGCATCAGCTTCTGAGCAGAACCAGCGTTCACCCTTCTTGAGGGAAATCTTGGTGATGTCGTAATGCTGCTGTCCAGGGACGTGATAGATCTTCTCTCCGTCGTCGGCAATATTGCCTTTGATGTCGCACCCTGTGTGAGAGCTCGATTTCGATGCCGGACGTGGAGCGGACTGGGATTTGCGCGGGACTGAGGATGTGGAGCGTGGCTTCGGCTGACGCGGCACGGCCGGAGTCTGCTGGGGGCCTGCGCTGGACGATGTCTTCGCCGGCGCTTTCCCCAGCGTTGGCCGACTGGGGGTGTGAGTTGGGCCTTGTGGCGAGGATCGGACTGATGGTTCCGTCGTCGAGTGTGCTGGTGGCGTGGCGGGCGACCGTGAGGTGCTGGACGAGGATTGCGACTCTGCTACCCCTTGGGTTGCATCGACGCTCGCCTCGCAGCCGCTGAGCAGTAGTGCCACGCTCATCGCACATGTCGAACCAAAGATCTTTAACGTCCATCCATTGTTCCCACCCATGAGTGGACGTTAGAGGCGGAAATGTTGTGTGACTGGGAGTTCAGGGAGTTCCTTCGCCGTCACCGTAGCGAATGAAGAATCAGGCGGACTCAGGTCGGCCGCAACGACGCCATCCCAACTGCTGAGTGGGACGTCCGGCCGGACCTGCATATCCGACGTCCGTGCCACGGTCCGCCGCATGACGCCGGAGACGGACCGGGATAGGTAGACGGGGTACGCACGTCGGGCCGGATCGGACCGGACCGGACCGAACGGGCCGAGAGCTCCGGAGCGGGTCTCGATACGCGCCCCGCAAGCTCCGGCGCTACTCGACCGGCGATGGGCTCAGCCTGCGTTGACCTGGTCGCGCCAGGCGACCCAGCGGCTCAGCGCATCGAAGTTGAAGTCAGGTCCACCGACCCCCAGGGTGAAGAGCGTCGCGCCCAGTGCGCGCTGCTCCTCGCCGTGCCCCTCGGGCGTCTCGGTGGCCCCTGGGTCACCGCTGAGGTTGACCGAGACCTCGATCTCGTCGAAGTCCCGGCCGACCGCCTCGCAGTGCCCCTTGAGAACACCGATCTTGTGGGTCAGCTCGTCACCGTCGGCGAACGTGTGCCAGATGTCGGCGTGCTTCGCCACGAAGCGCAGCGTCTTCTTCTCGCCACCGCCGCCGATGAGCACGGGGATCTTGCGCATCGGTGCCGGGTTGAGGTTGTCCAGCCGCGCCTCGATGCGGGGGAGTGCTTCGCCCAGGGCGTCCAGCCGGCTCCCCGCGGTGCCGAACTCGTAGCCGTACTCGGTGTAGTCGTGCTCGAACCAGCCCGACCCGATGCCGAGGATCAGTCGGCCGTCACTGATGTGGTCGACCGTGCGGGCCATGTCGGCGAGCAGGTCGGGGTTGCGATAGCTGTTGCAGGTGACGAGGGCGCCGATCTGGATGGTGCTGGTCTGCTCGGCCCATGCGCCGAGCATCGTCCAGCACTCGAAGTGCTTGCCGTCGCGACCTCCGGACAGCGGGAAGAAGTGGTCCCAGTTGAACGCGATGTCCACGCCCAGATCCTCGGCGCGACGGACCGCGTCGCGGATCTGGGCGTAGTCGGCGTGCTGGGGCTTGAGCTGGACACCAATGCGAACCGGGCGAGTCGTCATGTCCAGCACCCTAGGCAGCCCGGGTCAGCGAGCCGAATCGGCGGCGTACTCAGCGGCGGTCCAGGCCGCTGCGCCGGCCGTTGGTGTGATGGTCACGCGCACCGACGAACGCCCACGCGTGAGCGCAGGATCGATCTGGAAGGTGTCGTCCAGCCACCGATGGTGAGTGTTGCCGAGGGGCTGCAACCACGTGCCGGCAGGCTGACCGTTGATGCTCACCGCGGCTGACTGGTACGCGTTCGCCTGGTCACTCGTCCGCCGCAGCGTCACCCCTTGGTTCGTCCGATCGACCTTCATCGTGAACGACACCGGATCCGTAGCGCTCGCAACGGCTTTGGCGACCTGTACGCCGTCGTCGTCGCCTTCGAAGGTCGCGGTGAGGGGCGCACCTGGCGCCGCACCGTCGTACTGATGCGTCTGACGGCTGGCTGCATCGCCGAGGTTGAGCGTGTCCGTCACCTTCGAGGTCTGCTGGTTGGTGAAGCCGTACCAGTAGGCCGTCGAGGAGTACTCGGCCGCCGCGTTGTCGACCGGCCCGTGCTCGATCCCGAACTTGAGGGACGAGGAGAACGGCACCGCGTCGCCGATCATCAGGCGGTAGGGGGAGTCGCACTGCTGGGCGCACCCGTGCCCACGCGTGGGCATCCCCGACAGCCCGTTGAACGGGGTGCTGAACGTCGTCCGGTTGAAGTACCAGCCACTGCCGTAGAAGTCCTCGGACCCGGTGCCATGCAGCGCAGGGGAGGCCGAGCCATCGGCGTACACCCTCTCGTCACCTTCGAGGTACTCGCGGATGTTGCCGCTGGTGATGTGTCCCCGAGCGGTGTGACTGACACCGACGAATCGCCCAGTTCCCTTGGTGTCCAAGAACATCCAGTCGCGGCCCTCGGTCGTGTCAGCGCGCTGGTGAGTCGCGTTGAAGTAGCCCAAGGTCGGCTGCGGGCCGACCAGGCGCCGCACGACGGACGCGTCGCGACTCGTGGTGACCTGCGACTGGCCCGATGTGAGGGGGAGCTTGGACTTGTTGACGAGCTCGATGCGGGCGTGACCGACGTACGGCATCGGCCACCAGCTCGAGTACCACCCGCCGGGGGCGGGATCCATGGCGAAGAACAGCGAGCTGACCTTGCCTTCGACCAGACCTGAGCCGAAGAACTCACCGAGCGGCGACTCGACGGTCTTCTTGCCGTCGAACGTCGCGCGGACGTAGACGTCGCGCAACAGCTCGGCCGACTTCAGGATCGCCGGGTCGTTCAGGTCCGGCGGCGGGTCGGTCTGGTTGGGCGTGCCGGTCCACGTCTGGTTGGTGATCGTGTAGTCGTGCGCCTTCTCGCTCGCCAGGCCCGCCGGCGAGGGGCCGACGTCCAGCTCGTCCGTGCGGACCGGCGCGCCACCGACCACCGAGTCGACCCAGTAGTGGAACTCGTTCCAGTCGATCGTCGCCGACACGAAGGTGTTGCGGACGGTGATCTTCGACTTGCCCTTCGTCGCGCTCGCCGGCAGATCGAAGGTCTGGTACGACCAGTGCCCGGCGGTGTCGTCGGTGGCCGGCCAGCGGCCGACCTTGACGTCGTCGACGTAGATGTCGGCGACCTCCTGAGCCGAGTTGGCGTCGAAGCGCCGCTTCAGCTGCACGCCGTCGTTGTCCGGGTTGATCGCGACGGTGAACTGACTGTCGCCCTTGTGTGCGCGCCCGTCATCAGCGATCAGGGGCATCGTCTTGGGCCCGACGATCTGCGGGAGCTGCAGACGCAGCGCGCTGACCTGACCGGGGCCGTACGCGTCGGCCAGGACCGCGGACGCGCCCGGCTTGAGGGTGATCGGCTTGGCGGTCGTCGAGCCCTGTCGGGCCGGTTTGGGATCGGCCTGACCCCAGGTGCGAGAGGTCTTCAGGACGTCGTTCGGGACAGCCTTCGGGTCGAAGGTGCTGACGCCTTTGGAGTCCGCGAAGGTGCGGTAGGTGACGTGGTAGAAGAGCGGATTGGTGGTCGTGGTGACCCGCATCGAGGAGCGGTACGTCATCGGCACGTGGATGTTGACGCCGCCGGAGCTCTGGTCGGCGTTGGTGACGAAGGGCTGCACGAAGGCGCCGCCGATCTTGCCGTCGACGACGTCCTGCACGGGCGCGTTCAGCACCACCTTGCCGTCGAGCTCGACCTTGATCGACCCGGTCCGGCTGACGTCGCCGCCGTCGCGGGTGAACCAGATCGAGTCCACCTCGCCGGCGCCGGCGCGTTCGGCGATGACGCAACCGTCGGTCGCGGTGCGCAGGCAGCTGTACGTCCCCTCGAACCCGTCGTCGTTGCCGCCGGCTCGGTCGAAGCTGGAGAACTGCTTGGTCTCGACGCCGGCGGTCTGCGTGCCGATCTGGTCGAGGTGACGGTAGGTGTCCCAGCCGACCGGACCCTTGCGATCAGGGCTGCTCGGCTGGGTGGCGGCGGGCGCCGGGCCGGCGCTGCCCAGCGCCGTCACGAGTACGGCTGCCACGGCGATGGTGGCCGCGCGGCGTCGGCTGCGAGGGTGCGTACGCATCGGTGCTCACTTCTTGGAGAAGTCGTACTGCGCGTACAGGGAGGCGGCGTTCTGCGGTGTCACCGGAGTCGTGGGGAGGACCTGCTTGGACGAGATCGGCTGGCCGGCGATCATCTTGGTGATGGTGTCGACGGCCTCCTTGGCGCCGGTCGGGTAGACGAAGGTGCCGGCCAGCTGGTTCTGCTGGACGGCCCGGATCCCGCCGTCGGGGATGGCCAGTCCGTCGATGCCGATGAACTTGATCTGCTTCTGCTTGCCCTGCCCAGCAGCGGCGAGATAGGCACCCAGGGCCATGGGGTCGTTGTGGGCGTACACGACGTCGACCTTGGTGCCCGACTGCAGCCACTGCTGCATCACCTTGGTGGCGTCCTCCTTGAGCCACTTGGCTTCCTGGTGCTTGACGATCTTGATCTTCGGGTTCGCCGCGATGGCGTCCTTGAATCCCTTGTCGCGGTCGATCTGCGGCTGGTTGGACAAGATGCCCTGCAGCTCCACGACGTTGCCGCCGCTCGGCAGCAGCTTGACCGCCAGGTCACCGGCCGCCTTGCCGATCGCGACGTTGTCGCCACCGATGAACGACGTCATGCAGTTGGTGTTGACGCTGCGATCCAGCACGATCACCTTGATGCCGGCGTTGCAGGCCTGCTGCACCGGCGGCGTCAGCGGGCTCGCCTCGTTGGGCGAGACGATCAGGACGTCGACCTTCTGCTGGATGAACTGCTGCACCTGGCTGACCTGCCGTGAGCTGTCCTGGGCGGCGTCGGCGATCGGCAGGAGCTTCAGGTTGGGGTGCTGCTTCACGTAGTACTGCAGCTGCTTGTTGAGCTGGGCGCGATAGGGCTCGGCGTTGTTCGACTGCGAGTAGCCGATGACGTACTGGCTCTTCTTCGGCATGGTGACGGTCTTGCTGCCGTCCGTCGGGCTGGCGTCGCCGCCGCCGGCCGGGCTGCTGCTGCCGCCCGCTGGGGCGGAGGGTGCTGCAGCGCCGGACGAGTTGTCGTCGCCGGGGGCTGAGGAGCTGCAGGCGGCGAGAGAGAGCGCCGCGGACAGTGCGACGACTCCTGCCATGGACCGCTTCGTGGTGTGCATCACGACTCCTTTGTCATGAGGGGGCAGTCGAGCCCGGGAAGGCCCCGGTCAGCTCGGTTCTGGGGGTGACGTGGGTTGGTCTGGTGCAGGTTCGTCGGGGGCGCGATCTCGGCGCATCCGGGTGCGGGCGCGCTCAGCGGCGCCGGTGAACAGGTCTGGCCGCTGGATGACCACAGCAGCGATGACGATGAGGCCCTTGATGATCATCTGCCAGTTGGCGCTGACGTTGTTGAGGCCGAGGACGTTGTCCAGGAAGGTGAGGATCAAGGCGCCCACCGACGTACCGATCACCGAGCCGCGACCACCCGCGAGGCTCGCGCCGCCGATGACGACTGCGGCGATCGCGTCCAGCTCGTAACCGAGCCCTGCCTGGGGATCGGCCGAGGCGTTGTACGCCGCGTTGATGGGTCCGGCGACGCCGGCCAGCAGTCCCGAGATCGTGAAGACGGCGATGATGACCCACGTGACGTTGACGCCGGAAAGCCTTGCGGCAGTGGGGTTCCCGCCCACCGCGTACACGTGTCGCCCGAACTTCGTCTTCGAGAGCACGAGCTGGAAGATGATCGCGATGACGATGACGGCGATGACCGGGAAGTAGATCCCGTCGCGCCCGATCAAGGGGATGTCGGTGCCGGCGAACAGATTGTTGCCGGGTGTCGCGAGCTTCTGGAACGACTTGGACACCGGGGTGACCTGGCCGTTCTTGTCGATGAGCGTGGTGCCGATCGAGGTGTTGTCACTCGCCTCGCGCACGATGCCGCGCGCGATGGTCATCATCGCCAGTGTCATGACGAACGACTGGATGCGCAGGAGTGCCGTGCCGGCCCCGTTGACGAAGCCGAACGCCGCGCAGACCGCCATGCTGATCGGCAGGATGGCCCACGGCGCCAGGCCGTGGTCGGTGAGCAGGAGGGCCGACGTCGTACCGCCGACGGCGAGCAGCGCGCCCACCGACAGGTCGATGCCGGCGGCGATGATCACGAGGGTCATGCCGATCGCGAGGATCGCGCGCGGGGCGAAGTAGCCGATCGCGTTGGTGATGTTGTCGGCGTTGGCGAACTGCTCGCCCTTGGTCCAGATCCCGATCACGACGATGAGGATCAGCCCGATGTAGCCCTGCAACGAGCCGAGCACGGGCAGCACCCGTCGGAAGGACGCGGTCATCCTGCACTCCCTGTCACGACGCTCTGGCGAGCCATCGCGGCCCGCATGATCCGTTCCTGGTCGGCGTCCTGCGCGGGGATGTCGTCGGTCACCCGGCCCTCGCAGAGCACCACGATCCGGTCACACATGCGCAGCAGCTCGGGCAGCTCCGAGGACGCCACGATCAGGCTCACGCCCTGCTCGGCCAGCGCATCGACGAGCTCGTAGATCTCCGCCTTCGCTCCCACATCGATGCCGCGGGTCGGCTCGTCGAGCAGCACCACCGTCGGCTGCACGAGCAGCGACTTGGCGAGCACGACCTTCTGCTGGTTGCCACCGGAGAGCGTGCCGACCTCGGTCTGCACGCTGGTCGTCTTGACCCCGAGCTCATCGACCTTGTCCTGCACGGCGGCGCGTTCGGCGCGCGAGTGCACCCAGCCGAGCGTCTGGAAGTCCTTGAGCGAAGGGAGGCTGGTGTTGAACCGCACGCTGTGGTGCAGCACGAGTCCCTGCTGCTTGCGGTCCTCCGGGACGAGGACGACTCCGGCGCGGATCGACGCCTTGGGGGAGTGCGGTCGGTGGCGCGTGCCGTCGAGGAGCATCTCGCCCTGCTGCGCGTGCAGCGGGTAGGCGCCGAAGATCGCCTCCAGCGTCTCCGTACGTCCGGCGCCCATCAGGCCGGCGAGGCCCACGATCTCGCCGGGCGCCACGGTCAGGCTCACGCCGTTGAGGGCGACGCGCCCCGAGCGCGCGTCGGGCTGGAGCCGGAGGTCGCGTACGACGAGGCGCGGCTCGGCCGTTGCTGCTGAGGGGGTGCGCCTGGTCAGGTTCGCGATGTCGCGGCCCACCATGAGTCGTACGAGCTCCTCACGTGAGCTGCCCGCCATCGGCTGGGTGGCGACCTTGCTGCCGTCGCGCAGCACCGTGACGGTGTCGGCCACCTCGTCCAGCTCATCGAGCCGGTGCGAGATGTAGATGATGGCGACGCCCTCGGCGGTGAGCCGCTTGATGACGGCCAGCAGGGTGCGTACCTCGGCGTCCGCCAGAGCCGACGTCGGCTCGTCCATGATGAGCACCTTGGCGTCGATGGACAGCGCCTTGGCGACCTCGATGAGCTGCTGCTCGGCCACGCGACACTGGCGTACGGGCCGGCGCGGGTCGACAGTCAGCCCGACGCGATCGAGCAGCTCCTGCGCCGCCGCGATGGACCGGCCGCGGTCGAGCAGACCTCCGAACGGGCGGGTGCGCTCGCGGCCGAGCCAGATGTTGTCCGCGACGGACATGTCGGGGACGAGGCCGAGCTCTTGGTGGATGGTGCTGATGCCGAGTCGCTGCGCATCGGACGGGCTGTGGATCGAGGCGGGCGCTCCGTCGATGAGGATCTGGCCGTCGTAGTGGGGGAACACGCCGGACAGGATGTTGATCAGCGTCGACTTGCCCGCGCCGTTCTCGCCGAGCAGGCCATGCACCTGACCGCGGTCGACCTCGAGGGAGACGTCGCTGAGTGCGCGTACGCCAGGGAACGATTTCCCGAGACTGCGCACCTGGAGGAGGGGAGTGGACCCGGAGACCTCGTCGGGGACTTCATCGTGAGGTGCGCTATCGGCCGGATCGTTGGCCGCATCCTTGGCCGCGCGATCGGCCGCACCATCGGCCGGACCGGATGGTGCTGCTGGCTCCGCGTCGTTGCGGTCACCGGTGTGAAATCGATTACCCACTAGGCCCGGACATTAGGTGCGCCGCCGGTGGAGCGTCAAGCAGTTCGGCCGATCTGTTGATGGGTTACGCATGTCGTGGGCGGCGCGATGTCGGCGTGGGCGGCGAGGTCCTGGCGGGTCGCGGTGTGCGGCGATTGTCCACAGGGGTGTCGTTGGACTGGCGGCCTGGCTGTGGATGACTGAGCCGTCGGGGAGGGGATGTGGATAACTCGGAGCCGCGAATCATGCTGGTAATAAACAAGATTCACGCCCGTCGGCCTTGCGACGTCGATGCGAACGCCTGTACGGTCGAAGTATGGATGAGGCAGCGCACGACACTGATGGGTCCCCGGATGGCGAGTCGCTGCCGGGGGAGTCCTTGGTGTCTCGGGTGCCGCCGGGGCCGGCGGCTGATGCGGTGTCTGCGGCTGCTGCCGCGGTGGTTGCGTTGGAGGGGTTGCCGTCGGCGTTGCATCAGGTCGGCTCGGCGGATCTGGCGCCGTTGGTGGAGCTGCTCGGTGTGCTTGTTGATCGGGTGCAGGCGTGTGTGGTGATGGCCACGGCAGAGGCGTTGGAGCGTGGTGTGGTGCGGGAGTCGCAGGCGGCCAGCCCGGCGCAGTGGGTTGCTGCGCATGCGGGGCGGTTGGAGCCGGGTGAGGCGTCGCGGGTCGCGACTGTTGCTGCTGCTGTGAATCAGCCTGACAACGTGCTGTTGCGGGAGGCGGTCGCGTCGGGGGCGTGTAGCGCGCGGGCGGCGCAGGTGAGTCTGCGGGAGCTGGGCAAGATCCTGCCGGTGCTGCCGGGTTTCGCGCGCCAGGAGTGTTTGGCGTACTTCGTGCAGGTGGCCGCGGCTGGTGGTGGTGCTAAGGAGCTGCGGCATCTGTCGCGGTGGTTGGTCGCGACGTATGCCGGTGACCAGCTCGAGGATCAGGACGCGGCGTTGGAGCGGGTCGAGGAGTTGTCGTGGTCGGATCTGCCGGGTGGTTTGCGGCGGTTCATCGTGGACTTGGCGCCGGGGAACGCGGCGCGGTTGGTTGCTGCGGTTCAGGCGGGTGCTGGTCCCCGTCCGGTGGTTGATCCGGACACGGGCGCGTCTTCTCCGGATCCGCGTAGTCCGGGGAAGCGTCGCGCGGATGCGTTCATGGACCTGATTGATCTGGCGACTTCCACGGACGCCTCGACCTCGCACGGTTCGACGACCAAGCTCGTGGTCACGATGGGATTGGATGACCTGCGCGCTGAGCACGCTCGGACCAGGGCTGCCGGCGCAGGACACCCCAGCGCGGGCGCCGCCAGGGCGGGCGCCGCCAGAGCCGACCGTGGCCGCGCGGGTGGGTTGGGGGTGACGAGTCTGGGTGACACGGTCGATGCCGGCACGATCCGGCGGATGGCCTGCGATGCGGACATCATCCCGATGGTCCTGGGATCACGTTCTGAACCGTTGGACGTCGGCCGGGAGCAACGCCTGGTCAAGGACGGACTACGTGCAGCGGTGGTGGCCCGAGACCGGTGCTGCACGTTCCCTGGCTGTGATCGGCCACCCAGCTTCTGCGAGGTCCACCACGTCCAACCCTGGTACGCCGGCGGCCGCACCAGCCTGCTGAACTCAGCCCTGCTCTGCCGCCGCCACCACGCCATCGTCCACCGCGACAACCTGACCGCGACTGTCACGCCCTTCACCGTCCACTGGCACCGAGGAGCTGCATCTGGCGTGAGCGCTCCGACGGACGCGATGGGCAAGGTCAGTTCGTCGGCGAACGGACCGTGAGTCATCAGCGAACGGACCGGTGACGGTGAGCAGGCCAGGTCCGTGCGCCCGAGTCTCGACGTGCCGGAGTGCCGGAGCCGGAGTGCTGCCGGTCGACCGCGCTGACCGTACGTCTCGAGTGCCTAACCTGAGCTGGTGACGGGCTACTCGGGGGACGACTTCTACTGCGATGTGGCGATACCGCGCCGGGAGCCTCTTCGAGTGGTGTTCGAGGACGATGCGGTGCTGGCGTTCGAGCACACCCGCCCGTTCTGGCCGGTGCACATCGTGGTCGTGCCGAAGCGGCACGTCGATTCGCTCCTGACGCTCGAGGGCGACGACACACTCGCAGGCAGCATGCTGCGCGCCGTTCAACGTGTGGCGGCCGACGTGCTGCGTGATCATGGCGCCGCGAGCGTCACGACGAACCTCGGTGACTACCAGGACTCGAAGCATCTGCACGTCCACGTCCACGCGGGCACGTCGCGTGCTGAACGCATCTGAGTCGCTCGCTCGCTCGAACGGGCGGTCAGGGGCCGTTGACCTGATCCCGCCAGCGCAGCCACGGCTCGACGTGCGACAGGTCGTACGCCGGTCCTACCGCGTTGATCGTGAAGAGCGAGGCGCCGAGCGCGCGCAACGGCTCACCGTCGACCTCGGGCGGACCAGGCGGCAGCCCGGCGCGACCGAGGCCACCGACACCGGCACCGATCTCGATCTCCTCGATCGAGCGTCCGACCGCATCGCAGTGTCGCTGCAGCACGGTGAGCTTGTGGACCAGCTCGTCGGCGCCCGCGAACCAGTGCCAGATGTCCGCGTGCTCGGCCACGATGCGCAGGGTCTTGCGCTCGCCGCCGCCGCCGATGAGCACAGGGACATGGCGAGTCGGCGCCGGGTTGAGCTGCTCGAACCTGCTGCGAATACGGGGGAGTGAGGCCGCGAGGTCATCCAGACGGCTACCTGCTGTGCCGAATGTGTAGCCGTACTCGGTGTAGTCGCGCTCGAACCAGCCGGAGCCGATGCCGAGGAGGACGCGCCCGCCGCTGATGTGATCGACCGTCCGAACCATGTCGGCGAGCAGGTCAGGGTTGCGGTAGCCGTTGCACGTGACCAAGGCGCCGAGCTCGATGCGACTGGTCTGCTCGGCCCAGGCGGCCAGCATCGTCCAGCACTCGAAGTGCTTGCCGTCTGGATCGCCGCGGAGAGTGAAGAAGTGGTCCCAGTTGAAGATGACGTCGACACCCATGTCCTCCGCGCGGACCACGGCGTCGCGGATCTGTGCGTAGTCGGCGTCCTGCGGTTGGAGCTGTACGGCAATTCGCACCGGGCGAGTGGTCATGGCGGTCATGCTAGGTAGGCGACAGTCCGCCAGCAGGATCGTCCACGACGGGGAGGGGCCCCGCATGACCAGCAGCGAGCAGCTGCGTGCGCGCGCCGAGAGCGTTCTGTCCAGCGACGTGTGGAACTACATCGAGACCGGATCCGGCGAGGAGATCAGTCTGGGTGAGGCCGAACAGGCCTGGCAACACTGGCGATTGCGCCCTCGGGTGCTGCAGGACGTGCGGTCCGTCTCGACGACCCTCGACCTCCTCGGTCACCAGCTCACCACTCCCGTGCTTGCGGCTCCGACGGCGTTCCACCAGCTGTACCACCCCGATGGCGAGCGCGCCTCAGTGGCGGGTGCGACCGACGCGGGCTCGCTGTTCTGCCTGTCCACCCGTTCGACGACGTCGTTCGAGGACGTCGGCGCGGCGGCGTCAGGACCCTGGTGGATGCAGGTGTACGTGACAGCGGCGCGTGACATCGCAGCAGCCATGGTGGAGCGGGCCGTCCAGGCAGGCGCGAGTGCGCTCGTACTGACCGGAGACACGCCCTACCTGTCGCGCAGAGCACGTGCCGGTCGCGCGCTTCCCCTGAGCGACGAGACCGCGATGGTCAATTCTGCGCGACACCTGGGGGACCGCGACCTGAGCCACCTCGAGGACGACGCCGGCATCACGGTCGAGGTGATCGAGTGGCTCGCCGACCTGTCCGGGGTGCCCGTCCTGGTCAAGGGGGTGCTGCGCGGTGACGACGCGCTGGCCTGCCTCGACGCCGGCGCCGCAGGCATCGTGGTCAGCAACCACGGCGCCCGCCAGCTCGACCGGGCCGTACCCACCGCGCTGGCGCTGCCCGACGTGGTGTCGGCGGTCGCCGGCGCAGCCCCGGTCCTGGTCGACGGCGGGATCCGCAGTGGCTACGACGTGCTGACCGCACTGGCTCTCGGCGCGGACGCCGTCATGGTCGGCCGGCCGGCGATCTACGGGCTCGCGACAGGGGGAGCCGACGGCGTACGGGACGTGCTCGCCGGCCTGACCGACGAGGTCGCCCATCTCATGGGCCTGGCCGGCGTGCGATCGCTGGACGAGCTGGACGCGTCGTACGTCACGCCTGCGTGGTGAACGGCGTCCCAAAACGACCGGCGTGTACGACCTCCGAGACCGGCCGCCGACGGCGCTTGATCGTGCTCCCGCTGCGCTTCGGATCAGCGGAGTAGCCGATGGCCACGACGCCGATGATGTTGTGGTCCTTGGGGATCGCGAAGGCTTCGTGTACCTCGTCGTGCACCTCCGCAGGCACCCCGAAGAACAGTCCGCCGAGGCCTTCGTCGACGGCCACCAGCAGCATCAGGAGCGCTGCCATACCGGTGTCGATGTCCCAGTAGGGCACCGGCCAGTGCGACTCGTCGAGGTCCTGCCACGGCTTGTCGTCCTCGGCGTAGCGCTCGAGATAGGTCTGCTTGTCCGAGCAGCACAGCACCAGGGTCGGCGCGGTGCTCAGCCCTTCGAGCCACGGATCCGGATCGTCCTCATCCTCGGTCGTGGCCGCCCAGAAGGCCGCACGATCGGCCGCGTCCGACAGCACCACGAAGTCCCAGCCCTGGCTGAAGCCGGCGCTCGGAGCCCGCAGCGCGAGCTCGAGGACGCGGTCGAGCACCTCGGGTGGCACGGGTCGGTCGGGGTCGTAGCGGCGGACCATACGGCGCTTGCGCACCGCATCCTGCAGCTCCATGGTCGGGCTCCTTCGGTCGTCGTGCTCAGATCGTGGCAGGCGCGCGCGTCAGGTCAAGGAACCGGCGTACGAAACCGCCCCAGAGTCGTGCCAGCTCGCCGTCGTGCAGGTCAGCCTGCGCCACGACGTCCTGCGGGTCGAATCCCTGCTCGCGCAGTCCTTGCGGGTCCCAGGTGCGGATGCGCTCGGCGCTCACCTCGGGATGGAACTGCACGCCCCAGGCACGTGACCCGCATCGGAAGGCCTGGTAGGGACAGCGGTCGCTCGAGGCGAGCCACACGGCGTCGGGCGGGAGCGAGGTGATGGCGTCCCGATGGCTCTCAATGGCCGGCACGGACGCTGGAAGCCCTTGCAGGAGAACGTCATTCGCTGCCTCGGGTCGAACAGAGATCGCTGTGACGCCGCGCTCCGGCTCGCCATGGTTGCCACGCACTGTGCCACCCATCGTGTGAGCGAGCAGCTGTCCGCCCAGACAGATACCGAGCAACGGGGTGCCGTCCTCGACCGCCCTCGTCGTGAGGGCGCGCTCGTCAGCCAGCCAGGGTGCGCGCTCGTCCTCGTCCGGCAGCAGTCCGCCGCCGAGAAGCACCACGGCGTCGTAGCCGGCGGTGTCGGTGGGCACGGGCTCTCCGGCGTGGGCCGCGACGAGCGAGCTGTCCGCGCCGGCATCAGCGATCCAGTCGATCAGCCGGCCCGGTCCGCTGGCCGCGTCGTTCTGGACGAGCAGGATGCGGGGACGGAGCGCAGTAGGCACCTCGACACCTTGTCACGCGTTCTGGCAGGGCGGCAGAACGCGTCCAGACCGTGACCTTCGCTGGCCCGGACCACCCATTTTCGTGACAGATACTGGGAGCCGGCTGCCGCTCCGAGACGGACACCCAACCGGTCGGGGCGTCCGAGCGTCGTACAGACCATGACGGCCGTTGCCAGCAGCGCGCACCTGCGCGCCGACATCGAGTGGGGAAGGAGCGTCGCGTTGCGGTCAGCGAGCTCTGACGAGGCCGTCCGCGAGGTCTTCGACGCTCACTACGGCAGGCTCGTCGGCTGGACGGTGCGTCTGGTCGATGACGTCGACCTGGCCCACGACTTCGTCACCGAGGCGTTCGTACGACTGCTGCGGCACTGGCCCACGGTCCAGAACCCTCGCGCCTGGCTCTACACCGCCGTGACCAACCAGGTACGCGACCACTGGCGCCGCCGCGGCCGCGAGGCGGCGGCGTACGACAAGTGGCACGCCGGCAACCCGGTCGGCGTCGATGTCGCGGCCCCCGCCCCTGACCACGCGGAGCGGATGTCCGTGCGCGATGCGGTCACCGCGCTGCCCGACCGGCTCCGTGCCGTGGTTCTCCTGCACTACTTCGCCGACCTGCCGGTGGTCGAGGTGGCCCGCAGCCTGAACAAGTCCGAAGGCGCCGTGAAGCGTGACCTCTACGACGCCCGTCGACTCCTCGCGACCGAGCTGGAAGGCGTGCGATGAGCCATATCCACGGACCCGAAGACACCGACCTGCACGACGACCACGACGACGCCGTGGCGCGCTTCTTCGCCGACGAGCGGGAGGCCGTACGCCCGGTGCCGGCTGACCCCGAGCGCTGGGCGCAGATCACGGAGGGCGCCTCGCAGCCTCGACGCCGCCCGTGGTGGGGTGCGGCGGCCGGAGTGGCCGCCGCCGTCGCGATCGGGTTGACCGGGTGGTCGCTGCAGCAGACGCCGTTCGGCCACGACGACGTGTCGCGGGGCAGTGCCGTGTCCGGTAAGCCCGTACCGACCGTGAGTCGGCTGAGCACCCGAGGCGTCCAGGCGCCGGTCTCCGAGAGCCAGCAGCCGCGCCCCGTACCGGCGTCCTTCCACACCTGGTCGCTGAGCAACGCCGGCTCCGGGACGTTGTTCGCGCTGGGTTCGGGGCCGTGTGCGAATGGCTTCTGCCCAGCTGTGCTGTCATCCGCCGACGAGGGTGCGTCCTGGACGATGGTGCACTCGTTCGCGCAGACCGACACCACGCGGTCGCAGGGCACGGCGCAGTCGCCGGTGCAGCCCGAGCGGGCCATCACCGAGGTGCGCTTCGCGACCCCCCAGATCGGCTACGTCTTCGGCGGTGACCTCTGGATGACCAAGGACGGCGGAGTCTCGTTCGACCGCCTCGCCCACCCGGGTCAGACCGTGCTCGATGTCGAGGTCGATGCTGGCAAGGACGTCGTGGTGCTGTCCGCCGACGGCTGCTCGGCGACGGGCTGCGTCGGACCGCTCTATCTCTCGCGCGCCTCGGCCAAGGGCGACGAGGCGCTGACCACCACGACTCAACTCGAGCTCGACACGCCGGTTCAGGACGCCCAGCTCGTGCTCCGCAAGGGCCAGGTCTACGTGCAGCCCACGGCGACGTCCGCGGAGACCGCCCGCCCGTTGCGACTGCAGAGCGGCGGCCTCACCGCGATCCCTCAGCCGAAGGAGTGTGGCGCGTCGCCGTTGCAGGCCCTCACCTCGGCAGCCGACAACTCCGGCGTCCTCTACGCCGGCTGCTCCGTGAGCGTCCAGGGCGGCACGACGGCCTACCGCGTGCTGCGCAGCAACGACCACGGCGCCACCTGGCAGTCCACACCCACGCAGGTCAACGTCCCGAGCTCTGGGCGCCTCAGCCTCGCGGTCCCGCGGCCCGACCACGTCGTCGTGACGACAGGTGGTCCGCGGCCCGGCAGCGCCGGGGGAGCGATCAAGCAGCGGCTGCAGGTGACTGCTGACGGAGGACGCACGTGGCAGCTGCCGACGACTCCGGGTGCGCTGCCTGAGCAGGGCTTCGACTGGACGGCCAGCCCGGGAGGCGGCCAGGTCTACGCCGTGCCGCGGACGGCCAAGGGCTACTGGCGCTCCTCCACTGACGGACGCACCTGGACCGTGGTCGACCCGACAGCCAGTTCGAGCAAGAGCGGCGGCCCGGCGACCAGCTCGACGCGCTGACTCCCGGGCAGCAGGCCGGACACCGCGCCGGGTGCCATGCTTCAGGCATGACGCAGCCGGGCCCTGAGCTCCCCGCGGGTTATCCGTACTCCTGGGAGGCAGACGTGGTGCTGCGCGACGGCACCGTGGCGCACGTACGACCGATCCGGCCCGACGATGACGACACGCTCCAGCGTTTTCACGCTGCGCAGTCGGAGGAGTCGATCTACCTGCGCTTCTTCGCGCCGATCAAACGACTGAGCGACAAGGACGTCCACCGCTTCACCCACGTCGACTACGTCAGTCGGGTCGCCCTCATCGTCGAGGTTGGTGCCGAGATGGTGGCGGTCGGGCGTTACGACCGGGTGGACGGTGACAGCGGGCCGACCGCCGAGGTGGCGTTCAACGTGTCGGACGCCTACCAGGGGCGCGGCGTCGGATCCGTCCTGCTGGAGCATCTTGCGGCGATCGGTCAGGAAGCCGGGGTCGAGCGCTTCGTCGCCGATGTCCTCCCACAGAACTCCAAGATGCTCACGGTGTTCTCCGAGGCGGGTTACGAGGTCAGTCGAGAGTTCGACGACGGCGTCGTGGCGCTGTCCTTCGACATCGAGCCGACCGAGCAGAGCCAGGAGGTGCGGGCGGCCCGCGAGCAGCGCGCGGAGTCGGTCAGTGTCCGGTCGCTGATGCGGCCGCGGTCCGTCGCCGTGGTGGGGGTCAGCGCGCGCGACGTCTCCGTCGGTCGCCAGGTGTTCCTCAACCTGCTCAACGGCGGCTTCACCGGCGAGCTCTGGGTGGTCAGTACGTCCGAGGAGCCGATCAAGGGTCACGACACCTACCAGCGGGTGAGCGACGTACCCGGTCCGGTCGACCTCGTCGTGGTCGCCGTACCCGCCGAGGCCGTGCAGGACGTGGTCCTGGACTGCGCGCGGGCCGGGGTCCGCGCGCTGCTCGTCGTGTCGGCCGGTTTCGCCGAGGCCGGCCCGGAGGGCGAGCTGCGCCAGGCAGAGCTCCTGCAGACGGCTCGCCGCCACGGGATGCGGGTGGTCGGTCCCAACTCCTTCGGCCTGATCAACACTCGTGATAACCAGCGACTCAATGCCTCGTTCGCCGAGCAGATGCCGCCGGCCGGCCACCTCGGGCTGTTCGCTCAGAGCGGTGCGCTCGGGATCGCCGTGCTCGGGTCCGCCGCTCGCCGTGGGCTCGGCCTGAGTGACTTCGTGTCGGCAGGCAACCGCGTCGACGTCAGTGGCAACGACCTCATGCAGTACTGGTTCGACGACCCCGACACCGACGCCGTGGGGCTCTACCTCGAGTCGATGGGCAACCCGCGCAAGTTCTCCCGCATCGCTCGACGGCTCGCGTCGCGCAAACCGGTCATCGTGGTGAAGACCGGCGTGTCGTCGTACGGCGTTCCGCCTGGGCATCGCGTCCGGGAGACCCGGACGAGTCCGGACGCCTTCCAGGCGATGCTGCGGCAGGCTGGCGTGATCCGTGTCGACGGCGTCCACCAGATGTTCGACGTGGCCCAGCTCGTCCTCAATCAGCCCATGCCGCAAGGCAATCGGGTCGCGATCGTCGGCAACTCCGACGCGCTGGGCGTGCTGGCCGCCGACACCGCCGCCAACCGAGGGCTCGACATCGTGCACGGTCCGGTCGCCCTGCCAGCTGAGGCCGACGCTGCGACGTTCGAGGCCGCGCTCGACGAGGCATTCGCCGACCCGGACGTCGACAGCGTGATCACCTGCTTCATCCGCCCGCTGGTCACGGACGGCACCGAGGTCGCGCGAGTCCTGGCTCGATCCAGCGCAGCCTCGGACAAGCCGTGCATCACCGTCTTCCTCGGCATGCACGGCGCGCTCGAAGAGCTGGCGAGCACCCCGGTCGAGGGCGGTCGCCGACGGGTGGTGCCGTCGTACTCCATGCCTGAGGACGGCGTACGAGCGCTCGCCGCGGCCACCAGGTACGGCGAATGGAGAGCCCGCGACCACGGTCACGTCGTGCACCCCGAGGGCATCGATCGAGCGGGGGCCGAGCGGCTCGTCGACGAGGTGCTCGCCGGCTCGCCGCAGGGACGTCGGTTGCAGACTGAGGAGGTCGCTGCGCTGCTTGCCTGCTACGGCATCGAGGTCTGGCCGGTGGTCCCGGTCGAGGACCGCCGCGAGGCCGTGCGTGCGGCCCGCAAGATCGGCTACCCGGTCGTGCTGAAATCGGTCTCGCCGCTCGTCCGGCACCAGCCCGTCACCGCGGTGCGGGTCGACATCTCCAGCGACCACGCACTGCGTGAGGCGTACGCCGCGCTGGATGAGCGCCTCGCGCCGTTGCACGCCAACCGGTTCGTGGTCCAGCGGATGGCCACGCCCGGCACGCCCTGTGTCATCGGGAGCACGGAGGACCCGTTGTTCGGACCTGTGGTGACGTTCGGTGTCGGCGGCGCTCCGACCGAGCTGCTCGGCGACATCGGCTATCGCATCCCGCCCCTGACCGACGTCGACGTGAGTGACCTGATCATGTCGGTCAAGGCCGCGCCACTGCTGCACGGCCACCACGGCGCCGCACCGGTGGACCGGGCCGCGCTGGAGGACCTGATTGCTCGTATCTCGGTGCTCGCCGACCAGATCCCGGAGGTCGCAAGCTTGGAGCTCAACCCGGTCAACTGCCACGCCGACGGCCTCGAGGTCCTCGGTGCGAGCATCGCGCTGACCTCGCCGGATACCCGCAAGGACTCCGGCCGACGTGCCTTGAGCTGATCTGGGTGTGAGAATGCCGTTCATGGCGTCTTCGAGTCCGTCCACCTCTGTGTCGCTGCCGGCGGCCCTCATCAACGACATCAGGCAGGCCGGCTACTACCCGGCGCTCGTCGCCGATGTCGTGGCCTCCGCCGTCGCGGGTGAGGAGATCACCGCGCACCTGGTGCATCAGGAGACCACGCTGGACCAGGAGTCCGTACGCCGCCACATCACGGTCCTCGCGCTCACCCCGGCGCGCCTGGTGATTGCGCACGCGGACGACCACGCGCCCGACCCGAGCTCCGGCGTACAGGCCTCATCGGTCGCGACGGCCTCCACCGAGACGGTGCCGCTGAGCGCGGTGCGCGGGGTGATGCTGACCCACGTCGTGCCATCCCCGGACAAGTACCGACCCGGCTCGCTCGGCCGCGAGCTCACCCTCACACTCGGCTGGGGCACCGTCTCGCGCATCGACCTCATCCCGGCCACCTGCGGTGACCCGCAGTGCGAAGCCGACCACGGCTTCGAGGGCACCGTGACCGGCGACGACATCGCGCTGCGCATCAGCGCTGACGCCGAGGGCGAGGACGTCCTCGCCCAGGCACACGCGTTCGCCGCGACGATGTCGGTCGCCATCGGTCGCGCCTGACGGTGACCGCAGGTCTCGACCCCGTGGTCCCAGCACCGGTCGTCCCGTCGTACGACGGCCACGGCCTGGCGGGCGTGCTGCCCTCCGTGCTCGCCTCGCTGGGCGTCGGCACCGGCCCGGTCGAGCTGCCGCCGGCACGTCGCGCCGTGGTGGTGCTCGTGGACGGCCTCGGCCTGGAGCTGTTGCGGCAGCGCAAGGGACACGCGCCCTACCTGCGCAGCCTCCTCGCTGAGGCGCGTGACCTGACGGCCGGTTTTCCCTCCACGACTGCCACGAGCATGGGCACCTTCGGCACCGGGTTGCCGCCCGGCGCGCACGGGCTGACGGGCTACCAGGTCGAGATCCCGGGGGAGGGGCGGCTGTTCAACGAGCTGTCCTGGGAGGACGGCCCCAACCCCGAGCGTTGGCAGCCCGAGCAGACGGTGCTGCAGCGTTCGGCGTCTGCTGGCATCGCGACCACGATGGTCGCGCCGGGCTACTTCGACGGCTCGGGTCTGACGCGAGCAGCCTTGCGCGGAGCCATGTTTCGCGGTTCAGAGGACCTCGGTGGTCGAGTCGCCGCCGCGCTCGCTGCGGTGCGGTCGGCACCCCGTGCGCTCGTCTATCTCTACTGGGGTGACCTCGACCGCACCGGACACGTGCACGGCTGCGAGAGCTGGCAGTGGGGCGACGAGCTGGAGCACATCGATCGTGAGCTGCGTCGCCTCGGCGAGCAGCTCCCGGCCGACTGCTCGCTGTCCGTGGTCGCCGACCACGGCATGGTCGACATCCCCCTGGAAGCCCGCACGGACGTGGCGCACGACGCCGAGCTGCGTGACGGCGTACGACTCGTCGGCGGTGAGATGCGCGCGCTGCAGCTCTACTGCGAGCCCGGTGCGGCAGAGACCGTGCTGGCCACCTGGCAGGCGCGGCTCGGTGAGCAGGGCTGGATCGTCAGCCGCGAGGAGGCGCTGACGCGCGGCTGGTTCGGCCCGGTGCACGAGCGTGTGCTCCCACGGATCGGTGAGGTCATCGCGGCCTTCCACGCCCCGATCGGCGTGGTCGACAGCCGGGTGATGCGTCCGGTCATCCTCGGACTGATCGGTCAGCACGGCTCGATGACCTCGGCCGAGCAGTCCGTCCCGCTGCTTCACCTGCCCGCTGCCGGGAGTGACTGACACGATGCGGCGCGCACCTCATAGGCTCATGTCTCGTGGCTGAGCTGGTGTTCTTCTCCGGGACGATGGACTGCGGCAAGTCCACCCTGGCGCTGCAGATGGATCACAACCACCGCGCCCGCGGACGACAGGGCCTGGTGCTCACCAAGCACGACCGCGCCGGTGAAGCCGTGCTCTCCTCGCGGCTCGGTCTCTCCCGCGAGGCGCTCGAGGTCGGCGACGAGCTGGACCTCTGGGACCTCGTGGTCGAGCAGGCCACGCACGGTCGTCCGGTGCAGTACCTCATCTGTGACGAGGCGCAGTTCTACACCGCTCGTCAGGTCGAGCAGCTGGCTCGCATCGTCGACGAGATGGACATCGACGTCTACGCGTTCGGCATCATGGCCGACTTCCGCACCGAGCTCTTCCCCGGATCGCGTCGGCTCGTGGAGCTGGCCGACCGGCTCCAGGTGCCGCAGGTCGAGGCGTTGTGCTGGTGCGGGCGGCGCGCGACCCACAACGCACGAGTCGTCGACGGGCACATGGTGGTCGAAGGTGCGCAGGTCGTCGTGGGGGACACGACAAGCGGTCCGACCGGTGAGGTCGAGTACGAGGTCCTCTGCCGTCGTCACTACATGCGCCGGATGACCTCGCACGCGGCGCGGGCCCAGGCCGCCTCGCCGGAGGTCCTGCCGTTCGACCTCGACCTGTGCCCACTGCCGATCCCGCCGCGCGGCGCATGATGCCTCCCGAGCCGCCCTCGCAAGGGCACAATGAGCCTATGGAGGATCGGGGGAGCGTCGAGGCTCAGACGCCGGCACCGCCGCCGCGCGAACCACGCGACCCGAGGCGGCACGGTGACCCGCGCTCGACGCGACCCGTGCATCGGCAGACGCCGACCGGTCGGCTGCCCTCCGGGGACGGAGACCCGCGCGACACCCCTCCACCGGCCGGTCCACCCGGACCCTCACGCAAGGACACCGCGCTGGCGGCCGGGCGAGGTATGGCTCGTGGCGGCAAGGCCATGGCCCGGCTGACCGCGTCCGCTGGTCGCTCGACGGTCCGTGTCGCCCGCAAGGCCAGTGAGGCCGAGGGCGCCGGCGAGACCGGTCTGTCCCGCCTGATCCAGGTGCACGCGTTCAGCTCAGCCGGTGACACCGCCGTCACCGTCGGACTGGCCGGCACGATGTTCTTCTCCCTTGAGCCAGGACAGGCCAAGACCCAGGTCCTGCTGTTCCTGCTGCTGACGATGCTGCCGTTCGCCATCGTCGCGCCGCTCATCGGACCACTGCTCGACCGCTTCCGCCACGGCCGTCGCTGGTCGATCGGTGCGACGCTCGCACTGCGCGCCTTCTTGTGCTGGGTGCTGGCCCAGACGATCACCGATGAGTCGACCTGGCAGTTCCCTGTCGCACTCGGGGTCCTGGTGGCCTCCAAGGCCTACTTGGTCACGCGGTCGGCTGCCGCACCACGGCTGCTGCCGGATGCGCTGACGCTCGTCAAGGCGAACGGCCGGCTCTCTCTCGCCGGCACGGTCGGTGCCGCCATCGGAGGTGGCCTCGCCGGTGCAGCAGCCACCTTCGGGTCTGCGTGGGCACTGCGAGTCGGGTTCGTCCTCTTCGCCCTCGGCACCGTCCTGGCCATCTTGCTCCCGCCTCGGGTGGACTCCTCGGTGGGCGAGGAGCAGGCGCCGATGCGCGACCTCGCCGCGAGCTCGACCGGCGGACAGCGCCTGGGCATCTCCGGCAACGTCGTCACGGCATTGCGGGCCAACTCCGGACTCCGTTGGCTGTCCGGGTTCCTCACCCTCTTCCTGGCGTTCCTGGTCCGCGAGCACCCCTTGCCCGGGTGGGAGGACCGCACCTCGCTGCTCCTCGGCCTCGTCATCGGTGCGGCCGGCGTCGGCAACGCGATCGGCACGATGACCGGTGCCCTCGTCAAGGTCAGCTCACCGCGGGTGATCGTGCTGGCCGCACTGCTCGCCGACGCCGTGATGGTGGTGGTCGCTGCCCTGCACTTCAGCGTGGTCACCGCCGTCGCGGTCGGTCTCGTCGCGGGCATCTCGCAGCAGATGGGCAAGCTCGCGCTGGACGCGCAGATCCAGGACACCGTGCCTGAGGATGTCCGGACCAGCGTCTTCGGGCGGTCCGAGACCGTGCTTCAGCTGTCCTGGGTCCTCGGCGGCATCCTGGCGGTCGTCCTCCCGGCCAACGCCAAAATCGGGATGGTTACCTCCGCGGTACTGCTCGTCCTGTGGACCGCGGCCGTCATCATCTGGCACACCGGACGCAAGCTGCCCGTGCCGGCCGGTGCGCGCCCGGCGACCGTTATCGCTCGCCGACGTGAGCGCGCGGCTGGTCAGAAGGGCGCCCCTCAGAAGGGCGTCCCGGCGCCGGGTCCCGCGCACCCACGCACCCGGCCCGTACGCCGGCGGCCGCCCCCGCCCCAGTCGTACGACAACCCTGCGCATGACCCTGGGGCCGAGGAGGACGACGTCGACCGCACCGTGCCGATCGACCGGGGCGACCCCGGTTGGCGGCCACCGCCCCGGCGCGGTCCGGCCGATCAGGACGATGACCGGCGAGACCGGTGGAGCTCACGCTTCAGGGAATGACCTAGCTGGTCGATGGCATCGACCAGCTGACCTGAGGGTCAGTGCTCGCTGCTGGGTCGCGTCCCGAACATGATGTCGTCCCAGCTCGGCACGCTCGGCCGGTTGCGGCGCGCGCCGCTCTGTCTGGACGGCACGCGCAGCACGCCTTGCGACTCGGCCGCGTCGTCGTCTGCTGAGTCCTCGACCTCGTCGGGATCGTCGACGGCCTCTGCTGTGACCTCGCCCGCATCGTCATCGGCGTCGTCATCGTCGTCCGCGGACTCGTCGTCGCTCGCGTCGTCGACATCCTCGTCGAGGTCACCGAACAGGTCTGCTGTGCCCGTCACCGGGTCCTCGGGCGCGATCTCTTCGTCCTCGCCGTCCGCTGACAGGTCGCCGGGAGCGGTGTGAGACCCCATCGGGGGCGGGCCATCAGCCAGACGGAGCCGCTCAACAGGCTTGGCGTCGTCCGGCATCTCCTCCGGGCTGACCGGTGTGTCCGTCGGTGTGGGCGTACGCCGCGCGGGTCGCTTGCGACGTGCTGCCGACCGCTCGCGCATCGCGGACATCAGGTCGAGGGTGTCGTGGTCCTCCTCGGGCTCCGGCTCGGCCGTCGGCTGACTCGCGGCCGGGCGGAGCTCGCGGTTCTTGTCGCGGTTCTTGCTACGGCCCTTGCCTGCCGGGTGGCGCTCATGGGCCTGCAAGCCGCCCTCGGCCTCGACGTCGTACACCCGCACGTTGCGTCCGGGAGAGGTCACCGGGGGAGCCGGGATGGGACCCTGCACTGCCTCGTCCTCGCTGAGCCAGCGCGCCTCGTCGTCAGCCGGGGCGAGCGTGCGGTCGCGCGGGTCGAAGCGCCACGTCGCGCGACGTTCGCGTCCGCCTGCGGGGAAGACGCAGACCACGGTCCAGCTGCCGCTCTCGGTCTTCCAGGAGTCCCAGACCACGCGCTCGGCCTCGACCCCACGCTCGTCGAGGCGCTGGGCCGCTCGCGTGCCGAGGATCGGTGCTGCGCCGTCACGGGCGCGGCCACGCAGCTGGACGCCGCGGGCCAGTCCGGCGACGTAGTCGCGCTCGGCTCGGATCGGCGGCTCGTACTTGCGGACCTTCTCCTCCGACCAGCCGGAGCGGTCGGCGACCTCGCCGACACTGACGCCGGCCCGGATCAGTCCCTGAACGTCGCGGGGGCGCATCTGCTCGACCGCGTCGTCATCGGCCCCAGAGCGGTCGGAGCGCTGCCGCTCACGGCGAGCGGCGCTGCGCAAGGCGTCATCCAGTGGTACCCGGAAGCGGTTCCCGTCGGCGTCGGCGAGCAGCACGTGCTCGCCGTCCTCGTGGATGCCCACCAGTCGCAGGTCCTGCATCAGCCTTGTCCCTTCTGCCGGTCCGGTCGGACCGTCCTGAGCGGTCACCGCCGTGAGCTCGTGGCCCACCCGGAGATCACACCATCCCGGTCGGCCGAGAGTCGTCACGGCTGTCCACGCTCCTCAACTGTGCCACCCCGGCGGCCGTGCCGTAGCGGGCCACGCCGCGCCGGTACCGTTTGACCCCGAGATGCTCACCGCAAACACCGACCTCAAGCTGGTCCTCGACCTCGTCGGGGTGTTCGTCTTTGCCCTGTCCGGTGGCCTGGTCGGCGTACGCAAGCGCCTGGACCTGGTCGGTGTCCTCGTGCTCGCGTGGGTCGCAGGGCTCGGGGGCGGGGTGATGCGCGATCTGCTGATCGGTGACGTCCCACCGGTCGGGGTCAGCGACTGGCGGCTGATGCTCGCCGCGTGTCTCGCCGGGCTGATCACCTTCTGGTTGCACCCCGGCGTCGCACGCATCTCCCGGTTCGTCCGGGTGCTGGACGCGGCCGGCCTCGCGGTGTTCGCGGTCGCCGGCGCGCTCAAGGCGGTGCTGTTCGCCGTCAGCCCGGTGACGGCTGTCGTGGTCGGTGTCGTGACGGCGGTCGGAGGAGGTGTCCTGCGTGACGTTCTCGTGGGTCAGGTGCCCGAGGTGCTGCGACGGGAGCTGTACGCCGTCCCGGCCCTCCTGGGCGCCCTCACCGTTGTCCTTGCCGCCCGGCTGGAGCACCTGACCTCCCTCGTAGTCTGGTCCGCGGTCGTGCTGGTGTTCATCGTCCGAATGACTGCCGTCGTCCTCGACCTCAATGCGCCTCAACCCCTCCGGACAGGAGACCCGCCGTGACCTCGCCCTTCGCCGAGCCGCCCGATCCCGAGCAGGGCCGGTCCGACGCCGACGACGTGACCGCCCGCGTCCAGCCGCGAGCCACCGGTCCCGACGAGGACATCGACCTGCTGCTGCCCTATGACGCGCTCGTGCTGCTGTCGTTCGGTGGGCCGGAGTCGGCCGAGGAGGTCATGCCGTTCCTGCGGCGCGTGACGGCGGGCCGTGGCATCCCGGACGACCGTCTCGAGGCCGTGGCGCACCACTACCACCTGATGGGCGGGCGGAGCCCCATCAACGACCAGAACCGCGCGCTGTTGGACGCCCTGCACGCCGAGCTGCGACGTCGCGGGATCGCCGTGCCGCTGCTCTGGGGCAACCGCAACTCCGAGCCGTTCCTCGTCGACACCCTGCGCGAGGCGCACGAGCACGGCATGCGCCGGGTCCTCGTCCTCACGACGAGTGCGTACGCCTCGTACAGCTCGTGCCGGCAGTACCGCGAGGACATCGCCGAGGCCGTTGCCACGCTCGCGGACGAGGGGCGCACGATCGTCGCCGACAAGATTCGTCAGTACGCGACGCACCCCAGCTTCGCGCGGACCAACGCGCGACTGGTGACAGACGCTGTACGCGCAGCCGGGCAGCCCGACGACGCCCTGCTCCGGGTGGCGTTCGTCACACACTCGATCCCGGTCGGCATGGACGACACGTCCGGTCCCGGTGACGGTGAGGGCAACCTCTACTGGCACCAGCACGACGAGCTGAGCCACGTGATCCTCGATGAGGCGGGAATCACACTGGATCGCAACCTGACCGGCTCGCTCGTCTTCTGCTCGCGCTCCGGCCCGCCCAGCCAGCCGTGGCTCGAGCCGGACGTCAACGACTACCTCGAGGGCATCGCCAAGGACGGCGTGACCGACGTCGTGGTCGCACCCATCGGCTTCATCTCCGACCACATGGAGGTCCGCTACGACCTCGATGTGGAGGCCGCCGAGACCGCCGAACGCCTCGGTCTGCGGATGACGCGCGTGCCCACCGTCGGCGTGGACCCGGAGTTCGTGAGCGGGCTGGTCGATCTCACCGAGGAGCGCGCCGCCGAGGCTCGTGAGGAGCCGGTCGACCACCCTGCCTGGCCGGGCGAGGCGATGCCATCGACCTGCCGTCCTGGCTGCTGCCCCAACCTGCGCGTCGCCAAGTCGGCCGCCTGCGGGACCGACTGATGACCGGAGACCCGATGACGACACCTGAGCCCACCCTCGGACCTGCGGACCTGGGCACGCTGGAGACGATCGCCTGCGAGCTGGCCCGCGAGGCCGGTCGCCTCGTCGTCGACGAGCGTCCCGCAGGCCTCGGCGTCTCGGCGACCAAGTCGAGCCGTACGGACATCGTGACGATCATGGACACGCGCAGCGAGCAGCTGCTGCGCGAACGCCTCGCCGAGCGCCGCCCCGACGACGGCGTCCTGGGGGAGGAGGGCGACAGCACGGCTGGGACCTCCGGGATCACCTGGGTGGTGGACCCGATCGACGGGACCGTCAACTACCTCTACGACATCCCGCAGTACGCCGTGTCCGTCGCCGCCTGTGTCGGCGACACGACGCGGCCGGGCGCGTGGCGCGCGGTCGCCGGCGCGGTCTACCACCCGGTGCTGGACGAGATGTTCCACGCTCGCGAAGGTGCCGGAGCGTTCCTGCGCACGACCACAGGCGTACACGCCCTGTCGGTCAGCAGCGTCAGCCGCCTCGACGAGGCGCTGCTGGGCACCGGGTTCGGTTACGACGCCCAGAAGCGGGCTCGCCAGGGCGCGGTGGTCGCTCGCGTGCTGCCCGAGGTGCGCGACATCCGCCGCGCCGGGAGCGCCGCGCTGGACCTCTGCGCGGTCGCCGCTGCTCGCCTGGATGTCTACTACGAGTCCGGTCTCAACCCGTGGGACCTGGCCGCCGGTGAGCTCATCGTGCGCGAGGCCGGTGGAGAGGTCGTGGGTCGTGGGGGAGGGCCGGCCTCGGCCGACCTGGTGGTGGCCGGACCGGCCGTGCTGGTGGCTCCGATACGCGCGCTGGTCGACTAGCCCTCAGGCCCGACAGCGCCGCTTGCGGTAGTCCTCGGCCTGGGGCAGGTGCAGCCCGTGGTCGTCGGCGATCCGCAGCAGTGAGTCGATCTCACCGCTGACCAGCATCGTGTCGTACTCGTCGTCGCGCCCGTGTGCGTCATCGAGTCGCGCGGTCGCATCCTTCAGACGATCGATGAGCTGTTCACGCAGGGAGATCATGGTCGGCACCTCGGTGGGTCAGGGGGCGGCGGCTCCGTCTCCCGGCTGTCGGCCGGGCGTCGATGACTGTAGGGGGTAGGCCATGATCGGCGTCGACCATCTCGGTCAAGGGACGGCAAAGGATGCGCCCGCACACCGTTTGGCGGGGGTCGGATCTGACCAAGGAATGCCCCGGACTCGCTTCGCGTTCGGCGATAGGGCACAATCCCGCCGAACCGGGCACAAATCCGAACTCCCTGACGTTAACGCGCGGGACCGGCCTGTGCGGCGGTCGGTTTGGAATGACGACGTGAGGAGTGTGGATCAATGGCGACCGACTACGACGCCCCGCGCAAGACCGACGATGACATGAATGAGGACTCCATCGAGGAGCTCAAGTCACGTCGGGTTGACAAGAGCGCCAGCAGCGTCGATGTCGACGAGACCGAGCAGGCCGAGGGCTTCGAGCTCCCGGGGGCGGACCTGTCCGGTGAAGAGCTGTCAGTACGCGTGCTGCCGCGGCAGGCGGATGAGTTCACCTGCTCGCGGTGCTTCCTGGTGCATCACCGCAGCCAGCTGGCCAAAGAGGTCGGCGGACTGCCGGTCTGCACCGAGTGCGCCGCGTGAGGCTCACGCGTCGACACCTGACCGCCGCATCGCGATGAGCGAGTCGCTGCGCCTGCAGGTCCGACGGCTGGACCCTGGTCTGCCGTTGCCGACGTACGCCCGCCCGGGCGACGCCGGCTTGGACCTGCATGCGCGCGAAGGCGTCACGCTCGCCCCAGGGCACCGCGCCCTGGTCCCTACCGGCCTCGCTGTGGCGCTGCCGGAGGGCTGTGCGGGCTTCGTTCACCCGCGGTCGGGCCTGGCCGCCCGGCACGGCGTGACGACGCTCAACGGACCTGGCACGGTCGACGCCGGCTACCGGGGCGAGATCCAGGTCAACCTGATCAATCACGACCCACGGGAGTCCTTCACGATCTCCCGTGGTGACCGGATCGCTCAGCTCGTTGTCCAGCGAGTCGAGCACGTGCAGCTGGTCGAGGTCGATGTGCTGCCTCTCAGCGTCCGGGGGGACACTGGACATGGAGCCAGCGGGGGCTTCGGTGCCGTCGTAGCGCAGGCAGCACCTGAGCCGTCGTCCGGCGGCCCTCTCACACACAGCAACGCAAGGGACTGACACGACGTGGGCATCTTCAGCCGCAAGAACTCACCCGACCAGGACGCGGAGGTCGACGAGACCTCCTACGACGTGGACGAGGTCGACGAGGATGTCGAGCCGGAGGACTCCGGCGAGACGGTCGAGGTCGAGGACGTCGCTCCTCGCCGCGCACGGTCGGTCACCATCGACCGCTCGAACGGACCGTTCGACCGCGCCGAGATCGACGATGTCGAGGAGCACCTCGACCTGGGCGCGCTGGCGCTCCACCCGACTCCAGGCACCGAGCTACGTCTCGACGTCGATGAGCAGGGGCAGAACATCACGGGCGTGACTGCGGTTCAAGGGGATTCGGCGATCCAGCTCCAGGTGTTCGCCGCGCCCAAGACGTCCGGCGTCTGGGACGACATCCGCGACGAGATCGCCGACAACCTGATCGCTGCCGGGGGCACGGCCGAGGAGCGGACGAGTGACCTGGGCATCGAGCTGCACGCGCGGATGCCCGCGCGAGGCAACGACGGCCGTACGACGTACTCACCGGTGCGCTTCCTCGGCGTCGATGGGCCGCGCTGGTTCTTGCGCGCCGTCCTGTCGGGTCGCGCTGCGGTCGAGGACGAAGCAGCCGACGCGATGATCGCCATCCTCCGGAGCAGCATCGTGACCCGTGGCTCCGAGGCCCGCGCACCGCGCGAGCTGCTCGAGCTGACGATCCCGCCGGAGCTGCTGGCCGCGCAGGCCGAGGCACCGGTCGAGGGCGATCAGGTGGCGACGCAGGACGACCTGCGGCCGTTCGAGCGTGGTCCTGAGATCACTGAGGTCCGCTGAGGCTGAGGAGCCGACGTTGAGCACACCGAGCGCTTCTGTCCCCGAGCCGGGTCGCCGCCGTGGCGGCCTGCTCGGGCGGATGACCCATCGGCTGACCCGGTCCCAGGGCGACCTGGAGGCCGAGGAGCTGCGTGAGACCACCTCGACGATGGGCGGGACGCCGATGTGCGACGTCGCCGACCGGGATGTGGTCAAGGTCTGTGGCGCTGTCCGCAGCGTCAGCCTGCGGCCGCGGGCCGACCACGTGCCGGCTCTGGTCGTGGAGATCGACGACGGCAGCCGGATGCTGCGACTGGTCTGGCTCGGCCGTCGCAAGATCGCCGGTATCGAGCCCGGCAGCTACGTCCTCGCCAAGGGCCGCGTCACCTTCAAGGAAGGCGTCCCCACGATCTTCAACCCGGCCTACGAGCTCAAGCCGCGGTAACCGCCAGCGCTCCGGCGTTGGTCCCCGGCAGCAGGGTCGTTTGGCCCGGTGTCAGGTCAAGTTGTCCGCCGGAATTGGCACGCGAATTGCCTACTCTTCGTGGCGGATTCGGATCTCGTCCGGGTCGCGACCGGTCAGCGCGGTAGCCAGCTCCATCTCTGCAGCGGGCGTTGCCAGGAAGAGCAGCTCGTCCAGCGCTTCGATGGCGTCATCGTTGCTCGGCGCGATGGGCTTCTCCTCGCGGATGATCCCGACGAGCACACACTCCGGCGGCAGGTTCAGGTCGGCGACCCGGCGGCCGACGTAGGGACTGGTCGAGGGGAGCGTCACCTCGACCATCGTGGCCTTGCCCTGCTGGAACTCGAACAGTCGCACGAGGTCGCCGATGCTGACGGCCTCCTCGACGAGCGCTGTCATGAGTCGTGGTGTCGAGACCGCGACATCGACGCCCCACGCCTCGTCGAACATCCACTCGTTCTTGGGGTTGCTCACACGCGCCACAGTCCTGGCCACGCCGAACTCGGTCTTGGCGAGCAGTGAGACGACCAGGTTGACCTTGTCGTCACCTGTGGCACAGACCACGACGTCCGCCTCGGACAGGCCGGCCTCGTGCAGGGTGGTGATCTCGCACGCATCGGCGAGCAGCCATGAGGCCTCGGGCACCGAACGGGTGCGACCCTCCTCGGCGTACTTGTCGATGAGCAGGACCTGGTGCTTGTTGTAGATGAGCTCTCGAGCGATGGAGCGACCCACGCTCCCGGCGCCGACGACGACCACGCGCATGCTTGCTCCTTGGATCAGTCGGCCGCGGGCGGCGCGGACAGGACGGACTGGACCTCATCGAGCCGCTCCACCGCGGTCACGAAGTGGACGAGATCGCCCTCCTGGTAGACGGTGTCGGACTCGGGGATCAGGCCGTCGCCCAACCGGGTGATGTAGGCGATGGTCGTGCCGGACTCCGCGGCGACCTCGCGCAGCCGCTGCCCGATCCAGCTCACGTGAACCGGAATCTCGGCGATGACGACCTTGCCGCTGGGATCGGTGTGCACGGGGACGGCGCCCTGTGGAAGCAGCCGGCGCAGCACCTGGTCGGAGGTCCAGCGGACCGTCGCGACGGTGGGGATGCCGAGGCGCTGGTAGATCTCGGCCCGTCCCGGGTCGTAGATGCGCGCGACGACGTGCTCGACGTCGAAGGTCTCGCGAGCCACCCGAGCGGCCAGGATGTTGGAGTTGTCGCCGCTGCTGACGGCGGCGAAGGCGTACGCCTCGTCGATGCCCGCCTGCGACAGGGTCTGGCGGTCGAATCCGATGCCGAGAACCCTGCGCCCCTCGAACCCACTGCCCAGCCGCCGGAAGGCCGACTCGTCCCGGTCGATGACGGCCACGGAGTGGCCGTGACTCTCCAGACTGAGCGCCAGCGTGGACCCGACGCGGCCGCAGCCCATGATCACGAAGTGCACGCCCGCGACGCTACCCCAACTCAGGCGTTACCAAGCCAGGGCCCAGGCGACCTACACTCTCCACTCGTGCCCATGACCGGTCGGATCATCAAGCGGTTGCTCCTCGGTCGCGCCATGCCCAGCGACAAGCTGGGGGAGACCTTGCTCCCCAAGAAGCTCGCGCTGCCGATCTTCGCCAGCGACGCACTCTCCTCCGTGGCGTACGCACCGGACGAGATCTTCATCACGCTCGGCATGGCAGGCGGGGCCCTGGCGCTCACTCACTCGTGGCAGATCGCCCTCGCGGTCGTCTGCGTCATGGGTGTGGTGGTCGCCTCCTACCGCCAGAACGTGCGCGCCTATCCGTCCGGCGGCGGTGACTACGAGGTCGCGACGACCAACCTCGGCCCGAAGGCCGGCCTGACGGTCGCGAGCGCACTGCTGGTCGACTACACGCTGACGGTCGCGGTGTCGGTGTCCTCGGGCGTGCAGAACGCCGGTGCAGCGCTGCACTTCATCCGTGGGCACGAAGCGATCGTCGCGGTCGCCGTCGTGGCGCTGCTGACCGCGATGAACCTGCGCGGCGTCCGGGAGTCCGGAGCGTTGTTCTCGCTGCCGGTCTACCTGTTCATGCTCGGCATCCTGGCGCTCGGAGTGGTCGGGTTCATCCGCAAGATGACCGGCAACCTGCCGATGGCCGAGAGCTCGAAGTTCGATCTCGTCCCGCAGGACAACATGGACTCCTTGAGCTCGATCGCGCTGCTGTTCCTGTTGCTGCGCGCGTTCTCCAGTGGCTGCGCGGCGCTGACCGGTGTGGAGGCGATCTCCAACGGCGTCCCGGCCTTCCAGAAGCCCAAGAGTCGCAACGCGGCAACCACGCTGCTGCTCATGGGCGCGATCGCCGTCGTGATGCTGATCTCGATCATCACGCTCGCCCGCTGGACCGGCATCCAGATGGTGGACCCCGAGCACCCCAACCAGCTGCTGCAGAACGGCGTCCCGGTGGGCGACGGCTACGAGGAGGACACCGTCCTTGGCCAGCTGGCCCACTCGGTCTTCCACGGCTTCTCGCCGGGCATCGTCTACATCTCGATCGTGGCGGCGCTGATCCTGGTGCTCGCCGCCAACACCGCGTTCAACGGCTTCCCGGTGCTCGCCTCGATCCTGGCCAAGGACGGCTTCCTGCCGCGTCAGCTGCACACCCGCGGTGACCGGCTGGCGTACTCCAACGGCATCCTGATCCTGGCCGGTGCCGCCATCTTCCTGATCGTCGCGTACGACGCCGAGACCACCCGACTGATCCAGCTCTACATCGTCGGGGTGTTCGTCTCCTTCACGCTGAGCCAGATCGGCATGATCCGCCACTGGAACCGGCACCTGCTCACCGAGGACGACCCGGCCGAGCGTCGGCGGATGCGCCGCTCGCGCATCATCAACGGCGTCGGGGCGGTGATGTCCGGCACGGTGCTCGTCGTCGTGCTGCTCACCAAGTTCATGAGGGGAGCGGGTCTGGCGATCGCCGGCATGTGCGTGCTGTTCGTGATCATGCTGGCCATCAGCCGCCACTACAAGCGCGTGCGCGAGGAGCTGGCGATCGACGACGACCTCGATGAGAGCATCCTGCCGTCGCGGGTGCATGCGGTCGTCCTGGTCTCCAAGATCCACAAGCCGACCCTGCGTGCGCTGTCCTACGCGCGGGCCACTCGGCCGTCGGTCCTCGAGGCGATCACCGTCGACGTGGACACCGAGGAGACGCAGGCCCTGGTGGCCGAGTGGGAGCGCCGTGAGATCCCGGTGACGCTCAAGACGCTGTCGAGCCCCTACCGCGAGATCACCCGCCCGGTCGTGAGCTACATCAAGTCGATCCGTCGGGACAGCCCGCGCGACGTGGTGATGGTCTACATCCCCGAATACGTCCTGGGCCGCTGGTACGAACAGGTGCTGCACAACCAGTCGGCGCTGCGCCTCAAGGGCCGCTTGCTGTTCACTCCAGGTGTGATGGTTGCGAGTGTGCCGTGGCAGCTGCGTTCCTCGCAGGGCGCTGAGGACAAGTACGACGGCCCCTCCGTGGGCTCGGTACGCCGAGGTGGCGGATGACCAAGGACCGCCGCCGGCGCGGCAAGCCCCGTACGCCTCCGCGTCCTCGTCCTCGCGGACGCGTCCCGCAGGGGGAGTCCCGGGTCGGCGAGCGGATGACCGTGGATGTCGAGGGCGTCGCCCATGGCGGGCACTGCGTCGCGCGTCACGAGGGTCAGGTCCTGTTCGTCCGCCACGCCCTGCCTGGCGAGCAGGTCGTCGTCGAGGTGACCTCGGGTACGACTGGTTCGACCTTCCTGCGCGCGGACGCGGTCGAGGTGCTGCGCGCCTCACCGGAGCGGCGTGAGCCGCCGTGCCCGTACGCCGGGCCTGGCCAGTGCGGCGGGTGCGACTGGCAGCACACCTCGGTGGAGTTCAGCCGCGAGCTCAAGGCTCGTGTGGTGCGCGAGCAGCTGCAGCGACTCGCTCGCCTCGATGTCCCGGTCGAGGTCGAGCCCGTCCCCGGAGACCAGGACGGGCTGCGGTGGCGTACCCGCGTCGAGCTCGCTGTCGGTGGTGCGGGGCGCGCAGGGATGCGCAAGCACCGCTCGCACGACGTCATGCCCGTCGACGACTGCCTCATCGCGGTCCAGGAGATCGCCGATTCCGGTGTGCTGCAACGCAGCTGGCCGGCTGGCACGTCGGGCGTCGACGTCGCGCGGAGCTCGACCGGCGAGCTTGCCGTCGTGCCGCTGCCGGTCTCTGGCGACGTACCGACCTTGACCGAGCTGGTCACCATCGACGGACGCGAGGCCTGTCTCGAAGTCAGCGCGCGGGGATTCTGGCAGGTGCATCCGGGCGCTGCCGAGACGTTCGCGGACACCGTCCTGGAGGCTCTCGACCTGCGTGAGGGCGAGCACGTGCTCGACCTCTACTGCGGTGTCGGACTCTTCGCGGAGGCCGTGGCCGAGGTGGTCGGTGAGTCCGGTCGGGTCCTCGGAGTCGAGGGCGACCGCACCGGGGCGGCCGAAGGCGTACACAACCTGCGGCACCGACCGAACGCGGCGATCGAGGAGGGCGACGTGCTGGCCCGCTTGTCCGACGACACCATCGCGCGGACGCTCGGGGGCCGGGTCGACGCGGTCGTGCTGGACCCACCACGCACCGGTGCCGGCCGCGAGGTCATGCAGCAGGTACTCGGTCAGGATCCGAGAGTCGTGGTCTACGTCGCATGCGATCCGGCGGCGCTGGCTCGCGACGTCGCCTACGCCGCCGAGTCGGGCTACGGGCTGGTCGGCCTGCGCGCCTTTGACGCCTTCCCGATGACGCACCATGTTGAGTGTGTGGCCATCCTCGAGCCTGATGCTGCAGGTTAGGCAGACCTGCGCTGAGGGCAACCCTCCAGATGTGGTTTGATTATCTTGACGTCAAGATAAATGGGGCGACTGAGTGTCGCCACGTAGAAGTTCCGAGACAGGAGTTGCCGTGAGTCCCAGCACCAACAGCTTCGGTGCACAAGGCACCCTCTCCGTGGGTGACCAGTCGTACGAGATCTACCGTCTCAACACGGTCGAGGGCAGCGAGAACCTCCCGTTCAGCCTGAAGGTGCTGCTGGAGAACCTGCTCCGGACCGAGGACGGCGCCAACATCACCGCCGACCACATCCGGGCCCTCGGTGGCTGGGACGAGAACGCCGAGCCCGACATCGAGATCCAGTTCACGCCGGCGCGCGTGATCATGCAGGACTTCACCGGCGTCCCGTGTGTCGTCGACCTGGCCACCATGCGTGAGGCCGTCGTCGAGCTCGGTGGTGACGCCAAGAAGATCAACCCGCTCGCGCCAGCCGAGATGGTCATCGACCACTCCGTCATCATCGACGTCTTCGGGCGCGCGGACGCCTTCGAGCGCAACGTCGAGATCGAGTACGGCCGCAACAAGGAGCGCTACCAGTTCCTGCGCTGGGGTCAGACCGCGTTCGACGACTTCAAGGTCGTGCCCCCGGGCACCGGCATCGTCCACCAGGTCAACATCGAGCACCTGGCCCGCACGGTCATGGTCCGCGACGGCCGCGCCTACCCCGACTCCTGCGTCGGCACCGACAGCCACACCACGATGGTCAACGGCCTCGGAGTGCTGGGCTGGGGCGTCGGCGGCATCGAGGCCGAGGCGGCCATGCTGGGCCAGCCCGTCTCGATGCTCATCCCGCGCGTGGTCGGCTTCCGGCTGACCGGCGAGATCCCTTCGGGCGCAACGGCAACCGACGTCGTCCTCACCATCACGCAGATGCTGCGTGAGCACGGTGTGGTCGGCAAGTTCGTTGAGTTCTATGGCGACGGTGTCAGCGCTGTGCCGTTGGCCAACCGCGCCACGATCGGCAACATGAGCCCGGAGTTCGGCTCGACCTGTGCGATCTTCCCGATCGACGACGTCACTCTGGACTACCTGCGCCTGACCGGTCGCCCGGACGACCAGGTCGCCCTGGTCGAGGCGTACGCCAAGGAGCAGGGCCTGTGGCACGACGCCTCGCGTGAGCCCCGGTTCAGTGAGCGCCTCGAGCTCGACCTGTCGACGGTCGTGCCCTCGATCGCCGGCCCGAAGCGTCCGCAGGACCGCATCGAGGTCTCGGTGGCCAAGGAGTCCTTCCGCAAGGTGCTGCCGACCTACGTCTCCCATTCCGAGGGTGACGCCGGCGCGGCGAGCAGCTTCCCGGCCAGCGACCCGACTCCGGGCGGTAGCGCCGACGGCCAGAACGGCGGCGACAAGCCGGCCGACGCCGATCCCGCCGCCGGCCGTCCCAGCAAGAAGGTGCCGGTCAAGCTGGCTGACGGGCGTGAGTTCGAGATCGACCACGGCATCGTCGCGATCAGCTCGATCACCAGCTGCACCAACACGTCCAACCCGTCGGTGATGCTCGCTGCGGCGCTGCTGGCCAAGAACGCCGTCGAGAAGGGCCTGACCACCAAGCCGTGGGTCAAGACCTCCATGGCCCCGGGCTCCAAGGTCGTCACCGACTACTACGAGAAGGCCGCGCTGTGGCCCTACCTCGAGAAGCTCGGCTTCCACCTCGTCGGCTACGGCTGCACGACCTGCATCGGCAACTCCGGTCCGCTGATCGAAGAGGTCTCGCAGGCCATCCAGGACAACGACCTCGCGGTCACCTCGGTGCTCTCGGGCAACCGCAACTTCGAGGGCCGGATCAACCCGGACGTCAAGATGAACTACCTGGCGTCGCCGCCGCTGGTCATCGCGTACGCCCTCGCCGGCACCATGGACTTCGACTTCGAGACCGATCCGTTGGGTACGGACAGCACAGGGACCGACGTCTACTTGAAGGACATCTGGCCGGCTCCGGCGGACGTCGAGTCGACCATCGCAAGCTCGATCAACAAGGGCATGTTCACCAAGGACTACGCCGACGTGTTCGCCGGTGACGAGCGCTGGAAGGCACTGCCGACTCCCGAGGGCGACACCTTCGCGTGGGAGGCCGAGTCGACCTACGTCCGAAAGCCCCCGTACTTCGAGGGTATGCAGGCCGAGCCGTCACCGGTGGAGGACATCAGCGGCGCGCGCGTGCTCGCCAAGCTGGGTGACTCGGTCACGACCGACCACATCAGCCCGGCCGGTGCGATCAAGTCCGACAGCCCGGCAGGCAAGTACCTGTCGGAGCACGGCGTCGAGCGCAAGGACTTCAACTCCTACGGCTCGCGCCGCGGCAACCACGAGATCATGGTGCGCGGCACGTTCGCCAACATCCGGCTGCGCAACCAGCTGCTGGACGACGTCGAGGGCGGCTTCACCCGCGACTTCACCCAGGACGGCTCGCCCCAGGCGGCGATCTTCGACGCGTCGGCCAACTACCAGGAGGCCGGCATCCCGCTGGTCGTCCTCGGTGGCAAGGAGTACGGCTCCGGGTCCTCGCGTGACTGGGCCGCCAAGGGCACCCGCCTGCTGGGCGTCAAGGCCGTCATCACCGAGTCGTTCGAGCGCATCCACCGCTCCAACCTGATCGGTATGGGCGTCCTGCCGCTGCAGTTCCCGCAGGGCCAGAACGCCGAGTCACTCGGTCTGGACGGCACTGAGACGTTCGACATCTCCGGCATCACCGCTCTGAACGAGGGCACCACGCCGAAGACCGTGCACGTCACGGCCACCAAGACCGACGGCGCGGAGGTGGAGTTCGACGCAGTCGTGCGCATCGACACGCCCGGCGAGGCGGACTACTTCCGCAACGACGGCATCCTGCAATACGTCCTGCGCTCGCTGGTCGCCCAGAAGTAGCCAGCACCCGCACGTACGACGAGGCCCGGTCACCGATGGTGGCCGGGCCTCGTCGTCGTTACAGGCTCTCTTTCAGCGACCGCGAGGACCACGAGAAATCGTGATCCTGATATCCAGACAGCTCCTCGGGTCGAGGCCCCGGTGCTACCGTCAACCCGTGGCCTAGGGGAGCGGCCTTGGTGTGAACAGAGTGTGAACACCGTTGAGGAGACAGGGAATTGCCATGAGCGACCGCTGCCACAAGACTGCCGGCTCCGCCCGGCTGGAGCTCAGCCGTCGGGCCCTGATCGGCGGTGGCGCTGCCCTCGGCGGCGCCCTCGTCATCGGAAGCACCCAGCGAGCTGCCGCCACGACGGCTACGAGCCAGGAGCGTCATATCCGTCTGCACCGCTACGTGGGCGCCGCGGCTTTCGCGCACGGCCAGCGACAGGGTGTCCGCGCCAACGCGCATGGCCTCACGCTGCACCACCCGACCCAGACCCGGACCTACGCCGACCCTCACGCGGCCGGCGCGAGCGCGTCGTACGACGTCGGCACCTGGACCTCGCCGGTCATCCACAACGCGTTCCGACTCACCGAGCTGATCTCGTCCTGGAACGCCGACACCCCGGGCAAGACCTGGATCGAGGTCGAGGTGAGGGGTGTCGCGGAGACCGGTGTCCGCACCGGCTGGTTCGTCCTGGGCCGCTGGTGCCGCAACGACCCCGATCAGGGCGGTGCGATCTTCCGCACCAGCGTCGATGACCAGGGCACCGACATCGCGACGGTCTGGACCGACACGCTCTCGACCCAGGACGACCACACCCTGAACGACCTCGAGCTGCGGATCAGTCTGATGCGGCCGCAGGGCAGCGCCGAGACGCCGACCGTGCACCAGCTGACGGCGATGTGCTCGTCCCTGCCCAGCGACGCGACAGTGACCACCAGCACCCCGGGCCCGAAGGTGGGTCGGGTGCTGGACGTACCGCCGTACTCCCAGGAGCTGCACATCGGTCAGTACCCGCAATGGGACAACGGGGGAGAGGCATGGTGCTCGCCCACCTCGACGGCGATGGTGCTCGACCACTGGAAGAAGGGGCCGTCTGCGGCTGAGCTGTCCTGGGTCGAGCCGATGCAGGACCCGCAGGTCGCCTACTCCGCGCGCAACACCTTCGACTACACCTACGACGGCTGCGGCAACTGGCCGTTCAACACCGCGTACGCCGCCCGCAACGGGTTGCGCGGCTTCGTCACCCGGCTGCGGAGCCTGCGTGAGGCCGAGGACTTCATCGCCGCCGGCATCCCGCTCATCACGTCGCTGTCGTTCAAGGCGGCGGACATGGACGGCGCGGGCTACTCGACCAGTGGTCACCTCATGGTCCTGCGCGGCTTCGACGCTCAGGGCAACCCGGTGATGAACGACCCGGCGAGCCACCTCATCGCCGACAACGCGCAGGTCCAGGTGACCTACAAACGCGGTCAGTTCGAGAATGCCTGGGTGCCGCACTCGGGCGGCACGGTCTACGTGATTCACCCTGAGGGCGCGAGGCTGCCTCGGGCGGGCGCTGAGGCCAACTGGTGACACGTCGGCGTGGACGGACGAAACTCGTTTGCGCCGAACGGTTCTCGTCACGAGCATGCCCTACATGACCGTTGAGCGAACGACATGATCGGGCGCGACGAGGCGGTCCGTGCGCTGCGCGAGTCTTCGGCATGGTTGACCGACGAGCTGAAGGGGCGTCCTGAGGCCGACCTGCACCGGCAGGCCGGGCCCCTGACCTGGACGTGCTTCGAGACGCTCGACCATGTCGGCGACTGCTTCATGGGATACGCCCTGCAGGTCACCAGCAGATCGCCGGACCGCTATCTCGCGTTGGAAGGTATCGACCGCGGTGTGGACTTCATCCACTTCCCGGTGGAGCTGGGAGTTGCTGGTGTGGTCAAGGCGCTGCAGCCGCTGAGCGAGCTGCTGGCGGCTGCTGTCCTGATCGCCCCTCCCGACGCGCGTGCCTTCCACAACTACGGGGTGAGCGATCCGGCCGGCTTCGCCGCGATGGGCGCCGTCGAGGCACTGCTGCATGGCCACGACGTGCTCAGCGGTCTGGGCGGTGTGCCAGCGCTGCCGAGCGATGCGGTCGAGGTCGTCCTCGAACGACTGTTTCCGGCTGTCGAGCGGCACGCCGATGGACCGGAGGCGACGCTCCTGTGGGCCACCGGTCGGATCGAGCTGTCCGGGCGTGGTCGGGTCGACTCCGAGTGGACCTGGGACGGCACGGTCCACAGCTGCTGACGCCGGCCGAGCTCGGTCTCGATGCCACGTCCGCTTAGGTCACGAGATGGTCACGGCCTGGCCTTCGTGCGCGTCATGCCGGTGGGCCGACGGCCATAGTGTGCGCCAACACGTTGTTGTGATGTGAGTCACAATGAGTGAGGCCATCGGCCCCGCTCATCTGGAAAGGCAGGTGAACGGTGCTGCGAATCGACGACCTCTCGGTGCGCTATGGACGCTCGGTCAAGGCGTTGCGTGGCGTGAGCTTCGAGGTTCCGGATGGCTCGGTCACGGCGGTCCTGGGCAGCAACGGCGCCGGCAAGTCGACGCTGCTGCGGGCCATCTCGGGCACGCTCGGGCTGCACGGCGGTGCCGTCATAGGCGGGCGGGTCGAGCTCGATGGCACCCGCATCGACACGATGAACCCAGCGGCGATCGTGCGCCTGCGGTTGGTGCAGGTGCCCGAGGGCCGGCAGGTGTTCGCCCGCATGAGCGTGGAAGAAAATCTGCGCGCCGGTGCCCTGTCGGTAGCCCCGAAGGATCGCGATGCGGCGCGCGAGCGCGTGCTGTCTCTCTTCCCGATCTTGGGCGAGCGGTCGGGCCAGGCGGCGGGACTGCTCTCTGGCGGTGAGCAGCAGATGCTCGCGATCGGCCGAGCGATGATGACGTCCCCGACGATGCTGCTGCTCGACGAGCCATCGCTCGGACTGGCCCCACAGCTGGTGACCCGGATCGGCTCGATCGTTCGCGAGATCCATGCTCAGGGCACCGCGGTCGTCCTCGTCGAGCAGAACGCGACCATGGCCCTCGCGGTCGCCGATCGCGCGGTCGTCCTCGAGGTGGGCGAGCTGGCCCTCGAAGGGCCGGCCGACGAGCTGGCCGCGACCGAGGACGTACAGCGCCTCTATCTCGGCGGCCACGCCACGTCGGAGGCCGACGCCGACGCCGACGAAGAGCCGGTCAGAGAGCGCGCCGCGCGTCATCGTGCGTTGGGGGTGTGGCGCGGATGAGCAGCGAAGCGTCGACCGTGACCCAGCCGGACACCGCAGGACGAGACGTACGCCCGTTGCAGGTCGACGGAGTCACGGTGCGCTTCGGCGGGATCGTGGCGCTCGACGAGGTGTCGTTCACGGTTGAACCCGGATCCGTCCACGCCCTCATCGGACCGAACGGCGCAGGCAAGTCGACCTGCTTCAACGCGATCACCGGCATCTACGCGCTGGCTGCCGGCCAGATCCGGCTTGGCGACACCGTGCTGACGAAGACCCCCGCGCACCGCATCAGCTCGCTCGGCATCGGTCGGGCCTTCCAGAACCTCGCGCTCGTGGACACCTCCAGCGTCCTCGACAACGTCATGCTCGGCCGATACTCCCTGATGAGAGGCGGATTCGCCGCCTACGCGGTGCGTGCACCCTGGACGATGCGGTCCGAGCGTCGCCATCAGCAGCGCGCGGCTGACATCTGTGACTTCCTCGGGCTGGGTGACCACCTGCACGCTCGGGCGGGCGCGTTGTCGTACGGCGACCAGAAGCGGGTGGACATCGCTCGGGCGCTGGCGGCCGAGCCGACCGTGCTGTTGCTGGACGAACCGGCGGCCGGGATGAATGCCAGCGAGACCGCCGACATGTCCGCGCTGATCCTGCAGATTCGCGACGAGCTGGGGATCTCCATCCTGCTGGTCGAGCACGACATGGGTCTGGTCATGGGCATCGCGGACCGGGTCACCGTGCTCGACTTCGGTCGACTGATCGCCGACGACGTCCCCGCTGTGGTTCAGCAGGACCCGGCGGTCATCCGCGCCTACCTCGGTGCGGCTGAGGACGACGACGGTGACCCCGATGAGGTCAGCTCCACGAGCGCGCACGAGGAGGGAGTCTGACATGGACACACTGGTGCAGGTGCTCGTCAACGGCGTTGGCAAAGGCGCTGTATTTGCTTTGCTGGCAACGGGATTCGTGATCATCTATAAGGCGACGGAGACGATCAACTTCGCCCATGGGTCGCTGGTCCTGGTCGCCGGCTACGTCGCCTACGAGGTCAAGAGCGACCACGGCTGGCTGCTCGGAGTGGTCGCCGGGGTCCTTGCAGCGATGCTGTTCGCCTTCCTTGTCGAACGCGTGCTGCTGGCCAATGCTCGACATGCGCATGCCGACAGCCTGGCCATCCTCACCATCGGCATCGACGTGGTGGTGGTGACGGAGATCAGCCGCCGACTCGGCACGGCGGCAGCGCCGTTCCTCGGAGATCCCTACGACACCAAGCCGATTCACATCCTGGGTGCCTCTGTCGCGCGCACCTACGTGGTCGCTCTCCTCGTGGCCCTCGTGCTGCTGGGCGCGTTCTTCCTTGCGTTCCGCTACACCAGCTGGGGTCTCGCGATGCGCGCCCAGTCCGAGAACAGCGAGGCGGCCGCCTTGATGGGCATCCGGAGCTGGCGGGTGACCGCCAGTGCCTGGGCCGTAGGCGGTGGGCTCGCGGGCATCGCCGTGATCTTCTTGGCCACCAACGACATCGGTGGTGGATCAGGTCTGCTGGCCAGCCATACGCTCGCGTTCGCCGCATTCCCGGCCGCCATCATCGGTGGTCTGACGTCACCGGGTGGCGCCGTCGCGGGAGGCCTCATCGTCGGCCTCACGGACGCGTTGGCCTCGCAGTACGTCAGCCTGGAGTTCGCCAAGGTCGCGGTCTACCTCGTGATGCTGGCGGTTCTCGTCGTGCGGCCGTCCGGTCTCTTCGGGAGAGTGGAGCAGCTCCGTGTCTGACACCTCGCCGCCCGCGCCCGCCACGGATGCTGTGCTCGAACCGGAGCCCTCCGAACCCGTCGGCGCCGTCCAGGTACGCCCTGCCCGGAGCCGTCGCACGACCGCGGTCAAGGTGGTCCTGGCCGCCGTCGCGGCCGTCGTCGTCTTCCTCGCGCCGGCCTACATCGACGCCGAGTACCTCACCGTCGCCAACTGGGTGATGGTCGGCGCGGTCGGTGGCATGGGCCTGACGATGCTGGTCGGTCAGGCCGGCCAGCTCTCCCTGGCGCACTCGTTCTTCGCGCTCGTCGGCGGCGTCTCGTACGCCGTCCTCGCCGGTCCACGAGACGAGGCCAGCTACACGGGGCTCGGCCTCCCGAGCCTGCTCGCCGCAGTCCTGGCCGTGCTGTGCGCGGGACTGGTGGGTGCCGCGTTCGCCCCGATCTCCGGTCGGCTGCGCGGCATCTACCTCGGTGTCGCCTCGCTCAGCCTGGTCTTCGTCGGCTTCTGGTTGGCGCGCGAGCTGCCGTCGCTGGCGGGCAGCACATCCAGCGGCCGCTATGCACCCAGCCTCAACCTGTTCGGCTTCGACTTCGGTGAGCTGCATCCCGAGCTGCACGTCCTCAACGTCCCCATGGGCAAGGTCGAGCGCAGCTTCTGGCTCTACGCGGCACTCACGGCGCTCGCCTACGTCCTGGGCCGTGGTGCCCTGTCAGGACGGGTGGGACGAGGTTGGCGGGCCTTGCGCGACAACGAGGCGGTCGCGACGGTGATGGGTGTCTCGGTCGTACGACAGAAGGCGTTGGCCTTCGCGGTCTCGTCCGCGTACGCCGGACTGGCCGGCGTCATGGTCGTCTGGTGGTACGACGGGCTGATGAAGCCCGATGAGTCGGTCGACTTCGGGACCTACAGCACCACGGCGGCGATCTCGTACCTCGCGATTTGCGTGATCGGCGGCCTCGGGTCGCTCGGGGGTGCCGTGCTCGGGTCGGTCGTGGTGTTCGGGCTGCCGCAGATCATCCAGCTGGTGACCTCCTCCGACGACTACAGCGGCACCGGCTTCACTCCGGGCGTGATCACCAACTTCGTCTTCGGCTCGCTGATCGTGCTGATCATCCTGTTCGAGCCGCGCGGCCTCGCCGGCCTCGGGGCACGACTTCGGGCGGTGCTGCGCCGCTGAGCCGACCCGTTCTGTCACGACCCAGGTTCACCTCCGTGCACCACGAAAGGCAGGCACCATGTCCAGGAATCTCACCAGCTGCGCCGTCGCGTTCGCCGCCGTGGCAGCACTTGGCCTGTCGGCCTGCAGCACCAAGGCGGCCGACGACAGCACCGGCGGCGGATCCGGGTCCGGCGGCAGCGGCTCGGCCGGAGTCAAGACAGACATCGGAGTGACCGCGTCCGAGATCACCCTGGCCGCCCTGACGGACACCTCGGGCGTCTTCAAGGTGCTGGGGCTCGGCATCACCCAGGGCAACCAGATGTGGGCCGATGACGTCAACAAGACTGGCGGCATCTGCGGCCGCAAGATCAAGATCACCACCCACGACACCGGGTACAGCGCCGAGAAGGCCGTGCCGCTCTACAGCAAGCTCAAGGCCGACAACCTCGGCATGATCCAGCTCATCGGCTCACCGACCCTCGCCGCGTTGAAGAAGCCCCTCACGGACGACAAGATCGCCGCCATCCCAGCATCGTGGGCCTCCACCAACCTGGACGTGCCCAACGTGGTGATGATCGGCCCGACCTACGACATCGAGTCGATCAACGGGCTGAGTCGCCTGCAGAGTCAGGGCAAGATCAAGGACGGCGACACGATCGGCCACATCTACGTCGACTCCGAGTACGGCAAGAACGGCGCGCTGGGCACCAAGTACTACGCGAGCAAGCACAAGATGAAGGTCGTCGAGGCCACCGTCACGTCCACTGAGAGCGACCTGACCGCGGCCGTGACCAAGCTCAAGGCGGGCGGCGTCAAGGCGTTCCTGCTCACCACGACTCCGGCGCAGACGGCATCGGCCGTCGGTGTCGCGACCGCACAGGGCCTCAACGTGCCGATCCACGGCAGTGGCCCCACGTTCACGCCGCAGCTGCTCGACACCCCCGTGGCGGCGGCACTCATGAGCGGCCGCTACACCACGGACGCGCCACAGCTGCCGGTCCAGAGCGACAACCCCAAGGTGAAGGAGATCTCCGCCGCCTTCAAGAAGGCGCACCCGGGCCAGGTGGAGACGTACGGCCCGATCCTCGGCTATGCCTCCGGGTTGGTCTGGGGGAGCATCCTGAAGCAGGCCTGCTCCGACGGGGATCTCACGCGCGCCGGAGTGCTCGCTGCGGTCCGCAAGACCACGGTCGACACCCAGGGTCTGACGCCCCCGCTGGACTTCACCAAGCCCGGTCAGCCGTCCAGCCGCTCGATGTTCCTGATGGTCCCGGCGAAGGTGCCGGGCGGTCTGAAGCTCGTGCAGACCGAGCCGTACGTCTCGCCGGACGCGCAGACCTACAAGACACCGTTCCAGAAGTAGCCCGAGCCGACCGGTTGGGCAGTGAGCCACCACGCTCGCCTGAGAGGGTGGCGTGGTGGAGTCACTGCCCAGTCAGCTCGTCCGCACCCGCCGCTTCACTCTGGGAGAGCCCACCGGGCTCGCCATCACCGGCGACGGTCGCACCGTCCTCTACCTGCGCAGTCAGGCTGGAGACGATCCGTCGGCATGCCTCTGGGCGCTGGATGTCGACTCCGGCGAGGAACGCGTGCTGGCCGATCCCGTTGCGCTGTCAGGTCGTTCGGCGACGCTGAGCCAGTACGCCGTCGACGGCTCGGGTGAGGTGGTGGCGTTCGCGCTCGACGGCCGGTTGTGGATGGTCCGGCTGAACGGCCGTGCGCCGCAACGCATTCGCACCGACGGACCGGTGGTCGATCCTCGTCCTGACCCAACGGGCCGACGGATCGCCTACGTCGCGAGCGGCGCACTGCGGGTGGTCGAGGGCGATGGGAAGGGAGACCGCGCGGTCGTCGTACCTGATGGTCCGGACGTGACCTTCGGGACGGCCGATCTCACGGGTGAGACCTCGGTCGACGGGCCGCGCGGCTACTGGTGGTCGCCCGATGGTGACCGGCTGATGGTCGCGCGGGTGGACTCATCGGCCGTTCAGCTCTGGCACATCCCGGACTCCAGCGACCCGACGCGGCCACCGCGCACGATCCGCTACGCAGCAGCGGGGACCACGAACCCTGCGGTGACGTTGTGGATCCTCGGTCTCGATGGCGCCATGACCGAGATCCCTTGGGACCATGAGGCTTTCGAGTATCTCGTGGGCGCCGGATGGGATGCGCATGGTCCGTACGCCGTCGTCCAGTCACGTGACCAACGGACCGTTCAGGTCCTCGGCATCAACCCGGTTAGCGGCGAGACGACGCTGCTGGCGGAGCAGCATGACCCGAGCTGGGTGCAGCTGATCGCGGGCTTGCCCGCGCGCTCTGCAGCCGGTGCCCTCGTCGCCCACGTCGACCAGGACGGCACGCGTCATCTGACCGTCGACGGCGAGGTCGTCACGCCGGCGGGACTGCAGGTGCGGTCCGTGCTGGATGCGGGCAGCGACGACATCCTGTTCACCGCATCGGAGGAGCCGACCGAGACCCATCTGTGGACCTGGCGCGCGGGCGTGGGCGTACGGCGGGTCAGCACCGAGCCAGGCGTGCACTCCGCCGTACAACGCGGGGACACGCTGGTGCACGTCGTACGAGCCGGTGATCGCCTGGGTGCGCAGGTCACGGTCGAAAGGCATGGGATGGCAACGGTTTTCGTCCGCTCTTTTGTCGAGGCGCCGGCCCTGGAGATGCGTGGCGAGCCTGTTCGTCTCGGTCCCCGCGAGCTGCGGGGGAGGCTCTACCTGCCGTCCGGGCACTCGTCCGCTGACGGTCCGTTGCCGGTCCTGCTCGACCCTTACGGGGGAGCCGGGCGGCAGCAGGTCACCGCGGAGCTGGACTGGCGAGCACTCGTCTCCCAGTGGTTCGCCGAGCAGGGTTTTGCCGTCCTCGCGGTTGATGGCGCGGGCACGCCGGGGCGCGGACCCGACTGGGAGCGTGAGGTCGACGGCGATCTCTTCGGTCCGGTGCTCGAGGACCAGGTGGCCGCTCTCCACGAGGCGGCGCGTCTGCATCCAGAGCTGGATCTCAGCCGAGTCGGTATCCGCGGCTGGTCGTTCGGTGGTGCTCTCGCGGCACTGGCCGTGCTGCGCCGGCCGGACGTCTTTCACGCGGCGGTGGCAGGCGCGGGGGTCAGCGACCAGCGGCTGTACAACACGCACTGGCGGGAGCGCTTCCTCGGCCATCCCGATGAGTTCCCGGAGCGGTACGACGCGGCCTCGTTGGTACAGGCGGCACCTGGCCTGACTCGGCCGCTCCTGCTGATCCACGGCCTCGCCGATGAAAACGTGCACGTCGCGAACTCGGTCCGGTTCTCCGAGGCGCTGCTCGCCGCGGGCCGTGAGCACGAGCTCTTGCTCCTGCCGGGTGTTGGTCATCAGGCGATGGGCGTACCTGTGACCGAGAGCCTGCTGCAGAACCAGCTGCGCTTCCTCCAGCAACATCTTCAGTAACCCGGAAGTTACGTAACGCATAGGTTACAGTCATCGTATGCAGACCGCATGGGAGGCCCTCGGCGACCAGACGCGACGCGAGATCGTCCAGCTGCTGTCCCGAGAGGAGCTGACAGCGGGCGAGATCGCCGGCCGTTTCGAGATCAGTCGTCCCGGTGTCTCGCGACATCTGAGGGTGCTGCGTGAAGCAGGTCTGGTGACGGCGCGTGCCGACGCCCAGCGACGCGTCTACTCCCTCGACCCGGCCGGCATCCACGGCGTCGAGCAGTGGTGCGCCGAGGTCGTGGGCTTCTGGTCGCAACGCCTCGATGCCCTTGGGACCGAGCTCGCCCGCGGCCGGAGCACGCGGGGACGCCACCGTCGTACGACGGAGCCCACTGCCCAATCGACACAGGAGGACAGCGCATGACCACACCGTTCGCTCTGCTCGACCCGACCATCACGACCGACGGCGAGAGCGTGGAGGTTCGCTTCGAGCAGCACTACGACAGCGGGGCCGCCGATCTCTGGGATGCCGTGACCGACCCCGAACGGCTGGCGCGGTGGTTCGCGCCGGTGGAGGGGCGGTTCGGGGTGGGGGAGGCGTTCACGATCTGCTTTGACGACGGTGATGTCCCCGAGTGTCGAGTGATCGAATGTGTTGCGCCACAACGGTTCTCGTTCGAGTGGCCGCATGCGTCAGGCGCCACCGTAGTCACTGCCGAGGTGCGGCCGGACGGTGACGGGAGCGTGCTGGTCCTGACCCATGCCCGACTGGGGCGATCGCAGGCCGCAGGCTATGCGGCCGGCTGGGACGCGTACCTGCGACTCCTCACGGACCACCTCGCCGGCCGCGAGCCACAGAACTGGTGGGAGCACTTCGGCGCGGCCCAGAAGGCGTACGCCGAACGTCTCGGCTGAGGGAGCGCCCGCGCTCAGCTCTTGTTCAGCTCCTGGGCGAGCATCAAGAGGATGCCGCTGGGGCCGCGGAGATAGGTGAGCTTGAAGACGTCCCCATACGTCGCGACACCGCGCAGCGGATAACAGCCGTGCTTCGCCGCGATCTTGAGGGCCTCGTCGATGTCGTCCACCGAGAACGCGACGCGGTGCATCCCGATCTCGTGGGGCTGGGTGGGGCTCGTCTCGATCGCGTCGGGGTGGATGTACTCGAAGAGCTCGAGACGACCATTGCAGTCCGGTGTCTGGAGCATCGCGATCTTGGCGTGGTTGCCGTCGAGGCCGACGCAGGTGTCGGCCCACTCGCCGCTGACCTCGTCACGGCCGAGGACGGTCAGCCCGAGGTCGGTGAAGAACGCGATCGTCTCGTCGAGGTCACGGACGGCGATGGCGACGTTCTGAAGCGTGATGGGCATGGGTTCTGCTCCCTGTGTCTCGTGCTGTTCGGGCGTGGATGGTGGTCGGTCGACGGTGCTGGAGTCGATGGCTCAGTCCTGAGCCGCCAGGAGTACCACCGGGATCTGACGTTCGGTCTGCTGGGCGTACTCCTCGTACTGCGGGAAGATGCGTGCCATCTTCGGCCAGAGGTCCACTCGTTCGGCGGGCGACGCCAGACGGGCTCGGCACGTCAGTCGTCGGGTTCCCGCCTGGACCCCGACGATGGGGTCGGCCTGAAGGTTCTTGAACCAGTCGGGGTCCTCGTCAGCGCCTCCTTTCGAGGCGACGAGTACGAAGTCGTCCTCCGACGTGCCATAGATCAGGCACGTGCGTCGCGGCTGTCCGGAGACTCGGCCGGTGGTGGCGAGAACGAGCATGCGCACGCCGTTCGCCTCGTGCCCCTCGGTTCCGCCCGAGGCGAGGTACGTCCGGGTCTGCTCGGCAACCCAGTCCCACTGCGAGTCGGTGGCGTGGTCAAGATCAGCGGCGACAGCCATGTCCGTTCTCCTTCGTGCGTCGTGCGGTCTCGTTCATCGTGGCGGGCTGATCGACAGGACGGAATTGCCGATGGGTCATGGCTGCGATGCGCGCCAGTCATGCCCTGCGACAATGAGCCTCGTGTCAGAGCGCGTCGATCCCGCCTCGCAAACGCTCGAGCTGCGGCATCTGCGCGGCTTCGTGGCGGTGGCGGAGGAGCTGAACTTCCGGCGTGCCGCCGAACGGCTCTACATCACCCAGCCGGCCCTGACCCGTCAGATCCAGACCCTTGAGCGGCTCATCGGATGCCAGCTCCTGATCCGGTCAACGCGGATGGTGCAGCTCACCCTGGCCGGCGAGGCACTGCTGGACAGGACTCGGCCGGTACTGGTCGAGGTCGACGCGGCTGTGACTGCCGCGCGATCGGTCGGCGGCGAGCTCGCGGCACGGATGGACGAGACCTGGCAGCCGTTGGTCCGCGCTGTCGCGCTGGATGAGGACATCGAGACCGTACGTTCCGCCTGGGAGGCCGTCCACGCCCGCTCCGCGCCGCCCCCGGAGACTCACGTGCGCGCAGTCACCGCCGGCGGAGTGTCGGCCCTGGTGGTCGGTGAGACTCATGCGGACCCTCCGTCCCTGCTCTACCTGCACGGCGGGGGATATCTGCTCGGCTCCGCGTTCGGCTACCGGTCGCACGCCGCCGCGCTGGCCACGGCCGGCAACACCACGGCGCTGGTTCCGGACTACCGGCTGGCGCCCGAACATCCCTATCCTGCGGCCCTCGACGACGCGGTTGCCGCGTACCTGTGGATTCTCGATCGGGGAACGCCTGCCAAGCAGGTGACGGTCACGGGCGACTCCTCCGGCGCAGGCTTAGCGCTCTCGCTGCTGCTCACGCTGCGCGCCCGCGGCCTGCCGCTGCCGAGTGCCGCGGTACTGCTGTGCCCGTGGCTGGATTTCGGCCTGGATCGTGATGGCGAGGAGGACGATCTGGTTTCCCTCCACGAGGCACGTCGGTTCGCCAACGCCTATCTGGCCGGACATCCCGCCGACGACCCCATCGTCAACCCGCTACGCGCGGACCTGAGTGGCCTTCCGCCGTTGCTCGTCCAGGCCGCCGCCGGCGATGAACGACTCACCGACGCACAGACGCTCACCGAGCGTGCCGTCGAGCACGGTGTCAACGCGCGGCTGGAGATCTACCCCGTCGACGCCCACGTCTTCCACATCTTCTGGTCGTTCCTTCCGCTCGCCCACGATGCGCTGCGGGCTGCGGGTGAGTTCGGCCTCAAGCACCGCGCCGGCAACGAGCCAGGGTGACGCGCCACGCTTGCCTGTATTCGAACACGTGTTCTACTCTCGAGTCAGGTCGAGAACGGGAGGGCGCGTGTCAGGTCGCGAAAGGCAGCAGTCGCAGGGCGGGGGCCCGCCCGGCTGGCCGCCAGGTGTGCCGCCACCGGGCACGCCCGGGTGGGAGCGGCCCGCGACCGCGTGGCTGCTCGATCACTGCCCGGCCGACTTCCGCGCGTACGACGCCTGGAAGCGCCACCCGACGGCCCTCGCCTGGATTGCCAGCAGGCACATCGACGCCCAGCTGGGTGCGATGCGGGACTGTTATCGCGGTGCCCGGGTGGATCTCGGCCAGTATCTGCCCGAGCAGGCGCTGCCTCAGGTGATGGACCACCTGGCCGCCGAGGGGCGCCGGTTGCGTGCGGCGGCTCGCAGCGCGCAGCTGGTCAGCGAGGCGATGCAGGGCAAGACCTTCACGCCGAGGCTGTGAGGTCCCTCTGAGGAGGGAGTCGCAGGCGAACCTTGCAGGGGGAGTATGCGTCCACCACGTAGACTCGACCGACCTGGACGGAAGGACAACGGCGACTGTGGGACTGCTCAAGAACATCTCGAGCCCGGCCGATCTGAAGGCACTGCCCCCGGAGCAGGTCGATGACCTGGCTCAGGAGATCCGCGACTTCCTGGTCGACTCGGTCTCTCGTACCGGTGGACATCTCGGTCCCAACCTGGGTGTGGTCGAGCTGACGCTGGCGCTGCACCGGGTGTTCGAGTCGCCGCAGGACACCCTGGTCTTCGACACCGGCCACCAGTCCTACGTCCACAAGCTGCTCACGGGACGCCACGACTTCAGCAAGCTCAAGAAGCAGGGCGGGCTGTCCGGCTACCCGAGCCGAGCCGAGTCCGAGCACGACGTCGTCGAGAACTCCCACGCCTCCACCTCCCTGTCCTGGGCCGAAGGCATCGCCAAGGCGCGGCGCCTCGCGGGCCAGCGTGACCGGCACACGGTCGCCGTCATCGGCGACGGTGCGCTGACGGGCGGGATGGCCTGGGAGGCGATCAACAACATCGCGGTCGACAAGGACCTGCCGCTGGTCATCGTCGTCAACGACAACGAGCGTTCCTACGCACCGACCGTCGGCGGGCTGGCCGACCACCTGGCGACGCTCCGGACGACGCGCACCTATGAGCGGGTGCTCGACTGGGGCAAGTCCGCCCTGCACCGCACTCCTGTCGTCGGCAACGCGATGTACGAGACGCTGCACGGGGTCAAGAAGGGCATGAAGGACATCGTCGCGCCGCAGGGGATGTTCGAGGACCTCGGCATCAAGTACCTCGGGCCGGTCGATGGTCATGACGTCCTGGCCATGGAGGCTGCACTGACTCGCGCGCGCGCGTTCGGTGGCCCCGTCATCGTCCACGTGCTCACGCAGAAGGGCCGCGGCTACGAGCCGGCAAGCTCGGATGAGGCCGACCAGTGGCACGGCATCGGCAAGTTCAACCCCGAGACCGGGCTGCCCTTCGAGGTGTCGGGTCGCATCTGGACCGATGAGTTCAACGACGAGATGGTGCGCATCGGCGCCGAGCGCGAGGACGTCGTCGCCATCACCGCGGCGATGATGATCCCGGTCGGCCTCGACGGGTTCGCCAAGGCCTACCCCGACCGCATCTTCGACGTCGGCATCGCCGAGCAGCACGCAGTGACGATGGCGTCGGGGCTGGCGTTCGGTGGTCTGCACCCGGTGGTCGCGGTCTACGCCACGTTCCTCAACCGTGCTTTCGACCAGCTGCTGATGGACTGCGCGCTGCACCACCAGGGCGTGACGTTCGTCCTCGACCGGGCCGGCGTGACCGGCAGCGACGGTGCCTCGCACAACGGCATGTGGGACATGACGATCTGCTCGATCGTGCCCGGACTGCACCTGGCCGCGCCGCGTGACGGGGAGCAGGTCAAGGCCCAGCTGCGCGAGGCGCTCGACGTCGACGACGCGCCCACCGTGATCCGGTTCCCCAAGGGTGATGTGGCCGAGCCGATCGCAGCCGTTCGTCGGGTCGGCAGCGTCGACGTGATCCATGACTGCGAGCAGGACCCCGATGTCCTGCTGGTCGGGGTCGGCGCGATGTGTCCGACAGCCCTCGGTGTCGCCGAAAAGCTTGAGGCGCAAGGACATTCGGTCATGGTCGTCGATCCTCGGTGGGTGCTGCCGGTCAGCGATGACCTGATCGGCCTGGCCCGTCGTGCGGGCACGGTCGCGGTCATCGAGGACAACCTCGTGTCCGGAGGAGTGGGGGCCTCGGTGACCGCCGCGCTTCGCGCTGCTGACGTCGCACAGCCCGTCCACTGCTACGGCATCCCCAAGGAGTTCCTCGACCACGCGTCGCGCGGACAGGTGCTGGAGCAGATCGGCCTGACCAGCGACTCGGTGGCCTCCTCGCTGATCAGCCGCCTCCACCCGCACCGCTGATCGGTCCTGACGGCGACCAAAACCGTTGGCAGCATTGGCTGCTCACATTCTAAGGTGCTCCGATGCAGGTGCTGCACGAGACGCCCGACCGTCCACTGAGCCCGATCTGGTCGAGCCCTTCGTGGCGTGCCGAGGCGACCGCCTGGATCGATCAGGCGCTGGCGAGCCGAGGCATCCGGCGTACGGGCGAGGTCGAGCAGACTCGGGTCCGCGCCTGGTCCACCCAGCTGCGCCTGCAGATCGACCACGGCATCGCCTGGATGAAGGCATGTTCACCGACGGGCGCGGACGAGGCGGCGGTCTATGACGTGCTGGGTGCGCGTACGCCCGAGCTCGTCCTGACACCGTGGGCGACCGACGCGGCGCGCGGTTGGTTGCTGCTCCCGGACGGTGGGCCGACCCTCCGTGATGTGGCCACTTCCAGCACGATGCTGGATCAATGGGCTGTGGTGCTGCATCGGTACGCCCGCCTCCAGCGGCGGGCCGTCGACTCCGAGCATGACCTGCTCGCGGCCGGCCTCGTTCGCCTCACACCTGAAGACCTGGTGCGACAGTGGCGCCGCCGCTCTACGCCCGGTGACCCGCTGTCGGGGGCCGAGCCGGTCCTCCAGGAAGCGGCGCGGGTGCTGCAGGAAGGCCCGGTGCCGCTCTCGCTGCAACACGACGACGTGCACACCAACAACGTGTTCTGTGCGGGTTCGAGCGTCGAGGAGGCCGAGGCGGCGACGTTCTTCGACTGGGGCGACTCCTACATCGGTCACCCGTTCATGAGCCTGCTCATTGCGCTGCGTGGCCCGCGGTATCACTTCGACATCACGATGAACGACCGAGAGCGGCAGCGGCTGATCGACGCCTATCTGGAGCCGTGGACCGAGCTGGCGCCGCTGACTGAGCTCCGGCGCCTTGTGGCGCCGGCGGTACTGCTCGGCCGGGTCGGCCGGGTCCTGGGTTGGGAGCGCTCGATGAGCGGAGCGACCGACGAGGAGTGGGCGGAGTGGCGCGCGCACCCGGAGCACTGGCTCTCCGAGGTCACGGAGCTTGCCGCGAGCGGCGCCGATGTCTGGTGAGGTAGAGCCATGGACGACGTCACCCTGAACGGGCTGCTACGAGATCTGGCCTCTCCCGACCCCGTGACCCGGGACGAGAAGGCATACAGCCAGCTCGCTCGGGCGATCATGGCGCGAGAGCTCACCACTGCGCAGCGATCTGAGGCTGCGCGCGTCGCGCGAGAACTCCTGCAGCACAGGGAGATTCAGGCGCGGACGTTTGGCCCGCTGATCCTTGCGGTGCTGGTTGACGTCGGCGACTGGGACGACGCTTGGTTCGCCGAGACCCGTGACTGGTATGTCGCGGAGACCGACCTGCGCGGGTACGACGACGAGCTGGGCTGGCTGCACGCGGTCGCCCATGGCTCAGACTTCTTCGGTGAGGCTGCGGTGGCCGGCCGAGTGCCGGGTGACGAGGTCCTCGATGTCCTGGTCGAGCGTTGCGTCACGGCCACGCCGCTGGTGTGGCAGGACCAGGAGGAGATCCGGGTCGCGCATGCGGCGGCCCATGCGCTCAGCGATCCCCGGCTGGCTCCACACGTCGCCGTCGGCTGGCTGGAGCGGGTGGAATCCGAGCTCGAGGCGCTCAAGCCTGGCCCGCCGCCACCGTGGAGCACCAACACGTTGCACATGCTGCATGCGCTGCACGTCGCGCTCGGCCACGAGATCCTGCACGACGGTGAGCCCGTCACGATCAGGCATGGGGACCGGGTGCGCGCTCGCGTCGCTGCGACCATCCAGCCGACTCAGCCGTGGTTCTGGCGTACTCGCTAGTCGTGGAACACGTTCGGATAGGCGCGACGCCGTACGACGTCTCGGGTGCTTTTCTCGCGGCGCTGCTGGTGGGGCTGCTGCCGGCCGTGGTCACAGGGGCACTCAGCCACAGCCTGCTCAGCTCGGCCGCGGTCTACCTGATCCTTGTCGTGCTGACGACCGGCCTGCTCACGCGTCGCATCGTGACGACCCTGGACGCTCAAGGCGTCACCAGGAGAGCAGTTCGAGGCACGACGCACCTGCCCTGGACCGAGGTCGGCAGTGCGGCGTTCGTCGCAGGCAACGACACTCCAGGCGGCGAGGGCGGGGAGCCCGAGCGCTGGCTGGTCGTTCGTGATCGCCGACGAGATCGAGAGGTGCGGATCATGCCGCTGGTCTCGCTCGCAGGGGTCGAGGGCGCGAGTACATCTCTCGGCCTTCGTACTCGGCGTCAGCTGATCATGGCGGTCCGTGAGCTGGACCGACGCGGGTACGACGTCGAGTGCGACTCGCTGCTCGAGCGATCGGCGTATCTAAGGATCCTGCACCTCGCCCGCACTCAGGACTGATGCCACGAACCTCGTTGCTGCAGAACGTCTTTCAACACATCAGACCGGTCGGTGATGAGGCCGTCGACGCCGAGGTCGAGCAGGCGGGTCATGTCAGACGGCTCGTCCACGGTCCAGACGTGGACCTGCGTGCCGGCAGCATGGGCTGCGCGGACTGATCGTGCGGTGACGACGGGGATGCCCGCGTGCCGCTCCGGCACCTGGAGGCAGTCGACACCGCGCAGCGCCGCCGATGAAGCGCCCGGCAGGCGTGACGCCTGGGCGAGCACGAACGCCGCCGTCTGGGACTGGCCGGCCGAGGTGGCGACGGGGCGGGAGAGCCGCTTGATCGCCGTACGACGCCGTCGGTCGGAGAACGACGTGATGCAGACCCGGTCGTGCGCGCGATGCCGCTCGATGGCCTCGACCAGCGGGATGACCGCGGGCTCGGCCTTGATATCGATGTTGACCTTGAGGTCGGGCCAGGCGTCGAGCAGCTCATCGAGCGTCGGGATCGGCTCGCGACCGTCGATCCTGGCCTGCTGGACCCGGTGATAGGGCAGCGTGTGGATGGCGCCATGGCCGTCGGTCACCCGGTCGAGGGTGTCGTCGTGGAAGGCCAGCAGCACGCGGTCGGCGGTGGCGTGCACATCGGTCTCGACGTAGGCGTACCCGAGCTCGACGGCAGCCGCGAAGGCGACCATGGAGTTCTCCAGACCATCTCGGGAGAACCCACGGTGCGCCATCGCGACGACGCCGTCGTGCTCGAGGTACGCCGTACGCGCCATGCGAGAACCGTTGCGACAGAACCGGTTTGGCTCAGATGTCGCGGAACGTCTGGATGTTGGCACCCAGCTTGTTGAGCCGCGAGTCGAGCTCTTCGTAGCCGCGGTCGATCACGTAGATGTTGCGCAGCACCGAGACGCCAGGAGCGGCGAGCATGGTCAGCAGCACGACGACGGCGGGACGCAGAGCCGGCGGGCTCATGACCTCGGCCGCACGCCAACGGGTCGGGCCCTCGATGAGCACCCGGTGCGGGTCCATCAGCTGGACCTTCGCGCCGAGCGAGGTGAGCTCGGTCAGGTAGATCGCACGGTTCTCATAGACCCAGTCGTGCAGGGTCGTGCTGCCCTCGGCCACCGCCGCGATGACGGCGAAGAACGGCAGGTTGTCGATGTTGAGACCCGGGAAGGGCATCGGGTGGATCTTGTCCTTGGGCGCGATCAGCGGACCCGGGATCGTACGGAGGTCGACGAGACGTGTCTGGCCGTTGGCCGAGACGTACTCCTCGCTCATCTCGTACTTCATGCCCATGCTCTCCAGCAGCGTGAGCTCGATCTCCATGAACTCGATCGGGATCCGCTTGATGGTGATCTCGGACTCGGTCACGACCGCGGCAGCGACGAGTGTCATGGCCTCGATCGGGTCCTCGGACGGGAAGTACTCCACGTCCATGTTGATGTCCTTGACGCCGCGCACGGTCAGCGTCGTGGAGCCGATGCCCTCGATCTCGACACCGAACTTCTGCAGCATGAAGCAGAGGTCCTGGACCATGTAGTTGGGGCTGGCGTTGCGGATGATCGTCTCGCCCTCGTAGCGAGCGGCCGCGAACAGCGCGTTCTCGGTGACCGTGTCACCACGCTCGGTGAGGATGATCGGCTTGCGCGGGCGGACCGAGGAGTCGACGTTCGCCTCGTAGTAGCCGTGCGAGGCGACCACGCCGAGACCGAAGGCCTGCAAAGCGTGCAGGTGCGGTTCCACCGTGCGCGAGCCGAGGTCGCAACCACCGGCGTTGGGCAGCTTGAACTCGTCGAACTCGTGCAGCAGCGGGCCGAGGAACATCAGGATCGTGCGGGTACGACGGGCGGCGGTCTCGTCCATCGCGTCCAGGTCGATCCGCTCCGGGGGAGTGATCTCCAGGTCACTGCTGTCGGGCAGCCAGCGCGTCTTGACCCCGATGGAGTTGAGCACCTCGGTGATCCGGTTGACCTCTTCGATGCGGGCCAGGTTGCGCAGCGTGGTCTTGCCCTTGTTGAGCAGGGACGCGCACAGGCAGGCGACGGCGGCGTTCTTGCTCGTGCGGACGTCGATCTCGCCGGACAGCTTGCGGCCGCCCTCGATGCGCAGATTGAGGGGAGTCGAGGATGCGACGGCCACGATCTCGGAGTCCAGGGCCTCGCTGATACGGGCCAGCGTCTCCAGACTGAGGTTCTGCTTGCCCTGCTCGATGCGGGCCACAGCACTCTGACTCGTCTGCAGGGCCTCGGCCAGCTCGGTCTGCGTGAGCTTGCGGTGGCGGCGTGCGTCACGGATCAGCGTGCCGACTCGGACCAGGTAGTCATCGGTCATGAAAACGAGTGTAGATCACATATGAGATATTGCGAATCGCTTGACAGAAGCGTGTCGCAGGGCCGGATGAGACGTGACGATCGGGGGTCGTGACGTGCCCTACAGGGCACGAAACGACCCCCCGATCGTCACGCAGTCGTCAGGCGGGGGTGGGGACGGAGGCGGCTCCGGCTGGCAGGAAGCGCTTGCCGGTGGCCTTCTCGGAGATGCCGGTGCGGTCCAGCAACGGGGTGACGCCGCCGTTCCAGAACGGGAAGCCGGCGCCGGTGATCATCGCCAGGTCGATGTCCATCGGAGCCTGGACGACGCCCTCGTCGAGCATCCGACGCGTCTCGTCAGCGAGCGCCTCCAGCGCACGCTCACGCACCTGCTCGGCCGTGAGCTCCTTCGGCTCCGCGGGCGTCTCGAACAGGTCGACGACCTGCTGATCGACCTTGCCGTCCGCGCCGTAGAAGCTCGGGATCTTCGCCTCGACCACCTTGGCCAGGTTGGGAGAGACATAGAACCGCTCGGGGAATGCGCCGTGCAACGTCTCGCTGTTGTGCAGCGCGATCGCCGGACCGACGAGCGAGATGAGCATGAACGGCGGCATCGGGGTGACGCCGGCGAACGCCTTCTCGACCGTCTCGAACGGCGTGCCCTCGTCAGCGATCCGACCGGCCTCGCCCATGAAGCGGCCGAGGAGACGGTTGACCACGAAGGACGGGCTGTTCTTGACCAGGATGCTGGTCTTCTTCAGACCCTTGCCGGTGGCGAAAGCCGTTGCGAGAGTGGCGTCGTCGGTCTTGTCGCCGCGGATGATCTCCAGCAGCGGCATGATCGCGACGGGGTTGAAGAAGTGGAAGCCCACCACCCGCTCGGGGTGCTTCAGCTCCTCGGCCATCTCAGTGATCGACAGCGACGACGTGTTGGTCGCGAGGATGCACTCGGGCGAGACGTGCTCCTCGACCTCCGCGAAGACCTTCTTCTTGACGCCCATCTCCTCGAAGACCGCCTCGATCACGAAGTCGGCGTCCGCGAACGCGTCCTTGGTCACCGAGCCGCTCACCAGGCTCTTGAGCCGGTTGGACTTGTCCTGACTGACGCGGCCCTTGAGCAGCAGCTTGTCGACCTCGTCGTGGACGTACTTCACGCCCTTGTCGACGCGCTCCTGATCAAGGTCCGTGAGGACAACAGGCACCTCGAGCCGACGCGCGAACAGCAGCGCCATCTGGCTGGCCATCAGACCCGCACCGACGATGCCCACCTTGGTGACCTTGCGCGCGAGTGCCTTGTCGGGTGCACCCGCGGGACGCTTGGCCCGCTTCTGCACCAGGTCGAAGGCATAGAGGCCCGCCCGCAGCTCGTCCGTCATCAGCAGGTCGGCGAGCGCGTCGTTCTCGGCCTCGAAGGCCGCGGCGCGCTCGGACGTACGGGCTGCCTTGACCAGGTCGAGAGCGCGGTAGGGCGCGGGCGCCGCACCGCCGACCTTGGCGTCGACCTGGCCGCGAGCGGCCTCGACGGTGGTATCCCAGGCTTCGGCCGAGGTGTCGACCGGCTTGCGCTCGACCTTCTCCTCGCCCCCAATCACCTTGGCAGCAAACGCGATCGAGTCCTCGAGGAACGTCACCGGCTCGAGCAGCCGGTCCGCGACGCCGAGCTCGTACGCCTGCTTGCCGTTGATCATCTTGTTGTTGGCCAACGGGTTGGCGACGATCAGCGTGAGAGCGCTGTCGACACCGATGAGGTGGGGGAGCAGGTAGGTACCGCCCCAGCCCGGGACGAGCCCGAGGAAGCACTCAGGCGTGGCGTACGCCGGCACATCGCTGGCGATGGTGCGGTAGTCGGCGTACAGCGCGATCTCGACACCGCCACCCATGGACGCACCGTTGATGAAGCCGAAGGTCGGCACGGACAGGTCGGAGATCTTCTGGAAGGTCTCGTGGCCCAGCCGGGCGATCTCGAGCGCCTGGTCGCGGGTGCTGATCGACGGCACACCGGTCAGGTCGGCGCCCACCGCGAAGATGAACGGCTTGCCGGTGATGCCGACGCCGACGATCTCCTTGGCCTCGGCACGCTGCGCCAGGGTGTCGAGCACCGAGGACAGCTCAGCCAGACCTTGTGGACCGAAGGTGTTGGGCTTGGTGTGGTCGAAGCCGTTGTCGAGCGTGATCAGCGCGAAGGTGCCCTGACCGCCCGGCAACTGGATGTCCTGAGCGAGTGCGTGCGTGACCACTTCATCCGTGGTGGGAAGCGTCGTCATCAGGCGGCACCCTTCTCGTTCGTGTAGCCGGCGTAGTCGGCATGATGCGGGTTCTCCCAGATCACCGCGCCGCCCATGCCGATACCGATGCACATCGCGGTCAGGCCGTAGCGGACCTCGGGATGCTCGGCGAAGTGGCGGGAGAGCTGGGTCATCAGGCGTACGCCCGAGGAGGCCAGCGGGTGACCCGTCGCGATCGCGCCGCCCCACGGGTTGACCCGCTCGTCGTCGTCCTTGATGCCGAAGTGGTCCAGGAACGCCAGCACCTGCACGGCGAAGGCCTCGTTGAGCTCGAACAGGCCGATGTCCTCGATCGTGAGGCCGGCCTTGGTCAGCGCCTTCTCGGTCGCGGGGACCGGGCCGATGCCCATGACCTCGGGCTCGACACCGACGAACGCGTAGTTGACCAGACGCATCCCGACGGGCAGACCGAGCTCCTCGGCCGCCTGCTCCGAAGCCAGGAGACACGCGGTCGCGCCGTCGTTGAGGCCGGCCGCGTTGCCCGCGGTCACGTTGCCGTGCGGGCGGAAGGACGTCTTGAGCTGGGCGAGGTCCTCGACGGTGGTACCCGGACGCGGCGGCTCGTCCTGCGTCGCCAGACCGAAGCCCTTCTCGGCGTGGCGGGTCGCGACCGTCACCAGGTCCGGCTGGATCTTGCCGTCGGCGTACGCCTTCGCCAGCTTGTCCTGGCTGCCCACCGCAAACGCGTCGCAGCGCTCCTTGGTGAGCTCGGGGAAGCGGTCGTGCAGGTTCTCGGCGGTCTGGCCCATGACCAGGGCGGAGGGGTCGACGAGCTTCTCGGCGATGATCCGCGGGTTGGGGTCGACGCCCTCACCCATCGGGTGGCGGCCCATGTGCTCGACGCCGCCGGCGATGCCGATGTCGTACGCGCCGAACGCGATCGAGGACGCTGTGTTGGTGACGGCCGTCATGGCGCCGGCGCACATGCGGTCGATGGAGTAACCCGGAGTGGTCTTGGGCAGGCCGGCCAGCAGGCCCGCCACGCGACCCAGGGTCAGGCCCTGGTCGCCGATCTGGGTGGTCGCGGCGATCGCGACCTCCTCGACCTTCTCCGGCGGCAGCCCAGGCTGGCGGCGCAGGATCTCGCGGATGCACTTGATGACCAGGTCGTCGGCGCGGGTCTGGGCGTACATGCCCTTCTCACCGGCCTTGCCGAACGGCGTACGAACGCCGTCGACGAAGACGACCTCAGAAAGCGTGCGGGGCACGATGCCTCCCGTAGGTGTGACGAGTTGATGGCTCGCACTCTACGGGACGTTGTTACTCGTCAGTATCTGGGTGTTCGGCGATGGCATCGGCGATGAGCGGAGCGGCCAGCTCGACCTGCCACGGTCGCGCGCCCAGGGTGCTCAGCGCGGCAGCCACTGCCGGCTGGTCGGCCGGGTCCGGCGGATGCCACAGCACGCGGCGCAGGAAGTCGGGCGTCAGGAGGTTCTCGACGGGGACCTGGTGCTCCTCGCCGAAGGCACCCAAACCGTCCCGCACCTGCTGGAGCCGCTCGGCGGCCACCGGGTCGCGGTCGGCCCACGCGCGCTGCGGTGGGGGCGCGTCAGTGCGAACGGTCGAGGGCGGGAGCTCGCGGTCAGGGATCGCGTTGGCGCGGCGTACGGCATCGAGCCACTCCCGCTGGTAGCGGGCCACCGACCGGTGCGGCGGGCGGGCCTTGCCGCGCCGGCTGGTGGCCGACTTCGCGTCCGAGGCGGTCGCTGCGGTCAGCGCCGCGGCCGTCCCCGGCGCGCGGACCGCGATCTCGACCAGGACGGCGTCCGGCAGGACACGGCCGGGGGAGATGTCGCGCTCGCGAGCAATGGCGTCGCGGGTCTCCCAGAGCTCGCGCACGCGGGCGACAGCCCGCCGGTCGCGGACCTTGTGCATCCCTGATGTACGTCGCCACGGGTCGGTGCGTACGGGCGGGCCGGTGAACGAGGTGAGTGCGGAGAACTCCTCCATGGCCCAGGCGAGCTTGCCCTGTGAGTCCAGGTCCTCGCGCAGCCGGTTGCGCACCTCGACGAGGACCTCGACGTCCAGGGCGGCGTAGCGCAGCCACGGCTCCGGGAGCGGCCGGGTCGACCAGTCGACCGCCGAGTGCTCCTTGGCGAGACTGATGCCGAGGTAGTGCTCGATGACCGCGGCCAGCCCCACCCGCGGCAGTCCGGCGATCCGGGAGCCGAGCTCGGTGTCGAACAGCACGCTCGGGTGCAGTCCGATCTCCGCCAGGCACGGCAGGTCCTGGGTCGCGGCGTGCAGCACCCACTCCTCATCGCCGATGGCCTCTTCGAGGGGTGACAGGTCAGGGCAGGCGATCGGATCGATCAACCAGCTGCCGGAGCCTTGCCGGCGCAGCTGGACGAGGTAGGCGCGACCGCCGTAGCGGTAGCCCGAGGCACGCTCGGCATCCAGCGCCACTGGACCTTCGCCGCCGCGGATGGCCTCGGCCGCGGCCATCAGCCGCCGCTCGTCCTGGACGATGTCGGGGATGCCCTCGGCAGGCTCAAGCAGCACCGGGTAGGTCGGCTTCTCGGCCTCGGCTACCTCGGCTGCCTCGGCAGGGGGCGCCTCCGCGGCGGGACCCTCGGGTGCGGTCGTGTGAGGTTCAGTCATCGTCGCTGACCCGGAAGGGCCACGACGCCATCAGGCAGGGGCGGCAGCCCGGCGACCGTGCACAGCAGTGCACCCCAGGCCTCGAGGTGGATGGACAGGTCGTTGTCGGTCGGCGTCCATGAGGCGCGAACCTCCATCTCGACCGAGGGCGCACGCTCCTCTAGGCCGGCGAAGCTCTCCGAGACGACACGGGTGACCGTGCCCGCATCGGCGACGTAGGTGGCGCCGACGGCTGCGAGTGAGTCGGTCAGCCAGCTCCAGCCGACTGCACCGAGCATCGGGTCGGTGGCCGTCTCGGGCTCGAGCTCGGCTCGGACGAAGGTGACGATGCGCCAGGTGCCCTCCCAGGGCTCCGGGCCGTCGGGGTCGTGCAGCAGCACGAAGCGTCCGGACGCGAGCTCGTCCTCGTCCTCCGCGTTGTGAGTCGGCAGGACCTCGGCCGTCAGCGCGAGGGAGTACGGGGCGATGCGGCTCGGCGCCGGAACCTCCGTCAGACGCACCTCCGGCCGCAGGCGCACTGCCGACAGTGCGCGGGCGGCCGCGTCGAACTCGGCGGAGGGGTCGCCGGAGATGCTGCGAGTGCTCACCTGAGACAGCGTAAGTCGCGCCACCGACGACGGCGGCATGCCACGCCGCTGGGCTTCGACGGATACCGTTCACGCGTGATCGCCCTGCTGGCCCTGGCTTCCAGCGCCGTCTGGGGGACATCGGACTTCGTCGGCGGTGTCCTGTCCCGTCGGATCGCGGCCGTACGCGTCGTCACGCTCTCCCAGCTGGGTGGCCTGATCGTGATCTCGGCGGCGATGGCTGTGGTGCTGCTGACGTCCGGAGTCCCGTCGGGCACGGGCTGGCTGCTCCCGGGCCTGGCCTCTGGTGTGATCGGCGCGATCGGGCTCACGGCGTTCTATGCCGCGCTGTCCAGCGGGACGATGGGTGTCGTCTCCCCGATCGCGGCTCTCGGCGCGGTCCTGCCGGTCGTTCTCGGGATCCTGAGCGGCGACGAGCTCGGCCCCTGGACGATCATCGGCATGGGCGTGGCCATCGTCGGAGCTGCGCTCGCCTCAGGTCCCGAGCTCGCGGGCGGTGCCGCGCGACGACCGCTCGCGCTCGCGGTCGTGGCGGCGACCGGCTTCGGACTGGCGCTCTACCTGCTCGACCGAGCCTCGGCGTACGACGTCGTCCCCGCCCTGTGGGCGATGCGCATCGGCAGTGTGACCATGCTCGGCGGGGTCATGCTCGTCCTGGCGCGCCGGCGCAGACTGCCCGAGGGCAGGGCAAGCCGTCGCGACCTGCCGGCCCTCCTGCTGCTCGGCACCGGCGACCTCTCCGCGAACGCCCTCTTCGGGTACGCCACCACTCACGGCTACGTCAGTGTCGCCTCCGTGCTCGGCTCGTTGTATCCCGTCGCGACCGTGCTGTGGGCGCGCTACCTGCTGCACGAACGGATGCGTGGTGTGCAGGCGCTCGGCGTCGGCCTCGCCGTTGTCGGCGTGGTCCTCACAGCCTCGTGATGTGTAGCCGGGGGAGCGACCTACGATCGACCGCGTGACTGACACCGATCCCCGCGACAGCGTCCTGGTCCGAGCAGCTCGTGGGCTCGAGGTGTCGCACACCCCGGTCTGGTTCATGCGGCAGGCCGGTCGGTCGCTGCCGGAGTACCACAAGGTGCGTGACGGTATCCCGATGCTGCAGGCCTGCCGTACGCCTGAGCTGGTCACCGAGATCACGCTGCAGCCAGTGCGTCGGCACGGCGTGGACGCCGCAGTCTTCTACAGCGACATCGTCGTTCCGCTCAAGGCGGTCGGGATCGACCTCGACCTTGTGCCGGGCGTGGGGCCGGTCATCGCCGAGCCCGTCCGCACCCGGCAGGACCTGGAGCGCATACCCGAGCTCGACGCATCGCACGTCCCGTACATCACCGAGGCTGTCTCGATGCTGGTGCGCGAGCTGGACGGCACCCCACTCATCGGCTTCGCGGGCGCGCCGTTCACGCTCGCGTCCTACCTCGTCGAGGGTGGGCCGTCCCGCAACCACGAGCACACCAAGGCGCTGATGTACGGCGACCCGCAGCTGTGGCACGACCTGTGCGCTCGGCTCGCGCAGATCTCCGGCGCATTCCTTCGGGTGCAGGCAGAGGCCGGTGCCAGCGTCGTCCAGCTCTTCGACTCCTGGGCCGGCGCGCTCTCGCTCGCCGACTACGAGGCGTACGTCCAGCCGCACTCCGCAGCCGCGCTCGCCGCAGTGGCCGACCTCGACGTCCCGCGGATCCACTTCGGTGTGGGCACCGGCGAGCTGCTCGCCGCCATGGGTGCGGCCGGGTGCGAGGTGGTCGGCGTCGACTTCCGCATCCCGTTGGCCGAGGCCGCTCGTCGCACGGGCGGCGCGTACGCCCTGCAGGGCAACCTCGACCCGGCCCTGCTGTTCGCACCGTGGGAGCCGCTGGAGCGCGCTATCGACGGTGTGCTGGAGTCCGGGCGCTCAGCACCCGGCCATATCTTCAACCTCGGTCACGGCGTGCTCCCGAGCACCGACCCCGGCGTGCTCACCCGCGTCGTCGAGCGGGTCCACGAGCGCACCGCCCGCTGACTCCGGCACGTCCAGCCGGACGACGCACCACGGCAGGAACAGCTGCACGAGCGGTCCGATCGCGACGGCGTACAGCACGGTCCCGACGCCGACGACGCCACCCATCAGCCAACCCACCGCCAGCACCGTCAGCTCGAGACACGTGCGAACAAGCCTGATACTCAAGCCTGTTCGCGTGTGCAGGCCGGTCATCAGGCCGTCCCGCGGCCCGGGGCCGAGCTGGCTCCCGATGTAGAGCGCACCGCCGATGCTGTTGACGACGATGGCCGACGTCATGAGCAGCACCCGCGCCCACAGGGCATCCGGCTCGGTGAGCACGCTCAGTCCAACATCGGTGGCGATGCCGATCCAGATCGCGTTGGCGACGGTGCCGAGGCCAGGCCACTGCCGCAGGGGGATCCAGAGCAGCAGGACGGCGAAGCCGGTGATGATGACGATGGTGCCCATCGACAGACCGGTGTGCTCGACGAGGCCGATGTGCAGCACGTCCCACGGATCGAGTCCGAGCGTGGCGCGCACCATCATCGCCATCGCCAGCCCGTAGAGCGTCAGCCCGACCATGAGCTGGGTGAGGCGGCGGGGGAGGCGGCCGGCGGAGAGCTGCTCACGAGGAGTGAGGCGCTGCAGACCCGCGTCACGGCGCGAGTGAAGAGAGGTGGGGCGGAGAGGCATGTCCCCAGCCTGACGTGAAGTGGCCTTGTTTGGAAGGGCCACTTCAGAGAGAGTGGACTCATGGTCAGTCCTCGCGTCAGTGCACCTCGCCTAGTCAGCATGCTCGGCACGGCGACACCCGGGACGGCCTCGTACGCCTGGCTCACCGATGCCATCCGCCTGCTGATCACCGATGGCCGGCTCCTGCACGAGACCCGGCTGCCCAGCGAACGCGACCTGGTCGGCGCACTGGGGCTCAGTCGTACGACGGTCTCCCGCGCGTACGCCGAGCTGCGGGACCGGGGCTATGTCACGGCGCAGCACGGATCCGGGACGCGCGTGCAGGTGCCGGGCGGGCCCGTTCCGGGAGGCGCCGAGCCGATGCTGCTGGACGACGTCACCGAGCCCGGCGAGGACGTGATCGACCTGAGGAGTGCGGCACCGTCGGGCCGGCCGGGACTGGCGGCGGCGTACGAGGCGGCCGTGCCACGGCTAGGCGCCTACACCTCCGGCATGGGCTACTTCCCGCTCGGCGTGCCAGAGCTGCGTGAGGCGGTGGCCGACCGATTTGCCGCGCGAGGCGTACCCACGAGCCCGGGCCAGATCATCATCACCACGGGGTCACTGGCGGCCCTCGCCGCTGTCGAGCGGGCCGTTCTGCGCCGAGGCGACCGAGTCGTCCTGGAGAGCCCGACCTACCCCGGCGGTCTGGCCAGCCTGCAGCACACCGGAGCGCGCCTGGTGCCGGTGCCGGCGGTGAGCGGATCGACCGACGTCGAGGCCATCGCGGACCGAGTCGGTGTCCTCTCCCCGCGGGCCATGCTGCTGCTGCCGGACTTCCACAACCCGACCGGGACGCTGATGCCGGACGCGGTCCGGGCGCGCGTGGCGCACATCTGGAAGAGCCGGGGCGTCGTCGGGATCGTGGACGAGACCGTGACCGAGATCTGGCTGGAGGACCGGCCCGACGTGCGGCCGATGGCAGCGCACGCGCCCACGGCCGTCACCGTTGGCGGCGTGAGCAAGTCGCACTGGGGCGGGCTCCGGATCGGCTGGATCCGGGCTCCCCACGATCTCGTTGGCGCCATCGGGCGAGCTCGGGCGACGCTCGATCTGGGTGCTCCTGTCCTTGAGCAGCTCGTCGTCGCCGACCTGCTCAGACAGCGTCCGACGCTCGATGACGAGACCCGGCTCGCGCTGCGTGCACGCCGAGACCAGGTGATCCACGACGTACGTGCCGCGCTGCCCGGCTGGGAGGTCACGCCGCCGTCGGGAGGCCTCTCGCTCTGGTGGCGGCTACCGCTGGCGCGCTCCTCGGCCTTGGCCGCGGGGGCCGAGCGGAGCGGTGTGCTGCTTGCTCCTGGATCGGCCTTTGCGGTGGAGGGGCATGGCCTCGAGCAGTGGATCCGGACGCCGTTCGCACTGGATGCGTCTGCGCTGGAGCGCGCCGTACCGCTCATCGCGCAGGTGTGGGAGCAGGTCGGCGGTCGATGACCTCCCACGGGTGTCAAGAATTCACGAACTCGTCCAATGTTTGGTCAAGAACTCACTAAAGACCTTCCGCGCACCTGCGCACGCCGCGAATCTGAGGGCAACCGCACAGCCAACACGAGGAGCGCACCATGAGTCTGGAGTCTCTCGATCGTCGAACGCTGCTGAAGGGCGCGGCGGCCACGGCCGGTGTCGCAGCCCTCGGGGGAACGCTGGCGCCGCAGGCACGCGCCGACAACTGGAAGATCCTGCCGCACGAGCACCAGTGGCAGGACTACGACTACAACTGCGGCCCGTGCGCAGCGCGGGTGGTGCTGACCTGCAGGAACATCTTCCTGAGCCAGGACCAGCTCATCGCGGAGATCGGGACGACCACCAACGGCACCGACGACATCAGCCAGGTGACCACGGCGCTCAACAACCACGTCGGCGGCTGGTACGAGAACAAGTACATGCCCAACGACCCGCCCACGCAGGGCCAGAAGGACCTGCTGTGGAACGACATCGTCTTCGACATCGATCGGGGTTACGGGTTGGTCCTCAATATCTGGGCTCCCGCAAACAACCACCCACCGGGCTACCCGAACTACCTGATCATGCATTACGTCGCAGCGGTCGGGTACAACCCGGACAACCGGCAGGTCTACATCGTCGACTCCGCAGGCTTCAGCCAGGGGCAGTACTGGCTCGACTTCGAGCAGGTCGCGAGCCTGGTCCCGCCGAAGGGTTACTCGGCCTGAGTCGTGGCCGGCCGTCTTGCACCGATCAGCGAGACCACGCCGGCGCAGTAGTCGTCGACGTCGACCCCGAGGGTCAGGCGCTGCAGCAGCATTCCGGGGACCAGCCCGAACATCGCAGCACCGACCTGCTCGGGGTCGGCTTCGTCGTCGAGTAGTCCGGCCGCCTTGGCGCGGACCGCGACGCCGGTCAGCTCTGAGCGCAGCCGGCCGTGCGCGCCCTGGATCACTGTCATCAGGTGCGGTGACCGCAGGGCCTCTGCGAACGCCTGGATCGCGACCGCGGACTTGTCGATGTCGTGCATCAGCAGGATCTCGGTGACGTGCTCGAGCGTGATGATGACCGCGCGCGCCAGGTCGGGTGGATCGAGAGCGGACAGATCCCGGGCCACGGGGCCGGCGGCCTGGCCGATGGTGGCCTCTGCCGCCTGCTGGATCAGGTCTTCCTTGTTGACGAAGTAGCCATAGACGGCACCCGCGGACAGGCCGGACTCCTTGATCACGTCGGCCATGCTCGTGGCGTGAAAACCGTTGCGAGCAAAGCAGGTCCACGCTGCCTCCAGGATCTGCTGGCGTCGGGCGGCGCGGTACTCCTCGGTGACCTTCGGCATGTCTCCACCTTAAAACCGAACGAACGTTCTTGACGATCGTGCCACGTAGAGGCACCCTGGTGTCATGAAACAGAAGGAGCGTTCGTTTTTCAAGGAGTGGCCGCGCCTGATCGGCGTTGCGCTCGGTCTGTCTCTCCTCGTCGGGGTCGTGCTGGTCGCGTTCTCGTGGCCGAGCGTGCGGTCCGAGCCGCGCGATGTGCCGCTCGCCGTGGTCGGCACGCCGGCCGCAGCAGGCCAGATCTCCACCAGCTCGAGGCGCGGCAGCCGGGCGGGTTCGACGTGCAGCGGTACGACGACCAGCCGGCCGCTGAGCGCGCCATCCGGGACCGCGAGGTCTACGGCGCGCTCGTCGTACGACCGGGTGGTCCGCCGTCGGTGCTGACGGCATCTGCTGCGAGTCCTGCCGTCGCGCAGATCCTCACGCAGATGGGTCAGCAGATGTCGGCACCTGCCGACGCGACAGCGGTGCGCGACGTCGTGCCTGCACCCGCCGACGACCCGCGAGGCGCCGGTCTCTCGACCAGCGTGCTGCCCCTGATCCTCGGCGGCGTGCTGGCCACGATCGTGCTGGACCGACTGACGTCGAGGCCGCTGCGCCGAGCGGTGGCCGTGGTGGTCTTCGCCGGCGCCTCCGGCCTCGTGATCGGCCTCGTCCTCCACGTCTGGCTCGGAGCGCTCGAGGGGAGCTACTGGACCGTGAGCGGTGTGGCCGCGCTCGGGGTCGCGGCGCTCGGACTCACGCTGACCGGGCTACACGCGCTGCTCGGCGCGCCGGGCATGGGCCTGGGCGCGGCCACGATGATGCTGCTCGGCAACCCCTTGTCGGGGATGAGCTCGGCTCCGGAGATGCTGCCGACCGGCTGGTCGACGATCGGGCAGCTCTTGCCTCCGGGGGCGTTCGGCTCATTGGTCCGTTCGGCGTCCTTCTTCGACGGAGCGCGCTCTGGTGGACCGCTCCTCGTGCTGCTGGCCTGGATCCTGCTCGGCCTCGCCATGTGCTGGACCGCGCACGCACGTGGCCGCGTGGCCCCCGAGGTCGAATCCGTCGACGGAGAGCGCCATCTCGTGGTCGCCTAGCCCCAATCCACTCGGGTCTGCGCGCGGTGAGACCCTGGCGGCATGGCACACGTAGTCGTCGTCGGCGGGGGAGTCACCGGCCTCTCCGCGGCGTGGCACCTGCTCACGCACAGCGACCACGACATCGTCGTCCTGGAGTCGGCGGCGCAGGTCGGCGGAAAGCTGCAGACGGCTGAGATCGCCGGCCAGCGCATCGATGTCGGAGCGGAGTCCATGCTGGCTCGGCGGCCCGAAGCGCTCGACCTGCTGTCCGAGCTGGGGGCAGCACCCGTGCACCCGGCCCCGGTCGGTGCGCAGGTGTGGTCACGCGGCACGCTGCGGGACCTGCCGAAGGGCACGCTGATGGGAGTACCCGCCCATGCGTCCGATGCGCTCGGCGTCCTCGACGCGGTCGAGGTCGCCCGAGCCGATGCCGAGCAGCCGGTGCAGGTCGAGGGCGACCTGACCGTCGGTGACCTGGTCGAGCAGGCGCTCGGTCCGGCTGTGGTCGACCGCCTCGTCGAGCCTCTTCTCGGAGGCGTGTACGCCGGTCATGCGCGGCTGCTCTCAGCCGAGGCGTGCGTACCGGCGCTGTTCGAGGCCGTCAGGGCCGGGCGGTCCCTCGCCGCGACGGCCACTGCGGCGACAGCGGGGGCGGGGACCCGCGCCGGTGCACCCGTGTTCGCCGGTCTCGACGGCGGTGTCGGTCAGCTGCCGGTGCTGCTCGCGGATGCCATCACCCGACGTGGTGGGAGCATCCGGACCGGCGTCACGGTGCGGGAGATGCGCCGTACGCCGACCGGCGGCTGGCAGCTCGTCACCGGCCCTGTGCCCCATCCGGTTCTGGTCGAGGCGGACGCCGTCGTGCTGGCGACTCCCGCGCGCCCAACCTCCCGGCTGCTCGCGTCCACTGCTCCGGAGGCAGGGCGACTCCTCGCGGACCTCGACTACGCCTCGATGGCCATCGTGACCATGGCCTTCGCGCGGAGTGAGCTGCTTACTGTCCCAACGGGTTCGGGCTTCCTCGTGCCACCAGTGGACGGCCGGACCATCAAGGCGTCGACGTTCAGCAGCGCGAAGTGGCCGTGGCTTGCGGATGCCGCGCCGGGCCTGTTCGTCCTGCGGGTCTCGATGGGACGTCAGGGTGAGGAGGCCGTACTCCAGCGCGACGACGAGGACCTCGTCGCTGCTGGTCGGGCCGACCTTCGGTCCGCGATCGGTGCGCTGCCACAGCCGGTGGACACCCATGTCCAGCGCTGGGGCGGAGGACTGCCGCAGTACGCCGTCGGTCACGTCGACCGGATGGCGCAGGTGATGGCCTCGGTCGAGCGGGTGGGCGGGCTGGAGGTGGCCGGCGCGGCGTACAGCGGTGTCGGGATCCCCGCCTGCATCGCCTCCGGACGCGCAGCGGCCGGCCGGGTGCTCACCCGCCTGCGGGCCGTCGCGTGACCCCACGGACAATGGCTGCATGACCGAGGACACCAAGGCGCTCCGGCCGGGAGCCAAGAAGATCAACGAGATCAACGACAGCATCCGCTACACGATGTACTCGGTCTTCCGTGCGAGTCGTGAGCTGCCGGCGGAGCGTACGGATCTCGTCGCCCAGGCCACGGCGTTCCTCGACGGACTGCTCGACCAGGGCGTGGTCGTGCGCGGTGTGTACGACGTCGGCGGCCTGCGCGCCGATGCCGATCTGATGATCTGGTGGCACGCCGAGACGCTCGAGGCGCTGCAGGCGGCCTACCGCGCCTTCCTCGCGACCGATCTGGGCCGGCACCTCGACCCGTTCTGGTCCAACGTCGCGCTGCACCGGCCGGCCGAGTTCAACCGCTCGCACATCCCGGCGTTCCTCGCGGAGGAGGAGACGCGGCGCTACGTCTGCGTCTACCCGTTCGTCCGCTCCTACGACTGGTACCTCCTGCCCGATGAGGAGCGGCGCACGATGCTGAAGGACCACGGCGTCGCGGCGCGGGACTACCCCGATGTCCGCGCCAACACGGTCGCATCCTTCGCACTCGGTGACTACGAGTGGATCCTGGCCTTCGAGGCGGACGAGCTGCACCGGATCGTGGACCTGATGCGTGACCTACGCGCCACCGAGGCCCGGCGCCACGTGCGCGAGGAGATCCCGTTCTTCACCGGGCCGCGGGTGGAGCTGCCTGACCTGGTCGCCCGCCTGCGCTGAGCGCGGGACGCCGCTGAAGCGGTCGGGCCAGGACCGTCCGGTTGGTAGCATCCGCGATCATGACCGACGCGGACCACGGCCCCGATCCGGGCCTGGGCAACCTGCTGATGTCGCGGTCGTTCGTCGAGGCGCGGATCGTCGCTGACCAGGTCGCCGACGCTCCCGAGCTGCTCCGCGAGCTGCTGGACAAGGTCGACCACAAGCGTTTCGGGATCGGCCGCGCCCAGGACCTCCCCGACTATGCCGAGGTCGACATCGCTCGGTCGGTGCTGGTCGATCGGATCGACCACCTCGAGCAGGCAGAGACGCCCGACCTGCTGGCGGCCATGAGCCCGACCCTGAGCAGCCACCTGCGGCTGGTGCTCGCCGCGCTGGAGTACTTCGTGGTCGAGCAGGACGTCATCCCGGACCCGCGCAGCACCGGCCACCTGGACGACATGACGATCGTGCGCTGGGTCGTCCGGCTGGCCCGCGAGCAGCTGCTCCCGGACCACCCGGCGGACGCGCCGGCGCACGAGGCTTTCAGGCGGACGGCTCCTCGTCCTGCGCCAGACGAAGACTGACCGAGTTGATGCAGAAGCGCTGGTCGGTCGGCGTCGCGTAACCCTCGCCCTCGAACACGTGCCCGAGGTGCGAGCCGCAGGAGGCGCAGCGCACCTCGACCCGCTTCATCCCCATCGAGCGGTCTTCGATCAGCTCGACGTTGTCATCGGCCGACGGAGCGTAGAACGACGGCCACCCACAGTGGCTGTGGAACTTCGTGTCGCTGCGGAACAGCTCTTCACCGCACGCCCGACAGCTGTAGACGCCCTTCGTCTCGGTGTCGGTGTACTCGCCGGTGAACGGCCGCTCCGTCCCCGCCTCGCGCAGCACGTGGAACTCCTCGGCCGACAGCCGCTCGCGCCACTCCTGGTCGCTCTTGCTCACGGGGTACGCCGTCTGGTCGGTCATGCGGGCCTCCTCAAGGTCACTTCACCATGCACAACAGCCCTGGTCGGGGAGACGTTCCCCCGACCAGGGGGTGAGTTCCTTCTCGCGCCGCTCCTCAGCCGGCCGGGCTCGCAGGCTCACCCGGTCCGGCATCGTCGCCACGCGGTTCCGAACGATGAACGGGCTAGTGCAGCCCGACCAGGTTGAGGCGGACGACCTGCGGGTCGTGGTCGGAGTCCTGGTCGTGGAACTCGGAGTTGGTGTGCACGATGTCGTACGCGTAACCCTTGCCCAGGCGCTCGATCGGCCAGGGGAGCGTCGCCAGCGACTTGCTGATCAGGATGTGGTCGAGGATCTGGCTGTTGCCATCGAAGACGTAGCTGTAGCGCTCCTTCGGCTCGACCGTGCGGGGCAGGTCGGTCAGCGCGTTCGAGCCGGAGCCGACGAGGAGGTCAGCCGTCTTGCTGAACTCGAAGTCGTTGATGTCGCCGAGCACCACGACGTTGGCCTTGGCGTCCGCCCTGAGCAGCTTGTCGACGAAGCCGCGCACCGCTGTCGCCTGACCGTGGCGCTGCGCCTCGGAGAAGCGTGTCGGCTGCTGCCAGCGACCGAACAGCGGGTCGTCACCGCCCTTGGAGGCGAAGTGGTTGGCGACCACGAACACCGAGGAGCCGCGCCAGCTGAACTCGCCGACGAGTGGCTTGCGCGAGTCCTTCCAGGCTGCGTTGCCAGGATCGATACGCCCGGGAGACTGGGTGAGGGCCGTACGTCGACCGGTTCCGGTTACGTCGGTTGCAGTCGTCGCGCTACCGCCGGGACGGTCGACGAACTTCAGGCCGCGGTCGGCGCGGTAGATGAAGACCTGGCGGATGTTGCCGCCCGGCTGGCCACCGTCGGTGCCATCGGTCGGGTTGATCCACCGGGCCTGGTAGGTGCCACCGCCCGCGGCCTTGACCGCGGCCAGCAGCTTGTTGACCGTGGTCGTCGAGTCCACGACGCCGTCGTTGGCCGCGCCGCTGTTGTCCTGGATCTCCTCGAGCGCCAGGATGTCCGGGCGCTGGAGGTTGTGGGTGATCTGGCCCGCGAGGCGCTCGTACTTGGTCGCCGGGTCGCTGGGCGCGAGGTTCTCGACGTTGAAGGTCGCGACGGCCAGCTGAGTGATGCCCGCGCGCTTGGTCGTCTCGCGCTGCAGGTTCTTGCTGGCGAGCGTCGGCTGGCTGGTCAGCAGGACGTGGAAGTTGCCGAAGCTGTAGTCCATGACGCCGACTGTGTCGCCGGTGAGGGTGTCGCCGACGTTGGCCAGCGGCATCGCGCCCTTGGGCAGCAGCGGGTCATCGAGGATCAGCCGCTGCGCGTTGGGCTGGTCGTAGCCGCCATAGACCACACCGCCCGTACGGCTGCGCTGGGCCGTGACCTTCTGGCCGGGCACGACGGGGAGCTCGCCGAAGGAGGCGTTGGTGGGACCGACTGCGGTGGCGTCGCGCAGACCGACCCGCATGCCCTCGAGCGACTCGTCGAAGTCGATCGCGTTCTTGGTCGGGTCGAAGGTGACCCCGGGCTTGTCGACCGATCCCGGGTCGTCGCTGCGCACGACCTGCTGGGGAGCGACCCGGTCGACGCCGAGGACGACCGGTGCGGGCAGCGGGTTGTTGCTCGACCCCACGGTGGTGGTCGGAGCGGTGATCTCGGTCGTCGTCAGGTTGTCGTTGCCGTCCGCGCCGCCGCCCCGGAACTCCGAGACGGTGCCCGCGACCGTGACCTCGTCGCCGACGCCGACCGTGGGCGCGGTCCGCGTGAAGACGAACACGCCTTCGCTCGTGGCCGGGTCGTCGTCCGGAGTCGTGGACTGGATCCAGAACCCGGAGGAGCTCACGGCGGTGACGACGCCCTTGACGTCCTTGACCTTCTGGCCGTTGAACGGCGAGGTGTGGGACGCGCCCTGGACCTGAGCGATGGTCGCGGTCGTACCGGAGGGCGGGGGCTCCGTCGTACCCGAGCAGTCCACGACGGCGGTGGTGGCGTTCTGCGGCGCCGGCGCGCCCAGCGTGAAGTCGGCCGCGTTGTTGTCGGTGTCGACGCACGGGTTGGTGCGTGCATCCGAGGTGGTGTTACTGGTGCCGGGCGCGGCGGCGCCCTCGGACACCGAGGCGGCTCCGTAGCCGAGGAGGTCGACGACCTCACCGGCCGGGTTGACGATCGCGACGCGACCAGAAGCGGCCGACATCGCGATAGTGCCGGTGGCGTCCACGGTCGGCAGGGCAGGGGCCGCGGTGTTGGCGCCGTCGGCCTCCTTGACGAGGTAGCGCCCGCCGGGCGCGACCGTGCCGGAGAGCTCGGTCTTCTGGGGAGTCGTGCCGGCCGCGGACCAGTACTGCACGGTCCATCCCGTCAGGTCGACCGGCGTCTCGCCGCGGTTGAACAGCTCCACGAAGTCGGCGACGAACGGGGCGCCGGAGTTGCCGCCACCGCCGTACGCCTCAGCGATGACCAGGCTGCTGGAGGCGGCGTGCGCGGACGGTGCCAAGGACAGTGCGGTGGCGACCGCGAGCGACGACACCGTCACAGCGGAGGCCAGCCGGCGGCGAGGTGCGACAGGCATGGGTGACCTTTCGGGCGAGGTGCGCTCGGATGGAACGCGACGGGACGGGGCGACTGTAGGCCTGGTCTGACGGTGTTGTGGCCCGAATGACTGACGGTTTCCCGATGTTCACGCGCCCGCGACATCTGCTCCGCGGCGCAGTGCGTGTCGCCCCGGATCACTACAGTCCGTGGACATGAGCCCAGCGAAGGCGCAGGTCCTCGAGATCCCCGGACCGGACGGCGTACGACAGGTGCGGATCTCCAGCCCCGACCGGGTGCTGTGGCCCGATGACGGGATCACCAAGCTGGAGCTGGCGCAATACGTCGCGTCCGTGGCAGATCCGTTCCTCGCGGCCAACGGTGACCGGCCGGTCGCGCTGCAGAGGTTCCCCACGGGGATCGACGGTGAGGAGTTCTTCTCCAAGAACCCGCCTCGCGGCGTACCGGACTACACGCGTACGACCATGTGCACCTATCCGTCTGGCCGCCAGCACCCGCAGCTGGTGATCGACGAGATCGCCTCGGCCGTGTGGATGGTCCAGATGAACACCATCACCTTCCACCCGTGGCCGATGCGCAGCGACGACAACGACAACCCCGACGAGCTGCGCATCGACCTGGACCCGCAGCCCGGGCGCGCGTTCGCGGACGTGGTTGAGGCGGCGTACGGCCTCAAGGACGTCATGGAGTCGCTGTCACTCACGCCGTGGGTCAAGACGAGTGGCAACCGCGGTGTCCACGTCTACGCCCGCATCAAGCGGACCCACGAGATCCTCGACGTGCGACACGGCGTCATCGGTATCGCTCGCGAGCTCGAGCGGCAGCTGCCCGACCTGGTCACCACAGCGTGGTGGAAGGAGGAGCGCGGCGAGAAGATCTTCGTCGACTTCAACCAGGCCTGCCGTGACCGGACGATCGCGGCGGCGTACTCCGCCCGCCCGCTGCCCGGCGCGCCGGTGTCGATGCCGGTGCCGTGGTCAGCGCTGCGTGAGGTGAAGGTCAGCGACTTCACGGTCCGTACGGCGCCTGGTCACCTGGAGTCAGAAGGTGACGCGTGGGCGTCGATGGGGGAGTCCGTCGGAGACGTCGCGACCGCAATTGCCTTGTGGGACAAGGACGTTGAGGAGCGCGGGCTCGGTGAGATGCCGTTCCCGCCCGACTATCCCAAGATGCCCGGCGAGCCCCGACGCGTGCAGCCGAGCAAGAAGCGCAACGACCTGCCTGATCCCGCCGACCGCTGACGCCCGCGATGGACGACCTCACGATCCGGCCCATGTCACCCGACCGATGGGACGACCTCGTCGCGTTGTTCGGCACGCGCGGTGACCCCGCCTGGTGCTGGTGCCAGTTCTTCGTCACGACCGGCCAGGGTTACTCCACGGACCGGGCATCCAACCAGGAGTCGCTGCGTGCGCAGGTGGCGGCTTCGGAGCGACCGCTCGGCCTGCTCGCCTACGGCGGTGGTGTGCCCATCGGTTGGCTGGCCGTCGGCCCGCTGACGTCGTACGACCGCCTCACCTCGAGCCGGTCGCTGGCGGCCGTCCGGGGAGACTCCGACGACGAGAACGTCTGGCGCACGACGTGTTTCGTCGTCAAGGTCGGCCATCGACGCAGGGGAGTGGCGACCGCCCTGCTGCGCGCGGCGGTCGATCTCGCGCGCTCGCACGGTGCGTCGGCGATCGAGGGCCATCCGATCGATGTCGAGGCCCGCACCGGCAAGGTCGGCGGCAGCGAGCTCTTCCACGGGGCGCTGTCGACCTTCGTCGCAGCAGGATTCGAGGAGATCGGTCGCACCGGACCGACTCGCCCCGTCGTACGCCTGCCCCTGGATCGCTGAGCCGGCTGCGGCGAGGTCAGTCCGCGCCGAGGACCGCGTCCAGGTCGTAAGAGGGGGCTCGCTCGACCTGCTCCAGCAGGCACGACCCGGGCTCACGGTCCGGGCGCCAGCGCAGGAAGCCCACCGTGTGCCTGAAGCGAGAGCCCTCCAGCTGGTCGAACTTCACCTCGACGACCTTCTCGGGGCGCAGCCGGACGAACGAGACGTCCTTGCTCCCGCTGAAGCGTGACCGGTCGGTCTCGCCCGTCAGCGCGCCGCCGTCATCATCACGCACCACGAGCTCGGCCAGCTCGTCGATCAGCTCGATCCGACGAGCCATGGTGAACGCGGAGATGCCGCCGACGTTGCGCAGGTTGCCGTCCGCGTCGTACATCCCGAGCAGCAACGAGCCGACGCCCTCGCCGCTCTTGTGGATGCGGTAGCCCAGCAGGACTCCCTCGGCCGTGCGCGAGTGCTTGATCTTGAGCATGGTCCGCTTGCCGGGCTCGTAGGTGCCCTCGAGCGGCTTGGCGACCACGCCGTCCAGTCCGGCGCCTTCGAAACGGGTGAACCAGTCCTCCGCCTTGGCCGGGTCGTCGGTCACCCGCGTGACGTGGAAGGGGGCGTCGGCCGCTAGTCGTGACAGCGCCTTGACGAGACGCTCACGACGCGTGGCGAACGGCTGGTCGAGCAGCGACTCGTCACCGAACGCGAGCGCGTCGAAGAAGATCACCTCGGCCGGTGTCTCACCCGCGAGCTTCTCGACGCGCGACGCCGCGGGGTGGATGCGTTGACCGAGCGCCTCCCAGTCGAGACGCTGCGCGCCAGGCGAGCCGGAGCGTACGACGATCTCGCCGTCCAGCGCACAGCGCTCGGGCAGGTGCTCCTTGGCCGCCGCCACGACCTCCGGGAAGTAGCGGGTCAGCGGCTTGGAGCCGCGCGAGGCCAGCTCGACCTCGTCGCCGTCCCGTAGGAGCAGGACCCGGAACCCGTCCCACTTGGGTTCGTAGGACAACCCGCCCTCGACCGAGTCCGCGGCGGGTACCCCTTTCACGGCCTTGGCGAGCATCGGTGTGATCGGAAGGTCGAAGGGGAGCTCCATGGATCCATTGTGGCGGGCTGACCGACAAGCCGCCTTGGCACCGCTCGGCCTGGGCTAGTGTGCGGCGATGCCGCTGGGGGATATCGACACGATCGCTCACGAGACCGGTTTCTCCGGCGTGGTGTCGGTCGACCGGGCCGGTCAGATCGAGCTCGCGAACGCCTACGGTCTGGCCAACCGCGCGTACGGCGTCCCCAACACCCTGGACACCAGGTTCGGCATCGCCAGCGGGAGCAAGGGATTCACGGCCCTGACCGTTCTCTCACTGGTGGAGCAGGGTGCGCTGGCGCTGAGTACCACCGCCCGATCCCTGCTCGGAGCGGATCTGCCGCTGATCGCGGACGACGTGACCGTCGAACATCTGCTCACGCACACCTCCGGCATCGGTGACTACCTGGACGAAGAGGCCGACGGCGAGATCACCGACTACGTCGTCGGCGCGGCTCATGAGCTGACCACCACAGAAGCCTTCCTGCCCCTGCTGGACGGGCACGCGACGAAGTTCCGGGCCGGTGAACGGTTCGCCTACTGCAACGGCGGCTTCGTGGTCCTCGCTCTGCTGGCGGAGCGGGCCGGCGGCGTCGGCTACCACGACCTGGTGCGAGAACGAGTTCTGCGCCCTGCGGGCATGGCCCGGACCGACTTCCTTCGCTCCGACGAGCTGCCCGCTGACGTCGCGGTGGGCTATCTCCCACTGGACGGGGTGGACCGCTCCAACGTCTTTCACCTGCCGGTGCTGGCCAATGGCGATGGCGGCATCCACACCACGGCTGCCGACCTCTCCGCCTTCTGGCGCGCGTTCTTCGCCGGCGACATCGTGGACTCGGTCGAGGAGGTCGTACGGCCGCGTTGTGACGTACCCGAGGACAGCCGGCGCTACGGGCTCGGCTTCTGGCTGCACGAGAGCACCGACACGGTGATGCTGGTCGGGTCGGACGCCGGCGCGTCCTTCACGTCCACCCACGACCCGCGCACCGGCACCACCCGCACCGTGCTCTCCAACACCTCGCTGGGCGCCTGGCCCATCGCCCGCGCGCTTGCGACCTGAGCGGACCACACGGTACGAGGTTCAACCGTTCACAGCCTTGGCGAACCGGTGTGATCAGAAGGTCGAGGGGTCCTTCCGTACATCCGTAGTAGGGGCCTGACAGGATGGTTGGGTGGCGCACTCGAGGGGATTGGCCAAGGCCATGGGGCTGTCAGCCGCCGTGCTCGGCGGTCTGGCAGCTGCCGCTGGCCTGGCCGGCCTCGGGACCGCTGCCTACTTCGCCCGCCGGGTCGTCACGCCTGAGCGGGACCAGCCGGACGACACCGAGGTCCGGACGGTCACAGGCTCCACGGTGACCGTCGACGCCGACGACCAGACCGCTTCTCCCGGCCGCTATGGGCTCTGGATCGGGGGCGGCAAGGGGCATGCTCGGATCGGCGAGATCATCACTCGAGACGAGTCAGCAGGCACCGTGACGCGGGAGCTGCTCGGGGTTGACACCGGTGAGCTCACGCCGGGCGGGGCGCGGTGGAGCGGCTACTTCTACGCCGGCACACCCTCGGAGGCGCTCGGCCTGCCGTGCCAGGAGGTCGCGATCCACGGCGACGTCGGGGACATGCCGGCCTGGCTCGTCCCCGGTCACGGTGAGCACGCCGACCGTTGGGCTGTGCTGGTGCACGGCCGGGCGTCCCTGCGGGATGAGTGCCTGCGTGCACTCCCGACCTTGCACGAGCTGGGTCTGAGCTCGCTCGTGGTCGGTTACCGCAACGATGTCGACGCGCCCGCGAGCCCGGACCATCGCTACAACCTCGGCCTGTCGGAGTGGCAGGACGTCGAGGCCGGCATCCTCTACGCGCTGGAGCGCGGCGCGACCGAGGTCATCCTGTTCGGTTGGTCGATGGGTGGGGCGATCGTCCTGCAGACCCTCAACCGGTCCTGGTTGTCGGACCGGGTCAGCAAGGTCGTGCTCAACGCCCCGGTGATCGACTGGGGAGACGTGATCAAGCACCAGGCCGAGGTCAATCACCTGCCCGAGCCGGTCGGCGTACTCGGTCGAGAGCTGTTGTCCGGCAGGGCTTCTCGGGCTGTGGTCGGTCTGGCTCAGCCCATCGACATCGCGGAGACCAACTGGGTGGCCAGGGCCGATGAGCTGACCCATCCGATCCTGCTGATCCACTCCGAGGACGATGAGTTCGTGCCGTTCGGGCCCTCCCAGGCGCTGGCGGACGCCCGCCCGGACCTGGTGGCGCTCGAACGCTGGAAGGTCGCTCGACACTGCCGCGAGTGGAACGTCGACTCCGTGCGCTGGGAGAGCGTCGTCCGCGACTTCTGTGCGTGAGCGCGGGCCGACGGCTGCGTAGGTTCGGTGGCCTAGTCTGACCGCATGGAACCGGTCTACAAGCCCGTCATCGGCTTCGCCAGGACGCTGTTCGCAGCCCAGGGGCTCAAGTTCACCATCAGCGGCGGTGAGCACGTCCCGCGCTCCGGCGGTGCCGTGGTGGCCATGAACCACCTGTCCTACTTCGACTACGCGTACGCCGGTCTGCCGGCGCTCGAGTCGCGTCGCCTCGTGCGGTGGATGGCCAAGAAGGAGATCTTCGACCACCGGGTCATGGGTCCGCTGATGCGCGGGATGAAGCACATCCCGGTGGACCGCAGGTCCGGTGTCGCGGCGTACGACGAGGCGGTCAGCGCGCTGCGCGCCGGCGAGATCGTGGGCGTCTTCCCGGAGACGACGATCTCGCGCTCGCTCGAGCTGCGTGACTTCAAGACCGGCGCGGTGCGGATGGCGATGGAGGCCGGTGTCCCGGTGCTACCGACGATCGCGTGGGGCAACCACCGCGTGTGGACCAAGGACCACCCCAAGCAGCTCGGCCGGTCCAAGACACCCATCACCATCACGGTCGGCGCACCGCTGACGTTCGAGGCGGGTGGCAACGCCGTCGAAGCGACCGCCGAGCTCAAGACGGTGATGGAGAAGATGCTGCACGAGGCGCAGGAGAGCTATCCGACCCTGACCGGCGACGACCTCAAGTACGTGCCGGCGCGGCTCGGAGGGACGGCACCGACGCCTGAGGCCGCCAAGGTGCTGGACCACGAGGAGAACGCCCGCCGGAAGGCGAAGCGGGCCTCGAAGTAGGGCCGGTCCCACCGGTCCTGCACAGCCCCCTCGCCACCGTCGTCATCGTCCACAGCCCGTCACGGCCGATGGTGCTGCTGTCGTCGGCTGCCCATACGGTCGAGACATGACCCAGACCTCAGGCACAGCTGACCTGATCGCGACCGCAGACCGGGTGCTGTCCGCCCTTGCGGGCCCCGGATCGCACCTGCGGGACGACCAAGAGACGGCCGTTCGAGCGCTGGCCGAGCCCGGGTCGCGGGTCCTCGTCGTGCAGGCGACCGGGTGGGGCAAGTCAGCGGTCTACTGGGTGGCCACGGCGTGGAGCCGTGAACGTGGCGGCGGTCCGACCTTGGTGGTGTCACCGCTGCTGTCCCTGATGCGTGACCAGGTCGTCGCCGCGGGCCGGGCCGGGCTCCGCGCAGCGACGCTCAACAGCTCCAACATCTCCGACTGGTCGGCCATCGAGGACGCCCTGCGCGATGACGACCTCGATGTCCTGCTCGTCTCGCCCGAGCGGCTGGCCAACCCAGGCTTTGGCCGACGGGTGCTGGAGTCGCTGGCCGGGCGTCTTGGCCTGCTGGTGGTGGACGAGGCACACGCGGTCTCCGACTGGGGTCACGACTTCCGTCCGGACTACCGGCGCGTTGCCGATGTCCTGCAACGGCTCAACCCGCAGACGCCGGTGCTGGCCACCACGGCGACCGCCAACGCCCGTGTCACCGAGGACCTGTCGCGCCAGCTCGGCGAGTCGACCACCGTGCTGCGCGGACCGCTCGCGCGCTCCAGCCTGCAGCTGACGGTGCTGCCCCGGATGGACCCGCTCGCGCGCTTCGCGTGGGTCGTGGAGCACCTACCTCGGCTGCCCGGGTCGGGGATCGTCTACACACTGACCGTGGCCGATGCCGAGCGCCTCGCGGAGGCCATCAGAGCGCGGCACGGGGACGCGCCGGGGCTGGCCGTGGCCGCGTACACCGGCCAGCTCGACGCCGCCGAGCGCGAGCGTCTCGAGGACGCCCTGCGTGCCAACGAGGTCAAGGCGCTGATCGCCACCTCGGCGCTCGGCATGGGTTACGACAAGCCGGACCTCGGCTTCGTGGTCCATGTCGGCGCGCCGCCCTCGCCGGTGTCGTACTACCAGCAGGTCGGTCGAGCGGGTCGTGCGATCGACCATGCGGCGGTCGTGCTGCTGCCGTCTGCCGGCGACGACGGCGTCTGGGAGTACTTCGCAACGGCGACCATCCCGCGGCAGGACCACATCGAGAAGCTCCTGACGACGTTGGGCCAGCACGAGGAGCCGGTGTCGGTGCCGGCGCTCGAGGCGGAGACGGGCCTGCGGCGCACCCGGGTGGAGCTGATGCTCAAGCAGCTCGCCGTCGACGGTGCCGTCGAGCGCACGCATGAGGGCTGGATCGCCACCGGCACCCCCTGGACGTACGACCAGGAGCACTACGACGGCGTCCTCGCCGTTCGACGGCGCGAGGCCGACATCATGCGGCGCTACGTCGACGGTGGGTCCTGTCTGATGCAGCTGCTCCAGGAGTCACTCGACGATCCGGACGCTGCGCCCTGCGGCCGGTGCTCCGTCTGCCTCGGCCGGCTGCCCGAGCCGCTTCAGGCGCAGGCTAGTGACGAGGTCATCGCCGGCGTCCGAGGTGTGCTGCGCGGACAGACGCATCTCCTCGAGCCACGCAAGATGTGGCCGGGTGGGGCGTTCGGAGCCCGCGGACGTATCCCCGCTCATCTCGCTACCGATCCCGGCCGGGTCATCGTGCACGCCGATGCTCCCGAGTGGCGTGACGTCACCCGTGGCGTCCTGGCTCAGGACGCCGAGCCGCCACAGGACCTGCTCGACGCTGCGGTCCGGGTGCTGGCCGGGTGGAAGGACGACTGGTCCCAGCGGCCCGACGTGGCCGTCTCGCTGCCCGCTGCCGGCCTGACCGACGTCACCGCAGGTGTTGCCCAGCACCTCGCCGAGGTCGGCCGGCTGAGCTATGCCGCGTGGCCGCCCATCCAGTCAGTGGATGCGGACCTGCCGTCACCGGATGAGGCGGCGGCCTGGCGCGCGGTGCTCGATGCCAGCAGCCTCGCGGACGAGGTGTCCGGGCGCTGCGTGCTGCTCGTGGTGGACGCGTCATCCTCAGGATGGGTCGTCACGGTCGCCGGCGCGGCCCTGCGCGAGGCGGGCGCTGCCCGAGTGCTGCCGTTGCTTGTCCACCGGCGCATCTGATCCGTCGTGACCGCCGCGCAGATCTGGCGTTGAACCGCAGCCTTGTCTGCGATCCGATGCCGTACCTGCGCGACGGTGGCGGTTGTTCGGGTGCCGGCACCTACGCTGCGTCGCGCAGCGGTGCGCCGACGTGGTGCAGGTGCCGCAGCGCCTGGGCGTACGACGACACCAGGGATGCCTCGGCGTAGTCCACCCCGACCTCGCGGCAGTAGTCCTTCACGATCGGCCGAGCCTGTCGGAGTGCGGGTGTGGCCATGCTCGGGAACAGGTGGTGCTCGATCTGGTGGTTCAGCCCACCGAGCGCGACATCGACGACGCGACCACCGGTGACGTTGCGTGAGGTCAGCACCTGACGGCGCAGGAAGTCCGGTCGGTCGTTGCCGGTCAGGGTCGGCATGCCCTTGTGGTTGGGCGCGAAGATCGCCCCGAGGTACCCGCCCCAGAGAGCCTTGTGCACGACGGCGAACGCGAGTGCCTTGGCGGGGGAGAGGACGAGCAGAAGCGCGCTGATGTAGACGGCTGCGTGGCCCACGAGCAGGACAGCTTCGATCCGGCGCTGCTTCAGACCGGGCCGGGCGACGGCGCGGACAGCCGAGGCGTGCAGGTTCAGACCTTCGAACGTGAGCAGCGGGAGAAACAAGTATCCCTGGAGCGGAGCGAGCCGGCGCGCGATGCCGCGGCTGCTGCGGGCCTGCCGTTGGGACCAGACGATGATGTCCGGCGCCACGTCCGGGTCGAGCTCTTCATGGTTGGGGTTGGCGTGGTGCCGGGTGTGCTTGTCCATCCACCACCCGTAGCTCATACCGAGCAGCAGGTTGCCGACGACGAGCCCGCACGCCTGACTCGGACGGCGAGTCCGGAAGATCTGCCGGTGCGCCAGGTCGTGCGCGATGAGCGCGAGCTGGCCGGAGAGCGCGGCGAGGACGACGGCGACGACGAGCTGCCACCACGAGTTGCCCAGCATCACGAAGGCTGCCACGGTCGCTGCGGTCACACCCCCGAGCGCGGTCGCCCGCAGCAGGTAGTAGCGGGGCTGCCGCTCAAGCAGTCCTGCTGCCTTGATCCGACGGGACAGCTCGGCGAAGTCAGAACCTCGTGACGTCGGGGTGCGGACGGGCGGGACGGTGACAGCTTCGGTGGACATGCTGCGAACATACGGACGTTGCGCCGGAAGCGTCGTCACTCACAGGAGTGAACGCCAGGGGTACGTCTGGGTGACGAACGCGCCGCACCCCCACCTGGCGTACGACGTCGATAGCGTGCAGACATGCGCGCACTCACGGTCATTCCGCAGCAGAAGGACTCGCTGGACGTCGTCGACATGCCGGAGCCGGACGCCAAGGACGGCGACGTTCTCGTGCAGGGCCTGGCCCTCGGCGTCTGCGGCACGGACCACGAGATCTCCGAGGGGCTGTATGGCTGGGCGCCCCAGGGTTCGGAGCGCCTGATCCTCGGCCACGAGTCGCTGGGCAAGATCATCGAGGCACCCGACGGCAGCGGCTTCGCCAAGGACGACCTGATCGTGGGCGTGGTCCGGATGCCCGACCCGAAGCCCTGCGGTGCGTGCGCGCACGGCGAGTGGGACATGTGCCGCAACGGCGAATACACCGAGCACGGCATCAAGCAGATCCACGGCTTCGGCAGCGAGCAGTGGCGCGTCAAGCCGGAGATGGCGATCAAGCTGGACGCGTCCCTGGCGGAGGTCGGCATGCTGATGGAGCCGACCACAGTGGTCGCCAAGGCCTGGGAGCAGGTGGACCGGATCGGTGACCGTGGTTGGTTCGAGCCGAAGTCTGTGCTCGTCACGGGCGCGGGGCCAATTGGGTTGCTGGGGGCCATGATCGGCGCGCAGCGGGGTCTCGAGGTGCACGTCCTGGACCGGGCCAAGGACGGCCTCAAGCCCGAGCTGGTCAAGGACCTGGGCGGGACGTATCACACGGACTCGGCCGACGCGGTGATGAAGAAGGTCAAGCCGGACGTGGTCATCGAGGGCACCGGCGCGGTCCCCGTGATTCAAGGTGTGCTGGCCGAGAACGTCCCCTACGGGATCATCGTGCTGACCGGCATCTCCAACCCCGGCGAGCAGACCAAGCTCGACCTCGGGGCCATCAACCGGGACATCGTGCTCGACAACGGCGCGGTGGTGGGCTCGGTCAACGCCAACATGCGCCACTACGAGGCGGGTGCGAAGGCTTTGAAGGACGCCGATCAGTCCTGGCTGCAGCGACTCATCACCCGACGTGTCGCTCTGGAGGACTTCGCCTCGGCGTTCGATCGCCAGGACGACGACGTCAAGGTCGTGCTGACCCTCAGCTGACCCGCGTCGGGGTTGTCGGTGCCAGGCCCCACAATGTGAGGCGTGCGTGCCCAGGCGAGCATCCTCCATCTGGATCTGGATGCGTTCTTCGCCGCGGTCGAGCAGCGAGACAAGCCCTCGCTGCGTGGCAAACCGGTCATCGTCGGCGGGATCGGCACCCGAGGTGTCGTCTCGACCGCGTCCTATGAGGCCCGTGCCTATGGCGCGCGATCAGCCATGCCGACCTCTGAGGCACGCCGCCGCTGCCCGCCCGGGACGGCGTACCTCTCACCTCGTTTCGAGGCCTATCGCGCTTCCTCGCACGTGGTCATGGACCTGCTGCACGCGCTGTCGCCGGTCGTGGAGCAGGTCTCCGTCGACGAGGCGTACGTCGACCTCGCCGCGCCGGGGCATCACGACTTGAGCGTGGACGGCGTACGCCACCTGGTCGCCGATCTGATCGATGAGATCGCTTCTGCCACAGGTGGATTGACGGCTTCAGCAGGTGTCGCTTCGTCCAAGATGCTCGCCAAGATCGGCTCCGAGCTGGAGAAGCCGCACGGCCTGGTCGTGATCGAGGCCGGTCGTGAGCTGGAGGTCCTCGAGCCGCTGTCGGTCCGGGTGCTCGGGGGCGTCGGGCCGGCGACGGCTGAGCGACTCAAGAGCTTCGGTGTCGCGACAGTCGCTGACCTGCAACGGATGTCGCTGCCTGACTTGGTCAGCCTCTTCGGAGACTCACACGGTCACGGGCTGCACCGGCTCGCGCGCGCCCAGGACGATCGTGACGTCGTGGTCGAGCGTGAGACCAAGAGCATCTCGGCCGAGGAGACTTTCGATGTCGATGTGCCCGACCGCTCACGCCTGGACGCCGAGCTGTCGGGCATGGCCACGCGCGTCGTGGGCCGGCTCGGGCAGAACGCGCTGTTCGCCCGCACGGTGACCATCAAGATCCGCCACCACGACTTCTCGACCCACACCCGCTCGGCGACTCTGGCCCATGCCACCGGGGAGCACGCGGTGGTGCTCGACACCGCCCGGCGGCTGCTTGCTGACGTCGATGTGTCCGACGGACTACGCCTGCTCGGCGTAGGGGTCTCCGGCTTCACGGCGCACGCGCAGACCCAGCTTGCGTTCGACGACGAGGCGGGCATGGCCGTGACGGGGGAGGTCCTGGTGGCGGAGGAGCCGACGCAGTCCTCCGTCGCGGACCTGACCGATGCACCGACCGTCGTCGCGACGGCGGAGTGGCCCACCGCGGCGACCACGTGGCGTACCGGCCAGGACGTCCGACACGACGTCCACGGCGCGGGCTGGGTGTGGGGTGCGGGGATCGGCCGGGTCAGCGTGCGGTTCGAAGGACCACGAACCCAGCCGGGCGCGGTTCGCACCTTCACCGCCGATGACGCCGAGCTGCATGCCACCGACCCGCCGGACTGGCGCGCGCCCGAGGCCGACTGAGGGCGCGTGCAGTCAGCGGGTCAGCACGATCTTGCCGGCCGTCTGACCCGCCAGCATCGTCTCGAACCCGTCACGCGCTTGCTCCAACGGCACCTCGGTGCCGACCCGAGGACGTACGCCGGCCGTCTCGCACAGCCGGAGCAGGTCTTCGAGCTCGGCGCGGGTGCCCATCGTCGAGCCGACCACGCGCATCTGCTGGAAGAAGATCCGGGTCAGCTCGGCCGAATCGGGCTCGCCGGACGTCGCCCCACAGGTGACCACGATGCCGCCCGGCTTGAGCGACTTGATCGAGTGCGACCAGGTGGCCTTGCCCACCGAGTCGAAGACGCCGTCGACGCGCTCGGGCAGGCGAGCACCGCTCTCGAACACCTGGTGGGCGCCGAGATCCGTTGCAAGAGAACGCTTTTCCTCGGTGCTACCAGTGACCCAGACGCGCAGTCCGGCAGCGCGACCCAGCGCGGTCAACGCCGTCGACACGCCACCGGACGCGCCCTGGACGAGCATCGTCTGGCCCGGTCGCAGCCCGGACTTGGTGAAGAGCATGCGGTACGCCGTCAGCCAGGCGGTCCCGAGCGTGGCCGCCTCGCTGTGACTCAGGCCCGCAGGCTTGGGCAGCACATTGCGCTCCGGCACGACGACACGTTCGGCGAAGGTGCCCTGGTGGTGCTCGGTGAGCAGCGTGCGGCGCGGGTCGAGAGTCTCGTCACCGCTCCAGCCGGGCGAGCTGATCACGGGGTAGACCACGACCTCGGTGCCGTCCTCGAGGGTGCCGGAGGCGTCCATCCCGAGCGTCATGGGGAACTGCTCCGGCTTGATGCCGACGCCGCGCAGCGTCCACAGGTCGTGCATGTTGAGGCTGGCGGCCGAGACCGTCACTGCCACATGGCCTGCCGGTACCTCCGGCTCCGGTCGCTCACCGACGACGAGCGCGTCGAGGGGGGCGTCGGGGGAGGGGCGGTCGGCGTACACAGCAAGCATGGGGCCTCATCTCGTCGGAGCGTGGTAGCTGGCAGTCTCGCAAAGGGTGCCTCTTGTCACGGTGAGTCCAGCGCGTGCTCGCGCGCATGCCGGAACACGAGTACAAGCGCGCGAGCGCCGAGAACGAAGCCGAACAGCAGCAGCACGAAGCCGAGGAAGGCGTACAGCCGCAGGGTTGTCGTCATCATCGGCCCGGTCTCGGCGATGACCATGAGGATGCCGCCGAGGGCGCAGGCCGCGGCCAGGACCGAGACGATGACCTGCTGGGCGAGCCCGCGCACAAAGCGGCGTTCCCGGGGCGTCTCGAAGGTGCGGACCGAGATGGCGAGCCGGCCGGCCTCGAGGTCCTCGGTGACCTTCGCGAGCCGAGCGGGCAGTCGTTGCAGGACCGGCAACATGGCCACCATCTGGTCCTGGAGGTGCTCACGGAGTCCTTGCGGCGACAGCTGCTGCTGCAGGAGGGATCGACCCCTGGCTCGCGCGACCTGCACCATGTCCACGTCCGGGCTGAGCAGCGTGAGCGTGCCCTCGAGTGCGCCCAGGGCGCGGAAGGCGGCGGCGACCTGCGGAGGTACGGACAGGTCGTGCGCCAGCACCACGCGCAGCATCGCCACGAACATCTGGCTGCTGCGTCCCGGGGCCGCGCCGACGGCGTACCGCATGATCAGGGCGCTCACGTCCCGTTCGAGCCGGCGCTCGTCGAGGTGCTCACCACGGTCGAGCAGGTCGACCAGGGCATGCGTCGCGGCAGCACCGTCCTGCCGGTCGACCGCGAGCAGCAGCAGGGCGAGCGACTGTCGCGCGCCACGATCGAGCCGTCCCACGGAGCCGAGGTCGAGCAGCCCGAGGCGCTCCTGCTCATCGATGAAGACGTTGCCGGCGTGCAGGTCGGCATGGAAGACACCGCTGCTGATGACCTGGTCCAGGACCGAGCCCAGCAGGTGCTCCGCCAGGTCGCGGCGAGTCTGGTCGGAGAACGTCGCGAGCAGGTCCGCAGCGGACGAGAGCGGGAGGCCGGGCATCCGTTCCATCACGAGCAGCCGCTCGGAGCACCAGGCGGGGTAGGTCTGCGGCACCCGGACGCGAGTGTCGCCGGCGGCGTCGAGCGCGGCCTGGAGGGCGTAGACGTTGCTGAGCTCGGCGGTGTAGTCGAGCTCTTCGTCCAAGGACTCGGCAAAGCCGTGGGCCAGGTCGCGCGCACCGACCCGGCGCGCCCACTCCGTGCGCCGGTCGAGCCAGCGGGCGAGCCGCAGCACGATGTCCAGGTCAGCGGTGACCTGCGCCCTGGCGTCGGAGCGCTGCACCTTCACCACGACCTCGCGGCCGTCGGCGAGACGAGCGCGGTGCACCTGCCCGACCGAGGCCGAGGCGAACGGCGTCTGGTCGATCTCCGAGAAGACCTCGCCGTGCGGCCGTCCGAGCTCGGTGTCCAAGGTCTGCTGTACGACGCTCCACGGCTGCGGGGGCACGTCGCTGTGCAGCCGGGACAGCTCGCGGACGAAGGCCGCGGGCAGCACGTCCGGACGGGTGGACAGCATCTGCCCGAGCTTGACGAACGTCACGCCACCCTCGGTGAGCGCCTCGCGCAGCGCGCGCGCCGTGTCCGATCCAGGCGACTCGGAGGTCCGGCCGCGACGGAAGTAGCGGGACAGCCCGTGTCGCGTGGCGATCCGAACGATCTGGACGTAGCGACGGGTGCGACGCCAACGAGCCGGCAACCCTCGCACCCAATCGATCGGGTTGGGCAACGAGCCGGTCGGCACCAGGGCCTCGAGGATGACCAGGAGGGCGACCTCAGCGACGATCACCCACGAGATCAGCAGCCCGCTGACCAGTGCGGTCTGAGCCGCTTCAACGGTGTTCTGAGCCGGATTCCGTTGCAGGCTCAGCGGACCCGACGCCCAGTCGAGCAGCGACGGGACGCTCGCGTTGACCATGAGGCTGAGCAGGATGGCCCGCGGCCAGCCCACCGGCGCACCCAGCAGCCGACGAGCGATGAACGCGATGATGACGGCGTTGACCAGAGAGGCCAGGCCGACCAGTAGTCCCACGTCTGCTCCTCATCACGTTGATGTCCCCGCCAGACCCTAGATGAGCAGGGGTCCCCGCAGGCTGCCTCGCTCCCGGCGGGGATCGGGATCCCGCTCAGGAGGGATCAGTCGCTTTCGGCAAACGGTGTTCGAGCTGGGTCGGTGACCACCTACCCTCTTCGAGGACGCACGCTCGAGCGGGGGAGGTCACGTGCGCAAGGGAACAAACAGGACCACACGTCTGGCGATGCTGGCGACGCCGGCGGTGGTGGGGGCGATGATCCTCGGCGGCTGCTCGGACCTCACGGGCGGCGGGGACAGCGACAACCAGGCATTCTCGTCACCTCTGCCGGCTGCGACTCCGAGTGCGTCGAGTACGCCGACGCCCACCTTGGGCCTCCAGTCCTCAGGCGAGACGAGCACTTCCAGCACCACACGGCGCCCATCAACCACCCGTACGCCGTCCACCTCGTCGAGCACGTCGACCAAGGCGGTCCGCAAGGACAAGTCGGGCACCAAGGGCCTGAACCCGGACCTGGCCAACGCGCTGATCAAGGCCCGCCAGGCAGCGGCGCCCGCCGGCGTACGACTGCACGTCACCTCGGGATATCGTCCGGCGTCGGTGCAGGAGAAGCTGTTCCAGGAAGCCGTGCGCAAGTACGGCTCCGAGAAGGAGGCGCGCCGTTGGGTGCTGCCGCCCAAGGACTCCTCACACGTGCAGCGCCGCGCGATCGATGTCGGTCCGCGCGCCGGCGCCCGCTGGCTGGAGCTGCATGGCGCGAAGTTCGGGCTGTGCCGCACCTATCGCAACGAGTGGTGGCACTTCGAGCACGTCGGCAAGGGCGGCAGCTGCCCGCCGATGTATCGGGACGCCGCGCAGGCCGCGGGCTACTGAGCTCTCGCGTCCAGCGAAGGCTTAGTAGACGAGGACCGGGGTGCCGACGGAGGCACCCCAGGAGTCCCAGATCCAGTTCATCGTCGCGTTGGTCACCCGGACGCAGCCGTGCGATGCGGGGTGGGGCGGCACTGAGCCGGAGCCGTGGACGGCGATGCCGCCGTTGAAGTACTTCGGCCGCCACATCGAGCCCAGCTCGAGGGTGGACTCGTGCATACCGTTCTCTTCCTTGTAGACCGAGAAGTTGCCGCGGTCGGTGCGCGCGACGTACTTGGTCTCCTTGCCGGTCTTCTTGTCCTTGACCGTGAATGTCTCGCCATTGCCTGACGAGGCGTTGATGATGGCCGTCAGGTGTCCGCCGTCGACGGCGAGCAGGAGCTGGCGGGCGATGTCGATCTCGATGACCCTGCCCGAGCTGGTCCGCGGGTGCGGCACGGCACCGCGGACGAGCGCTGTTCGAGTCGTGGCGTCGATCTTGCCGGTACGTGAGATGCCCGCAGCCTTCTGTAACGCCCAGACCGCCTGCTTGGTCGAGCCACCGAACTCACCGTCCGGGGTCGGGATCCAGTAGCCAAGCTCCTTGAGCCGTGTCTGAGCGGCCTGTACGCCGGGGCCCTTGGACCCGACAGCGAGGACTTCGGTGCTCGTGGCCAGGTCCGCTGACCCGGTCGAGGTGGGACTGGCCGTCGCAGTCGACGTGCTCGAGGTGCTCGTCGAGGTGCTCGGCTTGATCAGCGGCGTCATGCCGACGACTCGTTCGAGGTCGGTCGATGTCGGAGACGGCGTCGTACTGGGGCCCGCCAGGCCCGGAGTCGTTCGTGCCGGCGCTGGTGTCGAGCTCGCCTGACTCGTGGAGTCGGCCTGCTTCGCGGGGTCTGCCCCACAGCCCGCGACAGCTAGCACAGCGACAGCGATGGACAGAGCCGCAGCGGCGCGAGCCGTCGGCGACGTGGTTCGAATGCGCATGAGTTCCTCCCGACACAGACGCACCCCGCCGTAGGCGGGGAACTTCCCGATCATGAATGGAAGACGCTTTGAGAGGTCGATTGACGCGCGATTGATCCGCTGCCGTGTCCAGATCGTGACCGACGCTGGTTATCAAATATGAGAAGATTTGACCATGGCAGCTATCACCACGACCGAACGTGCCCGATCCGCGGCCTGGGTCGACAGGCTCGTCGAGAAGTCTGGTTTGACCGCCACTGAGGTCGCAGAGAAGGTCGGGACGTCTCCGTCCCGTCTATCGGCCTACCGGAGCGGCGACACGATCCCGTCCGCGGTCATGGTGATGCGGATGATGGATATCGCCGGTCGTGTGCTGCCCTCCAACGGGACACAGTGGGCCTCGGCGGATGAGACCACCGAGGCGGTCGAGCGCGACTACAAGGACCACCCGAGCGATGCCCTGCGCTGGCTCCTTCAGGGCAGAGACCAGCTGCTGTCCGCACCCCGGAGTCAAGCCCGGCTGTTGTGGGACGAGCGTGTCAGTGAGCTCACTGATGATCGATGGGAGACTTTGATGCGCGTCATCACCGCTGTCACGTTCAGGAAAAAGGGTCTCGAACCGCCCGCTTGGGCCCAACCTCAGCGAGTCAGCCCGGACTGGACCCCGCTGACCAGGATCTCGATTCGACCCAGCGACCCGATCGACCCGGACCTTGCGCAGTTCGGCATCCAGATCCGAGCCAAGGACCTGGTCACGCTGTGAGTCGTGAGCTTCCGCCTGACGAGATCAGAGACCTCCTTGCCGACCTCGGAGACCGGCTTCAGGATCAAGACATCCACGCCACCGTGTACGTCGTAGGCGGCGCGGCGATCGCCTTACGCCACTCACGGTCGCGTACGACGCAGGACGTCGACGCGGCGATCGAGCCAGAGCGGGAGGTCCTGGCGATTGCCAGGGACATAGCGCAGGAACGCGATCTGCCGCCGAACTGGCTGAACTCATCCGCCGGCCCCTACATTCCTCCCCGCGCGATGGACGGCGTCCATGCTGAGCAGCTCGGTGGCCTCACCGTTCAGATCGCTCCCGCGGAGCATCTCCTGGCCATGAAGCTTGCCGCCGGCCGCGAACGTGACATCGACGACCTGCTCCTCCTGGCCGACGAGCTCGGCATTACCACCGCGGAGGAAGCGGTCGACGTCGTCGCGCAGGTCTACGACGTCGGCCAGCTCGAGATGATCGTTCCTGACGGTCTGGCCGAGATCCGCTACTTCGCAGAGCATCTGACGGTCCGGCGCGACCGAGAGGTCAACGAACCACAGCTCAAGGGCGATGAGTCAGCCATGAGCGAACGACTGAGCCGGGCTCGAGAGTCCAAGCGACTGCCTGCGGAGCCTTCAGTTTGGCGGGGCCATGGAGATCGTGCCCCGCATCGTCGCGAGCCTGGGCTCGAGCGAGACCGCTGACTCTCAAGACGTGGTCCTGCGGCGATCCTTGAGAGGCCCTGCAGCCTCGAACCGATTCAAGGATTCGGGCGCCCGCGTGCTAACGTCTGGCGTCGCTGAGGCGGTCGTAAGATCGACTCGGAGCACACCTTGTCCGGGTGGCGGAATGGCAGACGCGCTAGCTTGAGGTGCTAGTGCCCTTTAACGGGCGTGGGGGTTCAAGTCCCCCTCCGGACACCAGTCAGATCGCGCGAGCGGCCAGCAACATGGCCGCTCGCGCGATTGCTTTCTAGGGGTGGATCAGCCGCGCCCGATGCAGCCGGCCGCGGGTCGGGACGTAGGGCTCCCACAGCAGCGGCATCCCTGCCTCCTCGGGTGTCCGGTCGCCCTTGACCTGATTGCAGTGGCGATGCGCCGCCACGGCATTCATCCAGGAGGTGGCGCCGCCCCGCGAGCGCGGCTGGATGTGGTCCATCGTGTCCGCGCCGGGGAGGCCGCAGTACGCACACCGGCCGTCGTCGCGAGCCAGGACACCTTCGCGCGAGTAGGCGGCCTTGGTCTTGGCGTACTCCCACCGGCGTACGACGTAACGGATGAGGCGCAGCACCTTGGGGCGAGCGTACGGCCCGAAGGTCTCACCCTCGACAGCCTCGTGGATCTCGGCAACACGTCGGTGCAGCATCGTGATGGCGTGCTTCAGCGGCACGGTGTGCAGGAACGTCTCATCGGCGTTCCAGACGGCGACCTGCGTCATGGCGGCTCACCTCCTCGCGGTCGTGTGAGCGTCGCTGAGCCATAATCTGCCGGAATCGGCCTCGTGCCAAGCGGAATTGACGTCGAGATCCTCTGCCAAGCATGGCCGATGCGATCGCGGCGCGCGATCAGCGCCTTCTCCCACGTAGCGTTTGGCACGTGCGGCTCATCCGACAGACAGCTCTCGTCCTGGTCCTGATCGGGCTCGCGGGATGTGCCGATTCTGGGACCGAGACCTCCCAGACAACGCCGCCCACCCGGGCGACTTCTTCGCCGCCGCGGCCGGCCCCGACTCCGTCACCGACCACCGCACCTCGTCCGACCGGTCCGTTCATCGCGTCGGTGGTCTGGACGAAGCGCGATGGCCGGCGAGCGTTGTCAGTGACGCCGACGGCTGCGCTTCGGTCCTCAGCGACGCGCGACGTGGCCGATGCTGCGTGGCGCGAGGTCGTCGCGAGAGTGCCCTCCGCCGACACGCGTGGCATGGCTGACCAGCTCGCCTGTCACGTGCTCTTCGTCCCGGAGAAGTTGCATTTCTACCTCGAGCCCTGGCGGCCCGCTGTCGGCTACGCCAATACCGTTGCGGCACAGTGCAATCCGGGCGACATCCGGGACCCCGACCAGCCGTAACCCCGCCAGCCGTGACCGTGCTCGATCAGTCGCTGACGCGGATGACGACCTTGCCGAAGTTGTCGCCGCGCAGCATGCCGCGGAACGCCTCGACGGCGTGGTCCAGACCGTCGACGATGTCCTCGCGATAGGTCACCTCGCCGGACGCCACCCACGCTGACATGTCCCGGACGAAGGCGTCCGTCTGCGTCGGAGCGAACTCGGTCTGGATGAACCCTCGGACGGTGAGGCTCTTGCGCAGGATCGTGCCCATCAGCGCGCCCGAGCGGTCCGGACCCTCGGGCAACGACGTGGCGTTGTAGCCCGCGACCAGACCGCAGAGCGGCACCCGCGCGTAGGTGTTCAGCCGCGGCAGTACGGCGTCCCAGACGGCTCCACCGACATTCTCGAAGTAGACGTCGATCCCGTCCGGAGTTGCCGCGGCGAGCTGCTCGACGAAGTCCGGCGCGCGGTGGTCGAGCGCGGCGTCGAAGCCGAGCTCCTGCAGGTACGCGACCTTCTGCGGCCCACCGGCGATGCCGACCGCACGTGCGCCCTTGATGCGCGCGATCTGGCCGACGGCGGAGCCCACGGGACCCGTCGCGGCGGCCACGACGACCGTCTCATCCGGCTTCGGCTGCCCGATCGTGAGCAGGCCGGCGTACGCGGTGAAACCGGGCATCCCGAGCACGCCAAGCGCGGTGGAGACGGGAATGCTGCCCTTGGGGTCCAGCCGGCGCAGGTAGCGGACCCGCTCGACCGAACGCGTCTGCCAGCCGCCATAGCCGAGCACGAGATCGCCGGCAGCGAGCGAGTCGTCGGCCGAGTGCACCACCCGAGACACCGTGGCGCCGACGACCGTGCCGCCGATCGGGACCGGCGCTGCGTACGACGGCGCATCGCTCATCCGGCCGCGCATGTAGGGATCCAGCGAGAGATACAGGGTGTCCAGCAGAGCCTCGCCCGGGCCTGGGTCAGGGAGGTTGACGGTCTCGGTCCTGAAGTCCTCCTGCGTGGGCTCACCGTGCGGCCGGGACGCGAGAACGATGCGGGTCGTCTGTGCCATGCGGCCACTCTCCGGGAGGCAGCCGATCCGAGCAACTGTCGGTGCCCTACGCCACACTGACGACGTGCTTCTGTACGACGTCGTAGACGCCTCCGCGCGGGTCGGCGCCACCCGTTCGCGCACCACCAAGACCCAGGTCATTGCCGAGCTCCTGCGGACTGCGCCTGCGGACGAGGTGGAGCTGGTCACTGCCTACCTGTCGGGCGTGCTGCCGCAGCGACGCACCGGCGTCGGGTGGCGCGGTCTCGCGCAGCTCCCCGACCCCGCGCCCGCCGCTGCGTTGACGGTGACAGCCGTCGACGCGGTGATGCGGCGTCTCACCGAGACGGCCGGCGTGGGTTCGACCGCTACGCGCGCAGCGCTCGTCCGGGAGCTGTTCGAATCGGCCACGGAGCCGGAGCAGGGGTTCCTGCGTGGGCTCATGACCGGCGAGATCCGCCAGGGCGCTCTCGACGGCGTGATGCTGGCGGCGATCGCCGAGGCCGCTGAGGTGCCGCAGGCCTCGGTCAGGCGTGCGGTCATGCTCGCCGGGTTCGCCGGCCCGGTGGCCGCGGCAGCACTGACCGGGGGACAGGCCGCGCTGGACCAGATCACGCTCGAGGTCGGCAGGCCGCTGCGGCCGATGCTGGCCGGATCGGCCGCAGATGTGAGCGCGGCCGTGGACACCTTGCCGGCCGACGTGCCGTTCGCGGTGGAGTGCAAGCTCGACGGCATCCGCGTCCAGGCTCACAAACGAGGTGACCAGGTCAGGCTGTTCAGCCGCAGCCTGGACGACGTCACCGAGCGGCTGCCCGAGATCGTCGACGCCGTCGCCGCGCTGCCCGCCGAGTCTGTCGTGCTCGACGGAGAGGTGATTGCGCTACGCGCCGATGGCTCACCTCATCCGTTCCAGGTGACCGGCGCTCGTACCGCCAGCTCGAAGGACCCGGCCGAGCTGCGGCGTACGACGCCGGTCACGCCGTGGTTCTTCGATCTCCTGCACGTGGACGGGCGGGATCTCATCGATGCGCCTGCGCACGAGCGCATTGCGGCCCTGGTCGGTCTCGTCCCGGAATCCATGGTCGTACCCCGGTTGGAGACCCAGGACCCGGCTCAGGCGCAGGAGTTCTTCGACCACTGGGTGAGCGAGGGCCACGAGGGCGTCGTGGTCAAGGACCTGTCGGTGCCGTACGCCGCGGGTCGGCGTGGCGCCGGCTGGGTCAAGGTCAAGCCGCGTCACACGCTCGACCTCGCCGTACTCGCGATCGAGTGGGGGAGCGGCCGGCGCAAAGGACTGCTGTCCAACATCCATCTCGGCGCCCGCGATCCCGAGACCGGCGGCTTCGTGATGCTGGGCAAGACGTTCAAGGGCATGACCGACGAGATGCTCGCCTGGCAGACCACGCGCTTCACCGAGCTCGCGACAGACCTCGGGGACTGGGTGGTCACAGTGCGGCCTGAGCAGGTCGTCGAGATCGCGTTCGACGGCGTACAACGGTCCTCGCGCTACCCGGGCGGGATGGCGCTGCGGTTCGCCCGCGTGCTGCGTTACCGCGACGACAAGCGGGCCGAGGAAGCCGACACCATCGACCAGGTCCGCGCACTTCGCGACTGGACCTGAGGGGCCCCTCAGCGCTGTCGGACTCCGTGGCAGAGTGGATGACATGGCCGACAACTCTCAGACCGACCAGACCGTGACACCCGAGGACGAGGTCGTCCGGATCTGTCAGGACCTGATCGGGATCGACACGAGCAACTACGGCGACGGCAGCGGTCCCGGCGAGCGCAAAGCCGCCGAATATGTCATGACCGAGCTCACCGAGGTCGGCCTGGACCCGGAGCTGTTCGAGAGTGAGCCCGGGAGGGCGAGCGTCGTCGTACGCATTGAGGGCGAGGACTCCTCACGAGGCGCACTCGCCGTGCACGGTCACCTGGACGTCGTACCCGCCAATGCTGAGGACTGGCAGGTCAATCCGTTCGGTGCAGAGATCAAGGACGACTGCGTCTGGGGCCGCGGTGCGGTGGACATGAAGGACATGGACGCGATGATCCTGTCCGTCGTCCGCGACCTCGCGCGCACCGGCAAGAAGCCGCCGCGCGACCTCGTGATCGCCTTCCTCGCGGACGAGGAGGCCGGGGGAGTCAAGGGGAGCCACTGGCTGGTCGACCAGCACCCGGACCTGTTCGACGGCGTGACCGAGGCGATCAGCGAGGTGGGCGGCTACAGCGTCACCTTCCCGGACAAGAACGGTCAGGACCAGCGCGCCTACCTCCTCCAGACGGGCGAGAAGGGCATCGCCTGGCTGCGCCTGACGGCGCACGGTCGTGCGGGCCACGGCTCGGTCCCCAACGACGAGAACGCCGTCGTACGACTGGCTGCGGCGATCGCGCGGATCGATGCGCACGTGTGGCCGCGTGAATACATCGGCTCCGTGCGCCAGCTGCTCGACGGCCTGTCCGACCTGACCGGTGTCTCGTACGCCGACGACGACGCCTCGGACCTGCTGCAGCACCTCGGCGGTGCGCGGGGATTCGTCGAGGGCACCCTGCGTGACACCTCGAACTTCACCATGCTGGACAGCGGCTACAAGCACAACGTCATCCCGCAGAGTGCGAGTGCGTCACTGGACTGCCGATTCCTCCCGGGCCACGAGGAGGACCTGATGGCCACGATCCGAGAGCTGGCCGGTGAGCACGTCGAGGTGACGATCGTGCATCGTGACATTGCGCTGGACTCGCCGTTCGAGGGTGCCCTGGTCGACAAGATGAAGGGTGCGCTGCTGGCCGAGGACCCGGGCGCGGCGATCCTGCCGTACTGCCTCTCCGGCGGCACCGACAACAAGGCACTCAAGAAGCTCGGCATCACCGGCTACGGGTTCGCCCCGTTGCGGCTGCCCGCCGATCTCGACTTCGCTCCGATGTTCCACGGCATCGACGAGCGAGTTCCGTTGGAGTCGTTGAAGTTCGGGGCTCGTACGCTGCAGCGCTTCTTGGCGGACTGCTGACCGACGTCGTCGGGCGCCCCTAGGCAGTGCGCTGGACGCGGATGATCTTGCGCCGCAGCCAGACACGCCGGTGGCCGCCGAGGTAGAGGCGGGTACGCGCCAGCTCCCAGTGCCCGTACTCAGCGTGCTCGGTCAGCACCTGACGGACGTCGGTTCGGGTGGCGTCCCGCGGGAACGTGAGGACGCGGTACTCGTACTGGATCATTGCTGCCTATTCTGCGACACATTCGCTACCGTCAGCGTCATGACGGATGACCCGCGTGCCGCACTGTCCGCGCTCGTAACTGCACTTGAACGGCACCTGGAGTCCGCAGCATCGCGGCGCGGGGAGAACGACCCGACCGTGGTGGCTGCGTATCGAGACGTCGCCGACGCGTTCGAGACCTACGACGACGCCCTGATGGACACCTACGGCGAGGTCACGCCGCTGGAGATCTATGCCGGCGACGAGGAGGACTTCGATGATGACGAAGACGAAGACGACGACGAGGACTTCGAGGACGATGACGACGAGGGCTCGGAGTACTCCGGGCTCGACGACGAGGAGTACGACACCGAGGAGAAGCCGGCCAACGCTCCGACCTGAGCTGATCGCCTCCTGACGATCGGGGGGTCATCTCGTGCCTTCTAGGGCGCGGGACGACCCCCCGATTGCGTCAGGCGGAGACCTCGTCGAGAGCCTGGATGACCTGGTCGGGCACGGCGAGCTCGGTCGCCTTGAGTGCCGAGGTCAGCTGAGCCAGGGTGCGGGCGCCGATGACGGCGCCGCTCACCTGCGGCCGTCCGGTCAGCCAGGCGAGGGCGACCTCGCCCGGGCTGGCGCCGAGGCCGTCGGCGGCCGTGCAGACGGCCTCGATGACCGCTCGTGCGTGCCCGTCGAGATAGGGCTCCAGGAGCGCTGGCCGTCCTGCGGCGCGCGAGTCAGCAGGGACGTTGTGCCGGTACTTGCCGGTGAGCGCTCCGCGCGCCAGAGGTGACCAGGCCAGCAGTCCGATGCCGAGTGCCTCGGCGGCCGCGACGGTCTCGTGCTCGGCGTCGCGGCGAAGCAAGTTGTACTCGATCTCGTTTGCTACCAACGGAACTCGAGCCAGCTCGAGCAACGAGTACGCCCGCGCCATCTGCCACGCGAGGTAGTTGGACACTCCGACGTAGCGCGCGCGACCGGATGTGACCGCCCATTCCAGGGCCGACAGCGTCTCCTCCAGGGCCGGTTCGTCGCTCCAGGTGTGGACCAGCCACAGGTCGACGTGGTCGGTACGCATCCGGCTGAGTGAGGTGTCCAGCTGGCGCATGAGTGCACCACGCGAGGTGTCCACGACCCGGTCCCCGCTCGTACGCGAGATCCCGGCTTTCGTGATGATCGTGACGTCCTCGCGAGGGATCACGTCGCCGATGAGCGCGCCGACGATCTCCTCGGTCTGACCGAGGCCGTAGCCGTGGGCGGTGTCGATCGTGGTGCCGCCGGCCTCCGCGTAGGTGGTGAGGTGCTCGCGCGCGGAGTCGACGTCGACGTCGGTGCCCCAACCGAGCGTGCCCAGGGTGAGCGTGGAAACACGGAGGCCCGACCGGCCGAGGGGAGTGTGACGCATGAGGCGCAACCTACCGACTGGACGGGAGGTCCGGGTGCGTCGGGATAACGTCGGGCCATGCGACTTGGGCTGATGGTGGGCTACTGGGGTTCGGCGAAGGACGCGCAGGCGTCGGCTCCGCGCGAGCTGGTCCAGGAAGCCGAACGATGCGGCTACGACGTCGCCTGGGTGGCCGAGGCGTACGGCTCGGACGCGCCGACGATCCTGGCCTGGCTGGGGGCGCAGACCGAGGGCATCGACCTCGGCAGCGCGATCATGCAGATCCCTGCGCGCACACCGGCCATGACGGCGATGACGGCGAGCACGCTGGACACCCTCACCGATGGCCGGTTCCGCCTCGGTCTCGGCGTGTCGGGCCCGCAGGTCAGCGAGGGCTGGCACGGTGTCCGGTTCGCCGATCCGCTCGGCCGCACGCGTGAGTACGCCGAGATCGTGCGTCGGGCGCTGAGCCGGCAACGCCTGGAGTACGACGGTGATCACTTCACGCTCCCGTTGCCCGACGGGCCGGGCAAGGCCCTGCACCTGACGACGCGTCCCGTACGCGAGCACATCCCGCTCTACCTGGCCGCGATCGGGCCCAAGAACCTCAAGCTCACCGGAGAGCTCGCCGACGGGTGGCTCCCGGTCTTCTACATGCCCGAGCACGCCGGTGACCTGCACGACGCAATCCGCGCGGGTCGGCGTACGGCTGACCTCCCGGACACGCTGGACGGGTTCGATATCGCGCCGAGCGTGCCGGTGAGCCTGGGCGATGACCTGGACCAGGCGTACGACCGGGTCCGTCCGTATGCCGCGCTGTACGTCGGTGGCATGGGTTCGGCGAAGCAGAACTTCTACAACCGGCTGGCTGTGAGAGCGGGATTCGGTGAGGAGGCGGAGCGGGTGCAGCAGCTCTACCTCGATCGCAAACCGCGCGACGCAGCGGCCGCTCTCTCGCGCGAATTCCTTGACGCGACAGCGCTGGTCGGCGACCGGGCGCGGATCGCCGACCGGATGCACCGCTACGCCGAAGCTGGCGTCACCACGCTCTGCGTCGCGCCCTACGGGGACGACCTCGAGCAGCGGCTGCGCACCGTCCGGGCGATGGCCGAGCTGCTGGAGCAGGAAGGCCTCGCGGACTGACCGGTTGAGCGAAAAGGCGTACTTATTGCAGTAAGTACACCTTAGTGTGGCAAGCATGAACCTGACCGAGCGCGAACAGCAGGTCGTCGAGCTGCTCCGACGGGACCCGATGATCGGGTCGGCGGCGATGGCCGAACGGTTGAGCATGACCCGGGCCGCGGTCAACGTGCACCTTTCCAACCTCGGCAAGAAGGGCGTCATCCTCGGCCGCGGCTATCTGCTGAGCGAGCAGCCCGGTGTCGTCGTGATCGGCGGTGCCAACGTCGACCTCAAGGCGCGCAGCGGTGCCAAGGCGACACCGGGGACCAGCAACCCCGGCCATGCGTCGATGTCGTCGGGCGGCGTGGGCCGCAACATCGCGGAAAACCTGGCCCGCCTCGGCACCCGTACGCACCTCATCGCCGCCGTGGGGCGGGACCCTTTCGGCGACACCCTGCTGGCCGAGACCGCCGCGGCGGGCGTACGACTGGACTACGTGCACCGCACCGACCTGCCGACCGGCACGTACGCCGCTGTGCTGGACGCCGACGGTGAGCTGTTGGTCGCGGTGGCCGACATGAGCGCCACCGACGCCCTCGCCCCCGAGCACCTCGGTGCCGGCCGGGACGTCATCACGACCGCGGGCGTCGTGGTCCTCGACGGCAACCTGGCTGCACCGACGTTCGCGCACGCGCTCGGCCTCGCCACTGCAGCGCAGGTGCGGGTGGTCGTCGAGCCCGTCAGCGTGGCCAAGGCCGGGCTCCTCGCTCCTCATCTGGTCGCCGGTCAGGTGGTGTTCGCCGTGACGCCCAACCGCGACGAGCTGGCCGCCCTGACCGGCCTGCCGACACGGACCGAGCGCCAGCTGAGCGCGGCGATCGGCGATCTGCACGCTCGCGGCGTACAGCACGTCTGGGTGCGTCTCGGAGAGGGCGGCTCGGTCCTGGCTTCCCACGACGGCACGACGACGCGCATCGCCGCACCGACGACGGAGGTGCAGGACGTCACGGGCGCGGGCGACGCGATGCTCGCGGGCTTCTGCCACGGGCTGCTGGCGGGCGACGAGCTCGCCGTGGCCGCTCGGCTCGGCCAGGCGGCGGCCACCCTGACCGTCGCGTCCACCCACACCGTCCGTCCCGACCTCACCGACCGGCTGATCCGCTCGGCCCTCACCCAGGAGCACGCATGACGCCGCACCCTTCTCTCACCGTCACCGACGAGGTGGCGCAGGCGTTGCGAGACAGTCGCCCAGTGGTGGCGCTCGAGAGCACGATCATCAGTCACGGCATGCCCTACCCGCAGAACGTCGCCATGGCGGTCGAGGTCGAGGCGATCATCCGTGAGGAGGGCGCGGTGCCCGCGACGATCGCGATCCTCGACGGACGGCCTCGGATCGGCCTCGGCTCGGACGATCTCGAGCTGCTGGCCACCAGCGACGCCGTGAGCAAGGTCAGCGTGCGGGACATCCCGACGGTCGTCGCAGCCGGCGGTCACGGCGCGACCACCGTCGCCGCCACGATGCGACTCGCCGCGCTCGCCGGGATCCGGGTGTTCGTGACCGGGGGGCTGGGTGGCGTACACCGAGGAGCAGAGCGGACTTTCGACGTCAGCGCGGACCTCACCGAGCTGTCGCTCACCGACGTCGCCGTCGTCTCGGCCGGCGTCAAGAGCATCCTCGACATCGGCCTGACGCTGGAGACGCTGGAGACGCTGAGCGTTCCCGTGCTGGCCTACGGGACCGACGACTTCCCGGCCTTCTTCTCGCGCCAGAGCGGCCACCGTGCACCGGCGCGCGCCGACGCCCCCGAGCAGGTGGCGGCTGTCATGGCCGCGAAATGGGACCTCGGTATCGCCGGCGGGTTGGCCGTCGTCAATCCGATCCCCGAAGCCGACGAGATCCCCGCCGGTGAGATGGACGCGACCATCGAGCAGGCGCTGGCCGACCTCGACAGGCTCGGTATCCACGGCAAGGACGCGACGCCGTACCTCCTCGGGAGGATCGTCGAGCTCACCGGCGGCACCAGCCTGGTCGCCAACATCGCCCTCGTGAAGAACAACGCGCGGCTGGGCGCCCGGATCGCGAAGGCGTACGCGGCAGGCTGAGTCCGCGGTCAAGACGTGACGTACGTCACGACCGCACCTGTCACAGGAGCGGTCTGGGCGGCATCCCATCTACGACCGATCGGACTCACGCAGGAGGCAGGTATGAAGGTCGTGGTGGTAGGCGCCGGTTACGCAGGGACGCTCGCAGCGAATCGACTGGCCAAGAAAGCCGAGGACGTCGAGATCACGGTGGTCAACCCACGCCCTGAGTTCGTCGAACGAGTACGACTGCACCAGCAGGTGGCCGGGTCCGGCACCGCGGCGACACCGCTGGTGAATGCCCTCCAGGAGGGCATCGCGATGACGATCGGCGAGGTCGACAAGGTGGGGGAAGGCTCTCTGACGCTGACCGATGGCGAGAGCCTCGACTTCGACTACCTGTTCCTTGCGGTGGGCAGCACGGTCACGCCGATGCCCGGCACGATCCCGGTCGGGACCTGGGAGGGGGCCGAGCAGGCCCGCGCGGCCATGGCCGAGCTGGCGGAGGGCAGCGTCGTCACCGTCGTCGGCGGAGGACTGACCGGGCTCGAGACAGCGTCCGAGATCGCCGAGGCCCGCCCGGACCTGGAGGTACGGCTCGTGGCGGGGACGATCGCCGCGAGCCTGTCGGCCGGGGCTCGTGAGCGGGTGCATCGGGCGCTCGACCGGCTGGGTGTCGAGGTCTTCGAAGAGACCGTCGCCGAGGTGGACGCCATCCCCGGAGAGCATGACGTCCTGACGCTCGGCTCCGGGGCGATGCTGGACTCAGACCTCACCCTGTGGGCGATCGTGTCGAGCAGGGCAGACCTGCCCGGACGCAGCGGCCTTGCGGTCAACGCCGAGGGTCGCGCGATCGTGGACGAGTACCTGCGCAGCGTGACCGACCCGCGGGTCTTCGTCGTCGGTGACTGTGCCGCCGTTCCTGGCATGCGGATGGCGTGTGCGACGGCCGCGCCCCAGGGTGCTCATGCCGCGGATACGTTGGCGCGCATGATCTCCGGAGCCCGGCCCAAGCCGTACTCGATGGGATACGTCGGGCAGAACGTCAGTCTCGGTCGGCGCGATGCCGTGGCACAGGTGTGCCGACGCGATGACTCGCCGCGACGCTTGTACGTCTCTGGCCGGCTCGCGTCGCTCGTCAAGGAAGTCGTCTGCCGCTACGCGGCCTACGGGCCGCGGACCGCCCGTTACGTCTGGCTGCCGGGGGCACGGTGACTGCCGAGGAGTTCACGAGTCACCGACCGCTGCTGTTCTCGATCGCCTACGAGATCCTCGGCTCGGTGACAGCGGCCGAGGACGCCGTGCAGGACTCGTACCTGCGCTGGCAGTCGGTCGATCAGACAACGGTGGAGCACCCGCGGGCCTACCTCGCGAAGATCGTTACCCGGCAGGCGCTCACGATGCTGCGGGCGGCGTCCCGCCGGCGGGAGGACTACGTCGGCCCCTGGCTCCCCGAGCCGATCGAGACGTCCCCGGACAGCGTCGACCACGTCCTGACCGGCGAGGCCGTGACGACGGCGATGATGCTCGTGCTGGAGACGTTGAACCCGACTCAGCGTGCGGTGTTCGTGCTCCGCGAAGTGTTCGCCTTCAGCTATCCCGAGATCGCGGCCGCGGTCGACAAGACCGAGGCAGCCGTACGCCAGATCAACCATCGCGCCCGTGAGCGCGTGCACGAGCGACGGCAGACAGCGGTCGCCACGCCGGCCGAGGCACAGATTGTCGCGGAGCGGTTCATGGCGGCCGCGGCCACCGGCGACATCGACGGGCTGATGAAGGCGCTGGCCCCGGATGTCGTCTTCATCGGGGACGGTGGCGGCGTCGTCACGACCGTACGACGGCCGGTCGAGGGCCAGGAGAAGGTCGCGCGGCTCGTCCTCGGGCTGCTCACCAAAGGCGCCGGGATGGGCGAGATGGACATCCGGGTCGGCGTCTACAACGGCATGCCGGCCGTGGTCGTACACCTGGACGGCGTGATCGACCAGGTCACCTCGATGGAGGTCCGCGGCGACCGCGTCACCGCGATCTACTGCGTCCGCAACCCGGAGAAGCTCACGTCCGTGGGCGGACCCAGCTAGACCGTCAGAGCCAGCCAGACTTCTTGAATGCTCGGTAGATGAACACACAGCCGACGACGATGAACGCGAGCACGACGAAGTAGCCGTAGTAGTACTCCGAGCCGCCGATGTCGAAGGAGGCCGTGAGCTCTGGCATGCCGGAGAAGTTCATGCCGTAGATGCCGGCCACCATGGTCGGGAACGCCGCCACCGCCACCCAGGCCGAGATCTTGCGCATATCGCCGTTCTGCTGCACCGACACCTGCGCCAGGTGGGCGTTGAGCACGTCGGTGAGCAACCGGTCGTAGGTTTCGATGTGGTCCACGACCCGCAGCAGGTGGTCGTTGATGTCGCGGAAGAACGGCAGCGCCTCCTTCGGGAGCAGCCCGGCCTTCAGCATGCGCATGAGCGGCTCCACCAGGGGCAGCGCGGCTCGGCGGGTCTCCAGCACCTCACGTTTGAGGGAGTAGATCTCCTGGACGTTGGTGGTGCGGTCAGCCGAGAAGACGTCCCGCTCGATGCGGTCCAGGTCATCGGCGAGCTCGTCGTCGATGCGCATGTAGTTGTCGACCACAGCGTCCATCACGGAGTAGAGCACCGCGACCGGGCCGTGCGCGAGCAGCTCGGGCGCATGCTCCAGGGCCGCCCGGACGGGAGCGAGGGGAGCGGGCTCGCCCCGGCGTACGGTCACCGCGAAGCGCTCGCCGATGAAGAGCATCACCTCGCCGGTCTCCACGTCCGAGGTCTCCTCGACGTAGCTCAGCGTCTTCATGACGACGAACAGGTTGCCGTTGGGATAGCGCTCGACCTTGGGCCGCTGGTCGCCGGTGACGGCGTCCTCGACGGCTAACGGATGGAGGTCGAGCTCGTCCTTGACCAGGTCGAACTCCTCCAGAGTCGGGTCCTTGAGCCCGATCCAGAGGAACCCGGCCTTCTCCTTGTGCAGCTGGTCCAGCTCGTCGCTGAGATCCCCGCACTGGAGTCGCTTGCCGTCGCGATAGACGGCCTGGTCCACGATCACTGGCCTATGTCACCACGCCCGGCCCTCCAGCGCACGCACCCGTACAGTGACCGAGTGCCCACCGTCCTCCTCATCCGCCATGGACGTACGACCGCAAACACCTCCGGTGTGCTCGCCGGCTGGTCCGAGGGCGTCGGTCTCGACGACACCGGACAGCAGCAGGTCGAGGGCGTCGCACAGCGGCTGCACGACCTTCCGCTCGTGCGCCTCGTCTCCAGCCCGCTCCAGCGCTGCCGGGAGACGGCTAGCGCCCTCGTGAGCGGCCGCGAGCTCGAGGTCGTGACCGAGGACGGACTGGGGGAGTGCCGCTACGGCGCCTGGACAGGACACTCGATCAAGGACCTGGCGCAGGAGCCGCTCTGGAAGATCGTGCAGCAGCAGCCGTCCGCAGTCACCTTCCCGCCGTCACCCGACTTCGAGAACGAGTCGATGGCCCAGATGCAGGCCCGAGCCGTGGCAGCCGTACGACGGATCGACGCGCAGGTGGAGGCCGAGCACGGCGCTCGTGCGGTCTGGGCAGCCATCTCGCACGGCGACATCATCAAGGCGGTGCTGGCCGACGCCCTCGGTACGCACCTCGATCTCTTCCAACGGATCACCGTCAATCCGGCGTCGGTCTCGGCCGTGCGCTACACCGAGAGCCGGCCGTTCGTCGTACGCACCAACGACAACGGCGCCTCGATCGAGGACCTGCGGCCGCCGACCGAGGAGCAGGCGCGGGCGAGCGATGCGACCCCTGGCGGCGAGACCGGCGCTGCGGATTAGGCTCGGTCCATGCCCGTCATCGAGTACGACCGACCGGACCGGTTCATCTCCGGCACGGTCGGTCCGCCCGGCCAACGCACCTTCTTCCTGCAGGTCTCTCAGGGCCGTAGGGTCACCTCGGTGTCCCTGGAGAAGCAACAGGTCGAAGTGCTGGCCGATCGCGTGAACGAGCTGCTCGATGAGGTCGGCGCGGCCGCGGACGCACCGCCGGCGCCGGAGGACAACGCTCCGCTGAGCACGCCGATCGAGGACGAGTTCCGTGTCGGCACCTTGAGCCTCGCGTGGGAGGAAGCGCGGCACGCGGTCGTCATCGAGTGCCACGACGGTGAGGTGCAGCTCGAACCCTCCGAGGAGGGCGACGAGCTGGTCGAGGTCACCCAACCGGACTCCTCCGTGCTGCGCGTCATCGTCGGGCCGGCCGACGCCCGCGAGTTCGCCCGGCGCAGCCTGGCCGCTGTCGCGCAGGGCCGACCGCCCTGCCCGTTCTGCGGTGGCCCGCTCGACACCGAGGGTCACATCTGTCCGCGCGCCAACGGCTACCGCCGCTGAGCGGTGGACATCGAATCTGTCCTCGCGACCGGCGAGGTCGAGGTCGAGGGCCAGCTCGTTGAGGCATCCAACCTCGCGCTGCGGGTCTGGGTCGACGCGGCCGACGAGCGAGTTACCGCGGTCTACAAGCCGATTCGCGGCGAACGTGATCTGTGGGACTTCCCGGACGGGACGCTGGCCGGACGCGAGCTCGCGACCTACCTGATCGCTCGGGCGGGTGGCTGGACCCACATCCCGGAGACCGTCCTGCGCGACGGCCCCCTCGGACCAGGCTCGGTGCAACGCTGGGTCGGACCGCTGGAGCCCGAGGACGCGATCTCACTGGTTCGGTTGGACCCGGTGGCGGACCTGGCGGAGGGCTTCCTGCCGATCGTGGCGCTGGAGCTGCAGGACGACGGCCCGGTCGCGCTCTCGCACGCCGACGACCCGCGACTGGCCTCGCTCGCGGTGCTCGACATCGTCATCAACAACGCCGACCGCAAGGGCAGCCATCTCATCGAGGACGGTGACCAGCTCTGGGCCATCGACCACGGCATCACCTGCCATGCCGAGCCCAAGCTGCGCACGATCCTCTGGGGCTGGGCCGGTGACCCGCTGCCGGAGGATGACCGTGGCCGGCTGCAACGCCTGGCCGCGGCGCTCGCGGACGGCTCGCTCGCCGCTGACCTCGCCCCTGTCCTGACTGAGGACGAGGTGGATGCGCTCAGCAACCGGGTCGACAGGCTGTTGCAGCGTGGAACGTTCCCGGTGCCACCGGCGGGCCGGACGCCCCTCCCGTGGCCTCTCTGGTGACGCCGTAGGCTGCCCGCTGTGAAGTCATGGTCCTCGCCTGTCCTGCCCGAGCTCCCTGGTCAGAGCGGACCACTGACCCTCTTCGACACCGCGTCCCAGCAGGGACGGGCGGTGTCTCCCGAGGGCACTGCGCGGATGTACGTCTGTGGCATCACCCCGTACGACGCCACGCACCTGGGCCACGCGGCCACCTACGTCACCTTCGACCTGGTCAACCGCGCCCTGCGGGCGGCGGGCCACGACGTCCACTACGTGCAGAACACCACGGACATCGATGACCCGCTCCTGGAGCGCGCCGAGCGTGACGGCGTTGCGTGGCAGGACCTGGCGACCTCGGAGATCCAGCTGTTCCACGACGACATGACCGCGCTGCGAGTGCTCGCGCCGGACCACTACGTCGGGGTCGTGGAGACCATGCCTCAGCACGTCGAGACGGTGACGCGCCTGCTCAGCTCAGGCGCGGCGTACGCCCTGGCGGTGGACCCGTCGGAGGCCGGGCAGGAGGGTGTCCAGGACATCTACCTAGACCTGGCGCAGCAGCCGTCCTTCGGTGAGGTGTCGCACTGGTCTCGTGAGCAGATGATGGACGTCTTCGCCGATCGTGGAGGCGACCCGGACCGCGTCGGCAAGCACGACCAGCTCGACCCCCTGCTGTGGCACGGAGTGCGACCGGGGGAGCCGTCCTGGGACGGCGGCGCGGCCGGGCCGGGCCGCCCGGGCTGGCACATCGAGTGCACGACGCTGGCGCTCAACCTGCTCGGTGACGGGTTCGACGTGCAGGGCGGCGGGAGCGACCTGATCTTCCCGCACCACGAGATGAGCGCGGTGCAGGCAGCCGCGCTGACCGGTCACACGCCGTTCGCGCAGGTCTACGCCCACCAGGGCATGGTCGGTTACGACGGCGAGAAGATGAGCAAGTCCAAGGGCAACCTCGTCCGCGTCTCCGACCTGCGGCGCGATGGCATCGACCCGATGGCCGTACGGCTGGTCCTGCTGGCGCAGCACTACCGCACCGACTGGGAGTACACCGACAGCCTGCTCAAGCAGGCGAGCGAGCGTCTCGAGCGCTGGCGCGACGCCATCGCGGCCGACCGTGGTCCGGCGGCCGAGCCCGTGGTCGAGGCGATCCGCGGATTCCTGGCCGACGACCTGCACAGCGAACGCGCGCTGGAGGTCGTGGACGCCTGGGTCGCCGAGGCGGGTCGCGAGTCCGAGACGCATGTCGACGGTCCCGGTCAGCAGCTGTCGGCCGCCCTCGACACCCTGCTCGGCGTTCGCCTCTGACCTTCAGCGAGCTGATCAACCGTCGCGGGTCAGGACTGCGAGAGCGCGCAACGGGATCGTCGGACTGCTGATTCTCAGCCGTCCCCTGACGCGGATCGCACGGTTGCGGGGTAACGACGCTCACGAAGCGTCATCGAAGAGCACCTGAGCCCGGTCTAGAACCTCGGCGACGGCTTTTGGTTGATCCTCAGGCAGGAGCGAGAATCGAATCCTTTCGACGTCGTTCAGCATAGTTGCGAGTTTTCGCTCGCCATCTGGACTGGCGTTATGGAGGCGGAATACTAGGCGATGGAATTCGTCCTGGATAGATTCAACGTCAACGTCTGCGTCGGCCTCGCGCAGTCGACGGCGAACGCTGCGAAGGTCCTCTGCTGGGTTTCCTTCATTCACTTGGTGATCACCGTCACAACTCGTCCCTGTGGGCTAAGAATAACTTCCAAACTACCCCCATCATGAATAGTGTTGCCGTTGACTTGCGTCTCCCCTTTGGTGTTCATGATGACGTCCTCAATATAACGCGGCGCGACTCCCCGCCCGTAGTCGCCGCCCACCTGGCGAATTTCGGGCATACCGCCAGTCTTCCCACCCTCGCCTGGACCTGGGTGAGGTGAATAGCGCATACCGCTGGGCTGCATTCGGTCTACGGCGTGTCTAGAGTAGAGGCGGTCACCGATCTGCGCGTAGGATTTACCGTCTACGGTTACCTTTGGGTAATTCGGCCACGATGTCCAGAATCTGGGCCCGGTAACGTCGACGACGTTTTCTGTTGCTCCGATGCTCTTAGCGGTTCCGAATGGGTAGCGTGCCCGAAGCCAGGAACCGACCGGCGCCGACTCCGTCCCGGCGCCCACGCCGGCGAACAGCAGGAGTGTGGGTACGGCGCCGGCTTGGGTGTTCGTGGTGCCGTCGGCTTGGTATCGCCACGCCTGGTTGGTGGCGACGTGCTTGGTGGTGGGGTTGGAGCTGGCGGCGCCCCCCAGGCTGATGAGTCCGCCGAAGGTGGACTGGGCGGTGCCTTGGACGAGGCGTACGGGGCCCTCCGCGGTGGAGCGGACGAAGCCTCCCAAGGCGGAACCAATCGACTTCAATCCCCACTTGCCGTGGGCGGTGGACGTGGCACTGAGTGGGCCGAGCGTGGACAGGTCGGTGGCGGGTTTGGTTGGTGGTGGGTAGAGCACCGCCCACGCCACGGTGCCATCAGCACGGACGACATCGGTTGGTGAGTCGGTGCGGGCTTTGGCCAGGGCGCCCCAGGCTTGGTCTTTGGTGGCGCCGGTCGCGGGCAGCCCGGTCTGACCGAACGCGGCCAGCACCTTTTGCGCGACCTGCGCATCCGTGAGGGTCTCGGTGCCAGGGACCAGGACCGTTCCGATGTCGTGCAGCTTGCCCAACAACGCAGTCTTCGCGGTGTGCACGTCACTCCGGGCGCCGCCTGCCATGTTCCGGTTGTGGTTGGCTGCCTGCGTCGCACGCGTGTCCGCGGTGACATCGGGTTTGCCGTTCTTCTCGGCTCGGTCGGCGACGTCCGCGGCGTGCTGCGCCGCGCCGGCGTAGCGGGCGATGTCTTGTTGCGCGGTCCGTAGCACCGTCGCGTACCGGTGCAACGCACCACTGGCCCCCGTCAGCGCGGTCGCCAACGTCTTGAGGTGGATCTGCATCCCCGCACCGGCGTCGGTGAAGTCGTTCTTCCGCGGACCGGTCCACCCCCGCGTCGCGGTCACCATCCCCGACTCGGCACGCTTCAAATCGCTGGTGCCCAACGACGTACCCAACGACCCCAACGTGCGCGCCGCCCGATCCAGGCCGTCCGGATCACCAGGCGGGATCTCAAACCCCGAATCCGCACTCACCTCAGTGACCCATCGCGCTCCGCAGATCGACAGCCGGTCGACCTCGTCGTCGTATTCGGTTGGATCTCAACCATCGTCTGCCCCCCAACGGTCCAACACGTGCCAGGCGCGATGCTAAGGGAGCGGTACGACGTGTGGACGTCTCCCGGGTCAATGAACTTCGGGCCTGTCCAGCGAGGCGGCTAGCTCTCGTCCTCCTGGCGACGGCGCAGGTAGCGCTCGAACTCGCGCGCGATCGCATCGCCGCTGGCCTCGGGCAGATCAGTGGTGTCCTGCGCCTCTTCGAGCGAGTGGACGTATTCGGCCACCTCGTCGTCGGAAGCAGCCAGCTCGTCCACGCCGTGCTCCCAGGCACGTGCTAGGTCAGCCAGGTCGGCGTGCCCGATCAACGTGTCGAAGAGCTCCTCGAGCCGGGTGAGCAGCGCGAGCGTCGCCTTGGGCGAAGGGCTGCCGCCGGCGTAGTGCGGCACAGCTGCCCAGCACGACAGTGTCGACATCCCGGCACGGTCGGCCGCGTCGACCACGACGCCGATGATGCCGGTCGGGCCTTCGTAGTGGCTCTGCTCCAGGTCGTAGCGGTGCCGGGTCTCCTCGTGCTCGGAGGTGACCGTGACCGGGATCGGCCGAGTGTGCGGCACATCGGCCAGCAGGCCGCCGAGCGTGATGAGCATCGTGACGTCGAGGTCCTCGGCGAGGGAGATGATCTCCTCGGTGAAGGCTGCCCACCGCATCGACGGCTCGATGCCCTGGACCAGCAGCACGTCCCGGTCGAGCGGCGTGTCGCGCGCCAGCAGCACCCGCGTGGTGGGCCAGCGGAGCGTACGACGGCCGTCCTCGTTGGTGATTCGCGGCCGGTTGACCTGGAAGTCGTAGTAGTCCTCGGGGTCCAGAGCAGCGATCGGCTCGGCGTCCCACATACGGGCCAGGTGGGCCAATGTGGCAGTCGCGGTCTCACCGGCGTCGTTCCAGCCCTCGAACGCGGCGATCATGATTGGGTCGCGCAGCTCCGGCAGATCCTCGAGCTGGATCACGCAGCCTCCCTCGGGACGATTGAGAGCACACGGCGAGCCGGGCCCGGCCGCCGGGGCCACCGGCGTCGTCCCACCCTAAGGATCGACCGGCCCCTACGTCGAAGCGGGCCGAAAACGTGTCGCGGCGCGTCGTTAAGATGACCGCACACCCGTCGCTGGAGCCATCCAGCAGTTGGAGGAAACAGTGAGCAGCCGCTCCGACGAGCGCGAGAGCCGGTCCGCCGGGCTCGCCACCCCGCCCAAGCCTGATGCAACCCAGCTTCGGCCGGACCTGACCGATGAGCTCACGCAGGTTCTGCGCGAGCGCATCCTGGTGCTCGACAGTGCCATGGGCACGATGATCCAGCGTCACAAGTTCTCCGAGGAGGACTACCGCGGCGAGCGCTTCGCGGACTGGCCCTCCGACATCAAGGGCAACAACGACCTGCTGTCGTTGACCCAGCCCGAGGTGATCAGCGAGATCCACCGGCTCAACCTCGAGGCCGGCTCCGACGTGATCGGCACCAACACCTTCAATGCCCAGGTCATCTCGATGGCCGACTACGGCATGGAGGAGCTGTCGTACGAGCTCAACCTCGCCTCGGCGCAGCTGGCGCGGGCCGAGTGCGACGCGATGACGGCGAAGACGCCCGACCGGCCGCGCTACGTCGCCGGCTCGCTCGGCCCGACCAACCGCACCGGCTCGATCTCGCCCGACGTCAACGACCCGGGCAAGCGCAACGTCAGCTACGACGAGCTGGTGTCGGCCTACCTCGAGCAGGCCAACGGCCTCGTCGACGGCGGCTCGGACATCCTCGTGGTCGAGACGATCTTCGACACCCTCAACGCCAAGGCCGCGATCTTCGCGCTCGAGACGCTCTTCGAGCAGCGCGAGCGCCGCTGGCCGGTCATCATCTCCGGCACCATCACCGACGCGTCCGGCCGCACGCTGTCCGGACAGGTCACCGAGGCGTTCTGGAACAGCGTCCGCCACGCCCGGCCGCTCGCCATCGGCCTGAACTGTGCGCTCGGTGCCTCCGACATGCGGCAGTACGTCGCCGAGCTCTCTCGCCTGGCCGACTGCTTCATCTCCTGCTACCCGAATGCCGGTCTGCCCAACGCCTTTGGCGAGTACGACGAGACGGCCGAGCAGATGGCGACCGTCGTCGAGGGTTTCGCCGCTGACGGCCTCGTCAACTTCCTGGGCGGCTGTTGCGGCACGACTCCGGAGCACATCACCGCGATCGCCGAGGCGGTCGAGGGCAAGGCGCCTCGGGTCCCGGCCACGACGTCGCCGGCCTGTCGGCTGTCCGGCCTCGAGCCGCTCAACATCGTCGAGGAGACCCTCTTCGTCAACGTCGGTGAGCGCACCAACATCACCGGGTCGGCCCGCTTCCGCAAGCTGATCAAGAACGGCGACTACAACACCGCGCTGGCCGTCGCCCGCCAGCAGGTCGAGGCCGGCGCGCAGGTCATCGACATCAATATGGACGAGGGCATGATCGACGGCGTGGAGGCGATGGATCGCTTCTGCAAGCTGATCGCCAGCGAACCCGACATCTGCCGCGTGCCCGTGATGGTCGACTCCTCCAAGTTCGCGGTCATCGAGGCCGGTCTGAAGTGCATCCAGGGCAAGGCGATCGTCAACTCGATCTCGATGAAGGAAGGCGTCGAGCCGTTCATCGAGCACGCGCGCCTGTGCCGCAAGTACGGCGCGGCCGTCGTCGTGATGGCGTTCGACGAGCAGGGCCAGGCGGACACGCTGGAGCGTCGCAAGGAGATCTGCGGCGAGGCGTACCGGATCCTGACCGAGGAGGTCGGGTTCCCGGCCGAGGACATCATCTTCGACCCCAACATCTTCGCCGTCGCGACCGGTATCGAGGAGCACGCCAACTACGGCGTCGACTTCATCGAGGGTGCCCGGTGGGTCAAGCAGAACCTCCCGGGCGCGCTGGTGTCCGGTGGCGTCTCCAACGTGTCGTTCTCGTTCCGAGGCAACAACCCGGTCCGCGAGGCGATCCACGCGGTCTTCCTGTACCACGCGATCTCGGCCGGCATGGACATGGGCATCGTCAACGCCGGTGCGCTCGTGGTCTACGACGAGATCGACCCCGAGCTGCGCGAGCGGATCGAGGACGTCATCCTCAACCGGCGCGAGGACTCGACCGAGCGGCTGCTGGAGATCGCCGATCAGTTCCAGTCCGACGGCTCCGAGAAGGAGGTCGTCACCGAGGAGTGGCGCGGTCTGCCCGTCAGGGAGCGCATCACGCACTCGCTGGTCAAGGGCATCGACGAGTTCATCGTCGACGACACCGAGCAGATGCGACAGGAGCTGTCGGCGTCCGGTGGCCGCCCGCTCGAGGTCATCGAAGGCCCTCTGATGGACGGCATGGGCGTCGTCGGCGACCTGTTCGGCGCCGGCAAGATGTTCCTGCCCCAGGTGGTGAAGTCGGCGCGCGTCATGAAGAAGGCCGTCGCCCACCTCATCCCGTTCATCGAGGCCGAGAAGAAGCCCGGCGACGTCCAGCGGGCCAAGGGCAAGATCGTCATGGCCACGGTCAAGGGCGACGTGCACGACATCGGCAAGAACATCGTCGGCGTGGTCCTGCAGTGCAACAACTACGACGTGGTCGACCTCGGCGTGATGGTGCCGGGCCAGAAGATCCTGGACGCTGCCAAGGCGGAGAACGCCGACGTGATCGGGCTGTCCGGCCTCATCACGCCCTCGCTGGACGAGATGGTGTCGTTCGCCGAGGAGATGGAGCGGCAGGGTCTGGACATCCCGCTGCTGCTCGGCGGCGCCACGACCTCCAAGGCGCACACGGCCGTCAAGGTCGAGCCGAAATATCACGGCCCGGTCATCTGGGTGAAGGACGCGTCGCGCTCCGTGCCGACCGTCGCCTCACTGCTGTCGGACGAGCGCCGCCCGGCGCTGCTGGAGCAGGTCACCCAGGAGTACGACTCCCTGCGCAAACGGCACGCGGCCAAGAAGAACGACCGCCCGCTGATCAGCCTCGAGCAGGCTCGCGCCAACGCGACTCCGGTCGACTGGTCCGGCTACCAGCCGCCGCGCCCGCACCTGCTCGCCCAGCAGGCCAAGGACATGCACGAGGGTCCCCACCCGACGGGCGGGGCGTCGTACACCAAGACGTTCCACGACTACTCCCTCGAGGAGCTGCGCGAGTACATCGACTGGCAGCCGTTCTTCAACGCGTGGGAGATGAAGGGTCGCTTCCCTGACATCCTCAACAACCCGGCCACCGGTGACACCGCGCGCAAGCTCTATGACGACGCACAGGTGATGCTCGACCGGCTCATCGAGGAGAAGTGGCTGACCGCCAACGGGATCATCGGGCTGTTCCCGGCCAACGGGGTCGGCGATGACACCGAGGTCTACACCGACGAGTCCCGCACGCAGGTCCGGATGACGCTGCACCACCTGCGCCAGCAGGGCCAGCACCGAGAGGGCATCCCCAACCGCGCGCTCGGCGACTTCGTGGCGCCCAAGGAGACCGGCCTGCGCGACTACATCGGTGGCTTCGCGGTCACCGCCGGACTCGGCTCGCAGGAGCAGATCGCCAAGTTCAAGGCCGACCTCGACGACTACAGCGCGATCCTGCTCGAGTCGCTGGCCGACCGGCTGGCCGAGGCGTTCGCCGAGCGGATGCACCAGCGGGTGCGCAAGGAGTTCTGGGGTTTCGCCGGCGATGAGCACCTCACCAACGAGGACCTCATCGGCGAGAAGTACGCCGGCATCCGGCCGGCGCCGGGCTATCCCGCCTGCCCCGACCATACTGAGAAGGAGCTCCTCTGGGAGCTGCTCGATGTCGAGCAGCAGACCGGTATCCAGCTCACGGAGAGCATGGCGATGTGGCCGGGCGCGGCCGTCAGCGGCTTCTACTTCTCCCACCCGCAGTCGCAGTACTTCGTGGTCGGGCGGCTCGATCGTGACCAGGTCGAGGAGTACGCCGACCGCAAGGGCTGGACACTCGCGCAGGCGGAGAAGTGGCTTTCGCCCAACCTCGGTTACGAGCCGGAGGACTGATGGAGTCACGCCTCGACGCCGGGCTTCCGGCTGCCGTCCTGTGGGACATGGACGGCACCATCGTCGACACCGAGCCGTTCTGGATCAGCGTGGAGCGCCAGCTCGTCGAGTCCTACGGTGGCGCCTGGTCGGACGAGATCGCCCACCAGCTCGTCGGGAACCCGTTGCTGGTGTCGGCCGAGATCATTCTCGCCAACTCGCCGGTCACCTTGTCGCCGGAGGAGGTCGTCGACGTTCTGCTCAAGGGCGTCGCAGAACGGATGAACGAGCACGTGCCATGGCGTCCGGGCGCAGCAGAGCTCCTCAAGTCCCTTGGTGCGCAAGGGGTTCCGTGCGCGTTGGTGACGATGTCGTACACCTCGTTCGCCGAGGTGCTGATCGAGGCAGTGCCGGAGGGCACCTTCGCGGCGGTTGTCACCGGTGACGCGGTGACCCATGGCAAGCCGCATCCGGAGCCCTACCTGACGGCCGCCGCCGCACTCGGCGTCCGCCCGGAAGACTGTGTGGCAATTGAGGACTCACCGCCCGGTGTCCGCTCAGCTGTCGCGGCCGGCGTACCCACGATCGCGGTCCCGCACATCGTCACGGTCCCCCCGATCGAGGGAGTGACGCAGATCGACACTCTCGACGGTCTGACCGCCGACGACCTGCTGCCGCTCGTACGTCCCTGATCCTCAGGTGCCGTCGACGGTGACGGCAGAGGTGACGAAGCCGCCGAGCGGGGTGTTGGTGCCCGCGACCTTGGTCGTCTTGCCCGTGCTGATCGTGTAGCGGTAGATGCCGTTCCAGGGAGTCCAGTCCTGGCCGTCGCCCCAGAGGTAAGCAGCGTCACCGTAGGCGCCGGCGACGCTGTAGTTCGGTACGCCCCCGACCTTCAGGCTCGTGAAGGTGTTTCCCTTGGCCAGCATGGGAGTCGGGGCGGGCGACTCGGTCGAGGCGTCGAAGAGCACGCCCGCGCTGACCTTGCGGCCGCTCTGCGCCTGGTTGTCGTGGCTCACCGTCAGGATCGCCGCGGTGCTGGTGGCCAGACCGAACCGGTACACCTGGCTGAAGCCGGCGTCCTTGCTGCAGCTCATGGTGAACTCGGTAGCGCCGTACTGGTAGTCCGGGGTGCACCACCGCTCGCCCTTCGGGATCGGCACGGTCTTGATGATCGTGCCGCCGGCCACATCGCGGACGAAGACTCGACCGGCGGTGTCGGACTGCAGCACGCGGGTGCCGTCGGCCGTCGCGGCGAGTTCGCCGGACGCGCCTCCCGAGTAGGTCTTCAGCAGCTTGCCGGCACGCGAGAAGAGCTGTGCGGGCTTGTCGTAGCGGGAGACGACCAGGCCGTCCTTGACGAGGGTCGCCGTGCTCCCATTGGGCACGCGCAGGTATGTCGGCTTCTTGGTCTCGGCATCCCAGATCGTCAGTCGCAGCTCGCTGCCGGTGCCGACGAAGAACCCGGTGACGATGGTGCGTGCGTTGCTGCTGATGTCGAGGACAAAGGCGTCGTTGGACACTGCGCCGATCGTGGTGTGCTGGCCGTTCGGGGCGAGCAGCACGAGCGCACCCTTGTTGTCCGTCGGCCCGGTCGCGTGGCGGACGAGCGCGGTGTAGCCGTACGCCGTCGGCGCGCCGGGCGGCGGTACGACCCCGCTCGAGACCGCGGCGTGCGCGCCACCGGAGGGTGCAGCGTCGGCGAGCCCCGTGCCGGTGATCAGTCCCGCGGCAGCCACCAATGTGCCTGACGCCACGAGTGCGCTGCGCCGAATCGTGTTCGCATTCATCGTCTTTCCCCCTTGCTCAGATGCGGCGCTCGTTGCCGCTGTGTGAACAGCATTGCCGGGACAGGCGATTCGGCTCTACGGGACCTGGGACGATCCGGCCGACCGGGGTCCTACGACCAGGTCGTAGGACCCCGACCGACGTTCGGGTCAGTCGCTGGGGGAGGCGTCGACGTAGACCGACGAGCCGAGCTCGACGAACGTCTTGCTCATCTGCTCCATCCCTTCCTGGACGTCAGCAGGCGTCGACCCGAAGCGGTCCCGTACGTCCTGGCTGATCCGCATGGAGCAGAACTTCGGACCGCACATCGAGCAGAAGTGCGCCGTCTTGGCAGCGTCGGCAGGCAGCGTCTCGTCGTGCATCGACCGCGCTGTGTCCGGGTCCAGCGAGAGGTTGAACTGGTCGTTCCACCGGAACTCGAAGCGCGCCTTGGACAACGTGTCGTCCCAGTCGCGCGCGCCAGGGTGACCCTTGGCGATGTCAGCGGAATGCGCAGCCAGCTTGTAGGTGATGACGCCGGTCTTCACATCGTCGCGGTCCGGCAGGCCGAGGTGCTCCTTGGGCGTGACGTAGCAGAGCATCGCGGTGCCGTGCATCGCGATCGTCGCGGCACCGATGGCGGAGGTGATGTGGTCGTAACCCGGGGCGATGTCGGTGGCGAGCGGTCCGAGGGTGTAGAACGGCGCGCCGTGGCACCACTCCTGCTCGAGCCGGACGTTCTCCTCGACGAGGTTGAGCGGCACGTGACCCGGGCCCTCGACCATCACCTGCACGTCGTGCTCCCACGCGCGCGAGGTGAGCTCGCCGAGCGTACGCAGCTCCGACAGCTGTGCCTCGTCGTTGGCGTCGGCCGTGCAGCCGGGCCGCAGCCCGTCACCCAGGCTGAACGCGACGTCGTACTGCGCGAAGATCTCGCAGAGCTCGTCGAAGTGGGTGTAGAGGAAGCTCTCTTCGTGGTGCGCCAGGCACCAGCCGGCCATGATCGAGCCGCCGCGGCTGACGATCCCGGTGATGCGGTTGGCTGTCAGCGGCACGTAGCGCAGCAGCACCCCGGCGTGCACGGTCATGTAGTCCACGCCTTGCTCACACTGCTCGATCACCGTGTCGCGGTAGGTCTCCCACGTGAGCTGGTCGGCGTTGCCGTCGACCTTCTCCAGCGCCTGATAGATCGGCACCGTGCCGATCGGTACGGGGGAGTTGCGCACGATCCACTCGCGGGTGGTGTGGATGTCGTCTCCGGTCGACAGGTCCATGACCGTGTCGGCACCCCACTTCGTGGCCCAGGACATCTTGTCGACCTCCTCCGCGATCGAGGAGGTGACAGCCGAGTTGCCGATGTTGGCGTTGACCTTCACCAGAAATGCCTTGCCGATGATCATCGGCTCGGTCTCGGGATGATTGATGTTGGCCGGGATGATCGCGCGTCCGGCCGCCACCTCGGACCGCACCAGCTCCACGTCGCAGCGTTCGCGGACCGCGATGAACTCCATCTCTGGTGTCACCATGCCGAGGCGGGCGTAGTGCATCTGCGTCACTCGGTGACCAGCCTTGGCACGCAACGGTTCTCGGCGTACGCCACGCCACTCTGCCGCAGACTCGCCGCGTCGTACCGCGGAGCGCCCGTCATCGGTCAGCTGACGTCCCCGGCCGGTGTAGGTCTCGACGTCCTCGCGGTCCTTGATCCAGGCGTGGCGGAGGGGCGCGAGCCCTTCCTCCGGTGTCGAGCCGGGTCCGGAGGTGTCGTAGATCCGGAACGGCGGGTTGGCCTCGCCGGTGCCCGGAGAGGGGTCGAGCTCGATCTCGGTGAACGGGACGCGGAGGCCGTGAGGGCCTTCGGCGTAGACCTTGGTGCGCGCGTTGGACGACGGGTTGGTCATGCTCGTGGCTCCTTCAAGTCGGACATGATGGATCGGTTCGGTGGACTGGACTGGAGGGCGTCGAGGAGTTGCTCGACGACGAGGGCGGGGTCCGGTGCGCGCATGACGGCCCCCATCACGGCGATGCCGTACGCACCGGCCGCCAGGAGCTGCGGCACCAGCGGTGTTTCGACACCGCCGAGGGCAAGAACCGGCGGCGCTCCGGGGACCGCGGCGCGAGTCCGGCTGATTCCAGCCGGACCAAGCGGCGGCCCGTAGTCGGGTTTGGACGTCGACAGCGCGACGGGAGACAAGGTCACGTAGTCGCTTCCCGCAACGCGCGCAGCGGCGAGCTGCCCTGTGTCGTGGACAGATCGGCCGAGCAGGGCCGGACGTCGCCTCGGCTGGGGATCGCTGGAACGCAGGTGCACGCCGCGCCGCCCGGTGGCGTGCGCCATGTCCCGCACCACAAGACGGCCGCCGACCGAGCGAAGGATCGCGTCGACCTGGTCGGCGAGCGGTGCGTACGCCGCGGGTGTGAGGTCCCGCTCGCGCAGCAGGACGTCGTGCGCACCGGCCGCAACGGCGGCAGCGATGACATCGAGCAGATTGGTCGGATCGGCGAGCTGCGTCCGATCCGTGACGAGGAGGAGGCGCGGGACATCCCTCATGACCCGAGGACCCCGGCCAAGGGAGACGATGCCTGTGCCAGACGACGCTGCGGGATGCGGCCGGCGAGGTGGGCCAGCCGTCCGGCCTCGACGCCTCGTCGCATGGCACGCGCCATGACCACCGGCCGCTCAGCACGGGTGACTGCGGTGGCGAGGAGCACGGCGTCGCAGCCGAGCTCCATGGCCAGAGCCGCCTCGGAGGCCGTACCGATGCCGGCATCCAGGATGACCGGCACCGTGACCTGCTCGCGCAGGAGGGAGATCGCGTGCGGGTTGCGGATGCCGAGCCCGCTGCCGATCGGGGCACCCAGCGGCATCACCGCTGCGCATCCCACATCTTGCAGTCGCCGAGCGACGACCGGGTCGTCGCCGGTGTATGGCAGCACGTGAAAACCGTTGTCCACTAATGCCTTTGCTGCGTCGAGCAGCTCGATGACGTCCGGCAGGAGCGTACGGTCGTCGGCCACGACCTCGAGCTTGACCCAGTCGGTGCCGAGCGCCTCACGCGACAGCTCGGCCACCAGGACCGCCTCACGCGCGGTGCGGCACCCGGAGGTGTTGGGCAGGATCTCGACCGGTAGTCCCGCGAGCGCCTCCATCAAGCCGTTCGCGACCCCATCGCCGGCGCGCCGCATCGACACGGTCACCACGCCCGTGCCGGACTCCAGGACGGCGTCGGTGAGTGAGCTCGGGCTGATCGCACCGCCGGATCCGAGCAGCAGCCTGGACCGCAGGCTGCGACCGGCGAGCTCGAGAACGTCCTCGTGCTCGGTCACCTCAGCCGCCCTGCATCGGCGTCAGGATCTCGACCTCGCCACCGCTGGGTACGACGGTGCCGGCCCACTCCTCACGGTGCACGACGGCGCCGTTCAGGGCCACGGCCACGCTCATGCTCTGGAGACCACGGGACTCCAGGAGCTCGGTCACGGTCAGTCCTGGGCGGTGCCGGGCGGGTTCGCCGTTGACGAGGATCGTCGCGGTCATACGGTCTGCCTCCTGTGCGATGCGGATCGATGGCGGGCAAGAGTGAAGTCAGCAGCAGCCGGGTTGAGCGGTTCGCCGAGTACGGCCGCGGCGAGCGCGTCCGCGGTGATCGGAGCGAGCAGGAACCCATGTCGGTAGTGGCCGGTGGCCACGAACAGACCGTCCACCTCCGTGGCCCCGAGGTAGGGCCCGTTGTCGGGCGTTCCAGGCCGGAGGCCGACATCGTGAGAGAGCAGCTCGGCGTCCCTGAGCTGTGGGAGGACGGTGGTCGCTGCAGACAGGAGGTCGAGGATCGCGCGCGGCGTGCGTCGGGTGTCGTGGCCGACGTCGGCACTCGTGGCGCCCACAACGATCTCGCCGTCGTCGCGAGGCACGAGATAGACATCGACCTCGTCGACCCGCGCCCGGACGGTCTGGGTGAGCAGGTCGTCCGAGGTCCGCAGGCGGAGGATCTCGCCCTTGACCGGTCGGGTCGGCACGGTCTCGTCGACATCCGCCGCAAGGCTCGTGCTCTGCACACCGGCCGCGAGGACGACGGCGTCGGTGGGCACGAGGCGATCCCCACGCCGTACGCCGATCACTCGCCCGCCGCTGCGCGCGAGCAGAACGCGGTCGGTCACGATCCGAGCTCCGTTGTCCTGCAGGGCTGCTCGCAGCGCACGGATGACGACGGGTGCATCGACGGACGTGTCACGGGGGATTCGGAGGCAGCCACGTGCCCTGTTCGTGAGCTCGGGTTCGCACTGCCTGCACATCGCGGCCGAGAGCATCTCGGCCGGCACGCTCTGCGTGGCCAGCAATGCGGCTCGGCGCACGAGTCGGTCGTCGTCGTCAGGATGGATGGAGACCAGGAGAGTGCCGGGCGGACGAGGAGCGATGTCGATGCCACTCGCCGCGGAGATCTCGTCGGCGAACCGGTCCCATCGCGCCAGCGACTCCTCGCACAGTCGATGGAGCGCGTCGTGCCCGTAGTCCAGCTCCGAACCCGGTGCGAGCATGCCGGCGGCCACGGGCGAAGCGCGCCCAGTCGCGCGGTCGTCGTACACGACCACGTCGAGGCCGCGCCGGCAGAGTCCCCATGCGGCGGAGAGGCCAGCGATCCCACCACCGACGACTGCGACAGTCATCGGCGAGCTCGGGTGGGGATCACGTGCCGGGGACACCATCCGTTCGGATCAGGCGGAGCGGTGCTCGAGGCATGCTCGAGACGACAGGCTCCGACGAAGGGATGCACCACCACGGCGTACGACACGATCGACTTCTCCTTGCGCCGGCATGACCCGGATCAAGTCGGAACGGTCGAGGCCGCGACAGCCCCCTCTCAGCCCGGTGCGCCGGACTCCCGCGAAGGACGTGCCGACCGTACCAGCAACGTCGCTGAGTGCGACCCAGGTGGTTGCAGATCAGGGGGCGAAGTGGCGAGAAGCATTGGTTTGCAACGTGTTTCGGCTGAGGCGAGATGGCCAGAGGGTGGGCTCCGCAGCGCGGAACCCACCCTCAGGTGCTCACTCGGGGACAGGGTCCCCGCTCAGGATCAGTCGGTCAGGCGGCGGCGCATCCAGTAGGCGGCACCGACGACCAGGCCGAGCACTACCGCGGCCAAACCGGTCAGCACCGTGTTGGATCCGTTGCTCCCGAGAAGCAACCAGTCGGTCTGCACCGGAGGGCCGCTGGGCGGGGGTGTCGTCCCGCCAGGCGGCGGCGTCGTCGTGTCGCCTGGCGTCGTGGTCGACCCGGTCGAGCCAGTCGTGCTGGACGAGGTCGATGACGAGGAGCTCGACGACGATGGCTCGGTGGTGGTGCTGCCCGTCGTGCTCGGGGTCGTCGGGTTGGACGTCGACGAGGTCGAGGAACTCGCCGTCGACGTGCTCGACGTGGTCGTGGATGTGGGCGGCTGCGTGCTCGTCGATGTGGTGGTCGGCGGCTGGGTCGGCTCGTCGCAGATGACCTTGAAGACCTTGCTCTTGGCCTTCTTGATCTCCTCGGTGCCGAACTTGTTGTACAGCGTCGCCTTGTAGTGGCCGTCCTCCAGCGTCAGCCCGTCGGTCTCGCCGTCGGGGTCGGCGTTGACGTAGACCGTCTGGCCGTCACCGTTGTCGTCCGTGGCGAGCAGCGGCACCTCGACGGTGTCGGTGGTGTCGGTGTCGCCACCCTGCGGCGCCACCTTGATCAGGCCGTCCTGGCCGGCGTCGAGGCCGTAGACCTCGAAGTTGAACTTGCAGACCTTGGGGTCGTTGCTCTCGGTGTTGGCCGGCGTGCCGAGCTCGTGCACCTTGAGCGTGCCGTTGTTGCCGGGCGGGGCAGCGACGGCCGCAGTCGTCGCCAGAACGCCGAGTCCCATCGCCGCGGTCAGGCCGAGGGCAGCGGCGGTCGAGCGTGCGCGTGTAGTGGTCACGAGAGGTCCCCTTCAGGGCCCGGGCCCAGCCGGGCCGATATCAGTGGGTGCGTACCCGCCATACCCCCGTGGTCAGACTGGCCGCGCCTCGGACTGTGGCCCAACCGGACGCAGCCGTGGGGTCACTTTCAGAAGTGGGTCACGCCTGAAACATTGCGGCTAGCGCGGCGTGAAGACGAGCAGGTAGTCACCGGCCAGATCGGCGAGCGGATGGTCAGAGCAGACCACCACGTCCTGCCTGAGTGTCGCGACGCGCGACACCGCTCGGGCGACGTCCCATGCAAGCGGCGTGAAGTGGTCCTCGGCCGCGATGTTGGCGACATTGAGGACGACGTGACCGGTCGGGCGCAGCAGGCTAGCCGCCTGGCGTACGACGTCCGTGAGCTCGTCGAGATATCGGTCGTAGGTGGCGCCGAGCTGCTCGTACGCTTCGAACGGATCTTGGGGATGGTTGGTGGCCGTCATGTAGGGCGGTGACGTGAGGACGAGGTCGAAAGGACCATCGACCAGATCGAGAAGCCGTCGCGAATCACCTTGTACAACAACGGAGTTCGGCGCTGTCTCTCGGATCACTGAGCAGCGTTCGGGCATGAGCTCCACGCCTGTTGCGACCCGATCATTGCGCTCGGCGACGCACAACGTCGTACCGAACCCGGCGAACGGATCGAGTACGCGATCACCAGGCTGAGTCAGGTCGTCCAGCACGGCTGAGACGACGGCTTGGGCGAAGTGCACGTCCTCGGTGGCCGACGGGTGCCGCTCGCGGATGACGTCGTCGTGGCGCACGAAGACGTACCGCCGCATCGGAAGGGCAGCGGTCACGTCAGTCCACCGCCACCTCGACCTCACCGGCACGCCGCGGGTCGAGGGCGCGAGCAGAGGCGTCATCGGGCAGCGGCGGGGGAGTGCCACCCCACTCGGGACAGCGAGCCTTGTGATCGCACCAGTCGCACAGCCGCGACTTCTTCGGACGCCAGTCACCGGTCTCTGCGGCGCGCTCGATCGCCGCCCACAGCGCCTTGACCTTGCGCTCGGTCGCCAGCAGGTCGGCCTCATCGGGCGCGTAACGGATGAGCTCGGAGTTGCCGAGGTAGACCAGCTGGAGCATCCGGGGCACAACACCTCTGGTCCGCCACAGGACCAGCGCGTAGAACTTCATCTGGAACAGCGCCTTGGCCTCGAACAACTCCGACGGCGCGCGCCCGGTCTTGTAGTCCACGACGCGAAGCTCGCCCGTCGGTGCGATGTCGAGGCGGTCGACGTAGCCGCGTAGCAGGAGCCCGTCCACATCGGCCTCGACGTAGAGCTCGCGCTCGGCCGGCTCGAGACGCGTCGGGTCCTCCAGCAGGAACCACCGCTCGACGAGTCGCGCGGCCTCCGCGAGCCAGGTCGCGTGCGCCTCGGCCTCGTCACCCACGAGCTCGGCGAGGGCCGGCTCGGCTTCGACGAGGGCCGCCCACTGCGGCTCGAGCAGGGCCTGCGCCGCCGCGACCGTGCGCTCGGCCGCGGGAACATCGAACAGGCGCTCCAGCACGGCATGCACGAGCGTGCCTCGGGCGGCTGCAGCGCTCGGTGCCTCAGGCAACCGGTCGATGACGCGGAAGCGGTAGAGCAACGGGCACTGCATGAAGTCCGAGGCCCGGCTCGGTGACAGTGCGGCGACCATGCAGGAACTCTAGGCGCCACTACCGACACCAGGACCTGCCCTGTCCACAGCTACGCTCGCCTCATGTCTGGAGCCGACGCGTCCGGCTCCGCACCGGGCTGGCAGATCGGCACGCTTCGCGGCGTGCCGGTCTATCTGGGCCGCACCTGGCCGGTGATCGCCGTCGTGATCGTCGCCCTCTTCGGACCGCAGCTGCAGGACCAGCGCCCTGATCTCGGCGCCAAGGCCTACCTCGTGGCTGCCATCTACGCGGTCCTCCTCCTCATCTCCGTGCTGGTGCACGAGGCCGCGCACGCGCTCATGGGTCAGGCACGCGGCTACCGCGTCTCCCGGATCGTGGCCGACCTCTGGGGCGGGCACACGGCGTACGAGCACGCCGACACCTCTCCCGGCTCCACCGCGCTGGTCGCGGTGGTCGGACCGCTCAGCAACGGAGTCCTCGCGCTCATCGCCTGGCTCGCGCTGCCCGCGACGCCCGATGGCGTGCCGGAGACCCTCGTTGCGGTTGTGGCCTGGAGCAACGCGCTCGTGGCGGCCTTCAACATGCTGCCCGGCCTGCCGCTCGACGGCGGCTACCTCGTCGACGCGCTGGTCTGGCGGATCACGGGGTCGCGCGCCAAGGGCATGGTCGTGGCCGGCTGGTGCGGACGGGTCGTGACCGTTGCCGTGCTGGCGTGGGCGCTGCTCCGTCCGCTGCTCCAGGGCGAGTCGCCGTCCCTGGTCACGGTGGCGTGGTCGGTCTTCCTCGCGACCTTCCTGTGGGCCGGCGCCAGTGCGTCGATCAGGGCCGGCCAGGTCAAGCACATCGTCGATCGGGTGCCACTGCGTTCGGTCGCCGACCCCCTCACCATCCTGGACGACTCCACGCCGGTGGCTGCTCTCGACCTGATGCCCCCGGGACCGGTGGCAGTGCACAGCGAGTCACGTGGCCTATGGGGACTCGTCGACACGCAGGCCGTGGCGGCCATCCCACCAGGGTCGCGGGAGCACGCCGTCCTGGCCTCCGTCGCTCGCGCACAGCCCGCTGGATGGGCCATCCAGGTGCCCTCCATGGACGCGGACGTGAGTGACGTGCTCGGCGCCGTCCAGGCCTCCGGCGCGGAGCAGGTCGTGGTCATCACCCGCGAGGACCCACGGGCAGTTGGGCTCGTGGTGACCCAGCGGCTCGCCGACGCCCTGCGACAGGCGGACGGGCGCACCTGAGGCGAGCGGCCGTCGTACCTAGACTGACCCGTCATGACCACCGAGCCCGACCAGCCTGCGCCGAGCGCGCCCACCGGAGCCAGTCTGCGGCGCGGCCCCTTCATCGAGGGCGAGCGTGTTCAGCTCACGGATCCCAAGGGTCGGCTGCACACCATCACTCTGGTGCCCGGCAAGCAGTTCCACACCCACCGCGGGCACCTGCTCCATGACGACCTGATCGGGTCGCCGGACGGCTCGACGGTCACCAACACCGCGGGCGTCGAGTACCTCGCGCTCCGGCCGCTGCTGTCGGACTACGTGATGTCCATGCCGCGCGGGGCCGCCGTGGTCTATCCCAAGGACGCCGGCCAGATCGTCACCTTCGCGGATGTGTTCCCCGGAGCCACCGTGGTCGAGGCCGGAGTCGGATCCGGGGCGCTGAGCATGTCGCTGCTGCGGGCCGTCGGCGACAGCGGCCGGGTGCTGTCCTTCGAGCGCCGCGACGACTTCGCCCAGATCGCACGGGGCAATGCGCGCGAGTTCTTCGGTGTCGACCACCCGGCGTGGACCGTGACCGTCGGTGATCTCGTCGAGACGCTGCCCGACGCTGTCGAGGACGGCAGCGTCGATCGCGTCGTCCTGGACATGCTGGCGCCCTGGGAGTGTCTGGATGTCGTGGCCGATGCGCTCGTGCCCGGTGGCGTGCTCATCTGCTACGTCGCGACTGCGACCCAGCTCTCGCGGGTTGCAGAGGCCGCGCGCGACCACGGCGGCTTCACCGAGCCCGAGGCCTGGGAGTCCATGGTGCGCGGCTGGCATCTGGAAGGGCTTGCCGTCCGCCCTCAGCACCGGATGCACGGTCACACCGGCTTCCTGATCACCACCCGTCGGCTGGCGCCCGGAGTCACGCCACCACTGCGCAAACGGCGTCCTGCCAAGGGCTACGTCGACGTCTCGGACATCGAGTCACCCACCGCCGAGGACTTCGGCGAGCGACCCGTGTCGGACAAGAAGGTGAGGAAGCTCGCCCGCTCATTGGGTGATCAATCCAAGCTCTGAACAGGTCCGCAGGTTAGGGTCAAATGGCACGTTCTTCACGACGTGGATGCGCCACTTGGCGCCCGGCGAAGGAGGCCCGCATGAGTGACTCGACTCACGACCCCCGTTCCGAGAACCCGCAAGATCGCCTTCGTGACGAGGTCGACGCAGTGCGCGACAAGCTGTCGCACGGTCCGGTCCGTCAACGTCATCTGGAGCAGCAGGTCCTACAGCTCCAGTCCTCGATGGGCACGTTGTCCGCGCAGAACGAACGTCTGGTACGCACCCTCAAGGAAGCCCGCGAGCAGATTGTCACGCTCAAGGGAGAGGTCGACCGGCTAGCCCAGCCGCCGGCGTCGTACGGCATCGTCGTCTCGGTCCATGACGACGGCACCGCCGACGTCCTCAACAGTGGCCGCAAGATGCGGGTCGCCGTGAGCCCGTCGGTCGAGGTCGACCGGATGGCGCCTGGCCGTGAGGTCATGCTCAACGAGGCCCTCAACATCGTCGCCGCCGTGGGATTCGAGCAGGTCGGAGATCTCGTCACCACCAAGGAGATCCTCGACGACGCACGCGTGCTCGTCGTCTCGCACGCCGATGAGGAGCGCGTCTGCCGCATCGCCGACAGCCTCAAGGTCGAGGAGATCCGGATCGGTGACTCGCTGCTGCTCGACAGCCGCAGCGGGTTCGTCTTCGAGCGAATCCCCAAGGCCGAGGTCGCCGACCTGGTCCTGGAGGAGGTCCCCGACATCCGCTACGAGGACATCGGTGGTCTGGCCGGTCAGATCGAGGCGATCCGCGATGCCGTCGAGCTGCCCTACCTGCACGCCGACCTGTTCCGTGAGCACCTGCTGCGGCCGCCGAAGGGCGTGCTCCTCTACGGCCCTCCCGGCTGTGGCAAGACGCTCATCGCCAAGGCCGTCGCGGCGTCGTTGGCCCGCAAGGTTGCGGAGAAGACCGGTCGGGGCGAGACGAAGTCGTACTTCCTCAACATCAAGGGTCCCGAGCTGCTCAACAAGTACGTCGGTGAGACCGAGCGGCACATCCGGCTGATCTTCCAGCGGGCTCGCGAGAAGGCTTCGGACGGCACGCCCGTGGTCGTGTTCTTCGACGAGATGGAGAGTCTGTTCCGCACCCGCGGATCCGGTGTCTCCTCTGATGTCGAGACCACGATCGTGCCGCAGCTGCTGGCCGAGATCGACGGTGTCGAGCGGCTCGAGAACGTCATCGTGATTGGTGCCTCCAACCGCGAGGACATGATCGACCCGGCCATCCTGCGACCCGGCCGGCTCGACGTGAAGATCAAGATCGAGCGCCCGGACGCCGAGAGCGCCAGGGACATCTTCAGCAAGTACGTCACCACCGAGCTGCCGCTGCACGCGGACGATGTCGCAGAGCACGGTGGTTCGGTCGAGGACACCGTCGAGGCGATGATCCAGGCAACGGTCGAGCGGATGTACACCGAGATCGACGAGAACCGCTTCCTGGAGGTCACCTACGCCGGTGGCGACAAGGAGATCCTGTACTTCAAGGACTTCAACTCCGGCGCGATGATCCAGAACATCGTCGACCGCGCCAAGAAGATGGCCATCAAGGACCAGCTGACCATCGGTGCCAAGGGCATCCGGGTGGACCATCTGCTGCGGTCCTGTGTCGATGAGTTCAAGGAGAACGAGGACCTGCCCAACACCACCAACCCCGATGACTGGGCGCGGATCTCGGGCAAGAAGGGCGAGCGGATCGTCTACATCCGCACGCTCATCAGTGGCAAGGACGGTGCCGAGCCTGGTCGCTCGATCGACCAGATCGCCAACACCGGCCAATACCTGTAGTCCGAGCAGCCCGAGCAGTCCGACGGCAGAAGGTCCGAGCGCTATGACGCTCGGACCTTCTGCCGTTGTCTGCTTCCGCGCCAGCGTGCGTACGCCGCGCGCCAGCCGAGCAGGAAGGCCCCCAGCACCAGCGTGGCCACGATCACGAACGACAGGGCCGTCCCGTCTCCGACGACGCGGCGCAGCACCATCCCGACGGCCACCGTGCAGAGCCACACGGGAATGCCCGGCCCGAGGTCGAGCGGGCTCCGCCGGCCGGGCCGGCTGACCACGATCCAGCCCACGGCCGTGCCGGCCACGAATGGTGCGGCCGTAGCCAGGACGCCGACCACCGCGTTGCCCTCGTCATGGCTTGCGCGACCGATGGCGGCGAAGACGAGCACGAGGACGACATCGAGAGCAAGGCCGATGGCGGCGCGCGGACTCATGAGCGCCAACCTAGCCGTGACGCCGGTCTCAGCAGGGGAGGCAAACTGGCGATGCATAGAGCAACGATGATTGACTGAAGGGGCGGGACCGTCACCCGCAAACCTTTCGAGCTCGCGGCCGTCGGCCGTTCGATGCTCGCGCCGCGCCCGAGGAGTCCGTTGTCCAGCCCGTCTGTGTCCGAACGTCGCCGTCCCTCAACGGCACTCGTCATTGCTGTCCTGAGCATCTGTGGGACCGTCGTGTCCCTGCAGCAGACGCTCGTGGTGCCGCTGCTCCCTGACTTCCCGAAGATCCTCGGCACCACCGCCGATAACGCTTCGTGGCTGGTCACGGTGACGCTGCTCGTCAGTGCGGTCGCGACGCCGATCGTGTCGCGCCTGGCCGACATGTTCGGCAAACGGCGGATGATGCTGTTCGCGCTCGGCGCGGTCGTGATCGGCTCGCTCATCCCCGCGCTGCTCTCCGGTCTGCCCGCGGTGCTGCTCGGTCGTGGTCTTCAGGGCATCGGCGCCTCACTCATCCCGGTCGGGATCAGCATCATGCGCGACGAGCTGCCGGGTGAGAAGGTCGGCGGTGCCGTAGCGCTCATGAGTGCGACGCTCGGCATCGGCGGCGCGATCGGGATGCCGCTGGCGGGTGTGATCTACGAGCACTTCTCCTGGCACGCGCTGTTCTGGGTCTCGGTGGTCTTCGCGGCGTTGATGTTCGTGCTGGTACTGCTGGTCGTCCCGGAGTCAGAGGTCCGCACGGGCGGTCGTTTCGACTACGTAGGTGCGTTGCTGCTGTCCGTCGCCCTCGGCGCGCTGATGCTCGGCATCTCCAAGGGCGGCACGTGGGGCTGGACCAGCGAGGCGACGCTCGGTTGCTTCCTGCTGGCCGTGGTCGTCGCGGCGATCTGGGCACCGCTCCAGCTGCGGACCGGCCAGCCGATGGTCGACCTGCGTACGTCGGCTCGCAAGCCGGTGCTGCTCACCAACATCGCCTCGATCCTCTTGGGCTTCGCGATGTTCGGCAACATGCTGAGCACGACCCAGCAGATGCAGATGCCCAAGGCGACGGGCTACGGCTTCGGGCTGAGCGTCACCGCGGCCGGTCTGTGCATGCTGCCCGGTGGCCTGTCGATGGTGCTGTTCTCGCCGATCTCGGCGGCGATCACGCGCCGGTTCGGTGCTCGTACGACCCTTATCGTCGGAGCCCTGATCATGGTCGTCGGCTACGTCGGACGGGTGTTCCTGACCGACTCGATCACCCAGGTCGTCATCGGCTCCAGCGTCATCTCCATCGGCACGGCCGTCGGCTACGCCGCGATGCCGACCCTCATCATGCGCGCTGTACCCATCACCGAGACCGCGTCCGCCAACGGACTCAACACGTTGCTGCGTGCAGTGGGTACGACCACGTCCTCGGCTGCCCTGGCCGCGCTGCTGTCCGCGACCACCATGCAGCTCGGCGCGGTCACCGTGCCCACTCTGGACGCCTTCAAGCACAGCTTCTGGCTGGCCGCGCTGGCAGCCACAGCCGCGGCCGGTGTCGCGATGCTGCTGCCTCGGGCCGCCGCGGCGAAGGCCGCAGCGGGCGCGACGGCTGAGCGTGACCGGGTGTCATCCGGCGACCACGCCGAGCACATCGTGTCCGGTCAAGTCATCGACACCGACGGCAAGCCGCTGACCCGCGCGGTCGTCACGGCGATCCGGCCGGACGGCCAGCACGTCGACTGGGGCCGCACCGACGAGCGTGGCACCTACCGGCTGGCCATCGGCGAGCTCGGTCGCCACGTGCTCGTGGTCTCGGCCGACGGCTTCGCCTCGCGATCACTCTTCTGGGACATCCAAGGTGAGGCGATCCCGGCCCTGGACATGCTCGACCGACTCTCGGTCCGCGGCACGGTGCTGCGCGACGGTGAGCCGGAGGTCGGCGTACCGGTCGCCCTGGTGAAGCACTCCGGCGAGTACCAGTCGACGGCCACCACCAACGACGATGGTCGCTACTGCACCGAGCTGCCGCCGCCCGGGCGATACGTGCTGACGGCAATCGACCCGGCCACGGAGTGCTCGACGTCGCGCAGCATCGTGGTAACCAACGCGTCTCTCGACGTCGACCTGCAGCTCGCCAGCAGGCGCGATCAGGCCGTGGGCGTGCCTCAGGCCGAGGCGGCCGGCTCGCCCGGGTAGGCGATGCCGAGCTGGCGGCGTACGTCGTCCATCACCGTCATGATGCGCAGCGTCTCGTCGAGCGGCATGAGCTCGGACTCTAGGCGACCGGCCGTGATGCATCGGGCCACCTCAGCGGCTTCGTAGCGCAGACCGTGCTCGCGGTCGTCGGCGGCGGGCTCGTAGCGGTCGAGCTCCTTGTCGCCGACCGCGATGAGGCGTACGACGTTGGGCTGATAGAACCACCCGTCGATCTCGAGACGCGCCGAGTTTCCAGCAACCACAGCGGTGTTGGTCGTCTGAGCGGTCATGGTGGACGTGCACACAGCGAGCTCTCCAGAGGCACCCTGCAGGGTGATGGACGCCTGGGCATCAACGCCAAGATCGGTGAGGATGCCCGCTGCGCTGACCTTGGCGAACTCGCGAATCAACATGGCGGAGAAAGAGATCGGGTAGATCCCGAGGTCCAGCAACGCGCCACCGGCGAGGTCGGGCGAGCTGAGCCGCTCCGGGCCGTTCGGATAGAGGTGCTGGCCGTGGTCGGCGATGACGGTCTGCAGGCTGCCGAGCAGCCCGCCTTCGACGGCCTGACGGATGACGTCGTAGTGGGGGAGGAAGCGGGACCACATGGCCTCCATGCAGAACAAACCTTGCGCGCGGGCGGTGTCGACCACCTCAGCTGCCTCGGCAGCGTTGCGAGTGAAGGCTTTCTCGACAAGAACGTGCTTGCCGGCCCTCAGCGCGAGCAGAGCGTGCTCGTGATGCTGAGAGTGCGGGGACGCGACATAGACCACGTCGACGTCAGGATCAGCCACGACCTCCTCATAGCTGCCGTACGCCGCGAAGCCGCCGTGCTCGTCCGCGAACGCCTGCGCCCGGTCCAGGCTGCGCGACCCGGCCGCGACGACCTGCTGCTGCGTCCCGGCTCGCAGCGCCGACACGAAGCTCGAGGCGATGCCACCGGGGCCGATCACGCCCCAGCGCACGGGAGGCGCGTCCTGCGGGTCGAGGGTGCGGGGCTGGGGGAGCGTGACAGGAGCAGACATGCGCCTATCTTGACGCGTCAGCAGCTGGTCTTGCCCGCATAGATCGCGAGTGCCGTGTCGGGACCCAGGGTCGCGGTCAGCTGACCCGATCCGTCGACGCTCACCGGCTGGTTGCTCTGCACGTTGCAGTAGGAGCCCGCGGGCAGTGACGTCTGGAACGTGCGCGTCAGCGAGGTCGACTCGTGGTTGATCGCCACATAGCCAGCGCTGCCACGTCCGAAGGCGATCGCGTCACCGCCGTTGTCCCACCAACCCGTGACGGGCTGGCCACCGGTGGCGTTGCGGAACGCCACCATCGACTGGATCTCGGGCCAGGCGTGCTGGCACTTCCAGGCGTTCTGCCAGCACGCGTTGACAGTGCCGCCGTTGGGCGGCCCCGCGTCGCTGTCGGACCACTCGTAGCCGGAGTGCACATCGGGCGTTCCGTAGGGCCAAGCCAGCATGAAGACGTTGGCGAGCGTGTAGGCGGCGCCGCTCTTGTAGCTCAGCGTCGAGCCGTTGCGCTCGGTGTCGTGGTTGTCCACGAAGACGGCAGCGTCGGAGCTGGGGAGGTAGCCCCAGCCCTCGCCGAAGTTGGTGAGGTAGGCGAGGTTCTCGTTGTTGAAGACCCGCTTGAGGTCGTACGCGTAACGAAACTCCTGGACCTTGCCCGTCCCGGTGTACTCCGTGGGCTGGACGGCATTGCCGTCGCCGGTGATCACTTCCTGCTTCCACGGCGCCGACGGGTTGGTCAGGCGGGACTTGATGTTGGCGAGGTCGCCGGCCGGGATGTGCTTGGCGGCGTCGATCCGGAAGCCGTCGACGCCGTAGCCGAGCAGCGTGTTGAGGTAGCCGGCGATCGTCGAGCGGACGTACTCCTCGCCGGTGTCCAGGTCCGCGAGTCCGACCAGCTCGCAGTTCTGGACGTTCGCGCGGTCCGCATAGTTGGTGACCTCGGACGTGCAGTCGTCCATGTCGCGGGTGGAGTAGAGCCCGGGGTAGTCGTACTTGGTGTACGCCGACCCTCCGGTGCCCGTGCCGCTGCCGGCCGACATGTGGTTGATGACCGTGTCGACGACGACCTTCACACCGGCCGCGTGGCAGGTGCTGATCATGTTCTTGAACGCGTGGGCGTCGCCGAGGCGACCGGCGATCTTGTAGCTCACCGGCTGGTACGAGGTCCACCACTGCGAGCCCTGGATGTGCTCGGCAGGGGGAGATACCTGCACCGAGCCGTAGCCGGCCGGACCGAGCCGCTGGGTGCACTCCCGCGCGACGGAGGCGAAGGACCACTCGAACAGCACCGCTGTCACGTCCTTGGTGCCAGCCGCGGTCTGAGCCGTACTGGCGGGCGCCGGTAGCCCGAGACTCAGGCAACCTGCAGCGCTCAGGGCAAGGGCGAGGGTCGTACGGGACATGGCGGGCTCCTCAGGTCGTGAGTGCGAACCGAGGGAGACGCTAGCGGCCGGGGAGCCTGCGCCTAGGGTTGCGGACATGACAGTTCGCCGCGTGATGGGGATCGAGACCGAGTACGGCATCTCGGTCCCGGGCAACCCCGAGGCCAACCCGATGGTGCTCTCGGGACGGGTCGTCACGGCGTACGCCTCGCAGGTCGGCATGCGCGCCGCGCGCGCCGGCTGGGACTACGAGGACGAGACGCCGCTGCACGATGCCCGTGGTTTTGATGTGGCGCGCTCGCAGGCGGACCCGAGCCAGCTGACGGACGAGGAGGACCCGACCCTCGCCAACGTGGTCCTGACCAACGGGGCCCGGCTCTACGTCGACCACGCCCATCCGGAATACAGCTCGCCCGAGGTCACGACGCCCCGCGCGGCCGTGGCGTGGGACCGGGCGGGCGAGCTCGTGATGCGCGAGGCCGTACGGCTGCTGTCGATCCCTGACATGCCGGGCGTCAACCTCTACAAGAACAACACCGACGGCAAGGGCAGCTCCTACGGCACCCACGAGAACTACCTGATGAGCCGTGAGACGCCGTTCAGCGACATCGTGCGCCACCTGGTGCCGTTCTTCACGGTCCGCCAGGTGATGTGCGGCTCGGGGCGCGTGGGCATCGGCACCGAGTCGACCAAGCATGGCTTCCAGATCGCGCAGCGCTCGGACTTCTTCGAGGTCGAGGTCGGCCTCGAGACAACGCTCAAGCGACCCATCATCAACACCCGCGACGAGCCGCACGCCGTGGCCGACCGCTACCGCCGGCTGCACGTCATCATCGGCGACGCCAACCACTGCGACGTCGCCAACGTGCTCAAGATGGGCACGACGAGCCTCGTGCTCGGCATGATCGAGGCCGGCGCGATCACCGAGGACCTCACCCTGGCGCAGCCGGTCACGACCCTGCGCGACCTCAGCCACGACCCGTCGCTCAAGACGCCGGTCAAGCTCCTGAGCGGCCGCCAGATGACCTCGGTGCAGCTGCTGTGGCGCTACTTCGAGATGACCTCCAAGTGGCTCGAGGCGACGCACGGCGGCATGCCGGACGACGACACGGCCGAGGTCATGCAGCGATGGGAGCAGGTGCTGACGGGTCTGGAGACCGACCCGATGAGCCTCTACCGCGAGCTGGACTGGGTCGCCAAGCTGCGGCTGCTGCGCAGCTATCAGGACCGAGGCGGGCTCGAGTGGTCGGACCCCCGGCTGCGCGCGATCGACATCCAGTGGTCGGATGTCCGCGAGGACAAGGGGCTGTTCAACCGGCTTCTCGCCAAAGGTGCGGTCGAGCGGCTCGTCGATGAGGACGTCGTACGCCGGGCCGTCACCGAGCCGCCCGAGGACACGCGGGCCTACTTCCGCGGTACCTGCCTCGCCCGCTTCCCCAAGGAGGTCGCGGCCGCGTCCTGGGACTCGATCATCTTCGACGTCCCTGGCCAGCCGAGCCTGCAGCGCGTCCCCATGCTCGAGCCCGAGCGCGGCACCAAGGCCGGGGTGGGCGCGCTGCTGGACGAGAGCACCGACGCCGCCGACCTGCTGCGGCGGTTGTCTCAGGACACGGCCTGACCGGGGAGGTCGCTGACGGTCCCGCTCGTTAGGGTGATGACAGGACAACGACGGAAGGTGGCCGCACATGTCTACTCAGGACTACAAGAGCCCGCAGCGACGGGATGACGATGACGGGCCCGAGGACGACGGCGCCCCAGCCCCCGCCGGCGCAGCCACCAAGGAAGGACTCGACGAGGACACCGACGGTGTGCTGGACGAGATCGACTCGGTGCTGGAGTCCAACGCCGAGGAGTTCGTGCGCGGTTTCGTCCAGAAGGGCGGCCAGTGAGCGCAGGACATGGAGGCGATGACAGCGGTCGCCTGCCCTCGGCGTTCACGCGCCCGGGCAGCTCCTCCTTCTCTGAGTTCCTGGCCAGCCATGCACCACACCTGGTCCCGTCGGCACACACGCTGCCAGCGGGGATGACGCTCGACGCGCCGCACGGCACCACGATCGTTGCTGCGACCTACGCCGGTGGCGTCCTGATGGCGGGTGATCGGCGGGCCACCATGGGCAGCCTGATCGCCAACCGCGATATGCAGAAGGTGTTCGCGGCTGATGAATACTCCGCGGTCGGGATCGCCGGCACCGCCGGTATCGCGATCGAGGTCGTCAAGCTGTTCCAGGTCGAGCTGGAGCACTACGAGAAGATCGAGGGCGCACTGCTGTCCCTCGAGGGCAAGGCCAACCGCCTGGCCACCATGATCCGAGGCAACCTCGGGATGGCCATGCAGGGTTTGTCCGTGGTGCCGCTGTTCGCCGGTTACGACCTGGCGGCCGGCGCCGGCCGGATCTTCTCCTACGACGTCACGGGCGGGTGCTACGAGGAGCAGCACCACCACAGCGTCGGGTCGGGTTCGCTCTTTGCGCGCGGTGCGCTCAAGAAGCTCTGGCGACCCGACCTGTCTGAGGCGGACTCGGTGCGCGCGGTCATCGAGGCGCTGTACGACGCGGCTGACGATGACTCGGCGACCGGTGGCCCTGACCTGGGGCGCCGCATCTGGCCCACCATCTGCGTCCTGGACGAGGACGGTGTCCGCTTCTTGGGCGACGACGAGCTGGAGCAGGTGGTCGAGCAGGTCGTGGCCGACCGTCGGGACAACCCTGGAGGTGCGCGATGACGATGCCGTTCTACGTCTCGCCCGAGCAGCTGATGAAGGACCGGGCCGACTACGCCCGCAAGGGCATCGCCCGTGGCCGGTCCGTCGTGGTCGTCGCGTACGACGGGGGCATCGCCTTCGTCGCCGAGAACACCTCTCGCGCGCTGCACAAGGTGTCGGAGATCTATGACCGCATCGCCTTCGCAGCGGTCGGCAAGTACAACGAGTATGAGAACCTGCGCGTCGCCGGCGTTCGCTACGCCGACATGCGCGGCTACTCCTACGACCGCAGCGACGTGACCGCTCGCGGTCTGGCCAATGCCTACGCCCAGACGCTCGGCGCGGTGTTCACCCAGGAGCAGAAGCCGTACGAGGTGGAGATCGTCGTCGCTCAGGTCGGTGCCACGGTCGATGACGACCAGATCTACCGGCTGACCTATGACGGCTCCGTGGCGTTCGAGTCGGGTTTCGTCGCCATGGGTGGTGCGGGTGAGCAGCTCACGAGTGGGCTGGAGGAGCGCTGGCAGCAAGGCTCTGATCTCGGCACGGTGCTCCGCCTGGCCGTGGAGCTGCTCGGCGCGCAGGCCCAGGACGGTCAGCAGACGCAGGACGGGCAGCCGCGAGAGCTCGGTCCCGACCAGCTCGAGGTTGCCGTGCTGGACCGGCAGCGCCCCCGGAGGACGTTCCGCCGGGTCAGTGGCCCGCTTCTGGTGGCTCTGCTCAACCACGACGACCCGACCAGCGACGTACCCAGTCAGGACGACCCGACCCCAGGCAGCCACAACGTCCTGACGGGCGAGTCCGGTGAGTCGGTCGAGCCTGGGGACGCAGGTCTCGCGAGCACCAATCCTGAGACACAGCAGTCGGACTCGGCCACCGACGAGGAGTCCTCGGACGACGCCTGACCGATCCGCTTCACTGATCTGACCCTCTTCTGAGCTCCGCCAGGGAATGGCTGGGCCACCGGCACTGTTGCCCTGTGGGCTGCCTAGTCGCATTGAAAACCCATGTGACTGGTGTCGGTGGTCGCCGCCATACTGGCGGGACGGGGATGAACGACTCAGGAGGGGACGCACACCAGATGACTGCCGCGCCACGGGATGGCCACGTCAGAACTCACGTCACGGTCCCGCGGCTACGTCCAGCACCAGCGGTGCTGCCACCGTCGCACCGCACGCATCGCGCCGCGTCGCTGATGCGACTTCCGCGCTACCTCACGCCTTACAAGGCCCGCTGGATCACCATGCTGGTCTTCTCGATCCTGGTGGTCGCCACCAGCATCGTGACGCCGCTGGTCACCCGCGCCGTCATCGACGGCCCGATCGCGCACCGCGACCAGACCGGTCTGATCCTGCTGGGCAGCGTCGCGCTGGTCCTGGGCATCGTGGAGGCGGTGTTCTGGTTCATCCGCCGCTGGGTCGTCGCCCGGGCGACATTGGGCGTCGAGGCCGACCTGCGCAAGGACCTCTACGCGCAGATGCAGCAGCTGCCGATGCGCTTCCACGGCCAGTGGCAGTCCGGCCAGCTGCTGTCCCGAATCATGAACGATCTCAGCGTGATTCGCAGGTTCCTCGGGTTCGGCCTGGTCTTCCTGATCCTCAACATGCTGCAGGTCCTCATCGTGACGGGGCTGCTCCTGGCGATGTACTGGCCGCTCGGCATCGTGGTGCTGCTGTCCGTGGTGCCCATCGTGATCACGGTCATGCGCAACGAGCAGGAATACACCCGTCTGTCGAGGCTGTCCCAGGACCAGACCGGTGACGTCGCCTCCATCGTCGAGGAAAGCGCACACGGGGTCCGCGTCATCAAGGCGTTCGGTCGGGACGAGCACGCCTACAGCAAGTTCGACGACCGCGTCACCAAGCTCCTGGACACCCAGCTGGCCAAGGTCCGGCTGACCTCCCGGTTCTGGACCCTGCTGGAGGTCATCCCCAACATCACCCTGATCGTCGTGCTGGGCTTCGGCGCCGTCGCGGTGGGGGATGGACGCATCACCATCGGCACGCTCGTCGCCTTCATCACGATGATGCTCTCGCTGGTGTGGCCGATCGCCTCCTTGGGATTCCTGCTGTCCATGACGCAGGAGTCCATGACCGCAGCCGACCGCATCGTGCAGGTCTTCGACGAGGCCAGGACGATCGAGGACGGCGACACCGAGCTCGTACGCCCGCTCGGTCACCTCCGCCTGGAGGACGTCGGCTTCCAGTTCCCCGACGCAGAGCCCGGCGAGTGGACGCTGCGCCACGTCGACCTCGACCTGCATCCGGGTGAGACCGTGGCGCTGGTCGGTGCCACCGGGTCTGGCAAGTCCGTGCTCACCTCATTGATCCCGCGTCTCTACGACGTCAGCGAGGGTCGCATCACCCTCGACGGGGTCGACATCCGTGAGCTGACGCTGCCCTCGCTACGCAGCACGGTGGCGACGGCGTTCGAGGACCCCACGCTCTTCTCGATGTCCGTGCGCGAGAACCTCACGCTGGGGCGACCGGACGCCAGCGAGTCGGACATGAACCGCGCGATCGACATCGCCCAGGCGCAGTTCGTGTATGAGCTGCCGTTCGGACTCGACACCCGGATCGGCGAGCAGGGCATGAGCCTGTCCGGAGGCCAGCGACAGCGGCTCTCCCTGGCTCGAGCGGTGCTGTCCGAGCCCAAGGTGCTGGTTCTCGACGACACGCTCTCGGCACTCGATGTGCACACCGAAGCCCTCGTCGAGGAGGCGCTGCGCCGCATCCTGCACGACGTGACCGGCATCGTCGTGGCCCACCGCGCCTCCACGGTGCTGATCGCGGACAAGGTCGCGCTGCTCGAGTCCGGCACGATTACGCACGTCGGCACGCACGCCGAGCTGTTGGCGACCGTGCCCTACTACCGCTACCTGCTCGCGGCCGACGGCGCGGACTCCCCGGACAGTGCCGTTCCAGCAGATGTCACTCGTGGCTGGCACGACCAGGAGGCCCGTGAGCGTGGCCTGGTCGACCACGCCGTGCGCGATGTCTGCCGCGATGACGAGCACGATGCCCGGTCGGACGTTGACGCAGACCTCGAGGAGATCGGCCGATGACCCAGACCCAGACGACGACCGATCGGCCCGAGGACCAGCAGCCAAGCGCACCCGAGGTGGAGGACCGCTGGCGCGGCCAGCTTGTCGAGGCTCAGGACGACGTACCCCTCGAGGACGCAGCTCCGATGCGTTCGGAGGCCAAGCGGCTGCTCGTCGACCTGCTGCGGCCCTACCGTCGGGTGCTCGCCGCACTCTCCATCGTGGTCGTCCTGGAGAACCTCGCACGCCTGTCGGTGCCGCGACTGGTCCAGATCGGCATCGACCATGGCGTGCCGCCCCTGCGTGACCGGTCCGACAGTCACAACCTGACTCTGGTCCTCGTTGCCCTGATCGGAGCCGTGCTGCTCCAGGCGACCAGCAGGGTGATCTTCCTGCGGCAGTCCGGTCGGATCGGGCAGCACGTGCTCATCGAGGTCCGGCGGCGGCTGTTCAAGCACTTCCAGCGGCTCGACGTCGGCTTCCACGACCGCTACACCTCGGGCCGCGTGGTGAGCCGCTCGACCAGCGACGTCGAGGCCATCCAGGAGATGACCGATAGTGGGTTCGACGGTCTGATCACCGCAGTCCTGACGATGGTCGGCACGGCGATCCTGCTGATCACTCTCGACTGGCAGCTCGGCCTGGCCTGCCTGGTCGGCTTCCCGGTGCTGCTGCTGGTTGTGCGGTGGTTCAGCCGGGCGTCGGCGACGACGTTCCGGACCGTTCGTGAGAACGCCGCGCTCGTCATCGTCCACTTCGTCGAGACGATGACGGGCATCAAGGCGGTGCAGGCCTACCGCCGCGAGCGCCGCAACCAGGACATCTTCGAGGACGTCGCGACCCGCTATCAGCACGCCAACGAGAAGGGCTTCCGTCTCTTCGCGATTTTCATGCCGTCCATCAAGCTGGTCGGCAACATCACGACCGGTGTGGTGATCCTGTACGGCGGCTGGCGGGTCTTCCATGGCGAGATGACCATCGGGGTCCTCACCGCGTTCCTGCTCTACCTGCGGATGTTCTTCGAGCCGATGCAGGAGGTCAGCCAGTTCTACAACACGTTCCAGTCAGCGACCTCGGCCCTGGAGAAGATCGCCGGCGTGCTCGCCCAGAAGCCCGCGGTGGACGACCCTGAAGAGCCGCGCCACCTCGCTGAGGTGGCGGGTGCAGTGCGCTTCGACCATGTCGGCTTCTCCTACGTCGAGGGCCGGCCGGTGCTGCCTGATCTCGAGCTCGAGATCCCGGCGGGGCAGACCATCGCGCTGGTCGGGACCACAGGTGCGGGCAAGACGACGATCGCCAAGCTGATGGGTCGGTTCTACGACCCGACCGCTGGACGGCTCACGCTTGATGGCGTCGACCTGCGCGATCTGACCCAGAACGAGCTACGCCATCACGTCGTGATGGTGACCCAGGAGAACGTGATGTTCGAGGGGACTGTGGCGGACAACATCCGGTTCGGTCGTCCGGACGCTTCCGACGAGGAGGTCCGCGCGGCGGCAGAGGCCGTCGGTGCGCACACCTTCATCGAGGCGCTGCCGCAGAGCTACGACACCGATGTCGCCAAGCGCGGTGGTCGGCTCTCAGCCGGTCAGCGTCAGCTGGTCGCGTTCGCGCGCGCCTTCCTCGCCGATCCGGCAGTGCTGATCCTCGACGAGGCGACATCCAGTCTGGACATCCCGAGCGAGCGCCTCGTGCAGCGCGCCCTGGAGACCGTGCTGGCCGACCGCACCGCGTTGATCATCGCGCACCGGCTGTCGACCGTCGAGGTGGCCGACCGCGTCCTCGTGCTGGAGCACGGCCGCATCCTGGAGGACGGTTCACCGGCACAGCTCATGGACACCAAGGGCGGTCACTACGCCGCTCTGCACGAGGCCTGGATCTCCTCGCTCGCCTGAGCTGTCAGAGGCGGTGCCTAGCCTCGGCCCATGAAGCGTTTCGTTGACGAGGACATGCAGGGCGCGCAGTTCCGAGAGTGCGACCTCAGCCAGGCCACCTTTGTCGGCGTCGTGATGCAGGACGTCGAGATCAACGGGCTGGTCACCAACCTCGTCGTCAACGAGGTCGAGGTGATGGCATACGTCGGCGCCGAGCTGGACAGGCGTCATCCGGTGCGGCCGCTGCTCCGGTCCGACGATCCGGCCGACCTGCGAGAGGGCTGGCGACAGCTGCGTTCGGAATGGGTGATGACCATCAACCGAGCCCGTAGCGTCCCCGGCGTCGAGCACCGCACCGCCAATGACGAGTGGTCGGCGGTGCAGACCCTGCGCCATCTGGTCTTCGTGCACGACTCGTGGTTCCGGCGTTGCTGTCTCGGCTCGACCGACCCGTTCACGTCCATCGGGCTGGCGGGTGATCTCGTCCCGGATCAGGTGGAGCAGGGGATCGATCCGAGCGCCGACCCGACTCTCGACGACGTGCTGGCGGTGCGCGACGAGCAGGCCGCCGAGCTCGAGAAGTGGCTCGCGTCAGTGACATCCGAGCAGCTGGCCGAGACGGCTCCGATTCCCGATGACCCGGGCTGGCCGCCCTACGCGCGGGGGCGCACTGTGCTGCAGTGTCTGGGCACGGTGCTCAACGAGGAATGGGAGCACCACCGCTTCTGCGTCCGAGACCTGACGCTTCTGGGCGCCTGATACTGACCGACGGATGTCTGCTCGTCAGTCGTCATCCTCTTGCCGCTTCTGGGCGATGAGCTCCGCCTCGGCGCTGGGACTCAGCCCGGCCTTGCGTTTGCGTCCGGGCCCGGCGCGCAGCTCCCACTCGAGGCCGTCGCGGACGGTCTCGGCGAGGGGACGGGTGACCAGGCCATGGGCGTACGCCGCCTCGCTGGAGCGCGCCATGAAACCGGCGTACTCCGGGAGCGGGAGCCACAGCGGCAGCGAGTTCTCGCCGGCCCACGGCTCCACTCCGTGCTCGCTCAGCCACTCCTGGTCGACGAGCACAGTCGGTCCGTCATGTCCGACCGTGCGTCGTACGACATCGATCAGCTCTGGGAAGGGCTGCGCCCGACCGGACGCATTGAAGATGCCGGCGGTGGTCTGCTCGGCGCACGTGACCAGCCAGGCTGCCAGATCGCGACCGTCGATGATCTCTGTCTGCAGGTCAGGCGCGTCGGGCACGAGGACCGATCCGTCATCTGTGGACGGATGCGCAAAACGCAGCGGCCAGTAGCCCGTTCGGTCACTGATGTCGTCAGGCCCTGCGATGAGTCCGCTGCGAACGATGGTCGCGCGGCCCGGGCCGACCGCGTCCAGCAGGGCTTGTTCGCAGGCCACCTTGCCCTCCCCGTAGACCTCCATCGTCCACTCGTCGCCTTCGAGCGCCGGGAGCAACGGTGCTGACTCGTCTGCGCCGGGGACGTCGTGCGTGGCATACACCGAGCAGGACGACACGAAGACCCAGTGATTGACGCGAGTTGCCAATGCCTCCAACGCTGTTCGCATATGGACCGGGAACCGCGTCACATCGATCGCGGCATCGAAGTCACCCGACAGGGCGCCGTAGCCCTCCACCGTCGAGCGGTCGCCCTGCACGAGCGTCGCCCCATCAGGGACCGCACCGGACTCGCCGCGAGCCAGGCACACGACCTCGTGACCGCGGGCGAGTGCCTCGCGTACGGCGTACGAACCGAGCCAAGCCGTGCCACCAAGCACCAGAAGTCTCATGGCGGAAGCCGATCACAGACGACCAGTCGGGCGCCAGCCTCCTTTGCTCTGAGCAGATCGAGCATCCGCCGGACAACGCAAGGGAACCCGATGCGTGCCGAGGAGGTCAGACACCGGGCAGCAGCTTCGGATCGACCGGCGCGACGTGCCACAGGGAGAGTCATGAGTCACCGAATCACGGGGATGTCCCGTCGAGACCTCATCAAGACGGTGAGTATCGGCGCATCAGCAACCGCTCTGTCGGCAGCTGGTGCACTGAGCCTCGCCGGTCACGCCAGCGCCGACGATCTCATCCAGTCCCGGGACAGCTGGGGCTTCGACGGCTGGGCGAAGCCGGTCCCGGAGGTCGACCGCGCCGAACGGACCACCTTCGTCGTCCACTGGCAGGGACCCAAGCGCAACTGGGTGAAGGACATCGTTGCCGGTGACGAGATCGAGAACGGTCCTGGCGCCCCGAAGCAGATGCACGAGATCGCCAAGGACGACGACGGCCCCGGCATCGAGTACAACTTCGTGATCACCCAGCACGGCGAGATCTACGAGGGACGCGGCTGGGACCTGCTGGCGGGTGCCGTCGAAGGTTTCAACACGCCGGCCATCTCGGCGCAGGTGCACATCCGCGAGGGCACCGGACCCTCGAGGGAGGCCCTCGATGCGCTGGCCGCGCTGTACCGCCGGGCAAACCAGGTGCTCGCCGAGGCGCGTCCGGGCGGCGGTCGGATCCTGCACGCGCTTGAGGTGAGCAGCCACCACGCGCACTACGACACCGAGTGCCCCGGACCCGACCTGCTGGACTGGGTCAAGAACACCGGACCGGGTTTGCGTGCCGAGGCTGATGCCCGCATTACGCCGCCGGCGTTCCCCGGCCGCGACGCCTTCCAGATCGGCCACTCCGACCCAAGCGTCCGGATGCTCCACCTGGCCCTCGTCCGCGCCTGCTACACGCGGCACCCGGATGATGCGAGCCGCCCGAACGACCTGTTCACCGAGGCGACCCGCCTCAACGTGCGTGACTTCCAGCTGGCTCAGGGCTGGACGGGCAGTGGCGCAGACGGCTACCCGGGACCGAAGACCTGGGATCTGCTCACCCGCTGAGACGGCACCGGCCGAACGCCGCGCACGAGGCCCGCAGGGGGCGCCTCGACGCGTGGCTTCGGGTTCGCGGATCGGGTTGCGCGACTAAGGTCGTGACATGGATCGGCGCATCTTCGGGATCGAGAACGAGTACGGCGTCACGTGCACCTTCGACGGTCAGCGCCGGCTCACGCCTGACGAGGTCGCGCGCTACCTGTTCCGCAAGGTCGTCAGCTGGGGCCGCTCCAGCAACGTCTTCCTCGGCAACGGTGCGCGGCTCTATCTCGACGTCGGCAGCCACCCGGAGTTCGCGACCGCCGAGTGCGACGACGTGCATCAGCTGGTCGTGCACGACAAGGCGGGGGAGCGGATCATCGAGGGCCTGGTGGAGGACGCTCAGGCGCGTCTCCGCGATGAGGGCATCGAGGGTCAGATCTACGTCTTCAAGAACAACACCGACTCCGCCGGCAACTCCTACGGCTGCCACGAGAACTTCCTGATCAGCAGGCAGGGTGAGTTCCAGAAGATCAGCGACATCCTGATCCCGTTCCTGGTGAGTCGTCAGATCACCTGCGGCGCCGGCAAGATCACCATGCTCGGCCACACCCCCACGTTCTGCGTCAGCCAGCGCGCCGACCACATCTGGGAGGGCGTCTCGAGCGCCACCACGCGGTCGCGGCCCATCATCAACACCCGCGATGAGCCGCACGCCGACGCCGAGCGCTACCGCCGCCTGCACGTCATCGTTGGCGACTCCAACATGAGCGAGACCACCACCCTGCTCAAGGTCGGCTCGGCCGACCTGGTGCTGCGGATGATCGAGGACGGTGTCGCCATGCGGGACCTGAGCCTGGAGAACCCGATCCGCGCGATCCGTGAGATCAGCCATGACGTCACGGGGCGCAAGCCGGTCCGGCTGGCCAACGGGCGCGAGCTGTCGGCGCTGCAGCTGCAGATGGAGTTCTTCGAGAAGGCGCAGACCTACGTCGACCAGCAGGGCCTGACCGATCCGCTGATCAAGCGCGTCCTGGACCTGTGGCAGCGCACGCTGACGGCCATCGAGACCAGCAACCTGGGTCTGGTCGACACCGAGATCGACTGGGTCATCAAGCACAAGCTGCTCGACCAGTACTCCGCCAAGCACGGCCTCGGGCTGGACGACGCGCGGATGCTCCAGCTGGACCTCGCCTACCACGACATCAACCGCCGCCGCGGCCTGTTCTACCTCCTGCAGAAGCGCGGCATGGCCGCCCGGGTGGCCACCGATGTTGAGATCTTCGAGGCCAAGACGTTCCCGCCGCAGACCACCCGGGCCAAGCTGCGCGGTGACTTCATCCGGGCCGCACAGGCGAAGCGTCGCGACTTCACCGTTGACTGGGTGCACCTCAAGCTCAACGATCAGGCCCAACGCACGGTGCTGTGCAAGGACCCGTTCTCCTCCCACGACCAACGAGTCCAGCGGCTCATCGACGGGATGTGAACGGAACCGCCTGACCCGTCGCCGTACGACAAGGCCTGTCGTGTCCAGCGAACGTCAAGGTCGAGCGGGTTATGGTGTGCTGTCCCGTCGTCCCCGATCTCAAGGGTTCACCTGTGCGTTCCACCCGTGTCCGGCTCCTTGCTGCCGGCATCCTCCCGCTTGCTCTTCTGACCGCTTGCGGAGACGACAGCAAGGACGCGAAGTCCTCATCGAAGTCGAGCTCGGCCAGTCCGGCGAGTCCGCTGACCGTCGCGCCCGACAAGGTGGCCCCGATCAGTGACGTCTCCGTCAGTACGCCGAAGCCGAACGCTCCGGCCGTGAAGGTTGCCAAGGCGCCCTTCCAGGTCAACAAGACCACGACCAAGGTGCTCAAGCCCGGCAGCGGCAAGAAGACGACCGCCAAGGACATCGCGTACGTCTCGTACGTCGCGGTCAACGGCACCACCGGCAAGACCATCGAGACGACGTTCGGCAAGCCGAGCGCGGCGTTCAACCTCGGTGACAAGAAGACGTTCCCGGGTCTGACCCAGGCGCTGAAGGGCCAGCAGGTCGGCAGCGAGATCGTCGTCGCGGTGCCGCCCGCCGAGGGCTTCGGTCCGCAGGGCAACCCGCAGATGAAGATCACCGCCAAGGACACGATGATCTTCTACCTCAAGGTCAACGATGCGACTGAGCTGCTCAGCGAGGTCAAGGGCACTCAGGCCAAGACCGATCCGGGTATGCCCGAGGTCTCCGTGCCTGCAGGCCCGGTGAAGCAGGCCAAGATCACCGTGGCCAAGGGTTCGAAGCCCCCAACGACGCTCAAGTCACAGGTGCTGATCAAGGGCACGGGACCGAAGGTTATTGCAGGGCAGCAGCTGCTCTCCAATTACACCGGCCAGGTGTGGGGCGGCGCCGTCTTCGACGCTGCGGCCAAGCAGGGCCAGCCGGTCCCGTTCCAGATCGGTGCGGGTCAGGTCATCGCAGGTTGGGACAAGACGCTCGTCGGTCAAACCGTCGGCAGTCGAGTTCTGATTGTTGTGCCGCCCGCTGAGGGATATGGCAAGACCGGCAAGAAGAACCAGGACGGGTCGTGGGCGATTAAGCCGACGGACACCATGGTCTTCGTCGTCGACATCCTGGCAGCGATCTGACCGCCGCACCCTGACCTGACGAATCGCAAGGAGCAGCAATGCCGTTCGACCCCACCACGACCAAGCCGGAGATCGACTTCCCGGGCGACAACCCGCCCACCGAGCTGGTCGTCGAGGACATCACCGAGGGCGATGGCCCGGCGGCCGAGGCCGGCCACCAGATCAAGGCGCACTACGTCGGTGTCGCCTGGTCCACGGGTGAGGAGTTCGACGCCTCCTGGAACCGCGGTACGCCGCTGGACTTCCAGGTCGGTGTCGGCCAGGTCATCCAGGGCTGGGACCAGGGCATCGTCGGCATGAAGGTCGGTGGCCGCCGCAAGCTGGTCATCCCGCCCGAGCTGGGCTACGGCGACCACGGCGCCGGCGCCGCCATCAAGGGCGGCGAGACGCTGATCTTCGTCGTCGACCTGGTCAGCACCAACAAGCCTGGCGCCGGATCTGCCTTCGGCCTGAGCTGAAGATTTCCACAACCGGAAGCTGATGCAGGTCGATCGGTCGACCCGATCTATGGTCGAAACCGCCGGGCACACAAGTCCGGCGGTTTCGAACATCACAGGGGGCTTATATGAATCACAGAGTCACTTCCGTCTTGGTCACTTCCCTTGCGGTTGCCGCTGCGAGTGCAGGCAGCGCGGGTGCGGCGACCACAGTTACCGCCAAAGCATCGGATTCGAACGCGCACTCAAGGGTCCAAACGGTCAGTCCGGCGCAGTCGGTTGAGCCGATGGGAGCGGGTGTTTACAAGACCTTTGGGGACACGACGCTCGTTAAGAGCGGCTATTACGCGGCCCAGGGTTCTGGTTGGTGGGTGAAGTACGCGGGATCGGGCAAGACGGCGCGGGTGACGATCTGGCTACAGGCTAAAAAGGGCGGAAAGTGGGTACAACGTGCCTCCGCCTCAAAAATCCTTAAGCCTGGTTCGCGCAATAAGGTCACGACCAAGAACGGATGCACCAGCATTGTGGTGAAGGGGACGTGGCGAACCGTGATCGATGTGGACATTATCGGCGTTTTCGATGGTGCTGAGAAGATCTACATTGAGCGGCAACTCTGGTGTGGAGTGTGATCCGCTCGGAGTGACCTAGTACGCATATCAGGCGGCCGTGTTGCGCCGCTCGATCTTCTGACACAGAGCGGGCCGGCTCAGGAACCTGAGTCGGCCCGCTCTGTGCTCGACCGTGCAAGGACCATGGCTGTGTAGCGACCGGCGGCTGCGGCCGCGAGGAAGGACGCTTCGTCGGCGTCGAGGTCGCGGCCCATCGTGCGCAGCCGCACCGGGCTGGCGACCAGCGCGTCACGCAGGCCGTCGATCCTGATGTCGTGACGAGTCAGGCGGCCGCCTGCCTGCTCGATGAGCTCGGTCGCCTGCCGGTCGATCAGTGCGCCTAGCTCGCCGTCCAAGGTCGGCACTGGCACGTCGGCGGGGGAGAGGGCGACCCGGCCGTACGCCGTCCGGCTGTGGTGGGAGATGCCGCGGTGGCGTTCGCGGGGGTCGGCCTCCGACACGCGCAGCGAGGCAACAGCACGACCGCCCAGCGTGGCCGCTGCGTTGACCGCTTCGCCGGCTGCGACTCCCGAGAAACCCCAGCGGGTGCCGGTGCCCAGGTTGCCCGGGCCTTGGGACAGCACCACGACATCCGCCTGCAGCACGTGACGTGCCGCGAGAAGTCCGGTGTGCACGTTGACCGCCTCGAGGTCGCCGCCGAAGGCCTGTCCGACGGTCACTGAGCCGACGAGCCATTCGGCCTCACGCAGTCCCGCGACCGTGCGCGAGAACGCGATCGGCAGTGCGCCGCCGTCGCTCATGACGTACGCGACGCGAGGCACCTTGGTCTCGATACGGCTCGACCCAGGGGGCTCGCCTACTCGACCAGCGGGTTCTGCTCGATCAGCGGGGCCGGCGCGGAGGCCGGCGATGATCGCGGGCACGGCTGAGTGGAGATCGGCGACCACGACGGGCATGCCGTCGATCGAGTCCGCGTCGCGCAGCAGCTCGTGGTGCGGCGACTCCTGCTCATCGACACCGAGCAGCATGCTCTGGGTCGGTGTGTAGCGCGCCTTGACGATGTGACCCGGCCCCACTGGGGAGTCAGCCGGCAACCGGTCGGGGATGGCGACCACGAGAGCCAGCCCACCCGTACCGAGCCCGCGCTCCAGAGCAGATACGTTGAGCAGCACCCGGTCCCCGACGGCCGGCTCGCCCACCAGCTCGGGGTAGGCGAGGGCTCGGACAGTGCTGTCGATCTCGGACAAGCGGACGGCGTACTCGATCGCGCCACTCCAGCGGTTGCGTTCGGACTCCACGACACCGGCTCGCCACTGGATCACACGTCGCACACTAGTGCGAAACCTCAGGTAGCGTTCGGGGCATGCCTGCCCCTTCGCCGGCCGCCAAGACCGAACGCCTCCTCAACCTGGTGATCTGCCTGCTCTACACCCGCCAGCCGTTGTCGAAGGCGCGGATCCGTAGCGCCGTCCCGCAGTACGGCGAGGCCGTGTCCGACGAGGCCTTCGACCGGATGTTCGAGCGTGACAAGGACGAGCTGCGCGAGCTCGGCATCCCACTAAAGACCGAGCCGGTGGACGCCTACTTCGACGACGAGCCCGGCTACCGCATCGACCAGCGTGAGTACGCCCTGCCCGAGATTTCCTTCGAGGCCGACGAGCTCGCGGTGCTCGGCCTCGCGAGCCGGACCTGGCAGCAGGCCAGCCTCGGCGGGCCGGCCGCTCAGGCGATGCGCAAGCTGCAGGCTCAGGACATCGAGCGCGACACGGCCTCCGTGCTCGCCCTGGAGCCCCGCGTCAACACCAGTGAGCCAGCGTTCGACGCCGTCAAGAACGCCGTGGTCCAGCGTCAGCCGATCCGCTTCTCCTACCGCAAGCGCGGCGCTCAGGGCGAGGCGCGGCGCGTCCAGCCCTGGGCGATCACCAGCTGGCACGGCCACTGGTACCTCACCGGGCACGACCTCGACCGCGAGGCTCCGCGCGTCTTCCGACTCAGCCGGGTCGAGGGCAAGGTTGCCCGGGAGGGCAAGGCGGCGTCGTACGACGTCCCCACCGACCATGACCCGGTCGAGATGATCGCGGGCACCCAGGACGAGCGCGCGCCGCAGACCGCCCGGCTGAGAGCGCGGGTCGGCGCGGGCAACACCTTGCGGCGTCGTGCGCTCCGGGTGGCCGATGACGGGAGCTGGAGCGAGCTCGAGGTCGAGTTCCGCGACGCTGAGGTGCTGGCCAACGAGATCGCCGCGTTCGGCCCAGCCGTCGTCGCTCTTGAGCCGCAGGGACTGGTCGAACGTGTCGTACGCCGGCTGGTCGCCGTCCGCGACCTGCACCAGGCGGCCAGGTGATGACCGCCCCCGAGAACGCCACCGCGCGGTTGTCGCGGCTGCTGACCATGGTCCCGTGGCTGGTCAACCGACAGGGCGTCGACATCGAGGAGGCCAGCCGCGACCTCGGCGTCACGACGAGTCAGATCGAGGCCGACCTCCAGCTCCTCTTCCTGTGCGGCACACCCGGTCACCTGCCGGACGATCTGATCGAGGCCGAGTGGGAGGAGGGTCGAGTCTTCCTCCGCAACGCCGACACCATCGCCCGGCCACTGCGGCTCAGCCGGGACGAGGCGCTGTCCCTGATCGTCGGGCTGCGCACACTCGCCGAGGTGCCGGGTCTGGGGGAGCGGGATGCCATCGACCGGGCGCTGGCCAAGCTGACCGAGGCCACCGGCGAGACCGGCGAGGGATCGACCCGCGTGCAGGTAGCGCTGGGTGACACGTCCGTCCGCGAGACGCTCGCGCTCGTCCGTCAGGCCATGGAGGACCCGCGGCGCCGGATCCACCTGCGCTACCTCGTGGCGGCTCGCGACGAGGCCACTGAGCGTGATGTGGACCCGATGCGGCTGGTCAACATCGACAGCCACTGGTACCTCGAGGGCTGGTGCCACCGGGCCCAGGCCGTACGACTGTTCCGGCTGGACCGCGTCGAGCGTGCCGAGATCCTCGATGTCGACGGCACCCCGCCGCCCGATGCGCGCCCCCGCGACCTGGACGACGGGATCTTTACGCCCGCCCCCGAGGACCTCGAGGTGCAGCTCGAGCTGGAGCCGGGCGCGTCCTGGGTGACCGAGTACTACCCGGTCGATGACATCAAGGATCTGGGCGAGGGACGGACCCTCGTCTCGCTGCGCGCGGCTGACCCGACCTGGGTTCGCGCCCTGGTCTGGCGGCTCGGCGGACAGGCGCGGGTGCTGGCTCCCGAGTCGCTCGCCGAGCAGGTGACGGCGGGCGCCGAAGAGGCCCTGGCGGCGTACCGGCTAGACGTTGGCCGATAACAGTTCACCTGCTTGACCACGATGTGACGTGCGCGGCGTCACGCCCGGGGCAGGTCGCACGTAGACTGACGAGAGTTGCACCAAACGTGAGCCCGAGGGCAAGCGTCCACGAGCTCGAGGGAGAGCAGAAGCATGGGAATCAAGGGCCTTTTCGACGGCTGGCACCTGGTGATCATGGTGCTGGTGGTTGTTGTCGTCTTCGGCTGGAAGCGGTTGCCCGACGCCGCTCGCAGCCTCGGCCGCTCCGCCCGCATCCTCAAGAGCGAGGTGGGCGAGATGAACAAGGAGAGCGAAGCCTCCCGTCAGACCGTGCAGGGCGAGGCAGCCCCGCAGCAGGGCGCGGCCCCGGCCGGCGGCACCGTCCCCGGCGAGGCTCCGGCTCCGCAGAACGCGGCTCCGCAGGACACCGCTGCGCCGCAGCCTCCCGCGCAGCCGCCTTACGACCCGACTCAGCCGCAGCAGCCGCAGTATCACCCGCCGCAGCAGGGTGGTCCGGGCACCGGTGGCCAGGCGTCCTGACGGAGACGTGACACCTGTACTTCGACTGAGCCTCCGGATTCGATAGATGGCGCTGCTCCGCAAGAACGCCAACCCCGAGGGACGCATGTCCCTGACGGACCACTTCCGTGAGTTCCGTAACCGCGCGCTGATCGCTGCCCTCGCGATCGCGGCCGGCTCAGTGGTGGGTTGGCTCGTCTACGACTGGTTGGTCGACTTCCTGACCCAGCCGCTGCAGGACCTCTCCAAAGAGCGCAACAGCGAGTTCGTCAAGCTCAACTACGCCGGCATCACTTCGGCCTTCACTCTGCACCTGAAGATTGCGATGTGGCTCGGCTTCATCGTCGGGAGCCCGGTCTGGCTGTGGCAGATCTGGGCCTTCCTGGTGCCCGGTCTGACCAAGAAGGAGAAGCGCGTCGCGCGCTACTTCGTGGCAGCTGCCGTTCCTCTCTTCCTGATCGGCTGCTACCTCGCGACGTGGGCGCTGCCGAAGGCTGTCGAAGTGCTCCTGGGGTTCACCCCCGACGACGCGGCCAACCTGCCTCCGGCGGGCGACTACTTCACGTTCTGCACCCGCTTCATCCTCGCGTTCGGTATCGCCTTCCTGCTGCCGGTCTTTCTCGTCGGTCTCAACTCGGCGCGCATCCTGCCGGGCCGCATCATGCTCAAGGGCTGGCGCATCGCCATCATCGCGATCTTCGTCTTCGCCGCGATGATGACCCCGACCCCGGACGCCTGGACGATGCTGGCTCTCGCGACACCGATGGTGGGCCTGTACTACCTCGCGTGCGCCTTCTCGATCTTCATGGACAAGCGTCGCGCAGGCCGTGGGCGGTCCGACTGGATGGACGTGCCTGACGACCAGGCGTCGCCGCTCTAAGTCGAGCCTCCGCGACGCGGTCAGGGCGACCGCTTAGTCTCGGTTTCATGCCCACCCCCGCTGAACGTCATGCCGCTGCGCGCGAGCGCCGGCGCTTCGACAGCAGCCACGTTGGTCGCTTCGCTGAGCAGTACACCTTCCCGCTGGACGACTTCCAGCTGCGCGGGTGCGCCGCGGTTCAGGACGGTCGTGGCGTGCTGGTCGCAGCACCGACCGGTTCGGGCAAGACCGTGGTCGGTGAGTTCGCCTGCTACCTCGCGCTGCACACGGGTCGCAAGACCTTCTACACAACGCCCATCAAGGCGCTGTCCAACCAGAAGTACACCGACCTGGCGGCCCGCCACGGAGCCGAGAACGTCGGCCTCCTGACCGGCGACTCCTCCATCAACGGTGAGGCACCGATCGTGGTCATGACCACGGAGGTGCTGCGCAACATGCTGTACGCCGGGTCCACCACCTTGCGCGACCTCGGCTTCGTGGTGATGGACGAGGTGCACTACCTCGCCGACCGCTTCCGCGGCGCGGTCTGGGAAGAGGTCATCATCCACCTCTCGGAGTCGGTGCAGGTGATCTCGCTGTCGGCGACGGTCAGCAACGCCGAGGAGTTCGGTGACTGGCTGCGCGAGGTGCGCGGCGACACCGAGGTGATCGTCGAGGAGCATCGTCCCGTCCCGTTGTGGCAGCACATGATGGTCGGCCGAGACCTGCTTGACCTCTTCGTCGAGGAAGCCGGTGCCACCGCACAGCGTGACCCAGATGCACCCGTCAAGGTGAATCCCGAGCTCCTGCAACGGATCTCGCGTCTGGAAACTCGCACGGACCGGCACGGTCGCCGCGAGGACGCCGGTGCACCACGTGGTCGTCGAGGTCGCCAGGTGCGAGGCCGGAACGACACACCAGCAGTCGCGCGGGGCGGGCGCCCGGCGCGGCCGGGCGGTGGCCCGAGCCGAGCCGAGGTCATCGACCGGCTCGACCGTGACGGTCTGCTGCCGGCCATCACCTTCATCTTCAGCCGCGCCGGCTGCGACGGGGCGGTCGCTCAGCTGCTCGCCTGGGGCACTGAGCTGATCCCGGAGAAGGAAGGCAACCGGATCCGCCGGCTGGTCGAGGAGCGTGTCTCGAGCCTGCCCGAGGAAGACCTCGGCGTACTCGGCTACTGGGACTTCGTCGAGGGCCTGAGCCGCGGATTCGCGGCGCACCACGCCGGCATGCTGCCGACCTTCCGCGAGATCGTCGAAGAGCTCTTCACGGCCGGCCGCATCCGTGCGGTCTTCGCCACCGAGACTCTGGCTCTGGGCATCAACATGCCCGCACGCACCGTGGTGCTCGAGCGGCTGGTCAAGTACAACGGCGAGGCGCACGTCGACATCACGCCGGCCGAGTTCACCCAGCTGACCGGGCGGGCCGGACGCCGCGGCATCGACATCGAGGGACACGCGGTCGTCCTGCACAACCGCGGACTCGACCCGCACGCCGTTGGCGGTCTTGCCTCGACCCGCACCTATCCGTTGCGGTCCAGCTTCGTGCCGACGTCCAACATGGCGGTCAACCTCGTCGCCCAGGTCGGTCGGGACCGGGCGCGTGAGGTCTTGGAGTCCTCGTTCGCCCAGTTCCAGGCCGACCGGGGCGTGGTGGGCACCGCTCGGGCGATCAAGCGCAACGAGGAGGCCCTGGAGGGCTACGCCGAGGCCATGCGCTGCCACCTGGGAGATTTCGCGGCGTACGCCGCTTTGCGCCGTGAGCTGGCCGACCTGGAGAAGCAGGCGCACAAGGCCAAGGCGAGCAGTCAGCGAGCCGCGGCAGCGCGGTCGCTCGAGGAGCTCAAAGAGGGGGATGTGATCCGCATCCCCGCCGGACGCCGCGCCGGCCTGGCGATCGTCATCAAGGGCAACAGCGGTGGCCGTCGCAGCGGGCCTGAGCCCACGGTGCTGACGTCGGAGGCGCAGGTGCGCCGACTGACCGAGACGGATGTGGATGGTCCGGTCACGCCGATGACCAGCCTCAAGATCCCCGCGAGCTTCAGCGACCGCAGCCCCAAGTCACGACGCGACCTGGCAGCGACCCTGCGCGCCAAGGTGCCGCACGACCCACCGCCCGCCCGTCAGGAACGCGAGCAGCGGGAGGCGCAGGACGAGGAGCAGGAGGCCAAGGTCGCGGACCTGCGACGTCGGCTGCGCGAGCATCCCTGCCATGACTGTCCCTACCGCGAGGACCACGCACGGTGGGCCGAGCGCTGGTGGCGGCTGCGACGCGAGACCGACGGCCTCGAGCGCCAGGTCGGCAACCGTACGCACACGGTCGCCCGCACCTTCGATCGGATCTGTGACCTGCTGAGCGAGCTCGGCTACCTCAGCCCAGACGGTCGTGAGGTGACCGAGCGGGGTCACGTGCTGCAGCGGATCTACACCGAGAAGGACCTGCTCGCGGCCGAGAGCCTGCGCACGGACGCCTGGCGTGGGCTCGACGCGGCATCGCTCGCAGCAGTGGTCAGCACCCTCGTGCACGAGCCTCGCCGTGAGCAGACCGACGTCTCCCCGCGGATGCCCAACGACGTCGTGCTGAGTGCGTGCGAGGACCTCGTACGCCTGTGGTCCGACCTCCAGGAACGCCAGCGTGCGCACCGGCTCACGCCCATGGGCGAACCCGATCCGGGCATCGCCTGGATGGTGCACCGCTGGGTCAGCGGGCAACGGTTGGAGTCGGTGCTGCGGGACAGTGATCTGTCCGCGGGCGACTTCGTCCGCCGGTGCAAGCAGCTGGCCGACCTGCTCGGTCAGGTGGCCGACGCCGCACCCAGTGACGCGGTCCGGCGTACAGCGAAGGAAGCCATCGACGGCGTCGTGCGCGGCGTGGTCGCCGCCGACAAGCTGGATTGACCGATTGACACCCTCGCGGCCTGCGCGCGCTGTGCCTCGTGACCTGGCACGATGACCGGCATGGCGTTCTCACCGAAGTTGCTCGCCCAGGGCGAGCGCGTGGTCATGGAGCTGCGCACCCACATCAAGAAGATGGTCGTGCCGCTCATCGTGCTGGTGCTCACGATCGTGGCGGCGCTGCTGCTCGCGTGGTGGGTCCGCTCGAACGACTGGATCGTCTACGTCATCGTGGCCGTGGCCGTACTGGCCATCGTGCTCTGGGTGGTCATCCCGTTCCTGCGCTGGCGGACCAGCATCTACGTCGTGACCAACCGGCGTCTCATCACCCGCGAAGGCATCGTCACTCGCACCGGTCGGGACATCCCGCTCTACCGCATCAACGACGTGACCTACGAGAAGGACCTGCTCGACCGTCTCCTCGGCTGCGGCACCCTGATCGTCTCTGACGCGACCGACAAGGCCGGCGTCAAGCTGTACGACGTACCCAAGGTCGAGAAGGTCCACGTCACCATGAACGAGCTGCTCTTCCAGCACGACGACGGCTCGGACGACGGCGAGTTCCCGCCGGGGGAGCCGCCGCGTGGGCCGGTCGCCCCGACCAATCCGTTCTAGCTGATCAGCTGCGCGGGGCTCCCAACGCCTCAACCAGCCGGCGTAGTGGCGTAGCAGCGTCGTAGTCCCGCGCGATCCGCTCGATGGCATCCACATCGACGGGCGCGATCGGCAGAGCCGTCGGCAGGTCGTCGGGCACGGCGACATCGAGCGCCACGTTGACGACCAACGGTGCGACGTCGAGGTAGTCCGACGCTGCCTCGAGGCGCTTGCGCTGCGCACCCTTGAGCTGCGGATCACCATCGGCGATGGCCTGACGAATGGCGGCGAGGCTGCCGTACTTGTTGATCAACGTCGCCGCGGTCTTCTCACCGATGCCCTGTACGCCGGGGAGTCCGTCACTGGTGTCACCGCGCAGCATCGACATCTCGGCGTACGACCGGCCGCCCGGGATGGCGTACTTGTTCAGCAGCCATGACTCGTCGACAAGGTCGGGGTCACGCACGCCGCCACGGGCGGTGTAGATGATCCGCACGCTCTGCTCGTCATCGACGAGCTGAAAGAGATCACGATCGCCGGTGACGACGTCGACGATGGACGTGCCGTGGGCACGATGCGCGAGGGTGCCGATCACATCGTCGGCCTCGTAGCCGTCCACACCGAGCCGGGTGATCCCGAACGCCGCGAGCAGGTCGCGAATCACCGGCACCTGCGGGGTGAGGTCGTCCGGCGACTCCTCCTGCGTCTCGGTGCCCTCGACGAGCCGGTGCGCCTTGTACGACGGAATCGCGTTCACCCTGAACTCGGGCCGCCAGTCGTTGTCCCAGCAGGCCACGAAGTCGGTGGGTCGGTACGTCGTGATCAGGGTCGCGATCATGTCGGCAAACCCGCGAATCGCGTTGTTGGGTGGGGAGTCCGGCGTCGGCCTGCGATCCGGGACGCCGAAGAAGGCGCGGAAGTACAGACTCGCCGAGTCCAGCAGCATCAGACGGCTTGGCATGCGGACATGCTGTCACCTTCTGGCGGCTGAAGCGGGCCGACGGTCGTACAGTGCCGTCATGGAAGCCCTGGACCGTCGAATCGTGCAGCTCCTGGCCGGTGACGGTCGGATGAGCTACACCGACCTCGGTCGGCGCACAGGGCTGTCCACCTCAGCCGCACACCAGCGCGTGCGACGGCTGGAGGAGCGCGGCGTGATCCAGGGCTATCGCGCGCTGGTCGACTACGACGAGGCCAATGTGCCGCTGACAGCGCTGATCTCGGTGACACCTTTCGACCCAGCGGCGCCCGACGACGTACCGGACCGGTTGCGCAGTATCACCGCCATCGACTCCTGCTTCTCGGTCGCGGGTGAGGAGAGCTACGTCCTCAAGGTGCGGGTGTCAGGGCCAGGGGCCCTGGAGGAGCTGCTGGCCGAGGTGCGCGCCGCCGCGGCCGTCACGACCCGTACGACCGTCGTGCTGAGCACGCCGTGGGAGGACCGCTCGCCGTTGAGCCACGACCTGGTGGACGACGCAGCCGCCGAGGGCGAGTCCGAGGCTGAGTAGCCAGCAGTGTCAACGCTTCTGGTGAGCGATGGCCACGACGGAGGCACGCGTGAGAGCCACCAGGTCGGTCGGGCTCAGCTCGACGTCCAGGCCACGACGGCCGGCGCTCACGAGGACAGTCGTATGCGTCAGCGCCGACTCCTCCACGAGCGTGAGCAGCGCACGACGTTGGCCCAACGGGCTGATGCCGCCTACGACGTAGCCGGACGATCGCTCGGCCGCCGCCGGATCTGCCATCGTCGCGCGCTTCGAATGGCAAGCAGCAGCAACGGCTTTCAGATCGAGCTGGCAGTCGACCGGAATCACGGCGACCACCAGGCCGTCGTCCGTCTGTGCGAGCAGCGTCTTGAGGACGCGATCTGTCGTGACTCCCAGGGCCTCGGCGGCTTCGAGACCGTACGACGTCGTCCGCGGGTCGTGCTCGTACGCCCGCACCTCGTGCGGCACATCCGCATCGAGGAGCGCCCGAATGGCAGGCGTGCCGGCGGCATCGCGACGGCGAGACATCAGCGGCCTGCCGAGGTTGGGGGAGTCACGTCGACCATCCTCGCCTACGGGCGGCTGAACTCGCTGTGCACACTGCTCCTATGAGCGGTCCTGACCCTGCGCGCGACGTGCTGACTCTCCTGCGCGGCGGCGTGATCACGGACGGCGGGGCGACGGCGACCTCGATGCTGGTTCGCGGCCCTGTCATCGAATGGATCGGCGACGATGCCACGGTGGACAGCGATGATGCTGCGGAAGTCATCGACCTCGAAGGTCGTTTAGTGACACCGCCATTCGTTGATGCGCATGTCCACACGAGTGACACCGGGAAGGCCCTCGGGGGAGTCGACCTCGGCTCCGCTCGGTCGGTGACGGAGGCGCTCGATCTCGTTGCCGCTGGTGCGCGGCGTCGTCCCGGCAGGCCGGTCTACGCCCACAGCTGGGACGAGACCAACTGGGCGGAGCAGCGAGCCATGACGGCGGAGGAGCTCGATCGGGCCGGCGATGGCGTCGAGGTCTACGCGACTCGTGTCGATGTGCACTCCGCGAGTGCGTCCATCTCGCTCATGGGTCGCGCACAGGCCTGGCACGCACCAGGTTCCGACGGGACCGGGCTGGTCGTACGGGACGCGCACCACCTCGTGCGGGATGCCCATCGAGCGGGCATCACCGCGGCAGACCGGAGCCACTTCATCGAGGTCGCTCTCCGCGCGGCGGCCCGCGCCGGCATCGGCTGTCTCCACGAGATGGGCGCGCCGGTGCTGACCAGCGAGGAGGACCTGCTAGACGTCCAAGCGGCCGCTGAGTCGCCGGAACTGCCTGATGTTGTTGCGTATTGGGGTCAGCTGGTCAGTGACGAGCACGAGGCAGCCGAGCTCGCGGCCCGGCTTTCAGTCAAGGGGCTGGCCGGCGATCTCAACGTCGATGGGTCCATCGGCTCCCGGACCGCGGCCGTACGAGAGCCGTACCTCGACGCCATCGACCTCCGCGGCTACACCTATCTCGCCGAGTCGGACGTTGCTGCCCACGTGGCCGCCTGCACTCGCGCGGGCCTCCAGGCCGGGTTCCACGTCATCGGTGACGCCGGGATGGACTGCCTCGTGGCAGGCTTGCGGATGGCCGAGGCCGACGTCGGCGCCGACCGAATGAGACTGGTACGACACAGGATTGAGCATGGAGAGCTGTGTCATCCCGAACACATCCGGGCTCTCGCCGAGCTCGGCGTGACCGCCAGCGTGCAGCCTGCGTTCGACTCGTTCTGGGGCGGGACCGAGGGCATGTACGCCGCCCGGCTGGGCCCCGAGCGATCTCTGGCGGCCAACCCGATCGCCGATCTGGTGGGCGCCGGGGTGGTCGTCGCTCTGGGGTCGGACAGCCCCGTCACACCGTTCGCTCCATGGGAAGCCATGCGTGGTTGCGTGCGACACCACAGCACGGTTCAGCGCATCGATGCTCGCACCGCTCTGGCTCTGCACACCGCGCAAGGGCACACCGCGGCCGGCCAGGACGACGGTGGGCGGTTCCGCCCTGGGAGCCCTGCGTCGTACGTCATCTGGGACTCGACCGAGGGCCTGCCACGTCTCGACGACGACGGCTCTGCGCCCCAGGCGGTGCGGACTGTCGTGCGGGGCCGGCCCCTGCTCGGAGCGTCCGGGTGAGACGGCACGGCGTGTTTTGTGCGACACGCCGTCACCGAGAAAAAGATTGCGATAGAACTGGATTCGCGACAACCCGCCTGACCTGCGACGACGCGTAAAAGGCCAGGTCAGTGGACTGTTGACACGGGGAATCGTGGGGGTATGTTCGCTTGCCTGGTTACCTCTCCAGAGGTCATCAACCAGACTACGGATGGGCCCCTCGCTCAGTAGACAACAGCGTGCCGAGCACGACTGGCCCCAACGGCGAGTGGGCCCATCTGTGTGCCCAGGTCGGTCCTCCGCAGCCTCGTCGCCTAACCTGTCGTGGTGCTGCGTCGGACTGCTCTCGCCGTGGCCTCAGGGCTGTGCCTCTTCCTCGCCCTTCCCACGATCAACCTCTGGCCGCTGGCGTTCGTCGGCGTGGCCGGTCTCGCCCTCGCAACGGTCGGAGTCTCCGCGCGCGCCGGCCTCGGACTCGGCATGCTCACCGGTCTCGGATGCTTCGCGCCGGCCCTGCACTGGAGCGGTGTCTACGTCGGCGCGGTGCCCTGGCTGGCACTCAGCATCACCGAGGCGGTCTACGTCGCCTTCCTCGGTCTGGCCTGTGCGGTGGTCCAGAGCCGCAGGGTTCGGCCGTGGGCGGTGGCCTGCCTGTGGGTCGCCCAGGAGTGGTTGCGGGGGAGTGTGCCGTTCGGCGGTTTCCCCTGGGCCCGTCTCGCCTTCTCCCAGGCCGACTCGACACTGATGCACCTGGCGTCCGTGGCCGGAGCACCCGGCATCACGTTCGTGGTGGCGCTCATCGGCGGCTGGCTGGCCATCGGTGTCGCCCGGGTGCACGGCTCCCGCCGGCAGCGTCCCGTGCCCGTACGTCAGCTCCTGGCCATCGCAGCGACCCTTCTGGTCGCCTGGGTGTGGCCGGTGGCGACAGGTGGTCGGGCGATCACCGTCGCGGGCATCCAGGGCAACGTCCCGCAGGCCGGGCTCGACTTCAACTCCCAGCGACGGGCGGTGCTGGACAACCACGTCCGGCTGACCCGACAGCTCGCAACCGACGTACGAGCCGGGCGGACCCCGCAGCCGGACATCGTCATCTGGCCGGAGAACTCCTCCGACATCGACCCGTTGCGCAATCCGGACGCCGCGAGTGAGATCACCGCGGCGGTCGCCGACATCCGAGCGCCGACGATGGTCGGGGCGGTGCTGCAGGAACCCTCGCCCAAGGTCTCCAACGCCACCCTGCTCTACGTGCCGGGTCGAGGTGTCATCGACCGCTACGTGAAGCAGCACCCCGTGCCGTTCGCCGAGTACATCCCGTACCGATCCTTCTTCCGCATCTTCAGCAAGAAGGTCGACCTGGTCACCAAGGACTTCGTGCAGGGCGACCGTGTCGGGCTGTTCTCGGTGCCGACGCGTGAGGGCACGGTCAAGGTGGGTCCGGTCATCTGCTTCGAGGTGGCCTACGACGGTCTGACTCGCGAGCCTGTCCAACGAGGCGCCCAGCTGCTGGCCGTCCAGACCAACAACGCGACGTTCGGCCGTACGGCGGAGTCCGAGCAGCAGCTGGCGATCTCACGCCTGCGCGCCATCGAGCACGGCCGTTCGGTCGTGCACATCTCGACGGTGGGCGTGAGCGGCCTCATCACCCCCGACGGTGTCGTGCACGACCGGTCGTCGCTCTTCACTCGCAAGGCTCTCGTCGGTCAGGTCCCGCTCCGCTCGGGGATGACTCTGGCTGATCGCTGGGGACAGGCTCCGGAGCTGATCGTGTGTGCTGTGGCCGCGCTGCTGCTCTTTCGAGCCGCGCGCCGCCGTCGCGACGATAAGGTGCGGGCTCGACCCGCTACGGCACCGCCGGCGGATCCCAACCTCCAGCCGCATCGTGAGAAGGATGTGCATGACCGCCTCTGAGGGACGCTCCGAGACTTCCGCTGCGTCCGCCCCCGACAGATCACCGCTGTCCCGGGTCCTCGTCCTCATCCCGACCTACAACGAGCGTGAGAACCTCCCGATCATCGTGCGACGGGTGCGGGCTGCCGTGCCACAGGCGGATGTCCTGGTCCTCGACGACGGCTCGCCCGACGGCACGGGCAAAGTCGCCGATGAGCTGGCCGGTGACGATCCTCAGATCAAGGTCATGCACCGGGCCGGCAAGGAGGGCCTCGGCGCCGCCTACCTCGCGGGCTTCGCCGAAGGTCTCGCGCAGGGTTACGACGCCCTCGTCGAGATGGATGCCGACGGCTCGCACCCTCCCGAGTCGTTGCCCGCCATGCTCGAGGCGGCAGCTGATGCCGACCTGGTGATCGGCTCGCGCTGGGTCCCCGGTGGCTCGGTCGTCAACTGGCCATGGCATCGCGAGGCCCTCAGCCGCGGCGGCAACCTCTACATCCGGGTGCTCCTGGGTATGCCTGTGAAGGACGCGACAGCGGGCTACCGCGTCTACCGTTCATCGGCCCTGCGAGAGATCGGTCTGGACGAGGTGGCTTCGGCCGGTTACTGCTTCCAGACCGACCTGACCTGGCGCACCACTCGCGCCGGCCTCACGGTCGTCGAGGTGCCGATCAGGTTCGTGGAGCGCGAGATCGGTGACTCCAAGATGGACCAGAACGTCGTCCGCGAGTCACTCACCCGCATCACGGGTTGGGGCGCGGAGTACCGCTGGCACCAGCTGCGTTCGCTGACCCGACGCCGCTGACGAGTGGCCGGGTCTCCAGTGGGCCCTCCACCGTGCTGACATACGGTGGACCTGTACGTCCGAGCCGGGCCACGAGGTCCGGCGGACGCGGGGTGTGAGGAGTCGATGATGGCCAACAGCGCCTCAGGGCCGCGGCGCCGTTCGGGGCTTGGCAGGTTGTTGCGCGCGGCGCCCCTGCTGGTCCTCCTGCTCGAAGTGCTCGTGCTGATCCTCGTCGCGCGCGCCATCGGCTGGTGGACCTTGCCGGCGCTGCTCGTGCTGTCGTTCATCGGCCTGATCGTGATCTCTCGGACCGGCCGCCGCTCGTGGCGCGAGATGCGCGACCTGGGACGAACCGGCAAGGCTCCGGAGCGCAGCGCCTCGGACGCGGTCATCAACGTGATCGGTGGAGTCCTGCTCCTGGTGCCGGGCTTCGTCACCGCTGTCATCGGACTCGTCCTGCTCATTCCCGCCAGCCACCGACCCGTGCGCCGTCTCGCATCGTTCCTCGCGGCCCGCGGTGTCTGGCAGGCAGCCGGCGTCCGCGTCTATGGCGGTGCCGGCCGCTCCTTCGGTGGCGGGGTCGTCCCGGGACAGGTGGTCCAGGACGATCAGACGCCGCCGACGCGCAGCCCTGGTCCGGCGCCATCGGATCCGTCCGAGCCCCGAGTCATCGAGGGCCGGATCGTGGACGAGGACTGAGCCACCCGGCGTACCGGACAGCACGAAGCCCCGCAGACCATGAGGTCGGCGGGGCTTCGTCGTCAGTGTCAGGCGGTGCGCTTGCGGCGCGGCTTCTCGCCACGCGAGGCGCGGAGGAGAGCGAGGCGCTCCTCGAGGAGCTCTTCGAGCTCGGGGATGGAGCGACGCTCCAGCAGCATGTCCCAGTGGGTACGCTGCGGCTTGGTGGGCTTGCGCTCCGGCTCAGGCCCATCGATCAGCTTGGCCTCCAGGCCGCACCGGCACTCCCAGAGGGACGGTACATCGGCCTCGACCGAGAACGGCAGCTCGCTGATGTGGCCTTCCGAGCAGGAGTAGCGGACGATCTGACGCTCGCTGAACGCAACACCATCGTCGGACTCCAGCGACAGCGTGCTGAGGTTCGTCCCTCGAAGTGAACGCTCTGCCATGGTCATCTCTCCCTACGTCTGCCGTGCCGCGAGCACTGCCTGTGCTGCGGCGGTCTAAGCGGTGCAACGGACAAGTTCCGGTTGATGTTCCACAAACCAGACAAAAGTTGTCCGCAACGACACCTGCGGAACGAGCCTCCCCGACCCGTCGGTGTGATAGACGCCTTACGACGCCCCCAGGTTGGCCAGTGTGACAGGTTTCACACCGGCGTGCTTGACCTGATCAGACGACGCGCGGGACCTGGTTGCCTGCGGCCCGAATTCCCTCACGGATGTCGCACTTGGACAGCAGATATCCGCCGAGTACGAAGAACACCATGAGGGCAACGATCGACAGTCGATAAGAGTGCGCGAACTGGTAGACGAGACCGAACAGCAATGTTCCGAACCAGCTCGTACCGCGCTCCATGGCCTGGTAAAGGCTGAAGAACTCCGACTCGCGACCGCGGGGGATGAGCTGGCTGTAGAGCGAGCGCGACAGAGCCTGCGTGCCGCCGAGCACGATGCCGATCGCCAGGCCGAGGGCGAGCCACAGCATGAAGGCTCGCTCCGGCAGGAAGAACGCCGCCAGGACGACGAGGACCCACAGGCCGAGTCCCCACAGGATGAGCTTCTTGGCGCCGTGCTCCCTGGCCAGCCGGCCGAAGAGCAGCGCGCCACCGAACGCCACGAACTGGACCAGCAGAATGGTCTGCACCAGCTGGCTGTCGGAGAACTTCAGCTGTTCCTTGCCATAAAGACTGGCGCTGCCGATAACCGTCTGGATGCCATCGTTGAAGAACAGGTACGCCAGCAAGAAGCTCAACGTCTGCGGATAGTGCTTCAGCTCGCGGAATGTCGTAGCCAGCTGGGTGATGCTGCCACGCACCACGCCGGCGGACCGCTCGACGGGTGTCGCGACGGTGCCGCGCAGGGAGGCCAGCCCGAGGACCGGAATGATCGCGAAGCCGGCCCACCACAACCCGGCGCTCAGCAGACTGATCCGGACCGACATGCCCTCCGAGATGCCCAACGTGTCGTGCAGGCTCAGCAGCACCAGGTTGAGCGCCAGCAGGATGCCACCGCCCAGGTAGCCGAACGCCCAGCCGCGGGACGAGACGCGGTCGCGGTCGTCGGGCGGCGCAATCCGGATCAGGAGCGCGTCGTAGACGATCATCGACGCGCCGAAGAAGACGTTGGCCAGGATGATCAGGACGACACCGAGCTGCCAGTTGGTCCCGCTGATGAAGAACATCATGCAGGCGGTCAGGGCACCCGCCCAGGAGAAGATCCCGAGCAGCCGCGTCGGGTGCTCCGACCGGTCGGCCACCGCTCCGATGAAGATGAGCACCACGGCCGAGATCAGCGTCGACACCGTGATGGTGAACGGCGCCAGCGACCCGGGCGCGATCCCCACGCCGAGCACATTGAGGTTGGTGTGGCAGGTCTGCCCGTCCTCGATCCCTGGGCACGCCGACTCCTTGGCCACCGCGGTCAGGTACGGCGAGATCAGCACCGCCGCGATGGTGGTGGCATATGCGGAGTTCGCCCAGTCGTACCAGTACCAACGGCGTTGGAGATGGTCCTGCTCGGACGGGGTCAGGGTCTGGGCGTACGCCAGCTCGGCCTCGGTCACGGACGAACTCTGGCACAGGTGGAGACGCGGTTCGGTCAGATGGTCACACCGGAGTACAACCGTCGGTTCGGGTCGTACGTCTGGCGCAGCTGAGCCATCCGCGCCAGGTTGACCCCGTAGTAGCGGGAGGCGGCCTGCCCGGTCTCGAGGTAGTTGACGTAGGCACCCGCGGACTGCGGGGCCATCATCGTGTGCGCCTGGTTGATCCAGGAGTAGGCGGACGTGTACGCACTGGACGAGGTGACGCCGACGTACCACTGGACAGACGCCGTGTGGTCCCGCCACGGGAATGCCGTTGCGGTTGCTGCCGGTTGGTTGACCGCGCCGTCCAGCGGATCGATCAGCGCCGAGCCCGTGCGGCCGGCACGAGAACGTGCGGACACTGCACCGAGGATCAGATTGGCGACCGTGCTCGACAGCGTCCAGATCACATCGGAGCCGCCAGCGAAGCCCTGGCGGGAGGACGTCGAACCGCCACCGACGTAGCGCACCGCATCCATGTAGCCGAGCTGGCGATAGCTGCTCGCCGTCGGTCGGACGCCGATCGCGCTGATGAGGCTGTCGGCAGCCGTGTGCTCGGCGCCGGCGTTGACGACGCCGAGGATGCGCACCGCGATGTTTCCGTTGCCGAGCGCATCCACGTGCACGTTGGACCAGCGCGAGTAGTAGGTGGCGCGGTTCCAGGTGTTCCAGCGGGTCAGGACTTGCGACGCGGCGCTGGAGGGGAAGGTCAGCGAGAAGATCCCCTTGGAGGACGTCGCGTGCGTGTTGAACGTCATCGCGGTCAGGAAGGCGATGTTGCCGCCGCCGCCACCTCGCATGGCCCAGAACAGGTCGGAGTTCTGGGTCGCCGACGCCGTGACCGACCGGCCGTCCGCGAGCACCAGGTTGACGCTGGTGAGCCGATCAGCGGTCAGGCCCCACTGCCGCGACTCGACGCCGAGGCCGCCACCCATCGTCAGTCCGGCGGCCCCCACCGTCGGGCAGGTGCCGGTCGGGATCGTACGTCCGTGTGCGGCGAGTGTGTTGTGGACCGTGTAGAGACCGGCGCCCGAAAAGACCTGTGCTGTCTGGTTGCTCGCGTTGTAGGTCACCCAGGCGTAGTGACGGGTGTCGAGCACCATCGTCCCGTTGGCCGCCGACGCACCGATGTAGGAGTGGCCGCCGCTACGGGCGGCAACTTTCAGGCCGTACCTCGTCGCGAAGGCCATCGACTTCTGGATGTCCCCCTGGCTGGCGACCTGCACGACGGCGGCCGGCGTGGACCCGTCGTAGCGGGTGCTGAACAACAGCTTGGTCGAGGCGTACTGCGACGAGCCCGGCAAGAACACCGACCCGTTCAGCGTGCGTGCGAAGGCGGTCCAGTCCGCCGTGGTCGGTGCTGCTGTGAGCCGTACGCCTGGTGCGGCGTACGACGAACGTGTCGCCAGGGCGGTGACTGCGCCAACCCCGACTGATCCCCCCAGAAGCGCTCTGCGCGTGATCGTGCTCATGCCTCTTGAGACGTCTGGCGGGCCTGCACGGTTGGCAAGACGCCCGTGGTGCGGGCCCTGACGGGTGTCGCTGGACAGTCGTACGGTCGGACGATGGAACAACGAGTGAACTTCATCACGTTGGCCGTGGCAGACCTCGTAGCAGCTCGTCGGTTCTATATCGAAGGGCTCGGCTGGTCGGCAGTCGCCGAGGAGCACGACGTGCTCTTTCTCCCCATCGCCCAGGGTGTCGTTCTGGCCCTGTGGGATCGCAAGAGCTTTGTCGCCGAGGTCGGTGAGCCATCTTCTGGACTAGCGCCAATCACGTTGGCGCACAACGTTTCTGGGCCGGACGAGGTCGACACGGTCCTCGCCGACGCGCGCGCTGCGGGCGCCACCGTGCATGCCGGCGAGCGACGCGAGTGGGGTGGCTACACCGGCTACTTCGTCGACCCGGACGGCTTCCGCTGGGAGATCGCGCACAACCCGTCGCCGCTCGGAGACGGCCTGGTGGAGGCCTCGCGCCGATGGCTGCGCGAGTCGCAGGGTTGACATCGATATATCGATGAGCGCATAGTATCGGTATATCGACGACATACCGTCGATGGTCGTTCGAGGCAACGGGCCTCACGACACAGCGCGGGTCGACCGCCGGCAGGGGGAGTGCCGCAGACGATCACCCGCTCCACGAAACGGAGATCAACCATGCACCGCAACTCACATGACAGCACCTTCCAGTCACCTCGCGAGCAGCACGGACGTGGACGTCCGGGTCGCGGCGGGGGTCATCGCGGAGGCGGCCCTCACCGGGGCCGTGGCCGCCGCGAGCAGTGGGGCGACCTCGGTCGCGGCCCTTTCGGCCCGGGTCGAGGCCCTGGCCGTGGCCGCCGCGGGGACGTCCGCAATGTCATCCTCGCGCTGCTCGTCGAGCAGCCGATGAACGGTTACCAGGTCATCAAGTCGGTCGCCGAGCGCACCGACGGGCTCTGGCGTCCGGGCCCCGGCTCGGTCTACCCGGCACTCGGCCTCCTCGAGGACGAGGGTCTGATCCAGCCGGAGGACTCCGACTCGGGCAGCCGCAAGGTCTTCGCTCTCACCGACGAGGGCAAGGCGTACGTCGAGGCGCACGCCGACGAGCTCGATGAGCCGTGGGACAAGGTCACCAGCCCGCACCAGGCGTTCGTCGACCTGCAGCGCGAGGTCGGCCAGCTCGGCGCGGCTGTGCAGCAGGTCGCGATCGGAGGCGACGAGCAGCAGATCGCTGCGGTTCGCAGCCTGCTGGTCGAGACTCGCAAGACGGTCTACCGGACCCTTGCCGGGGACTCGGGGACCACCGTCACCGACTGACACCTGACTATCCTGGGCACCCGCGGCATCCTGCCGCGGGTGCTCTGTCGTGGGAGGGGTGGCGTGGGGGAGGACAAACCGTCCCGCATCGGTGACCGGTTCGGTCCGTACGAGCTGCGCTCGTTGCTGGGCCGCGGCGGTATGGGCGAGGTCTATGCCGCCTATGACACGGTCAAGGACCGCACCGTCGCGCTCAAGCTGCTGCCCGTCGAGCTGGCCAGCGATCCGGACTACCAGGAGCGGTTCCGCCGCGAGGCGCGCACGGCGGCACGGCTGCAGGAGCCACACGTCATCCCGATCCATGACTTCGGTGAGATCGACGGTGTGCTCTACATCGACATGCGGCTGGTCAACGGTCGCGACCTGCGCTCGGTGCTGCGCGAGGAGCGCGTCCTGCGCCCCGGTCGCGCAGTCGCCATCGCAGGCCAGATCGCGGCCGCGCTCGACGCAGCACATGCGGACGGGTTGGTGCATCGCGACGTCAAGCCGGAGAACGTCCTGCTCACGGAGAGCGACTTCGCCTACCTCGCAGACTTCGGCATCGCCAGCCGCGAGAACGACAGCAAGCTCACCACGCACGGCAGCGCTATCGGCTCCTTCGCCTACATGGCACCCGAACGGTTCGATGATGCTCCGGTCTCCGGCCAGGCGGACGTCTACTCCCTGGGCTGTCTGCTCCACGAGTGCCTGACCGGGTCGACGCCCTATCCGTCACGGACGGTCAGCGCCCAGATCAAGGCGCATCTCTACCAGCCACCGCCGCTGGTCAGCTCTGTCGTCCCCCAGGTGCCACCGGGGCTCGACCACGTGCTGCTGCGTGCGCTCGCCAAGAACCCTGCCGAGCGCCAGCGCACGGCCGGCGAGCTCGCCGCTGCGGCCAAGGCTGCCCTGTCCGGCGCCCAGGCCACCGAGGCCAACACCGTTATCGCGCAGGCCGGTGCCGGCGCACCGTCCCCGCATCACACGGCGCCCATCCCGCGACGCGACCTGACACCGCACCCGACCGGTCGGCCGCCGGGGCAGGCCGGGCAGTCGTACGCCGCGGGTCCACCGCCGTACGATCCACGCCAGCCGGCCGCGCACCCCGTGCCGATGGTCACGCAGGCCCCTCGTCGCGACCAGGAGCGGCGCAGCCCGGTGATCCCCATCCTGCTGACCGTGCTGGTGGTCGCCGTGCTCGGTGTCGTGGGTCTGATCGTGCGCTCGACGTTCACCGGTGACGACAAGCAGGCGGACAACCCTGGCGCGAGCGTGTCGCTGACCGATGCGGCGCCGGCGCCGACCGCCACGAGCACCGCCGCGCCCACCACGGCCACGCCATCGATCCCTGGTCCGGCCGGCCCTCCGGTCGACCCGCCGTCCAGCGCCACGTCTTCGAGCTCGGCTGCACCGACGACGGCGAGCCCGACCACGGGTCCGGGCCTGTCGGGTCCGGGCTACGACTACCAGGGTTGGGTCTCGACGCCCACCGCGCGCTGCAACTACATCGATCCGGCGATGATGGTGGCCAGCTCGAAGTCGACCAAGATCGTCATCTGTCGCACGGAGACCGGCGCCTACTACTACCGCGGCCACTCGACCAAGTCGGGGCAGGCGATCGAGATCGCCAATCCGGTCAAGGTGTCGGGCGGCTGGCGGGTCGACAACAAGGGCGTCACCTACGACATCTCCTCGGCCGAGCTGTGGATCCATCGGGGCACGACCTCGCTGCTGCGCGAGCCGATGACGGCGTACGACGAGGGCTGACGCGCGGGCACCTAACCGCCGAGGACGGCGCCCCCGTTGAGGTGCAGGACCTGCCCCGTGACGTGATGTCCCTCGGCTGAGAGCAAGTACGCCGCAAGTCCGGCCACCTCGTCCGGCCTCGCCGGTCGTCGGTCGAAGGTCTCGCCGACCAGACGGTCATGACGGTCCGTGGTCATCTTGTCGCCGAAGAACTCGGTACCGGCCACATACCCGGGCGCAATGACGTTGGCATTGATGCCGCGTTGGCCGAGATCGCGTGCCAGGTCGCGGATCCAGGGCACGAGTGCCGCCTTCGCCGCTCCATAGCTGCCGCCACCGCGAGTGCCGGCGATCGAGCCGATGGCGATGATCGACGCGTCGTCGGCCAGCTGGTCGCGCAGCGCCTCCGTGATCAGGACCGAGGTCATGATGTTCACCTCCAGCTGACGCAGCCAGGCATCTCGGACCGCGGTAAGGCCCAGCCCATCGACGGCCGACGCGACACCTCCCGCGGCCAGTACGAGGCCCGACACTGCGCGCCCGTCGAGCGTGGCGGCGAGTGCCTCCACCGCGACGGGATCGGCGAGGTCGCACGGGACGGACATGGGGGAGGGGCCACCGCGGGTCAGGCCGGCAACCTCGTCCGCGACGCGATCAAGCGCCTCGGGGCGGCGGCCCACGAGCACGAGCTGGTCGTCGCGGTCGGCCAGGCGGATCGCAGTGCTCCGACCGATGCCTGATCCGGCGCCCGTGATGATCAGGGCTGGGGGAGTGGAGGGACTCATGACTTAACTATAGCGCTAAAGCATTGACCGGGGGCCGCGGCGACGGCCCCCGGTCAGCTGCCAGACCTAGTGCCAGTGTGGCCAGGTCGGGACCTTGATCACGGCACCTCCGGGAGGCGCCGGGTTCTCCGGATCCGCGCCGATCAGCACACCCGTGGTGGCGTAGACCGCCTTGGGCGTCCACTCGACGGCGCCTGGAAGAACCGTGTTGAGGAACGTGCGGTTGGTGTGAGAACCCTTGGCAATCAAGGTGATTCGGTTGCCGAAGAGCTCCGTGACATAGACGTCTCCTCGTGGTGTGACGGCCAGGTTGGTCGCGCCGAGGAGGTTCTTGCCGATCTGCACGACGTGACCCGTGCGGGGGTTGATCTTGTAGACCGCTCCGCGGGCGCCGAGGCTCGCGTCCTCGGGTCCGCCCGGCAGGCTGGTGACGTAGAGCCAGCCGCCGGGGCCGACCTCGACGTCGGTCGGCACGCCCTCGAAGTGGTAGGTCTTGCCCACCGCGCACGTGGGGATACCCGCCCCAGCTGCCGCCTCGGCGGTGATCACCGAGGGTCGAGTAGGCAGTACGGCGACGGTCCGTACGTGTCCTCGACCGTCGATGCTGAGCACGCTGTTGCCGGCGGCGTCGGCGACGTACGTCGTACTTCCCCAGGTGGCCGTGGCGTAGGGATGTGACTCCACGATGCCGGTGTACGACGCGGGCACCTGCTCGGGGAACTGCGCCGCGCAGGACGGTGCGAGACCGCGGATGCCGTAGTGCGTGCGGCCATCGGGGTTCTTACGAGCCTCGTACGCCCCGACATCCGCCAGCGTCGAGACGTGACCCCACTTGTCGCGTTGCTTGACGGTCTGCGTGGCGCCGGTCACCGCGAAGACCTGCGACGAGCCGCGTACGGACACGCCTCCGACCTCGGCGCCTCCCGCAGAGGTGTAGAGCGTGGTGCGCGCACCGTGCGGGCCGAGTCGGAGCAGCTGGCCGGCGAAGTTCTGCGTGGTGTAGACCGTGCCGTGCGAGTCGACGGCAAGGCTGAGCGGTGTGAGCAAGCCGCTGGCGACAGTGACGGGCTTGGGTGGCGGCTTCGGCCGGCTGCGAGCCTCGGCCGACGGGGCGCCCATAGTGGCGACGAGTGCTGAGGCAAGAGCGAGCCCCGTGACGGTGGTGCGGACTGGACGCATGATGACTTCCTGTCGGGTGCCGAGGCTGCCCACGGGGAAGAGCGTCCTCAGCGAGGGTGGCTGGAGAGCTGATGGGGTGGCGCACGTGCGTCGCACCCGGACGGACGGCAAAGCCGTTCTCTTGCCGCAGGGGAGCGACGACTTCCCCTGGGCGACTCATGCTGCCCCCGGCTCAAGCAGGGCGGTGGTGAATTGTGCATTCCGCCGGCATTGTGATTTATCGCTAAAGTAATGAGCGTGGCGCGAGATGACAGCCGAAGTGATCACACCGAGGAGATCCTCTCCGCGTGGTCCCGGGAGCGACCCGATGTCGATGTGTCCTCGATCAGCATCATCACGCCCCTGTGGCGGCTCGGTCGGGCGGTCGTGCTCAACCGGGAACGGACCCTGGCTGCGTTCGACCTCGATCATTCGGGCCTGGACGTCCTGGCCACACTTCGGCGCAGCGGCGCTCCTTATCGACTGACCTCGACCGAGCTGTCGCTCCGCTGCGAGGTGACGCTCGGCGCGACGACGCAGCGCGTGGCGCGACTCGAGGCGCGCGGACTCATCGAGCGGATCCGCGAGGAGCCCGACCGTCGTACGGTCTTCGTCCGGCTGACCATGGAAGGTCAAGAGCTGCTGGACGAGGTCTTCGGCGAGGTCATGCGCAGCGACGAGACGATGCTCGATGGTCTGTCCGACAACGACCGGGCCACGTTGTCCCGTCTCCTGCGCCGATGGGAGCGCGCAGTCGTGCGCTGAGAGCGACCGACCGCTAGGTGAAGATCACCGACAGGATCATCACGAACGAGAAGCCGACCACGGAGATCACGGTCTCCATCAACGACCACGAGCGGATCGTCTGCCCGACGGTCAGACCGAAGTACTCCTTCACCAGCCAGAACCCGGCGTCATTGACGTGGCTGAAGAACAGCGAGCCGCACCCGATCGCGAGCACGAGCAGTGAGACGTGCGAGGTGCTCAACGTCTCGGCGAGCCCACCGACGATGCCAGCCGCGGTGACCGTTGCGACGGTCGCCGAGCCGGTCGCGAGACGAATGCCCACGGCGACCAGCCAGCCGAGCAGGAGTACGGAGACGTTGGAGTCCTTCGCCCAATCCGCAATGACCCCACCGACTCCCGCGTCGACGAGGAGCTGTTTGAAGCCGCCGCCGGCCGCCACGATGAGCATGATGCCCGCGATCGCAGGCAGCGCCCGACCGAGTGAGTCGCTGGTCTGTGTGCGTGACATCCCCGTGCCGAGACCGAGCACGAAGTAGGCGACGACGACCGCGATGAGCAGGGCGACCGAAGGCGTACCGAGCACGTCCAGCACCTTGCGCACCGTGCTGTCCTCATCCATGAACAGGTTCACGATGGCCGCGGGCAGCATCAGGATCACTGGGAGGAGTACGACGACCACGGCTTGCGCGAAAGCCGGCATCCTCCGTCCGGGCGGCAGGTCACTGCCTTGCGTCACCTGGGTCGGCGCTCCCGACGTGCCGTCCTCGTCGACGTGCGTCTGCGCGGTGATCGGCACGAAGCGCTCGATGAACCTGCCGAGCAAGGGGCCCGCGATCACCAGGGTCGGCGCCGCCACCAGGAGCCCGAACATCAGCGTGCGCCCCTGATCGGCGTGCAACGCCGCGATCGCGGTCTCGGGTCCGGGGTGTGGTGGCACCAGGCCGTGCAGGATTGAGAGCCCGGCCAGTGCAGGGATGCCGATTCGCATCAGCGGCTGCTCGGTACGTCGCGCGACGAGGATGACGATCGGCACGAGGATCACCACACCGATCTCGAAGAACATCGGCAGCCCGATGATCGCGGCGATCAAGGCCATGCCCCAGGGCAGCGCGTGCCCGGTGAACTTGTCGGTGATGGTGGCGACAACGCGATCGGCGCCTCCGGAGTCCGCGAGGATCTGCCCGAGCATGGCGCCAAGGGCAATCAGCAGACCGACGGCGCCCGATGTGCTGCCGAAGCCGTCCGTGAAGCTGGAGATCGCGTCCTCGCCCGGCACCCAGGCCACCAGCGCAAGCGCGGCCGAGCCCAGGATCAACGAGACGAACGGGTGCAGCTTGACGACGGTGATCAGCAGGACGACCACGGCGATCCCGGCGAGCGCCGCCAGGAGGAGCTGGGTGTTGCCGGCGTGACTGATCGGCGGGTCCGCAGTGGCAAGAGCGAGGCGCATGACGCCACCGTAGAACCGTGGGCGACCTCCGGTGCGGGAGGCGAGTCGGTGGTCCGGACTACGTTCCCAGCATGGCTCACGACTCCGACCTCGCGACCGATCTGCAGCGCTATCTCCAGCAGTCCCGGGAGTCCTTGCTCGGCACCCTGGACGGGCTGAGTGAGTACGACGTCCGTCGACCGCTCACGCCCAGCGGCACCAACCTGCTCGGCCTGATCAAGCACCTGACAGGACTGGAGGCCGGATATCTCGGTGAGTGCGTGGGCCGCCCGGTGCCCGGGGTCCCGCCGTGGGACGAGGACGAGTCGATCTGGCAGAACGGGGATATGTGGGCAAAAGTGGATGAGTCACGCGACACGCTGATCCGGGCCTACCGCACGACCTGGGTCCACGCAGATGCCGTGATCAATGAGCTCCCACTCAGCACCCCGGCTGAAGTGGAGTGGTGGCCAGAAGACCGGAGGCGTACGACGCTCGGTCACCTTCTTGTCCGCATGGTGGCCGAGACCGCGCAGCATGCGGGTCATGCGGACATCTTGCGTGAAGGTATCGACGGACGGACAGGCTCGGGGCACGACCAGATGGGCGACAAGGCATGGTGGACGAGCTACGTCGCGGGTATCCAAGAGGCGGCGGAAGCCTACCGCTGATCATTCTTGGGGCAGAAGTACATGTGGGTCGGGCCTTTCCACGGCCACGTTCACGGGGAACAGCAATGGGCGGCGCCACGGGGGAGGACCCCGCGACGCCGCCAGACACTGCTAGTGCTGCTGTGACTCCGTGATCAGCGCACGCCGGACTCGGAAACTCCGAGCTCGACAACGCTGTTCGTCGGCAGGTTGCCGAGGAGCTTCTCCAGAACGATGTAAACCATCGTCACGCGGATTCCGGTGGCGGTCTTCTCCACCTTGTGGAACGTGACCGAACCCAGCCCCGGAACGCGAACCTTCGTGTTCGGAGCCACCGCGCCGGTGATGGCCGGCAGGCCGGCAACCTTCACGCTCAGGAACTTCGAGGTGTCGGTGGTGACGACCGGAGACATCGGGGCCAGACGGCTGGCTGACGTCTCCGCCTTGATGCCAGTCGCCTTCACGAGACCGCCCAGGACGGACGCGCTCGCGATGGTGCTGTTGACGTCGGTCTTGGTCGACGGAACCGTCGTGCTCTTGGTGTCGACCGTGGTGACACCCGCGGACACGAGGCCCGGGACGCTGCCGTCTGCGGTGCTGTTGTGTGCGGCGCCACCTGCGCAAGGCACCGACATGTAAGCGTGCGGACCCGACTTGACCGTGCCATTGAGCAGCGTGGCCTTGAGCGCGTAACCGTTGCCCGTCGCAAAGCCGGCCGGCACCGCGTTGAGCGCAGCCGACGACTGACCGACGACAATCTCCGCGCCGATGGGCAGGCCCAGCGTGTTCTTCGCGTTGACGGTCACGTGCAGCGCACGGGTGTAGGCGCGGACGAGGCCGTTGACCGTCGTCTTGCCCTGCTCGTTGATGACGACCTTGGCCAGCGGCTTGCCGCCGACGTTGAGGGCCAGCGTCGTGTTGGGGCTGACGTCGGCACCCACTGTCCGGCCACCGATCGTGAGGCCGACGAGCGTCATCGAGTTCGTGCCGGACGCCGCACCAGCGAGCGAGACCGTGGAGCTGGCCTTGGTGCTGAGTGCCTTAGCGGTCACTGCGCCCTTGAGCAGGTTGATCGCACCGACGGTCGAGGTGGCCTCGGCCGTGCGGCCGCGGGCGTCACTGATGCTCTTGGAAGTCGTGGAGACAGCCCCACCGGTGAGCACACCGGGGAGGTTGAGCGACGCCACGCTGTTCTTACGCGTGAGGCCCGCGAGTGATGTGCAGCTGACGCCGGAGTACGACGTCGGCCCTGAACGCAGGTTCGCCACAGTGGTCGAAACCTGGGTGCCAAAGGCACCTGCTGTAAAGCCCGTCTGCGTGAACGGTGCTACAGCGGTCGGAGTGGCAGCGTCGGCCGTCGCAGCCGGTCCTGCGAATCCGGCCACCAGAACAGAAGCGGCCAGTCCGACTTGCAATCTCTTCATAGGTGATTCCCCTCATATGAGGCCCGCGCCCCGACAGGCCAGAAAGAGCGAGCCAGGATTGGCTCGTGGCGATGATGCTAGTGGGGCGAAATGGGTTGTAGAGCATTGCGAATCGCCAAGATTCGAGAATCTCAGCTGGAGATACGCAGAGCTCCATGGTTCAACTGGACAGGTACCCGCCAACGTTCAGGGCATACCGTTCCACCCCGGAACGCCTTTTGTGAACGGGCACGCAAAAGCGTCGCGGGGTGCCATTGGTTGGCGGGTGTTTGGGCAACTAGAGCACGCGCGGTGCTGTTACTGGAAGGTAGGAGCGAGCGTTTTGTGCGGTTCGTCCGGAACTTTGCCGAATCTTTGCCAAAGAAGGCCCTAGTAATCGATTCCGCGCGCGTGGCGCCTAGGGTCAACCCGTGGAGAGCGATCACCGGAAGCAGCTGCTCGCGGGAGTTCTGCGGACCATGCAGGGCGTGGTGGACGGGATGGGACCCGATGACCTGGGCCGAGTCACCCCGTGTGCCGAGTACGACGTCCGTCGCCTGGTCGAGCACATCGTCGGCTGGCAGCAGGTCTTTGCCGCAAGCGCGGCCGGGCTCGAGCCGCCCCTGGCCGATGGTTCGCCGACCTATGTGGCATCCGAGGACGTGTCGGTCGATCAGCGTGCGGCGTCCCTGGCGCTGCTGGAAAGCCTGGAATCAGCCGGCCCGACCCTGACGATGCCGTATCGCGGAGAGACGCCGACGTCCGTCCTGGTCGACGAGCTGATCGCCGAGTCGGTGATCCACACCTGGGATCTGGCCACGTCGTTGGGACTCGAGATCGCGTTCGAGCACGAGGCCGTCGCCGTCGCACACGTTGGGCTGACCGCGTTGCTGGGGGAGTCTTTCGCGGCGGAGGGCTTTGCGCAGCAGTCTGGGCCTGCCTCCGGCGGCGATCTCGTGGCCCTGCTGCGTAGAAGTGGCCGGTCTCCGGTCGGCGAGTCGTGGCACGATCATGCAGGTGACGAGCAGATCGGACGAGGGTCAGCACCTGCGTGACCTCGCGCGTCTTCGCCGTGTCCGCGACCGGATCGACCGGGAGTACGCCCAGCCGCTCAACGTCGAGACTCTCGCGCGCGACGCGCACATGTCAGCCGGTCACCTGAGCCGGGAGTTCCGGCGCGCGTACGGGGAGTCTCCGTACTCGTACCTGATGACTCGACGCATCGAACGGGCCATGGCCCTGCTGCGTCGCGGCGACCTCAGCGTCACCGACGTCTGCTTCGAGGTCGGCTGCTCGTCACTCGGGACGTTCAGTACCCGCTTCACCGAGCTCGTCGGCGTACCGCCCAGCGTCTATCGGCAGGAGGGTGCGAACGCCACGGTCGGCATGGCTCCCTGCGTGGCGAAACAGGTCACCAGACCGATCAGGAATCGAGAAGCGTCCGCTCCCGGCCGCCCATAGCCTGACCGACATGGACATCACCATTCACGCAAGCTATCTCCCGCAGGACGACCCCGACGCCGCGCTGGCCTTCTATCGCGACGCCCTCGGCTTCGAGGTTCGAGGCGATGTCGGCCACCAGGGCATGCGCTGGATCACGGTCGGCCCCGCCGGACAGCCCGACACCTCGATCGTGCTCTACCCACCGGAGGCGACTCCGGGCCACACCGACGACGAGCGACGACTCATCGCGGAGATGATGGCCAAGGGCAGCTACGCCAACATCAACCTGGCGACCAAGGATCTCGAGGGGCTCTTCGACAAGCTGCAGGGCAGCGATGCCGAGGTCGTCCAGGAGCCGACCGACCAGCCGTACGGTGTGCGCGACTGCGCGTTCCGCGACCCCGCGGGCAACCTGGTCCGCATCCAGCAGCTGTCCTGAGCCGCTGGGCCGGAACTGACCCCACAGATGGAGACACGATGAGCAAGGCCACGACGACGGCGACACCGTCGCCGGTGCAGCATGATGCCGACGCCCACGACCTGATCCGCGTGCAAGGCGCACGCGAGAACAACCTCAAGGACGTCAGCGTCGAGCTGCCGAAGCGGCGGCTGACGGTCTTCACCGGTGTCTCCGGATCCGGCAAGAGCTCCTTGGTCTTCGGCACGATCGCTGCCGAGTCCCAGCGCATGATCAACGAGACCTACAGCGCGTTCGTCCAGGGCTTCATGCCCTCACTGGCCAGGCCGGAGGTCGACCGTCTCGAGGGCCTGACCACGGCGATCATCGTCGACCAGGAACGGATGGGCGCCAACCCGCGCTCGACCGTCGGCACCGCCACCGACGCCAACGCCATGCTGCGCATCTTGTTCAGTCGGCTCGGTGACCCGCATGTCGGGCCGCCGACGGCGTACTCCTTCAATGTGCCCACTCGCAAGGCCAGCGGCGTGATGTCCACCGACAAGGGCGGCCGCGTCGAGAAGAATGTCGTGCGCCAGGCCGTCTATCTGGGCGGGATGTGCCCGCGGTGTGAGGGCATGGGTCACGTCAGTGATATCGACCTGACGGCGCTGTACGACGAGACCAAGTCACTCAGTGAGGGCGCCTTGACGGTGCCCGGCTACTCGATGGACGGGTGGTACGGCCGGCTGTTCGAAGGCGTCGGTCTGCCGATGGACAAGCCGATCGCGACGTTCACCAAGAAGCAGCTCGAGACGATGCTGTACGCCGAGCCGACCAAGATCAAGGTCGAGGGCATCAACCTCACCTACGAGGGCATCATCCCCAAGATCCAGAAGTCGATGCTGTCCAAGGATCCTGAGGCGATGCAGCCGCACGTCCGTCGCTTCGTCGAGCGAGCCGTGACCTTCCAGACCTGCCCCGAGTGTGAGGGCACCCGGCTTACGCCCGAGGCGCGCTCCTCGAAGATCCAGGGCAAGAGCATCGCTGACCTGTGCACCATGCAGATCAGTGACCTCGCGGCCTGGGTGCGCGACCTGAAGGAGCCTTCGGTCGCACCGCTGCTGGCCGGGCTGCAGCACCTGCTCGACTCATTCACCGAGATTGGGCTCGGCTACCTCTCGCTCGACCGGCCGGCCGGCACGCTTTCCGGCGGAGAAGCCCAGCGCACCAAGATGATTCGCCACCTGGGGTCGTCGCTGACTGACGTGACCTACGTCTTCGACGAGCCGACGATCGGGCTGCACCCGCATGACATCGCCCAGATGAACGGTCTGCTCCTGCGGCTGCGGGACAAGGGCAACACGGTGCTCGTGGTCGAGCACAAGCCGGAGACCATCGCCATCGCAGACCACGCGGTCGATCTCGGCCCGAAGGCGGGCTCAGAGGGTGGGCAGATCGTCTTCGAGGGCACGGTCGAGGAGCTGCGGGGGAGTGACACCCTCACCGGACGCCATCTCGACGATCGCGCCTCGCTCAAGGCGGAGGTCCGTACGTCGACCGGCGCGCTCGAGGTGCGCGGCGCGTCCACGCACAACCTCCAGGACGTCGACGTCGACATCCCGCTGGGCGTACTCGTCGCTGTCACCGGCGTCGCCGGCTCGGGCAAGAGCTCGCTGATCCACGGCTCCGTCGACGGACGCGATGGCGTGGTCGTGATCGACCAGGCGGCGATCAAGGGTTCGCGCCGGAGCAACCCGGCGACGTACACCGGCATGCTCGAGCCGATTCGTAAGGCGTTCGCGAAGGCCAACGGTGTGAAGCCGGCACTGTTCAGCTCCAACTCGGAGGGCGCGTGCCCTACCTGTAACGGGGCCGGCGTGATCTTCACTGAGCTGGGTGTGATGGCCACGGTGGAGTCGCCTTGTGAGGACTGCGAGGGCCGGCGCTTCCAGGCAGCTGTCCTCGAGTACCAGCTCGGTGACCGCAACATCGCCGAAGTCCTGGCGATGTCGATGGACGAGGCAGCGACGTTCTTCGGCGAGGGGGAGACCCGCATCCCGGCCGCGCACAAGATCCTCCAGCGGCTCGTCGACGTCGGACTCGGCTACCTGACGTTGGGTCAGCCGCTCACGACTCTGTCCGGCGGCGAGCGACAGCGCCTCAAGCTGGCGACGCAGATGGCGGAGAAGGGCGACGTCTACATCCTCGACGAGCCCACGACCGGTCTGCACCTTGCGGATGTCGAGCAGCTGCTCGGTCTGCTGGACCGCCTCGTGGACTCCGGTAAGTCAGTCATCGTCATCGAGCATCATCAGGCCGTCATGGCGCACGCCGACTGGATCATCGACCTCGGTCCGGGTGCCGGCCACGACGGTGGAAAGGTCGTATTCGAAGGCACCCCAACGGAATTGGTCGCCAAACAGTCGACGCTTACGGGAGAGCACCTGGCGGCGTACGTCGGTGCCAAGTGACGAGCCTCAGGCCGGCGTCATGTCGTCGACGCACAGAATGTTGCCCTCGCTGTCCTTGAACCACGCCGCGTGACCCATGTCCTCAAAGCTCGCGACGTCGTCGTCCCAGGTCGCACCTGGCATCTCGTAGTGCTCGAAGGTCACACCCTTGGCCCGCAGGTCCTTGACCTCGTTGCCGACGTCCGACACGTGGAACTGGGCGATCGTGTGCTCGGCCTTGCCGGCGTACTCCGTCTGATAGAGGAAGAACATCGTCCCCCCGGCGGTCGTGTAGATGAGACCGCCCGGGTTCTCCTGCGTGGGGGAGAGGCCGCGCTTGGCAGCGTAGAAGCTGCGTGCTCGCTCGAGGTCGGCGGCGGGGATGTTGGCGGTGACCTGGCTGTCGTTCAACATGGTGAAGCTCCTCTGCTGTCGAGGAACTCGAAGGTGCTCCTCGTTTCGACGCTAGACCTGGAGGATGTGCACCTGAACGGGTTGTCGGTTCTGGCCCGATGATGCAATAACCCTCACGGTTCAGAAGGAGTGCGGCGTGATCCTCCCGAAGGTCCGGGATCCTCGGTTGGTGACGATTCGCCGCGGCGGAAGCCTCACTGACTCCGACCATCACCTTCTCGCCCTCTGGGCGGCGACCTGTGCCGAGCATGTTCTCGGTCTGTTCGAGTCGGCGCGACCGAGCGATCCTCGGCCGCGTGAGGCGATCGCGTACGCGCGCGCCTGGGTGCGGGGTGAGGTCAAGATGATGGAGGCTCGGGCTGCGGGCGGTCATGCGATGGGCGCGGCCCGGGATCTGCGGGGAGCGGCTCGGCACGCCGCGTACGCCGCCGGCCAGGCGGGCGCCGTCGCGCACGTCGCGGCGCACGAGCTCGGTGCGGCCGCCTATGCGATCAAAGCCGTCCGTGCATCCGTGCCGGTCAGCGAGGCCGACGCCGCCGGACGGCTCGAATGTCAGTGGCAGCGAGACCAGCTCCCTGAGGCGATTCGTGGGCTCGTCCTCGATGACCAGCGACTGCGCAACGAGATCTGCTGGTCGGTGTTCGACTGCTGAGAAGACCCGCTCGAGAAAACTGATGGCCGGCTGTGAGGTCCCGCATGGACACTGACGTTCGTCATGCGGTCGATCAGGACGGTCGAAGGGGAGTTGGGCGTGTCCGTGAATGAGGTCAGAGCAACAGGGCTTGAAGCATTGGCGCTGGCGACGGAGCTGTTGCAGCGCGCCCGCCTGGCCGATCTCACCGCCGGTCTCTGGGAAGCCGCCGATGTGCAGTGGTGGTGGGGGAGACCGCAGCAGTCCGATGAGATCGAAAAGCTCTTCTGGCTCGACGACGCGGGGCCTGTTGCCGGCATCCTGCTGACGAGTGCACCCGATGGCTGCTGGCAGTGCGACCCGGTCGTTGTCCCGGGCACGTCGGTCGTCGAGCTGGAGGTCGTGTGGACACGGGCAACCGAGCAGGCTGCCGTGCACTCGGCGAAGGGTTTCGAGATCCCGGTAAGAGGGGACGATCGGACCTTCCAGGATCTTGCACTGCGATCGGGACTCACTGCTGGCTACCAGGACAGCACCGGCTGGATGGACGTTGCCGACCGGCCGGCTGCGCCGGCGCCACCGGACGGATTCGTGATCGTCGATCGCACTCAGCGTCCGGATGCACCGCATCCCATGCGAAAGCGACGTGGTGACGGCGTCGCGCAGCGCCTGGCCCAGTGCTCGCTCTACGACCCGGGGCTCGACCTCGCTGTCGAGACCGCTGATGGTCGAGTCGCCGGCTACTCCCTGTACTGGTTCGATCCGATCACCAAGGTCGGGCTCGTAGAACCCGTCAGGGTCGAGGACGAGTTCCAGCGGAAAGGCCTGGCACGCGCGATGCTGGTCGCTGGGATCGACCGGCTGGCAGCGAAAGGCGCCCAGCGGGTGAAGATCTCGTACGGATCAGAGGCGGCTGGTGCGTTGTACAGGGCCGTGGGGTTCCGTCCAACATCTGCCACCACCTGGTACGGCTCGGTATCCGAGTAGGTGGCCCGTGCTGTCGCCCCGCGGCTCAGCGGCTGGAAGTAGGCAATTCAGCTCGTCAGATGCTGCTCGCGGACCTTCGGTCAGCGGGTCGTACCTGTGCCTTCGATACCAGGGCTTCGAACAGTCGCGGGTCGGCGGCCTCCTCGGGATGCCACTGCACGCCGATCCTCCACCGCGCGGTCGGGTGCTCGACCGCCTCCACCGTGCCGTCGGGCGCGTGGGCACTGACGGTGAACCCGGGCGCCGTTGCCACGGCCTGATGGTGATAGGTCGGCGCGCTGAACGTGTCCCCAAGGAGATCTGCGATGCGGGTGCCGGGCACGGTGCGGATCGCGTGCTCGTGCCACTCCCCGGCCACCGGGAGGTGCAGGTCGCTGTCCACGACGTCGGGCAGGTGCTGTACGAGGGTGCCGCCTGCCTCGACGACGAGCACTTGCATCCCACGACAGATCCCCAGCACCGGCAGATCAAGTCGCTCACTGACGCGGGCCAGGGCGAGCTCGCTGCTGTCCCGGTCATGCCGCGGCTCCTGGGCGTGCGAATCCGGTTGTTCGCCATAGTGATCCGCAGCAAGGTCGGCGCCGCCGGCCAGGACGAGCGCATCGACCCGCCGCAGCACGGTGGCGGCCCACGCCTCGTCCGCATCGGGAACTGGCGGCACGATGAGCGGCACTGCGCCGGCGGCATCGACGTGCGCCGCGTAACGCTCCGGCAGCACCACACTGCGCTGACCACGCCACGGATCGCGGTCCACTGCCTCGAGGTAGCAGGTAATCCCGATGACGGGTGCGGTCACAGCGGCGTGACGTAGGCGCCCGCGATGCCGCCGTCGACCAGGAAGTCCGTCGCTGTGATGAAGCTCGACTCGTCGGAGGCGAGGAAGACGACGGCGTTGGCGATCTCCTCCGGCTCTCCGAAACGACCCATCGGAACATGGACGAGCCGGCGCTGCGCGCGCTCCACGTCCTTGGCGAACAGCTCCTGCAGCAGGGGAGTGTTGACCGGCCCAGGACACAGTGCGTTGACCCGAACTCCTTGGCGGGCGAACTGCACCGCCAGCTCGCGTGACATCGCGAGGACACCGCCCTTGCTCGCGGTATACGAAATCTGCGAGGTCGCTGCGCCCATGAGAGCCACGAACGAGGCGGTGTTGATGATCGACCCCTTGCCTTGCTCGATCATGTAGGGGAGCGCCGCCTTGCAGCACAGGTAGACCGACGTCAGGTTAACCTCCTGAACCCGGCGCCATGCCTCCAGGTCGGTGGTCAGGATGGAGTCGTCCTCCGGTGGCGAGATGCCGGCGTTGTTGAACGCGACGTCAACACTTCCGTACGTCTGCTTCGCCGCCGCGAAGGCCGCCTCGACGTCGTCGGCGCTCGTGACATCGCAGCGGACGTAGAGGCCGCCGACCTCCGCCGCGACCTTGGCTCCGCCCTCTTCGTCAAGGTCGACGATGACGACGTGCGCTCCCTCCTCGGCGAAGCGTCGTGCCGTCGCCAGCCCGATGCCGGAGCATCCGCCGGTCACAACCGCCACCTTGCCGTACAGTCTGCCTGCCATCTGACGAATCTCCTTACGTCCGTGGGTGTTTCAGTGATCAGTCGCGATGAAGACGTTCTTCACCTCGGTGAAGGCGTCGAGTGCGTCCGGACCCAGCTCCCGGCCGATACCGGAGCCCTTGAAGCCGCCGAACGGCGTGCTGTGGCGTACAGACGAGTTGCTGTTGACTGCGAGGTTGCCCGCCTCGACGGCGCGAGTCACCCGCAACGCGCGCCCGATGTTCTCCGTCCAGATGGAGCCGGACAGGCCGTACGCCGTGTCGTTGGCCATCGCGATCGCATCGGCCTCGTCATCGAAGGGGAGCACGGCCACCACGGGACCGAAGACCTCTTCGTGCCACACCGGATCCGTGGTGCTGGTCGGCTGGACGACGGTCGGCGGGTACCAGAACCCGGGGCCGTCGGGCGCGGTCCCGCGGAAGGCGAGCTCCACGTCAGCAGCGTCGACGAATCCGCGGACACGGTCGAGCTGCGCAGCACTGATCAGTGGACCCATCTGGGACTCGGTGTTGGTGGGCTGCCCGACGCGGAACGCCTTGACCGCGGGCTCGAGGAGCTCCATGAAGCGGTCGAACACGTTGCGCTGCACCAGGATCCGGCTTCGTGCGCAACAGTCTTGGCCGGCGTTGTCGAAGACCGCTCCGGGTGCGGCCGCCGCAGCTCGCTCCACATCGGCATCGGCAAACACAATGTTGGCGCTCTTGCCGCCGAGCTCCAGCGTGACCCGCGTCAGGTCCGCCGCGGCGGCCGCCATGATCTCCGTGCCGACCCGCGATGACCCGGTGAAGCAGACCTTGCGCACGAGAGGGTGAGTCACCAGCCGACGTCCGACCACGGTGCCCGCACCGGGAAGGACAGTCAGGACTCCTTCGGGAAAGCCCGCCTCGAGGGCGAGCTCACCGAGCCGTAGAGCGGTCAGGGGAGTCAGCTCGGCAGGCTTGAGGACGACCGTGTTGCCGGCTGCCAGCGCAGGGGCCATGCCCCAGCCGGCGATCGGCATCGGGAAGTTCCACGGCACGATGATCCCGACCACCCCTAGGGGCTCGTGGAACGTGATGTCGATGCCCCCGGCGACGGGAATCTGCTTGCCGCACAGGCGTTCTGGTGCTGCGGCAAAGTATTCCAGCACGTCGACGACGTTGCCGACCTCCCACAAAGCATTGCCGATGGTGTGGCCGGCGTTGTGCACCTCCAGCCGTGCCAGCTCATCCCGGTGCGCGTCCACCTGGTCGGCGAAGGCGCGCAGCAGCCGTGCCCGATCCGCTGGTGCCATCGCGCGCCAGCCGGGCCCAGCGGCAGCTGCGCGCTCGACGGCGGCATCGGTCTGCTCGGTGTCGGCCAGCTCGACCGTACGGATCCGTTGCTCCGTCGACGGGTTGATGACGTCGTAGGTCGTCACAGGCGTTCGAATCCTCTCACTCGTTCCCAGTCGGTCACCGCAGCGTTGAACGCCGCGATCTCGACCTCCGCGGCGTGCGCGTAGTGCTCAACGACGTCGTCACCGAACGCGGCTCGGGCCAGTTCGGACCCGAGCAACAGCTCGCGTGCCTCCGCGAGCGTCGTCGGTACTCGCTCCTTGTCGCTCTCGTAGGCGTTGCCGGCGAAGGGCGGCTCGAGAGCGAGCTCGTGCTCGATGCCGTACAGCCCGCCGGCCAGCATCGCTGCGGTTGCGAGATAAGGGTTCACATCGCCGCCCGGCAGTCGGTTCTCGACTCGCAGGGACGGCCCATGACCGACAACCCGCAGCGCACAGGTGCGGTTGTCCGTGCCCCATGCGATGGCCGTCGGCGCGAACGATCCGGCGGCAAAACGCTTGTAGGAGTTGATGTTCGGTGCATAGAAGTAGGTCAGCTCGCGAGCGCTTGCGAGCAGACCGGCGAGGAAGTGGTCGAACAACTCGCTGTGCCCGCCGGGACGACTGTCGTCAGCAAACACCATCGATCCGTCGGCGCCGCGCAGCGACAGGTGGATGTGACAGCTGTTGCCTTCGCGCTCGTTGTACTTGGCCATGAAGGTGAGCGACGTGCCCTGCCGGGCGGCGATCTGCTTGGCGCCCTCCTTGTAGACGACGTGGTTGTCACAGGTGCGGACCACCTCGTCGAAGCGGAAACCGACCTCGTGCTGACCGAAGTTGCACTCACCCTTGGCGCCTTCGACCACCATGCCTGCCCGGTGCATCTCGTTACGGATCTCCCGGAGCAGGGGCTCGACACGTGCTCCGCCGAGGATGGAGTAGTCGATGTTGTAGCGATTCGCGGGCTGGAGATCCACGTAGCGCTTGTCCCAGGCGGTCTCGAAGGAGTCCTCGAAAAGCATCAGCTCCAGCTCAGTGCCGGCGTGTGCGGTCCAGCCGCTCGCCGCGGCCCGCTCGACCTGCGCTCTGAGGACCGAGCGGGGCGAGGGTCGTACCGGACCTGAGCCGTCGATCCAGGTGAGGTCGCACTGGACCGTCGCGGATCGTACGTCCCCTGGTGTGTATCGCAGGGTCGAGAGGTCGAGCTCCATGACGAAGTCGCCGTAACCGCGCTCCCAGGACGAGATTGCATATCCCGCAACGGTGTTCATCTCAACGTCGACGGCCAGGAGGTAGTTGCAGCCTTCAACGCCCTGGTGCAAGGCGTAGTCGAGGAAGTACTGCGCATGGAGCCGCTTGCCCTGCAGCCGACCCTGCATGTCGGTGAAGGCCACAATGACGGTGTCGACCTCACCGCCGTCGACCAGCGCGGTCAGCGCCTCGACAGTGAGCATGGATCTCGGTGGCGTTGCGGTCATCGGAGCTCCTTCATCCCAGTAGTCCCTGCAGTAGCTCGGCCGTGGCGTCGCAGTGCTCGATCATGGCTTCGCGCGCGCCGGCCGCATCGCCCGCGAGAATGCACCTCACGACGGCATCGTGCTGCGTCTGCGAGTGCTCGATGTTGCGCGGCAGGACCGGGATCAACGCGAGCATCTCGCCGAGCGCCGCCTGTGCCTGTCGGACCGCACTGATCAGCATCGAGCTCCCGCACAGCGACGCGACCGCCAGGTGCAGCCGCGCGTCGGCGACCCGGTATGCGGGGGAGCCGACCGTTGCGGCGGCATGGTCGACACACTCGACCAGCCAGGCGCGCTGCGACCCGTCGAGCGCCTGGTCGGCCGCCAGCTCGGCCGCGCCGGACTCGACGACTCGACGAAAGCTGAGCACGTCGTTCAGGCGCTGCGGAGATGCTGCCTCGGTGTCGGGCGCAGTGGGTGCCGCCGGCCCGTCGTACGTCACCACGGTGCCCCCGCCACGTCCCCGCCGGGTCTCCACGAGGCCGGCCTCGCGCAACGCACTGATCGCATCTCGGAGTGTCATCCTGCTGACGGACAGCTGTTCGGCGAGCTCCCTCTCGGGCGGCAGCTGCTCCCCATCGGCGAACACGCCGAGACGGATCGCGGTGGCGAGCTGGCCGACCGTCGCCTCGAACACGTTGTTGCCGGTCGGCTGCAGGATCACCTGCGACAGGGCGGGGACGGGGTGGGTGGCGGCGGTCACGACGGGTCAGTCCTCCAGCAGCTCGGCGGCGGGGCGAGTGTCGTGACCCTCTGGGACGTCGCGCATGAAGTGCTTTCGGCCCGTGACCAGCCACATCACGCTGGCAAACAGCAGCACGCCGACAACCGCGACCGGCGCATAGTTGAACGTCTTGTCGCCGATCGTGCCGGGGGAGTACTGCGGCAGCATGAACATCACAACGATGAACGCCACCCACGCCACGGCGATCCAGCCGATCGGCGCCGACCAGCGGCCCAGGTGCCAGTCGCCCTGAGTGAACTCGCGATTGCGACGACGCAGGTAGATCGGCACGGTGTAGGCGATGTAGAGCCCGATCACAGCGACCGAGACCACGGCGAAGAACGCTGTCGCGTTCCAGAGAGCAGGCAAGGTAAGGGCCACTGAGCACGTCACGCAGAGCCAGATCGAGTTCGTCGGTGTGCCGGTGCGGGGATTGACCTTGGCCCAGATACGAGAACCGGGCAGCGCCCCGTCACGGGAGAAGGCGTACGACATCCGGGAGTTTGAGGTGACACAGGCCATCCCGCAGAAGAACTGTGCGACTCCGCAGATCACGAGCAGTGTCAGCCCGAGCGACCGTCCGGCTGCGTCGAGGAAGATCTGCGCCGGGGGGAGTCCCGTGGCGCTGGCCCGCTCCTTGTCGAAGTTCTGGATGGCTGCGGTCACGGCGATCAGCAGGATCCACCCGGCGATCGCCGACACCCATACCGACCGAACGATGCCCTTGGGAGCCTGCCTCGTCGCGTCATGCGTCTCCTCGGCCATGTGGGCCGACGCGTCGTAGCCGGTGAGGGTGTATTGCGCCATGAGTAGACCAATAAAGAACGCGTAGACCGGAGTCGAGAACAGTCCGTCCGCGAAGCCGAGCCCGTTGTTGGTGTGGGTGAACACATAGCTCGCCGACTGGTGATGGTCGGGGACGAAGGCCAGTACGACGACGATGAACCCAACGCCGGCCAGGTGCCACCAGGCGCTGACCGATGACAGGATCTTGACGATGTTCACGCCGAAGGTGTTGAGCAGGCCGTGCAGGAGGACGAAGATGAGGAACAGGGCGAAGGTCTTCTTGAGTGTGACCTCGGTGCCCCACACCTCACTCGCGAAGGCCATCCAGGTGACAGCCGCGCCGTAGTCCACGGACGCCGTGACACCGACCTCGCCCATGAAGTTGAACCAGCCTGTGTACCAGGCCCATTCGCGCTTGTGAGTCCGGGCGAGGCGTCCAGCCCAGAAGTAGAGGCCGCCCGAGGTCGGGTAGACCGAGCAGATCTCGCCCATCGCCATCGCAACGCACAGCACCATGATCGAGCAGAGCGGCCAGCCGAGGTTGATCGCCATCGGCCCACCGCCGTCCATGGCGAGGTAGTAGGTGGTGATGCATCCAGCGAGCACCGAGATGATCGAGAAGGACACGGCGAAGTTGGAGAACGCGGACATCCCGCGATGAAGCTCTTGCTTGTAGCCCAGGGCAGCCAGCTTGGCCGCGTCCTCATCGGGAGTTGTGACGTCGATCGACATGGGTTCCTCCACCTCTGTTGGATGGATCAAACACCTGACGGCCGAGTACGTCAATGGGCTACTTATGGTCCATTTATGTGGAGCGGTCGCAACGGTGACGCCGATCGACACCGTGGTTCTCGAGTTGCGCGGACGCGAGCTGCGAGCCTGAAACTCCCAAATGAGAGGCGGCTGCGTTCCTCTGCGGCGCTGGCAGGGAGGGGCTCGAGACCTTCGGACTGCCGGCGGTCGGAAACGCCGATAATCTACATTATGTCAACTAGTCTGCGTATCGCCTCCGCCTGAACCGCTGCCCCACCAAAGGTGCCGACCTCGCGCCTGACCTGCACAAACGCAGCAAGGATCGTCACTGCGACGGCGCCGGGCGTGCATGGAAGTCGGCCAAACCAGGCGCCGCGCTGCGCACCGCAGTAGGTCTCCGAGCCGGCTACCCACGCGCCTGGACCTCTTGTCAGGAATCACCTGACATGCGTAAGGTGCGCCCTGACGCGTCAGGCGTCACCTGACGGGAGGGGAACCGCGTGGCTAGTACATGTGATGGTCCGGTCGAGGTGCGATGCTCTTTCTGCGCAAGGACCGAGCGTGAGGTCCGCAAGATCATCGCCGGACCGGGCATCTACATCTGCGACGGGTGCGTCGGGAGATGTGAGGGAATCCTCGCGGAGGACCGGCGGTCCGACCGGCCTCAACTGCCGGCGTGGGAGTCGATGAGCGACGACGAGCTGCTCGCCCACCTGCCGCGCGTGGCCGCTGTCGGAGAGCAGGTGGAAGCCAACCTGAGGCAGTGGGTGCTACGGGCCCGTGACCGCGGGATCGCGTGGGCTCGCATCGGCGCGGCCATGGGCATGACACGACAGTCCGCCTGGGGACGCTTCTCCGGCGAGGAATAACGCCCGTGTCGCACCCGCAGGACCACGGGAGGGTTCAATCGCCGTCGCCTTCGTTCTGGCGCAACCGTGACTTCCGGCTGATCTGGGGCGGCCAGACACTGTCCGACCTCGGCACCGGCATGACCACACTGGCCTATCCGCTGCTGATGCTCACTTTGACGCGTTCGCCGGCGCAAGCCGGTGCCGTCGCCGCGGTCAGCTCCCTTCCCTACCTGCTGTTCGGTCTCGCCGCCGGCGCTCTGGTCGACCGGTGGAACCGCAAACGGGTCATGATCTGCTGCGAGCTCGCTCGCGCGGTCAACGTCGTGTCCTTGCCCATAGCAATGTGGTGGGGCCACCTCTATCCAGCACACGTGTACGTGGCCGGCTTCATCGGCGGGGCGCTCTTCGTGTTCTTCAGCGCCGCAGACGCCGGCGCGCTACCGCACGTGGTTGCACGCGACCAACTGACCTCGGCGGTCGCCGCGCAGCAGGCAACCAGCTCGGCGACCGCGGTAGCTGCGCCGCTGCTGGGCGGAACGCTCTACCAAGCCTCTCGAAGCCTGCCGTTCCTTCTCGACGCGGTCAGCTACCTGCTGTCCGCGGTTGCGTTGCGGATGGTTCGATCAGAGTTCCAGACAGACGGTGGACGGGCACGGTCCGCGCCGATGTCCGCGCTGGGGTCCGAGATCGCGGCCGGACTGAGGTGGTTGTGGTCCCAGCCAGTTCTGCGGACCTACACCGTCGCTGCGGCAGGACTGCAACTTGCGATGGCGGGCGCAGAGCTCGTCGTGATCGTCGCCGCCCAGGATGCCGGGGCCTCCGCCGCAGTGACCGGCCTCGTGCTCGCCGCTGTCGGCATCGGGGGCGTCGCCGGCTCCGTTGCAGCAACACGTACGACGAAAAGGTTTGGCCCCGGTCGGGTCATCCTGGGCGTCATCTGGATACAGGCTGTCGTGTGGGTGCTGATCGGCGTGGCATCCCACCACCTACTGCTCATCGCCGCGCTCCTGGTCGTGTTCGTCGTCACGGCACAGGTCTTCGGCGTTACCGTCCTCGGCCATCAACTGTCCGCGACCCCGGACCACCTGCTGAGCCGTGTGGGCACAGCGTTCAGGATGATCACCTGGAGTAGCTTTCCCGCGGGCGCTGCCATCACCGGGGCCATGCTGACCTGGGTCACCGTTCCCGCCACCTGCCTCATCCTCGGTGCCTGGGTCGGCGGACTCGCGCTGCTGACCACCCTGCAAGGCGACCTGCTCTAGCGGTTCTCGCAGCTACAGGTGCCTGGCCGTACTAGGTGGACGGGGTCGGTGATGATCACGAATGGTTGCTCAGCAGTCGACGCACGACTCGCCGGCGCACAGTGGGCGAAGCGACCACCTCGTAGCCGGCCTCGAGAAACACCTGCAGCAACCCGACCGATGCCTCGTCCCAAATCACAGCCTTGCCCGGCGGCGGCTCGATCGGATAGCCCTCGAGGACCCGCGCGCCGGCCTGCTCGCCGTACTCGACGGTGGCCGCGGCGAGCTCGTACATCAGCCCCGCCTTGCGCATGCCCTTGCGCACGACGAAACAGGTGACCGACCAGACGGCCTCAAGCTCCGGGTCCATCCGCATCCATGGCTGCTTCCGGCTCCAAAGCCGGGGATAGTTCTCCCGCGGCTCGACCGCGACCCAGCCGGCGGCCTCGCCGTCGACGTACCCGATCAGTCCGGACGTCGGTCCGGTGGTGCCGCAGGCGGTCTGCTCCAGCAGCGCGGCATCCCGCTCCTCCTGGGTGGTGTCGCGCCAGATCCAGCCCGGCACCTTCAGCGCCTGGCAACGACACTTCCGGGCACCGCCTGCGCCGAACACCGCCTCGACGTCCGCGGTCGCTGCCTGATTGGCCGGAAGCCACGAGAACTCGGGCATACGACGACGGCTCAGTCCTTGTTCGCAGCGGATGCGTCGATGCAGAGGACTCCCCTGTTGCCGTCCTGGTCGGCGATCACGGTGAGCGACGGCGCGTCGCTGTCGTCGACGACGGTTCCACCCGCGGCGACGGCAGCGGCAACTCGTTGGTCCGCCACCTCGGGCGCCACGTAGACCTCGACGTGGAATCGCTGACTCGATGTATCGCTCTCGTCGGCGTCGCCAAACCACAGGTTCGGTACGCGCTCCGTGGCGTCCCGGATCTCGTCGCCGGGGGTCCCCCGACCTTGGGCATCGGCGTTCCCGGTCAGCAGCGCGGCCCAGACTGGGGCGATGGTCGCGGAGTGCGCTGTGTCGAGGCCGAGCTCGACGTCGCTGACCGAGCCCGGTTCGGCGTCGAGCTTGTGGTCGGCGGCGAGCTCCGTGATCCGACGCGCGAGGTCGACGTCCTGCTGGGTCACCCATTCGACGACGTACTCGGTGCCCTCATCGTCGCGGTAGATGGCGTCGTCGCTGACCAGCTTGAGATCGACGTACCGATCGCCGATCGACACCCGCGGGTGGTGGCCGAGCGCGTCGCCCGCCTCACCCACCGCGGCGACGAACCGTGCGCCGGTGCTGAAGTCGTCAACCAGGTAGCGGGCATGCAGTCCCTGGGCCAGCTTGCGCCAGTCGGTCAGGTTGGCCGCGGCGATCTGTTCGCCCTTCAGCATGTCCATGGACGGAACCTATCCCCGGAATCAGCACGCGGCGGGATAACCCGTGGCGATGTCGGTGGTGATCCCGCGATGCTGACCGCCATGGATGAGGTCGAGGTCGTCGTCGCCCATACGGAGCGCGCAACGTTGCGCGTCGGCGATGTGTTCTTGAAGGTCGACTCTGATCAGACGAACACCGATATCGAGGTCAAGGCGATGGCGCTGGCGCCGATCCCGACGCCGGAGATCCTGTGGCGGAAGCCACCCGTGCTTGCGCTGGCCGCTCTCTCCGGATCAGCACTCGGCCGGCTGGGTGAGCCGTCGCCTGCGTCGTCGGCGGCCTGGGCTGCAGCCGGTGCCGCCATCCGGAAGTTGCACGACGCTCCCCTACCGCCGTGGTCCAGCCGCCGTAGCCTGGAGGAGATCAGAACCCGGCTCGACGACGAATGCGAGGGGCTCGTCGCCAACGACGTCCTTCCCGCCGACGTGGTCACGCGCAACCGCGAGGTGGCCGAAGCTGCACTCCGGCCGTGGACACCGGTCTTCATCCACGGCGACCTGCAGATCACGCACGTGTTCGTCGACGGCGACCAGGTCACCGGGGTGATCGACTGGTCCGAGGCCGCTCCGGGCGACGCCCTGTACGACCTCGCCATCTTGACTCTAGGCCACGAGGAGCACCTCGACGACGTCATTGCCGGTTACGGCATCGACGTCGACCGCGCGGTCATCCGCGCCTGGTGGTCATGGCGAAGTCTGTGCGCGGCGCGCTGGCTCATCGAGCACGGCTTCGACCCGGACACTCCGGGCGCCGAGTTCGATGTGCTGCGATCTCAGATGTGAACGCTCCCCTGGCTCAAGCGAGAGGTAGGGCGGCCAGGCCGGCCTCGAGATCGTGGAGCTGGATGTCGTCTCGGCGGTGCTGTTCCCAGGTGGGCCTGGTCAGCTTCCAGCGGTTCAACAGGGCCGGATCCCCTTGCCGCGTCGCCCATTCCGACCCGTTGGGTTCGTAGCCGAGTCCCCGCGAGATCGCATTGGAGCTCTCGTTGTCCACGAATGCGTCGCTGCCTGCTTCCTTCGCTCCGAGACCCTCGAACGCCAGGTGCAGGATCGCGGCCCGCATCTCGTGCCCGAGCCCGCGGCCTCGCTCGTCGACAGACAGCCACGAGAAGGAGGCCACCGTCCCGAGAGTGGAGAACTGCACCCCGCTCAGAGTCTGCTCCCCCACCGCGCGGCCGTCGACCATCACGATGAAGTTCAGCCGCCAGGCATCCGGCTCGACCTTGCCGCGGCGCCGCCAGACCGCCTGGAGCCACTTGGCAACACGCACGTCAGGATCGATCTCATAGAACGACATGGGGTCGTCGTACGGAGCAGGCTCGGCGTGGGTCTTGCCCGCGCGTACGACCTCGGCAAGCTCGTCCAACAGCTCGTCAGTCGCGCCGCGTAGCTCCAGCTTCGGCGTGCTGATTCGTACGTCGAGGAGCGGGTAGTTCTTCATGAGTCAGTCACCCTGCTCACGGTTGTGGGTTCGGGCGGCGGAAGTCGGTGGAGTCAGGGAGCTGCTCGAACCCGGCCGAGACGTACGCCGCCACGCCGCCGATGTTGCTGCTCGGCGTGCACACGGTCACGCTTGATGAGCCCATCTCCTGCAACGCCGCGGCAGCCGCCACGGTGATGGCCCTGCCGTGGCCGTGGCCACGGTGATCGGGATGGGCGCCCAACGGTTCGATCAGACCCGGTCGTCCTTGCCCGGCTGACCACACCGTCGCCGCGGCGACGGCTTCGCCATCGCGGTCGTACCCGAGCAGGCACCGCGCCCGCTGGTATGGCGAGGATGCAGCCATGGCGTGCCAGCGCTCGAGGGTGAACTTCTGGGTGCCGAATGAGGCCTGGTGCACTGCGACTCGCAGCTGGGCACTGTGCTCATCGACGATCTCGATCCTGAGGCCGTAGTCCTCGACCGGTGTGGTGAGCTCACGACGCAACGGGGTCCACGACTCATCCACCTCCCAACCGCTGCGACTCAAGAGATCTCGGAACGCAGTGCCGAATCGAGCCTCGACGGAGCCGGCGCCTGCGGGCAGTACGCCTCGCTCGGGATCCGACAGATCAGCGACCAGCTGCTCGGCGAAGGTGTCGTCGTGGTCCACGGTCGGTGCGATGGCCATGCGGATCAATCCGGTGGGCGCGTCCACCATGCCGACGGCCAGGATCTCGTCGTCGCGACGCCAGCCACGAAGGGACCGGGCCAGCTCGTCGGCACCCAGACTCCAGTTCCAGCCAAGGTCACCCGGATGGAGCTGAACTGGCCCGCCCTCGTGCTGGCACGCCGCCACGGCCTCCGCGAACTCATCCAACGAGGCAACGGTCGCGGTCTGCAGAGTGATCGCCATGCGCCGATCCAACTACGCACCGCAGCGAGGTCGCACGTGGTTATTGCGCCGCGCGTTGCGCTATCGCGGAGTCAGCACGCAGAACTCGCGGCCATCGGGATCAGCCATGACTACCCAGCTGACGTCGCCTTGCCCGATGTCGATGCGCCTAGCGCCTAGCGACTCGAGGCGCGCAACTTCCGCCTGCTGGTCGCCGTCGGCCGGTGGTGCGATGTCGAAGTGCACCCGGCTCTTGCCGGTCTTCGGCTCGAGTGGTGGGCCTCCCCACGCGAACTTCGGGCCGCCGTGCGGCGAGCGGATCGCGGTCTCCTCGTCCTGGTCCCAGACGAGTGGCCAGCCCAACGCCGCACTCCAGAAGTAGCCAACCTCCTGCGAACCGTCACCGTTGACCGCTCCGAGAAATCCGCACTCGGCGAGGAACTTGTTGCCCGGCGGGATGACGCAGAGCTCGTTGCCCTCGGGATCGGCAAGGACGTCGTGGCCTTCCTCCGGACGCTGACCGATGTCGATGCGCTGGGCGCCGAGTTCGAGCGACGTCGCGACCGTCCGGTGCTGGTGATCCACGGAGTCGCTCGTCAGATCGAAGTGGATGTGGTTCGGGCCGGCCTTCTGCGCATCGGTCGGGACGAAGCGGATCGCGAAGCCGGTGTCATCGTTCGGCATCAGGGCTTCCCCATCGACGGGGTCGTCGGCCATCTCCCAGCCCAGGACACTCCCCCAGAACCTCGCGAGACTGCGCGGGTCATTCGCTTCGAAGCAGACGGCAACGATATGAGTGGTCACCGAACTGACGCTAGGCGCCCACATTCTTGGCATGCAACGGGATTGATCCGGCGACCCTCATCAGTCGAAGGTGACGTCCTTGGTCTCCGTGACTGCTGCAGTGCGTCCGGGCCCGTCCTGGAACTGCCAGTAGAGATTGGTGTGGGCGATCACCTGCTCCGGCGGCGGTGCGCCCCACTCGCTGTTGTCGTTCGTCGTGTGCGCGTCGCCGACCAACGTCACGTCGTAGCCACGGGTGAAGGCGCCATGGATCGTCGATCGGATACACGCATCGGTCTCGGCTCCCGTCACGACCAGTCCCCCGACACCCCCGGAGGCCAGCACATCCTCCAGGTCGGTGCCCTCGAACGCATCCCCGAAAGTCTTGTGCACCAACGGTTCTGAGTCCTCACGCACGAGCTCCGGGACGTACTTCCAGCCCTCGCTCCCCTGGGTCATCTGGTCGTGCGAGTGCTGCACCCAGACGACGCGTACGTCGGCCGCGCGAGCCTTGTCGACGAGACTACGGATGTTGGCGACCACGGCGTCGCGGTCGTGGGCCTTGGCCACGACATCGTTCTGGACGTCGATGACCAGCAGCGCTGTGCCTGGTCGATCGGTCAGTGTGCTCATGGGCGCTCTCCTGGTGCTCTCGGACTCCCCTGCCTGTACGACCCCACGGTAGGCGGACGTACTGACACTCTCCCGGGCCCCGGTGAGTGATCTGGAGGCGAGTTCTGGCGACTTGCTTGACCGACTCGACAGTCACCCTTAGATTTCGAGAAATCGATTTCGCACCGAGGCGAGGTCGAACTCGCAGAGGTGGCTCCATGCGGCGTACCAGTCTTGCGGCCGTCACGACGGCGATCATGCTCACCCTCGTCACCACGTCAGCCGGTGCGGTCGAGCGGCCCGACTCCCCTGGGCACGCAGCCAGCCGTACGGGCGATGATGCGCCCCCGAGCACCTTCATCGGGACGTCTTCTGTCGAGTCCCACGAGTCCGTCACGACCAAGAGCGACGGCGACCTCTGGCCGTCCTGCTGGGCGGCGAACGACACGCTGTACTCCGCGAACGGCGACGGCAAGGGCTTCAGTACCGACGGTGAGTTCTCCGACATCGCCGTCAGTGAGATCCGTGGAACCGTGCCCAGCCTGTCCGGTACGACGATCGCGCGTGGCGATCAGATCGGCTCGGTCTGGAGCGGCGAGGGTTACAACCGCAAGCCGACCGGCATGGTTTGCGACGGCAACACGATCTATCTCGCGGTCCAGGACCTCGCCCTCGACTTCAACGACGTACCTGCGGCCAGCATCGTGAAGTCCGTGGACGGCGGTCGCACGTGGACCTGGGACCGCTCGAAGCCGATGTTCTCCGACCACGAGTTCACCACTGTCTGGTTCGCTGACTTCGGTCGCGGCAAGGCGGCGGCGCCGGACGGCTACGTCTACGCGTACGGCCTCGATGACAACTGGCGCGACTCGTTCGATGACACCGTGCCCGATCCGCAGGACCTGTTCCTGGCGCGCGTGCCCAAGGCCAAGATCCAGAACCGCGGGGCGTGGCAGTTCTACCGGGGCCTTGACGCCAAGCGAAACCCGTTGTGGAGCAAGAGGATCGGAGACAAGCAGCCGATCATGCACGACGGGCGACGGCTCTACGAGCAGACCTACTCCGGCAGCCAGCCCGCGCGTGGCTTCTCGGTCGTGAGCCAGGGCGGCGTGACGTACGACGCTCCTCTGAAGCGGTACCTCTACGCGTCCTGGACCGAGTTCACGTACGAGTTCTACGAGTCGCCGACGCCGTGGGGACCGTGGAAGCACTTCCAGAGCAAGGACTTCGGCGGCTACCCCTGGGCGCCGACGAAGTACGGCGGCTACGGCACGACGATGCCGTCGAAGTTCATGAGCGCGGACGGTCGGTCGCTCTACGTCCAGTCCAATGTCTGTCCGTGCGCGCCGGCCGGCACCAGCGTCTACCACTACAGCCTGCGCAAGCTTGAGCTGACGCCGTCCGACCCCACTCCCCTGGGCAACGTGCCAGCTGCGTCGACCGACCTAGCCCTGCCGGCGACCGGTGCCGTCGCGGTGTCCAAGTCGTCCCGGTCCGGCACGCTCTCGGCGCTCAACGACGGCGACCCCGCGACTGCTGTGGACGACCTCGACGACGAGGTCAAGAGCCAGAGCTGGTGGGGCTACACCTGGCCCAGCCCGCGCTCGGTCAACCGCGTGCAGCTGACGACCGGGCCGGTCACCGAGCAGGGCGGCTGGTTCACGGCACGACCACGTGTTCAGCTCAAGAACGATCAAGGCCAGTGGGTCGACGCTGCCGGCCAGACCATCTCTCCGACCTACCCCGGCGACGCGAGCGCTGGGGCGGGCAAGACGTACGACCTGTCGTTCGTCCCGGCGACGACGAGCGGTGTCCGCGTGCTTGGATTCCCAGGCGGCAGTAGGACGTTCACCTCCGTCGCGGCGCTCAAGGTCGGCTATGCGACCCAGGTCGCCGATGCTGGTTTCGAGTCGCTGGGCGGGCCGTCCGCCTGGTCGTTCGAGGGGACGACCGGTCACGGCGTCGACCGCGGTCTGGGCTTCGCCCACACAGGCGCGAACAACGGCTGGATCCGGACATCGGGCACCGGGTGGAGTGAGTACAACCAGTCCGTGCCCGTGCAGCCGGGGCACCGCTACACCTTCGGCGTGTGGACGAAGTCGTCGGCTGGGATGGCGGGCGGCCGGCTCGAGGTACGAACCGGCGGACTCGGGACGCCTGTGGTGGGATCCGCTCCCGCGCCGGCCTCGGGCGGATACGTCCAGCATCAGGTCACCGTGACAGCGCCACCCGGCGCGACCTCTCTCACGGTCGCCGTGGGGTTCACCGGTAGCGGTGCCGATCAGTTCCTGCAGCTCGATGACGTGACTGCCACAGAAGGCTGACTCCCCTGACACAGCCGGGTCCTGTCGGGCCCGCATGCGAACATGTGTTCGTGTCCATCAAGGCTCGCGCCGAGGCGTCGATCCTGCATGCCGACCTCGACTCCTTCTACGCCTCGGTCGAGCAGCGGGACGACCCGTCGCTGCGGGGCCGTCCGGTTCTCGTGGGGGGCGGCATCGTGCTGGCCGCCAGCTACGAGGCGAAGGCACGCGGAGTCAGCACGCCCATGAATGAGCGGCGTGCCCGGCTCCTGTGCCCCGATGCGGTGACCGTCCGACCGCGGATGGAGGCCTACTCCGAGGCGAGCAAGGCCGTGTTTGCGCTGTTCCGGGACACCACTCCCCTGGTCGAGGGTCTGTCGATCGACGAGGCGTTCCTCGATGTCGGCGGGCTTCGTCGCATCGGTGGCGCGCCCGAGGCCATCGGACGGCGCCTCCGGGCGCGGGTTCTTGACGAGGTGGGACTGCCCATCACCGTCGGGATCGCCTCCACGAAGTTCCTCGCCAAGGTGGCGAGTGCAGTGGCCAAGCCTGACGGCCTGCTGGTCGTTCCGGCCGGCACTGAGCTCGACTTCCTGCACCCGTTGCCGATCGAGCGACTCTGGGGTGTCGGCGAGGTCACCGCTCGCACCCTGCACGAGCGAGGGATTGCCACCATCGGTCAGCTCGCCGCGCTTCCGGAGGCTCGACTCACGTCCGTGGTCGGGCAGGCTTCCGGGCGCCACCTGCACGCCCTGGCCAAGGCGCGGGACCCGCGTCCGGTCGAGGTCGGTCGCCGGCGGCGGTCGATCGGCTCACAACGAGCGATGGGTCGCCGTCCGAAGACGATCGAGGAGCTGGAGCAGACCCTGGTCGCCATCGCCGACCGGCTCGGCAAACGCCTGCGCTCCGCGCATCGGGTGTGCCGAACGGTGGTGCTGCGGCTGCGGTTTGACGACTTCTCGCGCGCCACACGATCACACACTCTGCCCGAGGCGACGATGCACACCGAGACCATCCTGCGAGCGGGGCGTGAGCTGCTTGAGGCGGCCATGCCGCTGATCGAGAGCGACGGCTGCACGCTGCTCGGGCTGACGTTGAGCAACTTGCTGGACGACGACCCGTTGCAGCTGGCCCTGCCGTTCGACCGCGTCGACCGCGGGTCGCTCGACGCGGCCATCGACGACTTGCGGGACCGTTACGGCACCTCGATCGTGACCCGGGCTGTGCTCCTCGGCCGTGACCAGGGCGTATCCGTCCCGCTCCTGCCCGACTAGGCGCGCGGCGGTATGAGACCGTGCTGACATGGAGCGACAGCCGCTGACGTCCCCCGATGGAGTGCTGTTCGTGCCTGAGAATCCTTGTGGCACAGGCGTTCTCGTCCTCTCGGGGTCCAGTGGTCGGCTCGAGGAGCAGCGAGCGCGAATGCTCGCCGGACACGGTGCCACGGCGATGTCGATCCGGTGGTTCGGCGGCCCCGGCCAGCAGGCCGGGCCTTACGACGTGCCGCTCGAGACGTTCATCGCGGCACTCGATGACCTGGCCGCCCGGTGCGACCGCCTCGTGATGATGGGCTCGTCGTGGGGCGCGGAGGCATCGCTGCTGGTGGCGGCTCACGACCCGAGACTGGACGCCGTCGTGGCCTTCGCGCCGACGCCCGTGGTGTGGGCAGGCGTACGACCGGACGGTCAGCAGACCTCGCACTGGACCTTGGGCGGTGAGCCCGTGCCGTTCGTGCCGTACGTCGATGACTGGGAGGCGCCCGACGACCCGCCTGCCTATCGGGAGCTGTACGCCGAGAGCCTGGCTGCCGCATCGGCCGACCAGCTGGCGGCGGCGACGATCCCGGTCGAGCGGATCACTGGTGACGTCGTCCTCGTTGCTGGCGGAGACGACCAGGTCTGGCCAGCGATGGACTGGGCGCCCACGATCCTCGACCGGAGGGCGCGGCACGGTCTGCAGACGACCGTCGTCACCGATCCCGACGCCGGCCACCGGACGCCCCTCCCCCGAGAGACGCCCGTCAGCGGTGGCCAGACGATGGCCCGGGGCGGGTCACCGGAGGCGGATGCCGCACTTGGCCACCTGGCGTGGCCACACATTCTCACCGCTCTCCGGATGTCGAGAACATGACGCCGGCTCCGTCCCTGGTGCATCAGCGGCCACGAGAGGCCGCGCGGCGGAGGAGGACGACGACCATGCGACAGAACGAGATCACCGAGGTGCTGGACCGACCGCTCAGTCGAGAGCTGTTGGCCCGAGATCTGACCCGCTTGGCCTACGTGGCCAAGGACGGCACACCGCGCACCATCCCGATCGCGTTCGCCTGGAACGGCTCCGAGGCGGTCATGTGCACCGCCAAGAACGCTCCGAAGCTGCACGCCTTGAAGGCGAACCCGATGGTTGCCCTGACGATCGACACCGAGGCCCACCCGCCCAAGATCCTGCTCATCCGAGGTAGGGCCGAGCTGGACTATGTCGACGGCATCCCGCAGGAGTATCTCCAGCCGACCAGCTCCTATGAGATGTCGGCCGAGCAACGGGTCGAGTGGGAGGCCGGCGTGCGTTCGCTCTATCACGACGGCATGGTCCGGATCGTCGTCACTCCGACCTGGGCGAAGCTGATCGATTTCGAGTCGACGCTGCCGAGCGCTGTCGAGGAGCTGCTTCAGCAGCAGGCGGAGCGTCAGGCGAGCTGACCGCTGAAGTCCCGAAGAGACCGCGTACGTGAAGGAGAACCTGATGGCCAAGTACCTGCTGCTCAAGCACTACCGGGGTGGCCCGGCCCCCACGGTGGACTACCCGCCGATGGACCGGTGGACGCCGGAGGAGGTCGACGCGCACGTCCAGTTCATGCGCGACTTCGCGGCCCGGCTAGAGGAGTCGGGCGAGTTCGTGGAGCACCAAGCGCTGGCTCCCGGAGGCGCCTTCGTACGGTCCGACGGCGAGGGGCGACCGCCGGTGACCGACGGTCCGTTCGCCGAGACCAAGGACCTGATCGCCGGGTGGACCGTCATCGACGTCGAGTCATGGGACCGGGCCATGCAGGTGGCCAGTGAGCTGTCCGATGCCCCCGGCCCCGGCGGCACGTCGCTTCACGAGTGGCTCGAGGTGCGTCCGTTCTACGGCGTGCAGGCCGCGGTCACTGAGTGAACGAGTCGCTGCTGCGGGATCTCGTGCCCGCGGTGATTGGTGTCCTCGTGCGGCGCGGCGCGGACTTTGCGTCCGCCGAGGACGCCGTGCAGGACGCCTTGGTCGAGGCCGTACGTCTGTGGCCGAATGATCTGCCACGTGACCCCAAGGGCTGGCTGGTCACCGTCTCCTGGCGCAAGTTCCTCGACGCGGCCCGCGCTGAGACCTCCCGGCGGCGACGCGAGGAACGCATCGAGGACGAGCCCATGCCCGGACCGGTCGGGGCGGTGGACGACACGCTCCGGCTGTACTTCCTGTGCGCTCACCCGTCCCTGACACCGGCATCCTCCGTCGCACTCACATTGCGCGCGGTGGGCGGCCTGACCACGCGGCAGATCGCGCAGGCTTACCTGGTGCCGGAGGCGACCATGGCTCAGCGGATCAGCCGCGCCAAGCGGACCGTCGCAGACGCCCGGTTCACCGAGACCGGCGACGTCGCCACGGTGCTGCGCGTGCTCTATCTCGTCTTCAACGAGGGCTACTCGGGCGATGTGGACCTTGCCGCCGAGGCCATACGGCTCACCCGCCAGCTGGCGGCCAGGTTCCATGACGAGGAGGTCGCAGGCCTCCTCGCGCTGATGCTGCTGCACCACGCCCGGCGTCCAGCGCGGACCACGACTGACGGCAGCCTCGTGACCTTGGCCGACCAGGATCGCCGTCTCTGGGATACCGGTCTGATCGCCGAGGGCGTCGACATCCTCCAGACGGCCCTCGTCGGCGACCGGCTGGGCCAGTTCCAGGCCCAGGCAGCCATCGCCGCGCTGCACGCCGATGCCCAGACCGCTGAGGAGACCGACTGGGTCCAGATCGTCGAGTGGTACGACGAGCTCGTACGCCTCACGGACAGTCCGGTGGCGCGCCTCAACCGAGCCGTCGCGGTGGGCGAGGCCGATGGGCCGCGAGCCGGCCTGGCGGCCCTGGCGGAGCTCGATCCCGCACTCCCCCGCTACACCGCTGTCGCGGCCTACCTGCACGAGCGTGACGGCGACCCGGCTACGGCTGCACGGCTCTACGCCGATGCCGCCGGATCAGCGCCGAGCATCCCCGAACGCGACCATCTCATGAGAGAGGCTGCACGGCTGAACGCCCAGCTGCGCGGCTGAGCGTTGTGCGTCGCCGCATTGGGACCGGTCCCTGCCGCGCTCAATACGGTCGGTTGAGCTCTTCGATCCCAAGGAGTCCTCATGAAGCGCCCAGCAGCCCTCATCACCCGTCGGACCTTCGTGCTCGGCGCCGGAGCTGTGACACTCGCGACCAGCGCCCCAGCCGCATCCTCCGCCGCACGCTCCCGCGTCACGGCCATCCCGCAGTACTTCGAATTCGACAAGCCGGACATCGTCGCCGAAGGACTGGACTACCCGTGGGGCCTGGACTTCTACCCGGCCTCGACAGGAACCGACGCGACGACGGCCCTGTTCAACCAGCGCGACACCGCCGAGATGTTCAGCGTGAAGGCTGGCGGTGCGGTCGAGCGGATCGGCAGCATCCCGGGCGTGAAGTCCGACGGCGACGGGAATGAGACCGGGCTGCTCGGCCTGGCCGTCGCGCCGACGTTCAACGATGACGGCCTCGTCTACATCTACTTCACCGCTGAGGACGACAACCGGGTGGGGCGGGTGAAGCTGGACTCCCTGGAGCCGGAGATCATCCTGGACGGCATCCCCAAGGCTGAGCACCACAACGGCGGGCGGCTGCGCTTCGGACCGGACGGAATGCTCTACGTCACGACCGGCGACGCCATGAATGGCGACAACGCCCAGGACATCGAGAGCCTGGGCGGCAAGATCTTGCGGATCAACCCCGACGGCAGCGTGCCGTCGGACAACCCGACGTCCGGCTCGCCGGTCTTCACGCTCGGTCACCGCAACGTCGAGGGTCTCGACTGGACGCCAGGCAAGGACCTCTATGCCAGCGAGCTGGGAGAGGACACCTGGGACGAGCTGAACCACATCGAGGCCGGTAAGAACTACGGCTGGCCCGACGTCGAGGGGCCAGGCGACAACCCGGACTATGTGGACCCGATCGCCACGTGGCACACGGAGGACGCGTCACCGTCAGGTGTCAGCGTGCACATCGATGTCGTGTACGTCGCCGCACTGCGTGGCGAGCAGCTCTGGCAGGTCCCGCTCACCGATGGCGGAGACCCGGTTGCCGTCCTGCACGGAACGTACGGACGTCTTCGGACGGTCGAGGAGGCGCCCGACGGCTGGCTGTGGGTCGCCACCGCGAACGGCGGAGGGGGCGACAGCATCATCCGGTTCCCGGCGCTGCCGGCCGCTCGAAGAGCTGTTTAGCGCGCGGCGTCAGCGTGGCCAAGCGATCTCGGCGAGGTAGGGCCGCCCGACTCGGGGGTCGCGCAACAGCTTGCCGAGGTCGTCGGTGTTGCGCGAGATACTCACCAGCAGCTTGCCCGACTGCAGCGGCACCTCGGGGTGAGCGAGCGGTGCATAGCGGAATCCGCCTGCGGGATCACGGAACTCGGCCCTGACGCCCTTGGATCGGCGCCATGGTCCGACGGGCGATGACGAGGACCATGCGTAGACCTCGTCGCCGAAGTCCCCGCCCCGCTTGGACACCAGGACATAACGGCCACCCAGGTAGTCGGCAGACAGGGTCTGTGAAACGCCGTCGGACGGAAGGATCTGCTCCACCTTGTCCGGCGACCGGTCCCACGAGTCGCCGTCCCAGAAGCGCCACTGCGAGCGGTCCTCGGGATTGCTCAGCGGTGCGCGTGCGACGTACAACGATCGACCAGGCCCGGCGGTGGCGCGGCCCGTGCCATAGACGTACAACCAGCTCTTCGCCGCCATCGCGGCACCACCCCAGTTGACCTGCGTCTCGTCCGCGCTGTCAGGGGTGATGTCGATCTGCTCCTGCGGGACCGGTGCTCCTCCAGGCTGGACCGTGAACCGGGTTGCGCTGGCACCGAGGTAGGTGAAGGCGAAGCCACCCTTGCCCGTACGCCGGATGCGTGAGGTGAACACCAGCACCTGGTCGGAGCCGGAGCCGGGCAGCACCACGAGCGATGTCGGCCAGTAGACGACGCCGTCCTGCCGATCGGGGATGACCGCCCCGTGGTCGCGCACCATCACCTGTGACGCGCACTGCCCGGTGGCCACGATGAGCGAGTTCGCGACCAGGTTGGGCGCGACGTCGGGCTTGCGCAGCGTGTCGCCGAAAGCCAGGACCAGACGGTTGTCGCTCAGGCGTCCACTGGCGCCGATGTCGGCCGCCTGCCAGTAGGGGAGATCGAGATGGTCGACCAGCTGGTTGAGCTCGGCGACCGTGACCTTGGCGGGTGCCGCGCCGGCGGTCTCGGGAGCGCACGCCGGCTCGAGCCGAGGCCACGACGCGTCCTCCTCCGAGGCATCGGACGTCGTCGAGGACCGGTGCGGCAGCCGGATCAACGGATTCGGGCCCGACGGGGCGTGTGCGATGAGGATGACGGCGACAATGCCGACTGCTGCAACAGGTTCGAGCACCCGCCGGCGGTAGCGCTTGCTGACCATAGGTGGCTGCGAGCTCGGGCTGGGTCAGCGTCCAGAGCGGGGTACGTCCATGGCACGGCTGAGGGCGATCGCGGCTCCGCGGTCGCCCTTGATCCCGATCTTGCCCTGGATGCCAGCCTTCATCGGGTTGAGGTTGCCAGTCGCCAGGAGCAGGAAGTCGGCTCCGTCCATGATGATCGTGGCGTCTCGGGTCTTGCTGTCGCCCTCGACCACATCGCACGCACCGTCGGCGAAGGTCACGACGTAGCGGTCCGGCTCCTCCTGCCCGGTCAGTCGGAACACGATCGTCGAACGGAGTCGGGCAGCCTTCGCCGGGTCGACGAAGTCCGGGAAGCGGCGAAAGATCTCACTGAGGACCATCGGCCGCACACTGCTGCTCATCACCGCGCGCAGATTGTCCGGCGTGGACCGCTTGACCGCCGCAGCGACCTCGACGGGGTCCAGCGCTGTCGGATCGACGGCGACGCCTGGCTCTCCGGTCACGGAGAAGACGCCCGCCAGGTCGATCGCCAGCTCGGCGTTGCCCTCCATTGTGAGGTCTCCGGCAATCGCCAGCAGAGCAGCGTTCTGCTGGCCGGTGACGACGCGGAGGAAGTGCAGCACCGAGGTCGACAGGATGACGTCCCACTCCTGTGCATCATCGATCTCCTGGACCGACTTGCCGTCGAAGTCGAGGGTGCGGTCCTCCACCAGATCGCCGTCGAGCGTGAGCTCAAGACCGACCACGCCGGTCATCTGCTGCACCTGCTCGGCCACCGCGAGCTCCGGAAAGCGCCCGAGGATCGTGTCGATCAGCAGCTCGCGCGCGTCCGCACGACGCAGCAGCGACGTGAGGTCCTCGTCCGAAGTCGCCGCCAGATCGGCGACCAGCGGCTCGGCGGCAGTACTGGTGAGATATGACTCGAGCTCTGCCGCATCCGTCGACGCGGGCATGGTGGAGATGCTGTTCATCAGGGCCTCCTGGGATCAACGGATCAGCTGGCGCGAGGTACGTCCATCGCGCGGCTCAGCGCGAGGGCGGCCGCCCGGTTGCCCTTCACCGCAATCTTGCCCAGCACACCGGCCTTCATCATGTTGAGGTTGCCGGTGGCCAGGCGCAGGAAGTCGGCGCCGTCCATGACGATAGTCGCGTCCCGCTCCTCCGTGTCGCCTTCGGCCGTGGTGCAGACGCCGTCGACGAACCGGACGACATAGCGTTCCGGCTCATCCGCCCCGCCGAGTCGGAAGACGATCGTCGAGCCGAGCGACGCGCTCTTGCTGTCGTCGATGAAGTCGGGAAAGCGCCGGAAGACCTCGGTCAGGACCAGTCCTCGCGCCGACGTGCTCATGAAGGCACGCAGACTGGCGCCGGAGGCCCGCTTCACGGCGGCGGCCACGTCACTCGGCTCGAGCTCGGCCACCGCGACGACCTTGCCGACCCGGCCGGCGAACGCGGCTGCGAGGTCGAGCGCCAGGATCGCGTCGCCGTCGAAGGTCAGGTCGCCGGCGATCGCGAGCAGGGCGGCATTTTCCTGCGCCGTCACGAGCCGGATGATGTGCACGACGGTGGTGCGGATCGTGACGTTCGGGTCGTCGTACTGCTCGACCTCGGTCACCGCGCCGCGGTGGAAGGTCAGCACGTGGTCCTCGGTGACCTTGCCTCGGTGGGTCAGCTCGAACCGGATGGTCGCATCAAGCGCACGCAGCAGCTTCGGCTCGGTGAGCTCAGGCATCCGGCGCATGAGCATCGCCACGACCTCCTTACGGGTGCCCGGAGTGTCGAGCAGCTCCTGGAGCTCTTCGTCCGAGGTCGCCTCGAAGAGGTCGGCCAGCGTGCTGGCGGGCGTGGTGCTCAGAAACGTCCGGATCTGGTCGGGATCTGCTGCCCCGAGCTGCTCTGACAACGCGCTCACGTACGTCCTCCTCAAGTGATGCGCGTCACTCTACTTGAGTGTTACCGGGAGTTCCACATACCTTGGTGCGGCGTGGTGAACCGGTCACCGACGTCTGGCCAGTACGTGCACCAAGGTGCCCAGTCGACGGTAAGGATCGCGCTCGCCGAGCCGTTCCTCGACCGCCAGCAGCGCCTCGAGGGTCGCAGGATCCTCGGGTACAGGCTCATCGACGGGTACGCCGTCGCTGGCCACGCGTACGCCGTACCACTGCACGTCGGACAGTCCGGCCGCGTGGCACAGCGCGATGAGGTGCTCGTGGTCGTCGGCACGTGCGTCCACGCCGATCTCGTTGCGATAGCGCGCATCGCGGTCCTGCGCTCGGGCGGCGTCCAGCTCGTCGAGGGCGGCCAGCGCGGCCGGCCACTGCCCGCGCAGAGCGGGCCGCCAGGCCATCGCGTCCCGGTTGCGAGCGACCAGGGAGAGGATGCCGCCGGCCGCTACGAACGTGGCGAGCTCGCGTACGGCTGACTCCGGCTCCGGGAGGTACATCAGGACGCCGTGGCACAGGACTGCGTCGAAGGTGCGCTCCCCCAGCGCTCCGTCCAGGTCGCCCAGCGCACCGGCGTACAGCTCGATCCTGCGGCCGACGTCCGCGGGTGCTGTCGCGAGCGCCGTCTGGAAGGCCTTGCGCATGTCCGGGTCAGGCTCGATGCAGGTGACCGTGTGTCCGTGCTCGGCGAGTCGACGTGCTTGCGTGCCCTGACCAGCACCGACGTCGAGGACGCGGGCCGTCGGACTCAGGTGGCGCTGGAGCTGACGCGCCACCATCTCCTGGCGTACGACGTTGCGCAGGTTGTCGAGCCGGCTCAACCAGGTGGCGCTCCCCGAGGCGAAGTCGTCGGTCGAAGACATCTTCGGACGCTACCGGTGCGCGGCGGCACCTGCGAGGAATGAAAAGGTAAGGCATGGCCCAAGAGAGACCAGCTGCGTTGACATGGACCACCTCCGCCCCCGTCCTAGCGCTCGTCGGCCTCGCCCTCACCTGGGGGCGACACCTGCCGATCGTTGTCGTCCTGGTGGTGGCGGTGCTGCTGGTCGGAGCGGTCCTCGCGGCGGTGCATCACGCCGAGGTGGTCGCGCACCGGGTCGGCGAGCCGATGGGCTCGCTTGTCCTCGCGGTCGCCGTCACGATCATCGAGGTCGCGCTGATCGTGACACTGATGGCCAGTGGCAAGGACTCCGAGTCGCTGGCGCGGGACACGGTCTTCGCAGCGGTGATGATCACCTGCAACGGCATCGTCGGGCTGGCGTTGCTCGTCGGGTCGTTGCGGCACCACACGGTGACGTTCAACGCCGAGGGCACGGGCAGCGCGCTGGCGTGTGTCGTCACGCTCGCCACCGTGTGTCTGGTACTCCCGACCTTCACGACCGCGGCTCCCGGGCCGGAGTTCTCCGGGTCCCAGCTGACGTTCGCGGCGGTGGCATCGCTGGCGGTCTACGGGCTGTTCGTGTTCAACCAGACCGTGAAGCACCGTGACTTCTTCCTGCCAGTCGTCCCCGACGCCACCCCTGAGCCGGACAGCGAGACACACGCCGAACCGCCGTCGGACCGAACGGCACTGATCAGCCTGGGCTTGCTGCTCGTGTCGTTGGTCGGTGTCGTCGGCCTGGCGAAGGTGGCGTCGCCGTCGATCGAGGACGGTGTCGATGCGCTCGGGCTGCCGCCCACGTTCGTCGGCGTGGTCATCGCACTGCTGGTGCTGCTGCCCGAGACCTTGGCCGCTGTACGCGCCGCCCGTCGCAACATGGTGCAGACGAGCCTCAACCTCGCACTCGGCTCGGCGATGGCAAGCATCGGGCTGACAATCCCGGTGATCGCTGTGGCGAGCATCTGGCTCGACGGGCCGCTGCACCTCGGTCTGGAGCCGACCCAGCTGGTGCTGCTCGCGATGACCGTGGCCGTGTCGGTGCTGACGATCGTTCCCGGCCGGGCGACACGGCTGCAGGGTGGGGTTCACCTCGTGCTGGCGGCCGCCTTCGTGTTCTTGGCGGCCAACCCGTGAGCAGGATCTCCCCGACCAGCGTCGCGTCGGTCTATCCCCACTACCTCGCGAAGGTGGAGAAGAAGGGACGCATAAGGGCCGACCTGGATCAGGTCATCCAGTGACTCGGGCAGATCAGGAGGCCTGCTGGGCGCCCCGTCCGACGGCGTCGACGAACCGCTCGCCCTTGAGCACCGGAACGACGGTGCTGACGTCGAGCTCAGCGGCAGTCACCACGTCGTCGCGGTAGCCCACCTCGATCAGCTCCTGGCCGCTGGCGCAGTCCAGCAGTGCGGGCTGCAGGTCACGGACCACCGCATCGAAGGCGTGCACGCTCATCTGTGCCTCTGGGCTGAGGTCCCGACGTAGGTCCGGGCGGATACCGAGCAGTGCCGAGAGCACGGCGCCGCAGCCCCAGAGGTCCTCGACGCAAGGCCGCAGCGAGTGGCGCGGCCAACGCTCGCCGGAGGCGACCAAGGCGATGGAGGCGGCTGGCTCGACCAGCCGGTCGGCGAGCCACTGGGCGACCGCGTGACGGTTGCGGAACGAGGCGCCCACGACCGTCACACCCGTGTCGCGCAGCTGCGCACTGATGGTTGACCCGTTCGGTGAGGGCAGCACGAGCCGCTGCAGACCAGACGCGTGGCGCAGGCTGGACGGAGACAGGCTCACGGCGACCAGCGGGCCGGAGTCACGCGCCTCGAACCGGCCGACGGCGTACGACGCATCGCGCGCCTCGGCGAAGCCGGCGACTGTGTCGTCGCGCCACGGATAGGGGTAGACCTCGGCGCCGAGCTCGACCGCGACCGTCAGGGTCGTGGTGAAACTCAGGACGTCGACGACCACCGCCACCGATGCGCCGTGCGCGATCTCGGCCGCCCCGTCGGGCCCCCAATCGAAGCGGATCCTGCTGCCCTGCTGCCCATGAACACTCCCCATGGGCCACACCCTAAGGGGCGGCGACCGGCGCGTTACTGGAAGGGCGCCGGGTTTCCTGCGCCCACGCGTACGACGTCCGCGAACCCCCCGGAGAAGTCGACCACGGTCGTCGGCTCCAGACCGCACTCGCCGGAGTCGAGCACCGCGTCGATCTGGTGGTCCAGAGCGTCCTTGATCTGCCAGCCGTCGGTGAGCGGCTCGTCCTCGCCGGGCAGCAGCAGGGTGCTCGACAGCAGCGGCTCGCCGAGCTCGATGAGCAGGGCGCAGGCGACCGGGTGGTCCACGATCCGCACCCCCACCGTCCGCTTCTTGGGGTGCAGCAGCCGACGTGGGACCTCCGCCGTGGCCGGCAGGATGAACGTGTAGGAGCCCGGCGTCGCCGCCTTCACCGCACGGAACACCCAGTTGTCCAGCTGCACCAGCTGACCGAGCTGGGCGAAGTCGTGGCACACCAGCGTGAAGTGGTGCTTGTCGTCGAGCTGCCGGATCCGGGTGATCCGTTCCTTGCCGTCCGGGTCGCCGAGGCGGCAGCCGAGAGCGAAGCAGGAGTCCGTCGGATAGGCGATGAGACCGCCTTCTCGCACCAGGTCAGCAGCTTGTCGGATGAGCCGCGGCTGCGGGTCCTTCGGGTGGACATCCAGGTAGCGCGCCATGGGGCCACGCTAGGAGGAGGACGCAGGTCAATGCCAGCAAGGGGGTCTGCGAGTCTGTTCGCCGTGACGCCAACCGTGCAGCTCGGGCCGGTGCTGGAAGCTGCCGCACAGGGCCGGTTCCCGCCGGTCGACGGCGGGTGGGAGCTGGCCAGCCCGTGGTCAGACCGTGTCGAGGCCATCGTGGCGTTGACCGGCCACGCCTACATCGCGGTGCGCGACGACGTCGCACCCAGCCGCCTCCATGAGCTCGGAGTGGACGGCTTCGGTGGCGCGCACGACCCCAGAGTCATCCATGCGCTGGCCGGCCCGCACGGCTGGATCGACAGCCTCGATGTGATCCTGGTCCGCACGAGTGCGGCGCTCGACCCCGCCGTCCACCTCGTGCCGCGCGACGACCTGGCCGGACACCCGCGAGCGGCTTTCGCAGGACGGGTACGCGACGACCTACGGGTCCTGGGGACTACAGACAGGTCCTGCGGCAGCCTGGTGACGCTGGGTCGTGGGCTGGCCGGCATGACCGAGATCGGTGTGGAGGTCGATGCCGACGGCAGCGGTCCTTCTGGCGGTGAGCTCATCGAGGCTGCAGTGGTCGGCGTCGCTGGTCCTGTGGTCGCGGCCGTCGCGCCGGGCAACGCTCGTGCGCTGCGCACCTTCCTGCGATGCGGCTTCGTGCCTGTGGGCTCGGTGCAGCTGTGGGTGCGATGAGTCTCAGCAGGCGCGTCGCACGGTGACGCGCACCAGGTCGACATAGCCGGACAGGATCAGCGGCCAGTCGTTGAACCGGTGGCGGTCCAGCTTGTTGTCTTCGGTCCAGCCACCGTGTCGGAAGGACATCCGCGAGCCGGTGTCGTGGTCGGCGAAGGAGACGCTCACCAGACTGGCGACCCGACTGGCGTGCGCCAGCGTGAACGTGTGCTCCAACGAAGCGCCCATCTCGAGACGCGTGACCCGACCCCACTCGTCGGCGTGACGGTTGTTGTAGCGCGCGAGGACGCGGCCTCCGACGCGCGGCTCGATGACGACGCCGGCGTAGGTGGCGGGATCCGCGGTATATGTGCCTGGCCACCACAGACCGATCCGGTCGACGTACAGCATGAACGCCTGTCGGGCTGACGCCGGCAGGTCGTAGGACAGAACAACATCGCTGGCAGGCACGCCCCACCCCTCTCCCCGGCTCCGCGACAAGTCTGTGCATGCGAAGAGCCGGAGTCGCGAGCTGATTTCCGGTTGTGGAAATCCACCCGCGCTCGGCGTGGGATGTGGACAACGAGGCGCCCGCCTCAGCGCTGGGCGCTGGGCGCTGGCCGCTGTCAGTGCGGTACGACGGTGGTCGTCACGTCGGTCGGCAGCAGCACCGTGCGGGTCACCGTGCACAGGCGCTCATGCGACTGGCGGGCCGCGTCCGGGAGCACCGTGCGAGCGGCGTCGCCTTCCTCGCCCTCCGGGAACGTGACGTCGAAGGTGACCGTGATCGGACCCATGTGGTTGCCCTGGTCATCACGCAGCTTGTCGCCCTCGGCGGTGACGGTGAACGTCGCCGGCTCTGAGCGGCGGGTCGTCAGGATGTCGACGTCGATGGCCGAGCAGCCGGCGATGGCGGTCAGCAGCAGCTCCACGGGGGTGAAGTCGTCGTCGGCTCCACTGCCGAACGAGAGGGTGCCGCCGCGGGCGTTGGTCGCGGTGAACCGTCCTGCGGAGTCGCGCGCGAGGCTGATCGAACGATGGGGGCTCTGGGTCGTCATACGGCCAAGCCTGCCACCGGCGCTCCTGACGCTCGCGACTGCGCTCCATCACTCCAGTAGCCTCCGTCCTGTGAGCGCCGAACCAGCCTTCCCGCAAGGCCGCCTCGTCCTGCTACGCCACGGTGAGACCGAGTGGAGCAAGTCGGGCCAGCACACCGGCACCACGGACATCCCTCTCACGCCCGTCGGCGAGGCTGCGGCGCGCGAGACCGCGGGCCTGCTGAAGGCGTACGACATCGTGGCGGCCTACGTCTCCCCCATGACTCGCGCCCGGCGTACGGCTGAGCTCGCCGGGCTGACCGACTACCAGCTCGACGACGACCTGCGTGAGTGGGACTACGGCGCGTACGAGGGCCTCACCACCCCCCAGATCCGCGAGCAGCTGGGTTACAAGTGGGAGATCTTCCGGCACGGTGTGGTCGCCGGCAAGACTCCCGGCGAGACGGTCGAGGATGTTGCGGCGCGCGCCAGCCACGTGCTCCGACGGGTCTGGCCAGATCTGCACCGCGGTGACGTCGTCCTGGTCGCCCACGGACACCTGCTCCGCATCCTGAGCACGGTCTGGCTGCGCGAGCAGCCAAGGTTCGGCGCGAAGCTGTCGCTGGACGCCGGCTCGGTGAGCGCTCTCGGTGAGCACCACGGCGTACCGACCATCGACGTCTGGAACCGCGTCACCTGAGGTCGAGACGCTTTTAGCACCAACGTGTTTCGGCTACTTGGGCAGTGGCCAGGTGTGGACGGGCTCGTTGCTGTGCATACCCTCGATGTAGCGCTCGAGCATTCCGTGCAGGGCGGTCATCCGGTCCTTGCCCCTCGCCTCGAGACGCTCGACGCACTTGATCTGCCACGAGGCGCCGTTCATCTCCTGGCGGCAGCGCGCCTCCAGCACGCCGAGGTAGCGGTCGCTGACCTCCGACGCCACGCCCCAACGCTGCAGGCCCTCGTGGGCCATGGGCAGCAGATGACGCAGCACGAGCTCGTCCGCCGGCACCTCGCCGTAGCCCGGCCAGTAGACGCGGGCGTCGATACCGCGCCGCGCGCCCTGCCGGAAGTTCTCCTCGGCCGCGGCAAAGCTCATCCTGGTCCAGACCGGTCGGTCGCTCTCCGCGAGCATTCGGACCACTCCGTAGTAGAACGCCGAGTTGGCCAGGCAGTCCACGATCGTCGGCCCGGCCGGCAGGACACGGTTCTCGACGCGCAGGTGCGGCCGGCCCTTGACGATGTCGTAGATCGGGCGGTTCCAGCGATAGACCGTGCCGTTGTGCAGCCGCAGCTCGGACAGCTGCGGCGCCTTGCCGGCCTCCAGCAGGGCGACCGGATCCTCGTCGCTCGTCTCCGGCAGGAGGGACGGGAAGTAGCGGACGTTCTCCTCGAACAGGTCGAAGATCGAGGTGATCCAGCGCTCGCCGAACCACACGCGGGGGCGTACGCCTTGGTTCTTGAGCTCGATGGAGCGGGTGTCGGTCGCCTGCTGGAAGAGCTCGACGCGACTCTCGTGCCACAGCTGCTTGCCGAAGAAGAACGGTGAGTTGGCTCCGATGGCCAGCTGGACTGAGGACAGCGCCTGAGCAGCGTTCCAGTGCGCGGCGAACTCGCTCGGCTGGACCTGCAGGTGCAGCTGCACCGACGTGCACGCCGACTCGGGCGCGATGGAGTCGGCGTACGTCGCGAGCTGCTCTCCCCCGGGCCCCTCGATGTCGATCCACAGGTCCTCGCCCCGGGCGGCGAAGATCGCCTCATTGAGCGCTTGGTAACGCGCGTTGGCGCTCATCCACTCGGGGTGGAAGTGCTCGGGCATCAGCGTCGGGAGGATGCCGATCGCGACGATGTGTGCGCCGGTCTCGTTGGCGAGCTTCTCGGCGCGGTTGAGGCTCTCGCGCAGGTCGCTCTCCAGATCGAGCGCGGCCGTGCCGGGCAGCGGACGCGGGTCGACGTTGAGCTCGATGTTGTACTGCCCGAGCTCGGTCTGGTAGTCCGGATCGGCGATCTTGGCCAGCACCTCGGCGTTGGTCATCGTCGGCTCATAGGCCGCGTCGACCAGGTTGAGCTCGATCTCCATGCCGGTGAGCGGGCGGTCGAACTCGAAGCTGCTGGTGGTGAGCATGCGTTCGAAGACGTCGAGGTCCTGACGGACCTTCTCGCGATAGCGCTGTCGCTCTTCGCGTGTGTACGACGTGCTGCTGACGTCCTCACCCATGCCTCACCTCACCACAGCGCCGCCCGCCGTGTCACTGGTTCGGGAGTGCAGGTTCGGTATGCGGCTCCGCGGAGGCTCGCGTGTCCCGGAAGTTGTCTCCGTCCGAGTCTGCCTACGTGTCGCTGAGGATGGCGGCTCCGAGCTCTTTCCACGTTCTCGCGTGTATGACCCATGTTGGTATCTGCTGATACTGCGGGCCAAAGAGATAGCGGTTGGGCACGATGTCTCTGATCGCCTGGTGTACGTCGAGTCGGTCGTCGATCATGTGAGATATCCCGATCTCACGACAATGGATGGCCTTGTCGGCGCGTTGGCGGCAGAACCGCAGGTTGCTGCGGGGCTCGCGGGGCATTCGATCGCTTCGTGTAGCGGCATATCGAGGAAGTCCGTGTCAGCAGCGCGGCCGGATAGGTCCGGTCCGCCCTGTATGACTCTGCCGAAGTCCACACCGAGGATTGGCGCGGGCGCGTTACTCGTCGGTTGGGGGCTTGGGGCTGCGGAGTTCATTCTTCGGTCGCTGTCCTCGATCGCTCAATCCATCTCTCCCTCGGTATCTAACCCCGGACACAAGGGCGCCGCGGTGAGGGATCACCCTCACCGCGGCGCCTTGGGCCGTCAGCGGTTCGCGAGCGCGGGCTCGTCCGTCCGATCCTCGGGTGCGTGCTCGTCGTCCTCGTCGAGCAAGAGGTTCTCGTCGAACGGCAGACGCCCGGCTAGGACGTTGTCAAGGCGCTCCTTGTCGACCGTGCCGGTCCAGGACCCGATGACGATGGTCGCCACCGCGTTGCCGGTGAAGTTGGTCACCGCCCGCGCCTCGGACATGAACCGGTCGATTCCGACGATGAGGCCGACGCCGTCGACGAGCTCGGGACGATGCGCGTTCAGGCCACCGGCCAACGTGGCCAGGCCCGCGCCGGTGACACCGGCCGCGCCCTTGGAGGCGATCATCATGAAGAGCAGGAGCGAGATCTGCTCACCCAGCGACAGCGGGTCGCCCATCGCCGAGGCGAGGAACAGTGACGCCATCGTCAGGTAGATCATCGTGCCGTCCAGGTTGAACGAGTAGCCGGTCGGGACGACGACGCCGACAGTCGGCCGTTCGACGCCGGCGTGCTCCATTTTGGCGAGCAGCCGTGGAAACGCCGACTCAGACGACGACGTCGACACGATCAGCAGGAACTCACGCGCGAGGTACTTGAGCAGGAGCAGGATGCTGACTCCGGCGACGACTCTCAGCACGGTCGCCAGGATGACGAAGATGAACACCGCACAGGTTGCGTAGAAGCCGAACATGATGACTGCCAGGCTCTTGAGCGCATCGACACCGGTCTCGCCGACGACGGCAGCCATGGCACCGAAGGCGCCAACAGGCGCGGCCCACATGATCATCTTCAGGATCCGGAAGACGACCTTCTGGATCGATCCGATGGCACGCAGCACGGGCTCGGCCGGACGGCCCATCGCCTGGAGTGCGAACCCGACCAGCAGCGCGACGACCAGCGTCTGGAGAACCTCACCCGAGGTGAACGCCGAGACCATCGTGTCCGGGATGATGCCGAGCAGGAAGTCCGGCAGGCTCTCCTGCTCCTTCACCTGCTTGGCGCCGGCCTTGGCCACGTCCGCCGTGATGTTCAGCCCGTCGCCGGGGTGCAGGAGGTTGCCGACCCCGAGTCCGATGGCGAGCGCTACGAACGACATCACCAGGAAGTAGCCCAGGGTGAGTCCGCCGATCTTGCCGACCTGGGCGGCTGAACGTACGGAGCCGATGCCCAGCACGATCGTGCAGAAGATGATCGGGCTGATCATCATCTTGATCAGGTTGACGAAGCCGGTGCCCAGCGGCTTCAGCTCGACGGCGATGTCTGGTGCGAGCAGTCCGACGGCGATGGCGAGCACCACGGCGACGATGACGGACAGGTATAGGTAGTGCGTTCGATCCTTGGGTTGCTGCTTCGGCTGCGGCTCGGCGGCAATGGTCATGGCTCCTCCTCGGGTCCGTTTCCGAGTTTGGAGCCGCACGTGACGCCCATCACACTTGTGTTCGTAGTGTTCGTGATCCCGGTCACGCCCGCTGCTCATCCGCTCGGTCGTGCACAATCCGGACATGGCAGTACGCCGGCCCCGCGCGATCGCGGCGCAGATGCTCGTGTGGCACCTCGCTGTCGTGCTCCTCGTGGTGGCTCTCGGCGTGGGCCTGGCCTGGTACGACGCGCGCCGGGACGCGTACGACGTTGCTCGCGACCGTGCGCTGGAGGTGTCCCGCACGGTGGCGTCCGCCCCCGACGTGACCCGCGCTCTCGGCGACGCCGATCCGAGCAAGACACTGCAGCCGTACGCCGAGCGGGTCCGTCACGCGACAGGGACGGACTTCGTGGTGGTCATGAGCACGAACGGTGTGCGGTACTCCCACCCCGACCCGAGTCAGCTGGGTGGCCACTTCCGCGGATCGACCGGACCCGCGTTGCGCGGTGGCGAGGTGACCGAGACCTACAGCGGCACGCTCGGGCCGTCGGTGCGCGCCGTCGTACCCGTGCGGTCCGGCGACCGGGTGGTCGCTCTTGTGTCGGTCGGGATCACCTTGCAGCAGGTGAATCACAAGGTCTGGGAAGCCCTTCCGGCCGTTTTGCTCGTCGCGGCAGGGCTCGGAGCGCTCGGTCTGGTGGGCGCGTGGCTGGTCGGGCGACGCCTTCGTCGTCAGACGCACGGGCTCGGCGAGGTCGAGATCACCCGCATGTACGAGTACTACGACGCCGTGCTGCGTGCGGTCCGTGAAGGACTCGTCCTCCTCGGACACGACGATCGGGTCACCCTCGCCAATGACGAGGCGCGGCGGCTGCTCGACCTGCCTGAGTCGTACGACGGCAAGACGCTGGCCGAGCTCGGGCTCGTCACGCCGGACACCGGACCCGAGCTGCACGACCTGCCGGTCGTGGTCGGGGACCGGGTGCTACTGGTCAACCGGGCGCCCGCGCGGTGGAACGACCGGGTCGTGGGGTCGGTCGTGACATTGCGTGACCGCACCGAGCTGCAGGAGGTCACGGCCGAGCTCGACACCGTCCGTGGCATGGCGGCGGCACTGCGAGCGCAGAACCACGAGGCGGCCAATCGCCTGCACACGATGGTGTCGTTGGTCGAGATGGGTGAGACAGAGGAGGCTGTCGCGTTTGCGACGGACGAGCTCGACCTGGCCCGGCGGTTGACCGATGACGTCGTCGGGGCCGTCCAGGAGCCGGTCCTGTCGGCGCTCCTCCTCGGCAAGTCGAGTCAGGCCCAGGAACGTGGCGTAGCGCTGGTCGTCGACCCGGACAGCTCGGTGACGCACACGAGTCTGTCCGCGCACGACCTGGTGACGGTCGTCGGCAACCTGCTCGACAACGCCATCGACGCGGCCCAGGGCACTGCCGAGGCGGTCGTACAAGTGCTGGTGAAGTCCGAGGACGACGGACTGATGGTTGCCGTCGATGACAGCGGACCTGGGATCGCCCCCGAGCACCGGGACCAGATCTTCGAACCCGGCTGGACCAGCAAGCCGGATACCCAGGCGCGCGGGCGCGGTGTCGGTTTGGCGCTCGTCGGGCAGGTGGTGCGCCGGCACGAGGGCTCCACCGAGGTCGGGCGCAGCACGCTCGGTGGAGCGCGGCTGACGGTCCGCGTCCCGGCGAGGCGTACGCCATGACCGTGCACGTGCTCGTCGTCGAGGACGAGCCGGTCGCAGCGCGTGCGCATCGCACGTTCGTCGAACGGATGGCCGGCTTCGAGGTGGTCGACGTCGCCGGTACCTTCGCCGATGCGGTCCGCGCGCTCGGTGCCCACCAGGTCGACCTGGTGCTGCTGGACATGCAGCTGCCCGACGGCCACGGCCTGGACCTGCTGCGCCAGCTGCGGGCGACCGCCCACCCCAGCCATGTCATCGCGGTCACCTCGGCGCGCGACGCCGACGTCGTACGACAGGCCGCCTCCCAGGGCGTCGTCGGCTACCTGCTCAAACCGTTCACGGCGGCGATGCTGGAGGCCAAGCTGCGGCAGTACGCCGACTTCCGGTCAGCGCTGGAGACCACGGCATCGGTCGACCAGACCGCCGTCGACGCGGTGTTCGACGCGATGCGTCCCCGTCGTGAGGTGGCACTCCCCAAGGGTCTCAGCGCCGAGACGCTCGTCAAGGTTCGACAGCTCCTCGGTGGGTCAGACCAGGCGCGTACGGCATCCGAGGTCGCGGACCGGATCGGGACGTCACGAGTGACGGCTCGTCGCTACCTGGAGTACCTCGCCGACGCCGGGCAGGTCGATCGGTCGACGCGACACGGCGGCTCGGGACGGCCGCACGTGGAGTACCGCAGCTCGTAGTCCGTGACCGCGCAACGGGCCGTAAGTGCCAGTGCACTGTGGTGCCACCACAGCGCGGCGCCAACGGCTCCAATGGGACCCGGTTACATCGCATCCTGACGCCGTCCAGGCGTCACCCCTTGTCCGACCGGTCGGTAAGTGGCCTTCCGGCCGGTCGGGCAACCTGGGGGCTGGACATCGTCCGTCGTTCGAAGGCTCGCCGACCAGGCTCCCCGACAGTGTCGGTGGACTCTCCTAGCCTGCGAGTGTGCGCCTGATCCACACCTCCGACTGGCACCTGGGACGGTCGTTCCACGGGGTCGGGCTGCTCGGTGCCCAGGGGCGCTATCTGGACCATCTGGTCGATGTCGTGCGGCAGGAGCAGATCGACGCCGTCCTCGTCTCCGGCGACATCTACGACCGTGCGCTGCCCAGCCCAGACACGGTCGCCCTGCTCGACGACGCGGTCGTACGACTCCTGGACGCGGGCGCCGCGGTGATCCTCTCGAGCGGCAACCACGACTCGGCCACCCGGCTGGGTTTCGCTTCCCGAGTGCTCGAGCGCGCCGGCCTGCACATCCGTACGACGCTGGAGTCGGTCGGCACGCCCGTCACCCTGGGCGACACGCACGTCTACCCGATCCCGTTCCTCGAGCCCTCCCTGGTCGCCGACGAGCTGGGCTGCCAAGACCGGACCCACGCGGCGGTGCTGCGCGCCGTGATGTCGCGGGTCACGACTGACCAGCGCTCGCGAGGCGGTCAGTCGGTCGTGATGGCTCATGCGTTCGTCACCGGTGCCACGACCTCGGAGTCCGAGCGCGACATCAGTGTCGGAGGCATGGGCGCGGTGCCGGTCGAGGTGTTCGACGGGGTCGACTACGTCGCCCTCGGCCATCTGCACGGTGCCCAGCAGCCGCGCGAGCACGTCCGCTACAGCGGGTCGCCGGTGGCCATGTCGTTCAGCGAGACCGGCCACGTCAAGGGTTCGTGGCTGGTCGACCTGGACGGTGCCGAGCCCTCCTTCACCTTCGTCGAGGCACCGGTCGAGCGGCAGCTGCACCGGTTGCGCGGCAATCTCGACGACCTCCTCGCCGGGCCGACGTACGCGCCGGCTGAGACGGGCTGGTGCCAGGTCACGCTGACCGATCCGGTGCGACCGCTCGGGGCCATGGAGCGCGTCCGGTCTCGGTTCCCGCACACGCTCCAGCTGCTCTTCGACGGTCCGACCGACCAGATCGCGGCGCGCAGCTACGCGCAGCGGACGCGTGGCCGCTCTGACATCGACGTGTGCTGCGACTTCCTGGAGCACGTCCGTGAGGGTGCGCCGGCGTCGGACGAGGAGCGTGAGGTCTTCGCGAGCGCGCTCGCCGAGTCCACCGTGGCCCGGCGGCGTCGGGATGACGAAGGCGAGGTCGGCGACGTCTCCGTCGGGCGGAGCGGGGTCGCATGAGGTTGCACTGGTTGCGAATCGAGGCATTCGGTCCGTTCCCCGGCGTCGAGACCATCGACTTCGACGCGCTGTCCGAGCAGGGCGTGCACCTGATCCACGGCCCCACCGGCGCGGGCAAGACCACGATCCTCGACGCAGTCTGCTTCGCACTGTTCGGCCAGCTCCCCGGCTCGCGGCACGGGCAGCGCGAGAGCCTGCGCAGCGATCATGCGGGCGCTGGTGCGGTGCCGACCGTGACGCTCGAGGCGACGGTCGGCGGGCGACGGCTGCGGATCGAACGCTCCCCCGAGCACCGGGCGCCCAAGAAGCGCGGCGCCGGACTCACCCGTCGCCAGGCCAAGGTCGTCCTGCAGGAGCAGGTCGGCGGTCGATGGTCCGGTGTGAGCACCCGGCTCGATGAGGTCGGCGACGTGATCGAGCAGGCACTCGGGATGGGACTGGATCAGTTCGCTCAGGTCGTGCTGCTCCCCCAGGGTCAGTTCGCGGCCTTCTTGCAGGCACGGCCGGACGAGCGGGGTGCGGTGCTGCGTCGGCTCTTCGACGTCCAGCGATTCGCTGACCTCGAGGAATGGCTGGCCGGACGCCGTCGCGACGCAACGTCGGCAGCCCAGGACGCCCGTACCCGCGTCACCACCGAGCTGCGCGTCCTGGAGTCCGTGCTCAGTGAGCTCGCTCCCCAGGACGAGGAGACCGTGGCGTGGAGCGAGCTCGAGCACGCTCAGATCCCTGAAGCTCTGCGCCGTGAGCGGAGTGCGGCCTCAGCAGCAGCGGACGCCGCGATGGCGGCGGCGTCCCGCGCTGACGCGGCCGCAGATCGGGACCGGGAGCTGTTGGTTCGGGCTCGCCAGACCTTCGACCTGCAGCAGCAGGCACAGCGCGCGCAGGCCGACCTCGATCGGCTCGATCAGCGCGCCGCCGACCTCGACGCGTGCAGGGGCGAGCTGGCGCGCGCCCGACGCGCGGCCCAGGTCGAGCCCAGCCGCCGGTCAGCTGGTCGCGCCACGCAAGAGCTGCAGCAGGTTCACGCGGACCACGAGAGTGCGCTGGCTGCCCTGGCCCACATCGCGCCACGTGCCGGTGCCATCGACGCCGAGCACGAGGAGGCGCTGAGGCTCGGCAGCGACCGTCTTCGGGAGGGCGTCGGGCTGGTGCGACAGGCCCGGTCCGCAGGCGCCGAGGTTGCCCAGGCGGCACAGGCGTTGACGCGGGTGACGGCTGCGCAGGCGCAGCATCACGAGCTCTTGGAGCGTGCCCGCCGACGCGTGGACGCGTTGGAGGCACAGCTCGAGGTCGCCCAGCGAGACGCCGCGACGCGGGCGGCTGCTGAGGCTCGGCTCGAGCAGGTGCGACAGGCTGAGCAACGACGCGACCAGGTCACGACGGCACGAGTGGCCCTGGGGTCCACACGGGCTGTGGCCGCCGAGGCGACCGCCTCGTTCGCGTCCGCCGAGCGTGACGTGCTGAGGTTGCGGACCGTACGCCTGGAGCACCTTGCCGCGACTCTGGCCGACGGTCTCGATGACGGCGCACCGTGTCCGGTATGCGGCTCGCCCGAGCACCCTGACCCGGCCCGTCTGACCCTGCTGGACGTCTCCGAGGACACTCTCGACGAGGCCGAGGAGCGCGCGACCGCAGCCGGACTGCGGCTGCGAGACGTCACGGCACGGGTCGCGGTCGCGGACGCTGCGGTGACGTCGGCCGAGGACGCCCTGGCCGAGTCCTGCGTTCGTCTCGATCTCGAGCTCGGCGCTGACGGCGCGCCTGAGGATGCTCCGACCCCGGACCGGCTCACGATCCTCCTCGACGAGATCACCGCGCAGGTCGAGACGGCGCGGGCGGCCGAGCTGCGGCTGGCCGAGCTGGTGAGCGAACGGCGTACGACGGTGGCGCAGGTCGCCGCGGTCGATGCACGGCGCGAGGAGCACGAACGACAGCACGCGGTCCTGCAGGCCGCTCAGGACGCAGCTTCGGCTCGACTGGCCGACCTGCTCCTCAGGCTTGAGACCCTGGAGCGGGAGCACCGCGCCGACTGTCCCTGCGAGATGTGGAGGTCGCGCGCCCACGAGCAGGCAGATGATGAGTCGACGCTCGAGGCCCACGCGCGCGCCTGGGACCAGAGCCGACGCCGGCATGATCAGGTGAGTGCCGGCGTACTCGCTGCTCGTCGAGCCGAGGCGAGACTGACGAGCGCCCAGGACGCTGCCACCCGTGCCACCGACGATCTGGCGACGTTGCTCGACGAGCACGGATTCGCCGACGCGCAGCTGGCATCGGCGGCATGGCGTGATCAGGCGAGAGTCGAGCAGCTGCAGCAGCAGATCGACACTCATCAGACAGCGCGGGAGCGATCCCTTGCGGTTCTCGAACAGCCAGCGGTGGTGGCCGCCCGCGAGCAGGAACGCCCGGACCTCGAGCAGGTGCAGCACGCGGCCACGGCGGCGGCGCAGCGAGCGCGCGAGGCACACGCCACGATGGCCACGTCACAGCGAGCGGCTGCTCGGCTCGACGTGGTCAGCCGCGACCTGCTCGCGGCGTTGGCGGCGTGGCGACCGCGTGAGGCCGAGCTGCGTGCGGTCACCTCGATCGCGGACACGGTCAACGGCGGTGGGGACAACCTCAAGAAGATGCGGCTGTCCTCCTACGTGCTGGCCGCCCGTCTCGAGGAGGTCACGCGGCTGGCCAACGAGCGGTTGACGGTGATGACAGACGGCCGGTTCGAGCTGGCTCACTCCGATGCTCGCGTCAAGGGCGGGCTCCGCAGCGGCCTGGGCCTGGTGGTGCACGACGCCTGGACCGGTCAGACCCGCGACACCGCCACTCTGTCCGGCGGCGAGGCCTTTCTGGCATCGCTGTCGCTGGCTCTGGGCCTCGGGGAGGCGGTCCGCCAGGAGTCTGGTGGCGTGGAGCTGCAGACCCTCTTCGTCGACGAGGGCTTCGGCTCGCTCGACGAGCAGAGCCTCGAGCAGGTGATGGCTGTCCTCGACACCCTGCGTGCCGGAGGGCGAAGCGTGGGGATCGTCAGTCACGTCGCCGAGCTGCGCCACCGGGTCACGGCGCGCATCGAGGTGGCCAAGACGGAGTCGGGCTCCACACTGCGGGTGCACCTGGCCGGAGCGCCCGCCGCCTGACGTCGCAAAAGCGGATGACGGTCGGACGGTCCGGCCGGTAACGTTCGGGCGGTCTTGCACCGACGACGAAAGGAGATGCCGTGCTCGCCTCACGCACTCGCGCTCTCCCTCACCGAAAGAGCGCCTGACCTTCCCCGAAAGGAAGGCGCAATGTCTGACATCACCATCGTCCGTGCCACGGACGACGCACACGTGATCGAGCTGTGGTCCCACGCGACGGCCCGCATCGACTCCCCGTCCAACCACCGCTACTTCTCCGAGGGCTACGCGCAGTTCGGGCTGGATCGCGGACTTCGTTCTCCCGCTTACACATTCGCGGCCCTCGACGATCAAGGCCATCAGGTCGGTCTCGTGGCCGGACAGGGACGCGAAGCACCTGAGGTCATCGACGTGATGGACCTTCCGTCCGACCGGCCAGAGGCCGGGGTCGAGCTGCTGCGCCACGCGGCGGAGACGATGCGCGACGAACACGCGCTCGACGAGCTCGCGCTGATCGTCTTCACCCCGCCGAGTGATGTGCCGACGGAGCTCGCGGACGTCGTACCCGTCGTGACCGCCGTGGAGGCGGCGGGGTTTGCGCCACTGGTGCAGCGGCGCAACTATGCCCTGCGACCTGCGGATGACACGTGGTCGCCGACGCCGACCCGGTTGCGACTCGATCCGGTGTCATCGCTCGACGACCCTCGGCTGCGGGCGATGCACTTGGCTGTTCTGGAGGGCTCGCTCGACGCTCACCACGTCGACGGACTGCAACGCCACACGGTGCAGGAGGTGTCGGACGAAGAGCTCACCTTCATGCTCAAGGCGGACGGCATCGAGTCGTTCTTCCTCGCGGTTGATCCTGACGGGCACGACGTCGGCCTCGTGGTCGGATCGTCCTGGGACGGCACGCCGCGCGGGTCCGTGTCCTTCGTCGGTGTGCACCCTGATCACCGTGGTCACGGCTACGCCGCGCAGCTGACGACAGCGATGACGACGCGGCTGAGCGAAGCGGGCGTCGAGGAGATCATCGCGGACACCGATGTCACCAACGTGCCGATGGCTGCGGCCTTCGGGTCGGTCGCCTTCCCGCAGATCCAGACCCGCCTGGACTACGTCCTGCGATAGGCCGTCGTACGATCCCGCGTGGCTGCGATGTAGGCAGCCCGCGGGGTCGTCCTCGGACATGCCCCGGTCCCGGCCATATGGCGGGCGTATCGAAAAACGGATACGGCACCGCAACCATGCTCCGTCTTCAGTGGAGCCATGGACCACAGCGGTTCATGGCGAGGCCGCGCTGTCGCGGCTTCGGAAGGTGACCACGAAGAGGAGTGCGTCGTGTCGTACAAGAACGTTCGTCCGCGGCTGGGAACGGCCGGTCTGGCTGCCGGTATCGCCATGCTCATGGTGGCTCAGGCGGGACCTGCCAGCGCCACCGCTGCAACGGCGCGGGTCGACAACGTGCAGAAGGCGATGGACGAGCTGGCCAGAGTTCCCGGGGTCGTCGGGGCTGTGGGCGGAGCATACGTCGACGGGAAGCCGATCGGCTTGGCCAGTGGCGGCACTCGGTTGCTGGGCGGCAAGGGCGGCAAGATCCCGGCAGACTCTCGCTTCCGGATCGGGTCCCAGACCAAGGAGATGGTGGCCACTGCGGTGCTGCAGCTGGTCAACGAGGGCAAGCTGAGCGTGGACGACAAGCTCAGTGATGTGCTGCCGGTGGTGGCGAAGAAGGATCTGGTGACACGGGCCGACGACATCACGGTGCGGCAGATGATCCAGCACACCTCCGGCATTCCTGACTGGTACGCCGATGAGCCCAAGCCCGACGGGACCGAGGGAGACATCTCATTCGACCCCTTCGACTTCACGACCTACTACCGGCCACTCGAGCTGGTGAAGTGGAGCCGCGATCGGCCACGGACCGGCGAGCCGGGCGAGAAGTTCTCCTACTCGAACACCAACTACACCCTCCTCGGCCTGATCATCGAGCGGGTGACCGGCAACAGCCTTGCCACGGTGCTGCACCGGCAGCTGTTCGGTCCACTCGGGATGACCAAGACCTACCTTGCCGTCAAGCCGCCGGAGGGCATCAAGGGGCCGCACGGCCACGGCTACTACCCCGACGGTGACGGCAGGCTGCGCGACGTCGACCGGTTCAACGCCAGCTTCGGCACGGGAGCCGGAGGGGTGATCTCCACCGCGCACGACATGAGCGCCTTCCAACGGGCCTTCAACCAAGGCAGGCTGCTGCCGCCGGAGCTCCAGCGAGTCATCACTGAGCCGGTGCCACATCACCCCTACCAGGCCCAAGGTCGCAGCGACTGCGGCAGCGATTTCAACGTCCTGGGCGGGTCCACCGCCGGCTACTTCACCTTGACTATCTACTCAGATGACGGGCGTCGTCAGCTCTCGATGTCGGCCACCTTGAGCGTCAAGGACCCCGCCGAGGCGGCCCAGGCCATGGGCAAGGCCGTCGAGACCATCTTCTGCCCGTCCGCCTAGCCGTTCGGCGTCGTACCTCGGACAACGCCTGGACGCTGGCACGCGGTGTGCCACGCTTGGCTTCGTGCGCCCCATCACCCAGTCCTCGAAGCTGCAGAACGTCCGGTACGACGTCCGCGGAGCGATCCTCGTCGAGGCCGAGCGGATGGAGGCTGAGGGGCACCGCATCCTCAAGCTCAACATCGGCAACCCGGCACCGTTCGGATTCGAGGCGCCGGACGCGATCCTCCAGGACATGATCCGCAACCTGCCGACCGCGCAGGGCTACTCCGATTCGCGCGGCATCTTTTCCGCGCGGACCGCCGTGGCGCAGTACTACCAGGAGGAGGGCCTTGCCGATGTCGGCGTCGATGACGTCTACATCGGCAATGGGGTGAGCGAGATGATCTCGCTGGTCCTGCAGGCCTTCGTGGACAACGACGACGAGATCCTCATCCCCGCACCGGACTATCCCTTGTGGACCGGTGCGGTGAGCCTCGCGGGCGGACGGCCCGTGCACTACATCTGCGACGAGGACAACGGCTGGAACCCTGACCTCGCCGACATCGAGTCCAAGATCACCGAGCGCACCAAGGCGCTGGTGCTGATCAACCCCAACAACCCCACGGGCGCGGTCTACTCCCCCGACATCATCAAGGGGTTCGTCGAGCTGGCTCGCAAGCACGACCTGGTCCTGCTGTCCGACGAGATCTACGAGAAGATCCTCTTCGACGGCGCCGTGCACCACCACACGGCGACCTACGCGGGCGACGACGTGCTGTGCCTGACGTTCAGTGGCCTGTCCAAGGCGTACCGAGTCGCCGGCTTCCGTAGCGGCTGGGTCGTCGTCACCGGCCCGCGCTTCCGTGCGGAGAACTTCCTCGAGGGCCTAACGCTGCTGGCCAACATGCGGATGTGCGCCAATGTGCCCGCCCAGCATGCGATTCAGACCGCACTCGGTGGCACGCAGTCCGTCGAGCAGCTCCTCCTGCCGGGCGGTCGGCTGCTCGAGCAGCGCGATGTCGCCCACCGCCTGCTGACGCAGATCCCCGGGGTGAGCTGCGTGATGCCGATGGGCGCTCTCTACTGCTTCCCTCGCCTCGACCCGGACGTCTACACGATCGACGACGACGAGAAGTTCGCGATCAACCTCTTGCGCGCCACTCGGATCCTGATCACCCACGGCACCGGGTTCAACTGGCCCGGTACCGACCACTTCCGGCTGGTCACTCTCCCCCGCGTCGAGGACCTCACCGAGGCGATCAACCGCATCGGCGACTACCTCGCCACCCTCCGCACCTGACGATCGTCAGGACTCGTCGTACGCCTCGGGTGAGGGGCAGGAGCAGACCAGGTTGCGATCGCCGTACGCGCCGTCGATCCGTCGGACCGGCGCCCAGTACTTGCGCAGCGGGTCGACACCGGACGGGTACGCCGCCTCGGCGCGGGTGTAGGGGTGGTCCCACTCGGTCGTCAACGAGATGGCCGTGTGCGGCGCGTGCCGGAGCACACTGTCCGCGACGTCGACCTTGCCGTCAATGACCTGCTGGATCTCGCCGCGGATGGCGATCATCGCCTCGCAGAAGCGGTCGATCTCGCCGAGGTCCTCGCTCTCCGTCGGCTCGACCATCAGCGTGCCGGCCACCGGGAACGACATCGTCGGCGCGTGGAAGCCGTAGTCGATGAGCCGCTTGGCGACGTCGTCGACGGTGACGCCTGACTCCTTCGTCAGACCGCGAAGGTCCAGGATGCACTCGTGCGCGACCAGGCCGTTCTCGCCGGCGTACAGCACCGGGAAGTGCTTGCGCAGGCGCGTGGCGATGTAGTTGGCCGACAGGATCGCGGTCTCGGTCGCCTGGGTCAGACCCGCCCCACCCATGAGGCGGACGTACGCCCACGAGATCGGCAGGATCGACGCCGAGCCGAACGGGGCCGCGGAGATCGGACCGACGCCGGTCTGCGGCCCGGCCTCCTCGGAGAACGGGTGATTGGGCAGGTAGGGCGCGAGGTGAGCGCGCACCGCGACCGGGCCGACACCCGGACCGCCGCCGCCGTGCGGGATGCAGAACGTCTTGTGGAGGTTGAGGTGCGACACGTCGCCGCCGAAGGTGCCCGGCTGAGCCAGCCCGACGAGCGCGTTGAGGTTGGCGCCGTCGACGTAGACCTGACCGCCCGCCTCGTGCACCAGCGAGCAGAGATCGGTGATGGTGTCCTCGAAGACGCCGTGCGTCGACGGGTAGGTCACCATGATCGCCGCGAGGCTCTCGCCGTGCTCCTTGATCTTCTGCTTGAGGTCCTCCATGTCGACCTCGCCGGTCGGAGCGGTCTTGACGACGATGACCTTGAGGCCGGCCATCACCGCACTGGCCGCGTTGGTCCCGTGCGCGGACGCCGGAATCAGGCAGATGTTGCGGTCGGAGTCACCATTGGCCTGGTGGTAGGCGTGGATCGCCAGCAGCCCGGCGAGCTCGCCCTGCGAACCGGCGTTGGGCTGCAATGACACCGAGTCATAACCCGTGATGTCGCACAGCCACTGCTCGAGATCGGTGATCAGCTCACGGATGCCGACGGTCTGGTCGGCCGGCGCGAACGGGTGCAGGTTGGCGAACTCCGGCCAGGTCACCGACTCCATCTCGGTGGTGGCATTGAGCTTCATGGTGCAGGAGCCGAGCGGGATCATGCCGCGGTCCAGCGCGTAGTCCCGGTCGGACAGCGCGCGCAGGTAGCGCAGCATCGCGGTCTCGCTGTGGTGGCTGTGGAAGACCGGGTGGGTGAGGAAGTCGTCCGTACGACGGAGCTCGGCCGGCCAGGTCGGCTCACCGTCCTGCGGCTCCGGGATGTTGACCCCGAAGGCCGAGGCGACGGCGTGCAGATCGTCGGCCGTGGTGGTCTCGTCCACGCTGAGCGACACGTGGTCGGCGTCCACCCGCCAGATGTTGACGCCGTGCTCGACCGCGGCCTCGACGACAGCATCTGCCCGCCCCGGGACGATCGCGGTCAGGGTGTCGAAGTAGTGCTCGGTTGTGGTCTCGATACCGGCCGCGTGCAGGGAGTCGTGCAGCGCGACCGCCTTGGCGTGGGTCTCCCGCGCAATACGTGACAGACCGTCGGGTCCGTGCCAGACGGCGTACATCGAAGCCATGACGGCCAGCAGCACCTGGGCAGTACAGATGTTGGACGTCGCCTTCTCACGACGGATGTGCTGCTCACGGGTCTGCAGAGCCAGGCGGTACGCCGGTGCTCCGTCGACGTCGACGCTCACGCCGACGAGGCGGCCGGGCATGGTGCGCTCAAGTCCGGCGCGCACGCTCATGTAGCCGGCGTGCGGGCCACCGAAGCCCATCGGCACACCGAAACGCTGCGTGGTGCCGACCGCGATGTCGGCGCCCCATGACGCAGGGGACGTGAGGAGGGTGAGGGCGAGCAGATCGGCGGCGGCCGTGACCAGGGCTCCCGCGGCGTGCGCAGCCTGCGCCAGACCGGACCAGTCGTGGATGGCGCCGTCGGCACCCGGATACTGGACGACGACGCCGAAGACCGCGCGTCCGTCGGCGGCGGCCGTCAGTGCAGCCTCATCGGCGACCCCGGTCAGATCGGCGACGACAATGTCGATCCCCAGAGGCACGGCGCGGGTCTGGGTGACCGCGATCGACTGCGGCATCACCTGAGCGTCGACCAGCAGGACCGCGTCCTTGGCGGCCTTGCTCCCCCGCCGCATGAGCGTCATGGCCTCGGCGACCGCGGTGGACTCGTCCAGCAGGGACGCGCCGGCGGTCGGCAGCCCGGTCAGGTCGCTGACCACGGTCTGGAAGTTGAGCAGCGCCTCGAGCCGGCCCTGGGAGATCTCCGGCTGGTAGGGCGTATAGGCGGTGTACCAGGCAGGGTTCTCAAGGATGTTGCGGCGTACCACCGGCGGCGTGTGGGTGCCGTAGTAGCCGAGCCCGATCATCGAGCGCAGCACGGTGTTGCGGTCAGCCTTCGCGCGCAGCTCGGCGATCACGGCCGGCTCGGACTCGGCGGCCTGCAGGTCAAGCGCGGCAGTGGCGCGGATCAGGCCCGGGATGGCCTGCTCGACCAGTCCGCCCATGCTCGCCTGGCCGATCAGCTTGAGCATGGCCGATACGTCGTCGTCCGAGGGGCCGATGTGTCGGCCGACGAAGTCAGGGGTGTGGTGCTGTGGCGCGTGGGTCATGACACTCCCGGTGGTGAGGCGGCCGCGCGTGCCTGCTGCACGGGCGGGTGCGTCTCCCCCTCTGTCGCGGACGTGCCGCTTCAGAGCTGCCTGATCCGGGCGGTCCTGGCGCCTGAGAGGTTCCGGGGAGTTTGCCCCTTCGGCGCCCCATCGTCAGATGCGATGGGGACTCTCCCGTCCGGTGTTTTCGGCGGGGCCAAATCTACCAGTGCGCGCGGTGAAGCCCATCCAGCCACTCAGATCAGCGGGGAGGTGCGGTCAACCCGCGTTGCGCTGCTCCCGGCGTGCGCGCAGCTCGTCGTCGGGGTGGACGGCCGGCTCCTCGTCGTCAGGACGCTCGCTGGGCAGCTCGGCGAGGCTGCCCTCGACCTCGCGCCAGACCGAACCGACCGCGATCCCGAAGACCCCTTGGCCGCCGCGCATCAGGTCGATGACCTGGTCGTCGGACGTGCACTCGTAGACGGTCGCACCGTCTGACATGAGCGTGATGCCGGCCAGGTCCGAGACACCGTGGTCACGCAGCGCGGCGACCGCGATACGGATCTGCTGAAGCGAGACGCCGGTGTCGAGCAGGCGCTTGATGACCTTGAGGACGAGAATGTCGCGGAAGCTGTAGAGCCGCTGATGACCCGAGCCGGACGGGTTGCGCACGGACGGCTCAAGGAGACCGGTGCGGGCCCAGTAGTCGAGCTGTCGGTAGGTGACTCCTGCGGCGCGGCAGGCAGCCGGCCCGCGGTAACCGACCGAGTCGGTCATCTCCTCCGGCAGGACCTCGGTGAACAGTGCGCCCTGTAAAGGCGTTGGGGTTGTCGAACCTGTCGACCGTGCTTCGCCCGTGGTAACCACGACAACCTCCGAGTGACTCGTCCTGACGGACGTCCTGCCGACTGGTGACTTGTCCTTGACGCTATGCCTGGCCAGGGGCACGGTCAACGACCGAGGGGTCCAGCGGTCGGCGTGTCGCGTGGACTCCGGTCAAGTCTTGAGTTGTAGTTGATCGTTAGTCTTCGCGCGGCGTCTCGCCGCCCTCGCCTGGCGGCGCCTCGAAGTCCTCGGCCGAGACCTGGTCGAGAAACTCGCGGAACTTCTCCACCTCATCCTCCTCCTCAACGGGGACGACCACGCCGACCTCATCGAGAATGCCCTCGGCCACCATGATCGGTACCTGCGCGCGCAGCGCCACGGCGATCGCGTCCGAGGAGCGCGAGCTGATCTCGGTCGTACCGTCGATCACGAGGGTGGCGTAGAAGATCTGGTCCTCCATCTTGGTGATGCGGACCTCGGTCAACGAGTGGCCCAGACGATTGACCAGGTCGACCAGCAGGTCGTGCGTGAGTGGCCGCGGAGGCGTCACCCCCTGCTGGGCGTACGCGATCGCCGTGGCTTCCGGCGCACCGATCCAGATCGGGACGTGGCGTTCGCCGTCGCGCTCGCGCAGCAGCACGATCGGGTTGTTGGTCGGCATCTCGACCCGGACGCCCATCACGTCGACCTGTTTCACAACCACCACGCTACCCCCTGGGAGCGCGGGCGATCACTGCTCGTGCAGACCCGCGCGGACGAGCGCCACATGGAGGGAGAGGCATTGCGCGAGTACCTGTGCGCGCTGCTCGGGAGTAGTGCCGCCCACCTGCTCGACCAACCCGATCTCCCGGTCGGCCGCGAGACGGAACGCCCGCAGGTGCCGACCCTGTACGCCGTACGCCGAGAGAGCGTGGGCGGCCCGAGCCACCGTCAGGTCGGACTCGGTGAAGTGCCCGTCACCATCCGGCCGCACGAGGTGGAACGTCACGAGCTCGGCCACCTCGGCGTCGGTCAGGCCGCTGCCCTCCGCGAGCTCACGCGGGGTCAGGCGGAGAACTCGCGGAGCCTGTGCCAGGGACTCGGCGTCCGGCACCTCTGCGTTCTCCGTTGCCGCCGGCACGTGAGGCCGTCCGGAGGGTCCGGCGTCGGGCTGCAGGCCGCGGTCGAAGGCATCCAAGGCATCACGAATCACCTTGAGCGGCCAGAACTTGTCGCGCTGGGCTGCCAGCACGAACCGGAGCCGCTCGATGTCTCGCTCGGAGTACTCGCGGTAGCCGGAGTCACGGCGTTGGGGTGAGACGAGCCCTTCAGCGTCCAGGTAGCGGACCTTCGAGACCGTGAGGTCAGGAAAGTCGTCCTGCAAGTGCGCCAGCACGGCGCCGATCGTCAGCCCGCGCCCGCCGCGAACGGTCTCGGCGGGCGCGTCCGACTTGTCTCGCGCGCTCGATCGGTCCGGCATCGTGGCCTTGCCGGGCCTGGTGGTCACGACGCTGGCTGGGCGCTGCCGTAGTAGACCAGGCGGAACTTGCCCACCATCACCTCGTCACCCGTACGCAGCGGCGCTGAGTCGACGAGCTGCATGTTGACGTAGGTGCCGTTGAGCGACCCGACGTCCTGGACCTCGAAGCCGCCGGTCGTGCGACGGAAGATCGCGTGCCGACGCGAGACGGTGACGTCATCGAGGAAGATGTCGCTGTCCGGGTGACGGCCCGTGCTCACCTCGTCGGCATCCAGCAGGAAGCGCGCTCCGGTATTAGGCCCGCGCAGAGCGATCAGCAGCGCGGTGCCGGGGCGCAGCGCCTCGACGGTCGCCTGGTCGGAGTTGGACAGACGGCTCTCGCCGTCCGGCACGAACTCCGGGCTCCCGGGTTCGGTGAAGGACGGCAGCCGTGCCGTTGTCGCATCGTCGGCGTAGCTGCCCGAGCCCTGTGGCTCGAACGCATTGTCGCTGACCCGGCCCTCGTCGGGGTCGCCCGGCTGGGAACCCCGGTCCTGGTCGGACATGTCCACCTACCTGTCGTCGTACGTCGGTCAGACCTCTCGTGGAGGTCTGAGGTCAGGCAGCCAACCTTAGGCGACTGCCGGGACATCAAGCGTCGGAATCCCCAGGCTTGACCTGGGGTCCGAAAAGAGGTCGTGCGGGCCGGCTCAGCCGAGGGTCGCCTGGTACGCCGCGACGTCCAGGAGTGCCTCCAGCGCCGCCGCGTCGGCGACCTTGAGCTCGTACATCCAGCCCTCGCCGTAAGGGTCGCTGTTGACCAGCTCGGGTGAAGCGTCCAACGCCTCGTTGACCGTCACGATCTCGCCCGTCAGCGGTGAGTAGAGGTCGCTGACGGACTTGGTGGACTCGACCTCGCCGCAGCTGTCACCAGCGGTGACGCTGTCGCCCGCCGCCGGCAGGCTCACGTAGACGACGTCACCCAGCGCGTCCTGAGCGTAAGCGGTGATCCCCACACGGACGACGCCGTCGCCCTTGTCAGCCACCCACTCGTGATCGGTGGTGTAGCGAAGGTCAGCGGGGTACTCCAGCTCGCTCATGCAATCTCCTTGGTTATCAGGGAATCTCGTCGATGCCGTGACATCGGCTCACGGACCCTTGTCGTCGCGCTGAGCGTAACGAGCCTTCGAGGCGGCCCGCAACGCGTTGACATCGACCTTGTGGAGCTCCAGCACGGTGGGCTGCGCCCCGATCTGCTTGACCTGCTCGACGACCCCGCCCGGGATGGCCATGGCCGTGGCCATGGTGTGGGAGTCGCCGATGGCCAGGATGGTGTACGGCGGCCGGACCTCTTTGCCGTCGACCACGAGCTTGCCGCTCTGTGAGGTCCCGAACCAGCTGTTGGCAACCACTCGTACGTCGCCGATCTGAATCGCCTCGGCACCCGCGTCGCGCAGCTCCTGCACCGTGTCCAGGATGTTGGGCGCGCCGACAGCGGCGTTCGGATCGTTGATGATGATCTTGACGCCCGGACCGGTGGCCTTGACCGTGCCGGTCAGGATGCCCAGGGTGTTCAGCCGGTCGCGCGCGGCCTTGACCGCCGCGGCGTCGTCCGTCCCCGATCGCAGCCCGTCACGGGTACGGGTCAGGTCACCGACGTCCTTGTCGAGTCGGCTCGACTGGTTGTTGACGCTCGCCAGCAACGAGACCAGGTCGGCCTGACGGAGGTTCTCCAGCCCGGACGTCCGCGTCTGACGCACCTGGGTCACCACCGCGAATCCGAGCAGCAGGGCGAGAGCAGCCGCCAGCAGGTTGGCCTTGGTGGCCCGAACGCGGGCCATGTCCGCGAGCCGTGCCCATGCCGTGGGTTCGGTCGACTCCGCTGTCTCGGTGGGAGGGGTCGGCTCGTCGTCCGAGCCATCGCCGTCCGTGTCGCCTGCGACGTCCGGCTCGACGTCCGCCGGCTCGACGTCCGCCGGCTCGACGTCGGCCGGCTTGGCCTTCGTCGCCTTCGGGGCCGCCGTGGTCTGCGCGGGGATCCGGACGAGGCGGGAGGCGCCGGCCGTGGCTGATTTCGTGCTCGCAGCATCCACCGCTGCGGCCGGGATCGGGCTGGCGCCTGAACCATGCTCAGCCGTGTCAGCCTCGTCCGGCTCGACCTCGCCAGCGGGCTCGAGTTCTGCTGCCTCGAGCTCCTCAGGCTCCTCGGATTCGTCCGCTGCGTCCGCTGCGTCCGACGCGACGTCTTCTGTCTCGGTCTGCTGCGCTTCGGGCTCGTCGGTCTCCGGCTCTGCTGCCTCCGGCTCGGGCTCAACGGCAGGCTCGGGCTCCTCCGCCTGCTGTGGCTCGTCGACCTCGTCGACCTCGTCGACCTCGTCTGCTTCGGGCTCGTCGACCTCGGCAGCTGACTCGGGCTCCTGCGCTTCGGGCTCGTCGACCTCGGCAGCTGACTCGGGCTCCTGCGCTTCGGGCTCGTCGGTCTCCGGCTCTGCTGCCTCCGGCTCTACGGCAGTCTCCGGCTCCTCCGCCTGCTGGGCCTCGGGTTCGGACTCCGCATCGACCTCGGCGGCGGGCTCGGCCTCTTCCGCTTCAGGCTCGTCGACCGCGGTGACCGGCTCGGCCTCCGGGGCATCAGATGCCTCCGACTCCAGTGCCGCGTCCTCGGTGTCCTGCTCGGCCTCCGGGGCATCAGATGCCTCCGACTCCAGTGCCGCGTCCTCGGTGTCCTGCTCGACCTCGTCGGGCTCGGCCTCGTCACGGGCCGGGCTATCGCCGACGGTCAGGACCGTAGGGCTCCCCAGCGCAGGGCCATCGAGGTCCGGCCAGTCGAGCTTCGGAGCATCGAGGTCCGGCCATTCGGTCTCGGACACGGCAGTGGCAGAGGCTGCAGACCCGTCGCCCTCCCCCTCGGCCGGCGCCTCAGACTCGTTGTCGTCGGCGGCAGGCAGCGCCTGGTCCTCGGGATCCTCGTCACTGTCCTCGCCGGCGTCCTCGGCGTCCTCGGCGTCGTCGGATGTGGCGGCCTTGGGCGAGGGGCTGTCGTCCTCGTCGGGTGTCTCGTCCACGGGTGCAGGCACGTCTGCATCGGCCGACGCGGAGTCGGCGTCGTCATCACCAGACACCTCCGCATCATCAGCCCCGGACTCGGCGTCGCCTTCGGGAGCCTCCGGCTCGTCCTCGGGTTCCTGGACCTCGGTCACGGGAGGCTCAGCCGGACTCGGCGCCTCGCCCTTAGGCGGCGCGGTGGTCGCGTCCTGAGCTTCGGGCTCGACATCGGTCTGCTCGGCGTCCGATGCGGGTGCACCGACGGGCGACTGTGCCCGGCGGATCTTGATGCGCTTCTTGCGGTTGGCCATCGACATCACGCCTTGAGCAGGTGTCGGCGGATGGATGCGACGTTGCTGAAGATGCGCAGCCCAAGCACGACGACCACGCCGGTGGACAGCTGGGAGCCGACGCCGAGCTGGTCACCGAGGAAGACGATCAGCCCCGCGACCACCACGTTGGACAGGAACGACACCACGAAGACCTTGTCGTCGAAGATGCCGTCCAGTACGGCTCGCACCGCGCCGAAGATCGCATCCAGCGCCGCGATGACCGCGATCGGCAAATACGGCTGCAGCCACAAGGGCACCTCGGGATGGAAGAACAGCCCGATGACAAGTCCTACGACGAGTCCGGCGGCGGGGATCACGGGCTCTCCTTCTGAGCAGACGACGCGCTGGCCGTGGATGCGGGGGCCGGCGACGCGGAGTGCATCCCCAGGGATGCGGACGCGGGCACGCTGAGATTGTCCTTGTTCTCAGCCTTGACCTTCATTCGAAACTGAGAAGTCAGGCTCTTCAGATAGCTGCCGGACGGGCCGGCCTCGAATCGTTGTTTCAGGGCGCCGGCCTCGCCGATCGCCGAGATGACATAGGGGCGGGACAGCGGTCGGAAGTCGACCAAGATCGCAGAACCGGCGAACCGGATGGCCGACTGCGAGGTCAGCCGCTGTCCGTTGATCGAGATGGCTTCGGCGCCGGCCTGCCACATCCCGTTGACCAGGACCTGGATGTCGCTCGACTTGACCGACGTCTGCTCCTCACCCTCCGAGCCCGCGTTGCCGCCGGCCCCCGGGTCACTCGGGGCGTCGTCGAGGGTGAGCTGGAAGCCGGGCCCGTGCACCCCGACCGCTCCTGAGGCCACCTCAGCGCGGGAGAGCTCCTCGGCGATGCTCGGACCGTCACCGCGGCCGAGCGCCTGGCGCTGGGCAGCACTGATCTGCCCCTGCAGGCCTTTGATGTCCTTGACCTTGTTGTCGACGACCTTCTGCTGACGGTGGATCTGGCCGATGAGCTGGTCACGCTCCTGGTTGGCGGCGTCCTTGGGTACGCGGAGAGAGTTGGCCGCAATGATCAGCAGCAGCCCCGTCAGGACGCACACCGTGATGAGCAGTGGGCCGCGCAAGGAGGCTGCCGCCTCACCCCGAGCCGTACGCCGGTCGGCTGCCTCCTGGTAGCCCGGGTCCAGCGGGTGCTCCATGAGGTCGGTGAGCAGGGACATGCTCGACCCAGGCGGACGCGCCGGCCGGGGCCGAGGTGCATCGCTCATGCGGTGACTGCTTTCTTGTGCCTGACCATGCCCTGCACCTGGACCGCGTACAACGCGGCGGCGAGCCAGTACAGGCCCGTGCCCCACCAGGTGAACGCCCAGCCGATCGGCAGCGCGACGTCGGCCACTACCCCATCACCTTCACCGAGCAGAAGGAGCGGAAAGGCGTAGATCAAATTGAACGTGGCCGCCTTTCCGATGAAGTGGACAGGCGGGATCGGAAGGCGGTGGCGGCGTACGAGGGGGGCAAGGGCGCCGACGAAGACCTCGCGACCGACGAGCACGATCACCAGCCACCACGGGATGATGTCGCGCCAGGCGAAGCCCAGCAGGGTCGACAGGATGTAGAGACGGTCCGCGATCGGGTCCAGCAGCTGACCCAGGCGTGAGATGAGGCCGTAGCGTCGGGCGATCTTGCCGTCGAGGTAGTCCGTGACGCCGGAGAGCGCGAGCACGATCAGGGCAGCCGTGTCGTGCTCACTCAGGATCAACCACAAGAAGACGGGGACGCCGACCAGCCGCAGCATCGACAGCGCATTAGGGACGGTCCAGATGCGTGTGCTCACCACCGACCCAGGTGGTGAGCCGGTCCCCGATTCGCTCACGAGGATGATGCTAGGCGGTGCGTGTGGCTGTAGGCGTTCAGGGATCGCCCACGAACAAAGCCAAGCAGCGTGATGCCGAGCCGATCGGCAGTGTCGACAGCCAGGTCGGACGGTGCTGAGACGGTCGCCAGCACCGGGATGGCGTTCATCGCGGCCTTCTGCACGATCTCGAACGACGCACGCGATGACACCATCAGGATCGTCTCGTGCACCGGCCGGTCGTGCATGACGGCCCAGCCGAGCACCTTGTCGACAGCGTTGTGCCGACCCACGTCCTCGCGTACGACGAGGGCCTGGCCCTCGAGGTCGAACAGGCCTGCCGCGTGCGTGCCTCCCGTCCGGGCGAACACGCTCTGCGCCTCACGGAGCCGGTCGGGCAGGGCAGCGATGACGGCCGGCGCCACGGTCAGTGACTCCTGAGGGAGATTCCGGGTCGGCAGGCTGGCTTCCAGTGCGTCGATGCTGGTCTTGCCGCACACACCGCAGCCGCTGTGCATCATCAGCGACCGCTGGGCGCTGACGGGCACTGCTGCGGACGTCTCGCGCAGCGACACGTCCAGCAGGTTGTAGGTGTTGGCCTCGTGCCCGTCGACGTCGGTGGTCGATCCCGCGCAGTACTGCGCCGTCACAATGTCCGCGGCCGAGGAGATGATGCCCTCCGCACGGAGCAAGCCGTGCGTCAGCTCGAGGTCGTGGCCCGGGGTCCTCATCGTGACCGTCAAGGCCTGCCCGTCGAGGCGGATCTCCAGAGGCTCCTCGGAGGCGACGGTGTCGGCCCGCCGACGGTCCTGCCCGTCGAGGTTGATCCGCAGCACCGGTCGTCGCGCGGTGACCCGACCCATCAGCGCTGCGGTGCGGTCGTCGAGGACGCGGCCTCGAGCCGGATGATGACGGACTTCGACGCCGGGGTGTTGCTGATCTCGGCGGTCGAGTCGAGGGGTACAAGGACGTTGGTCTCCGGGAAGTACGCCGCCGCGCACCCTCGTGCTGTCGGGTACGCCACGACGCGGAAGCGTACGGCTCGCCTCTCCTGGTCGTGGTCGCTCCCCGCGTCGCGCCAGACGGACACGAGGTCGACATGGTCGCCGTCGGCGAAGCCGAGCTCCTCGAGGTCGGAAGGGTTGACCAGCACGACCCGCCGGCCTTGCTTGATCCCTCGGTAGTGGTCGTCCAGGCCGTAGATCGTGGTGTTGTACTGGTCGTGGCTGCGCACGGTCTGCAGGATCAGGTGGCCGGGTGGGCAGTCGATGACATGCAGCGCATTGACCGTGAACTGTGCCCGTGACGTCGCCGTCGCAAACGCCCGCTCCCGCGCACCGCTGGGCAGCCGGAAGCCGCCGGGCTCGGTGATCCGCTTCTCGAACTCCTCGAATCCGGGCACGACCTGCTCGATGTGGCCACGGATCCGGCGGTAGTCCCCGCGCAGCCCGACCCAGTCGATCCCAGCGTCCGGGAGCACCCGACGGGCGAGCTCACAGACGATGGCGACCTCGCTGAGCAGCCCCGGAGCCGCCGGCTTCAGTCGTCCGTGGGAGGCATGCACCATGCTCATCGAGTCCTCGACGGTCACCAGCTGCGGGCCGGTGACCTGGTCGTCGCGCTCGGTACGCCCCAGCGTCGGCAGGATGAGGGCCTCCCGTCCGACGACGGCGTGCGACCCGTTGAGCTTGGTCGACACATGCACGGTCAGGTCGGCCTGTGACAGCGCGTCCTCGGTGACCGCCGTGTCGGGCGTCGCGCGGACGAAGTTGCCGCCCATACCGACGAACACCTTGGCGCGGTGGTCGCGGAACGCCCGGATGGCGTTGACGACATCGAGGCCGTGCTCGCGAGGTGAGGTCATCGCGAACTCGCGGTCCAGTGCGGCCAGGAACGGCTCGGCAGGCTTCTCGTAGATGCCCATGGTGCGATCGCCCTGGACGTTGGAGTGCCCGCGCACGGGGCACACGCCGGCGCCCGGTCGGCCGATATTGCCCTGCAGCAGAAGGACATTCACGACCTCGCGGATCATCGGCACGCTGTGCCGGTGCTGGGTCAGCCCCATCGCCCAGCAGACGACAGTGGCGCCCGAGTCGATGAATCGCTGTGCCAGCCCTTCGATCTCGGCCCGTGTCAGGCCGGTCGCCCGCTCTGTGAGGGGCCAGTCCAGGGAGGCTCGAGCGGCGGCGTACGCCTCGAAGCCAGACGTGTGCGCGGCGACGAAGTCGTGGTCGATCGAGGCCTCGTGCTGAAGCAGGAGATGCCCGACGGCCTGGAACAGCGCCTGGTCACCTCCGAGCCGGACCTGCAGGAAGTCGTCCGCCATCGTCACTCCCCCGCCGACGACACCCTTGACGGTCTGCGGGTCCTTGAACTGCTTCAGCCCCACCTCAGGCAGCGGGTTGATCGCCACGATGACGGCGCCACGCTCCTTGGCGGCGGCGAGGGTGCTGAGCATGCGCGGGTGGTTGGTGGCGGGGTTCTGCCCGGCGATCACGATCAGCTCGGCCTGCTCGAGGTCCTCCAGGGAGACGGTGCCCTTGCCGACACCGATCGTCTCGGTGAGCGCCGAGCCCGAGGACTCGTGGCACATGTTGGAGCAGTCCGGCAGGTTGTTGGTCCCGAAGGCTCGGACGAACAGCTGGTAGACGAACGCCGCCTCGTTGCTGGTGCGACCTGAGGTGTAGAAGACCGCTTCGTCCGGATCATCAAGAGCGCGAAGGTGATTCGCGAGGATGTCGAGGGCCGCGTCCCAGGACACGGGCACGTAATGGTCAGCGCCGGCAGGCCGGTGCATCGGCGTCGTGAGCCGCCCCTGCGAGCCGAGCCAGTGGTCGGAGCGGCCGCGCAGCTGCTCGATGGAGTGCTCGGCGAAGAACTCCGGCGTTACCCGACGGGTCGTGGCTTCTTCGGCAACCGCCTTCGCGCCGTTCTCGCAGAACTCCGCGCGACGGGTGTCACTCGGGTCGGGCCACGCGCAGCCCGGGCAGTCGAAGCCGTCCGGCTGGTTGACGTGCAGCAGAGTGCGCGTCGCACGCCCCACTCCCATCTGAGCGACGGACATCCGCAGGGCGCGGACCACGGCCGGAACTCCGGCGGCGTAGGCGGGCGGCTGACCGACCGACAGGTCCTTGTCCACAGGCTGGGGCTGGTCGGCGCTCGTGGTGTGACCCATGCCTGCCAGTATGTCTCCGCCGTCAGAGGGGAGACAGGGTGACCACCACCGTGCGGGACGAGGACCTGGGCTACATCGTCATCGGCATCGTCGTGCCGTTGCTGGCGATCGCGCTGGTCATGTGGATGCGCTGGCGGCGCAGAGATGTTGAGTACGTCGGCCTCACGCCTGGTCTCGTACCGGCGCCTGGGCAGTCGCCGCGTCGGCGTCGGGTCCGCGGCGGTCAGGAATGGTCTGGCAACGTCGCCGTGCAGTTCCATCCGCCGGTCGGCGTCAGTCCCGCTATCGCGGGTGTGCTGATCGACAGCTCTGCCGATCCGCGCGATCTGGGCTCGCTCGTCGTCGACCTCTCGGTTCGGCGCTGGTTCGACATCACGAGAGTCGGTAAGGACTGGGAGCTACGACGTCTGAACCCACCCGCTCAGGACGCGCTGTCGCCGACCGAGCGCGCGATCGTCGACGCACTGTTCCGCACCGGCCCGGTGCAGCGCATGTCCGAGCTGCATCACCACCTCGGAATCTCGTTGCGAGAGGCACAGATCGGGCTCTACCGCGAGGTGGTCGATCGCGGTTGGTACCGCAAACATCCGCGCTCTCGCAACGCGGTGCTCGGCTGTCTCGGGATGCTGGCCATGGTGGGTGCAGGCGCTCTCGCGCTCGCCCTCTACGCGTACGCCCAGCGACACGCGACCGAGTACTGGTGGGCGCTCCCCTCTGGCGTGCTGCTGGCCGGTCTGGTGATGGCCATCTGGGGTCGTGGCCGTACGCCGCGCACGGCCGAAGGGACGGCGATGCGCGTCCAGACGCTCGGCTTCCGCAAGTACCTCGAGACCGCAGAGGCCCGCCAGATCCGGGTCGAGGAGGCGGCGGGTCTGTTCGCCCGATACCTGCCGTACGCCATGGTGTTCGGCCTGGCGGACCACTGGGCGAAAGTGATCTCCCGAGTGCTCAACCAGCAGCGGATGTCCGAGCTCTGGGATGCCTCCGCCGGCCTCGGCGATCCCGCAGCGTGGGAGCTGGTCGGTCATCTCGCGGACCTGGCCGGCTCGGCGTTCGACGTCTCGGCGGTGGTGGACGGCATCGGGAGCCTGGGGCAGGTGGGATCAGCCGACTTCGGGTTCATCGACGGCGTGACCAGCGGTGTCGACGGCTTGGTCTCCGGCGTCGGCGACTTCGTCGGGTCGGCAGGTGACCTGTTCGATGGCGCGGATGGGTGCGCGGACGGCTGCGGCGGGTGTGCAGACATCGCCGGATGCCTCAGCTTCTGAGCAGCCTGTCGTGGCGTATTCCGTTCAGGGAGAGGCAATCTCGACACGTACGAGAGTGCTCGCATCCCGGTCGGCCACCCAGAGAGAGCCGTCGATGACCTCCATGTCACTGACGGAGCGTCCGAATCCCTTGACCGGTCCGCCGATCGGGGTGCGCAGATCTGGTGCGATGCGCTGGACCTCATCGCGATCGGCGTAGCTCAGCCAGAACGACGAACCGATCGTCAGACCTGTCGCGCCGCGGAGTGGGACGAGCTGGCTGCTCGAGATGTTGGCGGGGCCGGCCAGGGCCATACCGACCGAACCCAGGACGTACAGCCGGTCGCCGACTGCGCTCACCTGAGTGACGCCGCTGGGCAGGGTGCGCGGCGAGCCGATCACCTGACCGGTCTTCTCCTCGACGGTCACCAGAGTCCGGTCGCTCTGGTTGACGACGTAGACCTTGCCGTTCGCAACCGAGATGGCGACCGGTCGTTGGCCAACATGGATGTATCGTCCGTCGAACTGCCCGGTGACCATGTCGATCTTGCCGATCGCTCCCTTGCTCGGGGCGCTGAACCAGACCGCCTTGTCCCCTGCCGCGATCTGCCCGATGTCAGCGGCGAGTCTGATGAGTGCGCCGCTCGTGCCGGTCCGGACGTCGACCGGGGTAATGGCTGAGGAGTAGTTCCAGACCCACGCCTTGCCCTGTCCGACGACCATCTCGGTGGGCTGTCCGGCCACACTGAAGTCGGTCGCGGCGCGGCTTCGTGGATCGATGCGTGAGATCGAGGCTGCGTCACCGTTGGCTGTCCAGAGATAGCCGTCGCCATCAGTCAGGTCGACCGGTCCGGTCCCCACCTTGATGGGCGCACCAACGATGCGTCCGGCGGGCGGGCCGCCAGCCGTGGTGGACGTGGTCGGTCCGGCAGCCGGAGACCGGTCCGGGAGGGTGAGCGCTGCGACGCCGCCGAGGGCCAGGACGGTCGCGGCGACGCCGCCGATCACCCAGGCTCTGCGCTTCGTGCCTCCGGTCGGTGTGGCGGGTGTTGGGATCGCTGCGGATCCGGTCGAGAGTGGAGAGGCGATCGCCTGGCGCGCGGCGCGAGTGAACTCACCCGCACTGCCGTACCGATCGACCGGGCGCTTGGCCATCGCTCGGGCGACCACTCCGTCGAGCGGGCCACCGACGCCGGGACGTACCGAGTCCAGAGGTGGTACAGGCGCACTGACATGGGCGTACATCCGTGCGGCGTCGGTCTCCCGAGGGAACGGCACTCGGCCGGTCAGAGTCTTGAACAGCACACATCCCAGGGCATACTGATCCGCCCGGTGATCCAGCGCGCCGCCCTCCAGCTGCTCCGGCGCGATGTAGTCCAGCGTCCCGATGGCCGTCCCGGTCTGGGTCAACGCGCCATCGCGGACGTCCTTGCTGATGCCGAAGTCCGTGAGGTACGCGTACCAACGGTCGCGCGGGCGGGTGATGAGGATGTTGGCCGGCTTCACATCGCGGTGTACGAGGCCACGCGCCTGGGCGGCGTCGAGTGCGTCACCGATCTGCGCCACGATCTCGATCGCGTCCGCTGGTGGGAGGGGTCCGTGTCGGGCGATCATCGTCGACAGATCGACGCCATCGATGTAACGCATCGTCAGGTAGAGATGCCCCTGGTCGTCGCCCGCGTGATAGATCGGCACGATGTGCGGGTGATCCAGGACGGCAGCTAGCCGCGCCTCACGCCGGAAACGCTCGCGGAAGACGTCGTCGTTGGCGAGGTCCGGGTTGACGATCTTCATGGCGACGGTGCGGTCAAGGGCCAGATGGTGAGCTCGATAGACAACCCCCATCGCCCCTTTGCCCGCGACGCCGTCGATCCGTAGTCCCCCAATGACCGTGCCGGGTTCAGGCAGCTTCACGAGCCAAGTATGACCACTGCGTTCATCCGGTGTCCGCGACCTACCGATGACACCGACAGATTCGCATCCGCGGCCGAGGTTCGATGATCAGCCCGGCGGGTACTTCGCCACCAGTCGACGGATCGTGTTCACGTTGCGCATCGTCGTCGGCACGGTCAGAGTCCGGGCGAAGACCGCCGGTTTGATGAGCGATCCACTGACGCCGCCCCGGGTGTGCCAGTAGATCTCGCGGCCGTCGACCCGCAGGGTGTCGTAGTCGTTCGACAGATCCTCCACAGCGCGCGCTGCGTCGGCCTTCAGCGCGGCGGTGAGGAAGCCGACCTGCACCTTGTGGCCGTCCTCCACCGTGCCGAACGGCTCGGCCTCGCCGATCGCGGACAGCTCGACCGGCGTACGCACGTAGGTCTCGACGGCGTAGCCAAGAGCCTTCTCGAGACCGCTCGCCACGTCCTTCTCGACCTGGCGTGGGGTCCGGTCGGTGGTGACGATGAGGTTGCCGCTCGCGATGAACGTGGCAACATCCGCATAGCCCAGCTCGCCGACCAGCTCGCGCAGACGCGCCATCGTGACGGTGTGGCCGCCGACGTTGATGGCTCGCAGGAAGGCCACGAGCGGCTGGACTGTGGTGGAACGACTCATGGGCGCAGTATTTCGTGTGGAGGTGACAGGTGCTCGAGCTGGGCGTCGAAGCGGCGATGGAGCGGGTGGCGCAGCTGCTCGACGGGCGCGAGCGCGCGCTGCTCGGCATCGTAGGTCCGCCCGCCGCCGGCAAGTCCACTCTCGCCGACCAGGTCGTCGCCCATCATCGTGACCGCGGGATCGAAGCGGTGCTCGTGCCCATGGACGGTTTCCATCTGGCTCAGTCGGTGCTCGACGCCACTGGACTGGCACCCGTCAAGGGCGCTCCCGAGACGTTCGACGCGCAGGGTTATGTCGAGCTGTTGCGGCGCGTACGCCGGCCAGGTGCCTCGACCGTCTGGGCGCCGGTCTTCGACCGGGCCATCGAGAACGCCATCGCCGGAGCCATCGCGGTCGAGTCGTCCGCCCGTCTGGTCGTGACCGAGGGCAACTACCTGCTGGATCAGGAGGAGCCGTGGACGCGGGTCAGCGGACTGGTCGACGAGGTCTGGTACGTCGAGGTGCCCGAGGACGTACGCCGGTCTCGGCTCATCGCGCGGCACGAGACGTTCGGCCGGACCCACGAGGAGGCAGTGGCTCGTGCGCTCGGCAGCGACGAGCGCAATGCCCAGCGGGTGCGTCGCGTACGGAAGGCGGCTGACGTCGTCGTACGCCTGTCGTAGTCACCGCTACGTTGGGCGACGCGGGGCTTCCCGCGCAGATACCTGCAGACGGAGACACCACGGTGAGCGCACGGTTCGAGGAGCTCGCCTGGAGTGAGACCCCGCGCGGCACGATCAGTCTGCGTCGCCGGCTGGAGCCGACGCTCAAGGTCGATGTCTACGAGGTCAAGCTCGACGAGGAGTTCCTCATGTCGAGCCTGTTCACCGTTGCCGAGATCGAGCTCGCCCGGCTCGGTCTGGCGCAGACGCCAGGCACCGACCTGGACATCGTGGTCGGCGGGCTCGGCCTCGGCTACACCGCGCGAGCGGCGCTCGAGGACGACAGGGTGCGCTCGATGATCGTGGTCGACGCCATGCCCCAGGTGATCGAATGGCACGAGCGCGCCCTGCTGCCGGGTGCGGCCGAGCTCGTACAGGACCCGCGAACCCGCCTCGTCCTCGACGACTTCTTTGCGATGGCTTCATCGGAGACGGGCTTCGACCCTGACTCACCCGGTCGCCGTTTCGACGCGGTGCTGCTCGACATCGACCACACGCCCCGACACGTGCTGCACCCGAGCCATGCGGCGTTCTACAGCGCCGACGGTCTACGCCTGCTCAAGGGCCAGCTGAACCCCGGCGGCGTGTTTGCGCTCTGGTCCGATGACCCGCCGGACGATGACTTCAGCGCGTTGCTGGGCCAGGTCTTCGACCAGTCCGAGGCGCAGGTCGTCAGCTTCGCCAACTTCCTCACAGGTGGAGAGTCGACCAACACGGTCTACGTCGCGCGCTGAGAGCCGAAAACGTCTGCGACACAACGGAATCCGAGGTTTCCGCCGGCGCTCCCGATCGTGTTGCTGGTGCGCGCGGCGACTCGGTACCGGTTGCAGTACGACTCGTGGCACAGGTACGAGCCGCCCCTCATCACCTTGGCCGAACCGGTCGAAGGTCCGGGTGGGTTCTGCTGGACAGCGGTGTCGTGGTCGGTGGTCCACCAGTCCGCGCACCACTCCCACACGTTGCCGGCCATGTTGTGCAGCCTGTAGTCGTTCGGTGGAAAGGCATCGACCGGCGCAGTCCCAGCGAATCCGTCATCGAGGGTGTTCTTGACGGGGAACCGGCCCTGCCAGATGTTGGCCATGTGCGCCCCGCCCGGCGTGAGCTCTTCGCCCCACGAGTAGCGGCGTTGCTCGTGACCCCCGCGGGCGGCGTACTCCCACTGCGCTTCCGTCGGCAGTCGCTTCCCGGCCCACTGCGCGTACGCCTGCGCGTCGTCCCAGGACACGTGCACCACGGGGTGGTCGGCCCGGCCCTGCAACGTGCTGCCGGGGCCTTCGGGGCTGCGCCACTGCGCGCCTTCGACGCCAGCCCACCACGGGGTGGCCTCCAACCGCGGTGAGATCCTGCGCAGCTCGGACGCGAGGAAGCCGGCGAACACGTACGACCATCCGTAGCGCTCGGCTTCGGTGACATAGCCCGACGCCTCGACGAACGCCGCGAAGTCGTCGTTGCTGACCGCGAACCGGTCGATCAGGAAAGGATCGAGCTCGACCTCTCGGATCGGCCCCTCTCCGTCAGCGGCGAAGCCGGACGAGTCGTCCGTGCCCATCCGAAACGTCCCGCCAGGCAGCTGCACCATGCCGGTCCGGTCCGACACCCGCGCCCTGGCAACCAAGGGGACGGGTTGCGGCAGCGGAGACTCGGTGGCCGCTCGCGCCGGGGCGCAGCACGGGCGGGGCTGGTGCTCGGGGGCCACGGGTGTCCTCTCCCTCAGGTGGTCGTGCGGCGGCACCGGCGACTGTAGCCGGGGCTCAGCGAGCCATCTCTGGCTGTCCGATACGCAACGGCTGCCGATCAGAGTCGGTCGCGAACAGCTGCGCAAGCAGTCCGTACGCCGCGCCCCGCGCCAGGCTCATTGGCTCCACCGTTGCCGGCTGGAGCTCGGGTCGTGAGCTGTTCTCGTGGGCGTACTGCTCGATGAACGAGGCCTGGGTCTGCTCCACGAACGGAGGCACACCGATCTCCGGGGAGTAGGCGACGACGACCCGTTCCGGGCCGATCAGCTTGCTGCTGTTGGCAATAGCCACTCCGAGGTGACGCGCGGCGTCGAGAACCACGGCCTCGGTCCCGGGAGCATCCAACGGCGTGCCCTCCGCGGTCCCCTGCCGGTCGAGCTCACCGCGAACACCCCAGAGGCTGGACCAGGTCTCAAGGCACGAGTCGGCTCCGCAGTGGCACTGTCGCTTGGCCGGGGCATCGCTGACCTGGGAGTGGGCGAAGCCACCGGCAGACCCGCTGAATCCTCGATGGACCTTGCCGCCGAGCACGACGGAAGCACCAAGACTGACGCCGATGCTGAGGACCAGCAGGTCGCTCCGGGCGAGCGTGTCGTCGAACAGCAAGAGGTCCATCGCGACGGCGTTGGCGTAGTTGTCCAGCAGGATCGGTGTGCCGATCTCCTGGGCGAGCAAGTCCCCCAACGGGACGTCCTGCCACCCCATGGCTCCGCTGTGACGGACCTGCCCGCCCGCCTGGTCCACCACGCCGGACACAGCCACTCCTACGCCCATCAGGGACGAACCCGGATGGCTCTCCACGAGTGCACTCACCGCTCGGGCGGACGCGCGCGCCACGACCTCGGGCTCGGTGGAGCGCAGCTGCGCCCGGCGTGTCCTCACCACATCGCCGCGCAGGCCGACGAGAACGGCGACCACCTCGGTCGCCGACACATGGACGCCTGCGATCACCAGTCCGTCCTGCGCCAGGTCGACCAGGCGAGCCGGCCGCCCACCTGTCCCCCGCACCACATCCGTCTCGACGAGGTAGCCGCCCCCGATCAGGGAGCCAGTGATGCCCGTGACGGTGGCTGCTGACAGTCCTGTGCGCGCGGTGATCTCAGCGCGCGACACCGGCCCCTGCCCGCGGACGACGTCGAGAACGAGAGCCTCATTGATCTCACGGATCAGCGCTTTGCTGCCTGCCCGTCCCCTGCTCATCTGCGATCCCTTCTGCCATCCCGTGCTTCGGGTACCCGCCTGTCCAGATCGATATTGTCACTTATTTTAGTCATTGACAAAACGAGTTCGTTCGGCCTACGGTCGCCGACATGAATCAGCCCAGCGACAACGCAGGTGCGGCGGCATCCGGCCTTCCGAGGCTCGTGCTCGCGGTCGCCGCGTCGGAACGGGACGCCTTCTTCCCGCCTCCGGCCGACGAGCTGGGCCGCCTGGCGCAGGTCCGGACCGTCGAGCCGCAGGACGTGCAGACGCTCGCCGAGTTCAGCGACGTGATGGGTGATGCGGACATCGTCGTCACCGCCTGGGGCTTCCCGCGGCTGGATGCGGAGCGCCTGGCGGCAGCACCGCGACTTCGGCTGGTCATGCACGCCGCGGCTTCGGTGAAATACCTCGTCAGCGACGCCCTGTGGGAGCGCGAAATCGTTCTGTCCCAGGCTGGTTCGGCCATGGGCCCAGCTGTCGCCGAGCTCTCCCTCACGGCGACGCTCAGTCTCCTGCGACGTACGCACCGCATGGACCATGCCTTGCGCGCCGGTATCGACTGGGACACGGCCCGCGAGATCCCGCGGGCCCGAGAGATGTCCGGCTCACGCATCGGCGTCATCGGCGCCTCGCGCACCGGACGTGCCTACATCACGGCCTGCCAGGCGCTGGGTGCACAGGTGACGGTGTACGACCCCTACCTGCCGGCGGACGACCCACTCCATGGGGTCGCGCAAGACCTGTCCACCCTGGTCGCCACCAGCGATGTCGTCGCCGTTCATGCGCCCGAGACGTCGGAGACACACCACCTGATCGGCGCGGCGGAGATCTCCGCGATGCCGGACGGCGCACTGGTCGTGAACACCGCCAGGTCCGCGCTCCTGGACATGAACGCGCTGTTCGAGGCGGCGTCCGCCGGGAGGATCGATGTGGCGCTCGACGTGTTCGACACCGAGCCGCTTCCCGTCGACGATCGCTGGCGCCTCCTGCCGAACGTGCTGCTGACCGGCCATCGGGGCGGAGCCACGGCGGACTCGCGACGACGCGCCGGACTCATCGTGGTTGACGAGATCCAGCGGCACCTCGACGGGCGGCCGCTGCAGCACGCCGTCGGCCGCAACGACCTCTCCACGAGGGGCTGACATGGCGCGCAACATCCTGCTCCTGCACGCTCATGACCTCGGCCGATTCGTCGGGTGCTACGGCGTGTCGACCGTGCAGACGCCCGATCTGGACGCGTTCGCCCGCGATGCCACGACCTTCGATCTGGCCTTCGCGTCCGCTCCGCACTGCAGCCCGGCCCGCGCGTCCCTGTTCACGGGCACCTCGCCGCAGCACAACGGCGTGCTCGGGCTCACGCACGCACCCTTCGCCTGGGACCTGCGCGAGCCGAGGACACACATCGCTCACCGGCTGCACGATGTGGGCTACCGGACCGAGCTCGTCGGCGTGCACCACGAGTCGCTGGTCCTGGACGACGAGGCGGTCGCGAGCCGTCTCGGCTTCGACCGGGTCCGCACCGGTGGTGGTCGTGACCTCGTGGTCGAACGCGCGGTCGAGGCGCTCGAAGGCGCTGCGCAGGACGAGCGCCCGTTCTATCTCCAAGTCGGCTTCCACGAGCCGCACCGCACGCCGTCGCGGCATGACGAGCCCGGGGTGATGGGCTTCCTCGGCGAAGGCTTCGGCCCGGACGACAGCCGCGGGGTGACCGTGCCGGCGTACCTCATCGACGAGGACGGCTCGCGGCGTGAGATCGCCGAGCTCCAGGGCGCCGTACGGCACATGGACGAAGGCGTCGGCTCGATCCTGCGCCGCCTCGGCGAGCTCGGGCTGTCCGACGACACCGTCGTCGTCTTCACGACCGACCACGGCCTGCCGATGCCTCGGGCGAAGTGCACGTTGTACGACCCCGGTCTCGAGGTCGCGCTCCTGGTCCGCGTGCCTGGCCGGCCGGCGTGGGTCGGGCGTCGGGTGCCCGACATGGTCAGCCATCTCGACGTCGTACCCACGTTGCTCGACCTCGTCGGCCAGCCCGTGCCCACCGACGTGGAGGGGCAGACGTTGACGCAGGTGGTCGAAAGCTCCCGTCCCACAAGCAGATTCACGTTCGGACACCTGAGCCACCACACCTACTTCGACCCGAAGCGTTCGGTCCGCTCCGCGACCCACAAGCTGGTGGCGAACTTCGCGAACGCGCCGAAGGTCATGGACCCGACCCAGTCATGGGTGCATCGCAGCAGACCGGTCGACCTGGCCGGCTCGACCGTCGGCACGAGCCCAGCCTTCGAGCTGTACGACCTCGTCGCCGATCCGCTGGAGCTGACCAACCTCGCCTCCGAGCCCGCCACGGCAGCGATCGGCAACGACCTCGCGACCGAGCTGCTCGCCTGGATGCGCCGGGTCGATGACCCCTTGCTAGATGTCAGCGCGCGCACGACCACCGGTCGGCACCGTCTCGTCCTCGCCGGCCTCGAGTCCGGATGCCTGACCTCGACAGCCGGCGACGGTGCCCGGCCCTGGAACCCGGACCCCACCAACGACGACTCCCCCGACCACGAATCACGAGAGATGGAATCGGCATGATCACACGACGTACTTCCGGAGTGGCCGCTCTCGTGGCCGCAGTCACCATCGGCATGACCGGCTGCGGCGGCAGCTCAGGATCCGGCTCGGACGGTGGCGGCAGCGTCACCCTGTGGATGTATCCGGTCATCAAGGACCCGGTCAAGAGCAAGCAGTTCTGGGCCGCGGAGGAGAAGAGCTTCGAGAAGGCCCACCCCAAGATCGACCTCAAGATCGAGATGCAGACGTTCGACAAGCGCGATGCACAGATCTCGGCGGCGCTCGCCGCGGGCACCGGGCCCGACATCGTCCTGATCACTCCGGACCAGGCGGCGACCTACCTCAACGTGCGCGGTGTGCAGCCTGTCGATGACGCGGTCGCCGACAGCAAGAGCAAGTTCCTGCCGGCCGCCCTCGACGTCGCCACGTTCGATGACCACGTCTACGGCGTACCGCTGTTCGCGAACGTCAACACCACCGCCTACAACACCAAGGTGTTCAAGGACGCCGGCCTCGCTCTGCCCAAGACGTGGGCCGACGTCCGCGCCGCCGCGCCGGTCCTGGCCAAGAAGGGCATCGCGGTCATGGACTACGCGGGCAACCCGGAGCAGACGCTCAACCTGTCCTTCTACCCGCTGCTGTGGCAGGCCGGCGGCGATGTGATGAGCAAGGACGGCAAGAGCGTCGCCTTCAACTCACCAGCAGGCGTCTCGGCGCTGCAGTTCCTGGTGGATCTCAAGAAGGCCGGCGGGCTGAACCCGGATGCGGCCACGGATGGACCGAAGGTCGAGGGAGCGCCGATCGCAGCGGGCAAGGTAGGTCTGCGCGTGCAGGCCGCCCTTCCCGACGTCAAGCAGATGCGTGCGGCGCTCGGCAAGGACAACGTCCAGCTCGGACCTCCACTCAAGGGCACCACGCAGGCGACGTACGGCAGCCCCGGGTTGCTCGCGCTGACGTCCATCAACAAGAAGGACAACCGTCAGGCGGCGTACGAAGTCCTGAAGTTCTTGTCGTCGGCGCCGGAGCAGACCAAGCTCATTGCCGCCTCAGGGACGTTCCCGACCCGCACCGATGTCAAGACCAGCGGCAGTCCTGACGTGGCCGCTATGACCGCGGCCCAGAAGTACGCCAACCCCGGCGAGCCCTCCCCCGCAGCACGCCAGATCATGGCCGCCCTCGCGCCGAAGATCCAAGCCGCGCTGCGGGGTGACCTCAGCCCGAAGGACGCCCTGGACCAGGCGGCGAAGGAAGCCAACGGTGCGCTCGAGCGCACCGTTCGCGGCTGACCGGCCGACGACGTACCGAGGAGGCAGCACCATGACCGCGCAGACACTGCTCGGACGAGCGGCACGTTCGACCGAGCGCCGCCGGGAAGCCATCACCGGAATCCTCTTCGTGCTGCCCACTGTCGTGATCTTCGGGATATTCAAGTTCCTCCCGATCCTCGGCGCCGGTGCGATGAGCCTCACCGACTACCAGCTCAACGGCGACTACACCTTCGTGGGAGCGGACAACTACAGCCGAATCCTTCAGGACGACGCGTTCTGGCAGAGCCTTAAGGTCACCGGCCTGTACGTCGTGATCTTCGTCCCGCTGATCGTCGTCGTCTCCCTCGCGGGGGCTGTGCTGCTGCACCAGATGCAGCGCTACACCGGACTGTTCCGGTCGCTGCTGTTCGTGCCGTACTTGTGCTCGTTCGTGCTCGCGGGCATCGTCTGGACGTGGATCTTCGCGACTGACGGTCCGCTGAACGCGGCCCTGGGAGGACTCGGGTTCGGGAGCGTGCCGTTCATCTCCGGGTCGCAGCTGCTCGTCCTCGGCTCGCTCGCGATGGTCTCGGTGTGGAAGGGCTTCGGATACTCGATGCTGATCTTTCTCGCCGGCCTGAAGGCGCTACCTGCAGAGGTCCACGAGGCCGCCCGCATCGACGGAGCCGGCGCGTGGCGGACCTTCTGGCACATCACGCTGCCGCTGCTCCGACCGATCACGCTCTTCGTGCTGATCATCGAGACGATCGTCGGCTTTCAGGTCTTCGACACGATCTACGTGATGACCGGCGGCGGACCCAACCGAGCCAGCCACAGCCTCATCTACTTCCTCTACGACGAGGGGTTCAAGTTCTTCGACTTCGGGTACGCCGCGGCCGCGGGCGTCGTGCTCTTCGTCATCGTCCTTCTGCTGTCGCTCGTGCAGCAGCGCACCGTCGAAGGAAGGTCACAGTCATGAGCGTGATCGCCACGTCGTCCGAGTCGGCGTCGTCGACCGCGGGTCCCGGTGCGGGGGCGAGCTCGAGATCCGCGCGTCCGGTCTCGCGGGAGCGGCGCCAGCAGCGCGTCCTCACGGCTGTGCTGGCCGTCATCGCGCTGTTCACCGTCGCACCCCTGATTGCCGTGGTGATCCTCGCGCTCTCGCCGGCCGATGCACCGACGATCCCTCGCTCGCTCCCGGACTCACTGACCCTCGACAACCTGACCGAGGTGTTCCAGGTCGGCTCGTTCCCGCGGTGGTTCCTCAACTCGCTGATCTACTCGGTCGTGTCCGTCGTGATCGTCCTGGGCACGGCCTCGATGGCCGCTTACGCGCTGGCACGGAAGCGTTTTCCTGGCCGCAACGCACTGCTCTGGGCCATCGTCGCGACGCTGATGGTGCCGGTACAGGCGACGCTGATCCCGACCTTCATCCTCGTGTCCAAGATGGGCGGCGTGAACACCGTCTGGGGCCTCATCCTGCCCACGCTGGCGAACGCTCAGGCCGTCTTCTTGATCCGGCAGTTCGTCCGCGACCTGCCTGACGAGCTCTTCGACGCGGCCCGCATCGACGGCGCCGGCGAGTGGCGGACGTACGTCTCGGTCGTCCTGCCGCTCATCCGTCCAGTGCTGGCCACGCTGGCGATCTTCGTCTTCCTGTGGCACTGGAACGACCTGCTGTGGCCGTTGGTCGTCGGCCAGACCGACGAGGCGCGCACCCTGACGGTCGGCCTCGCGACTCTCAACACGGAGACCGTCTCGACCTCGAGCATCATGGCTGCGGCCCTGATCAGCTTCGTGCCGTGTCTGCTGATGTTCGTCGCGCTGCAGCGGCACATCGTGGAGAGCATCACCTCCAGCGGCGTCAAGGGATGAGCGCCGGGCGGCCCTTGCGGTTCGGGCTCATCGGCGTCGACTCCCCGCACGCGCCACAGTTCACCCGGCTGCTCGGTGACGGCCTCCACGGCGAGGTCGCGGGTGCGCGCATCACCCACGCCTGGAAGGGCGAGCCGGCAGCAGACTTCCCGCTCGGTCTCGACAGGGTCGACGCGTTCGCCGACGAGGTAGCCCTGCTCGGCGTACAGCTGTGCACCACACCCGAGGAGGTCGCCGACGCTGTTGACGCGCTCCTTGTCGTGGCGGCTGACGCACGCACCCACCCGGCGTACTTCGAGCGGGTGGCGCCCACAGGGAAGCCGGTCTACGTCGACACCCGGTTCGCCCTCACGACGCAGGCGGCCAAGCGCATGCTGGCTACCGCGCGAGTCCACGGCTGTACGCCGTTGGCCGGTTCTCCCAAACGGTTCGCTCCGGAGTTCGTCCAGGTTCTTGGCGATACTCCGATCTCCAGGCTCGTCCTCGACGGTCCGCTCCCGACGCAGCCTGGGCATCCTGATCTGTCGTGGTACGGATTCCATCTGGCTGATCTCGCCGTCGCGACACTCGGCCCGGATCCCGTACTAGTCGACGCGCCGGCAGGTGGTTCCGTGACGGTGACCTGGGCCGACGGGCGCACCGCGCACATCGACGGAGAGCCGACCTGGTCTCCCGTGACGACCGGCACGCTGCATCGTGCGGCAGGCGCGAGCAGCGAGTTCGCCCTGACAGCAGGGCAGTCCATGCTCACCGGCCTGCTGGCCAATCTGGTCGACTCATGCCGCAACGGTGTACCCAACGTCAGCGAGGCCGAGATCCTGGCGACCGTCGCGATCGTCGAAGGCCCTCATGTCAGCCGTACGACCGGTGCCCCAGCTGTCATTGGCCCGACCACTCAGCCGCTCGAGGTGGGAGATGCAGCGGGCTCATAGGTGATCACCGTCTTGGTCGGCACGCTGACGAGTGCCACCTCGTTGACCACGGTGAACGTACGCGCAGCGCACCGCGCCGTTGGCAGCGTGGACACGACGTACGGGTCTGCCTGCGTCCCTTTGCCTCCGCTGATGGCCACGGCGATCTTGGCCGTCGAATCCGCCTGGCAGGGTGCAAGGTTCAGCGCCTTCCAGAGCTCTTGCCCGGCCGGTGTGTTCGTCCGAACGAGCTCGCCCACCCTGGCCGCCGGCGCCGGACTCGCATCCGCGTCCTTGGGTGTTGCCAGCAGCAGCTGGTAGCCGATGCCGCCCGCCGCGGCGACCAGTGCAGCCATGAAGATCTTGAAGCCACTGGCGTCGAGTCCGCGCGAGGCCTGCCAGTAGCCCGCGCGATCCAGCAGGTTCTTGCGGGTTCGGTTGTACACGGCGAGCTGTGCCACGAGGGAGTCGTGAGACGCCCTCTCGGATGCCAGCCGATCCTTGATGTGGTCGAGCTTGCGCTCCGTCTTCCTCAGCCTGGTCTGCTCTGCCGTGAGGGTCTGCTCCGCAGCGGTGATCTTGCCTGGGTCGAGCGGATGTTCTCTTCTGGCCTCGTTGAGCGTGGCCTCCGCCGCAGCGCAGCGAGCCTGGACAGCGTCTCGGTCCGACGTCGCTTCGATGACCTCGCTCTCGAATTCCTTGACCGTGACACGATGCGTGGCCTCGCTGGTGCGCAGGTTTCGGAGGGTGGTCTTGAACTCCTTGAACGTGCCGGCGCCGCTGGGCAGGTGAAACCGTGGCTCAGCATCGACCTTGGCGATGTATTCGTCAGGCAGGTCGCCGAGCTCGAACACACGGGGTCGAATCATGCCCATGGCCTGGTGAATCAACCATCCGACCCCCAGCACACCGACAATGCCGGCCAGCCACGCCCCGAGCAGCTGACCGGTGTTGTCCTCCCAGCTGAGCGCTGGGGTCGTGACGAAACCCTTCGTGAACATCACGGCGCCGACGGCGGCGAAGGCGGCGACCAGCCACTTGACGGTGGCGCGGACACTCTCGGCGGCGTCCAGCCATGCGGGCGGTGCTACGACATCGGAGTCTGCTGGAGGCGGCGGGTCGGTCGTCCCCTGCTTGAGCTCTGCGCTGAGCTGCCAGGCCCCGGAAGGATCGGGGGAAGAGGAAGGCACGTCAGTCGTCGGCGCGCGGAGCGCTCCGGTAGTCCGGATCGGTCTCTGGTGTGACGACCCATGCGCCAGGTGGCTCGTGATACTCCCAGAACAGGCCATCTTCCCGCTTGGTGTCCCCGTGCTTCGGCTTCAACTGGTCAAATGATTCGGTCATGTCGGCCCCTCCCGCATTCGACAACCCCCTCTGAGTATGTGGGGCGGATGACCATGGGACCCAGCAGATGTGTGATCGCTGATGGGCCGCAAGAATCACTGTCGGCGGCTCGAATGCAATTTGATCGCTTCGTGGATAAGGATCCGGTCTGTCGCGTCGGTCATCGCTCCACCGTCGCGACACCTCGCGGATTCGGCAACTGCGCCGGGGCCGACCCCCCGAGGGGTGTGCCGGGGCGCGTCGTGAGTGTCTCGAGGTCACGCTCGATGGCGGCCGCGCCCTCAATGAGGAGGGGCAACGCCTCGGCCTGGACCTGTTGTGGCGTCTGTCGGCCGCGGGAGGTGGAGTACGCCAACGCGGCCACCACATCGCCCGTCACGTCTCGGACCGGCACGGCCGCCGACAAGAACCCTTCCTCCAGCTCGCCGTCCACCAGGGCGTAACCGTTCTGGCGCACCTGGTGCAGGGCGTCTCGGAACTCGATCGGGTCGGTGATCGTGGCAGCGGTCAGCGCCGTGAGGCCCTTCTCATCGATGATCCGGTCGACGACATCGGCGGTAGCGAAGGCCGCGAGGACTCGTCCCATCGAGGTGGCGTGCGCGGGCAGTCGGCTGCCGATGCGGATGTCGATGTTGAGCACCCGGGGCGCATTCACACGGGCGACGTGGACCACGTCGATGCCATCCAGCTGGGCCAGCGATGCGGACTCGCCTGTGACCTCGACGATCCGCTTCAGGTGCGGATGGGCGACGTCAACGATGCTGTGAGTAGCGGCGTAGTGGTGGCCGATGGTCAGCACGCGCGGTGTGAGCGACCAACGTCCGGTGGCGTTGGTGACGTATCCGAGCTGCTGCAGGGTCAGCAAGATGCGGCGCACGGCCGGCCGCGACAGGCCGGTCCGGGTCGCCAGCTCTGCGAGTGACGGGTTGGGCAGGTCGGTGTCAAAGGCGAGCAGCACCGCGAATCCACGCTCGATGCTCTGGACGAAGTCGCGGTTTCGGGCGTCGGGCGCCTCGGGGTCCAGCACTGCATCACGGGGTGAGCTCATCTGCGCTCCCTTCGAATTCACGAGGACTCGATATTGATCGAGACGACCGAACTCGTTGACGGCACGCGTGGTCTCAGGCACGTACGATGTACGCACAGCGTTCAACGCGTACGCATAGCGTATCAAGGAGGCCCTGACCATGGATTTCCGAGAATTGCGCAACGCATTTGGTCGCTTCGCCACAGGAGTGACCGTCGTGACCTGCACCACCGATGACGGCGAGCCGCACGGCGCCACCGTCAACGCCTTCACCGCCGTGTCCCTGGAGCCTGCCCTCGCCCAGGTGACCCTCGGCCGTTCCTCCAAAGCCAGCCAGTTTCTCGGTGATCGACCTTTCGCGATCAATGTGCTGGCCGAGGATCAGCTCGACGTGGCGTGGCACTTCGCCGGCCGCCCGTCGGACCGACCTCCGACCTGGGTGGAAGGGCCTGCCGCGCCACTCCTCGATGGGAGCGCTACCACCATCTCCTGCCAGCCGTGGCGGACCTATGACGGCGGCGACCACCTCATCGTCATCGGCGAGGTGGATGCCGTCGTCGTCACGGCGCGGGAGCCGTTGCTGTTCTTCGGCGGGCAGTACCGCTACCTCAACCCGCATCACGAGGCCGCGCCCGGTACCCACTGGGGCGGGTCGGTGGACTGCCCCACATCGGGCTGGTTCGACGCCGACAGCTTCCGTCCGCTCGTCCAGTCCTCAGCCTGCTGATGACGCCCGCCAGCCGAGTTCCGAACCCCGACACCAGGTCAACCGCACCGCACTCACATCGAGGAGAAACCGATATGACACAGACCGAGGACCACACCGCTGGGCTGCGCGGTACGCCCGAAGGTGCGACGGCCGCCAGGCCCATGACCGGCCAGGAGTACATGGACTCCCTACGTGACGACCGTGAGGTCTGGATCTACGGCGAGCGGGTCAAGGACGTCACCGAGCACCCCGCCTTCCGCAACCCGGTGCGGATGATCGCCCGGCTCTATGACTCCCTGCACGACGAGCAGCTCAAGAAGGACCTGTGGGTGCCCACCGACACCGGTAACGGCGGCTGGACCCATCCCTTCTTCAAGGCGCCGCGCACCAGCGAGGACCTCCGGGCCAATCAGAAGGCGATCGAGCACTGGGCCCGACTGACGTGGGGTTGGATGGGCCGCTCCCCCGACTACAAGGGCAGCTTCCTCGGGACTTTGGGCGCCTACCCGGAGTACTACGCGCCATACACCGAGAATGCCAAGCGTTGGTACAAGGAGAGCCAGGAAAAGGTCCTCTACTGGAACCACGCGATCATCAACCCGCCGGTCGACCGGGACCTGCCTCCGGACGAGGTGGGCGATGTGTTCATGAAGGTCGAGAAGGAGACCGACGCCGGCGTGATCGTCTCGGGTGCCAAGGTTGTTGCCACGGGCTCGGCGCTGACCAACTACAACTTCATCGCGCACTACGGGCTCCCGATCAAGAAGAAGGAGTACGCGATCGTCTGCACGGTGCCCATGGACGCACCGGGTGTGAAGCTGATCTGTCGGCCGTCGTACGGCATGCAGGCCGACACCCTCGGTAGTCCGTTCGACTACCCGCTGTCGAGTCGGCTGGACGAGAACGACACGATCTTCGTCTTCGACAAGGTGCTGGTGCCGTGGGAGAACATCTTCGTCTACGGCGACGTCGACAAGATCAACGGCTTTGCCATGCAGACCGGCTTCTTCCCGCGGTTCACCTTCCATGGCTGCATCCGGTTGGCCGTCAAGCTGGAGTTCATCGCCGGCCTGCTCTTGAAGGCCGTGGAGTGCACCGGGAGCAAGGACTTCCGAGGCATCCAATCCCGGCTGGGCGAGGTCATCTCATGGCGCAACATGTTCCGTGCGCTGGCCGACGCGATGGCCCTGGCGCCCGACCCCGGCCCCAACGGGACCGTGCTGCCGAAGCTGGACTACGGCATGGTCTACCGGAAGTTCATGGTCGAGGGATATCCGCGGGTGAAGGAGATCATCCAGCAGGACGTCGCCTCAGGCCTGATCTACCTCAACTCCAACGCCGTTGACTTCAAGACGCCCGAGATTCGCCCCTACCTCGACAAGTACGTCCGCGGCTCGAACGGCTATGACGCCGTCGAGCGCACCAAGCTGATGAAGGCTCTGTGGGACTCGGTCGGCACCGAGTTCGGTGGCCGGCACGAGCTCTACGAGCGCAACTACGCGGGCAACCACGAGATGGTCAAGGCCGAGATCCTGTTCGCGGCAGAGGCTCAGGGGACGACCACTCAGATGAAGGAGTTCGCTGACTCCTTCCTGAACGAGTACGACCTGGACGGCTGGACCGTGCCCGACTTGATCAATCCGACCGATGTCAGCCGGATCCCGGGCCGCTGACCTGACCGCATCGAGGAGATGCATCATGTCCACCACCGAGACATCGCCCACCGCTGGTGGTTCGGGAGCCAATGCGACCAGGAACTTCAGGGCGGCCGCCGCAGCGCAAGGGGTCGAGAACACCTCACCAGAGCGCGTCGCCGCCATCGCGACCTCCGTCCTGAAGGGCATCCATGGCGCGATCGCCGAGCACGACGTCACGTATCCGGAGTTCCAGGCCGTCAAGAGCTGGTTGATGCAGGTCGGCGAGGGCGGCGAGTGGCCGCTGATCATGGACGTGTTCGTCGAGCACGCCGTCGAGGATCAGGTCTCCAAGTCCCAGCACGGCACCAAAGGATCGATCCTGGGTCCGTACTACCTGCCCGATCAGGTCAGGCTCGAGGCGGCGTGCCGGCTGCCGCAGCGTGAGCACGAAGAAGGCACGCCGCTGGTGCTCGTGGGTCAGGTCCGTGATCTCGGCGGGACGCCGCTCGCCGGGGCCGAGGTCGACATCTGGCAGGCCGACTCCCACGGCTACTACTCGGGGTTCGCGCCGTAGGTGCCGGACGGCAACCTGCGTGGCGTGGTCATCACTGACGGCGAGGGTCGCTTCGCCATCACGACCATCCAGCCGGCGCCGTACCGCATCCCGCACGACGGACCGACCGGTCAGATGATCGAGGCCGCCGGGTGGCATCCATGGCGGCCCGCGCACCTGCACGTCCAGGTGCGCGCTGCTGGCCACCGGCATGTCACCACCCAGCTCTACTTCGCCGGTGGTGACTACCTCGAGAACGACGTCGCCGAGGCGACCAAGCCAGAGCTGATCCTCGACCCGTGGGACGACGGCACTGGCATCCGACGCTCGACGTACGACTTCGAGCTCGAGCCCACCTGAGCGGACGCCCGCTTCGCTGGGCGGCTCCGGCCGCTCCGCGAAGCGGGCTCAGCTCATCCTGATCAGCCGGACATACGCCGACCGGTCAGGTCACTTATTGTCGTTGAACGCCGCGGCAACACCCTTGGCGTACTTCGGAATGGCGACGCTGACGAGAACACCCAGGTTGACCACTCCGGAGTTGAGGAGCATTCCTGACATCAGGGTATCGCCGTGCATCTGGACGACGGCCATATTGTGCTCTTGGAGCTCAAGAATGTAATAGCCGCCCAAGCCGGGAAATCCTGACTCGGTCAATGTCTTGTGCATTTCGAGCGTCAGCATGTTGAACATTGCGGTCGCCTCGGGCTGCGGGTTGTGCGCCGCGAGACTCAGCCCGGTTGTCGTGTCCCAGATGTCGGTCGCCAAAAGACCTTCCTTGAGCAGAGCCTTGGTGACAGCCACGGTCTCTTCAAGCTTGGCGATGTCGATATCGAGCACGATTCCTCCACGTTTTCGGTTACTAGGCATTCTCAACTTCTAAGAACTGACGGATCTGCGCCGCGGCGCGACGAGCATGGACAAGTAGGGCGCCAAGTGTGTCGTGCTCGGTGGCTACCCACAACAGCAGCTTGCCCAGCATCGGGTCACGGATGGCCAGGACGACGACCGTGGAGTCCTGGTCGGTCACAGTGAGGAGGTCGATCCGACGCTCGGCGTCGTCGTGCACCGCCTGGGTCACCGCGTCGGCGATGGAGTGCATCGAGGACGTGAGTGCGGCCAGCCGCAGGACGCCGGCCTCATCCATCCCGAGCGTGCAGAGATTGAAGCCATCGGCCGTGCAGATCATGGCGCACGTGAATCCCTTCAGATTCTCGTGCAGCTCACGCAACGTGGGCATGAGCGCCCGGCCGAGATGCGCCGACCACAGATCCCAGTTGTCGGCGATCTCCGCATCGATCCCCATCTCGGGTCGGCTCTGCAGATGGCCATCCGCTCCCTCGAGGAGCTCCTGAACATTGGGCTCGCCGACCCACCCCATGTGGGCCGACCCAGTACGTTCGCGACCCTTCTTCCCTTTGAGGAGACGCAGGTTGTTGCGGCCCTTGGCCGAGTCCGGAGAGTTCGCCGTCATTGCGCCAGCTCCTTGCGGCTCGACGGCCGCCGCTGACAGAGCGCAAAGGCGGCCTCCAGGACCTCGTTGACCGAGTCGACGTCGCGAGGATCGCCGGCGATCACCGGGATGCTGTCGTCCTGTTCGTGCACGGCTTCGACGAACGGCTCGAGCTCCGCTTCGTCGGCGAGCCGGGTGACCGCAACCACGAGCTTGCGTGCGGGGATCTCTTTCAGCACCGACTCCAGCCACTGTCCGGCGTCCTCCACAGCCAACGTATGAGCACCGAAGAGCCACAGGACGACGGCGTTGCTCCGTGGCATCGCCGAGCGCCGGACCATGTCGAAGCGCTTCTGTCCTGGCGTACCGACGATGCAGACCCGTCGGCCGTCGGGCGCGACCCACTCACCGATCTCGAGCCCGACGGTGGTGGTCGGCTTGAGGTGCTTGCCGATCGTCGGGTGGGTGTAGGAGCTGGTGACCTCGGTCGTCAGGACATTGCTGGTGCAGACCTTGAGCGCTGCGGTGGTCTTTCCAACCCCGAACGGTCCGACAAATGAGATCTGCGGCCCAAGATCCGCGCCGACAACTTCCTGCATCCGCAGCTTTCCCCTCAGTCCCCAGCTGGCCACGTCGTGCGGTCGAGTCTAACCAGATGTGAGCGCGGGATGCGCCGGAAAGGAGGACCGTGAACGTCGTGACTCGTCGTCGCCGGTGCAGAGGAACGCGCCTGGAGCGAGAGGGGGGACGACCTCGAAAGAGGCTGGCACTGGGGCCTTTTCGCCGACGTTCCTCAGGGAATGGTGCCAGTGCCGGTCGATGAGACTCAGCACGCACAAGGCCCCGAACCCTACGGTTCGAGGCCTTGCCGATGTCCTACGACATCATCGGTCGGGCTGACAGGATTTGAACCTGCGACCCCTTGACCCCCAGTCAAGTGCGCTACCAAACTGCGCCACAGCCCGATGCCCATGAGTGCCAGTGGCGCTCGCGAGCGACCTGAACCTTATCGCACGCCAACCCCACCCAACGAATCGGCCAGGCGCTCGTCAGCGCGGGGTGCGAGCAGTCGTACGACGAGGGCCGGGACTAGTTGCGACGTCGCTTCTCGCGGACCCGGACGGACAGCTCGATCGGGGTGCCCTCGAAGCCGAACTCCTCGCGCAGGCGACGCTCCAGGAAGCGCCGGTAGCCCGCCTCGATGAAGCCGGAGGCGAAGATCACGAACCGCGGCGGGCGGGTGGAGGCCTGCGTCGCGAACAGGATGCGAGGCTGCTTGCCGCTGCGAACCGGGTGGGGGTGGGCGGCCACGATCTCACCGAAGAAGGCATTGAGCCGGCCGGTCGGCACCCGCTGGTCCCAGGAGTCCAGAGCTGTCTCCAGGGACGGCACGAGCCGGTCCATGTGACGCCCGGTGAGGGCTGAGATGTTGACCCGAGGCGCCCACGGCACCTGCACCAGCTCGCGCTCGATCTCGCGCTCAAGGTAGTAACGCCGCTCCTCATCGAGCAGGTCCCACTTGTTGAAGGCCAGCACCACGGCGCGACCGGAGTCGATGACCTGCTGGATGACCCGGATGTCCTGCTCGGCGATGCTGTCCTCGGCATCGATCAGCACGACCGCGACCTCGGCCTTCTCCAACGCCGTCTGTGTCCGCAGCGACGCGTAGAAGTCGGCGCCACGGGTCAGGTGGACGCGTCGACGGATGCCGGCCGTGTCGACGAAACGCCAGGTCTTGCCACCGAGCTCGATGAACTCATCGACCGGGTCACGTGTGGTGCCGGCGACATTGTCGACGACGACGCGGTCCTCGCCGGCGAGCTTGTTGAGCAGAGAGGACTTCCCGACGTTGGGCCGACCGACGAGAGCCACGCGCCGAGGCCCGCCACGGGCGTACGCGCCACCGACACCGGAGCGCTCCGGCAGGACCGCCATGAGGGCGTCGAGGACGTCGCCGCTGCCGCGACCGTGCAGCGCGGAGACGGGGTAGGGCTCCCCCAGCCCGAACGACCAGAGCATTGCGGCCTCGGCCTCAGTGCGCTGGTCATCGACCTTGTTGGCGACCAGGATCACCGGCTTGCCCGAACGACGCAGGAGCTTGACGACGGCGTCGTCGGTGTCGGTGGCGCCAACGGTCGCGTCGACCACGAACATCACCGCATCGGCGAGCTCCACGGCGACCTCGGCCTGCTCGGCGACCCGCAGGTGGATACCGGTCGCGTCGACCTCCCAGCCGCCGGTGTCGACCAGGGTGAAGCGTCGACCGGACCACTCGGCGTCATAGGCCACACGATCGCGGGTGACGCCGGGGACGTCCTCGACGACCGCCTCACGACGGCCCAGGACTCGGTTGACCAGCGTTGACTTGCCGACGTTGGGGCGGCCGACGACGGCGACGACGGGGCGGGCCTCGCCCTCTGCCTCGCCATCGAGGTTGGCGCCTTCGCCAGAGAGGAGAGCCTGGTCCTCCTCGCTGAGCTCGAAGTCCTCCAGCCCGACCCGGAGGGCGGTCTCAACCGATTCGTCGTGTCCGGTCTCGTCGAGCGGACCCGACGGGGTCACGTCGTCGGAAGGGTGGTCAGACACGGGCACGTCCTTGAGATCGAAGAGGGATGTGGCCAAGGGCCAACCCTCATTGTCGCTTATGTCGTCAGGGGAGACGGGGTGGCTCATCGCCGGGGAGTGGCATGCCGGTGCGCTCGACCGCGTCCGCCACATGCGCGGCCAGGCGGTCGCGCAGGGTCTCGGTAGCCAGGCGCAGGCGTTCGCGCCCGGGTACGTCGGCTCCCGAGGTTACGCTGAAAGGCTCGCCGAACACGACTTCGAGGTGCCCGCGCAGCCGCGGCCAGGAGCTGCGCGCCGCTCCCATGCCGCGCGTGCCGAGGCAAGCGACAGGAACGACCGGCGCGTCTGCCTGCAGCGCCAACCAGGCCGCGCCCTGCTGGACAGCTCGGACGTCGCCGGCACCGCGTGTCCCCTCAGGGAACACGCCGACTGCTCCCCCACGCTCGAGCACCGCGCGGGCTGCGGCGAGGGCCGTGCGGTCGGCGCTGTTCTGGTCGATCGGGATCTGTCCGACGCCACGCAGCAGCACGCCCAAGGCCGTGGAGAAGTAGGAGCGTTTGACCAAGAAGTGCACCGGCCGAGGCGCGAGGCAGTAGACCAGCGGACCGTCGAGAAATCCCGAGTGGTTGGAGACGAGCACGACGGGACCGGACGACGGAACGTGCTCGATATGGCGGCGACGAGCGTCGTACAGGATTGGTGCGAGGACCTGGCCGAGCTGATGGCCGGCGGCCGTGCCACGGCTGCCGGGGGCGACGTCAGACACGCTCGCCCCGCGCGGCGACGACCGAGAGCACCGCCTGAACGGACTGCTCGAAGTCGAGGTCGGAGGTGTCGACGGTGACGACGCCTTCGGCCGCCTCGGTGAACTGGGAGACCGTCGAGTCGCGGGCGTCGCGCTGCACGACCTGAGCGCGGGTGGCCTCCACCGAGGCGGACCCGGCGTCACCATGCAGCTCCTTGGAGCGGCGCGCCAGACGGGCCTCCTCGGACGCGGTGAGCAGCACCCGGACATCAGCATCGGGCGCGACGACAGTCGTGATGTCGCGCCCCTCGGCGACGACTCCGCCTGTGGCAGAAGCGATCTCGGCGATCAGCGCGCGCTGCCGCTGCTGCATGTCCGCACGCACGTCGAGGTTGGTCGCCACCTGCGAGACGGCCTCTGAGATGCGCGTCTCACGGATCGCGGCGTCGACCTCTGTGCCATCGACGCTCACCGACGGCGCAGACGGGTCGGTGCCGAGCTCCAGCGGCAGCTCACGTGATGCCTGGGCGACGGCCGTGGTGTCAGCGAGATCGACGTCCTGGTCGAGGCACCACCACGTCAGCGCGCGGTACATCGCGCCCGTGTCGAGGTAGCCGACCTTGAGAGAGGCGGCGACAGCCCGGGAGACGGATGACTTGCCCGAGCCGGACGGGCCGTCGATGGCGATCACCAGAGGATGCGGAGCAGGGGTCGTCGTCACGCGGGTCAGGGTACTGCCGGGCGCTCATGGCCCGCACGCCAGCACGAGCTCAGTCGTGCACGCTCCAGCCGGCCGCCTCGAGCGCGTCGCGCAGGCGCTCGGTCACGGCGGGCAGGACGGAGAGCTCGGCCAGACCGACCGGTCCGCCCCGCGCGTGCTCGATCCGGATGTCCTCGAGGTTGATCTCGGCCTCGCCGACGTCGTGGAACAGCCGGGCCAAGGACCCAGGGCGGTCGGGGATTACGACGACGAGCGTGCCGTACGCCGTCGGCGGCGCGCCGTGCTTGCCCGGGATCCGCGCATGACCGAGCTGGCCATCAGCGATGGTGTGCGCGAGCACGCCGCGGGCGCCCTCGGCGGGAGGGTCTGCGGCGACGCGGGCCAGCGCGGCGCGTACGGCCTCGAGGTCAGTGGCGAGGTGCTCGATCACCGGTAGCAGCGCAGGCGCGTTGGCGGACAAGATCTGGGTCCACATCAACGGGTCGGACGCCGCGATGCGCGTCACGTCGCGAACGCCTTGCCCGGAAAGCGCCACCGCGTCGTCGGAGACCTCGCGGAGCCGGGCCGCGACCAGGCTTGCCGCCACCTGCGGCAGGTGCGACACGGCTGCGACTGCCGCGTCGTGCTCAGCCGCGTCCATGAGCACGGTGACGCTGCCGGCGGCATCAGCCACGCGGCGCACGAGATCGATCGCGGTGTCGTCGCTGGACGGGGACGGGCAGATCACCCAGGTGCGGCCCTCGAAGAGGTCGGCCTGCGCTGCGACCGCGCCGGACCGCTCTCGCCCGGCCATCGGGTGGGAGCCGACGTAGCGGTGCAGCTGCTCGACGGCCGCGCGCTGCACCTCGGCGAGCACGCTCGCCTTGACCGACGCGACGTCCGTGACGACCGCCGAGGGCCAGGCGGCGAGCTCGTCGGCCACCACCTGTCCGACGACGTCCGGCGGCGCAGCGACCACGACCAGGTCGGGCGCTGCCGCGACATCGAGCGAGCCTGCGCCCAGGTCTCTGGCCAGCGCGGAAGCCGTCGGTGAGATGTCCTGCAAGGAGACTCGAAAGCCCTTGCGGGACAACGCAAGACCGATCGACGTGCCGAGCAGGCCGGTGCCGACGATCCGGACGTGCAGGCTCACAGACCCGCGGCCTTGTAGAGCGCTGCCACCTCACGACTGCTCAGCGGTCGCAGCTTGCCGGGCCGGAGCTCGCCGAGCTGGACCGGACCCACATCGGTGCGCACCAGTGACTCCACGGGGTGACCGACGGCCTCGAGCATCCGGCGCACCACGTGCTTGCGTCCCTCGTGGAGCACAACCTCGACGAGCGCACGGCCCGGCTGGGAGTCGACCACCCGGAACGAGTCGACCGCGACCGGCCCGTCCTCCAGCTCGACACCCTCGCGCAGCTGCTTGCCCACGTCGCGAGCGAGCGGTGCGGGCACCAGTGCGACGTAGGTCTTGGAGACGCCGTACGACGGATGCTGCAGTCGGTTGGCCAGCTCACCGTCGTTGGTCAGCAGCAGCAGACCCTCGGTGTCGGCATCGAGACGGCCGACGTGGAACAGCCGCTCCTTGCGCTGCTCGACGTAGTCACCGACCGAGGGCCGGCCGAGCTCGTCGTGCATGGTCGAGACCACGCCCAGCGGCTTGTTGAACGCGAGATAGAGGCGCGAGGTGTCCAGCTGCACGCGCTCGCCGTCGACGTGTACGGCCTGCTTGAGCGGGTCGATCCGCACGCCGAGCTCGGTGACGACCTGACCGTCGACGATGACTCGGCCCTCGGTGATGAGGTTCTCGCAGGTCCGCCGGCTGCCCACGCCGGCAGCGGCGAGAAGCTTTTGCAGGCGTACGCCGTCGGGGTCGTGGACGTCGATCGCGTCCGGCCGGGGCGTCCGCTCACGAGGCGGCTGCGTCGGCTGGCTCGGCTTGGTCGTGCCGGCACGCCAGCTCCCTGAGCGGCCTCCACCGCCCGAACGGCCACCGCCGCCTGATCGACCTGCCGCACCAGAGCGACCACCGCCGCGCGGTGCGCCGCCACGACCTCCGCGGGAGCCGCTCCCCCGGCCTCCTGCGCCTCCGGTGCCTCCTTGACGAGGCTTGCCCGGGCTCATCCGTGACCCTGCTCGACCAGCTCGTCGATCATGTCGGCGTCCGGCAGGTGCGGCGCCAAGGGCGGCAGGTCCTCCAACGAGCCGAGGCCCAGCCGCTGGAGGAAGTAGGGCGTCGTGCCGTAGAGCATCGCGCCTCCTTCGAGGTCTTGTCCGAGCTCATGAATGAGCCCACGGGTCAGCAGCGTGCGAATCACGCCGTCGACGTTGACGCCGCGCACCGCGCTGACCCGGGAGCGGGAGATGGGCTGCCGATAGGCAATGACCGCAAGGGTTTCCAGCGAGGCTTGGGTCAGCTTGGCCTGCTGACCATCGAGCAGGAACTTCTCGACGACCGGTGCGTAGTCCGAGCGGCTGTAGATCCGCCAGCCGCCACTGATCGCCCGCAACGCGAAGCCGCGCTGCTGCTCGTCGTACTCCTGCTCCAGGGCCTGCAGGTGCTCCCGTACGTCCTCGGTCGGCATCTCCAGCGCACTGGCGAGCTCGTCGTCGGTGACCGGCTGGTCGACCACCATCAGCACCGCCTCGATGGCGGTGCGTGCCCCTCCGGGGAAGTCGTTGATGTCGAACGCGATCTGGTCGGTCGGCTCGGGCGCATCCGGCTCGGCCTCCACCTCGATCGGGGGTTCAGTCAGTGGGTCGTCGCTCACGCGCGTCCTCTCCGTTCGTCGTCACGTCGGGGTTCTGTTCGTCGTCTTCGTCTTCGTCGTCTTCGTCGAACTCGTCGCTCACCGCGACCGAGCCGTCGTCATCGCCGGTCCAACGCACCACCAGCTCGCCAAGTGCTTCTTCCTGCTCGAAGGCGATCGCCGCCTCCTTGAACAGCTCGAGCAGCGCGAGGAAGCGAGCGACGATGACGAGCGTGGAGTCGGCATCGGCGACCAGGGTGCGGAAGGACGCCGTACGACGCTCCCGCAGGCGGTCCACCACGATCGCCGCCTGCTCACGCACGCTGACCTGCGTCGCGTGCAGGTGGGTGAGCCCCACGGTCGGTTCGGGCTTCGGCGTCATGGCGCGCGCCGCGATGATCGCCAGCTGCTCCGGCGTGATGTTCACGATCAGCTCGGGCAGCAGACCGGCGAAGCGCTCGTCGAGCCCTGCCTGACGCGCCGTCATCCGCCCGTAGGTCGCCATCCGGTGTGCGATGACGGCCGCAACCTCCTTGAACGCGCGGTACTGCAGGAGCCGGGCGAACAGCAGGTCACGAGCCTCGATCAGCGCGAGGTCCTCCTCGTCCTCCGGACCGGTCTGCGGCAGCAGCCGCGCGGCCTTGAGGTCCAGGAGGGTGGCGGCGATGAGCAGGAACTCTGACGCCTGATCGAGGTCCCACTCGACGTCGTCCTGCTGCACCGAGCGGATGTGTGCGATGAAGTCGTCGGTGACCTTGGACAGCGCGATCTCGGTGACGTCGAGCTTGTGCTTGGAGATGAGCCCGAGCAGCAGCTCGAACGGCCCGTTGAACACGTCGAGATGCACCTGGAACGGCGCCGACCCCGAGCGCCTGGTGAGGATCCCACCGGGCGTTGTCTCGCTGCGCTCCTCCTCCTCCGCCCGAGGTCGCAGGCTCCCCCGCGCGGCATCGTCACCCAGCGGCGTCGACTCGGTGGCGTTGGCCTGGGCAGCCTCAGGCAGAGCCTCCGAGATGTCGGAGACCTGGTCGATGGTCATCGACTCAGGCCGCCTCGCCCCGCGAGATGAGCTCGCGGGCGAGCTGGCGATAGGCCTCGGCCGCGCCGTGGGTCGAGGCGTACGACGTGATCGGCTCGGCGGCGAGCGTTGCGTCCGGGAACTTGATGGTCCGCGTGATGACCGTGTGGAAGACCCGGTCGCCGAAGTGCTCCACGACGCTCTTGACGACATCGCGGCTGTGCAGGGTGCGGCCGTCGTACATCGTCGCGAGGATGCCGTCGACCTGCAGCCGTGGGTTGAGCCGGTCGGTGACCTTCTCGATCGTCTCGACGAGCAGTGCGACGCCGCGCATGGCGAAGAACTCGCACTCCAGCGGAATCAGTACACCGTGGGCTGCGGTCAGCGCGTTGACGGTCAGCAGGCCGAGGGAGGGCTGGCAGTCGATCAGCACGACGTCGTACTCGTCCAGAACGGGACGGATCGCGCGCGACAGGACCATCTCGCGCGCCACCTCACCGACCAGCTGCACCTCGGCAGCCGACAGGTCGATGTTGGCCGGGATCACATCGAGGTTGGCGGTGTTGGTGTGCTGGATGACGTCGTGGATGTCGTGGCCGGGCTCGACCAGCATGTTGTAGATGGTGTTCTCGAGCTCGTTGGCTCGGATGCCCAAGCCCACAGACAGGGCACCCTGCGGGTCGAAGTCGATGAGCAGCACCTTGCGGCCGTACTCCGCCAGGGCGGCACCCAGGTTGATGGCGCTGGTCGTCTTGCCGACCCCGCCCTTCTGGTTGCACATGGCGATGATGCGCGCCGGACCGTGCTTGGCCAGCGGTTTGGGTGCTGGGAAATGGGGCAGAGCACGCCCGGTCGGGCCGACCTGGCCCTTGCTGGCGGCATCGATGCCGGGCAGGCGAGCGTGCTCGCCGTCGGTGGCTGCCTGTGACGTCACGAGATCACTCCCGGGTTGGATCGTTCGGCATCACGCCGATCGCCGCCCAACCTAACGCACGGTCAACGCGCTCGGGGATGCGCCTGGGCGAAGACCTCGCGCAGCTGCTGCACGGTGACCATGGTGTAGATCTGCGTCGTCGTCACCGAGGCGTGGCCGAGCAGCTCCTGGACGACGCGGATGTCGGCGCCTCCGTCGAGCAGGTGCGTGGCGAAGGAGTGGCGCAGCGTGTGCGGGCTGACGTGGCCCTCGAGGTGGGCGCGTTCGGCCGCTGCCTGGATGATCAGCCAGGCGCTCTGTCGCGACAGTCTGCCCCCGCGAAGGTTGAGAAACAGCGCTGGTGTGGCCCGGCTGAGGAGGACCGGGCGAGCACGTACGAGGTACGCCGAGAGCGCGTCGGCGGCGTACGTCCCGAGAGGCAGGATGCGCTCCTTCGAACCCTTGCCGAGCACCCGTACGCTCATCGCCTCCAGGTCGACGTCGTCGACGTCCAGGCCGGTGGCCTCGCTCACCCGCGCACCGATGCCGTACATCAGCTCCAGCAGCGCCCGATCGCGCAACGCGGACGGCGTGTCGCCGGTGCTGGCGGCGGCCAGCAGCCGCTCGACCTGGTCGATCGGGATGGCTTTGGGCAAGCGGCGAGGTGCCTTGGGCGGGGACACCGCGACGGCCGCGTCGGTCGGGGTCTCACCCTCAAGGGCGAGGAACCGGTGGAAGCCGCGCACGGCGACCAAAGTGCGTGCGGACGAGGAGGCGGCGAGCGGACGGTGCTCGCTGTCCCCCTCGCGCAGATGCATCAGGAACTCCGCCACATGAGCCTCGGTGGCCTTCGCGGGCTCAGTCACGTCCTGGCTCGCGAGGAAGTCGGCGTAGCGGCGCAGGTCGCGCTCGTACGCCCGCAACGTGTGGGTCGAGACACCTCGCTCCACCCGGAGGTGGTCCAGCCATCCGCGAATCGCCCGCTGCATCGGAGACACCGGGCACCTCCTAGATTCGCAGCATGACCGCCTTCGCCGTCCATCAGAATGGCACGCCCGCGACCGTCGACCACCTCGCACCGGTGGTGTTCGCCGGCGGCGCCCACTTCACCGCGATGCAGATCCGCAGCGGCGCGGTCCGCGGCCTCGACCTGCACCTGGACCGACTCCGGCACGCGTCGACCGAGATGTTCGGGACCCACCTCCCGGACGACCAGATCCGCGGCTACCTCCGCCAGGCGATCGAGGCCGCGCGGGCCGACGCGTCACTGAGCTGCTTCGTTGCGCCGCGTCCTGAGCGAGGTGGGTCCACCGCGGCCGCGGCCCTGGACGTGTTCATCCGTACGGGTCCGCCGGCTGACCCGCCCGAGGGCCCCCTGGCACTGGACGTCGTCGACTACCAACGCCATCTGGCGCCGCTGAAGCACGTGGGTGAAGTGGCCAAGTCGTACTACCTACGCCACGCCGTCTCGCGCGGGTTCGACGACGCCGCGTTCGTCGACTCACGGGGTCGCTTGAGCGAGGCGACGATCTGGAACCTCGCCTTCTGGGACGGGACGTCCGTCGTGTGGCCGGAGGCTGACCTGCTCCGCGGCATCACCATGCAGGTCCTCTCACGTCAGCTGAAGGCTCGGGGTGTGCCGCAACGGACACAGGACATCCGGGCGGACTCGCTCGAGCCGTTCTCGGCTGCGGTCGTGATGAACTCGTGGACGCCGGCCATCGTTGTCGACCGGATCGGTGACCACTCGTTTGCGGATGGCGGGTCGGACTTCGCCGCTCTGCTCCACCAGACGTACGACGCTGAGTCGCCGGCCCTCCCCTAGCATCGCCTCAGGTGGACGTGAGAACTATTGCGCTGAAAGGCAATTCGCGTGCCGTACGCCCATCTCTGCAGGTCTGATCAACTTCGCCGGGATCGGCGCGGCCGCCCAGGACGTCGCGGGCGCGGCACCGTGCCTGTTCACCTCGTCGGCCAAACGCTGACGGGGCTCGTTTCGATGAAAGAGTGTTCGCATGCAGCTCTATGCCGACCTGCCCGCTCGACGCTGGCGCCAGGTCATCGGGGACATTCTGATCGTTGTCTGGGTGGTCGCCTGGGTGCGGGTGGGCATGGAGGTCCACGCGCGCGCCGCCGGCTCCGGCAACTCCGCGAGCCAGCTGGAGACCGGTGGGCAGGAGTTCTCTCGCAGCATGACCGAGGCGGGCAAGCAGCTGAAGAAGGTGCCGCTCGTCGGCGACCAGCTCAAGCCGCCGTTCGACCGTGCCGCCCGCACCGGCACGTCGTTCTCGCAGGCCGGCCGGGACATCCAGCTCGGCCTGGACCAGCTGGGTCAGCTGCTCGGCATCCTCGTAGCGGCGCTGCCGATCTGCCTGGTCCTGGCGTTCTGGGCCCAGGCCCGGTTGCGCTACTCACGACAGGCCCACCTGGCCCGCGCGCTGGAGGGCTACGAGGGCAGCGAGGTCGACGTCGTACGCCGTCTGGCCGGTCTGGACCTCGGCTCGCTGGGCCTGCGTCCGCGGATCAGTACGACGGCAGCGGCTCCGTCAGTCGAGAAGGCTGCCGCACTAGTTGCGAAGACTGCCGGGCGATCTGAAGAGCCGCCAGCAGTGGCCGTATCGAAGGCCGCGCCCGCCGCCACTGACCCTGACGCGGATGTCGCGAAGACGCTGCCCATCGAGCGGTCCGGAGCGACCGTCGACCGGTTCGAGGCGCCCACCGAGCCGAGTGCCGTGCCGCTGCACACGCCGGACGAGCCAGACACCATCGACAAGGACTGAAGGCGCGTCTGTCAGGGGCGGCGCTCACCGGACCCACGGGCGAGCAGGGTGGTCTCCAGAGTGACACTCGTCGCTCCGGTGCGTCGGCGCTCGGTGGCCTCGATCGCCAGGCGCGCCGCCGTGCGACCCATCTCGACGGGGCTGTGCGCGACCACGGTGATGCCCAGCAGGTCCCCGAGCTCGAAGTCGTCGAAGCCGACCAGGGCAGGCTCGACGCTGAGCTCGTTCATGGCTTGCAGCGACCCGATCGTGATGCGGTTGTTGCCGGCGAAGATGGCGGTCGGCGGCTGGTCCTGCGTGAGCAGGCTGTGGGCAGCCTCCGCCGCTGCCTGCACGCTGTGCGCACCGCGGCGTACGGCCCGGGTCGGGTCGAGACCGGCCGCCCGCATCGTCTCGACGTAGCCCTCGAAACGCTCCCGGTCCGACGGCAACCGCGAGAGGTCACCGATGAACCCGATGGACGTGTGGCCACCGGCGATGAGGTGCTCGACGGCGGTCCGGCTACCGCCCCGGTTGTCGATGACGACCGAGTCAGCCTCGATGCCGACTCCGACACGATCGACGAAGACCACTGGTATCCCACGAGATTGAACATCTCGCATCGCCTGGTGGTCATCAAGGGTCGAGACGAGGATGACGGCCCGTACGTGCCTGGTCACCAGCTCGTGCACCAGCGCGCGCTCGCGGTCGGGCTCTTCGTCAGAGCTGGCAACCGTCAGCTGGCCGTCCCAGGCGCGGAGCTCCTGCTCGACGCCCTTGGCCAGGGCTGAGTAGAACGGGTTGGCGATATCGCCGGTGATGAGCCCGACGACATGGGAGTCGACGCCGCGAGCGAGCATGCTGGCCGTCCGGTTGAGCTGGTAGCCGAGCTCCCGCGCCGCGTCCAGAACCCTGGTCTGCTTGTCCGGCGAGACGTGCGCCTCGCCGTTGAGCGCACGCGACGCGGTCTTCAGACTGACCCCGGCGTGCTGCGCCACCTGGGCGAGAGTCGGAGCGACGCCGCGCGGGCGTACTGCTGGCCTCTCGGGCGTCTCAGTCGCCATGGTCCTGGTCCTCACTCACTCTTGAGCCAACGGTCCCCACATGTCGTTGCGCCGCTCCAACAGGACTCGCGGTCCTCGTCAGTCCGTCGGCGGGCTGACGAGTGCGGCCTTCAGGTCAGCCGTCGGCGGCGCCCAGGTGGCGCGGTCAGCGTCGATCTGATCGCCCGAGCGGATGTCCTTGACGGCATCACCACCATCGGTGCCCGAACCCGGGAACCACACGAACGGGATCCCACGACGGTCCGCGAACTGGATCTGCTTGCCGAACTTCGCGGCCTTCGGCGCGACCAGTGTCGGCACATCGCGAGCCCGGAGCGCTGTCGCGATGCGCATCGACTCCGCGCGTGAGTCATCGTCGTTGACGGCCACCAGGACCGCAGTGGGCGTCTCGCGGCTGGCCGTCAGGCCCTGCTCACCGATCAGCAGGCCGAGCAGCCGGGAGACACCAATCGAGATGCCGACCCCGGGATAGGTGCGCTTGCCGTCGGAGGCGAGGGCGTCGTACCGACCGCCGGAGCAGATCGAGCCGTAGTCCTCGTGGCCGTTCAGCACCGTCTCGTAGACCGTGCCCGTGTAGTAGTCGAGCCCGCGCGCGATCTTCAGCTCGGCCGACAGCACGCCGGGTGCGTGCTCCGCGGCGGCGTCCATGATCGCCTTGAGCTGAGCGAGTCCCTCGTCGAGCAGCTCGTGCTCAACACCGAGAGCGCGGACTTGGTCCACGAACGAGCTGTCCGGCGTGGCGATGGCGGCCAGCGCCAGGCACTGGTCAGCCTGCTCCTGCGACAGGCCGGCGCTCTGCAGGAGCGCCTTGACCTTGTCGGGGCCGATCTTGTCCAGCTTGTCGACCGTTCGCAGCGTGCCGGTGACGTCCTCGATGCCGAGACCGCGGTAGAACCCCTCGCAGATCTTTCGGTTGTTGACCTGGATCTTGTAGGGCCCGACGGGCAGCCGCGAGAACGCGTCTGCGACGACGAGCGGCAGCTCGACCTCGTAGTGGAAGGGCAGCTCCCCCGCGTCCACGATGTCGATGTCCGCCTGGATGAACTCGCGGTAGCGACCGCGCTGCGGCCGCTCCCCTCGCCAGCAGGACTGGATCTGGTAGCGGCGGAACGGGAAGGTCAGCTTGCCGGCGTTCTCCAGCGTGTAGCGCGCGAACGGCACCGTCAGGTCGAAGTGCAGACCCAGACGCGCCTCAGCGTCGTCGCCTCCCGCGAGCCGGGAGACGGCGTAGATCTCCTTGTCAGCGTCCTCGCCCTGGTTGGACAGTCGCTCGACCGGCTCAACGGAGCGGGTGCTCACCGACGCGAACCCGTGCAGCTCGAAGACCTCGCGGATCGTGTCGAGGAAGTGCTGCTCGGCAATGCGCTGCGCAGGCAGCCACTCCGGGAAGCCACTGATCGGCGTGACCTTGCTGTTCATGGTGATGAATTCCCTTACAGGTCTTGAAGATACGGGTTGGCCGCGCGCTCTCGACTCATCGTCGTGGCAGGGCCATGGCCGGGCAGGACCAGCGTCGTGTCCGGCAGCGGCAGCACCTGCTCGCGCAGGGACGTGAGCATCGCCTGATGGTCGCCGCCGGGGAGGTCGGTGCGGCCGATGGATCCGGCGAACAGCACATCCCCTGACAGCAGGCTCGATGACACCTCGGTCTCGTCCGGTACGCCGTCAGGCACCCCGTCGAGCGAGAACATCACCGAGCCCTCGGTATGGCCAGGCGCATGGTGTACGCCGATGCGCATCCCGGCGAGCTCGAGCACCTGGTCGTCGCGCACCTCGCGGATGTCGCTGGGCTCGGTCCAGGTCGCGGCCGTGCCGAACTGCTGCTCGAGCGCAGCCACCAGCTGAGGGCCGATGCTGGAGAGCGGGTCCGTCAGTCGGTAGCGGTCGTCGGCATGGATGTACGCGCCGATCTGACCGCCGCAGACCGGCGTCACGGAGTAGACGTGGTCGACGTGTCCGTGGGTCAGCAGGACGGCTGAAGGCTTGAGCCGCAGCTCCTGCAGCACCTCGCTCAGCTGGGGCTCGATGCCGATGCCCGGGTCGACGATGAGGCACTCCTCGCCTTCGGCGGCGGCCAGCACGTAGCAGTTGGTCCCGAACACGGCCGCGGGGAAGGAGACGGTGAGCACGCCCCGCAGCCTACGGGCCGTCGTACGACATCGCGGAGGCGAGGGACGCCCCTGAACGTCACCACCTCGTGACCCCAACCGCCAGTTCCGCAGTGATCGGTGTCCTTAAGATGTCCAGGTCCCGTCTTTGATGTCAGGAGTTGCTGCGTGCTGCCCCGAACCCGGTCCCGGTCCAGTGCGGTCGGAGCCGCGATGGCGCTCGCCCTGACGCTGACCGCCTGCGGAGACGACTCAACGGGCTCGTCCACCTCCTCCCCCGCTGCTACCAACGCCGTGGCCCTGGTGCCCAAGGCCGGAGCCTGCGCCAAGCCGCCCAGCGCGCCGACGTCGGCGCAGACCTTCGAGAAGGCGCCGGACAAGTCGCGGGCCGCTGGCAAGACGTTCACCGGCACGATCCACACCAACTGCGGCGACATCGTGGTGGATCTCTACGGCGACAAGGCACCCCAGACCGTGGCGTCGTTCATGCAGCTCGCGGAGAAGGCGTACTGGAAGGACAGTCCCTGCCACCGGTTGACGACGAGCGGCATCTACGTCCTCCAGTGCGGCAGCCCGATGGGCACACCGAACGGCAACCCTGGGTATGGCTACGGCGTCGAGAATGCGCCTGAGGACTCGGCCTACCCGGGTGGCACGCTGGCCATGGCCCGGACCTCTGATCCCAACAGCAACGGTGGGCAGTTCTTCATCGTCTACGACGACACAGTGATCGACGATCCGACTGGCGTCGGCTACAGCATCTTCGGCCGAGTCACCAAAGGCATGGACATCGTCGCCAAGATCGCCAAGGCTGGCGTCGATGGCGGTGGCCAGGAGGGACCGCCAGCGCAACCCATCAGCATCCTTTCGGTTGCTGTCACTGAGAAGAAGGCCTGAGCACCATGTCTGACACCCCGACCGACGACACCGTTACGGCGTCGGCCGACACGTCGCCCGCACCTGACTCCGAGACCGCTCCCCGTGAGCAGCCCGTCGTACCGGAGCCCGTTGCCACGCAGGAGTCGGCTCCCGAGCAGGACACCGTTTCGGAAGTTTCGGAGCCGGAAGCCGCACCGACACCGGACGCGGTTCCGGAGCAGGAAGCCGCCGTCGAGCCCGAGAAGTCGGCCGCGCCCTCGGAGCCGGTTGCTCCCGAGGAGCCCGCCCTGACGCCGGAGCCTGCTGCCGCAGCGTCGGTGACTCCAGAACCCGAGACGGCGGCCGCCAAACCCTCAGCGGAGACGCCGGCCCCCGCCGAGGAGCCGGCAACGCCCACCCCCGCACCGGCTGCTCCGGTCCCGACGCCGCGGCCCCGACCGGCCGCGCCGACACCGGCATCGATCAAGCCTGTCGTGCCGCCGCGTCTCGCTGCCGGGGAGCAACCAGCCGTCGTGACGCCGGACCCTGTTCACGCGCCGCCGAGCAACGCAGCGACGTTCGGTCGTGTGGCCGACGACGGCACGGTCCTGGTGCGTACGCCCGACGGAGAGCGCGAGGTGGGGTCGTACCCCGGCTCGACTCCCGAGGAGGCGCTGGCCTACTTCGCCCGCAAGTACGACGAGCTGGCCGCCTCGGCCACTCTCCTGCTCCAGCGGGTCACGCAGACCGACCTGTCGACGCACGACGGCTACGAGTCGCTCAAGGGACTGCGCTCCCAGATCGGCGAGGCACACGTCGTCGGCGACCTGGCTCAGCTGGACGCCACGGTCGAGCAGATCGCGACCGCACTCAAGGCGAAGTCGCAGGTCGAGGGCGAGGCGCGTGCGGTAGCCAAGCAGGCGGCCCTGGCCAAGCGTGAGGCCGTGGTGAGCGAGGCCGAGCAGATCGCCCAGCAGCCGGTCGAGAAGGTGCAGTGGAAGCAGAGCACGACCCGGATGCGTCAGCTGCTCGACGAGTGGAAAGCGTTGCAGCGCAGCGAGGCTCGTCTCGACAAGGAGCATGAGAACGGGCTCTGGCAGCGGTTCTCTACCGCTCGCAACGGCTTCGACAAGACGCGTCGTTCGCACTTCGCCAAGCTCGATGAGCAGCACTCCCATGCGAAGGGCGAGAAGGAGCGGCTGGTCGTTGAGGCCGAGCGGCTGGCCACCAGCAAGGACTGGGGTCCGACCGCGTCGGCGTTCAAGCGGCTCATGGGCGAGTGGCGTCAGGCAGGTCGTGCCGCGCGCAACGACGACGATGCGTTGTGGCAGCGGTTCAAGACCGCGCAGGACTCCTTCTTCCACGCCAAGGACGAGATCGTGGCCGCCGAGAACGTCGAGTTCGAGGCCAACCTCAAGGTCAAGGAACAGCTCCTCACCCAGGCGCAGGGACTGCTCCCGGTGAAGGACCTGGCCGCTGCGAAGTCCGGTCTGCGCTCCATCCAGGAGAAGTGGGACGCCGCAGGCAAGGTGCCGCGCAAGGACATGGAGCGCATCGAGCGCGCCATGCGCAAGGTCGAGCAGACCGTGCGGGACGCCGAGGACGCACGCTGGACCAAGACCGATCCCGAGCACGCGGCTCGAGCGAAGTCGATGGTGGACCAGCTCGAGGCAGCAGTGGCCGACCTCAAGGCCGACCTGGCCAAGGCCGGGGCCGGCGGCGACGCCCGCAAGATTAAGAGCGCTCAGGAAGCCCTGGACGCTCGTCAGGCATGGCTGGACCAGGCACGCGGAGGGTTGGAAGAGTTCGGTGGCTGACGGCACAACGCTGACCTTTGGTTCTTCCGGCTTCACCACGGACGACAGCGCCGACGGGCTGTGCGCCTATCTCAACGCCAGCCCGTCGCCGTTCCATGCGTGCGAGTCTGCTGCCACGCTGCTCGAGGCTGCGGGCTTCACGCGACTGCGCGAGGTCGACGCCTGGCCGACGGTGCGAGGTCGGTACTACCTGATCCGCGCCGGCTCTCTCGTCGCCTGGTCGACCGAGCACGCCACCGGCGCGACCACGCCGCTCAGGGTGGTCGGAGCACACACCGACTCCCCCAATCTGCGCATCAAGCCGCGCCCGGATCTCGCACGAGCGGGCTGGCAGCTGCTCGGCGTCGAGATCTACGGCGGCCCGCTGGACAACTCCTGGCTCGACCGCGATCTCGGTCTCTCGGGCCGAGTCGCGACGCGCGGAGCAGACGGTCTGCAGACCCATCTGTTCCGAGTCGACGACCCGGTCCTGCGGGTCTCGCAGCTGGCCCCTCATCTCGACCGGTCGGTACGCACCGACGGGCTCAAGCTCAACGAGCAGCAGCACCTGGCGCCGCACTGGGGCCTCGGCAACGACCCCGGCGACTTCCGGGCCTACCTGGCCGGCGAGGTCGGCGTACGCACCGAAGACGTGCTGGGCTGGGACGCGATGACGCACGACCTCACGCCCGCCCGCCGTACCGGCCGTGATCGTGAGCTCGTCGCCGGCGCGCGGCAGGACAATCTTGCGACGAGCTATGCAGCCACGCGTGCTCTGATCGCGGCCGTCGAGGTCGAGCCCGTCCAACCCGTCACGCCGGTCATTGCGCTCTTCGACCATGAGGAGGTCGGCAGCGTCTCGGACCGCGGCGCGGCTTCATCCCTGCTCCCGACGACCCTGGAGCGGATCGTCATCACGCTCGGCGGCGGCCGCGAGGACTTGCACCGTGCGCTGGCCGGCTCGGTGATCGCCTCGGGCGACATGGCTCACGCGACCCACCCCAACTACGCCGAGCGTCACGAGCCGCAGCACACCATTGCGATGAACGGCGGCCCGGTCCTCAAGATCAACACCAACCTGCGCTACGCGACCGACGCGGTCGGGGCGGCTCACTTCCAGCTCGCCTGTGACCAGGCTGGTGTGCCGTGCCAGGAGTTCGTGGTGCGGACCGACCTGCCCTGCGGCTCGACCGTGGGACCGATCACTTCGGCGCTGTCCGGCGTGACGACGGTGGACTTCGGGGCACCGACCCTGTCGATGCACTCGACCCGCGAGCTGACCGGAGCGACCGACCAAGCGATGTACGCCGCCGCGCTCGCCTGCTTCCTCGCTCCGTCGTTGGTCTCGTCTCTCTAGACGGAGGTCGTCATGCATAAGCTGCTGGTCCTGTATTCCACGCCCGCCGACCCTGACCACTTCCGCGACTACTACGTGAACAAGCACCTTCCGCTGATCGCGAATTGGCCGGGTCCACTTGCATGGCGCTACAGCTTCGACGTAGCAGCGACCACCGGAGAGGCACCGTACTTCGCGGTCTTCGAAGCCGACTTCGCGGACGCTGCCGCCATGGCGGCAGCGCGGGCGTCGGCGCACGGCCAGCAGGTCACCGCCGATGTCGTCAACTACGCCTCCGGCGGTGCGGTCGTCATCCACTATCCGGTGCCGGACGGCACCGACTGAGGCAGGTCCTACCGCTGGGTCCCACGGTGGTCCGTTGAGAGTGCCCCCAGCGTCGGCCACGGAGGCCCCTTGCGGAGGATGTCCAGGATGTTGAGCCCGTGTCGGCGACCATCCGGGAACTCGTCCCGCACATCCCAACGCCACGCCGCGATCATCGCCAGGACGAGACGACGACACTCCTGAAGTAGTACCTGGTCGACACCCGGATAGTGCACCGCAACGTCTTCTGGCACGTGGGCGACGTCGAACTCGATCGGCCCACGGCAGCAGGTCTCGAAGTCGATGAAGAGCGGGCCCTCCCGGGTGTCAAGGAGGTTGCCAGGATGGGGCTCACCGTGGAGCAGCTGGTCAGTGCTCGCGCGGCGGCACACTCCTTGCCGTGCGACTCGGGGTGTTGGTAAGACCACTGTCACCAGCCGCCATAGGGCGGTGCTCGCATCTCTAGGCTGCGGTCGTGAGTCAGCCGATCGAGCTTGATGAGTTGGTCGAGGACTGGACGTTGCTCGATGACGAGCGAGAACTCGTCCTTGAGAAAGCGAGGGGATGGCCAGCAGCTCGGGTTCGCACTGCTGCTGAGGTTCTACAGCCGATTTGGGAGGTTCCCGAGCGGCCGGGGCGAGTTGCCACGCGGTGTCGTTCGATTCGTGGCGCCTGGAGGCGGTCACTGGCACCACTGGCCGCGGTGACCTGTCCCGTGAGGTGCTGGCCGAGCGGTTGCTGCTGACGGTGTACGCCTACGGCACGAACACCGACATCCGGGCGACCTCTGGTGGTGAGCATGGCCATACCGAGGAGCAGCTGCGCTTCGTACGGCGCCGCTACCTGACCCCGGACGTGGCGCGGGCGGTGGCGGCGCAGATCGCGAACGCGACGTTCGCCGTGCGCCGCGAGCAGGTCTGGGGCGCCGGGTCTTCGGCGGTCGCCTCGGACTCCACGCACTTCGGGGCATTCGATCAGAACATCTTCACCGAGTGGCACTCCCGGTACGGTGGGCGTGGGGTGCTGATCTACTGGCACGTCGAGCGCAAGTCGATGGCGATCCACTCCCAGCTGGTCAGCGGCACCGCATCGGAGGTCGCCGCGATGATCGAGGGCGCGATGCGCCACGACACGAGCATGGCCGTCGAGGGGAACTATGGGGACTCCCACGGCCAGTCCGAGGTCGGCTTCGGCATCACACGGGCACGGCTGCTCGGGTTCGACCTGCTACCGAGGATCAGCGGATCAACATGGTCAAGCTGTACCGGCCCCAGGCCGGCGAACCGGACGCCTACGCCAACCTGGCTCCGGCGCTGACCCGCCCGATCCGCTGGGATCTGATCGCCCAGCAGTACGACCAGATGATCAAGTACGCCACCGCAATCCGCTCCGGCACAGCCTCGACCGAGGCGATCCTGCGCCGGTTCACCAAGGCCAACGCGAATCCACCCCACCTACCAGGCGATGATCGAGCTCGGCCGCGCGCAGAAGACCATCTTCGTCACCCGGTACCTGCGCGACCGCGACCTACAACGCGAGATCAACGAGGGCCTGAACGTGGTGGAGTCCTGGAACGGCGGCAACAGCGTGTGATCTTCTTCTTCGGCAAGGGCGGCGACATCGCCTCCAACCGGCGCGACGAGCAAGAGCTGTCCGTGCTCTGCCTACGCGTGCTGCAGTCGGCCCTGGTGTACGTAAACACCCTGATGGTCCAAGACGTCCTCGCTGACGAGGACTGGTTGAACCGCATGACGCCGACCGACCGGCGCGGCCTGACCCCACTGGACGCACGTTGCCGGCTTAACATGACCCGACGCCTGTCTCTGGGAACGCGTTAGGACTGTCGGCCCGGTCAACCAGACCGCCCGGTCGTCGCCTCCGGTGCGACCGACAGCGACAGCCCAAGACCCCACGGAGTCCAAGGCCTCCCGGGCTCCAGTGGTCGTACACCCCGTCACGGTCGGCGCACAAGCCAGATTTCCGGTTCCGGAAGCGGGCTCGCGGAGTGCGGTCCTCGTCGATATTTTCGCCGAAGTGGCCGGGCGAGGTCTTCCGTCGCTCGACGTAAAGCCGTAAAGGGAAGGTCATGGTTAGAGGTGCAGCTGCTCTGACCGCCTCGGTTGGTCGGCCGCTAGCGCCCCGCGCAGAGCAAGATCCCGCTCGGGAGGGAGGGAGGGAGTCAGCGTTGCTGCCGGGGCAATCCAGCAGAACAACAGACGCTAATGACTCGTCCGTGTAGCGTCCTCAACATCGATTCTTACTCAATGAAATCGGTAGATCTCAGGTATTTGACTCAGAGGGGATTCTGAACATGATGAAGCACGCAAAGAAGGCCGGGATTACTTTGTCCATGGGGTCGGCCATTCTGCTCGGAGCAGGGATAGCGGCTCCGGCAGCTAACGCCGCAGCCCATGATTCCGTGGCGCAAGCATCTACTCATACTGTCCCAGCCGCACCCGCTCGGGTACTCCCGTCCGCATCCAGTGCTGGCACTGTGGGCACGGCCGCGTCCAGGCCCGACCCGGCGGCCGTGGCTTCCGTGCACACTTGGTTTGCGACCGATCGCGGTTACGTGACCAGTCTTGCGAACTGTCAAGCCAATCGGACGCGCGTGATCAACATCATCAAGGGCAAGGGTGGTTCTATCCAGTCGGCGCCGGCTTGTCGCGGGGTCGAGGGTGGCGCACGGTGGGTGTATGTGGAGTACAACGCGAGTGTTCGCCTCTACTCCACGCAGGACCTGACGTGGGAGTCGGGCTGCGCCGAGGGCTACGGATCTTGTGGCTGAAGCGACAGAGCAGCCCACCAGGTGACTGTTTCGCGATTGGTGTAGCACGCGTGCCGGCCGAGACGCCCAGTTCCTGCTGATCTAACGACGACGTCGCCCCCGGGTCACCCCGGGGGCGACGTCGTCTGTCAGCACGTCGCTGTGAATAGCGTGTAGCGCTGGTACTGCCGGTCGTCGGCTGTCGCGCACCCGGCGGCGGTGAAGGCCCGCTGAAGGGTCACGGAGTTCCGGTTTTCGACGAGCACGGTTGCGTGACCCCAGCGGCCGGTAGCCGCGATCGCTGCTCGTGGGTTCGGTGTGCTGCCCCACAGGGAGTCGGAGCTGTACGCGGAAGAGGGGCTTGGGTACTGCGCTCTGCCTTGCACCACATGCGGGTAGGTCAGCGGAACGCTCAGTGAGTTGCCCATCCAGATGACCGGCGCCTGACGGGCGCGAACCTCTTGCGCTACCTGGTTGCTGTTCTCTCCCCACTTACCGTCGTCCACCCGCGCCGCAATCAGGCTCGGCGCACAAATCGCAGCAATAACGACGGCTGAGATCGCGGCGACAGCTCGAGTCGGACTGCTTGTAGACCATGCGCGGCGAGCCACCAGCGCCACCAAGATGAAGGCGGCCGGCAGTGATGCCGCGAAGTATCGCGGCAGGTACACCGTTCCTCCCGTCACGGCCCCCGCGATCACCGCCAGCACCGCTGGCCCAAATGCCCAGCTCACCAGAAGCCTCGCCGTGGATGACTTCAGCACCACGAGCCCGAACACGCACAAGGCGACGTAGGAGATGCCCACGAGTGCACTCGTCACGCTCGTGAGCTGCGTGAGCTGCGTGGTGGACTTCGGCGAATCGGCGAATCGGCCAACGAATACCGAGGCCAGTTGCGCCGGAACTCCATCGTGGATCCAGCTGATCTGTGCCGATTGCTGGTGGCCTTTCCACGCCACCGGGAGCACGCAGACGCCGACGACAAGAACCGACACCCACAGCCGCCACGAACGAAGCGTGCTTCGCCGGAAGGTGGTGAGAAGCTGCAGGATGGTAGTGAGCTGGACCCAACCCGCCACAGCCATCAATGCATAGAACCACGATGACGGCACTGATCCTCGAGCATGGATGAGCACCCGTAGGGCGATGCTCAGCAGGAGTACGGACACTGCTGTCGGTCGCGCATCGAACCCCGACCAACCGACGCCCGGAACGATAAGCATCTGCACTCCGGCCACACATCCCACCGCTGTCCCCCCAACCGCGCGACCGCAGTCGACGATGGCAACGGTCGCTGCTGCCAGGCACAGCGCAGACAACGCCCGAGCTGACGTGAGGGACTGACCCACCACGGACATCCACGAGTGGACGAGCGCGTAATAGGTGCCGAGCACCGCGTCGTGGTGACGGCTGAGTGCCAGAATGCCGCTCGGCGAACGTTGAGCGGCGGACATCGTCGCGCCCTCATCAAGCCAGCTCCCCACCGTCGACAACCACGGGATCGTGGTTAGCAAAGACCCGCAGAAGAAGACGAGGTAGGTAGGGGCAAGCCTCCGACAAGCCCGCAGGAGACCCGCCCAGGAAGAGCGTTCGTGATCCGGCCGTGGCGCACGTCGCGTCGCCGTGGCGAGGTTCTCCGTCTCACTTATCTTGGTCACCGAACGTCTCCGTGCTGTCGCAGGCGGCCGAGCTGACTCGCCGTGGGTTCTGCCGCCCGCTGCACGGCACGATAGACGGTAGAGCGGCCCACGTTGAAGAGGTCGGCCAGCTCAGCTGAGGTGTGCGTCCCTGCCTGCCACAGCTGGACCAGGTGGGCTTCTTGTACGGGTTTGGGCCTGGGTTGTTTGCCGCGGAGACGTACTTTGGCCTTGGCGACCTTCATCCCTTCTCGGGTTCTCATCCGGATCAGGTCCGACTCAAACTCGGCGATCATGGCCAGTACGTTGAACAGCAGCCTGCCGACCGGGTCGGTGGGGTCGTGAACCGATCCGCCGATGTTGAGCTTGACCTCGGCAGCGGTGAGTTCTTCGACGATGTTGCGGGCGTCGGTCAGGGAGCGAGCGAGCCGGTCGAGCTTGGTGACGACGAGGGTGTCGCCGGCGTGGCAGGCGGCGAGGGCCTCGCGTAGACCGGGGCGGGACCGGTTGGTCCCGGTGAGCCCGTGGTCGACGTAGATCCGTTCGGGTCTGACCCCGAGCGTTTTCAGGGCGTTGCGCTGGGCGGTGAGGTCCTGCTCGTCGGTCGAGCAGCGGGCGTACCCGACGAGCATTCTGGTCATGCCGCGAACGTACCGTTTGGCCCACCCATGACCGGGCACTAGTACCGGCGCTGCCGAGAGACCATGGGGTGTCCCGTATGAGGTTCGCCGTACCGGACAACCTCGTCAGAGCACTCGACGTCCTTGAGCCTTGTGGCGGCTGGTGACAGCGGTCTTACCGATACCCCGACTCGCAGTGTGTCGAGCAGCAGGGCTCTGTCGGCGGCACCGAGCTCTGGCGTCTCGCTTCGCTTCATCACGAGACGTTCGGCCTCTGCGACTCGTTCGGTGAAGTGCGGGACTTCCACTTCGACGCGCTGCATCGCCCCATGCAAGCGATGCAGCGCATCGGCGTACTTCACGGAAGAGATCGCGTCAGTCACAGAGTCGTAGAAGGTCCAGAAGGTGACCGCAAAGCCGTCACGTTCGTACACGAGCGGTTCGACTCTCGGGTCGGGCCGCGCGATCGGCGCTGAGAGGGCCCCGAGGTGCTGCGTGACCACAATCTCGAACGCTGCGACTTCTTCCCCAGCGACAGCGGTCCTAGCGAGCACGTTGCACGGCAGCACGCGAAGAGCCAGCTTGTTGGAGTTCTGGACGACGACGACATCGTCCACCTGCAGCTCGAGATCGCGGCCGAGGGACGACGCCGCTACGGTTGCGCGCGCTACGAGCTCTGCCTCCACGAAAGCATCCTGAGGGTCAGGCGGGGTGCGCGTCCTCGGAGACCTGCGGACGCCGCTCGCCTGATCCGGTGAGGCGGTAGACGTCGAAGACACCGTCGATGTGGCGTACGGCGCGCATCACGTGGTCGAGGTGGCTGGGGTCGCCCATCTCGAAGGTGAACTTGGAGATGGCGACGCGATCACGGCTGGTGCTCACGCTGGCCGAGAGGATGTTGACGTGCTGGTCGGACAGCACGCGGGTGACGTCCGAGAGCAGCCGGTTGCGGTCCAGGGCCTCGACCTGCAGCTGCACGAGGAACACGCTCGCCGCTGAGGGCGCCCATGCAACGTTGATCAGCCGTTCCGGCTGCGCCATCAACTGCTCGGCGTTGGTGCAGTCGCGCCGGTGCACTGAGACACCCTTGCCCGTCGTGACGAAGCCGATGATGTCGTCCCCGGGCACCGGCGTACAGCACCGCGCGAGCTTGATCCAGACGTCGTCGGTGCCGACCACGGTGACACCCGGGTCGTTGACCCGCTTGCGCACCGAGCTCGGCGTGGTCGCCTCGGCCAGGTCCTCGGTCGTGCCCTCCTCGCCGCCCAGTGACGCGACCAGCTGCTTGACGACGTGCTCGGCGGACACATTGCTGTCGCCGACCGCGGCATAGAGGGCATCGATGTCCGGGTAGCGCATCTGCGTCGCCACGTTGGTGAGCGAGTCGTGCGACATCAGGCGCTGCAGACCCAGACCCTGCTTGCGCACGGTCCGGGCCAGCTGCTCCTTGCCGGTGTCGATCGCTTCTTCCCGCCGCTCCTTGGAGAACCACTGGCGGATCTTGTTGCGGGCGCGCGGACTCTTGACGAAGGTCAGCCAGTCCCGGCTCGGTCCGGCGCCGTCGGCCTTGGAGGTCAGGATCTCGACGACGTCGCCGTTGTCGAGCGGGCTCTCGAGCGGGACCAGGCGGCCGTTGACCCGACCGCCGATGCAGTGGTGGCCGACCTCGGTGTGGACGGCGTAGGCGAAGTCGACGGGCGTGGATCCCGCTGGGAGACCTATGATCTCGCCGGTCGGCGTGAACACGTAGACCTCGCGGCTGCCGACGTCGAAGCGCAGCGACTCCAGGAACTCCCCCGGGTCCGATGTCTCGCGCTGCCACTCCAGCAGCTGCCGCAACCAGGCCATGTCGTTGATGGGGCCGGCGTCACCGCTGTCGGCCACAGTGGCCGGGTTGCGGGTGTCCTCCTCCTTGTACTTCCAGTGGGCGGCCACGCCGTACTCCGCGCGGCGGTGCATCTGGAAGGTCCGGATCTGGATCTCGATCGGCTTGCCGTCCGGACCGATCACCGTCGTGTGCAACGACTGGTACATGTTGAACTTCGGCATCGCGATGTAGTCCTTGAACCGCCCGGGCAGGGGGCTCCATCGCGTATGGATCGTGCCGAGCACCGCGTAGCAGTCGCGGACAGACTCGACCAGGACGCGCAGCGCGACCAGGTCGTAGATGTCCTCGAAGTCGCGGCCGCGCACGATCATCTTCTGATAGACGCTGTAGTAGTGCTTGGGTCGGCCGGTGACCGTGCCCTTGATCTTGGCGGCCCGCAGGTCGGCGGTGACCTGGTCGCGTACGCCCTTGAGGTATTCCTCGCGCGCCGGCGCCCGATCAGCGACCATCCGGACGATCTCGTCGTAGACCTTGGGATAGAGCGTCGCGAACGACAGGTCCTCGAGCTCCCACTTGATGGTGTTCATCCCGAGTCGGTGCGCCAGCGGGGCGAAGATCTCCAGCGTCTCGGTGGCCTTGCGCTGAGCCGACTCTGCGGAGACGTAGCGCCAGGTGCGGGCATTGTGCAGCCGGTCGGCGAGCTTGATGACCAGCACCCGGATGTCGCGTGCCATCGCGATGACCATCTTGCGCACGGTCTCGGCCTGGGCTGCGTCGCCGTACTGGACCTTGTCGAGCTTGGTGACACCGTCGACCAGCATCGCGATCTCGTCACCGAAGTCGGCGCGCAGCTGGTCGAGGGAGTAGTCGGTGTCTTCGACCGTGTCGTGCAGCAGCGCGGCAGCGAGGGTCGGCGGGGTCATACCGAGCTCGGCGAGGATGGTGGTCACGGCGAGCGGGTGGGTGATGTAGGGATCGCCGCTCTTACGCATCTGGCCGCGGTGACAACGCTCAGCGACCTCGTACGCCCGCTCGATCAGTGCCGTGTCGGCCTTGGGGTGCGTCGTGCGCACCGTCCGCAGCAGCGGCTCCAGCACCCGGTTGCCAGTGGACCGAGGCCCACCGAAGCGCACCAGTCGCGCGCGGACGCGCGACGTGGAGGGCGCTTGGTGCCTGAACTCCTCAGCCATGCACAGAGTGTAGAGGGATCAGGTACGCCGACCGATCGGCGCACCACCGAACTGTGATGTCTCCGGGAGTCGGCTGAGAGAACGTGGTCCGCGTGGACCCGATCAGACGGACGCGATGACGTGGAGTTCGTACGCGGACAAGAGTTTTCGGCCCTCGAGCGCGCCGAGCTCGAGCAGCATCTCGACCGCGGTCACGCCGCCACCGGCGCGTTCGACGAGCGTGCAAGCCGCTGCAGCTGTGCCACCCGTGGCCAGCACGTCGTCGAGCACCAGCACGCGGGGATACTCGGCGAACGCGTCCGCGTGGACCTCGATGGTGGCGGTGCCGTACTCGAGGTCGTACTCCTGGCTTACCACCTGTCCGGGGAGCTTGCCAGCCTTGCGAACCGGCACGAACGCGACACCGAGAGCCAGGGCAACCGGGCTGCCGACGATGAAGCCGCGCGCCTCGACACCGGCGACGACGTCGACCTTGCCGCGATAGCGGTCGGCAATGTCCTGAACGACCGCCTCGAACGCTGCTGGCGCCATGAACAGTGGCGTCAGGTCCTTGAACAGGATCCCGGGCTTCGGAAAGTCCGCAACGTCGCGCGTGTGCTGCAGGAGCAGCTCAGCGGCTGTGTCGCCGCTCATCGGCTCTTGCTGTCACTGTCCAGCCGTGCGAGCGGGTGGGTGTCACGCTTCTTGGTACGCGTGGCGCGGGCAGCCGCAGCAGCCGCCGCTCGCTCGGGCTCCACGACTCCGGAAGCGCTCTCGCCGGGACTGGCCTTCGGGGTGTTGGCCTCCGTCAGGGCAGAGCGCTGAGAGGTCTGGTAGGCACGCGCCCTGCGAGCGAGCTCCTTCATCATCGGCTCGCCGCGACGCAGGTCGGCCAGCAGCGGAGTGGCGATGAAGATCGAGGAGTAGGCACCGACCGCGATACCGATGAACAGCGCGAGGCTCAGGTCGAGCAGCGTGCCCGGGCCGAGCAACGTGAAGCCGACGACCAGGATGGCGGCGATGGGGAGCAACGCCACGATCGTGGTGTTGATGGATCGCACCAGCGTCTGGTTGACGGCATAGTTCGCCGCCTGATCGTAGTTTCGGTGCCCGGTGGACAACGCCTCATGGGTGTTCTCTCGGACCTTGTCGAAGACCACGACCGTGTCGTAGATCGAGTAGCCGAGGATCGTCAAGAAGCCGATCATCGTCGCCGGTGAGATCTCGAAGCCGGTGAGGGCATAGATGCCGACCGTGAAGAACAGGTCGTGCAGCACGGCGACGATCGCCGCCAGTGCCATCTTCCACGTGCGGAAGTAGATCGCCAGGACGATGCTCAGCAGGCCGATGAACCAGAGCAGCGAGACGATCGCCTTGTTGGTCACCTGCTTCCCCCAGGACGGGCCGATGAACGAGGAGTTGATCGACTCGGGAGCGACCTTGAACTCCTTCGCGAGGGCGTCCTTGACCTTCTCCGTGGTCGCAGCCCCGCCGCCGCCCAGGTCCTCGGTCTGGATCCGGATGTCCTTGGCACCGACCTTGGTGACGATCAGGTTGTCGTCACTGCCGGTGGCCTTCTGGACGACGTCCTTGGCACGTGAGTCGTAGTTGTCCAGGTTGGTGACGCTGGGGACCCGCAGTTCCGCGCCACCGGTGAACTCGAGGCTGCGGTTGAGGCCGCGCCCGAAGACTCCGAGCGCAGCAATGATCAGCAGCACCGCCGTGATGCTGTACCAGAGGCGACGCCGGCCGATGAAGTTGATCTGTCGACGACCCGTGTAGAGGTCATTGCCGAACTGGGCGAAGCTGGCCATCAGGCCTGCCCTCCTTCTGCAGCAGCGCGGCGGTCGGCGAGCGTGACGCGGCCGCGACCGGCGTACGTCACCCCACCGGCCCCGAGACGCTCAGGATCGAAGCCGGACCACTTGTGGCCGTTGCCGAAGAACTTCGTCTTGGCAAGGAGGGTCAGCAGCGGGTGGGTGAACATCATGACGATGACCAGGTCGATCAGTGTGGTGAGGCCGAGGGTGAAGGCGAAGGCCTTCACGTTGGACTCGGACAGGATGTAGAGGACAGCCGAGGCCATGAAGTTGACGACGTCGGAGATGATGATCGTCCGCCGCGCGCGCAACCAGCCGGTCTCAACCGCAGAGCGCAAGGGTCTGCCCGATCTGACTTCGTCTCGGACACGTTCGAAGTAGACGATGAAGCTGTCCGCCGTCACACCGATCGCGACGATCAGACCGGTCACGCCGGCCATCGTCAGACGGAAGTTGTTGGCGAAGCCGAGGAAGGTCACCGCGCCGTAGGTCACGACCGCCGCGATCACCAGCGAGGCGACCGTGACGAACCCGAGTGCGCGGTACTGGAACAGCGAGTACAGGACGACGAGGGCCAGGCCGATCGCGCCGGCCATCAGACCCTTGTGCAACTGGTCTTGACCAAGCTGAGGGCTGATCTGATCATTGGTCAGCTCAGTGAAGGAGAACGGCAGCGCACCGAACTTCAGCTGGTCGGCCAAGGTCTTGCCGCTGGATGGCGTGAACCCACCACCGGTGATCTGGGCTACACCGGCGGTGATGGCTTCGCTCGTGGTCGGCGCCGACAGAACCTGTCCGTCAACCGTGATCGCGGAGGCATTGCCAGGCTCGGTCGCCGGAATCTGAGCGATTCGGCGGGTCATGTCGCCGAAGGCCTTCTTGCCTTTGCCGTTGAACTTGAGGTTGATCTGCGTGCCGCCGGTCTGCTGACCCTGATTGTTGGTGGCCGGGCCGGAAGTTGCATCGGATACCCACTGGCCCTCCACCTCGACGAGCCCCAGGAGGTATTTGGACTTCTGGTCCTGGTCACACATCACTACAGGCTGCTTGTTGGACGCGGTCGATGAGATCAGCCGTGCCTCAGCACTGCCGCAGTCGTACGACTCCAGCAGGTCTTGGTAGGTGTCGCCCTTCTTAGCCAGACCTGCAGTGACCCACGTGCTGGCGACCGGTTTGGTCGCCCACGCCGGGTCACTCGGGTTGGTCGGATCCTTGGCGGCAGCCGGCGCGGACGGCGTGGGACTCGGCGTCGGGGTGGCAGCCGGGAATGCCTGCGGATAAACGCCATTGGCGCCGGCAGAGGCGGAAGGGCTGGCGGTCGGCTTCTTGGCCGGGACCGACGGCGGCTGTGGAAGGGTCGGTGCCGGCGCTGGCACGTTCGCCGTCGAGGTGATGACCGCGCGGAAAGAGAGTGCCGATGAGCGCGACAGCGACTGGAGCATCTCCTCGCTGGGTGTGCCAGGCAGCGAGACGACGATGTTCTGTGCGCCGAGGGTGGTGACCTCCGCCTCGGAGACACCTGTGCCATCCACGCGCTTGCGGATGATGCTGACGGCCTGCTCGACCTGTCCGGAGTTGACCTTCTTGCTGCCGACCGTGGTGACGGGCTTCAGCGTGATCTGGCGACCACCCTCGAGGTCGAGGCCGAGCTTGGGTGCCCACTCGCCCTTGGGGTCACCCCAGGCCGTCGTGGCCGCGATGCCGGCGAAGAGCGCGACGATCAGCAGGATGAGCGTGAGGAGGACCGCCTTGGGTCGTCCGCCGGTGCGCGATGCGCGGGTACGTGTAGCCACGGGTGTCCTCAGGATCCCTGGCTCGGGCTGGTGCCCTTGCCGGTGGTGTCGGTGTCGGCGGCCGCGTCGTCAGCAGGAGTGCTGTCCTCAGCCGGTGCCTCGTCTTCAGGAGCGGTCGTCGCGTCCGTCGGACCAGACGTCACGGTAGCGGGCACGATCGCGCGGCGGTCGAATCGCAGGACGACGCCTGGAGCGACTTCGAGGCTGCCGATCTCATCCTCCAGCGCGACCAGCGTGCCGAGCAGACCGGACGTGGTGCTGACCTCGTCGCCGATGTTGAGCTGGGACTGCGCCTGCTGGAACTGACGGCTGCGTCGGCGCTGTGTCCAGAACATCAGCCCGATCAGGAGCAGCGGAAGGAGCAGGATCAGCAGGCTCGCAGAGCTTCCACCCTGAGAGGCGGCTGCCAGGGACGGCATCAAGTGTCTTTCCTTCACCGTGGTTGGTCGGGCACGACCGGCGTACGCGGGCATCCACGAACGTGGATGCCGGGCCAACGGCAGAGTGTAGGTGAGCCACACCACGTACCCAACTCAGGGTGCGCGTGCGGCGCGCCTCATCGCGCGAGGTGCCTCATGGCGTGAACCGGCCTTCACCCTCCTCGAACGGCAAGGGTTGCGCAGAGGTTCCGCCTCCGGCGGGCGGAGTGAGCCCGAGGTGCGTCCAGGCGAGCGGCGCGGCCACGCGGCCCCGCGGCGTACGGAGCATGTAGCCCTCGCGCACGAGGTAGGGCTCCGCGACGGTCTCGACGGTGTCCGCCTCCTCCCCCACGGCCACCGCCAGGGTGGACAGCCCGACCGGACCACCGCCGAATCGGCGGCACAACGCCTCGAGTACCCCGCGGTCGAGACGGTCCAGGCCGCGGTCGTCCACATCGAACAGCGACAGCGCGGACATCGCAGCCGGATGATCGACCACGCCCTTGCCGTGGACCTGGGCGAAGTCGCGGACGCGGCGCAGCAGCCGGTTGGCGATGCGCGGCGTGCCTCGGGAGCGCCCGGCGATCTCGCTGATGCCCTGCGGCGTGGCCTCGACGCCGAGCAGCGTGGCGTTGCGGGTGAGGATCGTGGTCAGGTCGTCGGCCGTGTAGTAGTCGAGATGTCCGGTGAACCCGAAGCGGTCACGCAGCGGTGCCGGCAGCAGCCCAGCTCGAGTGGTGGCGCCGACCACCGTGAAGGGCGGCAGCTCCAAGGGGATCGCAGTGGCGCCCGGCCCTTTGCCCACGATGACGTCGACCCGGAAGTCCTCCATTGCGAGGTAGAGCATCTCCTCGGCCGGGCGTGCCATCCGGTGGATCTCGTCCAGGAACAAGACCTCGCCCTCGGCCAGCGAGGACAGCACCGCAGCCAGGTCGCCGGCATGCTGGATCGCCGGGCCGCTGGTGATGCGGATCGGCTGCTCGAGCTCGGTGGCGACGATCATCGCGAGCGTCGTCTTGCCCAGCCCGGGAGGTCCCGACAGGAGCACGTGGTCCGGAGGCGTGCCTCGTCGCTTCGCCGCCTCGAGCACCAGACCGAGCTGGTCTCGCACCCGCGGCTGGCCCGGGAAGTCGATCAGCCGACGTGGGCGCAGAGCCGACTCGATGCGGCGCTCCTCGTCGTCCCCGCCCGGATCGACGACCCTCGCCGTCGCGTCGTACGACGTGTCGTCGTGCTCGGAGTACGCCGGCTCGTCGTCCGCTCGGTCGGTCATCGGCCGAGTTCCCGCAGAGCGAGGCGCAGCAGGCTCGCGACGTCGCGCGACTCGGGCTCGGCGGCCAGCACCTTCTCGACCGCGTCGTCAGCCTGCTTGGCCGACCAGCCGAGCCCGACGAGCGCCTCGGCAACCTGGCCACGCGCGGGTGATCCCGGCACAGCGGGTACGGCGGCCGCGGACCCACCCGCAACCGCGCCGACCTTGTCCCGCAGCTCCAGGACGATGCGCTCCGCGCCCTTCTTGCCGATGCCCGGGATCTTGGTCAGCGCGACGATGTCTCCGCCGGAGATGGCGATGCGCAGCGTCTCGGGCGGGTGCACCGCCAGCATCGCCAGCGCAAGCCGTGGACCGACACCGCTGACGGTCTGCACCTGCTCGAACAGATCCCGCTCGGCGACGTCCGCGAACCCGAACAAGGTGAGGGAGTCCTCGCGGACGACGAGCGAGGTCGACAGCTGCGCGTCCTGCCCGTGACGCAGTGACGCGGCGGTCGCTGGTGTCGTGTGGACGAGCATCCCGACTCCCCCCACTTCGAGCACGACGTGGTCGAGCCCGACCGAGGCGACGGCTCCGCGCAGACTCGCGATCATCGACGCGCTCCAGCGCGTGCCTTCTGCTGGGCCACCGCCTGGGCGATGCGGTCCTGCGCTCCCCCACGCCAGACGTGACAGATCGCCAACGCCAGCGCGTCGGCCGCGTCCGCAGGCCGGGGTGCAACCTCGAGCCGCAGGATGCGCGTGACCATGCTGGTGACCTGGGCCTTGTCCGCGCGCCCGTTGCCGGTGACGGCGGCCTTGATCTCGGACGGTGTGTGCATCGCCAGCGGCAGCCCGCGACGGGCAGCGGCAAGCATCGGCACGGCGGAGGCCTGAGCAGTGCCCATGATCCCCTTGATGTTGGCCTTGGCGAACACCCGCTCGACCGCCACGGCGTCGGGCTGGTGGGCGTCCACCCACTGCTCGAGCTCGGTCTGCAGCGCGAACAGGCGCTGAGCCGGTTCGTCATCCACCGGCGTACGGATGACGCCCACGGCGATCAGCCGCAACGGCTGGCCGATCCCGCCTTCGACGACACCGACGCCGCATCGGGTCAGACCAGGATCGACACCCAGGACACGCACCGGGACTCCTCACACCAGGATGACCGAACAGATGTTCGGCTCGTGTCAGACGCTATCGCGCCGACCCGCACGATCCGTGCAGGACAGCCGCGCGTGTCAGGGCCTGGCTAGTCCTCGGCGTCCAGCTCGGCCAGCACGTCGTCGGAGACGTCGCCGTTGGCGTAGACGTTCTGGACGTCGTCGCTGTCCTCGAGCGCCTCGATGATGCGGAACATCTTCTTGGCGCCGTCCTTGTCGAGGGGCACCTCGACGCTCGGCAACCAGGAAGCCTCAGCCGAGTCGTAGTCGATGCCGGCACCTTGCAGAGACTCGCGTACGGTCACGAAGTCCCCTGCCTCGGACACGATCTCGAACGATTCGCCCAGATCGTTGACGTCCTCGGCGCCCGCGTCGAGGACGACCTCGAGCAGGGAGTCCTCGGTGGCGTCCTCGGAGTCGTTCTGTGCCTTGGGCACGATCACGACGCCCTTGCGACCGAAGAGGTAGGCGACCGAGCCGCTCTCGGCCATCGACCCGCCGTTCTTCTGCAGGGCGGTGCGGACCTCGGCCACGGCGCGGTTCTTGTTGTCCGTGAGGCACTCGATGAGCAGCGCGACACCACCGGGCGCGTAGCCCTCGTAGGTCAGCGCGAGGTACTCGGCCCCGCCGGCCTCAGCGCCTGATCCACGCTTGACCGCGCGGTCGATGTTGTCGTTGGGGACGGAAGACTTCTTGGCCTTCTGAATCGCATCGAACAGCGTCGGGTTGCCGACCGCGTCACCGCCACCCTGTCGTGCGGCGACCTCGATGTTCTTGATCAGCTTGGCGAAGAGCTTGCCCCGCTTGGCGTCGATCGCAGCCTTCTTGTGCTTTGTCGTCGCCCATTTGGAGTGACCGCTCATATGTGCCTCTTCACCTGTCCTTGGTCCATCGCGTGCGGTACCCGCGACCCTGCGGGCACCGCACGATCCTAGCGATGGTGTGCCATGGACCTCGCGGTCAGTGGCGGACGACGTCCGCGACCCCTGGCCGACCGGCCTCGATGTAGATCTCGCCGCGGGTGCTGATGACCCCGCCGGGCGTCGTCACCTTGTCGACCACGCGGTAGTCCGTACGCCACTCCGTGGGCGTCAGCACGCAGCGCTGGTAGCCGCGCTGCGAGTTCGCGAACTTCAGGTGCGGGTTCTCGGCGAGCCAGGTCGTACCGGTCCCGTCCATGTCCTTGCCGTCACCGCCCGAGGTGATGGACGTGCCGAGCAGCTCGACGCCGACGGTGGGCGATGCCTGGTCACGGAAGTCCAGCTTGAGGTCGGCGACAGCGCTGCGGTGGGCGTCGCCGGTGACGACGACGGTGTTCTGCACGCCGTGCTGATGGAGGCTGTCGTACCAGCGCTGGCGTGCGTTCGCGTAGCCCATCCAGTTGTCCATCCCGTAGCTCTCGCCCGCGCCGCTCTTGCCGTCGGCGTCGAACGTCACGACCTGGTTGCCCACGACCTTCCAGGTCGACCGCGACGCCGAGAGTCCGCTGAGCAGCCAGCGCTCTTGCTGCGCACCGAGCATGGTGCGGCCGGGCTGGTATCGCTCGGTGCAGGGCTGGGCGCAGCCCTCGATCTGGTCGTCGCGGTACTGCCGGGTGTCCAGCACGTTGAAGTCGGCGAGCCGGCCGTAGCGCAGCCGGCGGTACAGCTGCATGTCTGCACCCTTGGGGATGGACCGGCGCCGGACGGGTTGGTGCTCGTAGTACGCCTGGTACGCCGCCGCGCGCCGCTTCAGGAAGATCGCCGGGTCCTGGTCGGGCTCCTTGTCGAGCTCGGAGATCGCGCCTGCGTAGTTGTTCTCGACCTCGTGGTCGTCCGGCGTGACGATCCACGGCGCGGCGGCGTGCGCAGCCTGCAGGTCTGGGTCGTTCTTGTACTGGGAGTAGCGCAGGCGGTAGCCCGGCAGGTCGAACATCTCGGCCCCGGAGGTGTGCGACCGTCCGGGAATCGTGCTCACGCCCGGACCTTCATAGACGTAGTCACCGAGATGCATGACCAGGTCGAGGTCGTCCTGTGCCATGTGGCGATATGCCGTGAAGTAGCCCGCGGGCAGGTTCGAGCAGCTGGTGAACGCGAAACGCAGCTCGTTCAGTCGAGCGTTGTACGCCGGCGCGGTCCGGGTGCGGCCGGCCGGGCTGATGCTGTGGCCGGCGCGGAACCGGTACCAGTACACGCGATCCGGCCGCAGGCCGTGGACCTCGGCGTGGACCGAGTGTGCGAGCGATGGACGTGCGATCTCAGAACCACGGCGGGCGATGCTGTGGGCGCCGAACGAGGGGTCGGTCGCGATCTCCCACTGCACGACGACCGGGCGGTCGGACATGCCGCCGCGGCCGTCGAGAGCCAAGGGCTGCGGCGCGAGTCGGGTCCAGAGGACGACACCGTCGGGCTCAGGGTCGCCGCTCGCGACACCGAGAGTGAAGGGGTTGTCCGAGCCGACCAGAGCCCGGGCAGGGCTCGAGGTGGTGGTGAGCGTCGTGGCTGCGGCCAGTCCGGTGGCACCGGTGAGACCAAGCAGCTGGCGACGACTGAGCTGTGGGAGAGACACGGGGCGCTCCTTGGGCATGAAGGACGGGGTGGTCCCAGTCATCCGTTGCGGAACGTCCGTGGCGCGTCAGGTGCGCAAAGTCTGAGTGACGAAGTAGCGATGGATTCGGTGGTCGCCCGTCACCTCGGGGTGGAAGGACGTCGCGAGCAGCGCACCCTGCTGTACGGCGACGACACGTCCTGCTGCCGGTCCGTCGGGCACGGTGGCCAGCACCCGGACATCCGGCCCGATCGCCTCGACCCACGGTGCGCGGATGAAGACCGCGTGCACCGGGCCGCCCTCGATACCAGTCATCTCCAGGTCGGTCTCGAACGAGTCGACCTGGCGACCGAACGCGTTGCGCCGCACCGTGACATCGAGACCACCCAGGGTCTGCTGATCAGGCCGGCCGTCCTTCACCTGGTCGGCGAGCAGGATCATGCCCGCGCAGGATCCGTAGACCGGCAGACCGTCAGCGATCCGCTCCCGGAGCGGCTGCTGGAGGTCGAAGGTGCGCAGCAGCTTGTCGATGGTCGTCGACTCTCCGCCTGGCAGCACCAACCCGTCGAGCTGGGAGATCTCCTCCGGCCGGCGTACGCCGATCGCGCGGGCTCCCGCTTCCTCGAGCGCACGAACGTGCTCGCGTACGTCTCCTTGCACCGCAAGGACCCCGACCAGCGGCGAAATCATGGGGCGAGGCTAATGGCAGGCGCGTCGAGGAGAGCGAGTCGGTCCGACGCGTGACTTTACAAAAGTGCCCATTTTGTGAAATAGATCACGCCGATCTCTGTTCTGAGCACCCGTGTCGGTCTAGGGTCCCGAAGCAGGAGCCGACGTACACGAGGCAAGGAAGCCTTGTGCCTACGCGACTGGAGGGCAACGAGTGGAACCTGCATCGGTCATCCCGTTGGTCCATGCGGAGGGCCTGGTCATGCACCTGTCGGTGCCCCTCTTCACCGGGATCATCGGCTGGATCACCAACTGGACCGGCGTGCTCATGCTCTTCTACCCGATCCAGTTCAAGGGCATCCGCATCCCGGGTATGAAGACAGCTGCGCAGTTCCTGCCGCGCAAGGTGCTGGAGGTCCCGGTCGGGCTCACCAAAGGCAAGTTCGGCTGGCAAGGGATCATCCCGTCGAGGGCCGCGAAGATGGGCAGCATCGCCGTCGACAAGGGCTTGACCAAGCTCGGCACGACGACCGAGTTCTACGAACAGCTCGATCCGGACGCGATCGCCGACCACATCCTGCGGACCTCCAAGCCCGAGATCGATCGCATCGTCGACCGCATCATGCGGACCTACTACCCGACCCTCTGGGCCAACGTGCCGCCGAGCATGCGGGCGATGATCAAGGCCCGCATCGAGCAGCGGCTGCCCAAGCTGATCTACGACCTCACCCAGGAGATCGGGCTCAACATCGATCAGCTCCTGGACGTGAAGCTGATGGTGATCGGCTACATGGAGGAGGACCCGCGGCTGGCCAACATCATCTTCCAGGAGATGGGCAAGCGCGACCTCCGGCTGATCGTCCACTTCGGCTTCGTCTTCGGGTTCATCCTCGGTATCCCGCTGATGTTCCTCGTCGCCGCGTTCCCGATCTGGTGGCTGCTGCCCGTCTGCGGCGCGGTCATCGGCTACGTCACCAACTGGCTCGCCATCGCCGTCATCTTCCAACCGGTCAAACCACGTGGCATCGGCCCGTTCAAGTTCCAGGGGTTGTTCATCCGGCGCCAGGACCAGGTGGCCGACGTCTGGGCCCGCATCATCTCCGAGCGCATCGTGACGCTGACCAACATCGGCTACGAGCTGTTCAACGGGCCTCGTGGCGACCGAACCCACAAGATGATCGAGAACCTCATGCGACCCGTGGTCGACTCGGCTGTCGGAGTGGCGAAGGTCCCGGTCCGCGCCGCGATCGGTCGCGAGGCGTACGACACGATGTCCCGCTTCGCTGTCGCCGAGGCCACCGACCTCGCGAGCACCTCATTGCTGGACGAAGAGTTCAACGACCGGCAGAGCGGCAAGATTCGTGAGCTCGTCGCGGAGAAGACTCGGGCGATGAGCTCGCACGACTTCGCCGAGATGCTGCGCTCGGCGATCAAAGAGGACGAATGGTTGTTGATCCTGCACGGCGCGGTGCTCGGAATCGTCGCCGGCCTGGCCCACCTCATCATCTTCGGAGTGTGAGATGACTACTGACTACACCGTCCCCACCACTTCCGTGGATGACTACGCGCCCGCTCCAGAGGTCCTTGGTCAGAACGGGTCACACGGCAACGGGTCCACCGCGGTCCCTTATACGAACGGTGCCTCACCGGCAGCAGCCGTCGAGCGAGCGACGCCTCCACCTGTGCAGCAGACGACTGACGCGTCTCCAGGCGTCGTCGAGCAGTGGGATGAGCCGCACGGGATCCTGGACCGCCAAGTCATCCCGGGTATCCCGACGGGTGCACTGCTGCGGGCCGTCCCCGATGTCGCCAAGGTCGCCGGCCTCATGATCCTGCGCACCAACCAGTGGACCCTGACCGCTTCCCTGCACCTGGGCAACGTCGTGGTTCGTGGTGCCGTCTCGGGGCAGTCGGCACAAGCGGTCTTCCACCAGATCGGGAGCGAGGCCAAGGAGTCCGTACGCGAGATCCTCGGCGTGGCCGACGAGCCGGACCCGATGCCGAAGGAGTTCCGCAACCGGATCGTCGGAAGCGGCCCGGCGCATCAGTACAACGGCATCACGTTGCCCGACCGGCTCAACGCGCTGCTGGACGCCTCGGCCGACCTGACGTACAAGGACGGCGGCCACCCGGCGTACGTCCGGCTGCTGTCCGAGCTGGCTCCCGACGAGGCCCGCATCCTGCGTCTGTTCGCGCGCAGCGGCCCGCAGCCCTCCGTGGACGTGCGCACCAAGAAGCCGTTCGGTGTCGGCAGCGTGCTGATCGCGCCGGGCATCACGATGATCGGCCGCTACGCAGGATGCCTGAACATCGAGCGTGTGCCGGCCTACCTGAACAACATGTTCCGTCTCGGCCTGGTCTGGTTCTCCCAGGAGCCGCTTCCTGAGCAGAGCGTGTATGACGTGCTCGAGGCTCAGGAAGAGGTCGAGGAGGCCATGAAGGAGGCGGGCAAGGGGGTCACCGTCCGGCGCAGCATCGAGCTGACCGCGTTTGGGCGCAACCTGTGCGCGATGACCGGTCTGCTGCCGCCCGTCGACAGCAACGCACGCGCATCGCTGGGAGAGACCGGGCGACAGGTGCCTCCACCCGACGCGCGCGACAAGTCAGGTTCCCCCACCTGAGCGGACTCACCCGGCGAGGTGTGGGCCGCCATACAGCCGCGAGGCGAAGGACCGCGAGCTGAGGTATCCGTCGACGACGGCTGCACCCAGTCCGTCGAGCTCGGGTGCCACGATGCGGCCGCCGCAGCGCTTGGCCAGCTGGTCGAGAAAGCGCGCCAGACCGGGGTCCTCGCCGAGCCGGAAGATCGTCGTGGTGGCACCGAGACGGGTGGACGCGTCCAGCTCGCGAACGCTGTAAGCGATCGTCAGCGGATGCGGTGGATAGGAGAAGAACACCTCTCCGTCCGGCTCGAGGTGAGAGGTGGGCTCGCCGTCCGTCACGATCAGCAGCACCGGTTGAGCGTTGGGGTGCCGACGGAAGTGGCGGTTGGCGAGCAGCAGCGCGTGATGGAGGTTGGTGCCCTTGTCCCACTCGGCGTCCAGCGCCGTCAGCTCCTCGATCTGCATCGTCTGGGCGTGCCGCCCGAAGCCGATGAGCTGCAAGTCGTCACCGCGGAAGCGGGTGCTGACCAGGTGGTGCAGGGCGAGGGCGGTGCGCTTCATCGGGACCCAGCGACCGTCCATCGCCATCGAGAAGGACGTGTCGACCAGCAGCGCCACGGCCGCTTGGGTACGCGCCTCGGTCTCGCGGATCTCGACGTCGTCCAGGTGCAGCAGCGGCCCGTCCGGGTCGCTGGCTCTGCGTACGGCGGCATTGGTCAAGGAGCGGGTCACGTCCCACGGCTCGGTGTCACCGAACTCCCACGGACGCGTGGCGCCGCTGGCCTCCCCCGCCGCACCCGACCGGCGTAGGTCGCGCTGGCCGCTCCGACCGGACAACCGCTGCGCAACATCCTGCATGAGCGACTTGCCGATCTGTCGCATCGCCTGAGGTGAGAGCTGGAGCTGTCCTTGGGCGTCGCGATGCAGGTATCCGCGTTGTCGCAGGGCGCGTTCGAGCTCGGTCAACGTCTGGGCGTCAACGGCCGCCTCGTCGCCGAGCTGCTTGGCGAGAGCATCGAGGTCGACGTCCTCCATGCGGGCTCCGGCGTACTGCTGGGACAGCTGCTCGCTGAGCGCGTCGAGCTCGGCGAGGTCCTGGAGCGCGCCGGTCCCGTCACCCAGCCCCAGACCCTGCTCCCCCTCCATCGGCGCCGAACCTGACCAGTCCTCGCCGGGTCGCAGTCCGCGCAGGTTGTTGTCCAGCTGCGACAGCTGCTCCATCAAGCGTGGTGAGCCAAAAGCGTTCTGTGCCAGTGAATCCAGCTCGTCACGCTGCTCCTGGGTGAGCGAGTTGCGCATGCGCTGCGCAGCGGCGGCGCGTTGAGCCAGTGCGTCCAGCAGCTCCTCGACCGTCTCGGGATGCTCCGGGAAGAACTCCCCGTGCTTCTCCATGAGCTGCTGGAACTGCTCGTCCGTGTTGTCCCCGCGCGCATGCGCCGCCAGGAGGTGGTTGAGGTCATCGAGCATCTGGCTGATGCGTTCGCGGTCCTCATCAGTGGCGTTCTCGAGCGCCTGCTTCATGCCCGCGAATCGCTGGTCCAACGCCTCGCGACCCAGGAGGTCCTTGATCCGCTCGAAGTCGGCTCGCGCCTCGCTGCTGCGCCACTGATAGTCGCCCAGCTCGTTGACCGCGGCAGCCGGCGAGGCCGGCAGCTGCTCGAGCCGCATCTCGGAGAACCTGGCGTCGTCGTCGAGATCGCGGGCGAGCTGCTTGCGCTCGTTGAGGACCGCGCGGTCGAGCAGCTCCTTGATCTCCTGGAAGGTGCCGTCGAGGTTGTGGCGCTGCAGGATCTCGCGACGGCGTTGGGCGACCTGCCGCGCAAGGTCGTCCAGCCCGCGCTGCGAGCGTCCACCACGGCGAAGGAACTCCTGGAGTGCGTGCTCGGGCGAGTAGCCGGCCATAACGTCCTCGCCGATGGCGTCGAGCGCCTCTCCGAGATCGACGGGCGGCGCCAACGGGTCGGGACCGTCGACGTACCGGCCATAACGTGACCGCTGAAAGTCTTTACGTGGCAACGCAGCTCATCCCTCAGCCGTACGTCGTGGTGCCGGTCTCGTCGGAGTCCTTGCTGACCTTGCGAGCCAGGTAGAGGCCCTCCAGAGCGAACTCGATCGCGCTGGCACGCTCGCCCTGGGTCGAGGCACCCAGACGCTCGGCAACGCTGTCGTAGAGGTCGGACTCGCCGAGCACAGGGAGCGACTCGATCAGCTCGGCCGCCGTGACGTGATCACCGGTCGTCACCTGGGCGCCGCCCTCGAGGGCACTGACGAGGAGCGCGAGGTCGATGCCTCGCAGCCGCTGCCGCACGGTATCGGCGGTGGCGGTCCGCAGGAGGAGCTCCAGCACCTCCTGGCCCCGATCCTCATGGCCGGACTCGAGCTCGATCTTGCCGCCCAGCACATCGACCGCCGTCTCGAGGTCGACCACTCGCGCGACTGGCTCATCCTCGCCACGAACGGTGGCGCGGTGCAGCGCTGCCGCCGCAATCGTCTCGGCCCCGGCAATCGCGAATCGTGCTGATACGCCTGAACGTTGGTCGACGTAGGTCGACTCGCGCAACGCTCGGGTGAACCGTGCCAAGACCTCGACCAGGAAGTCCGGCACGGTCGCGACCAGCTGTGCCTCCTGCTGGATGACCGCGATCTCGTCCTCGACCTCGAGCGGGTAGTGGGTACGGATCTCGGCGCCGAAGCGGTCCTTGAGCGGGGTGATGATGCGCCCGCGGTTGGTGTAGTCCTCCGGGTTTGCGCTGGCCACGACGAGCACATCGAGCGGCAGTCGCAGCACGTAGCCACGCACCTGGATGTCCCGCTCCTCCATCACGTTGAGCATCGCGACCTGGATGCGTTCGGCCAGGTCGGGCAGCTCGTTGATGGCCACGATCCCCCGGTGCGACCGAGGGATGAGCCCGAAGTGGATCGTCTCCGGGTCGCCCAGGTGGCGGCCCTCGGCGACCTTCATCGGGTCGACATCGCCGACGAGGTCTGCGACCGAGGTGTCGGGCGTGGCGAGCTTTTCGGTGTAACGCTCGTCGCGGTGCCGCCACGACACCGGCAGGTCGTCGCCGAGCTCGGCAACCCGACGTACGGACGCGGGTGTGATCGGCTCGTAGGGGTGCTCGCCCAGCTCAGAGCCGTCGATGACGGGCGTCCACTCATCGAGCAGGCCGGCAAGAGTGCGCAGGACACGGGTCTTTCCCTGGCCCCGCTCACCGAGCAGCACGATGTCGTGCCCGGCCAGGAGCGCCCGCTCCAGCTGCGGGATCACCGTTGCGCCGAAGCCCTGAATGCCTGGCCACGGATCTCGCCCCTGGGCCAGAGCGGCGATGAGGTTGCCTCGAATCTCGGCCTTCAGGCTGCGCTGCTCGTGGCCACTCGCGCGTAGCTCGCCGACGGTTTTGATGGCAGGTGATTCAGTCCGGCTTTCCGTCACTCCATCACGCTACGCCTGCACCCGGGGGTTGCGCCTGTGATCCAGGTCACGAACCGGAGGCAGCCTCCACCGCGGGTTCCGTGACGGTCGGCGAGACCGGCGTACGGATGTCGGCGCCGCTTCGTAGCCTGGTGCCATGACGATCTCCATCGGCGCGCACGTCGAGCAGGCAGACCCCGTGGCTGAGGCACTCGCTCGGGAGACCACGCTGGTCCAGTTCTTCCTGGGCGACCCGCAGGGTTACAAGGGTCCCGAAATCCGGTTCTCCGGCGGCGCGGACGGCCTGCGTGCTGCAGCCCAGGAGGCGGGCGTCGATCTGTACGTCCACGCTCCCTACATCGTCAACGTCGCCACCACCAACAACCGGATCCGTATCCCGAGCCGCAAGCTGCTCCAGCAGCACATGGACGCGGCCGCCGAGATCGGTGCCAAGGGCCTGATCGTGCACGGTGGGCACGTCAACAAGGACGACGACCCCGCTAAGGGGTTCGACAACTGGCGCAAGGCGATCGAGGCGACCGATCTCAAGATCCCGCTTCTGATCGAGAACACCGCCGGCGGTGACAACGCGATGGCGCGTCACCTCGATCGCATCGACGGCGTCTGGCAGGCGATCCAGTCGGCCGATGGCGTCGAGAACGTCGGCTTCTGCCTCGACACCTGTCACGCCTGGGCCGGAGGCATCAAGCTGACCGAGGCCGTCGAGCGTGTGCACGGCATCACCGGACGGATCGACTTGGTGCACGCCAACGACAGTCGCGACTCGTTCGACTCCGGCGCCGACCGGCACGCCAACTTCGGCTCAGGCCAGCTCGACCCGGACGACTTCGCCTCGGTCGTCCGCGACGCCGGTGCGCCGGTCATCTGTGAGACACCGGGCGGAGCCGAGGAGCACCTGGCCGACTTCGCGTGGATGCGCGAACGCCTGTGAGCACGACTGCCACGATCCGGCCGCGACGGCCGGACGACATTCCTGCGTTGGTCGAGGTGCTCGCCGCGCAGCAGCCCACCTCGCACTACCCGCTGCGCTGGCCCCTGCCCTTTCCGCCCGAGGAGTTCGTTGTCCGCAAGGACGAGGAGCGGGCCTGGGTCGCGGAGCTCGATGGCTCCGTGATCGGTCACGTCGCGGTCAGCGCGGTCGACGATGACGAGCTCGGGCAGATCTGGTCGGCGGGAGCGGGGCGTCCGATTCGCGAGCTGGCTTGTATGTCAGTGCTGTTCGTCGATGACCGCGCCAAAGGGACCGGCGCCGGCGGCGCGCTCATCCGCACCTCGGTCGACTGGATCAGGGGCAGCGGCCGTACGCCGGTGCTCGATGTCGTCCAGCGCCACTCGACGGCCGCTTCGGTCTACCTGCACCTGGGTTGGCGCCAGGTGGGCACCGCGCGACCGGAGTGGCTGCCGGATCACGAGCCACCGATCCTGCTGATGGTGCTGCCCGACTGAGCTGACCGGGCAGCGCTTTAACCAGTTGCCCTGACGTGGACGGCACCTGTCAGGATCCGTCAGTGCGCGAACGACTGGGCATCCCCCACATAGCCCGACATCGGACCTTCGTCACGGCCGTCGCCGTTGACGCGGTCGGCAGTGGCGTCTTCATGCCGGTCTCGGTCCTGTACTTCCTTGCAACCACCTCGCTGACCCTCCCCCAGGTAGGAGCCGCGCTCTCGATCGCGGCTCTTGTGAGCCTGCCGTTCGTGCTCTTCGTGGGTCAGGTGGTCGACCGGGTCGGCGCCAAGCGAGTGCTCATCGTCGCCAACGCCGTGCAGGCGATCGGCTTCGTCGGCTACACCCAGGCCTCATCGTTCGCCGAGGTCGTCCTACTCACCAGCCTCGTGGGGCTCGGCCAATCGGCATTCTGGGCGTCGTACTCCCCGCTCGTCGCAGCGCTGTCCGAGCCCGGCGAGCGCGAGCTGTGGTTCGGGTTCCTAGGCGCCCTGCGCAACGTCGGCTTTGCGCTAGGCGGCCTGGCAGCGGGTCTCGTCGTCACGATCGACACGACCACGGCGTACCGCGCGGTCGTCCTGGCGAACGCCGCGTCGTACGTCGTCGCCGTCGTCCTCTACCTGCTGGTGCGCGACACGGCGCAGCAGCGCCCGCCCGAAGAGGACCGAGCGCACTGGGCAGTTGCGTTGCGGGACAAGCCTTTTCGGATCCTTGTGCTCGGCAATCTGGTTTACGCCCTCTGCTCCATGGCGCTCAACATCGCGATGCCTGTGTACGCCTCGGAGATCCTGGAGCTGCCCGGCTGGGTCACGGGCGCGATCTTCACCGTCAACACGGTGCTCGTCGGGTTCGGCCAGGGTCTGGTGGTGCGGCGGATGACTGGCCACGCCCGCTACCGCATCGCGCTGCTGGCGAATGTCGTCTTCGCAGCAGGGTTCGTTCTGCTGGCCGGTGTCAGCGCCCTTTCGACCTCGCTCGCCGCCGTGGCCATTCTGGTCGCCGTCGCCGTCTACACCCTCGGCGAGCTGCTCGGCGGACCCGTCCTCACGACGATCGCCGTCGACAGCAGGCCGGCCCACCTGCGCGGCCGCTACATGGCGCTCTATCAGCTCTCGTGGCTCGTCTGCGGCATCATCGCGCCGTCGGCCTTCACCTGGCTGCTGGCCCATGGCGAGATGACCGTGTGGTTCGCCCTCATCGGGGTCGCAGCGGTCGGCGCGCTGATCTGTATGCGGATGCCGTCTGTCCTGCCGGTCGCGGCGGCGCGGGTGACGAACCGCGCCGATGACGCAGCCGACGCGAGCACGGTCGCCTGACCCAGAGGGTCAGGCGACCAGCATCACCAGCCGCGCTCGGCCAGGCGGTGCGGCTCGGGGATCTCCTCGACGTTGATGCCGACCATCGCCTCTCCCAGGCCGCGTGACACCTTGGCGATCACGTCGGGGTCGTCGTAGAACGTCGTGGCCTTGACGATGGCCTGGGCACGCTCGGCCGGGTTGCCGCTCTTGAAGATGCCGGAGCCGACGAAGACGCCCTCGGCACCGAGCCGCATCATCATCGCCGCGTCGGCGGGCGTCGCGATGCCGCCGGCGGTGAAGAGCACGACAGGCAGCTTGCCGGCCAGCGCGACATCCTTGACCAGCTCGTACGGCGCCTGCAGCTCCTTGGCGGCCACGTAGAGCTCGTCCTCCGGCAGGTTCTGCAGGCGGCGCAGCTCCTGGCGGATCTGGCGCATGTGGGTCGTCGCGTTGGACACGTCGCCGGTGCCGGCCTCGCCCTTGGAACGGATCATCGCCGCACCCTCGGTGATCCGGCGCAGCGCCTCGCCCAGGTTGGTCGCACCACAGACGAAGGGAACCGTGAACTCCCACTTGTCGATGTGGTTGGCGTAGTCCGCGGGCGTCAGCACCTCGGACTCGTCGATGTAGTCGACACCCAAGCTCTGCAGCACCTGCGCCTCGACAAAGTGGCCGATCCGGGCCTTGGCCATCACGGGGATCGAGACCGCCTCGATGATGCTGTCGATCATGTCCGGGTCGCTCATCCGCGACACCCCGCCCTGGGCGCGGATGTCGGCCGGGACGCGCTCCAGCGCCATGACGGCGACGGCGCCGGCGTCCTCGGCGATCTTGGCCTGCTCGGCGGTGACGACGTCCATGATCACGCCGCCCTTGAGCATCTCCGCCATGCCGCGCTTGACCCGCGCGGTACCGGTGGCGGGCGTGGTGACGGACTCCTGGGACAAGTTCTCAGACATGACATCTCACTCTCGTACGCTGGGGACCTCCTCAGCGTACGACGACCGTCCGGCAGGAAAGAGCCAGGATTCGTCCTCTGGCACTAAGGGGCCACGGCCGATTGTGTCCAGTCCGCGAGGCCTCAGACCTGGCGGATCTCGGGCACGAAGTCGTTGAACTCCACTGACTCGGGCATCGCCGTGTGCCCGGCGAGGCGGAACCAGCGGACGAAACGCTTGGCGCGCACGCGGCGTACGTCGCGCACGGCGTCGTTGTAGAACCGCCGCGACAGCTGCACCCGCTGACCCGCGCGGTAGACGATCTCCAGGCCCTCCTGTCCGAAGGCGTGGCGGTCACGCAGGTCGACGATGGTCTCGGGCGTGAGGATCTGCTCAAGGGCTTCAGACAGAGCGCTCTCCACCTCGCCTCGCTCCGGACTGATGCCATGAACTCGGACCTCTGACGTCACCGCCTCCTCGTCGGCCAGCTCGAGTGAGGACGTCGCGGCGCCGCCGAGAACGAGAGCGCTCGTCGGGTCGAGCGCATCACTGCGGACCAGCTCCAGGCTCGCCTCGGCCCGGCGGACGAGCTGGGCGTCAAGGGCAGACATCGTGCCCTCGACCCGGCCGTGCAGGCGGTCCAGCCGTGCCGCGGTGTAGGTGAGCCGCCAGGCCGCCATCGAGACGAGTGCGACGACGAGGGCGACCCAGCCGATGATCTCCATCAGCGAGTGCCTCCTCGGCGCCAGCGGGAGCTGATGTGCGGTGGCGCCCAGGCCTCGATCGCCGTTTCGTAGACCATCAGGATGTCCTGGGTGACCACGGACCAGTCGAAGGTGTGGGCGCGCTGCCCACCGAGCCGGGCGAGTGTCGTACGTCGCTCAGGGTCATCGAGCAGGCGTACGACCTCGGTCGCCAGGTCGGCAGGGTCCTCGTTGCGGAAGGTCTGGCCGACATGACCTCCGTCGAGGACCCGCACGAACGCGCCGAGATCACTCGCGAGCACGGGCGCTCCGGCGCTCATGGCCTCGATGAGGATGATCCCGAAGCTCTCGCCGCCGGTGTTGGGGGCGATGTAGATGTCGGCGGACGCGAAGAGCCGCGCCTTGTCCTCGTCGCTGATGGCGCCGAGCATCTCGCAGGCGGCGACCACCTCGGGCGGTTGACCGGACAGCACCTGTCGCTCGTCGCCCGGGCCTGCGATGAGGACCCGCAGGCCGGGCTTGGCCTTCAGCATCGCGGGGACCGCGCGCAGCAGCACGGGCAGACCCTTGCGCGCCTCCTGCATGCGGCCGAGGAAGCAGATGGTCGGGCGGTCCGCGGTGCCCTGCCACTCCGGGCGCGGCTGCGCGCCGGCGAACCGGTCGACGAAGACCCCGTTGGGGATGATCACCGCATCGCCACCCAGGTGGGTGGTCACAGTGCGTCGCGCGTCCTCGGACACGGCGATGCGAGCGGTGAGCTTTTCGAGGCTGGGCTGCAAGAAGGAGCCGAGCGAGATCATCAGGCGTGAGCGCATGTTGGAGGTGTGGAAGGTCGCGACGACCGGACCCTCAACGGCGAACAGCGCGAGCATCGAGACGCTCGTGGTGATGGGTTCGTGGACGTGCACCACGTCGAACTGGCCACGTTCGATCCAGCGGCTCACCCGGGCGGCAGTCACCGGGCCGAAGGTCAGCCGGGACACGGACCCGTTGTAGGGCACGGGCACTGCCTTGCCTGCTGCGACGACGTAGGGCGGAAGAGGCGTGTCGTCGTCGGCGGGCGCGAGCACGCTGACCTCATGGCCGAGATCGATGAGGTGCTCGGCGAGGTCCTTCACGTGCAGGTTGACACCCCCGGGCACGTCGAAGGAGTACGGGCTGACGATGCCGATCCGCATCATGGCCCTTGATCGAGGTCGTCGGTGAAGACTCGCTGCATCATGTGCCAGTCCTCGGTGTGCTCACGGATGGTGGTGCTCAACCCGTCGACGCACTGCTGGGTCATCTGCTTGATCTTCTCGGGGTTGGAGCCGGTCTCGGGCGGCATGATCCGGTCGCTGAACGTGGCGACCACGTCATAGATCGGGCTCCCCGGCCGCTTCTCGTAGTGCACGCCCAGTGCATAGAGCGCGGCGCCGGTGGTCAGCGCCAGTGCCGCCGGGCCGGCCGCGACCTTGGCCTCGTGGCCACAGAGCTTGACGGTCACGCCGCGATGAGTGAGGTCGCGATCGGCCAGCAGCGGGATGAACGCGCCGTCCTTGGCAGCCCGGATCAGCTCGCGGAACACATCACCTCCGCCCGTCAGCGGCAGGATGCGCATCCCGAGTCCCTCACGGAACTCCAGGAACTCATCGAACAGCTCTTCAGGTTTGAGCCGCTCGGCGACCGTGGTGACCGGCGCGAAGTAGGTCGTGGCCCAGGCGCCGCACACGTCCCAGTTGCCGAGGTGCCCGAGGAACAGCGCGAGCGACCCGCCGTCGGCCATGATCTGGCGCGCATCGGCATCGCCCACCAGTCGGACTCTGGGCTTGAGCTGGTCCTGCGAGAGCGTGCTCAGCCGGAAGGCGTCACACCAGTAGCGCAGGTAGGAGCGCATCCCCGCCCGCACGAGGTCCTCGAGATCGTTCTCGCTGAGCTCGGGTCGCACCTTGGCGTAGTTGCTGCGCATGCGGTTGACGTTCTTGCCGCCGCGCATGTAGATGCCGTCGGCGATCGCGTCGAAGGTGCGGTACGCCGCCCGCTCGGGCATCCGGCGTACGATCGCCCACCCTGTCCGATAGCCCGCGAGCGTCAGGTTGCCTGTGACGTCGAGCATTACTCGGCGGCCGCGGTCAGCGCCTGTCGGCGGACGGTCAGGATGCGCTGGAACACCGTGATCAGGCTGGCCACGGCGAGCAGTGCCAGCACGACCGTCAGAACGACCTCCGGGAGGCCGAGGCCGACCAGGCCCGTGGTCACGAGCACCGCGACCAGTCGGTCGGCGCGCTCGGCGATACCGACGTTGGCCGTCATGCCGAGGCCCTCGGCCCGCGCCTTGGAGTAGCTCACGACGCTGCCGAGGATGAGGCAGGCCAGGGCCAGCGCGGCCAGCAGGTTGTCCTCGCCCTTGCCGGCGTAGTAGAGCACCAGGCCGCCGAAGATCGCGCTGTCGCCGACCCGGTCGAGGGTCGAGTCGAGATAGGCGCCCCAGTTGCTCGACCGGTTCATCATGCGCGCCATCACGCCGTCGATGGTGTCGGAGAAGACGAAGGCGGTGATGACGACCGTGCCCCAGAAGAACTCACCGCGCGGATAGAACGCGAGAGCCCCGAGGCTGACGCCAAGGGTGCCGACCAGCGTGACGACGTCGGGGCTGATGCCGAGCCGGACGAAGAAGGTGGCGATCGGGGTGAACAGTCGTGTGAAGAGCGCCCTGGCGAATCGGTTCAGCATGGTGCGGCCAGCGTACTGGTGCGGCTGGTCGACCAGTCCCGAGACCGGCGCAACACCGTACGACGGCTATCGCGGGCCGGTCTCACGCGGTGCCGGGCCAGTGCGCGACCAGCTGCTGGCGAGTGTCCTCCAGCAGCGCCGGCAACGCCTTGGTCTGACCGACGATGGGCAGGAAGTTGGCGTCGCCGCCCCACCGCGGGACCACGTGCTGGTGGAGGTGGGCGGCCACCCCGGCACCCGCGACGTCCCCCTGGTTGATCCCGAGGTTGAAGCCCATCGGCGCAGACGCCGCCTCGAGAGCGCGGATCGCGGCCTTGGTGAGGGCGGTGAACTCGGCCGTCTCCTCGTCGGTGAGGTCGACGTACAGCGGCACGTGTCGGTAAGGACAGATGAGGAGGTGGCCGGGGTTGTACGGGAAGAGGTTCATCACGACGTAGCAGCTGGATCCGCGGTGCACGATGAGGCCGTCGGCATCGTCGCGAGAGGGCGCCGCGCAGAAGGGGCATCCGTCGCCGGACTCGCGGGTCGGTCGCTCCCCCTGGATGTAGGCCAGCCGGTGCGGGGTCCACAACCGCTGGAAGCCGTCCTCGACCCGGGCGAACGCCTCTGGTGACTCCGGCTGGGTGGTCGCGGACTGCGTACGGCCGCGCTCATCACCCATGCAGGCGATCCTAGATGTCTGCCTCGGGCGGACCGGTGGCAGAGTAGGCGCCATGCCACTTGACGGAGAGTACGCCGAGGAAAAGACCGGCTGGGTTGCCGACCAGCTCGCGAAGATCGACGAGACCGGGACCACCGAGTCCGTGGGCATCAACGGCATGAAGGTCGCCGTCTTCACGATGCGCGGAGCGAAGTCCGGCAAGCTGCGCCGCGTCCCGCTGATGCGTGTCGAGAAGGACGGCGTCTACGCCGTGGTCGCGTCCAAGGGCGGTGCGCCCGAGAACCCCGCTTGGTACCACAACATCACGGCCAACCCCGAGGTGGAGGTCCTGGACGGGAGCGCCAGCCACGACGGCGTCGCGCGTGAGCTCGACGGTGCGGAGCGAGATGAGTGGTGGGCACTCGCGGTCGAGACCTTTCCGCCCTACGCGGAGTACCAGACCAAGACATCGCGACAGATCCCACTGCTGCTGGTCGAGCCGAAGAACTAGTCCTCGCGCCGCAGCTCCATCAGGCTGTCCTTGGGGGCCGTGAACCCGACCCGCTCGTACAACGTGCGCGCCTCGTCGACGGCATTGAGCTGTAGTCGCTTGACGTCGTGCTCGGTGCACCAGGTGAGCACCTCGCGAAGCATCCGCTCCGCGAGGCCGCGGCCCCGGTGCTCCGGCACGACGTAGACCAGGCTGACGTGCATCCAGGACGAGACCGGCCGGCGCAGACCGGGCAGCTTCTGGACCACGGCGGTCGACACCAGGCCGACGGGTGCGCCGTCCGGTTGAGTCGCCAGCCACGTCGGCCGTCGATCGCGGACCGCGAGCCAGGCGTCGGCGTACTCGTCCAGGAATCCCGCACGCCCCGGCGTGCCGTCCTCACGATCGGCGCGCAGCACCAGCGCTGCCAGCACGAGGGCGTCATCGGCTTGGGCCAAGGCGATCCGCGGAGTGCTCACGTTCGGCAGTGAAGCACACCGCCGTCCGGCAGGCTGGCGCTCGTGAGCGAGCGAGCAGGGTTGCGGTGGCAGGGCGTACGCCGACCGATGGCTCTGGTCGGTGCTGTCGCCGTCGCTTCTCTCGGGCTGTTCTTCCTCGCGCTGGACCGTGGGTGGCTCGGCGACGATGTCGGCAACGGGAGCGGGTTCTGTGAGGCAGCGCGTGACGCCATGGTCCGGCAGCCCGCGAACACGTTCAGCAATCTCGGGTTCGTGACGGCCGGCCTGCTCATCGCCTGGCATGTCGAGCGGCACTGGGCCTCTCTGGCACACCCGGTGCTGATGACGGCGTACGCCGGACTGGTCGTCCTGCTCGGTCCGGGCAGCATGGCCATGCATGCCGCGCAGTCGAGTCTTGGCGGTCTGCTCGACCTGACGAGCATGTACCTGGTCGCGAGCTTCGCGGCGGCGTACGCCGTGACTCGGGTGCTTCAGCTCGGCACGGTCGTGTTCGGCTTGCTGTTCCTGGGCGCTGTGGCGTTGTGCGAGGCCGTCGGATCGGTCGATGCCTCAGTGCCGATGGTGGATCACCCGGGCAACCTGATCTTCGGGATCCTGCTCGTCGTCGCTGTCGCGCTCGAGGTGGTGCTGCGCCGCGGGCCCACCACGCCACCTGACGTCCGGTACGCCGGGCTTGCGCTGGGCTGCATGGCCGTCGCCTTCGCGATCTGGAACGTCAGCCAGACCGGGATGTCCTGGTGTCACCCGAGCTCGTTGTGGCAAGGACATGCGGCGTGGCACCTGCTCTGCGCGGCGGCGGCCTACTGGCTGTACCGGTACTACGCCACGGAGGTGCGCGAAGCCGTCGTCAGGACGCCCATCAGAATGCAGGGATGACGGTCGACAGGTCATTCATCCGGGTCAAGGCCATGGCCATTCTGCTCAGCACGGACCGCACCCAGCACGCAGTGTCGAGGCTGGGGCCGTCGGAGGAGAACCCCGACGGCTTTCACCGGCTGATCGGAGGAAGCGTCGAGCTCGGCGAGTCCTCCGAGATCGCCGTGGTCCGCGAGGTCGCTGAGGAGCTTGGTGCAGACCTCGTTGCCCCTGTCCTCCTCGGCGTGCTCGAGAACATCTTCGAGTACGACGGTGAGCTCGGGCACGAGATCGTCTTCGTCTATGGAGGCGCGATCGAGCCCGCCGACACGATTCCGCCGGAAGGCGGCATGTTCGCCGACAACGGTGAGCCGATGCCAGTTGAGTGGCGTCCTGTCCAGGACGTCGATGCACCAATTCCGTTGTATCCCAAGGGATCTGGTCACCTGGCCCGCCGTGTCGTCGACGCCATGACGACGCGCGATCAGCAGCGGGCCGCGACCATCGCGACGTACGGCGCGGACGCGCAGGAGTACGCCGACGCGACGGCCCATCCGTCCGGCACGAACCCCCTGAACGCGGCGCTGGGCGAGTTCGCAGCGGCGCTGCCAGCGTCGGCCACCGTGCTCGAGATCGGGAGTGGTCCGGGTCGGGACGCGCTCGAGCTGGAGAGTCTCGGCCTGCGCGTACGCCGCACGGACATCACGCCGGCCTTCGTGGAGATGATGCGGGCCGATGGCCACGACGCCGACGCGCTGGATCCGCGGACGGACCCGCTTGGTGGGCCGTACGACGGCGTCTGGGCGAGTGCCGTGCTGCTGCACCTGAGCAGGGACGAGATGCCGATGGTCCTCAAGCGGCTGCACGCTGCGACCCTGACGGACGGGCGTCTGTTCGTCTCGGTCAAGGAAGGTGACGGCGAGGAGGTGAGCACGAGCGGCAACGTCCACGGACCGCGGTTCTTCACCTACTGGCGTGAGCCGGCTCTACGTTCGGTCGCGGAGGCGGCCGGCTGGCTCGACGTACAGATCGCGCGGACCGCGTCACCCCGCGGCGGACACTGGCTGGGCCTGAGTGCCCGGGCTTGAGACTCGGTGCCCGAGACGCAACGCGATCAGCTCGATGGCGCCGGACCCAACTCCGGGGAGGCTGGCCAGGGCGCGCAAGGCGTCGTACGACGTACCCGGGTCGAGCGTGACCTCGCCTGAGGCGACGGCCTCGGCCACACCGTGGACCGCCTCGGCCGCGAGAGCTGGGAGGCCGACAGCGCCGAGATCAGCGCGCGCCAAGATCTCGGCCGAGGGGAACAGATGAGTGAGCCCGTGCTCCAGTCCTGACACAGGTTGACCATGGGCTCCTACGATAGCGCCGGCAAGGTCTCGTGCCTCGGAGGTCGGTAGGTGGTCGCGGAGCACGCTCCCGACCGCGACTTCGAACCCGCCCCACACGCCCGGGATCCGCAGTCCGGGTCCGCTGATGACGCCGGGCACCGGCGAGACAACCACCGATGGATCCACGTCAGCGCCGACGATCCGCGCCGCTCGTTCGACGACATGGATGAGGCCCTCCCAGAACGGCAGGTGCGCGCGCAGCAGCAGGTAGTCCTCACCGCCCTCGGAGACCTCCAGGACTCCGGGTGCGCCGTCGAGGCTGATGGTGCGGCGATAGGTCCGGTGGTCGACCGACTCCACGCCTGGGACCGACCACGTGTCCAGCAGCGCGAGCACTCCGTCCCAGTCCAGCGGCCGCTGGAACGGCAGGCGCATCGCCAGTCCTCCGTCCGTGGCAAGGCGGTCCGTACGTCGCCGCCGCCGGCGCATCTCGGTCGGCGACGCGCGGAAGACCTGGCGCATCTCGCGGTTGAACTGGCGCAGGCTGCCGAAGCCCGCCGCGAAGGCGACGTCCGCCACCGTCAGGTCCGAGTCGTCCAGCAGCCGCCGCGCGAAGTGCGCGCGACGGGAGCGGGCGAGCTGGTCCGGTGTCACGCCGAGGTGCTCGTGGAACATCCGGCGCAGGTGCCGGGACGACACGGCCAACCGCTGGGACAGCATCGCCTCCGTGCCGCCGTCGTCAAGCACGCCTTCGATGATCAGCTGGACGGCCTGACAGACCAACGCCGGAGGATCCGCGCCCACCGGCCCCGCCACTCGGTACGGCCGGCAGCGCAGGCAGGCACGAAAGCCGGCGGCCTCGGCTGCGGCAGCGAGCTCGAACGTACGGACGTTCTCGGCGAGGGGCTTGGCGCCACAGCCTGGACGGCAGTAGATCCCCGTCGTCACCACCGCTGAGTACGTCGTCATGACTCAGGTCTAGTCGCTTCACGGTCCGCCGACCAGCCGTATCCGGACAACCGTGGTGGCTTGCTGCCAGCGTGTCCAGATGTGGCCAGACCAGCGCTGCCGGCTCGCCCAGTCTGATCGATGTGAGGGCGCACGGTGCGCTCGGCTGAGGAGGCCACGATGTTGTACAAGGTGTTCCCGATCCCGTTGAAGCCCGGCATGCAGGCCGACGCCGAAGCGGTGGTCGAGGAGTTCACACCCAAGGGTCCGGAGCAGGAGCCGGGGACGCTGTCCTTCCGGGTCTATCGCGACCCGGCTCGGAGCGACTACCTGCTGTTCGTCGAGCACTTCGCCGACCAGGCGGCGTATGACGCGCACACCGGCTCGGCGGCGTACCAGGATCTGGTGGCGGGTCGCTTTGCCGATCTGGTGGCCGACTTCGTCGAGATCGACCACGAGCTCGTGAGCGAGGCGTCGGTGGCGGTGTCCTGACCCCGAACGTGGTGCAGCCCCCGGGTTGGAACCCGTGGGCTGCACTGCGTCGAACGGAGCGGAACGTGTGAGAGTTCCCGGGACCTCAGACCTGCTTGCGGGACTCGACCGCCTCGACGATCTCGGCGATCGCATCGGCCACCGGGACGCCGTTCTTCTGGGACCCGTCGCGGTAGCGGAAGGACACCGCGCCGGCCGCCCGGTCCTCCTCCCCCGCGATGAGCACGAAGGGCACCTTGGACTTCGAGGCGTTGCGGATCTTCTTGGGGAAGCGGTCATCGCTGTGATCGATCTCGACGCGAATTCCCTTGCGCTTCAACTGGTTCAGCACGTCCTGCAAGTAGTCGGCGAAGTCCTCGGCAACCGGGACGCCGAGCACCTGGACGGGTGAGAGCCACGGAGGGAACGCGCCGGCGTAGTGCTCGACGAGCACGCCGAGGAACCGCTCGACCGATCCGAACTTCGCCGAGTGGATCATCACCGGCTGCTGCCTCGTGCCGTCGGCAGCCTGGAACTCCAGGCCGAACCGCTCAGGCTGGTTGAAGTCGTACTGGATGGTCGACATCTGCCAGGTACGACCGATGGCGTCCTTGGCCTGGACCGAGATCTTGGGGCCGTAGAACGCGGCACCACCCGGGTCTGGCACCAGCTCAAGACCCGTCTCGGTCGCGGCCTGCTCCAGGATCGAGGTGGCGATCGCCCACTGCTCGTCCGAGCCGATGAACTTGTCCTTCTTGTCGCCGTCCTCGTCGCGGGTGGACAGCTCGAGGTAGAAGTCGTCCAGGCCGAAGTCCTTGAGCAGTGACAGGACGAACTTGAGCAGGTGCTTGATCTCGTCGGGCGCCTGTTCGGCGGTGACGTAGGAGTGGGAGTCGTCCATCTCGAGGCCGCGCACGCGCGTGAGGCCGTGCACGACACCGGACTTCTCATAGCGGTACACCGAGCCGAACTCGAACAGCCGCAACGGCAGCTCGCGGTAGGAGCGCCCGCGCGAGGAGAAGATCAGGTTGTGCATCGGGCAGTTCATGGCCTTGAGGAAGTAGCGGGTGCCCTCCAGCTCCATCGCCGGGAACATCGTGTCCTCGTAGTACGGCAGGTGGCCCGAGGTGTGGAACAGGTGCTCCTTGGAGATGTGCGGCGTGCCGACGTACTCGAAGCCCTCCTCGATGTGCCGCTGCCGCGCGTAGTCCTCCATGACCCGCTTGATGATCCCGCCCTTGGGGTGGAACACCGGCAGGCCGGAACCGAGCTCGTCCGGGAAGGAGTACAGGTCCAGCTCGGCGCCGAGCTTGCGGTGGTCACGCTTCTCCGCCTCGGCCAGCCGATCGGTGTACGCCTTCAGCTCATCCTTCGTCGGCCAGGCGGTGCCGTAGATGCGCTGCAGCTGCGGGTTCTTCTCCGAGCCGCGCCAGTAGGCACCACCCGACCGCAGCAGCTTGAACGCGTTGCCGAGGACCTTCGTGGTCGGCACGTGCGGGCCGCGGCACAGATCGCCCCAGGCGCGTGAGCCGTCGCGACGCACGTTGTCGTAGATCGTCAGCTCGCCGCCGCCCACTTCGGACGTCGCACCCTCCACCGATGACACAGCGTCTGCGGCCGCTGATTTCAGGCCGATGAGCTCGATCTTGTACGGCTCCCCCGCCAGCTCCGCGCGCGCGTCATCGTCGGTGACCACGCGTCGGGCGAAGGTCTGCCCCTCGTTGACGATCTTCTGCATGGCCTTCTCGAGGGCCTTCAGGTCGTCGGGGTGGAAGGGCTGGTCGACGTCGAAGTCGTAGTAGAACCCGTCCTTGACGGGTGGGCCGATCCCCAGCTTGGCGTCCGGGTTGACCTGCTGCACTGCCTGCGCGAGGACGTGCGCGGCCGAGTGGCGCAGGATGTTGAGGCCGTCCTCGGAGTCGACGGTCACAGCCTCGACCTCGGAGCCCTCGGGAATCTCGCGGAAGAGGTCCTGGAGGACGCCGTCGACGCGCATGGCGACGACCTTCTTGTCATCCCCGAAGCGGTCCGTGCCCGTAGTCCCCTCCGGCACCGTTCGCTCGCTCCCGGCGACGGATGAAGGCGACTGGGCAGACACGCGGTACTCCCTTGGTGGATCCATGCGTCGCCGGGCTCGGCAGCGCGCCACGCCGTCCCGGCGCAGCGCCGCTCAGGCTACCCGCCGGTGGCCGTTCGACCGACATCAGATCGGCCGCTTCTCGCAGCCGCCAGCCCGGTGCCCAGTGCCGTACGCCGGTAGTGGACGAGCCGTCCACGCCGCCGCTTCTCGACCAGGCCCGCGCGCAGCAGGATGCCGAGGTGGTAGGACACGTTTGCCTCCGACCAGCCGCACTCACGGCTCAGCCGAGCCGTGGAAGTCGGTTCGATGAGACGCTCGAGCAGCACCGCGCGAGTCTGTCCGACCAGATCGGCCAGGGCGTCGTCATGCGCGGGCGGCGCCTCCCACAGGGCGCCGGTGCCGCGGGCGCCATAGATCACGACCGGCGTGTCCGGCTCCTCGGCGATGAACTGCACGGGTCCTTGGTGAGAGGCGCTCGGCACCATCAGCAGACCGTCGCCGGCCCAGCAGACCAGCAAGTCATAGGGCCGATCGAGCACCAGGGCGTCCGGATCGAGGTGCACCTCATCGCCCAGGTCCTCCAGCAGCGCCTGCGGTCCGTGCGCGGCCATCCGGTCGACGCGGTAGGTGATGTCGTCCTGGAGCAGGCTGCGCACCTGCGGCCAGTCCGGCCCGATGACGACGTCGAGATAGGCGGCTGCGGCTTCGGCAGCGGCGTGCGCGACGGCTCGCGGTCCGCCTGAGGCGAGCAGTCGTCGTACGGACTCGGGCAGCGGGTGGCGCCAGGCGTCGTACGCCGATGCGGAGGCAAAGACCGCCCGGACGTGCGGATGGACCTGCCGACCACGGAAGCCGATGTCGAGCTGGTAGCTGATCGTCTCGACCGGCGTCATCGCAATGGCTTCACAGACCTGGTCGGCGGTGGCCTCGAAACGGTCGGGCAAGGGCGTGAGGAAGTCCGCGGCATAACCGGCAAGAGCCGGGACGAGATCGGTGAGCAGGTTGAGGTGCTCTGGCATCAGCTGTCTCGCGCGGTCCAGCCGCTCGGCAAGGTGCGGCGGCGGGGCCGACATCCCATGCGCGCGGAGGGTCCCGACCATCTCGAAGGCAGGCGACAGCGCGAACCGCGAACGCCGAAGCCGCTCCTGCGACATCTCGATCCGGACCACCACGCCTGGAGTGTCGCACCTGGGCACGATCGGCGTTTCGAACGTGCTCGAATCGTTGGCACCCACCGACCTCGGACCGCGATGGTGAGGCTCCATCACGTTGAGGAGCACAGATGTCCGCTGGGCGACAACCGGTGCTGGTCGGAGCGAACCCGGCGGTGCAGCTGTTCGACGCAGCCGGCACCTGCACGGCGTACGTCTCGGTCTGGCAGGTCCGCTGGTCCACGCACGGCACGGGCAACGCCCTGGTGCTGTGGCAGCCGACCAGGGTGCTGGTGATGGGTGAGGACCCCAAGCTGGCGGACTGGCTGGCCGGGTCGTTCGTCCGCCACTTCCCTGAGCTGGAAGGTCGCACTTGGCACGAGCCGGCGGTACATCAGACTCCGGTGCACATGGACCTGAGCCTGGAGCGCGGGTTGCGTGCACGTGCTGGTGCGGTGGACGTCGAGATCGGTGACGTGCTGGGACACCGGACCTTCAGCACCGACGACTTTCCGCTCGGCGCAGTGCGGCACGGCCTCAGCCTGGTGCTTGCGCCGTGCCGCACCGGACAGATCCGCGTCGGTGGCCAGGTGCTGCACGGCGAGGTCAGAGTTGCTGGCACGCCGGAGCGGCCGAGCTCATCGGCCATCGTCACCGATGCCGAGGTCTGGCAGGTCTAGTCCGTCTGGTCGGGAGCGGTGACGTCGATGTCGTCTCCGACCGAGACCTGCCCCGGACGGATGACATCGGCGTAGATGCCTGGGCAGTTGCTGGGCCGCTGGGTGACGCCGAGCGTGACGGTGCCGAGCTGGAGCTGTTGCCCGACCAGGGACTCGAGGTCCGTGCCTGCGGTGTCGACCACGATGTTGGCGCGCGGCGGGTCGTCCTGGTCCATGTCCGGCATCGTGACCAGATGGATCGCGGCCTTCTTACGGCGATCACCGGCGAGGCCCTCCTGCTCCACGGCGACCGTCGAGAGGTCCACCCCAGGCGCGCCCTTCTCCGGATAGATCGCCAGGTGAACCACACGCATGGTCATACGTCGACCTTCGCACAGCCCGGCAGGCTACGTCCGTACGATGACGGCGATGACAGCCGGAATCCTGTTGGCAGCAGGCGCAGGTCGCCGCTTCGGAGGCCCAAAGGCCCTGGTCGAGATCGACGGCGAACCCATGGTCCTGCGGGCGTTGCGCGCCCTGCGGGAGGGCACGGTCGACCCGGTTCTGGTGGTGGTCGGAGCGCACGCTGCGGAGGTGAGCGCTCTCCTGGCCGGTGCGACAGCCGTAGTCATCAACCCGGACTGGGACGAGGGCATGTCGAGCTCGTTGCGCGCCGGCCTGAACGCTGTCGAGCGGCTCGACCCGCGACCGGACGCGGTGCTGCTGCACCTGGTCGACCTGCCCTGGGTAGGTGCCGAGGCCGTACGACGACTGTCCGCCGTTGCGGGACCTGAGGTCATCGCACGAGCGGCGTACGACGGTGTGCCGGGTCATCCGGTCGTCATCGGTCGCGAGCACTGGGCTGCCGTCGCCGCCGGTGCGACCGGCGACAAAGGTGCGCGGTCGTGGCTGGCCGGTCGGTCGGACGTCCTGCTGGTCGAGTGCGGTGACATCGCTCGCGGCCAGGACGTTGACACCCCCGCAGATCTGGAGCGATGACCGATGGGCGCTAAACCCCGACGAGACTCGGCGTCTCGATCGACGATGCATTGTCCGGACCGCTTCGGGAGGCTCGAAGTGCCTGCGCCAGATCGGCGATGAGATCGGCAGGGTCCTCGAGGCCGACGGAGAGGCGAAGGAGCGCGGCGTCTGGCTTGGCGTAGGCTGCGACGGGCCTGTGGGTCAGGGCGGCGGCGTGCTGGATGAGACTGTCCACCCCGCCGAGTGAGACTGCATGGGTGATGAGTCGGCAGGACTCTGCGACCACGGTGGCGGCGGCGTAACCGCCGGCCATCGTGAACGACAGCACGGATCCCGGTCCGGACATCTGGGTGCCGACGAGCCCGGTCGGATCGCACTCGTTGAGCCCCGGGTAGGACACGCCTTCGACCTCTGGCTGCTCGGCGAGCCAGTTCGCGACGATCTTGGCTCTGGACTGCTGTCCGTGGACGCGCATCGGGAGGGTCTGGAGGCCCCGGTGCAGCTGGTATGCAGCGGTGGGCGCCAGCAGGCCGCCGGTCAATGCGCGTACCTGACGCAGACGCAACGCCCAGTCGTGGCTCGTCGCAACGACGCCGCCGAGCAGGTCTCCGTGACCGCCGAGGAACTTGGTTGCCGAGTGCACGGCCAACGCCGCGCCAAGGGCGATCGGCTGCTGAAGGACGGGGGTGGCGAAGGTGTTGTCAACGAGCACGGGTACGTCGCCCGCGGCCCGGACGATGGCCCTGATGTCGACGAGCTCAAGGCTGGGATTGGCCGGCGTCTCCACGATCACCAGGCCGGTGTCGTCACGGACCTTGGCGCCCACCTCCTCTGCAGTCGCCCACGTCACGCGGGTCCCCAGGAGCCCGGTGGCCAGCAGGTGGTCGGTGCCGCCGTACAGAGGTCGGACGGCGACGATGTGCGGTCGCCCGGCGGACACCGCGGCGAGCAGGCAGGCGGTGATGGCCGCCATGCCGGAGGCGAAGGCCACGCCCGCGTCCGCCTTCTCGAGGCGGGCCACGCCGCGCTCGAACCGGTCGACGTTCGGGTTCCAGAGCCGCTGGTAGACCAGCGAGTCGTCGTCGCCGGGACGCGCGCCGGTCGCCATCCGCTCGTACGCCGCACCTCCGGCTGCGATGGACGGCAGCGGATAGGTGCTCGACTGGTCGAGCGGAGGCACATGGACGCCCAGGGCAACGAGGTCCTCACGCCCGGCGTGGACGGCGAGGGTGTCCAGGGAGTGCGTCGGCGAGGAGACGTAGTCGGCAAAGTCCATGGCGAGATCGTCGTGGATCAGGCGGCGCGGGTGCAATTGATCCGTGGAAACCTCGACATGAGTGTTCGATCAGCGGGATCCTGCAAGTATGTCTCTTCAGTCAGGTCCTCCGCGGCAGAATCCACGGCCGCGCGAGTCCTTCGTCCGACCCCGTCAGATCGATGACCTCGACCGCGCCATCGTCGAGCTCCTGATCGCGGACGGACGCCTGTCCAATGCTGAGGTCGCCCGCAGAGTTGGACTGCCCGAGTCGACGTGTGCCGGCCGGATCCGCGCCCTCCGCGAGAGTGATGTCATCGCCGGAATCCACGCCGACGTCGATCACGTTGCGCTGGGGAGGCCGATCGAGGCGATGGTGGCGCTGCGTTTCGCCGGGCACACCCGCGGGTCCATGGACTCATTCCGTGAGCGGATCGCGGCCATCCCCGGCGTCATCGCGGCTTATCACGTCGCCGGCGCGGACGACTTCCTGGTTCATGTCACGGCGCCGTCGAGTGACGGACTGCGCGACCTGGTCCTGGACCACTTGACGTCAGTCGAGGGTGTCGGTCACGCACAGACGAGCATCGTCTTCGAACGCATTCCTGGCGCGCGACCCGTGGGCTGAGGTTGGAACGTACGACAAAGGCCCCCGATCTGCACGGAGGCAGCTCAGGGGCCGATCTGGAGAGTGGACGTGAAGGGACTCGAACCCATGACCTCTCGCGTGTGAAGCGAACGCTCTAACCAACTGAGCTACACGTCCAGGCGGCCACCGTACGACGATTGTCCGCGTTGGTGACGCGACGGAGAGAATAGCCCGCCGCAGGACCGCTTCGCCAATCGGCCCGAGGCCTCACTCAGCCGATGCCGGGCACGTCCTTCAGTCGGTCCTCGATGGAGTCGGGGAAGAATCCGGGCACGCCGCTCAACGCGAACATGGCCCAGACGATGGCGAGGAGCAGCAGCAGCGTGCCGATCCCGACCAGCCCCTTGACCCACCAGGCCTGATGACCGAGCCACTTGGTCCAGGCCGAGACCTTGCCCTTGACCCACTCGAGCAGCCTTGCGGCCCAGTCGAACTCCGACGCCCAGACGCCGAGACCGAGGAACACGATCAGCCAACCGGGACCGGGCAGCGGGATGGCCGCGATACCCACGGCAACGATGGCCAGGCCGACCAGAGCGACCACCACGCGGTAGATGACACGCGTCGTCGGGTTCGACTTGATCTTGCGTCGCCAGGCGAAGCGGTCCTCCTTGGCGCTGATCAGCGCCTCGGGCTCGTGGTAGGTCTTGTGGTCGCTCACGGCGCAGGGTCCTCGTGGTCGGCGGCCGCCGTCGCGAAGGCCTCCGCGACGGCTCGGGTCAGTGGTCCGGGTGCGGACAGGTCTCGGCCGTCGACGGCTGAGACGGGCTGTACATCGCGGGTGGAGGAGGTGATGAACAGCTCGTCGCACGTCTCCAGCACCGACATCGGCAGCGTCGCCTCGCGCACCGGCAGACCGGCCGCGCTCCCCCAGTCGAGAACCAGGTGACGGGTGACGCCTGCCAGCGCACCCGAGCTCAGTGGCGGCGTCAGCACCTCACCGTCAACCACGACGAACACGTTGCTGCCAGTGCCCTCACACAGCTCGTCGCGGGTGTTGGGCATCAGTGCCTCGGTCGCGCCGGCACGGCGGGCGGCGGAGAGGGAGACGGCGTTCTCGGCGTACGACGTGGTCTTGAGTCCGACGATGGCGCCGCGCTCGTTGCGTGGCCACGGCACGGTGACGACCTTGGTCGTGGGCGCCGGGTGCTCGATCTCGGACGCCATCACGATGTGCGTCATACCCAGGTCGCCGCGCTCGGAGCCGAGCGGGCCGACGCCGCTGGTTACGGTGTAGCGGAGGCGGACGAGTCCGGTGGTCTCGACGAGGACGGCTTCGATGCCTTCGTCGAGGTATTCACGATCCGCCGGTGGGAGCCCCAGGCCGGCAAGTGACCGGTCGAGCCGGTCGTGGTGCATCGTCCGGGCGAACACCCGTCGGTCCTGCACCTTGCAGGTCTCGAACACGCCGTCGCCCACGGTCACTCCGTGGTCGAGGGCGCTGAGAGCGGGCTTGTCGTCGACGCGCTCACCGTCGACCCACACCCTGATCGTCACTGCTCCACCCCTGCTTCTGCACTCGTATCCGTCACGACGGCAGCCAGCGAGACGAGCCGGCGAGCCTTCAGGACAGTCTCCCACCACTCCCCCGATGGGTCCGAACCCCAGGTGATCCCGGCGCCTGTGCCGAAGCGCAGCCATCGCCCGCTGTCGTCCTCCTCGGCCCAGAAGGTGCGGATGCCGACAGCCAGCTCGGCCTCGTCGCGATCGGCGTCGACCCAGCCGATGGCTCCGCAGTACGGCCCGCGTCGGACGTGCTCAAGGTCGCGAATAGCGTTGAGAGCAGAGGACTTCGGCGCACCAGACACCGAACCGGGCGGGAACGTCGCGGCGAAGATCTCGGACCACGTGACGTCGTCGCGAAGCCGACCGGAGACCGTCGACACCAGATGCGTGAGCCCGGGATGCGCCTCGGGAACACAGAGCCCGTCGACCGCGACCGTGCCCGGGACGGATACCGGCGACAAGTCGTTGCGGATCAGGTCGGTGATCATGACGTTCTCGGCGTAGTCCTTCTCGAGCATCTCCTCGACGGTCGGTGCCGTGCCCTTGATCGGCGCCGACGTCAGCCGCCCGCCCCTTCGGCGCAGGTAGAGCTCGGGCGACGCGCACACCACGTCAAGGCCGGCTTCGGGGAGAGCGATGTGAGCGGCGTACGGCGCCGGATTGCCTTGGCGCAGAACGGAAGCCAGTCGTTCGAGGTCCGTGTCGGACGCGATGCGTCGGGAGAGCACTCGGCAGAGGTTGACTTGGTAGACCTCTCCCCTGGCGATCCGTTCGCGGATGTCGCGGACGCCCTGCTCGTACGCCGACCGGTCCAGTGAGGTCTCCCACGTGTCCAGGTCGGCGTCGTCGATGGTGGGGGTCTCGATCGACTCAGTCGTGGGCGGCCTGACCATGTCGACGGACGCCATGCGCACCGCCGTCAGCTGCCCTTCGAAGGTCTGGACGACCACCCAGAAGCCGCCGCGGTCGAGGCTGCGGACGTCGTGACTGATCTCGAGCACGCCGGACGCGCGCCGGTCGCCGAAGACCGCCACTGACTCCTGTTCGCGCATACCCCGCCACCTCCACGTGCTCTGTGCAGCACGAGCCAACCACGCTCCGGCCTAGCATCGGAACGGACCCGCACAGCCTGCGCTCCCGCGCGTGATCCTCAGGAGGACCGTTGATCTTCATCACCGCAAAATTCCGTATCCGCCCGGAGTACGCCGACCAGTGGCCTGACATCACGCGCGACTTCACCGAGGCGACCCGCGCAGAGCCTGGCAACCTCTGGTTCGACTGGTCGCGCAGCGTCGACGACCCGCACACCTATGTCCTGGTCGAGGCGTTCCAGGACGACGCTGCCGCGGCTCACGTGCAGTCCGACCACTTCAAGAAGGCGCAGCAGACGCTGCCGAAGCACCTGGTCGAGACCCCGCAGATCGTGAACTTCGCCGTGCCAGGCGAGGACTGGTCCGAGCTGGGCGAGATGACCGTCGACTGACGGCTATCAGGTCGGCAGCAGCGAGCCGACGACGCCCTCGAGCTGGTCGAGCAGCTCCTCGCGCGGTGGTTGGTAGTCGCTGAGCACCCAGTCGACCGCGATCTGCAGACCGGCTCCCACCATGGCGTCGCCGATGAAACGTCGCTGACCAGGCGCCAGCTCGAGCTCCGGGATCGTCGCGGCAAGCCGGTCGCACAGCTCATCTCCCACGGACCGTGCGTGTGAGCGGTACAGCTCATCGACGCGCGCACTGACTCCCAGCACCTCGAAGAGGTGGACCCGCGCCTGCAGTGGGTTGGCCTGCGCCCAGCCGAGGAAGCCGTCGACGAACCCGCGCAGCACGGCCACGGGATCCACACCGCCACCGGCGAGCACTGCGCGCCGAAGGTCGGCGACAACATCGGCGTACACCGCACACAGCAGGTCCTCGAGGGAGCCGAAGGACTCGTAGAAGTAACGCTTGTTGAGGCCCGCACTCGCGCAGATACCGCCGACCGTTGCCTCTCGGTAGCCGACCGCCCCGAAGGTTGAGATCCCGGCTGCGACGAGCTTCGCGCGCCGGGCCGCCTCGCGGTCCTCGCGGCTCTCGCCGGCGTACGGCCTCCTCGTCTCGGTCACGGGGTGATCTTGACAACACCTGGCGCACATCGCAAACTGGCACGGCTCCGTACCAGAAAGGTGGTCATGCCTCATCTCAACGCAGACGACGCCGCGCTCACCGCCGCTCGTCGAGCACGAGACCTCGCCGAGCTCTCCACAGCGGAGGCGCTCGACGTCCTGGTGATCGGTGGTGGTTTCACCGGAGTCGGTGTCGCGTTGGACGCCGCCTCCCGCGGGCTGACCGTCGCTCTGGTGGAGCGGCGGGACCTCGCGTCCGGCACGAGCAGCTGGAGCTCCAAGCTCGCCCACGGCGGCCTGCGCTACCTGAGCAAGTTGGACGTCCCCATCGCCTGGGAGTCAGCGGTCGAGCGCGGCCACCTGATGACCGACATCGCACCACACCTGGTCCGGCCGATGCCGATGCTGCTGCCACTGCACCGCGGCATCAGCCGCATGGACGCCGCCTTTGTCGGTGCGGCGTTCGTGGCCGGTGACGTGCTCCGGATGTCGGCCCGTACGTCGGTGTCCCTCCTCCCCCATCCGAGCCGCGTGTCCGCAGACCAGGTCCGCCAGATGGCGCCGGCGACCACCGATGACCGGTTGCGAGGTGGACTGCTCAGCTGGGACGGCCAGCTGATCGACGACGCCCGCGTCGTCGTGACGATCGCCCGGACCGCAGCGGCGTACGGGGCACGGATCATCACCTACGCGAGCGTGACCGCCATCGAGCCCGGCCAGGTGCAGGTCACCGACGAGCTCACCGGCCAGCGGCACACCATCCATGCGAAGCAGGTCATCAACGCAGCAGGTGTGTGGGCCGACACGCTCTCCGAGGAGGTCGAGCTCGCCCCGAGCAAGGGATCGCACCTGCTGGTGCGCGCCGAACGCCTGGGCCAACCGACTGCCGCGATCACCGCGCCGGTGCCGGGTCATTTCGGCCGGTTCGTCTTCGCGGTTCCGTGGCACGACGACCTGGTCATGATCGGTCTCACGGACGACCCGCACGCCGGAGCGATCCCCGACCGTGCGAGGCCCGACGACGACGAGCGCACGTTCCTGCTCGACACCATCAACACTGTCCTGGAGGAGGACCTCACCCCGGACGACATCGTGGGCAGCTACGCCGGATTCCGCCCGCTGCTCAAGGGCCGTGGTGACTCCAGTGCCGACCTCTCGCGCAAGCACGCGCTCCTTCGCGACTCGCGCACCGGCGCCCTGACGATCGTCGGCGGCAAGCTGACGGCATACCGGCGTATGGCGGAGGACGCCGTCGATGCCGCCGTCGAGGCCGCAGACCTCACCGCCAGGCCCTGCCGGACCAAGAACCTCCCACTCGTCGGTGCTGGCACACCAGCCGCCGGGCTGTCCGACCGACTCGTACGCCGCTACGGCACGGACGCGGCGACCGTGGCGGCGTACAGCATCGACAACCCTTACCTCGAGAAGCCCGTGAGAGCGGGAATCCCGTTGAGTGGTGCGGAGATTCGTTTCGCGGTTGAGCACGAGCTCGCGGTCACGGTGGCAGACGTCGTCGATCGCCGTACGCGCTGGGGCCTGGTCGACGCCGACCGCGCCGACCTCGTCGCGGCGGTACGCAAGCATGCTCCAGAGCTGATGGACACAGATCAGGAAGAAGGCTGACGGATGGACAACACGCAACCGCGGATGCGTTGGTGGGGTTGGGGCGAGGACGGCCACGACGGACCCGTCAAGCCTGGCGCTCGAGCCATGCTCACCGACGTCTGCGGCTGGCCGGAAGGCGTGGACAACCCGCCAGTCGCGCTCGAGGACGTCCACCTTCCCGAGGCTGACCTGCCCGACGCCGCACGGGCTCGATTCGTGGAGCTGCTCGGCGAGGAGTACGTCCGTGGCGACCACACGACGCGCGTATCGCACGCCGCCGGCCGCAGCTATCCCGACCTCCTCCGGCTGCGCAGTGGTGACGTGCCGTACGCACCGGACGTCGTCCTCTATCCCGCTACGTCCGAGGACGTCGACCAGCTGCTCGCGATCTGTCACGAGGAGCGCATCGCGGTCGTGCCGTTCGGCGGTGGCACCAGTGTGGTCGGTGGCATCGACGCGTTGCGGCCCGGTTTCCGCAGCTGCGCGTGCATCAGCCTCGCGCGGCTGGACCAGATCGTCTCGATCGATGAGGAGTCGCTGACGGCGACCGTCCAGGCCGGCGTCTTCGGTCCCGACCTCGAGAAGCGGCTGCAGGCAAAGGGATTCACGCTCGGCCACTTCCCGCAGTCCTTTGAGTTCAGCACCGTCGGCGGCTGGGTCGCCACGCGCTCGGCCGGCCAGCAGTCGACGGGTTACGGCCGCATCGACGAGAACGTCTTCGGTCTGCGCTGCTCGACGCCGGCCGGCGTTGTCGAGCTGCGCTCCACTCCTGCCTCCGCAGCCGGCCCGAACCCGCGTCAGGTGTTCGTCGGCAGCGAGGGCACGCTCGGCATCATCACGGAGGCGACGCTGCGCATCAAGCGTCAACCGGCGTCGACGCTCTGGGACGCCTGGTTCTTCCCGGACTTCGCCTCCGGAGCGGCCGCGCTGCGCCTGATGGAGCAGACCGGCCTGCACCCGGACATCGCCCGTCTGTCTGACGTCAACGAGACCGCCTTCGGCCTGGCCCAGCTGGGCAGTGAGACGCAGCGCAAGGGGCTGATGGCGTACCTCAAGGTGCGCGGTATCAAGACGCCGTGCCTGATGGTGCTGAGGTACGACGGCACTGCCTCCGAGACCAAGGCTCGCAAGTCCGCCGGTCGCTGGATTGCCAAGAAGCACAAGGGAATCAGCATCGGCAGCACCCCCGCGACCATGTGGGAGAAGCACCGCTTCTCGACGCCGTACCTTCGTGACCAGCTACTCACCGACGGCATGCTCGTCGACACGATGGAGACGTCGACGCCGTGGAGCAACGTCGAGGCGTTGCACGACTCGATCCGCTTCGAGATCGAGCAGGCACTGACCGACCGCGGCACACCCGGCTTCGTGCTCTGCCACATCTCGCACCTCTACACGGCCGGCTGCTCGCTCTACTACACGGTGTTCTCCGAACAGCAGATCGGCGAGGAGATGGAGCAGTGGAAGGCGCTCAAGACGGCGGCCGGCGACGCCATGATCGCCGGCGGCGGCACCATCACTCATCACCACGGCTGCGGCGCCGACCACGCTCCCTGGCTGCCGAAGGAGACCGGTGAGTTGTGGCCGCGCATGCTGCGCGCTGCCAAGGCCGAGATCGACCCCGCGGGAATCATGAACCCCGGCAAGGTGATGAACGGCCCAGACGCGCTGTGAGCCCGGCCTCGCGTACGCACGAGGTCCCGATCATCCTGAACCCGTCAGCCCGCAACGGCACCGTTCTCGAGCGGGTCGACCCACTGCGATCCGCCCTTCATGCCAAGGGGCTGCAGGCAGAGGTGGTCGAGAGCACGAGCGAGACCCATGCCGGCCGGATCTGCGCGGGCAACGTCAGCCTCGGTCTGGACTCGGTTGTCCAGGAGTACGCGGACTCCGCTCGCCGGATCTAGGGCCACTGGGTCTACATCTATGGCGTGGCTCGCGCGATCATGCGCCCACGGCGGATCGACCTCGTGCTCACGATCGATGGTGAGAAGCGTGAGTTCCGTGGATACTCAGCGGGATTCGCCAACTCTGGGCGCTACGGGGGTGGCCTCAAGCTGTCGCCATCGGCGAGCGTCGACGACGGGCTGATCGATGTCCGGCCAGGCGCCTTGAAGGTGCGGGTCCCCGCCGCTCGCTGACTGACTGTCACCAATGAGTGGTGCAGGTCGCCGCGTGCTCTGCTCGTGCCGTCTCGGCGGCCTCGAGCGATGGGTAGCGAATGAACAACGAGCTGCAGCGGCGGCACGCGACCCCGTGGAACTGCTCCGCTCCCCGCTCCCCTGCCGGGCCCGACCGCTTCCTGGTCCGACGCAGCTGATCGATCCAGACGTCCTCAACCCGACCGCGAGCCGTCGGCAGCGCGTGCCATCTGACCTCGAGCCGATCCACCTGTTGCATCATCGCGTCCACCTCAGCCTCGGTGTTGCCTACCTGTAAGACGGTGGACTCGCCCCGCTCTGTCGCGGTTCCCGCCGATCGTCTTCTGATGAGGCGTTTGGACGGTCTTATGACAAATACGGCCGGACTGGTCGATTCGCAGGGAACACGGAGCGAGAGCCCGTTGGGAAGGTGGCAAGCATCAGCCGAGATTGAACCTCCCCACAGGAAGGCAATCAGCTCATGCGAAGAACTCAGCGCAAGACCCTGATCGGCGTTACAGCAGCAGCGGCTCTGGCCACCGCATCATGGCTCCCCGCGACCGCCGCCACCCCCATGGCCGACAGCGGCAGCCCTCATCTGGCGCCCACGTTCACGGACGACTTCGACGGCCCGGCCGGCAGCGGCGTCGACGGCTCCAAGTGGACGCTGGAGACCGGCGACAACGTCAACAACCACGAGCGGCAGTACTACACGAACGGCACGAACAACGCCGCGCTCGACGGCAACGGCAACCTGGTCATCACCGCGAAGAAGGAGAACCCGGCGGGCTACAACTGCTGGTACGGCCCCTGCGAGTACACGTCCGCGCGTCTGAACACCGCTCAGACCTTCACGACGACTCACGGCCACATCGAGGCCCGCATGAAGGTCCCGCGCGGCCAGGGCATGTGGCCGGCGTTCTGGATGCTGGGGAACGACATCGGCAGCGTCGGATGGCCGCAGTGCGGCGAGATCGACATCATGGAGAACGTCGGCTTCGAGCCCAACACCGTGCACGGCACGATCCACGGCCCCGGCTACTCGGGCGCCGGCGGTATCGGCGCTGGCTACACGTTGCAGGGTGGTGCGTTCCCGGACGACTTCCACACCTTCGCCGTCGACTGGGCACCCAACGAGATCAAGTGGTCCGTGGACGGCAACGTCTACCAAACCCGAGGCCCGGGCGATGTCGGCGGCAACCAGTGGGTCTTCGAGCACCCCTTCGACCTGATCTTGAATCTCGCGGTGGGCGGCTACTGGCCCGGTGACCCGGACGGCGGCACGCAGTTCCCCCAGCAGCTCGTCGTGGACTACGTCCACGTGACCGGCGGCAGCTGAGCAAGGCACGCGGCGCGGCCGCCGCGATCACTGAAGGGGACGTAGCTCTCCGTGTCGAGCGTCTCGATCCAGTGGTCCGGCGGCACGTCCGGATGACCTGGAACGGCGCGAGCCTCCTCGCGCCAGGCTCCTGCTCCGAAGGCGGCGTCCGCGACCCGTCGCCAAAAGGCTCCAGCTGCGTGATTGTCGTGCTGGAACGCGATCGCCCACGGGCCAGGGTGTCGTGCGATCACCGTCGTCGCCAGCTTCATCCCGGTGCCGTCCTGCCGAACGGCGGGTGCAACCCACATTCCCGCGATCGACCGCCGCGCACCAGTGAGTCCGTCGACGACCGCAAAAGCGATCGGTGCCCGCTCGCCCGTGTTGGGATGCGGCCGCCAGGTCAGATACGCAGCCACGTCATCCGTGGCACCGACCGGTAGGCCGCGCGTCTGGTAGCGACCATCGGCATATGGAAGTCCAGACACGACCGGGGCCAGGTCATGGCGGTAGGACTGCCACAACCAGCTGAGGACCACCCACTCGTCGTCGTTGTCGATGGCAGATATCTCTGTGGTGGCTGTGTCCGTCGTCATGGGAAGCACTCTGTCGCGTACGACGACGCCCGGCCATCTCTTCGCGCCGTGGCGAAGGGTGATTGGCCGCGGCGAGGAAGTCCTACGGCCACTCCCTGACCGCCTCCGAGACGGTGGCTCACCACTTGTCGGCTGACATTGCAGTACGTTCGTAATAGTATGATCGTAATGTTACCCGAAGGAGATCCAGGTCATGGCGAGGTACAGCCCCGAGCACAAGGAAGCGACCCGGCGCCGGATGATCGAGACTGCCGGACGGCGGTTCAAGAGCGACGGCATCGACCGGTCCGGCATCGCCGCCCTGGTCGCCGACGCCGGACTCACCAACGGCGCCTTCTATGGCCACTTCGCCTCGAAAGACGATCTGGTCGCCTCAGTCGTCGCGCAGCAGCTCGCGGACCAGGTCGCGGTCGTCAGCTCCCTGCCGGTCGGGCTTGCCTCGGTTGAGGCGTTTGTCCGCGAGTACCTCTCCCCCGCCCATCGCGACGATCTCCCTGGCGGCTGCCCATCCGCAGCGCTGCTGGATGAGATCGGTCGGTGCGATGTCGCGGTCCGGGAGGCCTATACCCGCGGCGCCAGCGCGATGATCGAGGCGATCGCCCACCACCTCGACGACGGTGATCCGCAGCGGACCAGTGAGCGTGCGATCGGTCTGTTCTCCCTGCTAGTTGGCTCACTCCAGGCCGCCCGCGCAGTCACCGACCCCGAGCTGTCGGATCGCATTCTCGCGGCGGGGTACTCCAGCGCGATGGCCCTTGCCACCACCCCGCACCCTCCCGCACGCGCGTCCAGACAGGACACAGAATGAAGGCCTTCGTCGTCACCCACTACGGCCCCGACGGACTCAAGGCAGCCGAGGTCCCGGCGCCGACGGTCAGCCCCCGCGACGTCCTGGTCGAGGTGCGCGCGGCGAGCATCAACCCGCTCGACAAGATGGTCCGCAACGGCGAGTTCAAGCAGCTGATCAAGTACAAGCGGCCCTTCGCTCTCGGCCACGACGTCGCCGGTGCTGTCACCCACGTTGGCGCCGACGTCACGGAATTCAAGGTCGGCGACGAGGTCTACTCCCGTCCCCGCGACCTGCGGATCGGGACCTTCGCCGAGCAGATCGCCATCGACGCTTCTGACGTTGCGCTGAAGCCGACCTCTCTCTCCTTCGAGGAAGCCGCCGCCGTGCCGCTGGTCGCACTCGCTGGCTGGCAGGCACTGGTCGACCTCGCCGACGTCCGACCCGGGCAGAAAGTCCTCGTCCACGCCGGCGCCGGCGGCCTCGGCTCCACGGTCATCCAGGTCGCCAAGCACCTGGGTGCATACGTCGCGACGACTGCCAGCACCAAGGACGTCGACAAGGTTCGCGCCCTCGGCGCTGACGAGGTCGTCGACTACACGAGCACCGACTTCGCCGACGTCCTGGCCGGGTACGACGTCGTGCTGGACTCACTCGGCCTGGCGAGTCTCGAGAAGTCACTGACCGTCCTCAAGCCGGGCGGCCTGGCGATCAGCGTGGTCGGCCCGCCCGATCCGCACTTCGCAACCCAGCTGGGCCGGCCAGTTCTCAAACCGGTCATGGCGGTGATGAGTCGCAAGATCCGCTCTCGCGCCCGGAAGCTCGACGTGCGTTACTCGTTCCTCTTCATGAAGGCGAGTGGCGCACAGCTGAAGACGCTCGCCGCGCTGTACGACACCGGCACCCTCCGCCCGGTGCTCGACCGCACCTTCCCGTTCGCGGCGACCATCGACGCGATGGCCTACGTCGAGCAGGGCAAGGCCAACGGCAAGATCGTGATCACCCGATGACCAGCCGGGTGGCTGGTGGGCTCGTGCTCGTCACGGCGCCAACGGGAGCAATGAGCCCATCATCACGGCGTATGGCGACGCCCCAGCGCGCACCATCCGTGTCGGAGGCACGACGTACGCGTACCGGGAACTGGGTCCGAAGGGCGGTATCCCCGTCGTCTTCTTCGTGCACCTCGCCGCGACCATGGACAACTGGGACCCGCGCATCGTCGATCCCATCGCGAAGAAGCGACACGTCATCACCTTCGACCAGCGCGGCGTGGGTGCCTCGACCGGAAAGGTGCCCGACACGATCGAAGCGGCCGCCGATCACGCCTACGAGCTCATCGCTGCGCTCGGCTTCGAGAGGATCGATATCTTCTCCTTCTCGATGGGCGGGTTCATCGCCCAGGAGCTGGTCCTCAAGCACCCCGAACTGGTCCGCAAGCTCGTACTGACCGGGACCGGGCCGCGCGGCGGCGCGGGCATCGACAAGGTTGTCGGCACCACCTATCGGGACATCCTGCGGGCGACTCTCACCCGGTCGGACCCGAAGGAGTTCCTGTTCTTCAAACGCGACCAGACCGGCAAGTCCGCCGCGAAGGCTTTCATCAAGCGACTGGAGGAGCGCACCGTCGATCGAGACGCCCCGATCAGCCTCAAGGCGCTGCGGACCCAGCTGAGGGCCATCAAGAAGTTCGGGCGGTCCGACCCCTCTGACCTGTCCACGCTCACCCAGCCGACCCTGATCGCCAACGGCGATCACGATCGCATGGTGCCGTCAGTCCTCTCCGAAGACCTCCAGCGCCGTATCAAGGGCAGCGAGCTGATCATCTACCCCGACTCTGGCCATGGCGGGATATTCCAGTTCCACGACAGGTTCGCGTCGGTCGCGGTCGACTTCCTCGGGGACTCAGCATGAGTCCGACCAACCACTGCACCTAAGGAACTGGCGCCCGCGGGTCGCCGCGACACTGACCTCGTCGAAGGCGACGCCTCGTTTTGGCCAGTGTGTGGCGCGACAACGGCCCCTGACCTTGCGTCTTCGCAGGTCAGGGGCCGTTCCGTACTGGTGGGCGATACTGGGTTTGAACCAGTGACCTCTTCCGTGTCAAGGAAGCGCGCTACCACTGCGCCAATCGCCCTGGCTCGACCCCCACGAAGGAGGTCGAGAGAGCGGACAACCGGGCTCGAACCGGCGACCTCAACCTTGGCAAGGTTGCGCTCTACCAACTGAGCTATGTCCGCCTGCTGCCACCGACCGAATGGTCTGGGCAACGGAGAGAACTGTAGCCGACGAATCCCCGCTCGCCCAAAACGGGCGCGCGGTGTGTGTGGTCTGATGACGCCATGAGCGGCGAGCCAGGCACGAGTCAGTCCCAGGACACCACACCCGACTCGGACGACCGTTGGCTTCAGCACGTGATCACGCTCGCCCGCGACAACGTCGGTGCTGGTGGCGGCCCGTTCGGCGCAGTCGTGGTCGCAGGCGGCAAAGTTCTCGCCGAAGGCGTCAATCGCGTGACGCGAGACCTGGATCCGACCGCGCACGCCGAGGTCGTCGCCATCCGTGCAGCGGCGCAGGCCATCGGCGACTTCTCGCTCAAGGGCGCCGTGCTCTACACGTCGTGCGAGCCATGTCCCCTCTGCATGTCGGCCGCGCTGTGGGCACGCCTGGACCGAGTTGTGTACGCCGCCGATCGCGACGATGCAGCGCGCGGCGGGTTCGACGACCGCGCGTTCTACGACCTGTTCGCGACGGAGCGGTCGCAGTGGCCGACGTCGGTCGCCCACGTGACCGTGCCGGCCGCCTTCGCGCCGTTCGAGCGGTGGCTGGACAAGGGGGACCGCGTCACCTACTGACGCGTCGTCAGGAGCGGCAGGAGCGCGGCGGCCACGCTGAGCGCGATCGTCGCAGGCTCCTTGCCGCCAACTCCCGGTACGCCGATCGGTGTCGTGATGCGGGCGAGGTCGGCCTCCGTGTGGCCCTGCTCTCCCAGGGTCTTGCGGAAGCGCTGCCACTTCGCGCTCGACCCGATCAGGCCGATGCTGCCCAGGTCCGTACGCCGCAGCGCCGAGTCGCAGAGGGCGGCGTCCTCGGCGTGGTCGTGCGTCATCACCAGGACATGACTGCCCGGGGGAAGGTCCGCCAGCGCCGCCTCGGGAACCGGGAGATGACGTACGTCGACCGTCGCCGGGCCGTCCAAGGCGGGTCGCAGACGCTCGTCCGCCAGCTGCTCTGGACGAGAGTCGATCAGCACGAGCCGCACGTCGAGGCGGCCCAGGATGCGTGCGAGTTCCAGACCGACATGGCCGACGCCGAAGATCGCCACCGTCGGCGCCACCGTGAGCGGCTCGAACAGCAGGGTCACCTGGCCACCACAGCACTGCCGTCCGTGCTTGTGCGGCGCTCTGTCGTTGAGGGCAACGTCGAGCAGTGAGGGCGGCCCGAGCGCCTCCTGCAGCATGCTTCTGCCACGTTCGATCGCCTCTGCCTCGAGGTTGCCGCCGCCCACGCTCCCCCACGTGCGGTCGAGCGACACGACCATCTTGGCGCCCGCCTCCCGCGGCGTGTGCCCGCGCGCGATCGCCACCGTGACCAGGACACCGGCCTGACCAGACGCGTGCAGCTCGGTGACCCCGTCGAGCCAATCCATCTCAGCCGCCCGTGGCCGCAGGCACCTGCGCCGGTGAGGTCGAGGGAGCCGGCGAGGCAGACGTACGAGCACCGTCGAGCGCCCAGTAGACCGCCTCAGGTGTGGCGGGGCTCGCGAGGTCGACGACGCAGCCGTCGGGTCCGAAGGCAGCGGCAGCCTGACGAAGCGCCTCGCGCACCGAGAAGGCGAGCATCAGCGGCGGCTCTCCGACAGCCTTGGAGCCGTAGACCGCGCCGTCCTCGGCTGCGTGCTCCAGGAGGCGTACGCGGAAGTCCTCCGGCATCTCGGACAGGCTCGGCAGCTTGTAGGTGCTCGCGCTCTGCGTCGCGAGACGCCCTCGGTTGTCACCGTCACTGGTGTCCCAGCGGAGGTCTTCGAGCGTCAACCACCCTGCGCCCTGGACGAATCCGCCCTCGATCTGTCCGAGATCGACCAGCGGCGAGAGGCTGTCCCCGACGTCGTGCACGATGTCGACGCGTCGCGTCCGATAGGCGCCGGTGAAGCCATCGACCTCGACCTCGGCGACCGCGGCGCCGTAGGCGAAGTACTTGAACGGCGAGCCCGCCATGGTCGTCGCGTCCCAGTGCAGGCCCTCGGTCCGGTAGAACCCAGCGGCCGACAGCTGCACGCGTTGGAGGTACGCCGACCGCACCAGGTCAGCGAAGGCGATCTCCTTGCCGGGAGCACCCAGACCCGTGATCACACCGTCGGCGAATCGAACGTCTCCCGGTGGCACCCCGAGCTGTCCGGCGGCGACGGCAGCCAGCCGTGCGCGAATCTGCTCGCAGGCGTTCTTGACGGCACCGCCGTTGAGGTCTGATCCCGAGCTCGCAGCAGTAGCAGATGTATTCGGCACCTTGTCGGTGCGAGTGGGTGCCAGTCGAACGATGCTCTGCGGCACTCCCAGGGCCGTGGCCGCCACCTGAATCATCTTGGTGTGCAGGCCTTGTCCCATCTCGGTACCACCGTGGTTGATGAGGACCGATCCGTCTTTATAGACCAGCACCAGGGCACCCGCCTGGTTGAAGGCCGTCAGGTTGAAGGAGATGCCGAACTTCACTGGTGTCGTGGCGATTCCGCGCTTGACGTGCTGATGTCGCGCGTTGAAGTCGCCGATCGCGGCCCGCCGAGTCGCCAGGTCGGCGTCCTCCGACACCTCGTCCCAGATCCGCTCGAGACGCTCCGCATGGCGCACGTCCTGGCCGTACGGCGTGGTTTGGCCTGGCTGGTAGAGATTGCGCCGCCGCAGCTCGTCGGCCGGGATCCCGAGCTGTGGTGCGCAGCGACCGAGAATCTCCTCGATCACGTGCATCCCCTGGGGACCTCCGAAGCCACGGAACGCGGTCTGAGAAGTCTTGTGGGTCAAGGCAATTCGCCCATGAACCAGCACGTGAGGGATCCAGTAGGAGTTCTCGACGTGGCACAGGGCACGAGCGAGCACGGGCTGGGACAGATCGAGGGACCATCCGCCGTCAGCTGTCAGGGTGGCGTCCAGCGCGACGAGATGGCCGTCCTGGTCGAAGCCCACAGAGTAGGACGCGTGGAACGGGTGCCGCTTGCCCGTCATGGTCATGTCCTGGGTGCGGTTGAGCCGGACCGACACCTCACGTCCGGTGCGCGCCGCAGCAAGAGCGGCGACCGCTGCGTAGCCGTGTGGCTGCATCTCCTTGCCGCCGAACCCGCCGCCCATCCGCAGGCATTGGACCGTGACCTCGTGACTGCGCAGCCCGAGCACGTGGGCGACGATCTCCTGGGTCTCCGTGGGGTGCTGAGTGCTGCTCTGGATGAACACCTGACCCGCCTCGTCCACGCGGGCGAGGGACGCGTGCGTCTCGAGGTAGAAGTGCTCCTGGCCGGGGATGTCAACCTCGCCGCTGAACGTGCGAGCCGCGCCGGACAACGCACTAGCCGCATCACCGCGCTGCACCGTCGGGGACGCCCCCTGGAAGCTGCTCGCATCGATCGCCTCGCGTAGCGTGAGAACTGCTGGGAGAGGCTCGTACTCGACCTGGACCGCGGCCGCTCCCCTGCGCGCCGACTCCAGCGTCTCGCCCACGACCCAGCAGACGGCCTGTCCGTGGAACATCACTTCGTCCGGGAACAGCGGCTCGTCGTGGGATGTGCCCGAGTCGTTGACGCCGGGTACGTCCTCAGCAGTCAGGACGAGTACGACGCCACGCACCTCGCGGGCCGCAGTCACGTCGAGACGCGTCACCCGGGCGTGCGCGTGCGGAGCTTGGCAGGGCCACGCATGCAGGGCGTTCGGAGACAGCGCCGCAAGGTCCTCGGTGTAGCGGGCGTGCCCCGTGACGTGGCCGGCTGCGCTCTCGTGCGGCTGCGCGGCTCCGATGGTTCCGCTCGGCGGACGGCTGCTGAGCTCGCTCATGCCGGCACCTCCTGCTCCGTGCTCTCGAGGTGAGCGCGCAGCAGCGCCTGCCGCAGCATCGCCTGCCGGTACGCACAGCTGGCCCGGTGGTCATCGATCGGCGTGCCCTCGGCGGCGAGCAGGTCGGCCACTGCGGCGACATGAGCCTCGTCCCAAGGCTGACCCGTCAAGGCGTCCTCGGCAGCCTTCGCTCGAACCGGCGTCGCGGCGACTCCGCCGAGCCCGATGCGCGCCCCGGTCACGGCTCCCCCGTCGAGACGGATCGCGATGGCCACCGCCACGCTCGAGATGTCGTCATAGCGCCGCTTGGCCGCCTTCACGAAGGTCGTGTGCTCAGCGAGCGGCAGTGGCACCACCACCGCGGCGATCAGCTCGTCCGGACGGCGTACAGACGTGCGGTATCCGGTGAAGTAGTCCGCGAGCGGCACCACGCGTTCGCCGGCCGCGCTGACGAGTCGCACTGAGGCATCAAGAGCGAGGAGCACGGGAGCGCAGTCACCGATCGGTGATCCGGTGCCGAGGTTGCCGCCGATGGTCGCAGCGTTGCGGATCAGGCGTGATGCGAAGAGCGGAAACAGCTTGTCCAGCAACGGGACTCGCGCATCGAGGGAGCGCTCGATCTCGCTGAGCGTCAGTGCCGCGCCGATCGTGATCTGGTCGTCGCTGACCTCGAGCTCACGCAGCTCGGCCAGGTGATCGATGGCGACGAGGCGTGGGTCGCGTACGTGCTTGAGGTTGACGTCGACGCCCCAGTCCGTGGCCCCGGCGACCACACGGACCTCACCGTCCTCGGCCAGGAGACCCAGCACTGTCGCGAGGTCGGCGGGACGGTCGTACGCCGCACCGTCGGCCTCGAGGTGGGTCGCGGCCGCTGTGGGTGCCGAGGCGGCGAGTCGGGTGGTCAGGGTGTCGTCCTGAGCCGGCGCGTCCAGTGCGGCGGCGGCTTCCAGGATCGGTCGATAGCCGGTGCAGCGGCAGAGGTTGCCCGACAGGGCGTGCGGATCGAACCCGTTGTCGTCGCCGTCCGCAGCACGATCCGGTCGGTAGAACTCGGCGGCCATGCTGCAGACGAACCCAGGAGTGCAGTAGCCGCACTGCGAGCCGCCGCGCAGGGCCATCTCACGCTGTACCGGGTGCAGCGACACAGGAGACCCGAGCCCCTCCGCGGTGACGATCTCCTGGCCGTCCAGGCCCAAGGCGGGAGGAAGGCACGCGTTCAGAGCTGTCCAACGGGCACCGTGCTCCTGGTCAGCGCGGGCGACCAGCACCGAGCAGGCACCACACTCACCTTCGGCGCAGCCTTCCTTGGCGCCTGTGAGGCCCTGGCCGCGAAGCCAGGTGAGCAAGGAGGTGTGGGGTGTCGCATCACTCAACGAGCGGCGTACACCGTTGACCGTGATCTCGGCCGGTGACGACATGTCGTGATGCTAGTCGTCGGATCTGGAGGTGGAGACGGGATTTGAACCCGTGTAGACGGCTTTGCAGGCCGTTGCCTCGCCTCTCGGCCACTCCACCACGTCTGGTCTCCCAGACAGGATCTCGCAAGGAGATCAGAGCGGACAACCGGGCTCGAACCGGCGACCTCAACCTTGGCAAGGTTGCGCTCTACCAACTGAGCTATGTCCGCGTGGTCGCAGCGGGGCGGCTACGCCGTCTCGCTGCCCGCCGACACTAGCCGATGGCGCGGGACGAGTCCAAGCCGGTCGAGTCTTCGTCTTCCGTCGACGCGGCCTTGCTCGATCCGTTGCGCGGTTCACGCGGTTCGTCGGGGCGAAGCCGTGCGACACCCTCCCCGAGCCACTCCCTGGCCTTCTCCGAGATCGGGGCGACCTCAGGCGGCGGCCACAGCCGCGAAGCCGCGGCGTTGAGGGCCGCACCGATCAGCACGCCGATGCCCAGGAAGTACAGCCAGATCAGCACAACGATCGTGGCCGACAACGGACCGTAGACGCTGAACCCGTCGACCGAGTTGCCGAGGAAGTAGCGCAAGCCGTACGACGACAGCACCCAGATCACGAGTGTCAGCGTCGCGCCCGGCAGGTCACGTACCCACGGCGCGCGCTTGGGCGTGGCGATGTAGAACAGCGTCGCGAAACCGAGGATGGTCAGACCGCCGACCAACGGCCAATACAGAATCATCAGGAACTGCAGGCTCTTGGGCACGATCCTGCTCAGCAGGTCCGGCCCGATCAGCATCAGCGGGATCAGTACCGCGGCGAACAGCAACGAGACGAAGTACAGCGACAGGCTCATGACACGAGTCCGGATGATCCCCCGCATCCCGCCCTGGCCGTACATGATCGAGATGGTGTCGAGCAGCACATTGAGGCACCGCGAGCCGGACCACAGACTCAGCAGGAATCCGATCGAGATGACGTCAGCACGACCGCCACTCAGCGCCTGGTTCAGCGTGGGCTGGATCACGTTGTTGATGACGTCCGGCGTGAGGAACTGGTCGGCGTAGTCGATGATGCTTTTCGTGACCTGCTCGCGGACGTTGGCGCCGAACGGCTTGGCCAGATAACCCACGGCGCCCAGCAGCCCGAAGATCAGTGGCGGCAGGGAGAGCAGGGCGAAGAAGCCTGCCTCGGCGGCAAGTCCCGTCACGCGCCAGCGCATGCAGACGCGTACGGTCTCAGCCGTCAGCCGGGCCAGGTTGAGCAGTCCGGGTACGTGAGACAGCAGGCGCTTGAGCTGCGGCTTCAGGCCCGTTACCACCCGGGCGCCTCTGCTGTGCGTCGGTTCACGCAGACCACGGTAGCCGCGCAAGCCCCGTGCGTTGTGCACCACAATGGCCGAGAGTCGGCGAGACAGGAGAGGAAACTGGTGGACATCTGGCCCGGCAAGGCCTATCCGTTGGGTGCAACGTACGACGGCAGCGGGGTCAATTTCGCGATCTTCACCGAAGTTGCCGCGCGCGTCGAGCTCTGCCTGATCGACGACGACGGGGCCGAGCAGCGGGTCGAGCTGACTGAGGTCGACGGGCACGTCTGGCACGGATTCGTGCCAGGAATCCAGCCCGGACAGCGCTATGGCTATCGGGTGCACGGGCCGTACGACCCCTCAGCGGGCCACCGATGCGACCCGAGCAAGCTGCTCCTCGATCCCTACGCGAAGGCGATCGACGGTCAGATCGATGGCGATGAGTCGCTGTTCTCCTACCGGTTCGCCAACCGGCGCAAGCGCAACAAGGACAACTCGCTCGGGCACACCATGCTCTCGGTCGTCATCAACCCGTTCTTCGACTGGGGCCGCGACCGGCCGCCTGGCCACGAGTACCACGACACGGTGATCTACGAGGCCCACGTACGCGGCCTCACGATGACCCACCCGGACGTACCCGAGGAGATCAGAGGCACGTACGCCGGCATCGCCCATCCCGCGGTCATCGAGCACCTCCAGCAGCTCGGCGTGACCGCGATCGAGCTGCAGCCCGTCCACCAGTACGTCCAGGACACCACCCTCAAGGAGAAAGGGCTGTCCAACTACTGGGGCTACAACACCATCGGGTTCCTCGCACCGCACAACGCCTACAGCGCCACCGGATCACGCGGCCAGCAGGTCACGGAGTTCAAGGCGATGGTCAAGGCGCTGCACGAGGCGGACATCGAGGTGATCCTCGACGTGGTCTACAACCACACGGCCGAGGGCAACCAGCTCGGCCCGACGCTGGCGTTCCGTGGCATCGACAACGCGGCGTACTACCGGCTCGTGGACGAGGACAAGAAGCATTACTACGACACGACGGGCACCGGCAACAGCCTGCTGATGCGCAACCCGCACGTACTGCAGCTGATCATGGACTCGCTGCGCTACTGGGTGCTCGACATGCACGTCGACGGCTTCCGCTTCGACCTCGCGGCGACGCTCGCGCGCCAGTTCCACGAGGTCGACCGCCTGTCGGCGTTCTTCGACATCATCCAGCAGGACCCGGTCGTCTCCCAAGTCAAGCTGATCGCCGAGCCGTGGGACCTCGGCGACGGCGGCTACCAGGTCGGCAACTTCCCGCCCTTGTGGACCGAGTGGAACGGCCGCTACCGCGACACGGTCCGCGACTACTGGCGAGGCGAGGCTGCCGCACTCGGCGAATTCGCTTCTCGTCTCACGGGTTCCAGCGATCTGTACGCCCACTCCGGGCGCCGCCCGATCGCGTCCATCAACTTCGTCACAGCGCACGACGGATTCACGATGCGGGACCTGGTCTCGTACAACGAGAAGCACAACGAGGCCAACGGTGAGGACAACCAGGACGGCGAGAGCCACAACCGCTCCTGGAACTGCGGGGTCGAAGGTCCGACCGACGACGCGGACGTCAACCGCCTGCGAGCTCAGCAGCAGCGCAACTTCCTCGCCACGCTCCTGCTGAGCCAGGGCGTACCCATGCTGTCGCACGGCGACGAGCTCGGCCGCACCCAGAGCGGCAACAACAACGTCTACTGCCAGGACAACGAGATCGCCTGGGTCGACTGGGATCTGGACGACGACCGTCGTGACCTGCTCGACTTCACCCGGGCGGCCATCGCCCTTCGTCAGCAGCATCCGACGTTCCGTCGGCGACGGTTCTTCGCCGGCGACGCGGCACACGGCGGTGCGAGCGAGGTGGGCGACATCGCCTGGTTCGCGTCGTCAGGACTCCCGATGAACGAGCTGGACTGGCGCAACGGCTACGCCCGCACGCTGATGGTCTTTCTCAACGGCGAGACCATCACCACACCGGACGACGTCGGCCGGCCGGTGACCGACGACCACATGCTGCTGATGTTCAACGCCCACAGTGACTCGGTCGACTTCACCGTCCCGGATGTGCACGACGGCACCTGGACGATCGCGCTGGCCACCGACGCGGCGTACGACCCGGATGCTGAAGTGGTCGCCCTCGGACCGGGCGCGGAGGTGCCGGTGACCGGCCGCTCACTCGTCGTGCTGCGGGCGACCGGCCACTGACAACGGTCTGATCAGGTGTCGGCGAGGCGCGCCTTCTCAGCCTCGACGTCGTAGGTTGCCGCGGGCCACTGCGGGTCGATCTCGCGCAGCTGCTCCAGGAGCAGCTGCTGCACGGCGAGCCGCGCGTACCACTTGTGGTCCGCAGGCACGACATACCACGGCGCCTCGTCGGTCGACGTCTTGTCGAGCAGTGCCTGGTACGACTCCTGATAGGCGTCCCAGAACTCTCGCTCGTCGACGTCGGCAGGGTTGAACTTCCAGTTCTTGTCCGGCCGGTCCAGACGCTCCTGCAGCCGAGCCTTCTGCTCGTCCTCGGAGATGTGCAGCATCACCTTGATGATGGCCGTGCCCTTTTCGATGACGCCAGCCTCGAAGGAGTTGATCTGGCCATAGCGACGCACCCACGTGGACCGCGGAACCAGGTCGTGCACGCGCACGATGAGGACGTCTTCGTACTGCGAGCGGTCGAAGACACCGATGTAGCCAGGCTTCGGCAGCGCATTGCGGATGCGCCAGAGGAAGGGGTGCGCCTGCTCTTCCTTCGAAGGCGCCTTGAACGACGTGAGCTGGATGCCCTGAGGATCAACCGCACCCACGACGTGGCGCAGGATGCCGCCCTTGCCAGAGGTGTCCATGCCCTGGATGACCAGCAGCACCGACCGGCCCTCGCGGTCGCGGCCGTCGGCATAGAGGCGCTCCTGCAGCTCGGCGAGCTCGTCAGCGACGGACGCCATGGCCTCAGCGGCATCGTCCTTGTCGCCGTCGAACCCAGGCGTCGAACCGGGGTCGAGGTCGGCCAGCACGAATCCCGCGGACACGGCCAGCTCGTCCCGCAATGACTTTGCGAGGGTGGCGCCGCCCTTGGGCTTCTCGTCCTTCTTGCTGGCCTTGTGCTTCTTGGACGACTTCTTCAGGTCGTCGTTCTTCTTTGACTTCTTGTCGTCCTTCTTCTTTTTCTTGGCCATGGGCCATCCTCGCACGCAGACCGGTTTGATAGAGGAATGCGCCAGTTGCTTCCAGTTCCAAAGCGATCCGGCGACGTCTCAGACGCCGCACTCATCGACCTGTACGACATCGCGCCGCCACCCGGCGGACGCCTGGTGCGACTCAACATGGTCAGCACACTCGACGGTGCGGCCACCGGCCAGGACGGCCTGTCCGGGACCATCAACACCCCGTCGGACTCTGCCGTGTTCGCCCTCCTGCGTGCGTGGGCCGATGTGATCCTGGTCGGAGCCGGGACGGTGCGCGCCGAGAGCTATGCGCCGGCCGTCGTGGATGAGCGGTGGCGGTCGCTGCGCGAGGATCGAGAGGCCCACCCCACGATCGCGGTCGTCACCCGTAGCGGCATCGTGCCGAGCCGGCTCCGGACGGAAGGCGAAGGCGGCCCCGTGATCTTGCTGACCACGACTGATGCGGACCCGGATGCGGTGGCCGAGTCGGGCCGAGCCATCGGCACGGATCATGTTGTGCAGCAAGGAGACTCGAGTGTCGACCTGGCTGCCTCCCTTGGCGCCCTCGCCGAGCGCGGTCTGACTCGGGTGCTCTGCGAAGGGGGCCCGACACTGGCTGGCGAGCTCGTCACTCTGGGACTGGTCGATGAGCTCTGCCTGACCTGGTCTCCTCTCCTACGCGCGGGCCACGGGCCCCGCATTCTCGACAGCGAGGAGCTGGAGTCCAAGGGCGCCCTCGCGTCCCTGCTCCATGAGGACGACACGCTCATCGGGCGGTGGCGGATCGTCTGAGCGGAATGTGTCACTGGCCGGCGCTGTTGCCCATGAGGTGACACTTCCCCTTTCGGTCCTGGACCTGTCCCCTGTCTCGTCCGGTCGCACTTCGGGGGACGCCGTACGCGAGACGATCGAGCTCGCCCAGTCGACGGAACGCGATGAATACCAACGCTTCTGGGTCGCCGAACACCACAACATCGCCAGCGTCGCGAGCACTGCGCCACCGGTGATGATCGCGTCCGTGGCCGCGGCCACGGCCACGATCCGGGTTGGCGCCGGCGGCATCATGCTGCCGAACCACGCTCCCCTGCAGGTCGCCGAGACGTTCCGGGTGCTCGAGGCGCTCCATCCAGGTCGGATCGATCTGGGGCTGGGTCGGGCCCCTGGCACAGACCAGCTGACGGCACTCGCACTGCGTCGCAGCCGGGAGGCGCTCGGCGCTGACGACTTCCCACAGCAGTACGCCGAGCTGATCGCCTACGTCGACGGATTCCCTGAGGAGCACCCGTTCCGTCCGATCTCCGCTCAGCCGACCGATGTCCCGCTCCCGCCCGTCTGGATCCTCGGTTCGAGCCTCTACGGCGCACAGGCAGCGGGAGCCTTCGGGACCCCGTTCGCGTTCGCGGGCCACTTCGGCACAGCTGACCCGGTCGAGGCGATGGACGCCTACCGATCCTCCTTCCGGCCTCAGCAGCGCGAGGGCGCGATGCAGGAGCCGCACTCTCTGCTCGCCGTCGCGGCCATCACGTCAGCCGACTCGGAGAGGGCTCGACAGCTCGGCCGCGCGGCTGCCCTGTCGATGGTGCGCCTGCGGCAGAACCGTCCGGGTCCGCTGCCGAGTCCTGAGGAAGCCCACGCGTACTCGTGGACCGACCTGGATGAGTCGATCGGTCAGGCGTTCGGCCAGTTCGCCACCGTGGGCACTCCGGAGGAGGTCGCGGCCGGCATTCGTCGGCGGGCCGAGGCCTGCGGCGCCGACGAGCTCATGATCACGACCAACGTGCACGACGCGGCCGAGCGCCGTGAGTCGTACTCACTCCTCGCGAAAGAGTGGGGATTAGTGTCGGGCTCATGAAGCTCGAGCGACCTGAGCACCCTGATCCCTACTCCCTCTTGCCCGAGGTCCCGTCCCTAACGGTGACCAGCGAGTCCTTCACGGACGGCGACACGCTGCCGGACACGCAGGTCTTCAACGACTGGGGCATGACCGGTGGCAACACCTCACCCCAGCTCTCCTGGTCCGGCGCACCGGACGGCACCACGTCCTTTGCCGTGACCTGCTTCGACCCGGATGCGCCCACGCCGTCCGGTTTCTGGCACTGGATCGCAGTCGGCATCCCTGCGGACGTCACGTCGTTGGCTGCAGGTGCGGACCTGCCGGAGGGCGCGTTCCACGTGCGCAACGACTTCGGCAACAAGCAGTACGACGGCGCGGCGCCACCCGCCGGAGACCGGCCGCACCGCTACATGTTCGCGGTGCAGGCCATAGGCGGCGACCCGCTGCCCATCAACGAGGACGTCAGCCCGGCCGTGGCGCTCTTCAACGTCGGCGGCCAGCTCCTGGGGCGCGGCGTCATCACCGCAACTTTCGCGGTCCCGGGCAGCTGAGCTGCACGCCGTCCGCTCCCCCGAGGTGAGCGGACGGCGTACGGGTCAGATCTGGTCCGTGGACGGACGCCCGATCGGGTTGGTGAGCTCGCCGGCGAACATCAGCGACTCGGCCTGGTCCGCCAGGTCGACCATCTGCAGGGTGTTGCGCAGCTGGAGCCGGTTGAGGCAGCTGTGCTTGAACGTCGGGCGGAACAGGTCGTACCGCGCGGCGACCTCCGCGAGCTCCGGGTGATCGATGCGGTGCTCCTCGATGCAGCGCGCCACCTCGGCCCAGAACTCCGACGCCGGAAGCACGCCGTCGTCGTCGAGGATGGCCGCGAGGTAGCGGAAGAACCCGTCGAACACGTCGGTGTGGATCGCCAATGCGCGTACGGCCTGCGGGACATCCGCCTTGATGCGCTCCACCTCCGCCGGGAGCTCGAGGTCGCCCATCACGGCGACCTCCTCGCCGATGTCCTTCATCAGCATCCGCACCGGGACGTTGTCGCGCAGCACCATGATGAGGTTCTCACCGTGGGGCATGAACGCCAGCTCATAACGGTAGAGGCAGTGCACCAGTGGCCGCAGGTGGGCGCGGAGGTAGGTCCGCACCCACTCGACCGGCTCGACCGGTGAAGCCTCGATCATCTTTGATACCAACGCAGTTCCCGTGGTGTCACGGTGCAGGAGCGACGCCATCGTCGCGAGACGCTCGTTGTCGTCGAGGCCCGGCATCGGGCTCTCACGCCACAGTGCCGCGATCATCTTCTGGTAGGGCGAGACATCCGCGAGCCGGTGGAACGCGTCACCGGTGTAACCGATCGACGCGCGTTCGCGCAGCACCCCGAAACGACAGTCCTGCAGCGTCGGATCCTTGGCGACGAGGTCGGCGACCCAGTCGTTGATGGCCGGCGTCGCCTCCATGTAGCGCGGTGAGAGACCGCGCATGAAGCCCATGTTCTGGATGGACAGCGCGGTCTTGACGTAGTGGCGCTCCGACCGAGAAGCGTTGAAGAACGTCCGGATCGACTGCTGCGCCTGGTAGTCGTCCTCGCCCTCGCCAAGACACACCAGGTCCTGCCGGCCGAGGTCCGGCGCGAAGGTGATCGAGAGCTTGTTGACCCACTGCCAGGGGTGAACTGGCAGATAGAGGTAGTCCGCCGGGTCCAGTCCGAGCTCGGTCAGCCGGGTGTCGAACCGACCAACGGTCTCTTGCCCCAGCTCGCTGCGATAGAGATCCGGCTCGGTCAGACCCGTGCCGCAGGACAGGTGGGACATCTCGCGACGGGCGGCCAGCCACACGAGCCTCAGTGCGCTGCCGGTCTCGGGTGCGTACGCCGCGTAATCGTCTGCGCCGTAACCGATTCGGCCGTTGTTCGCGACAAATGCCGGGTGGCCCTCGGACATCGCCGACTCGATCTCTTGATAGCTCGCGTCGACCAGGTCGCTTGACGAGACCTGTGGTCGTTGCAGCTTCCACGCGGAGGAGGACAGCGTGCTGGCAATCTCCTCGAGGTAGGTCGGCAGCAACGAGGACGGGATGCCGAGTGCCGGTGCGAGCTCCGCAATGAGGTCCTGCGCATCGAGCCGCGTCGGAACGCCGTCCACCTCTCGCTCGAGCGACTCGGGCTCGACCACCCAGTGATCCAGCTCGTGCACCCGGGCGCGGAACCAGTACGTGCTCCGCCCCTCGCCCGTCACCAGCCGGTAGCCGTCCTGGTCCGACTGAGGCGCCAGTAGGCGTTCGTGGGTGAACTCGCCAATCGCCTTGGCTACCAACGCTCTTTGGGCGCGATCCATCGACGTCGGAGTGAGATGAGTCGCGTACTGACGGGGATCGGCCGTGGTCAGGATCGTCGCCGTCACGCGAGGTCACCGCCGAGCTCCGAAGCCTCGAACTGGGCGCGGGTGCAGAACGACAGCGCAGCGACCTTGTCGTGCAACGGGACCTCACGCACCACGCGGAATCCTGCCGCCGCGTTCAGTGCAGCGATCTTGGTGTTGCGTACGTCTGGCTCGACGACCACGCGTCGGACCTCCTCAGGTTGGAAGCAGTACTGCAGGACGGCCCTCATGACCGACCTGGTGAAGCCATGGACGGGTTGTTCGGCAGGTGCGACCAAGAGGTGCATCCCGACGTCGCCGTGCTCGATCTCGGGCACGTCGGCCAGCTCGCGGTGTCGCGGGTCGTAGACCTCCATGAGGAACTGCGCCTGGGCGTCCACGAATCCGACGAACGCGTGGTGGTACGGGTCCAGTGCGAGTCCGCGATAGGCCGTCTCGACATCACTGACCGAGGAGTGCTGCATGCCCCAATAGACCGAGCGAGGATGCGTGACCCACTGGTGCAGGACCTCACTGTCGCGATCCCCGTCGAATGGTGCGAGGGTGATGCTGCTCGTCATCAGCGTGCTCATCGGGCCGCACCTGCCATCAGGCGGAGGTGGTCGGGCACGCCGAACTGCTGGAACGCGATCCGCTTCTCGATTGGGTAGACCTCTCGGCCGACCATCGCCGCGATGATCACCGAGCTGCGATAGGCGCCCATCCCGAGGTCGGGCGCCACGAAGCCGTGCGTGTGCTCCTCGCCGTTCTGGACGAAGATCTCCTCGCCTGCCCGGTCGACCGCGTAGGTCGAGGACGCGTCGTACCTTCCCCGCTCGTCCCAGCGGATCCGGTCGCGCACCGGGTCCAGGAAGGCAGGCACGCTGGACGCGTATCCGGTTGCCAGCACAAGAGATTCAGTCCTCAGGCGCAGGTCCTCGTGCTGCTCGGTGTGGTGCAGGTCGAGGGTGTACGCCGTGCCGTCCCACTCGGCGCCGGTGAGGGCCGCACAGGTGAGCAGATTGGTGTCCACACCGCCGTGCACCTGCTTGGCGTAGAGCGTGTCGAAGATGTCGTTGATCGTGTCCGAGCTGATCCCCTTGTAGAGGCCGCGCTGCTCGCGGAGCAGCTCATCCCGCTTCTCACCAGGCAGTGCCTGGAAGTAGGCGGTGTACTCCGGCGACGTCATCTCCAACGTCAGCTTGGTGTACTCCATCGGGAAGAACCGCGGTGACCGCGTCACCCAGCTGAGCGTGTAGCCGTGCGACTCGATGTCGGCCAGCAGGTCGGCGTACACCTCGGCGGCACTCTGACCGCTGCCCACCACCGTGATCGACCCGGTGTCCTGAAGGTCGGCCTTGCGGGTCAGGTAGTCGGACGTGTGGATGGCGGGACCGCCCAGGCCGGCGCAGGCGTCCGGCACCTTCGGCTGGGTGCCCGTGCCGAGCACCAGCCGCTTCGTGCGGTACGACTCGCCCTGGTTGGTGCGGACGACGTACGCCGAGCCGTCGTGCTCGACCCGCTCGACGGCCTCGCCGAAGCGCACCGATGTCAGGCGGTCGCTGACCCACTGGCAGTACTGGTTGTACTCCGCACGGAGCGGGTAGAAGCTCTCGCGGATGTAGAAGGAGTAGAGCCGCCCGGTGTCCTTCAGGAACGCCAGGAAGGAGAACGGCGAGGTCGGGTCGGCCATGGTGACCAGGTCGGCCAGGAACGGCACCTGGAGAGTGGCGTCCGGCAGCATCATCCCCGGGTGCCAGTCGAACCGGTCGCGAGCCTCGAGGAACAGGCCGTCCAGCTCGTCGAGCGGCTCGGTCAGCGCGGCGAGGCCAAGGTTGAACGGCCCCAGGCCGACACCGATGAAGTCGTACTCGTGCATCAGCTGACCTCCAGGAGAGCCGGCGCATCGATCTCGCGCGCGAGGGTCCGGAGCGTGTCGAGGATCTCGACCATGTGCTCGGTCGTCGCCATCGGGTTGAGCAGCGTCAGCTTGAGCCAGGACCGGCCATCCACCTTGGTGCCGGCCACCATCGCGCGACCGCCGGCGTACAGCTCTTGCCGCAGCCGCGGGTTGAGGTCGTCGGCGTCGCTCTCACTCATCCCGAGCGGGCGGTAGCGGAACACCACGGTGCTGAGCGACGGATCCGCCGCGAGCTCGAAGCCCCGATCGGCACGGACGACCTCGGCGACGTCCTGCGCGAGGTCGATGACCGTGTCGAAGTAGTCACCGATCTGGTCAGCACCCATGAGCCGCAACGTGATCCACAGCTTGAGGGCATCGAACCGGCGGGTGGTCTGCAGGCTCTTGTCGACCTGGTTTGGCTGCTGTGCGGACCGTGGGTTGAGGTAGTCAGCGTGGTGCGTCACCTCCTGCAGCGTGCTGCCATCGCGCACGACGATGGCGCTCGAGGACACCGGCTGGAAGAACGTCTTGTGATAGTCGATCGTGACCGAGTCCGCCAGCTCGATGCCGTCGAGCAGGTGACGTCGTCTCGGCGAGGTGAGCAGGCCACCGCCGTACGCCGCGTCGACATGCATCCAGGCGCCGTACGCCCCCGCGGCCTGGGCGATCGCGCGCATCGGGTCGATCGCTCCGAAGTCCGTCGTGCCGGCCGTGGCGACGACGGCCATGACGGTCAGTCCGTCTGCGTCGCACGTCTCGAGAGCCCGCTTCAGGGCGGCGACGTCCATCCGTCGGGCCGCGTCCGTCGGCACGGTCACCACGGCGTCGTCCGACAGTCCCATCAGCCGCGCCGACTTCTGCACGGAGAAGTGGCTGTCCTGCGAGGTCAGGACGCGCAGACGGTCCGCGGGTACGCCACGTCGGCGGCCGCGGGCCAGCAGCAGGGCCTGCAGGTTGGACTGACTCCCACCACTGGTGAAGACCCCGTCCGAGCCCGCCCCGAAACCGATTCGTCCTGCCGTCCAGTCGATGAGGTGGCGCTCGATGTAGGTGGCGCCGACGCTCTGATCGAAGGTGTCGAGAGAGGAGTTCACCGACGAGACGAACAGCTCACCGAGGAGGGCCGGGATGACGACGGGACAGTTGAGGTGGGCGGCGTACATCGGCTCGTGGAACCACACGGTGTCGTCGAGATACACGCGCGACAACTCGCTCAGCACGTCCTCGACCTCACCCGCCGGCTCGTCGAGATCGATGTCATCGATCAGCTTGGCCGCCTGCTCGGGGCTGGCGCCACGGGCGGGGCCGGTGACCTCGCGCAGGTGATCTCCGAGATGATCGATACCGCGGTGCAGGATGTCCGCGTAGTCGTCGGCGTTGGCCGGATGGAACAGGTGACGCAGGGGTCGGGTAGGCACCGCGATCCTTCCTCGCTGGTTAGGTAAGGCTTGCCTACTTAATCGCACCGAGGGGGTCATCGGTCAAGTGGAGGACCGCGAAATCCACGTGAGTCAGGTCACACCTGGTGGTCTCGGGCCTTCGGACGAGTGGCCCACATCGCCACCGCACTGGCTGCGGCGACGTTGAGGGAGTCGACCCCGCCGGCCATGGGAATCCGGACCACGAGGTCACAGGCCGCGACCGTGCGCGGGCGCAGGCCATCGCCCTCCGCACCGAGCACCAGAGCGAGACGGTCTGGTGGCTGAGTCTCTAGCTCTGCCAACGAGATTGAGCGATCGTCGAGTGCTAGAGCAGCGACGACCCAACCATCGTCACGGAGCTGCTCGATGCCCTGCGGCCACGGGTCGATCCGGGTCCACGGCACCTGCAGCACCGTGCCCATCGACACCCGCACCGAACGACGATAGAGCGGGTCCGCGCACCGGGGTGTGACGAGAACGGCGTCTACCTCGAGGGCAGCCGCGGAGCGGAAGACGGCTCCGACGTTGGTGTGGTCGACGAGGTCCTCCAGGATGACGACCCGGTGGGCTCCGGCCAGCAGGTCGCACGGCTCTGCCATGACGGGGCGGTGCATCGCAGCAAGGGCTCCGCGATGGAGGTGAAATCCGGTCATCTCCTCGATGACCTCGGGCTCCGCCACGAAGACGGGTACGTCGTCGGCCTCAGCCTGCTCGACGAGATCGGACAGATCGTCCAGCCAGCGCTCCCCCATCAGGAACGAGCGCGGTCGGTGGCCGGCGCCGATCGCACGCCGGATGACCTTCTCGCTCTCGGCGAGATAGAGGCCCTCGCAGGGTTCCAGCACCCGACGGAGGGCGACATCGGTCAGCGCGAAGTAGTCGCGTACTCGCTCGTCGGACGGATCGTCGATGCGGACTGGCACCGGTCCAGCCTAGAGACGCCCCTGCTCCCTAGAGTGAGGCACATGTCCGGGGGATCAGTCGGCCGAGTGCTCGAGGAACGGTTCGAGCTCCTCGATCAGCTCGGTGTCGGCGGGATGGGCACGGTCTGGCGCGCCCGAGACCTCGTCCTCCATCGCGACGTCGCCGTCAAGGAGGTGCGGCCGGTCGACGGCGCCGACCCTGACGAGACCAGGGAGCGGGTGCTGCGCGAGGCTCGAGCGCTCGCCCGGGTGAGCCACCCCAACGTCGTCACCGTCCACCACATCGTCGACGAGCGACCGCACCCCTGGCTCGTGATGGAGCTGGTCGAAGGTTCGAACCTCCAGGACCGGCTGCGTACCGGCCCGCTCCCCGAGCAGGAGGTCGCGCGCATCGGCCGTCAGGTCGTGGCCGGACTCCAGGCCATTCACGCGGTCGGCATTCTGCACCGAGACATCAAGCCGGCCAACGTGCTGCTGCGAGCGGATGGCCGAGCTGTGCTGGCGGACTTCGGGATTGCGTCCGTCGAGGGCACGACCAGCATCACTCAGATCGGTCAGGTGGTCGGCTCGCCGGAGTTCATGGCACCTGAGCGTCTCAGCGGCCTGCCGGAGGGTCCGGCCGCCGACCTCTGGTCGCTGGGCATGACCCTCTTCGTCGCTGTCGAGGGCCACAGCCCCATGCGTCGCAAGACCACTGCCGCGACGATGAGCGCCGTTCTCTCAGAACGCATTCCGCCACCCGAACGTGCTGTCGCTCTCCGCCCTGCTCTCGAAGCCCTCCTGATCAAGGAGCCGACCTCGCGAGCCGATGCGAGCGAGGCGGCACATCTCCTGAGCGTGCCTATCGACTCCGCGACGGCGACCACTGAGGCGGGCGCCGGCGTACCCCCTGCAGCACACACTCCACCTGTGCCGATGACCGTGCCGCGGCGGCTCAGGTCCTCGCCTCTGCGCAGGCGAGGTGCAGCCGTAGCGGGAGCTCTTGCGGGCGCGCTGGTCCTGGCGGGCGGCATGTACGCCGGCCTGCATCTTGGGAGCACGGACGACCGGGCCGACGGAGCTGGATCGACGAGTTCCGTTGCGACTGCTAGCAGCTCGCGTGCCCCGCGTACTGAGAGCAGTGCTCCGCCAAGCGCGGTGGTAGCCCCGCCGGCGTCTCCGCCGTCGTCTGCTCCTCCGGCGAAGACATCAGGCGTATGGATCGCTCAGCTCGCCTCTGAGCCGGTCTCCGCCGGCACGGCAGCGCGCGACCGCAGGCTGCGCGACGTACGCCGCACCGTGCCCGGCGCACGTGTCCTGCGCAGCGATCAGTACGCCGCGCTCCGGTCCGGCTACTGGGTCGTCTACGCGCCGGGGCCGTTTGCGACCGGTCGCGCCGCCCTGAAGTTCTGCGCAGGGCATGGCCGAGTGACGGCGAGCCAGTGCGTGGGGCGCTACCTCAGCGACAAGGCGGCCGACCGCGTCTACATCTGCTACCCACGGGCGTCTGCCAAGAGCCGCTGCACGCGCTCCTGACCGGACGCACGGTCAGCCGAGGGCTGCCCGGACGAGCACGCTGACGCCCGCGACGGCAGCAACAACCAGCACGCACTTGCGCATCCGCTCGGGGGCCAGACGACGGCGTACAGGAATCGACAGCACGGCTCCAGCGGCAACGAAGGGCACCCACACGAGCCCCACCCGGACCTGGTCCTGCGTCAGCTCCCCGACCGCGGCGAGGCCGATCAGCGACACGGATGCTCCGAGGACGAAGAAGGCGGCGAGCGTCGATCGCACGCGGCTGGGTCGCTCGTGCTGGAGGACGAGGCCGAGGAAGGGACCTCCGATGGCGGCCGCTGTGCCGGTCACGCCCGTGAGCATGCCGGCGCCGAACGCTGATGCCGGCCGCGGCCGAAGGTCGACCATCCAGACAGAGGCGCCCACGGCGACGAGCACCATCACACCGACCAGGACCGCGATCACGGTCGGAGAGGTGAGAGCGACCAACGCGATCCCGACCGGCAGCAGCAGAAGTCTTCCGAGCATGGCCCAGCCCAGCGAGCGGCCATCGATGTCGCGCTGGCCGCGGGTCAGCTCCACGAACGGGAGCGCCAGACTCGGGACGAGCAGCGCGCCCGGCATCAGGTCAGGCGCGAGCATCACCACAACGGGCGCTGTCACGACGGCGAGGCCGAACCCGGCCACCGACTGGGTCAGCGCACCGCCTGCGCACACCAGACCGAGCAGCACGACCACCGGCCAGGCGACCTCGCCGATCATCCGCGCAACAGATTGATGATCGCCACGATGCCGATCACGACGATGAACCCGCGCAACGCCCACGGCGGCAGCCGGCGCCCGATGCGAGCACCGATGACACCCCCGATGAGGGCGCCTACGGCAATCAGCCCCGCCACCGCCCAGTCGATCTTGTCCGTCGCGACCACCATGAATGTCACTGCCGCCACGGCGTTGACCACGGTGCCGAGGACGTTCTTGATGCCGTTGATCCGCTGCAGCGGATCACTCAGAAGCACACTCATCAGACCCATCAGCAGCACGCCCTGAGCGGCACCGAAGTAGCCCCCGTAGACACCGGCTCCGAAGATGCCAGCAGGCAGCAGGACTCGTTGCCAGGTCGGCGTGGCGCCCTGAGCGTCGTGGTGGGCGGCAGCGGCCCGCTTCTGCAGCCAGGGCCCACAGATGACGAGCAGCACGCCGAGACCGATCAGCACCGGCACGATCGCGTCGAACGCCGACGCAGGCAGCACGATCAGGAGGAGCGCGCCGACGACGGCACCGGCGAACGACATCGGTGCCAGCCTGCGGAGCAGATCAGCAGAGCCGCGCAGCTCCTTGCGGTAGCCCCACGTGCCGGTGATGCCGCCCCCGACGAGGCCCAGGGTGTTGGACACATTGGCGACCACCGCCGGGTAGCCAAAGGCCAGCAGCGTCGGGAACGTGACCAGCGTCCCGGAGCCGACGATGGTGTTGATGGTCCCCGCGGCCATACCGGCCATCAGGATCAGCAGCGCTTCAGCCCAGGACACTGCGCCACCCTACATATGGCTGACCGGAGCCAGCCGTGGCGTCTCGGCAGCGTTCCTTGCGCTCAGGCGCTCCGGCACAGGTCGCGGACATCAGGAAGCTGTTCGAACCCGGCCGACGCATAGGTCGCGACGGCGCCGACGTTGCTGCTCGGGGTACAGACGAGCGCGCTCGATGAGCTCATGTCACGCAGCGCAGACGCCGCTGCGATGCTCATCGCCTTGCCGTATCCGTGGCCTCGATAGTCCGGATGCACACCTACAGGTTCGAGCAGCCCGGGCTTGTCCGGACCGGCCGACCACACGGTCGCAGTCGCCACGGGAGTGTCGTGGCCGTCGTACGCGAGCAGACTCAACGCGTCGGCGTAGGGCACACCGGACGCCATCGCGTGCCAACGCTCGTCGGTGAATGTCGGGCTGCCGAACGACGCTTGGTGGACGGCGGTCTGCAGGTGCGCCTGCTCCGGCTCGACCACCTCGATCCGCAAACCGCAGTCCTCCACCGGTGCGGTGAGGTCGCGCCGAAGCGGCGTCCACGGCTCGTCCCGCGCCCATCCGTCGCCGACCAGTCGTGCCTGGAACGCTGCGCCGAATCGTGCCTCGACACAGATGCTTCCTTCAGGAAGGACCCCACGCTCTGGCCGGCTCACGTCGGCGGCCATCTGAGTCGCCAGGTCCTCGTCGTGCTCGGCCTCGGGCGCGATCGCCAGTCGAACCAGCCCAGGACCATCCAGGAGGCCGACCGCGAGGATCCGTTGGTCGCGGCTCCAGATCCGGACCGCCGCAGCTGTCGTCTCCGCCCCGAACCGCCAGTACCAGCCAAGGTCTCCCGGATGCAGCTGTACAGGGGCCCCGTCGTGCTGCCACTCCCGGAGAGCCAGTACCGCCTCATTCAGCTCGTCGACTGTCGGCTTACTCAACACGATCGCCATGGGTCCGATCCCACCTCATGGGGCCGACCTCTCGCATCCGAGTTTTTGGCTGGGTCATGGAGCCCTCAGCGGGCGCGTGCGCTCCAGCGGTCGCCGTGGCGGTCGAGCACGAGTGGTGTGTCGAAGGTCGCGGAGAGGTTGTCCGCGGTGAGGGTCAGCTCGAGCGGACCCGCGGCAACGACCCGGCCGGCGCGCAGCATGAGTACGTCGGTGAAGCCGGGCGGGATCTCCTCGACGTGGTGGGTGACCAGCACCATGGCCGGCGCGGTGACATCCTGCGCAAGGCGGCCGAGGCGTGCGACGAGGTCTTCGCGGCCACCGAGATCGAGCCCGGCCGCCGGCTCATCGAGCAGCATCAGCTCAGGGTCGGTCATCAGAGCCCGCGCGATCTGGACGCGCTTGCGCTCCCCCTCGCTCAGCGTCCCGAAGGTGCGGTCGGCCAGGTGCAGGGCACCCAGCGCTCCGAGCAGCTCCCGCGCGCGGGCGTGGTCCAGGTCGTCGTACTTCTCGCGCCAGCGGCCGACCATGCCGTACGAGGCGGTGACGACGACATCGCTCACTCGCTCGCTGCCAGGGATGCGCTCGGCGATGCTGGCTGATGCCAGTCCGATTCGCGGTCGCAGCTCGAACACGTCGACGGCGCCGAGGACCTCGGACAGGACTCCGGCCACTCCCGTCGTCGGGTGAATCCTGCCCGCTGCGAGCTGCAGGAGGGTTGTCTTGCCGGCGCCGTTCGGCCCCAGGACGACCCAGCGTTCGCCTTCCTCGACCTCCCACGTGACGTCATCCAGCAACCGCTGGGCGCCGCGCACCACACTGACTCCTGCGAGGGCGAGGACGTCACTCACTGCGCCACCTCACGCCGCTTCTCCTCCGGTCGTTGTCGCAGGCTCCATCGAGCCGGCATCGTCGCTGCGCATGACCAGACCCTAGGACACCTAGCATTGCTCTTTGACGACGAGGGACCGAGCAGAGAGGAGCCGGCGATGTCGACGCTGCCTGCGTCGGTACGACTGTCGCTCTGGGTGACCTCGGCGTACGCCGGTCACCTCGATCTGGACGATGCCGTGAGCCACGCGCTGCCCGACGTCGACCACGTCACCGGCGCCCTCGATCGGCTCCGGCTGTGGCAGGACCTCGGCGAGCGCGTGCTGTGCGTCGCGCTCCCCCGGCCCGGTCAGATCGCCACGCTCCCGCGCGGCAACCCTGAGCTCGTCGGCGCCGCAACGACTTCCGGCGAGTGCGTGTTCGTGCCAGCCATCGGTGGCGCGCTCGTTCCGACTATCGAGGAGTTCGGTCCCGAGGGCGACACAGGCACTCAGGTGACGTTGACGGCGTACGACGCCGATCCCGTCCCGACGCACCTGCTCGCCTCGATGGACGAGTCGGACATCGAGCGCACGTTGCGTGAGCACCTCATCGACGCGACGCAGGAGCTGGACGCGCTGGACGCCAAGCCGTGGGCCGGCTCGCCGCTGCGCGCGATGGCCGACGATCGTACGGCGATGCGCGAGTGGGGTCTGCCTCAAGGACTTCCGGGTCGTGCGCTGCGGATCATCCAGCTGGCGGGCACGGTCGCGGCGGCCTGCGAGCTGGGCATGGAGCACTCGCACGCCACCGACATCAGCAGCGAGACGCGTCGGCACCGCCTGCTGCTGGATCTGCTCGGGGGCGCCGAGACGGCCCTCGCAGGGGCGACCACCGCGGCAGCACAGAGCCTCGCCGGCCTGAGACCGGCGAGGCCCTGACCGGGACTACGCGTTGGCGAGCGAGCGATAGACCCGCTGATCGTTGGAGTCCAGATAGGACACCTCAGTGACGTCCTTGTCCGGGCCAAACCTCCGCTCCGTACCCTTCAGCGGAATCTCGCCAGACACCATCACCAGGTCCCATGAGGTGCCCGCGATGGGTTTCACCTCGTGATGGGCATACGGCCGTGCGGCATCACTGGCCGTGACACGCAGCCCGCTGGCGCCATGGGGGACCACACAAGCGACCCGGAAGACACGCGTGCCCCCGGCGTAGGTCGCTCGTGCGCTCGGCGCTCCGGTTGGCTCGATGATCATTCCGCCATTCAGTGGTTCGACATTCTCCGAACGGCACTCGTTCATCGGGGCGATGGCCCCAGCAGCACCGGCATAGGACGGCGCGAAGAGACCCCATGTCGAGCCGCTGGAACTGGCGAAGGCGAGCACGCCGGTCGCGCTCACGGCTCGCTCGGAGGACAGCAGGGAGCCCAACGTGCCGGCGCGCGTCTGCCATGTGACCGCGCGCACCTGGTCGATCGGGTGGGAGGTCGCCGACACGTACGCCGCGCTTCCGTCGCCGAGCTTCACTCCACGAGATTCCCCAGTCGTGGGCATGTCCTTCGGCTCCGGCGTGAAGAAGTCGAGCGCGTTGGAGGTGTCGCCCGGAATCGGTGCGACGAGCACCGTGAGGCTGCCGTCCTTGAAGACCATGGTTCCGCCTGGCCCGCGCACGGAAAGGGGTAACGGGGTCGCGCCGACGTCGGTCATCCGGGCGGCGGTATAACCGGCGTCCGAATGCCCGATTCGGTAGACGGTCCGTCGCCCGGCCAAGTCCATGGCCACGTCGCCTGCAGGCGTGGTCGGGTCGTCCTCGAAGAACGACCACGAGCCACTCCAGTCGCTCGAGGACGTCGGAGACGATGCACCCGACAAGCCAGGTCTCGTCGTTGATCCGTTCCAGGTCAGGCTCAGAGCCACGGCGCCGACCACGGCCGCAGCGCCGGCGCCGACCGTCGCAGCACCAGCCCGGCGACGCCGGCGCAGCTGACGACCGCGGCGCATCACGACGGTCGAGTCGACCTCCATCGCGTCGGGCTCGGTGTTCTGAAGCAGGGTCAGGGGGTCGCGAGTCATCAGACTGCCTCCTCGATCGATGTCAGGTGTGATCGCATGACGGCCAGGCCGCGCGATGCCGAGCTCTTGACCGTGCCGACGCTCACGTCGAGCAGGTCAGCGACCTGTTGCTCGGACAGGTCTGCGTAGTGCCTCAGGACAACGACTTGTCGCTCGCGCCGTGGAAGGGCTCCGAGCAGGCGGATGAGCAGGTCGCGATCTACGGCGGCGGACGAACCGTCGTCCACGGGTCGCTCCGGCATGTCACCGTCGGCCGCCACAGTCTCGCGGCGCCCTCGCCGCCATCGGTCGGTGTTCAGGTTGACCAGGATGCGGCGGGCGTACGCCAGTGGCTGGCCATCGGCCAGCCGCCCCCAGCGGGGGTACACCCGTGCCAGCGCCTCTTGCACCAGCTCCTCGGCGAGATGCTCGTCCCCGCACAGCAGCCATCCGGTCCGCAGCAGCTGTGGCGAGCTGCTCGCGACAAAGGCGCTGAACGCTTCGTCAGACTCGCTCGTCATCGGTCTCCCCTGTCGTTGTCACACTCTTACAACGGGGAGAGGCCTTGCAAGGTTGAGAGCCCTGAGCGCGCGCTCAGCGCGTGGTCAGGACCTGGTCATAGACCGCGCGAGTCTGAGCGCCGATCGAGGACCACGAGAAGTCCTGTACGGCGCGCTCTCGACCAGCTCGGCCACGACGACGCGCCTCGTCGGGATCGCTCACCGCGCGCGCCAACGTCTCGCCGAGATCGGCCACGAACGTGTCCGGATCGACCGGCGTGCCAGTGCCGTCCTCGACCTGCTCGATCGGGACGAGCCAGCCGGTCGCCGGCTGCTCTGAGCCCGTCGACGGGTCGACCACGACCTCAGGGATTCCGCCGGTTGCGGTCGCCACCACTGCCGCCTCGCACGCCATGGCCTCAAGGTTGACGATGCCCAGCGGCTCATAGACCGAGGGACACACGAACACCGTCGCGACCGACAGCAACGCGATCACCTCGGCACGCGGCAGCATGTCCGCGATCCACACGACTCCATCCCGCTCTTGCCGGAGGTCTGCGATCAGCGACTCGACCTCTGCCTTGATCTCCGGGGTGTCCGGCGCACCGGCGCACAGCACCAGCTGGACCTCGGGAGGCAGCGCGCGGGCCGCCCGCAGCAGGTAGGGCAAGCCCTTCTGCCGGGTGATCCGCCCGACGAACACGACACTGGGGCGATCAGGGTCAACTCCATGCCGACGTACGATCTCGCGCGCCCCGGCGCTCTCGTCACGTTGCCAGCCCTCGGCGTCAATCCCGTTGCGTACCACATGAACTCGCGCCGGATCGAGGTTCGGATAGCTCGCGAGGACGTCCCGCCTCATGCCGTCGGAGACGGCGATGACCGCGGCCGCGGACTCGTACGCCGACCGCTCGACGAAGGACGACACGCGGTAGCCGCCGCCGAGCTGCTCGGCCTTCCACGGCCGCATCGGCTCGAGGCTGTGGGCGGTGATGACGTGCGGCACGCTGTGGAGCAGCGATGCGAGATGACCGGCCATGTTGGCGTACCAGGTGTGTGAGTGCACCAGATCGGTGCCGGCGCAGTCCTGCGCCATCAGCAGGTCGACGCCGAGAGTCCGCAGCGCCGGATTGGCCTCCGCGAGCTCCGGCAGGTCGGCGTACCCGTGCGTGCCGGCCTCGGTCACCGGCTCTCCGAACGCCCTGACCTGGACGTCGAGACCATCGCTCCGTAGGGCCGTGACCAGCTCGGCCACGTGCACTCCGGCACCGCCGTAGATGTTCGGCGGGTACTCCTTCGTCAGCAGGTCGACCCTCACGCCGATGACGCTACGCCCAACCGCTCCAATGAGCGGGGCATGAGCGCATATCGTCTGTCCATGGCCGCATCCGGAGGTCCACGAGTCCTGGCAATCGTCCTGGCCGGAGGTGAGGGCAAACGTCTGATGCCGCTCACCGCTGACCGGGCCAAACCTGCGGTGCCGTTCGGCGGGATCTACCGACTGATCGACTTCGCGCTGTCCAACCTGGCCAACAGTGGCTATCTCAAGATGGTGGTGCTGACGCAGTACAAGTCGCACAGCCTCGACCGGCACATCACCACCACCTGGCGGATGTCGACGATGCTCGGCAACTACGTCACGCCGGTGCCCGCGCAGCAACGCGTGAGCAAGCAGTGGTACGCCGGATCGGCCGACGCGATCTTCCAGAGCCTCAACCTGATTCATGACGACAAGCCGGACATCGTCGTCGTGGTGGGCGCCGACCACGTCTACCGCATGGACTTCAGCGACATGGTCCAGCAGCACATCGAGTCGGGTGCCGCAGCCACGGTCGCCGCGATCCGCCAGCCGATCGGGCTGGCCGACCAGTTCGGCGTGATCGAGGTCGCCGAGGGCCAGGACCGACTGATCGGCGCATTTCGCGAAAAGCCTTCGGACCCGGTCGGACTCGCCGACAACCCCAACGAGGTCCTCGCCTCGATGGGCAACTATGTCTTCAGCGCTGACGCCCTCATTGACGCCGTCACCAGGGACGCCGACGACGAGAACTCCTCGCACGACATGGGCGGCGACATCGTGCCGTGGTTCGTGGGCCAGCAGCAGGCGTACGCCTATGACTTCCGCGACAACACGATCCCCGGCGCCGAGGACCGCGACCGGGGCTACTGGCGTGACGTCGGGACGATCGACTCGTTCTACGACGCCCACATGGACCTCGTCTCGATCCACCCGATCTTCAACCTCTACAACTACGACTGGCCGATCATGACCAGCTACGGGCCCTATCCCCCGGCGAAGTTCATCACCGGCGCGTCGAACCGTCGAGGCATCGCCATCAACTCGATCGTCTCGCCGGGGTGCATCGTGAGTGGCTCAGTCGTCACGGACTCGGTCCTGTCCCCCACCGTCAAAGCACACAGCTTCTCGACGGTGAGCGGATCGGTGCTCATGAGCGGTGTCGAGATCGGCCGCAGTGCAGTGATCCACCGCGCCATCCTCGACAAGGACGTGCACGTGCCGGAGGGCGTCAGCATCGGCGTGGATCCGGAGCACGACCGGGAGCGTGGTTTCACCGTCACCGAGTCGGGCATCACGGTCGTCGGCAAAGGCATCACCGTCCCGGAGTAGGACCCGGCAACCGTCGGTGGTCGCCCGTATGCCGGGCGTCCAGCCGCATCAGGTCGGCGGCACGCGATGATCTGGTGCATGTCCTCCACCCGGGCCACTCTCCTCGTCACGCTGACCGGACCCGACCGCCCCGGCGTGACGAGCACGGTGTTCGCCGCGCTCGCACCGCACGACGTCGAGGTTCTCGACGTCGAGCAGAACCTCGTACGCGGCCAGCTCACCCTGGGCCTGCTGCTGGACCCGTCCTCGAGCACTGCTGAGGTGGAAGCCACGCTGCGGACGAAGGCTGACGAGCTCGGTCTCGCCGCGGCCATCGAGCACGGGCAGGGCGACAACCGCGCGCGCCGCAGCGGTCGGGTGTCAGTGGTCGTGCTCGGCAGGCCCGTACGAGCAGGTGCGGTGGCCGCCGTGACCCACAGCATCAGCGAGCACGGCGCCAACATCGACCGAGTGCGGCGCCTGTCGCGCGATCCGGTCACGACCCTTGAGCTGGACATCTCCGGTGCTGACGTCCCGCGCCTGCGCCGCGAGCTGGCGCTGGTCGCCACGGCGCACGGTGTCGATATCGCCGTCGCCCCCGGAGGCCTGGCGCGGCGCGGACGGCGACTGGTCGTGATGGATGTCGACAGCACCCTCATCCAGGACGAGGTGATCGAGCTGCTGGCCGACCACGCCGGACGCGGTGCTCAGGTCGCGGCGGTCACCGAGTCCGCGATGCGCGGCGAGATCGACTTCACCGAGAGCCTGCACCAGCGGGTCGCGGCCCTGGAGGGGCTGCCAGTGACGGTGTTCGACGAGGTGCGCGCAGCCGTACGCCTGACGCCCGGTGCCCGGACCCTGGTCCGCACCCTCAAGCGGCTCGGCTTCACCGTGGCGGTGGTGTCGGGTGGATTCATCGAGATCGTCGGCCCCCTCGCACAGGAGCTCGGGATCGACCACGCACACGCCAACCGGCTCGAGGTGCAGGACGGTCGGCTGACCGGCCGGGTCGAGGGCGAGGTGGTGGATCGGGCAGCGAAAGCCACCGCCCTGCAGCGCTTCGCCGCAGATGCGGGGTTGCCGTTGTCGCGCACGGTGGCGGTCGGAGACGGCGCCAACGACCTCGACATGCTGGCGATCGCCGGACTCGGAGTCGCCTTCAATGCCAAGCCTGTCGTGCAGCAGCAGGCCGACACGACGGTCAACGTCCCGCACCTGGACGCGGTGCTGTTCATGCTCGGGATCTCGCGCGAGGAGGTCGAGGAAGCCGACCTGCTCGACGAGACGACGATGCCGGACCGAGGGAGCCTGCGACCTCGGCCGGAGGAGGAGGCTCGTCCAGAAGGTTCAGGTGATGAGTCCACAGACGCGCACCCTCCGGCAGCCGGGGACGCCGCCCCCTAAACTCACGTCATGGCTGACATCTCAGGGCCCCGACGCTCGCTACTGATCATTGGTGGCGCCGAGGACAAGGTCGGTCGGGTCACCGTGCTGCGGCGCTTCGTCCGGCTGGCGGGCGGTCGCAAGTCGCGCATCGTGATCATCCCGACGGCGTCCTCTGTGCCCGACGAGGTCATCGATGTCTACCGCACGATCTTCACCCGGCTCGGCGCGCCCGAAGTCACCTCGATCAATCCGTCCAACCGGCTGGCCAGCTCCGACCCGGCCCTCGCCGAGGCCATCGACTCCGCGACCGGTGTCTTCATCTCAGGTGGCAACCAGCTGAAGCTCTCCCAGCTGATCGTCGGCACACCGCTCGGGGAGGCGCTGGAGACGGCGTACCAGCGTGGGTCGGTGATCGCCGGCACCTCCGCGGGCGCCTCGATGATGAGCCAGTTCATGATCTCGATGGGCGACGAGGGCGTCACTCCCCGCCAGCGCTCCAGTCAGCTCACAGCCGGACTCGGGCTGCTGCCCGGCGTCATCGTGGACCAGCACTTCGACCAGCGTGCCCGCTACGGCCGCCTGCTGTCCCTCGTTGCCGGCTCGCCCAACCTGCTCGGCATGGGCATCGACGAGGACACCGCGGCCGAGGTCACCGACGAGCGCGAGCTGTCGGTCGTCGGTTCGGGTGCCGTGTTCGTCGTCGACGCACGGGCAGCCACGACTGATGCGCACCTCGCCAAGCGCGATGCTCCGCTCCTCGTGAGCGGTGCCATTGTCCACACGCTCCCCTACGGCGCAGTGTTCGACCTCGACACCGCGCAGCTCACGGATTTCGTTGAGCGCTATGCCGATTCGGCGGTCACCTCGTCGAAGGACCGGCACGACACGGCCACCGCCGCGGCCGCCCTGCACCACTGACCCGTCACCACCTCGCATGAGGAGACCCTGAGTTGAGCACTGCCGGAGGCACCTCATGACGACCGACCGACCGGTGCCCACCGGACCTGCCGCCCCCGAGCTACGACTGCTGGAGCAGCGGGTCTACCGCGGCCCCAACATCTGGTCCTACGAGCCGGCGATCCACCTCGTCGTCGACCTCGGTGTGCTGGAGGGGTATCCGAGCGACACGCTGCCCGGCTTCACCGACCAGCTCATCGAGTGGCTGCCCGGTCTTGACGGGCACACCTGCTCGCGCGGCCATCGCGGCGGCTTCATCGAGCGGCTGCGCGAAGGCACCTGGCTCGGGCACGTCACCGAGCATGTTGCCCTGCAGCTGCAGCAGGAGGTCGGTCACGACATGCGTCGTGGCAAGACCCGCATGGTCAAGGGAGAGACCGGCGTCTACAACGTCGTCTACTCCTTCACCGATGAGCGGGTCGGACTGGCCGCCGGCGAGCTGGCCGTACGCCTGGTCAACCACCTCGTGCGCGCGGAGGAGGAGTTCGACTTCGTCGAGGCGATGGAGCACTTCCAGCTCCGCGCGCAGCGGCTCTCCTTCGGCCCCTCGACCGCGGCGATCATCGAGGAGGCCGCGAGCCGCGACATCCCCTGGACCCGGCTCAACGAGCACTCCCTCGTCCAGCTCGGCCAGGGCGTCCACGCACAACGGATCCGCGCCACCATGACGTCCCGTACGTCCGCCCTGGCCGTTGACATCGCCGGCGACAAGAACCTCACGACGCGCCTCCTCGGCTCGGCCGGCCTGCCGGTCCCGAAGGCCGAGTCGGTGCGTACGGCGGATGCAGCGGTCTCCGCGGCGCGACGGATCGGATACCCCGTCGTGGTCAAGCCGCTCGACGGCAACCACGGGCGAGGCGTCTGCCTCAACCTGCACGACGAGAACGACGTACGCGCCGCGTTCCCTGTCGCTGAAGGCCAGTCGAAGCGCGGAGTCGTCCAGGTCGAGTCGTTCATCACCGGACGTGACTACCGCTGCCTCATCATCGGCGGCCGGATGGCGGCCATCGCCGAGCGGGTCCCGGCGCACGTGATCGGCGACGGCACGCACACGGTGGCCGAGCTGGTCGAGATGACCAACGCCGACCCGCGCCGCGGCGTGGGGCACGAGAAGGTCCTCACCCGGATCAAGGTGGATGACACGGCAGTCGGGCTCGTGCGCGAGCAGGGCCTCGAGCTGGACGACGTGCCCAAGCCCGACCAGATGGTGCGTCTGGTCCGCACGGGCAACATGTCGACCGGTGGCATCTCCGTCGACCGCACGTTCGACGCGCACCCCGACAACATCGAGATCGCCGAGGAGGCCGCCCGCTTGATCGGGCTGGACGTCGCCGGTATCGACTTCATCTGTCCGGACATCACCGCACCGGTGCGTGAGACCGGCGGCGCGATCTGTGAGGTGAACGCCGCACCGGGCTTCCGGATGCACACCCACCCGACCGTGGGTGAGCCGCAGTTCATCGCCAAGCCGGTCGTCGATCTGCTGTTCCCGCCGGGCGCTCCCTCGCGGGTGCCGATCGTCGCTGTCACCGGCACCAACGGCAAGACCACGACCTCACGCATGCTGGCGCACATCATGAAGGGCCTCGGCCGCAAGGTCGGGATGACTTCCACCGACGGCATCGTGATCGACGAGCGGCTGGTCATCAAGGCCGACGCCTCGGGTCCACGCTCGGCCCGGATGGTGCTGCAGAACCCGCGCGTCGACCTCGCGGTGATGGAGGTCGCCCGCGGAGGCATCTTGCGTGAGGGGCTGGGTTACGACCGCAACGATGTTGCCATCGTCACCAACGTGCAGCCCGACCACCTGGGCATGCGCGGCATCAACACCCTCGAGCAGCTGGCCAAGGTCAAGGCCGTCGTCGTCGAGGCGGTGCCCCGGGACGGCTACGCGATCCTCAACGCCGACGACGACCTCGTCCGCGCGATGCGGCGTCGCTGCAGCGGCACAGTCGTGTGGTTCAGCCTGCAGCCACCCGACTCGGACGTGCGCCAGTTCATCGACGAGCAGTGTCGGCGCGGCGGTCGCGCTGTCGTGCTCGAGCCCACCGACCGCGGCGAGATGATCGTGCTGCGGCAGGGCCGACGGTCGATGCCGCTGGCCTGGACCCACCTCCTGCCGTCGACCTTCGGCGGCGCCGCCCGTATGAACATCGCCAACGCCATGGCCGCAACAGGCGCGGCGTTCGCCCTCGGCGCTCCGCTGCACGACATCCGGCAAGGGCTGCGGACGTTCAACACGAGCTACTACCAGTCTCCGGGACGCCTCAACCGCCTCGAGGTCAACCACATCGAGGTCTTCGTCGACTACTGCCACAACCCACCCGGCATGCGGATGCTCGGCGACTTCGTGGAGTCCTACGTCGAGCAGCGGCAGGGCTCGGCGGACCACCGCATCTCGCGCATCGGCATGATCGGCGCGGCCGGCGACCGCCGCGACGAGGACATCCGTGAGCTCGGTGCGATCGCTGCCGAGCACTTCGACGTGCTCGTCGTGCGCGAGGACGACAACCTGCGACGTCGGCCCGAGGGCGAGGCCGCGCGGCTCGTGGCTGAGGGTGCCCGTGCTGCCATGGCCGACGGCGTCCGCTGCCGCCACGTGGAGATCGTGCTGGACGAGATCAGTGCCGTACGCCACGCCGTGCTGCTCGCCAATCCCGGCGACGTGGTCGTGCTGTGTGTCGACAAGCACGCCCGGGTGCTCGCCGAGCTCGAGGACTTCACCCATCGGGCGACGGCCGGATCGCGCACCGACGAGGAGCAGCCGGGCGATCCGGATCTGGACGCACAGGAGCTCAAGGACCAGGCCACCGCGGCCGCGTCGGCCGACGACCCAGAGGTCCGTGCAGCGATCGAGCCCCACAGCACCGAACCAGCGTCGTCGAACCACTAGGCTCACCCGTCGTGGTGCAGCGTCGGAGGGGTCGCTCGTACGACGGACGCGAGCGGACCGTCGTACGTCCAGTCTGTGCTGGGCTCGCCCATGCATGACCACGTGCCGGCGCTTGAGTTCGCTTGCAGCCAAACAGGTCTCATCAAGCCCCAGGAGTGGGTCTCCACGTCCTTGGAGGCTATTGATGTAGCCCGGCTCGACCCGGTCGAGCTGGAGGTCGCGGTCGAGCTGACGCATCCGCACGCCGGTGGGCTCGCGTTGTGGCTGCAGGCTCCGGGCGGCAGCTACTACCGGCTGCACACCTCTGACGGCCGAGACCTCGACCAGCCGCTGCCGGCGAACTACACCTTGGACATCTCCAACGAGGAGGTCGACGGCGCCTGGCAGCTGTGGGTGTACGACGCCTACAGCCCCGAGTCAGGTCGCCTCGAGCGGTGGTCGGCGAAGTTCTGAGCCCTCAACGGGTCGAGGTCGGCCAGTCCTGCTCGACGAACCTGGTGAGTGCCCCGCGGTAGATCTCGATGTCGGGATCCCCGGCGTGGGTGAGCAGCGCGAGCAGGACATCACGCAAGGCTTCCGGGTCGCGGCCCAGGTCATGCAGCACGAGCGCCCGGAAGGACGCCAGTGCCGGGCTGTCCGGCCGGTCCTTGGCGACCTCCTCGAGCACGTGGAGCGCCTCGTCGTGGCGGCCCAGGTGACGCAGGCTGGAGGCCTTCTGGAGCAGCGCCTGGTGACGGTGCGGCTCGCGCAGGCCGGCGGCAACCGCGCGGTCGTACCAGTCGATCGCCGTGGTCTCCTCGCCCGCGTTGTCGAAGGTGCCGGCGTACTCGAACATCAGCCGCGCGTCCTGCGGCTGCGACTCCAGCAGGGTGGCGGCTGCCGCGATACGGCGGGCGGGGTCGCTGTCCAGCCAAAGGTCGGCGATCTGCGCCTCGAGCTCGTGCTCGCCGCGGGCCGCCACCACCTTGCGGCGGATGGCGGCGACATCGTCGACCGTCCCGCCGTGACTGACCAGCCAGTCGTGCAGCTGCGCCCGGTGGGAGTGGCACATGATCGTGACCACGTCACCATCTCGGGCTGTTGCCAAGATGCCCTGCAGGCCCTCGAGCTCGGTCTCCCAGGACGTCACCGGCATCACGCCCGCGCGGGTCAGCCCCTCGCGCAGGAAGGCCTCGAGCTCGGCCATCGACCGGCCGCGCAGATAGTGCTCCTTGTGCACCACGTGCACCCGGTCGGCGCGCAGGCCGGCCATCTCGCCGAGATTGACCAGGATCTCGTCGGTCCGGTCACCCCCGGTGCCCAGACCGAGCAGCACCAGCGACCCCGGAGGGCGCAGACCGGTGGCGACCCGCAGCAGGGCGTCGAGCCCGCCCTCGTTGTGCGCCATGTCGAGGATCACGGTGGCCGCGCCGCCGCCCGGCAACGGCGAGGAGTAGACGTTCATCCGTCCTGGGTTGAGGAGCGGGTCGGGCGCGAACGTGCGCAGCCCCTGCGCCACCGCGTCCTTGCTGAGTCCGAGACCGAGCGCACCGGCCGCCGCCGCGAGAGCGTTCGCCGTGTTGTGCTCGGACAGACCGCAGAGTGTCACCGGGACGTCCAGCACGCTGATGAGGTGCTCGGCATCGTGTCCCGGCCGCAGCACGACGATGTCGCCGTCGAGGACCGTGATGCCCCGACCGTGCTCCTGCAACGCCTCCCGCAGGGCAGGTGAGTCCGGGCTCAGCGAGAAGCACCACGGCTGTCCGCTCGCGCCCGCGCGCATCGCCCAGACGCGTGGGTCGTCGCCATTGAGCACGACCCAGCCGCCCGGCTTGGTGACCTTGGTGATGATCGCCTTGACCTCGGCGAGCTGGTCGACCGTCTCGATACCTTGCACACCGAGGTGGTCGGCGCTGACGTTGGTCACGACGCTGACGTCGTTCTGCGCGACGCCAAGTCCCTTGAACAACATCCCGCCACGGGCGGTCTCGAGCACGGCCAGCTCCACACCAGGGGCAGCCAGCACCGTACGAGCGCCACCAGGACCGGAGTAGTCGCCAGGCTCGACCGTCTCGCCCTGCACGAGAACGCCGTCGGTGGAGCTCCATCCCGTGCGCAGCCCAGCGGTCATACCGATGTGCGCGATCATCCGCGTCGTCGTCGTCTTGCCGTTGGTGCCGGTGATCGCGATGACGGGAATCTTGGGACGCGGCAGCCGAACTCGCTCACCTGGCGGCACCGCGCGTACGACCTCGGCCGCCTTGGTGAGCTCTTCGTCGCCGATGGCGTGAGTCAGGCAGGCGCGCAACAACGTCTCGAGCTGGGCAGCGATCGTCGTCGCCCGCTCGCGGGTGTTCCAGGGGAAGGCGACCACGATCTCGTCGGGCTGCGAACCCGGACGGACACGGACACCGAGCCGAGTGGTGCCGGTGTGCCGCGCCAGGCCACGCAGCACCTTCTCGACCAGGCGGATGACGTAACGCTGGCGCGTCTCGCCGCCCGGCTCGCCGGGAATGCCGCGGCGCAGGTGGAGACCGGCCGCACGCGCCGCGATCTCCTCCGGCGCGAGCTCCAGAAGGCCGGGCAAAGACAGGGTGATCTTGACGGCCGGCCGGGTGAAGTAGAGGTTCGGGCCCTCGAGGAGGCGAACCTCCGTGGCCTCGACGCCGTGCTCACCGGCGCCCACCTGCTCGTCGTTCATGGACGGGAGCCTAACGAGGTCAACCGGCCCATCACCGCTGCTTACTGGCCGATGGCGTGGACGCCTCCGTCGACGTGCACGACCTCGCCGGTCGTGGCAGGGAACCAGTCGGACAGGAGCGCCACGCAGGCCCGTGCTGCCGGCTCGGGGTCGCGGATGTCCCAGCCCAGCGGCGCACGCTCACCCCAGATGGTCTCGAAGGCCTCGAAGCCCGGGATCGACTTGGCCGCGGTGGTCCGAACGGGGCCGGCCGAGACCAGGTTGCATCGGATGCCCTTCGGTCCCAAGTCACGGGCAAGGTAGCGGCTGGTCGACTCGAAGGCCGCCTTGGCGACACCCATCCAGTCGTAGACCGGCCAGGCGAACTTGGCGTCGAAGGTCAGGCCCACGACCGATGATCCGCTGTGCATGAGCGGCAGCGCCGCGACGGACAACGCCTTGAGGGAGTACGCCGAGGTGTGGATCGCCGGCGCGACCTCCTCCCAGCTCGCCTCCATGAAGTTGAACGCGCCCTGCGGAGCGTTGCCGATCGAGTGCAGCACTCCATCAAGGCGATCGACGTGCTCCCCCAGCCGCTCGCTGAGGGAGTCCAGGTGCTCCTTGTCGGTGACGTCGAGCTCAAGCACGGGCGGCGTCTGAGGCAGCCGCTTGGCGATCGTCTGGGTGATCTTCATGGTGCGCCCGAACGACGTCAGCACGATCTCGGCGCCCTCCTGCTGCGCCAGCCGCGCCACGTGGAAGGCGATCGAGGAGTCCATCAGGACTCCGGTCACCAGAATCTTCTTGCCGTCCAGCAGTCCCATGTGTGTCTGTCCTTGTCCGTCGAAGTCGCTGTGGTTCAGGAGGTCAGTGGCCCATGCCCAGGCCGCCGTCGACCGGGATCACCGCACCGCTGATGTACCCGGCATCCGGGCTGGCGATGAACCGCACCACGCGGGCGACCTCGTCCGGCTCGGCAAAGCGGCCGGCGGGGATCTGCCCGATGTACGCCTGCTGCTGCTTCTCCGGCAGGGCTCGCGTCATGTCCGTGTCGATGAAGCCCGGTGCCACGACGTTGGCCGTGATGGCGCGGCCACCGAGCTCTCGGGTGATGGAACGAGCCAGCCCGACGAGTCCGGCCTTGCTGGCCGCGTAGTTGGCCTGGCCGGGTGAGCCGTACAGCCCGACAACGCTGGAGATGAACACCATGCGGCCCCGCTTGAGCTTGAGCATGCCCTTGCTGACGCGCCGGGCACACCGGAACGCACCGGTGAGGTTGGTGTCCAGCACGGAGGCGAAGTCGTCGTCCGACATCCGCATCAGCAAGGTGTCCTGGGTGATGCCCGCGTTGGCGACCAGCACCTCGACCGGGCCACCGAACCGCTTCTCGGCCTCGGTGAAGGCCGCGTCGACCGAAGCCGTGTCGGTGACGTCGCACGCGACGGCGTCCAGGCCCTCCGGTGCCTCGCCCGAGCGCGACGTGACGATCACGTGATCGCCATCCGCGGCGAACGCGCGCGCGACCGCCAGGCCTATCCCCCTGTTGCCCCCGGTGACGAGCACGTTCCGGGCTTCGCCTGCACTGCTCAAGACGGTCCTTCCAGGTCGTCGTCCGCATCGACGCGGATCGCTCGCAGCGACGGTATAGGACTACCCCGGGGTAGCCTGCCGGGCCTCCCAGGCCCGCGGCGTACGGTGGGACGTATGAGCAAGCGTGGCCAGCAGCCGGACGTCGTCCCCTCGGCGACGATGCTGCCGGTCAACCCGCAGGAGGACCATCGCAAGCGGGTGCGCAACTACCTGATCTCGATGGGCATCCGCACGCTGTGCTTCATCCTGGCCGTCGTCTTCACCGGCCCGCTGCGCTGGATCTGTGTCGCGCTCGCCGTCGTGCTCCCTTACGTGGCGGTCGTCGCCGCCAACGCCACCCAGCATCGCCGGATCGATGTGCTGGGCTCGGTCACACCGGACGACCCGCCGCACCAGATCGACCGCGGACCGACCGGACCGACCGGGCAGGCCGGGCACGCTCCGTCGTGAGCACACCCGCATCTCTGGTCTGCAGTGCCAAGGGCTGCCGGGCCACGGCCGCCTACGGCATCCGCTGGAACAACCCCAAGCTGCACACCCCTGAGCGTCGCAAGGTCTGGCTCGCGTGTGAGGAGCACCGAGACTCGCTGAGCGAGTTCTTGTCGATCCGTGGCTTCCTGCGCGACGTCGTCCCCGTGACCGAGCTCGACGCCGACACGACATGAGAAGCCGCTTGGTTCTGCTGGGTACGGCCGGCGGGCCTACCCCGAAGGCCGGCCGAGCGGCCCCGGCGCAGGCCGTCGTGGTGCGACCGGACGTACCTCATCGATGCGGGAAGCGGCGTGGCCCGTCAGCTGGCCCGAGCCGGTCTGCCGCCACGATCCCTGACGGCGGTCTGCGTGACGCACCACCACAGCGATCACAACATTGATGTCGGCGCCGTCGTGCACCTCGCGTGGTGCGCCGACCTGAGCACCCCGGTTGCAGTGATCGGACCGCCGCCGCTGCGTCGGATGATGGACGCATACGTCGAGGTCGCCCGCGTCGACGTCGAGACGCGCGTTGTCGATGAGGGCCGTCCCCCCTTCGAGGACCTCCTCGACGTACGCGAGATCGCCTCCGCTGGAACGGTTTTCGAGGACGACCGGGTTCGCATTACCTGCGCTCGCGTCGACCATCCGCCGATGGACGCGTATGCCTACCGCATCGACGCGGACGACCGGTCGTACGTGATCTCCGGCGACACCGCGCCGTGCGACAGCCTCGTCGCTCTTGCACGCGGCGCCGACATCCTGGTTCACGAGGTTCTCGACGTGCCCTCCATCGCCACGCTGGAGCAGCACACCAACGGACACCGGCTGCGTGAGCACCTGATCGCGTCACACACCAGCGCCACCGACGTCGCGGCGATCGCCTCGGCCGCCGGGGTCCGTACGCTCGTGCTGTCCCATCTGGTCCCCAGCCAGCCCGACCTCCCTGACGGCTACTGGCTGGAGCAGGTCCGCTCCGGTGCGACGTTCGCGGGCGACGTCGTGGTCGGTCGCGACCTCATGGAGCTGTGAACGTTGCCGACCATCCGACTAGTTGCTACGAGCGCGCCTGATCACGTCGGCTTCGACAGATCCTGCGGGAGCTGTGAGGGAGATGTCGTCAGCGCCGAGATGGTCGGCGATGCAGCGGAGCGCACTACCGACGGCATCGGCGGTCGCACCTTCCAACCACAGTCCCTGCACCAGGAGGACGCTGGCATGCCGGTCGTACCTGAGGTCGGCCCGGCCGCCCAGTTCTCCAGCGGCTAGCAGCGGTAGGACGTAGTAGCCGTACCGTCGCCGTTCCGGCTTCTTGTAGATCTCAAAAGTATGTTCGAAACCGAACACTCGTTTTACTCTGGGCCGATCCCAGAGCAGGTTGTCCAACGGCGACAGGAAGGCAGGACGGTGCTCCGGTGGAGTGAGCGGACCGTCCAGCGCCGCCGGGTCCGCGTACGCAGTGCCGCACCAGCCTGCCACCTGGGTCTCTGCGACCTGACCGTCTGTGACAGCTGCGGTGAGCGCGTCTCGCCACGGCGCTTTCCAGCGCTGCAACCGGTAGTAGTCCGCAACCTCCTTCGCCGTGGCTACTCCGAGCCGGGCCGTTGCCCGCACCACGAGCCGGTATGCCGCCTCGTCGCTGCCAGGGTCATCCGGCGCTGCCGTGCCGAGCACCTGAGAGGCGCGGTCATACCGTCGGGTGAAGCCCTTGCCACGGCCCGCACACATCAGGACACCCTGGTCGTACAGGTCTTCGAGCACTCGCTTGACCGGCTTGTGGTTGAACCAGCCGCCGTCGGGGCGGACCCCGGCAAAGTCGGACGCGGTCAGCGGGCCCTCCGCGTCGATCCGGTCGAGCACCTCGGCATAGAGGTCGGCATGCTCGTCACGTACCTGCTTGTTGACGGTGGTCGCCCCACGGCCCAGGGCCCTCATCCGGGCCATCCGGTGCTGGAACAGGGCGATGTCAGCGATGTCGATCCAGCTCGCTGAATGCCCCCAGTACTCGAAGCCACACCGGTCGGCATAGATCCGGTCGAGAAGTGCCGTGACGTCGTACTGGCCGAACCTGGAGAAGATCGTGAGCTCGTGGCTGCGCGCCACGGCATTGACCGAGTCGAGCTGGATCGCGCCCAGTCGGCGCAGTACGTCGACTGGCTCGTGGTAGACCAGCCCGAATCCCTGGGCCCGCACGGCCAGGGCGCGCGCCTCATCCTGCGTCAGCAACCGTCACTCTTCTCTGATGGGTTCAGTGCGCGACCGGGGCCTGGCTCGGTGGCGCACGGAACTACGTCGTACGCACTCGCCCGAGGAGTCTGTCGGACCGCGACGCTAGCCTCCCGGCATGGCTGAGTTTGTACTGGTGCCCGGAGCATGGCTTGGAGGATGGGCGTGGGTAGACGTGGTTCCCGAGCTGCGAGCTGCCGGTCACGGGGCGCATCCGGTGACTCTGTCAGGTCTGGCCGAACGGAGCGGTGAGCAGGCTGGTCAACCGGCGCACGTCCAAGACGTCCTTGACGTGGCACTGCCGCTCCGGGACGTGGTCCTGGTCGGTCACAGCTACGCGGGTATCCCAGTTTGCCAAGCCGCCGGGCGTCTCGGCGACCGGTTGCGCCGCGTGATACTCGTGGATGCCAACGTTCCGACTGACGGACAGTCGTTCGCGTCAGGTTGGTCACCACGAGGGCAGGAAATGCTCCAGGCCGCGCTTGCCGACAACGACGGCTTGTGGCCGCCGCTCAAGGCTGGTGACTACGCCGGCCAGGGACTCACTGCCCCACAGATCGATCGGATCGTCACCGGCTCCACCCCACACCCTGGCGCCACACTGACCGAGCCGGCGACGCTGTCTGGGCCGCTGAGTGACCTGCCAGTGACATACGTCAAGTGTCTGATCGATGGGCCGAAGCCGACAGATGACGTGGCCAGGCTCGCGACCAGCGATACCTGGCAGATCGTCAACCTGAATGCCGGCCACTGGCCGATGCTCTCCGAACCTCTCGAACTAGCCAAGATCCTGTTGGACGCCACGACCTAGCTGGAGGGCTCAGCCGCCGATGCTCGACATCGGTCGGTCCGGCTGCACGAACGACGGGTCGTCGATGCCGTGCCCCGCAAGCTTGGCCGCCATCTCACCGGTGATGGCCGCGGCGATCTGCTCGTCTGTCGCGCCACCTCGCAGGAGCCCCCGCAGATCCGACTCGCCCCGTGCGAACAGGCAGTTGCGCACCTGGCCGTCGGCCGTCAGCCGCGTTCGGTCGCACGCACCGCAGAACGGCGCAGACACGCTCGCGATCACGCCCACTGTGGCCGGCCCGCCGTCGATCAGGAATCGCTCGGCCGGCGCACTGCCCCGGTCGTTATCGGGCAGCGGTGTGAGAGTGAAGCGCTCCCCCAGCCGCTCCCGGATCTCCGCAGCGGTGACCATCTGCTCGCGCTCCCAGGCGTGCTGCGCGTCCAGCGGCATCTGCTCGATGAACCTCAGCTCGTAGCCCCGGTCGAGGCACCACTGCAGCAGGTCGGCGACCGCGGTGTCGTTGACGTCTCGCATCGCCACCGCGTTGACCTTGACGGGTGTCAGGCCGGCGTCCGCCGCAGCCTTCAGCCCCGCCTCCACATCGGCGAACCGGTCCCGCAGCGTCAGCCGCTTGAACGTCTGCGGATCGACCGTGTCGAGCGAGACATTGACCCGGTCCAGGCCGGCCTGCGCCAGCGGCGCGGCCAACCGATCAAGCCCGATACCGTTGGTGGTGATGGCGAGACTGGGCCGCGGCTCGAGGGCCGCCACCCGGCGTACGACATCGACGAGCGACCGGCGCAGCAACGGCTCGCCGCCGGTGAACCGGATTTGACTGACGCCAAGCCCCACGAAGATGCCGATCAGGCGCACCATCTCGTCGTCGGTCAGCATCTCCGGCTTGGCCATCCACGGCAGCCCCTCCGCAGGCATGCAGTAGGTGCAGCGCAGGTTGCAGCGATCGGTGACCGAGACACGAAGGTCTCGCGCCACCCGGCCGTAGCCGTCGCGGAGCGCTCCTGGTTGCAGCGGAAGGTCCTGCATGGCTCCAATCTACGGCGGGTACGGTCACGGGGTGCTTCGTGTCTTGCTGACCAGGCGCTGGCTGGCCTGGCTGGCGGTCGCGATGATCGCCGCGCTCGCCTGCCTGCTGCTCGGTCGGTGGCAGTGGCACCGGTGGGAGTCCAAGCATGCGATGCAGACGCAGATCGGCGACAACTACGACGCGCCACCGGTCGCCCTGTCCGGGATCCTGCCCACGACACACTCCCCGTTCCCGCCCGCTCGGCAGTGGACGCAGGTCCGGCTCGAGGGGACGTACGACGCCGCCCACCGCCTCCTCGTGCGCAACCGTCCGAGCAACGGCACCTTCGGCTACGAGGTCCTGGTGCCGCTTCGACTCCTCGACGGCGGCAGCGTCCTGATCGACCGCGGCTGGGTACCCAACGGTCCCAACGCGGCCACTCCACCGCCGCTCCCGGCCACGCCGGCCGGCCAGGTCACGGTCGTCGGCTGGCTGCGTCCCGGTGAGGCCGAGCTCGGTCGCGCGCCGATCCCGGGCCAGGTGTCCTCGATCAATGTCGCCGACGTGGAGCGGCAGACCGGCACCCAGCTCTACGACGCGTACATCCGCATGCGGTCCGAACGGCTGCCGACCGGCGCCAGCCCGACCCGCCCGCAGGCGCTGGAGAAGCCCGACCAGGGATCGGCGGCCGGTATCAATCTGAGCTACGCCATCCAGTGGTGGGTGGGCATGCTGGCCATACCGATCTTTGTGCTGTTCTCGGCGCGTCGTGAGGCGCGAGAGCAGGATCCTGAGGCGCGACCCGCTCGCCCGAAGAAGATCCGCATCTGGGACGAGGAAGATGCCTGACCCGAAGGATCCGCGATGACGCACGGCCACAGTCACGGCGACATCGAGCCGCCGTTGCGCCGGAACCGCGCCTATCTGCAGGAGGCGCGCGACACCCGTCGTACGGCGCTGCGGCTGCTCGCCGCGATCCTGGTGCCCGTCGCGCTGCTCACGATCGCCGGTCTGGTGCTGCTGTGGCCGGACAGCTTGTCCTCCCACGTCCGGAAGTCGGTGACTCAGGTCAGCTCGGCCGGCACCACCACGGTTGCCGGGACGATCACCTTCGTCAAGCCGATGTCGTGCTCGGAAGCCGGCGGCGGTCCTGGCGGCGCAGGCGACGGCGGGGGCGCCGGTGACTCGGAGGGCGCGCCCGCCCCTTCTGATGCCAGCTCGCCATCGAGCGGCGCGTCCGGCGACACCTCGCCGGAGAACCGCTGCGCCGTGCTGAGCGTCGACATCCGCGGCGGCCCCGAGAAGGGCAAGGCCGAGCAGGTGACCGTCGACAACGTGGTCCTCAGCACCTCACCCAAGGCGGGCCAGAAGGTCCGGCTGGCGCGGTCGGTGATTCCCGGCCAGCCCGTGACGTACGAGTTCGCCGACTTCGAGCGCGGCCTGCCCCTCGCGCTCATTGCCGCGTTGTTTGCGGTCGTAGTGATCGGTGTCGCCCGGTGGCGTGGGCTGCTCGCTCTGGTCGGGCTGGGCTTCGGAGCGGCGATCCTGACGTGGTTCGTCTTTCCCGGTCTGGTGGGTGGCGAAAACCCTGTGCTGGTGGGCCTGGTCGGCTGTCTGGCCATCATGTTCGTCGTCCTCTACTGCACGCACGGCTTCAGCGTGCGGACCACGACAGCCTTGCTCGGGACGGTCTTCGGACTCGGTCTGTCGGCCCTCCTCGGCTGGGGTGCGACGAGCTGGACCCATCTGACCGGCGCCGCGACCGACGACGACTACCTGCTCGGTCAGGCTGCTCCCGACATGCGCCTGACCGCTGTCGTCGTGTGCGGCATGATCATTGCCGGAATGGGCGTCCTGAACGACGTCACCATCACCCAGGCGTCGGCCGTGTGGGAGCTCGCCGAGGCGGGTGAGACCGACCGGCGGTCGTTGTTCCGTCGGGCCATGCGGATCGGACGCGACCACATCGCCTCCACCGTCTACACCATCGCGTTCGCCTGGGCTGGCGCCTCCCTCGGCACCCTGCTGCTCATCTCGGTCTACGACCGCCCGCTGCTCGACATCCTGCAGTCCGAGCTCATCGCGGCCGAGGTGCTGAGCACGCTCGTGGGCTCCGTCGCGCTCGTGCTGAGCGTGCCGGTCACCACCGGTGTCGCCGTCGCGCTCGTCGGGCAGGCCCAGGCCAAGACCAGTCGGCGCGGACGTCGTACGCCCTCCGCGCCGACCACGGACTGACCTGGGTCAGGCGCCGACCGGCTGCTCGTCGCCGGCGTCTCTGAACTGCGTCCGGTAGAGGTCGGCGTACAGGCCGCCGTGGGACAGCAGGCTCAGGTGATCGCCGCGTTCGACAACCGTGCCGCCGTCGATGACCAGGATCTGGTCGGCGTCGCGCACGGTCGAGAGACGGTGTGCGATGACCAGTGAGGTGCGACCGGCGAGGGCGCTGTCGAGCGCACGCTGCACGGCGACCTCGGACTCGCTGTCCAGGTGCGCCGTGGCCTCGTCCAGCACGACGACCGACGGCCCCTTGAGCAGCAGCCGGGCGATGGCCAGCCGCTGCTTCTCTCCGCCGGACAGGCGGTGGCCGCGGTCACCGACCACGGTGTCGAGTCCCTCCGGCAACGCGTGGATGAGGTCCCACACCTGGGCGGCTCGCAGCGCGTCCTCGAGCTCTGCGTCGGAAGCCTCCGGCCGGGCGTAGAGCAGGTTGGCGCGGATGGTGTCGTGGAACAGGTGCGCGTCCTGGGAGACGACGCCCAGACGGCTGCGCAGGTCGGTGGAGGCGACATCACGCAGATCGACGTCGCCGATGCGGACACTGCCCTCGGTCGGGTCGTACAGCCGAGCGACCAGGCTCGTGATCGTCGTCTTGCCAGCACCGCTCGGCCCGACCAGCGCGACCAGCTGACCCGGCTCCGCTCGCAGGCTCACGTCGTGGAGCACGGTCGAGCCGGCACCACGGTCGCCACCGCCCACGGTCTCGAGTGACTCGAGGGAGACCTCGTCCGCGGACGGGTAGGCGAACGAGACGTCATCGAACTCGACCGCGAGCGGTCCGGTCGGCAGCGGCTTCGCCTGGTCGGGCTCCTTGACCAGTGGCTGCAGGTCGAGGATCTCGAAGACGCGCTCGAACGACACCAGGGCGGTCATGACGTCGACCCGCACGTTGGACAGCGTGGTCAGCGGTGTGTAGAGGCGGCCGAGCAGCGTGGCCAGGGCCAGCAGGGTGCCGACGGTCAACGTGCCGTTGACGGCCATCACACCGCCGAACCCGTAGACCAGTGCGGTCGCGATCGACGCCATCAGGGTGAGGCCGACCATGAAGACCGAGCGGTTGAGCGCGATGATCACGCCGATATCGCGCACTCGACCCGCGCGGTCGGAGTACTCGGTGTCCTCCTGGTCAGGGCGTCCGTAGAGCTTGACGAGCAAGGCACCCGCCACGTTGAACCGCTCGGACATCCGAGCGCCGAGACCGGCGTTCTCCTGCATCTGCTCCCGGGTGAGCCCGGCCAGGCGGCGGCCCATGAGCCGGGTCGGGATGAGGAACATCGGCACGAGGACCAGCGACAGCAGCGTCAGCTGCCAGGACAGCGTGCCCATGGCGACCACGATGACGACGAGCATCACCACGTTGCTGACGACGTTGGACAGCGTGGATGTGAAGGCCTGCTGAGCGCCGATGACGTCTGAGTTGAGGCGAGTCACTAGGGCACCGGTCTGGGTGCGGGTGAAGAACGCGATCGGCTGGCGCAGCACGTGACTGAACACCTGGCGTCGCAGGTCGAAGATCAGTCCCTCACCGATCCGTGAGGACATCAGCCGCTCCACCACCGACAGCAGCGCACCGATGACAGCCACGACACCGACCAGCAGGGACAGACGGACCACCAGGCCCGAGTCTTTGCCGCCGACACCCTCGTCGACGATCTGCTTCAGCAGCAACGGTGTGGCGACCACGAGCAGCGACTCGAGGATCGTCAGGGCAAGGAACGCGATGATCGTCCGCTTGTACGGAGTGGCGTAGGTCATCACCCGACGCGCCGTCCCGGGACGCAGGCGCGCGTCCTTCACGGACGCGTCTCGCGTCATCGAGTTCATCGCCTGCCAGGCACCCATCGACATGTGCCCTCCTCTCGTCGTACGCCGGTTGCTGTAGCCACGCGGCGCGCTCCCCGGGCGGCGCCTTGCTCAGCGCCCGTCCGGCATCGTCGTGATCACTGTGCTCGTTGAAGTCAACTTGAGGTCAAGACGAGGCATTCCTGGACGGCTGATCCACGAGTGCCCTGAGCAGTCGAACCTGCGCCGACCGCTCGGCGTAGTGCTGCTGCTCCGGCGTCGAGGTGACGGCGAAGCGCAGCAGTCCTTTGAGCTCGCGGATCGCATCAGGCGGGCTGGCGATGACCGCATCCGCGAGGTCACGAGCCGCCTCGTCGAGGTCGGCGGTCGGCACCTTGAGGGAAGCCAGTCCCCAGTCGACAGCCTCATCCGCTCCGATCGGACGTCCGGTGGCGCACACCTCGAGCGCTCGGCTGTAGCCGACGTGTCGCACGAGCTGGTGGGTGCCGGTCAGGTCGGGCACGAGGCCGAGGGCCGTCTCCCGCATGATCAGCTGCGCGTCGTCTGCGACGATCCGCAGGTCGCAGGCCAGCGCCAGCTGGAAGCCCGCGCCAACTGCGTGGCCCTTGACGGCCGCGATCGTGACGACAGGAATTTCGGACCAGATCGCGAATCCCTTTTGGTACGAAGCAATCTCGTCAGCAAGCGACTCCGCTCCAGCACTCGCCTGCTCCAGCAGGCTCCGCTCCCCCGGCAGTCCATCAGGGGTCAGCAACCGACGGTCGAGGCCGGAGGAGAATGTTGGTCCGGCACCCCGCACGATCACCACGCGCACCTCCGGCGAGAGCGTGCGCCCCAGGTGAGCGAGGGCCAGCCACTGGCTCGGGACCTGAGCGTTGCGAGTCGGTTCGTCGTCCAGCGTGATGGTCAGGATCGGGCCGTCCTGCACCACGTCGAGGCGCGGGTGAGGACGCTGGGTCAGGGCAGGTGAGGTCACCCACGGGACTCTAGCGGCGGCGTACGACGGTCTGCCGTTGGTCAAGGAGACGCCAACCACGAGTCAAGTGCCTGTGGACAACGTCCTGGCCCTCTGGCGCCAGGTTTGATGACCGGCGTTGGTCGTTCGCGTTCCTTGGGGAGTGTCTTTGATGTCTGTCGATCGTGTCCGTACGTCTGCCCTGCTCGCCGTTGTGATGGCCGGGCTGATCGCCGGTTGCGGCGGTGAGGACGGCAAGCATCAGGTGGAGAGTGTGATCATCGGCGGCTCGCAGGTCACCGACCCTGTGGCCCTGCTGAACGAGGCTCACACCCAGTTCATCTCCGCCAATCAAGGCGCCATCGACGCCCGGTCGGCGACTGTCGCCTCGGACACGTCATGCTTCTTCCGCCGTGAGAGCGCACGAAGCACCGCGGTCGTGCCCAAGGTGTTCTGCGGACCCATCCGACGTCCAGGTGCAGACGAGGACCACAGCTGGGACGCGTACGGCACCGACTCGAGCTCAGAGGTCACGCTCGGCAGCCTGGAGCAGCCCGCCTCTGCGGTCGACATCTCGTTGCTCGTGCGGCCGGACGGCAAGAGCCCGGCGGACGCGAGCACGGTGGCCGCTCCCCTGGTGCCGCAGAGCACACTCAAGGACTACGCCGTCATGCGCCCCGAGAGCGAGCAGCAGAGCGGCTTCGAGCTCACCAACCTGGCGATACCGGCGCGGCTCGTCACGCCGTCCGCGACGATCTCGGTGCTGGCTCAGGCGACCTCCGACGTGCTGCCGGGCTGGGTGGAAGGTGGCACGGGTGCCGCGGCGTACCGGCCGGCCGATGGTCAGGAGATCCGCGCGTACCGCGTGACCATCGAGCCCGGCAGCCCCTACCCGGACCCGAACGGGTCGGGCAGGAGCGCGGCCGCCGGCTCGGCGAAGGATGCGTCGACCACGTTGTCGGTCTCGGTCGGCGGGCAGCGGCTGGTCGTGCACGGCTCACCCGACGACAGCCACACCTCGGGATCCTTTGAGGCGAAGACCTTCACGGTGACCTGTGCGTCGCTGCCGTGCTCAGACAAGGCTGACCGCCGGACCTACGTCCTGGTGACATCGATCGCCAAAGGAAAGGCACCGAGCCTCACCGCCACGGTCGACGGGCAGTCGCTGTCCATGCCGCTCGCCGGCGGAGCCGTCAGCTCGGCAGTCTCGACGGTGGGCAGCGCCCGCAAGAACATGCAGCAGCAGGTCAGGGCCTCACTGGCCACGCAGCCGGTGCCTGTCGACTTCGGATCGTCCTACGGTGTGATCGACACCAAGGTCGATCCAGCCACGATCTCGACGGTGTTCCTCACCGCCTTCGACTCCGCAAAGGGCTGGGCTCCGTCGGGCAAGGCCTGGCTCGAGGTTCCGCTCAACGAGGGCGGGCTGCATCCGGACAGTGGGCTGTGGAAGCTCGACCCCGACGTCATCACCTTGAAGACCGCAACGGGCACCGTGGCCCCCGATGCTGACGCCGAGCAGGTCGGCACGTACGCCTACCTCGTTCCCGACACCTTCACGACCGGGACGCTCGTCTATCAAGCGCACGGCACGGCGAGCTACGGCGGACCGACGAAGCCGTTCAAGGCCAAGACCAGCCAGCAGATCCCGATCAGCATCCCGGCCGGGTAGCGGTCAGGCCAGGGTGATGAGGTCCGCGTAACCCTTGTTCCAGTGGTCCTCGACACCGTCCGGCAGCAGCAGGACACGCTCAGGCTGCAGCGCCTCGACCGCGCCCTCATCGTGCGTCACCAGGACAACGGCGCCCTCGTAGGTCTGCAGGGCGCCGAGGATCTCCTCGCGTGAGGCCGGGTCGAGGTTGTTGGTCGGCTCGTCGAGCAGCAGCACGTTAGCCGACGACACGACCAGGAGCGCCAACGACAGGCGGGTCTTCTCGCCACCGGAGAGCACGCCGGCCGGCTTGTTGACGTCGTCTCCGCTGAACAGGAACGAGCCCAGCACCTTGCGGACCTCGGTCTCGCCGAGATCGGGTGCGGCCGACTTCATATTGGCCAGCACTGAGCGATCGGTGTCGAGGTTCTCGTGCTCCTGGGCGTAGTAGCCGAGCTTGAGGCCGTGTCCGGCCTGCACCTCGCCGGTGTCCGGGGCGTCGACCCCGGACAGGATCCGCAGCAGTGTGGTCTTGCCGGCGCCGTTGAGTCCCAGCACGACCACGCGTGATCCGCGATCGATCGCCAGGTCGACGTCGGTGAAGATCTCGAGGGAGCCGTACGACCGCGACAGCCCCTCAGCAGTGAGCGGCGTCTTGCCGCACGGCGAGGGCTTGGGGAAGCGCAGCTTGGCGACCTTGTCCTGCTGCCGCTCGCCCTCCAGCCCCGAGAGCATCTTCTCTGCGCGGCGAGCCATGTTCTGCGCGGCCACGGCCTTGGTGGCCTTGGCCCGCATCTTGTCGGCCTGCGCCAACAGCGTCGAGGCCTTCTTCTCGGTGTTGGCTCGCTCCCGCTTGCGTCGACGCTCGTCCTGCTCACGGGTCTGCAGGTAGGTCTTCCAGCCGACGTTGTACTGGTCGAGCTCGCCGCGGTTGGCGTCCAGGTGGAAGACCCGGGTGACGACGGTGTCCAGCATCTGCACGTCGTGACTGATGATGATCAGGCCGCCGCGGTAGGCCCTGAGGTAGTCGCGCAGCCAGACGATGGAGTCGGCGTCGAGGTGGTTGGTCGGCTCGTCGAGCAGCAGCGTCTCGGCGCCCGAGAAGAGGATCCGGGTCAGCTCGACACGTCGACGCTGTCCACCGGACAGGGTGCGCAGCGGCTGGCTGAGGATGCGCTCGTCCAGACCGAGGCTCGAGGCGATCGAGGCGGCCTCCGACTCCGCGGCGTAGCCACCCTGAGTCGTGAATTCGGCATCGAGGCGGGTGTAGCGCCGCATGGCCTTCTCGCGACGCTCCTCGTCCTCGGCCGCCATACCCTCCTCGGCGAGACGAAGATCACGCACGATGACGTCGAGTCCACGCGCCGACAGGATCCGGTCGCGGGCCAAGATCTCCAGATCGCCAGTGCGGGGGTCCTGCGGGAGGTAGCCGACGTCACCGCTGCGAGTGACCTGGCCCGCGGCCGGTACGCCCTCGCCGGCCAGCACCTTCGTCAGCGTCGTCTTGCCGGCTCCGTTGCGGCCGACCAGGCCGACCCGATCGCCCGGAGCGACGCGAAATGTCGCGTCGTCGAGCAGGATCCTCGACCCGGCGCGCAGCTCGATGCCGGTGGCGGTGATCACGGGAGTGCTCCTTCTGAGGACGGGAAGATCTGGCAGCAAAACGGACGCCAGACCCGCGCGCTGCGGACCCGGGCGTCCGGGGTGTGTCGCGCTAGTCTACGCATCGGTACCCAAGGGGCCCGAACGAGTTTCGCGGCCCACGCCGACCCGGAGGTCGAACGTGACGTTCAACGACGATGCAAGCCTCGACACCTCACAGGTCGAGTCCGGAGGCAGCGGCGGAGGTGGCTTCGGCGGTGGGGGCGGCGGCATGGCTCCCGGCGGCATCGCCGTCGGCGGTATCGGCGGACTGATCCTGATGGTCTTGATGGTGCTCTTCGGCGGCGGCCTCACTGGCGGCGGCGCCAACGGCACCGGTACCGGTATCGACCCGGGCAGCATCGGCCAGGACACCTCACAGGTTGCCGGCTCCAACACCTCGGTCGACGACGCGATTGCCCAGTGCAAGACCGGCGCGGATGCCAACGCTAACGACACCTGCCGCGTCATCGGCACGGTCAACAGCGTGCAGAACTTCTGGAACGGCGCGATGCCGAAGTACGGACAGACGTACACACCGGCCAAGACCGTGATCTACAGCGGCTCGACCCCGACCGCCTGCGGCACCGGTAGCGCCGCGATGGGCCCGTTCTACTGCCCGCTCGACAAGAAGGTCTACATCGACGCGTCGTTCTTCCAGGAGCTCTCCTCCAAGTACGGCGCCGACGACGGCGCCCTCGCGCAGGAGTACGTCGTGGCGCACGAGTACGGCCACCACATCCAGGACATCTTCGGAGTTCTCGGCAAGGCTCAGCAGGACCCGCAGGGCGCGGAGAGTGCCTCCGTCCGCACCGAGCTGCAGGCCGACTGCTACGCCGGCATCTGGGTTGCCTTCGCCTCTCAGACCACCGATTCAGGCGGCAAGCCCCTCCTGAAAGAGATCACCGAGCAGGACATCAAGTCCGCGCTGTCGGCCGCCTCGGCCGTCGGTGACGACCGGATCCAGGAGAAGTCACAGGGCCGCGTCACTCCCGAGTCCTGGACCCACGGCTCGTCCGCTCAGCGGCAGAAGTGGTTCATGGCCGGTTACAACAGCAAGGGCGACATCAACGCCTGTGACACGTTCAACACCCAGGACCTCGGCTGACCAACAGCCCTCCCGGTCGTACGACGAAGGCTCACCTCCGCGCAGGAGGTGAGCCTTCGCCGTACCCGGCACCACAGGTCATCGAACGGCTGGTCGGCACCGGTAGGTGCGAAGACTGCCATCGAGGACCCGTGCACGACATACGCTTCCGATCTCATGTCTGCTGACCGTCTTCTCCCGCCGCTCCTCCGTGATCGCTCGACGCCCGTCGCGGCAGTCCTCGCCGGCGTTGTTCCCGTCACCTTCGGTGCGGTCACCGGACTCGCGCTCGATCGATCACCGGTGGTCTACCTCGTGCTCCTCGCCGTCGCAGGGGTTGGCGGAGTCGGCGCTGGCATCGAGCACGACAGCACCATGGGCGGACTGCGCCGCGGTCTCGTCGGAGGCGCCTTGTTCACTACCGGCATCCTCGTGACCCACCTGCTGATCAACGGCGCCCATGAGGACCAGCTACCGTCCCCGCGGATCCTGCTCTACGTGCTCAACTGCGGCGTCGGTGCGCTGTTCGGCGTCCTCGGCACCAGGCTGCGCGCCCGTCTGGCGGGATGACCAAGGCTCTCCCAGTCGTACGACGAAGGCTCACCTCCGCGCAGGAGGTGAGCCTTCGTCGTACGGGCGGTTATCAGCCGGCGGCCGGGGCCGGCTCCACGTCAAGGTGCTCGGCAACCGGCGCCTCGTCCGGGACCTTGCTCAGTGAGCCGGGCCACCAGATCCGGTTGCCGATGTCGAGGTTGAGAGCAGTGACCAGAATCGCCCGCACGACGATCGTGTCGAGCAGCACGCCCAGCGCGACCGCGAAGCCGATCTCGGCGAACGCCACCATTGGCAGCGTGCCCAGCACGGCGAACGTGGCAGCCAGCACCAGACCCGCCGAGGTGATGACGGCGCCCGTCGCAGACAGACCGATGATCGATCCACGTCTGGTGCCGTGCTGCCTGGACTCTTCTCGGACACGACTCATCAAGAAGATGTTGTAGTCGATGCCCAACGCCACCAGGAACACGAACACGAACAGTGGCAGCGACTGATCCGTGCCACCGAATCCGAAGATGTAGTGGAAGACCAGGGCGGACAGACCCATCGCCGCTGCGAACGACAGCACCACGGTCGCAATCAGAAGGACCGGTGCGACGATCGCCCGCAGCAGCAGCCCCAGGATGATCATCACGACGATCAGCGTCAGCGGGATGATCACCTTGTTGTCCCGGCTGTTGGCGTGGTGGATGTCGAGCGTGGTCGCTGAGCTCCCTCCGACGAGCGCGTCGGCGCCGCTGACGCCATGGACCACCTGCCTGATCTGTTCGACCTTGTCGAAGGCCTGCGGGCTGTACGGGTCGCCGGGGACTGCTGTCTGAAGGAGCGTGCGTGCGCCCTTGACGACCGGAGGTCCCGCCGGGTCGAGACTGGCCTTGGACTTCAGCGCGTTGGTGACCTCTGCAGCCTTGTCGCTGTTGACCACGACGTAGACCGGGTCGCCGGCATTCGTGGCGTAGTGAGCGTCCAGCACCTTGGCTGCCGAGACCGAGTCCTGCTGCTTGATGAACGTCTCCTCGGTGGTCAGACCGTTGGCATCCAGCTTGACCAGGCCGATCGCGCAGATGCCCAGGATGACCGCGGTGCCGACCCAGACCCGCCGGGGGTTCGGCTTGATCCAGTGACCGACCTTGGCCCAGAAGCCCGACTCGGTCGGCTCGACGCTGCCGAAGCTGGGCCGACGGGGCCAGAAGATCCACCGACCGACGATGACCAGCAGCGCAGGCAGCAGCGTCAGCATGGCCAGCAGGGAGAACACCACGCCGATGGCCAGCACCGGTCCCAGGCTCTTGGTGGAGTTCATCTCCGCGGCCATCAGGCAGAGCATGCCGAGCACGACGGTCGAGCCACTGGCAAAGATCGCCGGCCCGGACCGGTGCATCGCCAGCTCCATGGCTTCGTGCCGGTCTTCGTGCTTGCGCAGCTCTTCTCGATATCGAGCGACCAGGAGCAGGGCGTAGTCGGTGCCCGCTCCGATGACCAGGACCGTCAGGATGCCGTACGACTGCCCGTTGACCGTCAGCCCGGCGTGCTCGGCGAGCAGATAGATGAACGCCTGAGCGGTCGTCAGCGCGAACGCGGCACACAGGATCGGCAGGATCCACAACGTCGGGCTGCGATAGGTCAGCAGCAGGATGACGATGACCACGAGCAGGGTGGCGAATAGCAGGTTGGTGTCGAGTCCGGAGAACGCCTCGGCCTGGTCAGCGCCCAGTCCGACTGGCCCGCCCAGATGGACGTTGAGTCCCCCGGCGCCCTTGGTGGCTTGACCTCTGATGTCATCAGCCACGTCCGGGAGGTCGTTCCACCCGGTCTTGGGATCGATGTGGACCGGGACCAGTGTCTGCAGAGCCTTCTTGTCCGGTGACGGCACCGGCCCGAGCACCTTGCCACTGACGTTCTTGACCTTCGCGAACGCGGCTGCGTCGGCCTGCGCCTTGGCAGTGTCCGCTGCGGTGATGCCGCCCGGGCGCTCGTACACCACGATGCCCTGGAAGCTGTCGCGGTCGATGAACCCGCCGAGCTGGTTGAAGGCCTTGGTGGACTCCGCGCTCGCGGGCAACCAGGACGAGGCCTGGTTGTCCTGGGCATCGGCCAGCTTGCCTGCGAGCGGACCGAGTACGGCTAGCGCAACGATCCAGATGGCCAGCACGATCCATTTGGTGCGTCTACCGCAGACGAAATGTGCATATGGACGACTCATCGACCTCAAGCTCCCCTTTGTGGCAGGCGTGGCCCCTGCGCTCAGGCGAACGAGTCTGTCAGCGGCGGGTGGTGCCGCACTACTCCAATTCTGCTGAACTGATCTCTCTGTCGGAGGACGGATCCTGTCCTCGGCGTCGAACTCAGACGTTAAAGCCGAGGGCGCGCAGCTGCTCGCGGCCGTCGTCGGTGATCTTGTCCGGGCCCCACGGCGGCATCCAGACCCAGTTGATGCGGTGCGAGGCGATCAAGCCCTCGAGCGCGGCAGCTGTCTGGTCCTCGATGACGTCGGTCAGCGGACAGGCCGCACTGGTCAGCGTCATGTCGATGACGGCGTGCGCCTCGGCGTCGACCGTGATGCCGTAGATCAGGCCAAGGTCGACGACGTTGATGCCGAGCTCGGGGTCGACGACGTCGCGCAGCGCTTCCTCGACGTCCGCGACATTGGGCGGCGTGGTGGTGGTGCTCATCGCGTGCTCCCGACAGGTTGAGTGTGGTCCGTAGAAATGGTGGCGCCGGCTCGCACCAGCGCGTCGGTGAAGGCGCTCCATGACAGCAGAGCACACTTCACGCGGGCGGGATACTTGGCGACTCCCGCGAAGGCGACGCCGTCGCCGATCTGCTCCTCGTCGCCCCGGTCCTGGCCCTTGCTGGTCAGCATCGTGCGCATCGCGCCGTAGGTCTCGAGCGCCTCGGCCACCGTGTGCCCGATGACCTCCTCGGCCAGGACGGACGTCGAGGCGACGGAGATGGAGCAGCCGAGCGCGTCGTACGACACGTCGGTCACCCTGTCCCCGTCGAGGTGGACGCGCAGGGTCACCTCGTCGCCGCAGGTGGTGTTGACGTGGTGGGTCTCCGCGTCGAACGGCTCGCGCAGGCCCGCGTGCTGGGGCCGCTTCGAGTGCTCGAGGATGAGCTCCTGGTACAGGTCCATGTCACGCTCCCTTCGCGATGCCGAAGACCTCTGGCACCTGGTCCAACGCCCGGAGGAACGTCTGGATTTCGTCCGGGGTGTTGTACGCCGCCACGCTGGCTCGGCTGGACGCCGTCACCTTCATGCGTCGGTGCAGTGGCCAGGCGCAGTGGTGGCCGGTGCGGACGGCGACGCCCTGGTCGTCGAGGATCTGGCCGACGTCGTGCGGGTGTACCCCATCGACCTCGAACGCCACGGCGCCCGAACGCAGAGCGACGTCCAAAGGACCGAGCACCCGGACCCAGGGCCGTTGCGCAAGACCTGTGAGCAGAGCCTCGAGCAGCTCGACGTCGTGGGCACGAACGCGATCCATGCCGATCGCGTCGAGGTAGTCACAGGCCACACCCAGCGCGACCGCCTGGGCGACGACCGGAGTGCCGGCCTCGAAGCGTTGTGGTGGCGGCGCGTAGGTAGTCTTCTCCATCCGCACGGTCTCGATCATCGACCCGCCCGTGATGAACGGCGGCATCGCGGCGAGCAGCTCGGACCGGCCCCACAGCACACCGATGCCCAGTGGGCCGAACATCTTGTGGCCGCTGAAGGCCAGGAAGTCCACGTCGAGCTCACGCACGTCGACGGGGAGGTGCGGCACCGACTGGCAGGCGTCGAGCACGGTGAGTGCGCCGACCGCTTTGGCCCGATCCACAAGTGTCGCAACGGGATTGATCGTGCCGAGCACATTGGACACGTGCGCGAAGGCCAGCACCTTGGTGCGCTCGTTGACGATCTCGTCGAGGTTGCTGAGGTCCAGCTGACCGTCGTCGGTCAGACCGAGCCAGCGCAACGTCGCACCTGTGCGGCGCGAAAGCTCCTGCCACGGAACGAGATTGGCGTGATGCTCCATCTCGGTGACGACGATCTCATCGCCCGGCCCGAGACGCAGACGAGCCGCAACCGCCGGGTCAGCACCCTCTAGGGCGCCGTCGAACGCGGAGTTGCTGAACGCGTATGCGACCAGGTTGATGGCCTCGGTGGCGTTCTTGGTGAAGACGATCTCGCTCGGCTGTGCGCCGACGAACCGCGCCACCCGCTCGCGGGCGTGCTCGAACTCATCGGTCGCTTCCTCCGCGAGCTGGTGCGCACCGCGGTGCACAGCCGCGTTGTGCTGCTCATAGAACCGCCGCTCGGCGTCCAGCACGACCGTCGGCTTCTGCGAGGTAGCGCCGGAGTCGAGGTAGATGAGCGGCCGGTCCTCGCGGACGGTACGACGCAGCACCGGGAAGTCCTCCCGGATGCGGGCCACCTCGGCCGGGGTGAGTGGCCCCGAGGCCGGGGTCTCCCCCGCGACCTGGGCGGTGTCGTACGTGGTCGTCATCGAGATCAGGCCTTCGCAGCGCTCACATAGCGGTCGTAGCCCTCGGCCTCGAGACGGTCGGCCAGCTCGGAACCGCCCTCCTCGGCGACCTTGCCGTCGATGAAGACGTGCACGAAGTCGGGCTTGATGTAGCGCAGGATCCGCGTGTAGTGGGTGATCAGCAGGACGCCCACCTCGCTGGTCTCCTTGGCGCGGTTGACGCCCTCGGACACCACGCGCAGCGCATCGACGTCGAGGCCGGAGTCGGTCTCATCGAGGATCGCGATCTGCGGCTTGAGGAGCTCCATCTGCAGGATCTCGTGGCGCTTCTTCTCGCCACCGGAGAAGCCCTCGTTGACGTTGCGCTCGGCGAAGGCGGGGTCCATGCGGAGGTTCTCCATGGCGCCCTTGACGTCCTTGACCCAGGTGCGCAGCTTGGGGGCCTCGCCGTCGACGGCCGTCTTGGCGGTGCGCAGGAAGTTGGACACCGTGACGCCGGGGACCTCGACGGGGTACTGCATCGCGAGGAAGAGGCCGGCGCGGGCGCGCTCGTCGATTGCCATCGCCAGCACGTCCTCACCATCGAGGGTGACGGTGCCGCTGGTCACGGTGTACTTGGGGTGACCGGCGATGGAGTACGCCAGGGTCGACTTACCGGAGCCGTTGGGGCCCATGATCGCGTGGGTCTCACCCGACTTCACGGTCAGGTTGACGCCCTTGAGGATCTCCTTGGTGCCGTCCTCGACGTCGACAGAGACGTGCAGGTCGCGAATCTCCAGAGTTGCCATGTGTTTTCGGTCCTTCAGTTCGTTGGGGTCTGAGGGGTCGTGGAGACGAAGACGTCGTCTCCCTCGACCCGAACGGGGTAGACCGCGACCGGCTGGGTCGCGGGGAGACCGGTGGGCTCACCGGTCCGGAGGTCGAAGCGCGAGCCGTGCAGCCAGCACTCGATGGTGCAGCCGTCGATCTCGCCCTCGGACAGGGAGACGTTGGCGTGGCTGCAGGTGTCGTCGACGGCGTGGACCGCACCGTCGGAGTCGACGACGATCGCGACCCGCTGACCCTCGATGTCGGCGAGGGCTGCGCCTTCCTTGGCGGGCAGCTCTGCGCGGGCACAGACCCGGACGAAACCCTGGGTGTCGACGGTCATCTCACTCACCGGCCTGGGCCAGTTCGAGCTCGATCGCCTCCATGACGGTGTCCACGATCTCCGGCACGCCGATCTTGCTGACGACATCGGCGAAGAACCCGCGCACGACGAGGCGGCGCGCATCCTCCTCGGGGATACCGCGAGCCATCAGGTAGAACAGCTGCTCGTCGTCGAACCGTCCGGTCGAGGACGCGTGGCCAGCACCGGCGATCTCGCCGGTCTCGATCTCCAGGTTGGGCACCGAGTCGGCGCGCGCGCCATCGGTGAGCACCAGGTTGCGGTTGAGCTCGTAGGTCTCGATCCCCTCGGCCTCGGCGCGGATCAGCACGTCGCCCACCCAGACCGTGTGAGCCGACTCGCCCTGCAGCGCGCCCTTGTAGGTCACCAGCGAGGTGCAGTGCGGCGCGTTGTGGTCGACGAACGAGCGGTGCTCGAGGTGCTGGCCGGCGTCGGCGAAGTAGACGCCGAGCAGGGTGGCCTCGCCGCCCGGGCCGGCGTACTTGACGTTGGTGTTGATGCGCACGATGCCGCCACCGAGGGTGACCACGATGTGCCGGTACGCCGCATCGCGGCCCACGACAGCGTCGTGCTGCCCGAGGTGGTTGGCGTCGTCGTCCCAGCGCTGGAGCGAGACCACGGTCAGGTTGGCGCCATCGCCGACGATGACCTCGAGGTTGCCGGTGTGGTCGGCCGAACCCGTGTGGTCCAGGATCACCAGGCCCTTGCTGTGGTGGCCGGCCTCGAGCACGTAGTGGGCGTTGCTGCGCCGTCCGGCACCGTTGCCGTGCACGTTGACGCGCAACGGCTGGGCGTACTCCTGCTCGGCGGCGAGGCGGACGTACAGCGCCTCCTTGGTGTTGGCGGAGGCGACAGCCGCACCACGGTCACCGGGCGTCAGCACGGTGCCACGCGGTGCCTGACCGGGTGCGAGCGACGGGCCCATCAGGGCCTCGACCCCGGACACGTCGAACGCAGCAGCAACATCGTCACCACGGTCGTCCGTGGGTTCGTCGGAGAACAGACCACTCAGTCGGTCCACCGGGGTGAAGCGCCACTCCTCCTCGCGGCCGCTGGGCACCGGGAACGCACCCACGTCGAATGACGTGGGGCGCTCGGCGCGCGACTGATCCGGGATGAAAGCCCCGGATGCAGCTGCGGCTGGGTCGATGTGGGTCTTGGCTTCGGGCGTCAGCAGGGTCATCAGCCGACGGCTCCTTCCATCTGCAGCTCGATGAGGCGGTTCAGCTCGAGGGCGTACTCCATGGGCAGCTCACGGGCGATCGGCTCGACGAAGCCGCGCACGATCATCGCCATGGCCTCCTCCTCCGACAGCCCGCGGGAGCGCAGGTAGAACAGCTGGTCCTCGCTGACCTTGGACACGGTTGCTTCGTGGCCCATCTGCACGTCGTCCTCGCGGACATCGACGTAGGGATAGGTGTCCGAGCGGCTGATCTGGTCGACCAGCAGCGCGTCGCACACGACGCTGGACTTGGAGCCGTGGGCTCCCTCGAGGATCTGGACCAGGCCGCGGTAGGACGTACGGCCGCCACCACGCGCCACCGACTTGCTCACGATGGTCGAGCTGGTGTTGGGCGCGGCGTGCACCATCTTGGAGCCGGCGTCCTGGTGCTGACCCTCGCCCGCGAAGGCGATCGACAACGTCTCACCGCGGGCGTGCTCGCCCAGCAGGAAGACGGCGGGGTACTTCATGGTGACCTTGGACCCGATGTTGCCGTCGATCCACTCCATGGTCGCGCCCTCGTCGCACGTGGCGCGCTTGGTCACCAGGTTGTAGACGTTGTTGGACCAGTTCTGGATGGTCGTGTAGCGGACGCGGGCGTTCTTCTTGACGATGATCTCGACGACGGCCGAGTGCAGCGAGTCCGACTTGTAGATCGGAGCGGTGCAGCCCTCGACGTAGTGCACGTAGGAGCCCTCGTCGGCGATGATCAGCGTCCGCTCGAACTGGCCCATGTTCTCGGTGTTGATCCGGAAGTAGGCCTGCAGCGGGATGTCGACGTGGACACCCGGCGGGACGTAGATGAACGAGCCGCCCGACCACACAGCGGTGTTGAGCGCGGCGAACTTGTTGTCACCGGGCGGGATGACCGAGCCGAAGTACTCCTTGAAGAGCTCCTCGTGCTCGCGCAGACCCGTGTCGGTGTCGACGAAGATGACGCCCTTCTGCTCGAGGTCCTCGCGGATCGAGTGGTAGACGACCTCGGACTCGTACTGCGCTGCGACACCGGCGACCAGGCGCTGCTTCTCCGCCTCGGGGATGCCGAGCTTGTCGTAGGTGTTCTTGATGTCCTCGGGCAGCTCTTCCCAGCTCGTGGCCTGCTTCTCGCTCGAGCGCACGAAGTACTTGATGTTCTGGAAGTCGATCCCGGTGAGGTCGCTGCCCCAGTTGGGCATGGGCTTCTTGTCGAACAGCCGCAGGGCCTTCAGGCGCATCTTCGACATCCACTCGGGCTCGCTCTTGAGACCGGAGATGTTGTTGACGACCGCGTCCGACAGACCGCGCTGTGCGGTGGCTCCAGCAGTGTCGCTGTCGGCCCAGCCGAACTCGTAGGTGCCGATGTCCTTCAGCCCTGGGTTGAGCTCTTCGATGGTGCTCATCGGGGATCCCTTTCTGAGGTGTCGGGAGAGGTCTTTGTCGTGCGCACCTCAGGGAGGGGCACGAAAGTCGTACAGACGTGGTCGCCGTGCGCGAGCGAGGCGAGTCTCTGGACGTGAACGCCGAGGAGGTCGGAGAACATTTCCGCCTCGGCCTCGCACAGCTGCGGGAACTGCGCCGCCACGTCGCGGACCGGGCAGTGACCCTGGCACAGCTGCAGCCCCGCGAGAGGTGTGCCTGCCGCGACCGGACGCATCGACGCGGCGTAGCCCTCGCGACGCAGCCCGGCGGCCAGCGCCTCGGTGCGGCTCTGCAGGTCATCACCGGCGTCGGCCATGTCGCGGGCGAGGCGCTCGGCGACCTCGCGGGCCCGCTGCTGCGCGTAGGCCGTCACGGCACCTGGCCCGGCGTGCTCGGCCAGGAAGCGCAGCACGTCGGCAGCCAACGTGTCGTAGTCCTCACGCAGGTCGGCGTGACCGGCCTCCGTCAGGACGTACGCCCGGGCCGGACGACCGCGGCGGCGAGCCTCGGTCGGGGCCTTCTCGTGCTCCTCCAGCAGACCGGCGTCAGCCAGGCAGTCCAGGTGGCGGCGGACGGCGGCCGGAGTCAGTCCGAGGCGCTGGGCGAGCTCGGCCGCAGTGATGGGTCCGTGCTCCGAGACCGTCTGCTTGACGCGCTCGCGGGTGCCGGTCTCCAGGGCCTGAGGTTGCGCCGACCCATCGCCGGTAGGCCGGGGGCCCATCGACGGCGAGGTGTCACGCGCGAAAATCACAACATCAGTGTGACCTAATTGCCTGGGAGGCCTCTACGAAGGCTCACCTAACCGGTCCCTGAACCTTCTGGACGAGGCTTCTCCTCCGGCCGTGGTCGCAGGCTCCCCCGGTCCGGCATCGTCGCCGCGTCGCTCAGCATGCAGGGCCGAGCAGACCGATCCTTTCCTTGGCCAGCAGGACCCGGTACGCCGAGCTCCAGATGCGGTTCTTGATGAACGTGTTGCTGTGCGCCTGGCTCAGCATCGCGTTGTACATCGCGGGCAGCACCGACGGGTTGACCGTCAGGATCAGGTCACCGCCGTTGCCGATGAATCGGTAGGCGCGCGTGCCCGGCGACCAGGCCTGCACCGCCTTGGCGTTGCCGATGTCGTCGGTCATGATCACGCCCGGGAAGCCCAGCCCGGAGCGCAGGTAGGTCATCACGATGTTGGAGAACACGGCCGGGTTGTTGCGGTCGATCAGGTTGTAGTACGCCGACGACATCATCACGTGATCGGTGTGGCCGGCGATCGCGCTGGAGAACGGGTTGATGTAGGCGTTGCCCTTGCCGATGGAGGTGTCCCGTACGACGCTCGTGGTGTCGGTGTTCTGGTGCACCATCCCGAGCCCCGGGAAGTGCTTGGCCGCGGTCTGGACTCCGACCGAGCGCATACCTGCCAGGAACGCGCCGCCCTTGGCCGAGACGACCGACGAGGAGTAGCCGTAGTTGCGGTCGTAGTTGCCGATCGGCGGGTTGTCGTAGGAGCTGCTCGGCACCGTGTCCATGACCGGAGCGAGGTTCATGTTGATCCCCGCGGACTTCAGCTGGTTGGCCCAGGTCGTCGCATTGCTGCGCAGTGTCGTCGTGGACCAGGTCCCTTGAGTGACGGCGGTCGGCATGGTGCTGAAGCCCGAGCCGCGCAGCACCTGGACGTTGCCACCCTCCTGATCTGTTGCGACGAGCAGCTTGGGGAGGCCGGCGCTGCTCGCGCGCGTCTGCAACGCGGACGTGACGCTCTTGGTCGCGGTGACGCCGGCAGTGCTCCGTCCGGTCAGCATCACGTTGCCGACGTGATAGGTCGAGATCTGGCCGAGCAGGGTCGAGCTCGCTGAGGTGGCCGGAGTGCCCACCATGAAGAGCTGGCCGAGCTGCTTCTCCAAGGACAGGGTGTGCAGCACGGCGTTGGCTCGGCACCCCGGTGTCGTGGCCGGCAGGGCGGCCGGCGGACGGGCGAGCGCAGGCTGCGCAGCCAGAACGACCACCATCCCAGCGGTTCCGACGACGACCGCTGAACGGCGTACGACACGGACAGCACTGACCGACCTGCTGCTCATCTGGTCCATCCCCTTTGACGTCCCCCACGGACGGGAGACCCCGCCTCTGCCATTCTGCGACGACCGGCAGGACAACGCTAGGTGTGTCGCCGAACAGACGCATGAGAGACCGACCCGCGAGCCCGGTCGGCAGCCGGTGCACGGCAACGTAGAATCGCCAGTCGTGACTGAGACCGTTGTTGTGCGCGACCTGCGCCACCGGTATGGCAGCACGCAGGCACTGGCCGGGATGACGTGGTCGGCGCGCGCTGGCGAGGTCACCGCGATCCTCGGCCCCAACGGTGCCGGCAAGACGACCATGGTCGAGATGGCCGAAGGTCTGCGTCGCCCGGCCGAGGGCACCGTCCGGGTGCTCGGCGAGGATCCGTGGCACGCCTGCGCCGAGCATCGCGCCCGCGTGGGCGTCATGCTGCAGGACGGCGGGCTGCCCGGCGGCACCCGACCGAGTCGGCTGCTCACCCACCTCTCCCGGATGTACGCCCACCCGGCAGACGTCCCAACACTCGTGCAGCGACTCGGTATCGGCGACTTCGACCGTACGACGATGCGCCGGCTCTCCGGCGGCCAGCGCCAGCGGGTCGCCCTCGCTGCTGCGCTCGTCGGTCGGCCGCAGGTGCTGTTCCTCGACGAACCGACAGCGGGCCTGGATCCCCACGCGCGTCGCGACGTGTGGTCACTGATCCGCGAGACCCGTGAGACCGGCACCACTGTCGTCGTCACGACCCACTCGTTCGAGGAGGCCGAACGAGTGGCCGACCGTGTCGTGGTCGTGGCACGTGGCCGGGTCGTCGCCGATGGCACGGTCGATGACGTGGCCGGCGGCCGCGGACTCGAGGAGAGCTACTTCTCCCTGACGGAGGACGTCCGGTGAGCTCTCAGTCCATGACCGCCGCACCCCAGAGTGCTCGCGTGCGCGCGCAGGCGGCGTTCGAGACCCGCACCGTCCTCACCAACGGTGAGCAGCTGCTCGTATCGGTCCTGCTCCCGGCGCTCGCCCTCATCGGGCTGTCCGCCACGGACGTCCCCGACCTGGGCGCTGGGCGCCGCATCGACCTCGCTGTCCCGGGCGTCCTCGCCTTGGCTGTCGTCTCCACGGCTTTCACCGGGCAGGCCATCGCCACCGGCTTCGACCGCCGCTACGGCCTGCTCCGACTTCTCGGCGTGACGCCACTTGGTCCCAAGGGTCTGCTGGCAGGCAAGGCCATCGCGGTGCTGTCCGTCATCGCCGTCCAGGTGGTGCTGCTCGGTGCGCTGGGGCTGATCCTCGGCTGGCACCCGCACTGGGGCGGCGTTCTGCTGGCACTGGTCGTCATCGCCCTGGCGGCCTGGGCGTTCGTTGCTCTTGCCCTGCTGCTGGCCGGCGCACTCCGGTCCGAAGGCGTCCTCGCTCTCGCCAACCTGATCTGGGTCCTGCTGCTGGTCGGTGGTGGACTCATCGTCCCCACCGGTGAGCTGCCCGCGAGCGTCGGCGGGGTCGTACGCCTGCTGCCGTCCGGTGCGCTCGGCGACGGTCTGCGTGCCGCACTCGCCGGCTCCGGATCGGCATGGCTGCCGCTCATGGTCCTGCTGGTCTGGGCGCTCGCCGGGTCGACTCTGCTCGCCCGGACATTCCGCTGGGCCGACTGACCCGCTGCCACACCGCGCACCTACCCTCTTGGGGTGCTCCCCTCCCCCACTGACCGTGCGACGAACCCCTGGCTGCGGCGGCTGTTCTGGTTGAACCTCGCGGTCGAGGTCCTGATCGTCGTCACGGGAGGGCTGGTCCGGCTGACGGGCAGCGGGCTCGGATGCCCGACCTGGCCGCGCTGCACCGATGCATCGTTGACGCCGGACCGGCACGACGCCTTGGGCATCCACACCTACATCGAGTTCGGCAACCGGACTCTGACGTCCCTGGTCGGCGGTGTCGCTATCGCGCTACTCGTCGCCACCTGGCGCTGGGCTCCTCATCGCAAGGGTCTTCGACTGCCGATCGCCTTGGTACTGCTGGGCGTTGGCATTCAAGCGATCGTCGGCGGGATCACGGTCCACATGGATCTCAACCCGGCCATCGTCGCCGCCCACCTGCTGGCCTCGATGCTGCTGGTGATGGCCTCGGCCTGGCTCGTCTGGCGCGAACGAGAGGGCGATGGCCAGGCCGTCCCCGTCGTACGCCGCGAGGTCCGCCTCGTGTCGTACGTCGTCGGTGCGCTCGCCGCGGTCATCCTCGTGCTGGGGACACTCGTCACCGGGTCCGGGCCACACTCCGGCGACGCCGACCAACCGGCTCGCCTCGACATCGACTCACGGACGATCTCCTGGCTGCACGCCGACACGGTGATGCTCTTCGTCGGCCTCGTTGTCGCGGTGCTCATCGCCGTACGCCTGACCAGCGAGGATCAGGTTGCCCGGCGCGCTTGGGCAGTGGTGCTCGGCGTCACGCTTGCGCAGGGTCTGGTCGGCTACACGCAGTACTTCACCGGTCTGCCGTGGGTGATCGTGCTGGTGCACATGCTCGGCGCCTCACTGCTGGTGATCGCCACGACCTGGGGCATCCTCAGCCTCCGCCACCGCCCAGCCGCACAGAGCGGCTGAGCGATGACGGCAGCACAGGACCTGGTGGCCGAAGCGGCCGGCCTGCTCGGCCGACCGCTGCATGGGGCGACCGTCCTGCACGGTGGCGAGCACGCGATGACGGTGGCTGCTCACGACGGGGATGAGCACTACGTGATCCGGGCGTTCCCCCGCGGCGACCAGGCTGTCGCCCGCGAGGTCGAGGTGCTCGGCCGCCTGGGGCCCTTGGGTGATCTTGTGCCGCACCTCGTCTCGTACGCACTCGACGGAGACCGGCCGGTCATCGTCACCAGCCGGGTAGCGGGATCTCACCCGTCGCCCGTGCTGCCTGCCGAGACGTTGGCCACCCAGATGGCGGCCGCACTCGCGCGCGTTCATCAGCTGAGCGGTGACGGCCTGCGCGCCGCTCCCGCCGCGCCCCCGACCGGGTCAGGACCGGCCGCCCTTGCGGCGCAAGGCTTTTGGCCGCGGCTGAGTCGCGACGAGACCGTGCTGACCCATCACGACTTCTGGTGCGGCAACGCACTGTGGGAGGGGCCCGTGCTCACCGGTCTCGTCGACTGGTCGGGTGCGCGTCAGGCACCGCGCGGGGCCGATGTGGCCTGGGCACGACAGGACCTCGTCCTGCTCGGGTCACCGGCAGCCGCGCAGGTCTTCTTGGAGGAGTACGAGCGACGGGCTGGGACATCGCTCCCTGACATGCACGACTGGGACGTCCACGCTGCCGCTCACGCCGAAGACGCGGTCGAGACCTGGGCACCGAACTATCACGGCATCGGCCGAACCGATCTCACGGCGACGGTGCTGAGGCAGCGGCTCACCGCGTGGATCGAGCACCTGCTGTCCTGACCTGATCGGACGTCTATCGCGGCGACGATGCCGGCCCGCGGGAGCCTGCGAGCGCGGCCGGAGGAGGAGCCGCGATCAAGAGCTCAGAGCGCGAAGTGGAGCAGGGGGTCGATGGCGACGCCGATGAACAGCAGCGTCAGGTAGCTGATCGAGTAGTGGAACAGCCGCATCGGCCGCAGGCTCGAGGACGGGGCGTCCGAGCGCGCGCGCAGCAACAGCTTGTGTGCCTCGAGCAGGAAGATCGTGCCGCTGGCCACTGCCGTCAGCAGATAGATCCAGCCCATGTCGCCGACCGGCACCAGAGCGATCGAGGTCAGCACGGTCGCCCAGCTGTAGAGAACGACCTGTCGCGCGACCGCGACGTCCTTGGCGATGACCGGGAGCATGGGCACGCCTGCTGCGGCGTAGTCGTCACGGAACCGCATGGACAGCGGCCAGTAGTGCGGCGGCGTCCAGAAGAACACGACCAGGAAGAGCACCAGGGCTTCCCACGAGAGGGAGTTGGTGACTGCCGACCAGCCGATCAGGACCGGCATGCAGCCGGCGACGCCGCCCCACACGATGTTCTGGGACGTCCGGCGCTTCAGCAGCAGTGTGTAGAAGCCGACGTAGAGCACGTTGGCCGCAAGCGAGAGCGCTGCCGACAGCCAGTTCACGAGCAGCCCGAGCCAGAGCACCGAGATGATGCCGAGCACGACGCCGAAGATCAGCGCGTTGCGCGGCGCGATGACGCCGGTCGCCAGCGGCCGGCCCTCGGTGCGGTGCATCTTGGCGTCGATGTCGCGGTCGAGGTAGCAGTTCAGCGTGTTGGCCGAGCCGGCTGACAACGAGCCACCCACAAGCGTGGCGACGATGAGCCAAAGACCCGGCACACCCTGCTCGGCCAGGAACATCACCGGGAACGTCGTGACCAGCAGGAGCTCGATGATGCGCGGCTTGGTCAGCGAGACGTAGTCGGCGACGACGTCGCGTCGTGACCGCGTCGGCGTGAGCCCGCCAGTCGGCGTACGCGAGGTCCCGCGGTCGGCAGCGGAGCGCGGCTCGATGGCGGTCACGGTGTCCTTCGGAAGCTGGGGGCTGGGAGCGCAGGCGGGTCGCCGCTGAAGTGGCTACGACACGCTGTCGTTGAAGCACAGTCTAGCCACGCGGCCCGGGGCGTTCTCGCGACCCACCGTCGGGTCTAGGCTCAAACCCGAACGTCGTTGCCCCAGTGCAGAGGAGCCAGCATCCGTGAGTCAGGACCAGCAGCAGAGCACCGTGGGTCAGCGTGATCCCAGCCTCGCCGCGCCGATCGTCGAGAAGACCGGCTGGAGCGAGCTCGACGTGCGAGCTGTCGACACCGTCCGAGTTCTCGCCGCCGACGCCGTCCAGAAGGTCGGCAACGGTCACCCGGGCACGGCCATGAGCCTGGCTCCGTTGGCCTACCTGCTCTACCAGAACGTCATGCGCTACGACCCCACTGACACCGAGTGGTTCGGTCGCGACCGCTTCGTGCTGTCGTGCGGCCACTCCAGCCTGACCCAGTACATCCAGCTCTACCTGTCCGGCTCCGGCCTCGAGCTCGATGACCTGAAGTCACTGCGGACCTGGGGCTCGCTGACGCCCGGTCACCCCGAGGTGCACCACACCAAGGGCGTCGACATCACGACCGGTCCGCTCGGCTCCGGTCTCGCATCGGCCGTCGGCATGGCGATGGCGCAGCGCCGTCAGCGGGGTCTGTTCGACCCGGACGCCGCACCGGGCACGAGCCCGTTCGACCACCACATCTACGTCATCGCCTCCGACGGCGACATCATGGAAGGTGTTGCGTCCGAGGCCTCTTCGCTCGCGGGCCACCAGGAGCTGGGCAACCTGACCCTGGTCTATGACGAGAACTCGATCTCGATCGAGGACAACACCGACATCTCCTTCTCCGAGGACGTGGCCAAGCGCTACGAGTCCTACGGCTGGGACGTCCGCGTCGTCGACTGGCGCGCCTCGACAGAGGGCAAGGGCGGCTACACCGAGGACGTCGACGCGCTGCACGAAGCGATCGAGGCGGGCAAGCAGGTCGCCGACAAGCCCAGCATCGTCGTGCTGCGCACGATCATCGGCTGGCCGGCGCCGACCAAGCGCGACACGGGCAAGGCCCACGGCTCAGCCCTCGGTGACGAGGAGGTTGCCGGCACCAAGAAGCTCCTCGGCTTCGACCCCGAGCAGACCTTCGAGGTCAGCGACGACGTGATCAACCACACCCGCAAGGCCGCCGAGCGGGGCAAGGCCGCGCACGCGGACTGGCAGAAGACGTACGACGCCTGGCGGGCTGCCAACCCGGAGCGCGTTGAGCTCCTCGACCGGGTGCTGGCCCACAAGCTGCCCGAAGGCTTCGCCGATGCGTTCCCCGTGTTCGAGGCCGACCCCAAGGGCATCGCGACTCGCGCCGCGTCCGGCAAGGTCCTCACCGCGCTGGCGCCGGTGCTGCCCGAGCTGTGGGGCGGCTCGGCCGACCTGGCCGAGTCCAACAACACGACCATGGAGGGCGAGCCGAGCTTCATCCCGGCGTCCAAGCAGACCAAGGCGTGGGAGGGCGGACCCTACGGCCGCACCCTGCACTTCGGTATCCGCGAGAACGCCATGGGCATGATCCTCAACGGCATCGCCCTCGAGGGACTCACCAAGCCCTACGGCGGCACGTTCCTGGTGTTCTCCGACTACATGCGTCCCGCAGTCCGGCTCGCGTCGATCCAGCAGCTGCCGGTCACCTACGTCTGGACACACGACTCGATCGGTCTCGGCGAGGACGGCCCGACCCATCAGCCGATCGAGCACCTGGCAGCGCTGCGGGCGATCCCCGGACTTGCTGTCGTACGTCCGGGTGACGCCAACGAGACGGCCGTCGCCTGGCGCACGATCTTGGGCACCACCGACCACCCGTCAGCCCTGGCGCTCACTCGCCAAGCGCTGCCGACTCTGGACCGCACCGAGTACGCGCCGGCCGACGGTGTGGCCAAGGGCGCGTACGTCCTCGCCGACTCCGACAAGGACACGCCGGACGTCATCCTGGTCGCGACGGGCTCGGAGCTCAGCCTGGCCGTCGAGGCGCGGAAGGCCTTGAAGGACAAGGGCGTTGACGCTCGTGTGGTGTCGATGCCTTGTCGCGAGTGGTTCGACCAGCAGGACCAGTCCTACCGGGACGAGGTGCTGCCGCCGACCGTTCGCGCACGCGTCAGTGTCGAGGCGGCGACGCCGTTCGGCTGGCGCGAGGTGGTCGGCGACGCCGGCCGCATCATCGGCATCGACCACTTCGGGGCCAGCGCCGACGCGAAGACCCTGTTCACCCAGTTCGGCTTCACCACGGACGCCGTGGTCCAGGCCGCGCAGGACTCCATCACGGCTGCAGGAGGCAACTGACATGGCTACTACCAACCCCCGCCTCAAGGCGCTCTCGGACACCGGCGTCTCGATCTGGCTGGATGACCTCAACCGCCCGATGATCAGCTCGGGTGAGCTCCAGAAGCTCATCGACGAGCAGGACGTCGTCGGTGTCACGACCAACCCGACGATCTTCGCGACCGCCCTCAAGGACGGGACCGCTTACAACGGCCAGGTCAAGGAGCTCGCCGACGGTGGCGCCAATGTCGACGACGCCGTCTTCGCGATCACGACCGACGACGTCCGCAACGCCTGCGACGTCATGCGACCGGTCTACGACGCGACCGAGGGCCAGGACGGCCGGGTCAGCATCGAGGTCGACCCGCGCCTGGCCAAGGACACCGAGGCCACCGTCGAGATGGCCAAGAAGCTCTGGGCCTCCGTCGACCGCCCCAACGTGATGATCAAGATCCCGGCCACCGTCGAGGGCCTGCCCGCCATCTCGCAGACGCTCGCCGAGGGCATCAGCGTCAACGTCACGCTGATCTTCAGCCTTGACCGCTACCGCGGTGTCATGAACGCCTTCCTCACGGGCCTGGAGCAGGCCCGGCAGAACGGCAAGGACCTCTCGACGATCCGCTCGGTCGCCTCGTTCTTCGTCTCGCGCGTCGACTCCGAGATCGACAAGCGTCTCGACGCCATCGGTTCTGACGAGGCCAAGGCGTTGAAGGGCCGGGCCGGTGTCGCCAACGCCCGCCTCGCGTACCAGGCCTTCGAAGAGGTCTTCGGCACGTCACGCTGGCAGACGCTCGCTGACGACGGTGCGCACGTCCAGCGGCCGCTGTGGGCCTCGACGGGAGTCAAGGACCCGGCGTACTCCGACACGATGTACGTCGTCGACCTGGCCGTGTCCGACACCGTCAACACGATGCCGCCCAAGACTCTCGCGGCCGTCGCCGACCACGGCGAGATCAAGGGCGACCAGGTCACGGGCAACTACGCCGACGCCAAGAAGGTGCTCGACGACCTCGAGGCGCTCGGCGTCAGCTACGCCGATGTGGTCGGCGTTCTGGAGACCGAGGGTGTCGACAAGTTCGACAAGTCCTGGGCCGAGCTGCTGGCCAGCGTGCAGGGAGAGCTCACCAAGGCCGGGGACAGCGCCGACTACGCCACGCAGGAGGCCTGAGCGTGAACGACACCTCCAGCAGCTCGGTCGCGGTCACCGCATCGGGCGCCGCTGCCGATGCCATCGACGCGCACCTGAGCGCACTGGTCGAGCAGAAGTTCGCCAGCCGGCTCTTCGACCAGGACCACACCTTGTGGGGCCCGGCCGCCGAGGAGGAGTCCGCCAAGCGGCTCTCCTGGGTCTCGTTGGCCCGGTCCTCCCGGCCGCTCGTCGGCGAGATCGCCGCGATCCGTGACGAGATGACCTCGCGGGGTCTGGACCACGTCGTGCTCTGCGGCATGGGCGGCTCCTCGCTCGCGCCCGAGGTCATCTGCGCCACGGCCGGCGTACCTCTCACGGTGCTGGACTCCTCCCAGCCCGACATGGTGCGCGCCGCCATCGATGACCGGCTCGACAAGACGATCGTGGTCGTGTCGTCCAAGTCCGGCTCGACCGTGGAGACCGACAGCCAGCGGCGGATCTACGAGCAGGCGTTCAAGGACGCCGGCATCGACCCCACCGAGCGCATCGTCGTCGTCACCGACCCGGGCAGTCCCCTGGACGGGGAGGCCCGCCAGGCCGGCTACCGCGTCGTGAACGCCGACCCTCAGGTCGGTGGTCGCTACTCCGCGCTGACGGCCTTCGGTCTGGTGCCGAGCGGACTCGCGGGTGTAGATGTCGAGGCTCTGCTGGACCAGGCCGAGGCCGTCACCGATGTGCTCGCCGCCGATGACGACGCCAACCCGGCGCTGCGCCTCGGCGCCGCCCTGGGCGGCACGTCCCCGCTGCGCAACAAGGTGCTGCTGATCGACGCCGGCACCGCCAACGTCGGCTTCGGTGACTGGGCCGAGCAGCTCATCGCCGAGAGCACCGGCAAGGACGGCACCGGCCTGCTGCCCGTCGTGGTCGGCTCGTCACCCGCGGGCGAGCTGCTCGACGACGAGCTCTGGGTCAGCCTGCTTCCCGACGACTCCGAAGACGCTGTCGCGGGCGATGCTGCCGTCGGTGTGTCCGGGTCGCTCGGCGCTCAGCTGCTCCTCTGGGAGGCGGCGACTGCCGTTGCGGGCCGCCTGCTCGGCATCAACCCATTCGACCAGCCCGATGTCGAGAGCGCCAAGAAGGCTGCCCGCGCTCTGCTCGACGGTGGCGCGGCCGGGGCCGACGCCCCGGCGTTCACCGACGGAGCTGTCGAGGTGCGTGCCCTCGGCGGAGACTGGCTCGGCGGTGCGAAGACCGTCGACGAGGCCCTGGCCGCACTCGTCGGACAGCTGCCCGAGCACGGCTACCTCGCGGTGATGGCCTACCTCGACCGCATCGCGGATGCCGCCCTGGCCGACGTACGCGTGTCGCTGGGCAAGACGATCAACCGACCGGTGACCTTCGGCTGGGGACCTCGGTTCCTGCACTCCACCGGGCAGTACCACAAGGGTGGCGCGCCCGAGGGTGTCTACCTGCAGATCACCACCACGGCTCACGAAGACCTTGCCGTGCCCGGACGCGAGTTCACCCTGGGTGATTTCATCGCAGCCCAGGCCGGTGGCGACGCCCAGGTGATCGCTGAGCACGGACGTCCCGTGCTGCGCCTGCACCTGACCGATCACGACGACGGCCTGACCCAGGTCATGCAGGCCGTAGGTGACCTGAAGAGCGAGGACACCGCCTCGTGAGCCCAGCCCGCGTCGCTCGCGGGGTCAACCCGCTCCGACAGGTCGAGGACAAGCGACTGCCCCGCATCGCCGGCCCGTGCGGCATGGTGCTGTTCGGCGTCACCGGAGACCTCGCGCGCAAGAAGCTCATGCCGGCGATCTACGACCTGTCCAACCGGGGGCTGCTGCCGCCGGGCTTCTCACTCGTCGGGTTCGCACGGCGTGACTGGGAGGACCAGGACTTCGGCAAGATCGTCTACGAGGCGGTGCGCGAGCACGCCCGTACGCCATTCCGCGAGGAGGTGTGGCGCAACCTGGCCGAGGGATTCCGTTTCGTACCAGGCACATTCGACGACCCGGCCGCCTTCGACCTGCTGGCGGAGACCGTCAAGGAGCTCGACGAGTCACGCGGCACCGGCGGCAACCACGCGTTCTACCTGTCCATCCCGCCCGCGTTCTTCTCGGTCGTGTGCGAGCAGCTCGAACGCAGCGGACTGTCCAAGCCCGGGCCCGGCCAGTGGCGCCGGGTGGTCATCGAGAAGCCGTTCGGACACGACCTCAAGAGCGCCCGCGAGCTCAACGCGATCGTCGAGAGCGTCTTTCCTGCCGACTCGGTCTTCCGGATCGATCACTACCTCGGCAAGGAGACCGTCCAGAACATCTTGGCGCTGCGCTTTGCCAACCAGCTGTTCGAGCCGGTCTGGAACTCCCACTACGTCGACCACGTGCAGATCACGATGGCCGAGGACATCGGCATCGCCGGTCGCGCCGGCTACTACGACGGCATCGGCGCCGCGCGCGACGTGATCCAGAACCACCTGCTCCAGCTCATGGCGCTGACCGCCATGGAGCAGCCCAACTCCTTCGAGGCCTCAGATCTGCGGACCGAGAAGGAGAAGGTGCTCGCCGCCGTACGACTGCCGAAGGATCTGGCCAAGTCCAGCGCCCGAGGGCAGTACGCCGCAGGCTGGCAGGGCAGCGAGAAGGTCATCGGCTACCTCGATGAGGACGGCATCAGCCCGCGCTCCTCCACCGAGACGTACGCCGCCCTCAAGCTCGAGGTGCACACTCGCCGGTGGGCAGGGGTGCCGTTCTACCTGCGTACGGGCAAGCGGCTCGGCAAACGCGTCACCGAGATCGCGGTGGTGTTCAAACGCGCGCCGCACCTGCCGTTCACCGACACCGCGACCGAAGAACTCGGTCAGAACGCCATCGTGATCCGCGTCCAGCCGGACGAAGGCATCACGATGCGGTTCGGCTCCAAGGTGCCAGGCGCGGGGTCGATGGAGGTGCGGGACGTGACGATGGACTTCGGCTACGGCAGCGCCTTCACCGAGTCGAGCCCGGAGGCCTACGAGCGCCTCATTCTCGATGTGCTGCTCGGCGACCCGCCGCTGTTCCCGCGGCACGAAGAGGTCGAGCTGTCGTGGCAGATCCTCGACCCGGTCGAGAAGTTCTGGTCACGCAACGGTCGACCACTCCCCTATGACTCCGGCGGGTGGGGCCCGGACAACGCCGACGAGATGATGCGCCGCGACGGCCGGACCTGGAGGATGCCTTGACCACCCCACTCAGTTCTCCGCTCGTTCCTCGCTCCGATACTGATCGGGGACCCCGGTGATCGTCGACCTGCCCAGCGCCACGACGCAGGACGTCAGCAAGAAGCTCGTCCGGCTCCGCAACCAGACTGGTGCGATGACCCTCGGCCGGGTCCTCACCCTCGTCATCGTGGTGGACGAGGCCGACGCCGACGCCGCGCTCGACGCAGCCAGTGAAGCGACCCGTCAGCACCCCAGCCGCATCATCGCGCTCGTCCTGGGCAACAAGCGGGGCGCCAACCGCCTAGACGCCCAGATCCGGCTCGGCGGTGATGCCGGCGCGAGCGAGATCGTGGTGCTGCGCCTTTACGGCGCGCTCACCAACCACGGGCGCAGCGTCGTCACGCCGCTTCTGCTGCCGGACTCGCCGATTGTGCTGTGGTGGCCCTCGACCAGCCCGGACGACGTCGCGAAGTCGCCGATCGGCGCGATCGCCCAGCGGCGTATCACCGACGCGGCGACGAGCACGAGCCCACGCAAGACGCTGCAGCGTCGGGCGTCGAACTACGCCGATGGCGACACCGACCTCGCGTGGACGCGTCTGACCCGATGGCGCGGCCTGCTGACCGCCGCCCTGGACCAGGCTCCGTACGAGTCGGTGACGGAAGCCACCGTGACCGGTGCGTCGGACTCGCCCAGCACCGACCTGCTCGCCGCGTGGTTGGCCGTTCGGTTGCGCTGCAAGGTTCGTCGCGCTCGGACCCGCCCGGGAGGCGGCATGTCGAGTGTGCGTCTCGAGCGCGCCAGCGGACCCATCGACCTGGTGCGCACCGAGGGCAGCATCGCCACCCTCACCCAGCCCGGTCAGCCGGTCCGGCGGATCAACCTTGCCCGGATCAGCAACGCCCAGGCACTGGCCGAGGAGCTGCGACGGCTCGATGCCGACGAGGTCTACGAGGAGTCGCTGGTCAAGGGCCTCAAGCTGGTCGGTACGACATCGGTCACCGCCTCCGAGGCCGTCGCTGACGGGGAAGCACCGTCGGTGGCCGCCGCGCGGAAGGCCGGCGACAAGGCGCAGCGCGAGGGTCGCAAGCTGACCGGCAACGCCATGGTCGAGGCCGCCCCGTCCGCCACGAAGGATGCTCCGACCGTCAAGAAGGCCGCGCGTCGCAAGCTCGCGGCCAAGACGTCCGGGGCGACGACCAAGAAGTCCACCGCCCGGGCGACCACGCCCAAGAAGTCCACCGCCCGGGCGACCACGCCCAAGAAGAAGTCATGAGCGGTGATGAGTTCGGCGCACCGGAGATCGTCCGGCGCCCGGACAAGGCGACGCTGTCCGCTCAGATCGCCGGCCGGCTTGTCGACCGGATCCTGACCGCGCAGCGCGACCGAGGTGTCGCCCATGTCGTCCTCACCGGCGGCTCGATGGGTTCCGCGAGTCTCGAGGCGCTCGGAGCCAGCGGTCGTGCCGACGAGATCGACTGGTCAGCAGTCGAGATCTGGTGGGGTGACGAACGATTCGTCCCGTTCGGCGACGGTGAACGCAACGAGGTCCAGGCCAGGCAGGCGCTGCTGGACCGCCTGCCTCTGGACCCCGCACGGGTGCACCCGATGGCGGCCAGCGACGAGGGTGTCACCACTGAGGACGGCGCGGCACGCTATGCCGACCAGCTCGCCACGGCGGCCGGTGACGGCGAGACCGTGCCGGCGTTCGACGTGCTCATGCTCGGTGTGGGGCCCGACGCCCATGTGGCGTCGCTGTTCCCTGGCCATCCGGCCCTCGACATCGACGCGACGGCCGCCGTCGCGATCCACGACTCCCCCAAGCCGCCGCCGGACCGGATCTCCATGACCTATCCCACGCTCAACGCCGCACGAGAGGTCTGGCTCATGGTGGCCGGGGCCGACAAGGCCGACGCGGTGGCCAGGGCTCTCGGCGGTGCCGACCGGCACCAGGCTCCGGCAGCCGGCGTACACGGCACGGATGCGACGGTGTGGTGGCTCGATGACGCGGCAGCTGCCCAGCTGACCTGACCGCCGATCCGCCAGAGACCGACTCCGCATGACGAAGGCGCGGCGCCCGAGACCGGGTGCCGCGCCTTCGTGATGTCTGCGTCTAGCGGATCAGGCCGCGCGACCGCAGTGACTCCAGGGCCTCGTCGAGAATGACGGCGCCCTCCTCGTCGCTGCGACGCTCCTTCACATAAGCCAGGTGCGTCTTGTAGGGCTCGACGCGCGGAGGTGCAGGAGGGTTCTCCTGATCCTGGCCGGCCGGGAAACCACAGCGGGGGCAGTCCCACTGCTCCGGGACGCTGAGGCTTGGCTCCTCGGCAAAACTAGGTCGTGTCTCGTGCCCGTTGGAGCACCAGTACGAGACGACGACGCGCGGTGCGGCCTCGCCACGCTCGGCTTCGCCCATGGGGCCTGCACCGACACGGCTGCCGCGAATCGCGTTACCACCGGCCACGTTGGATCTCTCCTCGCTCTAGGAACTGCTGCGGGATACGGATCAGGCGAAGCGCTCGACGAGGCCGAGGCCCACGATCGTGGCGAACCAGAGCACTCCGACACCCACCGTGATCCGGTTGAGGTTGCGCTCGGCGATCGACGAACCACCAAGGCTGCTGGACACGCCACCACCGAACATGTCGGAGAGGCCACCGCCCTTGCCCTTGTGCATGAGGATCAGCATGACCAGGAAGAGACCGCTGACGATCAGCACAACCTGGAGGGCAACACGCACCGCGTCCACTAGGGAATCACCTTACGAATCGGGTCAGAACGGTCGGATGACCATCCGCTACAGGTTACAGGAGGGTAGGGCTGGAGGTGTTCAGCTCGCGTCGGCGCCGTGGTGGCTTCGATAGCGACAGATGGAGGAGAACTCGACCGGGTCGATGGACGCGCCACCGACCAGCGCACCATCCACGTCGGTCTGCGCCATGATCGCGGCCACGTTGCCCGCCTTGACGCTGCCGCCGTAGAGGACGCGTACGCCCTTCGCCAGGCCGGCCGAGTAGAGCTCGGCCAGGCGCGCTCGGATGGCCGCGCACACTTCCTGCGCGTCGTCCGGCGTCGCGACCTCACCCGTGCCGATCGCCCAGACCGGCTCGTACGCGACGACGACACTGCTCGCCTGCTCCGCCTCGAGCCTATCCAGCGCAGCATCCAACTGGCCGATGGTGTGCTCGACCTGGTTGCCGGCCTGACGCACCTCGAGTGGCTCACCGACACACAAGATCGGCGTGAGCCCGTGCTGGTAGGCGGCCTGCACCTTCAGCTTGACGACGTCGTCGGTCTCGTGGTGGTACTGCCGGCGCTCGCTGTGCCCGACCACGACATAGGTGCAGCCGAGCTTGGCGAGGAAGGCACCGGACACCTCACCGGTGTAGGCGCCGCTGGCGTGCACCGAGAGGTCCTGCGCCCCGAGCCGGATCTTGAGCTTGTCGCCGTCGATCAGCGTCTGCACGGTGCGCAGGTCGGTGAACGGCGGCAGCACCGCCACCTCGACGGCACCGAAGTCGTGCCGTCCGTCACGCAGGGTCCAGTCGAGCTTTTGGAGCAGGTGCGCTGCCTGGAGATGATCGAGGTTCATCTTCCAGTTGCCCGCCATCAGCGGGGTACGCGCCGGCTTTGCGGTGTCCTTGGCCATCTGCTCAGTCCTCCAGCACGGCGAGACCCGGCAGGGTCTTGCCCTCGAGGTACTCCAGGCTGGCGCCGCCACCCGTGGAGATATGGGTGAAGTCGTCGTCGGCAAAGCCCAGCGCGCGTACGGCTGCAGCGGAGTCTCCCCCGCCGACCACCGTCACGGCACCGGCCTTCGTCGCATCGACCAGCGCCTGCGCCAGCACCTTGGTGCCGTCGGCGTACGGAGCCATCTCGAACGCGCCCATCGGGCCGTTCCAGAAGGTCGTCTTGGCGGTCGTGACCTTCTCCGCGAACAGCTGCGCGGAGTCCGGGCCGATGTCCAGGCCCATCCGGTCGGCCGGGATCGCATCGACGGGAACGACCTCGTGGTCCGCGTCGGCGGAGAACTCGGTTGCCGCCACCACGTCCACGGGCAGCACGATGTCGACGCCGTGGTTCTCGGCCTCGGCGAGGTAGCCCTTGACGGTGGCGACCTGGTCCTCCTCAAGGAGGCTCTTGCCGACCTCGTAGCCCTGGGCCTTGAGGAACGTGAAGGCCATGCCGCCGCCGATGAGCAGCAGGTCGGCCTCCTTGAGCAGGTTCTCGATGACACCGAGCTTGTCGCTGACCTTGGCGCCACCGAGCACCACGGCGTACGGGCGGCGCGGCTTGGTGAGCTGCTCCAGGACCTGGACCTCGGTCAGGACCAGACCACCGGCCGCCTGCGGAAGGCGCTCGGCGACGTCGTAGACGCTGGCCTGCTCACGGTGGACCACACCGAACCCATCGCTGACGAAGACGTCGGCCAGCGACGCAAGCTGGTCGGCGAACTCGGCCCGGTCCTGCGGCGTCTTGCCGGTCTCGCCGGCGTTGAACCGGAGGTTCTCCAGCAGGGCGACCTGACCGTTCTCGAGGCTGTCGACGACCGCTTTGGCCGAGTCCCCGACGGTGTCCTGAGCGAACGCCACGGGGCTGCCGAGCAGCTCGCCGAGCCGCTCCGCCACCGGCTTGAGGGAGTACTTCGGGTCGGGCTCGCCCTTGGGACGGCCGAGGTGTGCGCACACGATGACCCGGGCCCCACGTTCGGTCAGCACCTTGATGGTCGGGACCGATGCTCGAACGCGGCCGTCATCGGTGATGGCGCCCTCGTCGTCGAGCGGGACGTTCAGGTCGCTGCGGAGCAGGACCTTCTGGCCGGTGAGGTCACCGAGGTCATCGATCGTGCGCATCAGCTCACAGACCCTTGCCGACGAGCGCGACGAGGTCGACGAGACGGTTGGAGTAGCCCCACTCGTTGTCATACCAACCGACGACCTTGACCTGGTTGCCGATCACCTTGGTCAGGCCGGAGTCGAAGATGCACGACGCCGGGTCGGTGACGATGTCGGAGGAGACGATGTCGTCGTCGGTGTAGGTCAGCAGACCCTTGAGCTCGCCCTCGGAGGCCTTCTTGACCGCCGCGTTGACCTCTTCGACGGTGGTCTCGCGGCCGGCCTCGAAGGTGAGGTCGGTGGCCGAGCCGGTCGGCACCGGGACACGCAGCGCGTAGCCGTCCAGCTTGCCCTTGAGCTCGGGCATGACCAGGCCGATCGCCTTGGCTGCACCGGTCGAGGTGGGGACGATGTTGAGGGCCGCGGCGCGCGCGCGACGCAGGTCCTTGTGCGGCCCGTCCTGCAGGTTCTGGTCCGCGGTGTAGGCGTGGATCGTGGTCATCAGACCCTTGACGATGCCGAACTCGTCGTTGAGCACCTTGGCCATCGGGCCGAGGCAGTTGGTCGTGCACGATGCGTTGCTGATGATCGTGTGCTTGGCCGGGTCGTACTGGTCCTGGTTGACGCCCATCACGATGGTGACGTCCTCGTTCTTGGCCGGCGCCGAGATGATGACCTTCTTGGCGCCGCCGTCGACGTGGACCTTGGCCTTCTCCGCGTCGGTGAAGATGCCCGTCGACTCGACGACGACGTCAGCGCCCAGCTCACCCCAGGGCAGGTTGGCCGGGTCCCGCTCGGCGAACGCCTTGAAGGTCTTGCCGTCAACCGTGATGTCGGTGTCTGTGGAGCTGATCTCGCCGGGGAAGCGGCCGAGGATCGTGTCGTACTTCAGCAGGTGCGCCAAGGTCGCGTTGTCGGTCAGGTCGTTGACCCCGACCACCTCGATGTCGGCACCGGAGGCGACGACCGCCCGGTAGAAGTTGCGGCCGATGCGGCCAAAGCCATTGATACCCACGCGAACGGTCACGAGACCAAGCCCTTCTTTTCAGGAGACGCTGTGCATGTCGGCCCGCCGGTGGCGTCGGCCGTGCAGCGATGGACGACGCCTCAACCCTATAGGCGGAGGTCGCCGCGCTTTGACGGTGGCCGAAGACTGGACCGTAGCCCCCGTCGTACGGACGTCAGCTGTCCAGCATGTCCGGCGTGAGGTTGGCCTCGGTGCCGGCGACACCGAGGTCCTCGGCGCGTTTGTCGGCCATCGCCAGCAGTCGCCGGATGCGTCCGGCCACCGCGTCCTTGGTCATGGGCGGGTCAGCGAGCTGGCCGAGCTCTTCGAGACTGGCCTGCTTGTGCTCCAGCCGCAGACGCCCTGCCTGAGCCAGGTGGTCGGGAACCTCCTCGGCGAGGATCTCCAGGGCCCGCTCCACCCGAGCGCCGGCGGCTACGGCAGCGCGAGCCGAGCGACGCAGGTTGGCGTCGTCGAAGTTGGCGAGCCGGTTGGCCGTCGCGCGGACCTCGCGGCGCATCCGCCGCTCCTCCCACTCCAGCACCGACTCGTGTGCGCCGAGCCGGGTCAGCATGGCGCCGATGGCGTCACCGTCCCGGATCACGACCCGGTCGATGCCGCGGACCTCGCGGGCTTTCGCCTGGATGCCGAGCCGCCGAGCGGCTCCGACCAGCGCCAGGGCGGCCTCGGGGCCAGGGCAGGTCAGCTCCAGGGACGAGGACCGGCCGGGCTCGGTCAGCGAGCCGTGCGCGAGGAACGCACCCCGCCAGGCTGCCTCGGCGTCGCACGCCGAGCCGTTGACCACCTTGGGCGGAAGCCCTCGTACGGGTCGGCCGCGCTGGTCGATGAGCCCGGTCTGACGGGCCAGCGACTCACCGTCCTGGACCACGCGTACGACATAGCGGGTGCCTTTGCGAATACCACCGCCGCTGAGAACCATCACCTCGGAGGGATGGCCGTAGACATCCGCGATGTCCTGTCGCAGTCGCCGCGCCGCGTTGGCCGTATCGAGCTCGGCCTCGATCACGATGCGCCCGCCGACGATGTGCAGCCCGCCCGCAAACCGGAGCACTGCGGCGATCTCGGCCTTGCGACAGCAGGTCTTGGTCACGGAAGTTCTGCTGAGCTCGTCCTTGACCTTGGCCGTCATGGCCATGCCGTCATCCTTTCACCAGGTGCATCATCTGTCGTCCCGCGAGTGCCCCCGGGCGAAACCATTTGCACTGTAACCACTCCGGGTCAAAACCCGGCAAAGGTCTTTACTCCATCACGTCTCTGTAAGCGGCCGCGAGTCGAAGGGTGTCGTGGGTGCCCGGCTGGTCCGGATCAGCCACCGACGAGTACACGAGCTCGGCGCCCATGGCCGCCGCTGTGTCGCTGATCTGGTCGCCGTCGCCGTCGACCACCGAGGGATCGGCGAGCACGACGTCGAGGTGCAGATCGGGCGCATGAGCCGCGAGTACCTCGAGGTGATCCGAGGCGCTGAAGCCGGTAGTCTCGCCGGTGTTCATGACCATGTTGAGCGCCAGCATCCGCCGAGCACGTGTGTGTACCAACGCATCTCGCAGCTCGGGCACCAGCAGGTGAGGCATGACCGACGTGAACCACGAGCCTGGTCCGAGGATCACCCAGTCGGCATCGAGGATGGCCTGAACGGCCTCCGGGCACGCTGTCGGCGGGTCAGGGTCCAGTCGTACGGACAGCACCCGCCCCGGCGTCGTCGCCACCTGTACCTGGCCGACCACGTCCGTGACGTCCTCGGGGCGAGCCGGGTCGGCGCCGACCACCGTGGCAGCAATGCGAACCGGCTCCACAGCCATCGGCAGCACCCGACCGTGCGCGCCGAGCAGCCGCCCGACCAGATCGAGTCCCGCAACCGGATCTCCGAGCAGGTCCCAGAGCGAGGCGATGAGCAGGTTGCCCAGGGCGTGTCCGCCCAGCGGGCCCTCACCTGGGAACCGGTGCTGGAGGGCATCGCGCCACTGCAGACCCCACTCGGAGCTGCTGCACAATGCCGAGAGCGCCATCCGCAGATCACCGGGCGGGAGGATGTCGAACTCCTCACGCAGCCGGCCGCTCGACCCGCCGTCATCGGCCACCGTCACGATCGCGGTGATCCGGTCGGTGACCGGCTGCAGCGCCTGCAACGACGCGGCCAGTCCGTGACCACCGCCGAGCGCCGCCACTGCGGGGCGCTTGATGTAGCCGCCTCGGGTTCTGAGGACGCCGACGTCGGGCGAAGTCACTCGCGCCCCAGGTCACGGTGGACGACAAGCGTCCCGATCTGGGGAGCGTCGATCCGGCGAGCCAGCTCCTCGGCGATCGCGACCGACCGGTGCTTGCCGCCGGTGCAGCCCACAGCCAGCGTCACGTAGCTGCGACCCTCGCGCAGATAGCCGGCAGTCATCGGCTCGAGCAACGCCAGGACCCGCTCCACGAACTCGGCCGCCCCGGGCTGGGCCAGCACGAAATCTGACACCACCTTGTCCTTGCCGCTGAAAGGACGCAGCTCGGGATTCCAGAACGGGTTGGGCAGGAAGCGCATGTCGAAGACGAGGTCGGCGTCCAGCGGGATGCCGTACTTGAAGCCGAAGGACATCACCGCGATCCGCAGCTCGGGCCGCTCATCACCGCCGACGAGCTCCTGCACCTTGGCGGTCAGCTGGTGCACGTTGAGGCCGCTGGTGTCGATCAGCAGGTCGGCGTTGGAACGCAGGTCACGCAGCATCTCCCGCTCGCGCAGGATGCCGTCGAGCATCCGACCGTCACCCTGCAGAGGGTGCGGACGGCGGACGGACTCAAAGCGTCGTACGAGGGACTCGTCTGTCGCGTCGACGAAGACCACCGTGGGCCGCCAGCCGTGGTCACGCAACCGGTCGAGCCCGTCACGGAAGTCAGTGAAGAAGGCACGGCTGCGTACGTCGACGACCGCGGCGAAGCGAGCGGTCGCCTGACCATCGTCCTCGAGCAGCTCGGCCATCGGGACGAGCATCTGGGGCGGCAGGTTGTCGATGACGTACCAGCCACGGTCCTCGAGGACGTTCGCGACAGTGGATCGGCCGGCGCCGCTCATCCCTGTGACGATCAGCAGCTGCTTGGTCGGTTGATCCGCGACGTCCGCTTGGCTCATGCGGCCCTCCTCCACTAGTCCAGCACCTCTCCGGTCATCGCATTGACCGCAGGAGTCGTACCCGCATCCTCGCGCAGAGCGGTGTGGATGGTGCGCGCGAGGTTGGGACCGACACCCTTGACGGCCACGAGCTCTTCCTCAGAGGCGGCGCGGAGCTTCTTGACGGACCCGAACTCTTTGAGCAGTGCTTTGCGGCGCACCTCGCCCAGACCCGGGATGCCGTCGAGCGCCGAGGTGGTCATCGCCTTGGACCGGCGCTGACGGTGGAAGGTGATCGCGAACCGGTGCGCCTCGTCGCGCACCCGTTGCAACAGGTAGAGGCCCTCGCTGGTGCGCGGCAGCACCACCGGGAACTCATCGTCTGGCAGCCAGACCTCCTCGAGGCGCTTGGCCAAGCCGACGACCGCGACGTCGTCGATGCCCAGCCGCTCGAGAGCGCGTTGCGCCGCCTGCACCTGGGGGCGCCCGCCGTCGACGACGACCAGCTGGGGTGGGTAGGCGAATCTCTTGGGTTTGCCGGTCTCCTCGTCGATCAGGCCACCGCTGGCCTCGCCGGCGTCCAGCTCGACGTCACCGGCCTGGTCGCGATCCTCGAGGTAGCGGCGGAAGCGGCGGGTGAGGACCTCGTCCATGGCTGCGGTGTCGTCCATCCGGACCGTGCCGTCGGGCTGGACCTCGCCACGGACGATGAACCGCCGGTACTCCCCCTTGCGCGGCAGCCCGTCCTCGAAGACGACCATCGAGGCGACGACCTGGGTGCCCTGGACATGGCTGACGTCGAAGCACTCGATGCGCAGCGGCGCCTGAGACAGGGCGAGAGCCTCCTGCAGCTCCTGAAGGGCCTGGCTGCGAGCCGTCAGATCGCCGGCGCGGGCGACCTTGTGCCGGGCCAGCGACTGCTCGGCGTTGCGCGTCACGGTCTCCATCAGGGTCCGCTTGTCTCCCCGCTGGGGGACGCGCAGGTCCACCTGTGCTCCGCGCAGGTTGCTCAACCACGCCGCGACGATGTCGGGATCGGGCGGGAGCACCGGGACGAGCACCTCACGCGGTACGCCCTCGGCCGACTCCCCGCCGTAGACCTGCTGGAGCAGGTGCTCCACCACCTCGGGAAGACCGAGGTCGCCCTCGGACTGGATCTCCACGACCCAGCCGCGCTGCCCACGGACGCGACCGCCGCGCACGTGGAAGACCTGCACCGCCGCCTCGAGCTCGTCACCGCTCAGCGCGAACACGTCGGCGTCGGTGGCGTCGCCGAGCACGATCGCCGACCGCTCCAGCGCCTTCTCGAGTGCCGCGATGTCGTCGCGGAGGCGCGCGGCCTGCTCGAACTCCAGGGCACTGCTCGCGGCCTTCATCTCGCGCTCGAGACGCTTGACGAACCGGCTCGTGTTGCCGGCCATGAAGTCACAGAAGTCCGCTGCGATGTCCCGGTGCTCCTCGGGGCTCACCCGGCCGACGCAGGGCGCAGAGCACTTCTCGATGTATCCCAGGAGGCACGGACGTCCGACCTGGCCGGCCCGCTTGAACACGCCGCTGCTGCAGGTGCGCAACGGGAACACCCGAAGCAGCTGGTCCAGCGTCTCGCGGATCGCCCAGGCGTGCGCGTAGGGGCCGAAGTAGCGCGTGCCCTTCCGCTTCGCCCCGCGCATGACCTGGGCGCGAGGAAACTCCTCGCCCATCGTCACGGCCAGGTAGGGATAGGACTTGTCGTCGCGATACTTGACGTTGAACCGCGGGTCGTACTCCTTGATCCAGGAGTACTCCAGCTGCAGGGCCTCGACCTCGTTGCGGACGACGGTCCACTCCACGCTCGCACCGGTCTGCACCATGGTGCGCGTGCGTGGGTGCAGCGCCGCGATGTCCTGGAAGTACGACGACAGCCGGCTGCGCAGAGACTTCGCCTTGCCGACGTAGATGACCCGGCCGTCCTTGTCCCGGAATCGGTAGACGCCCGGGTCGACCGGGATCTCGCCCGGCTTCGGACGGTAGGTCGACGGGTCAGCCACGCACCCAGCCTACGAACACCCTCCGACACCCGCGAGCGTGATCCGTCACGTGATGACGACGGCGGCGCCCTGCAGCGTCGCTGTCTTGCTGGGCAACGGCTTCTGCGCCGGCCCGTCGACGACGTCACCGGTCGACGCATCGAAGACGCTGCCGTGGCAGGGGCACATGATCTGCTTGTTCTCGACCTTGTTGACGGAGCAGCCCTGGTGGGTGCAGACCGCGCTGAACGCCTTGTAGGTCCCCTGCTCGGGCTGGGTCACGACAACCTTGGCCTTCGCGTCGATGAAGCCGCCGCCGACGGGCACCTTCGAGGTCGGCACCGAGACACCGTCTGCCGCGCCGGCCGAGCTCGTCGCCGAGGAGCCCGCCCCAGAACCGGCCGGTGCGGAGCCACCGCCACCGGTGCTGCCGCTGTCCGAGCTGTCGTCACCGCACGCCGCGAGTCCGCCGGCCGCGGCCAGCGCTACACCGGCTGCCCCGACTCCGCGCACGACATGGCGTCGTCCTGGAAGGGCCTGCGTGATCTCAGTCTGCTCGGTCATATCCATCTCCCAGTGCTTGAACGATCAATGGCCGCGCTCGACCAACGTACGGGAGAACAAGCCCGGTTCCGCTGACGAGCGTCTATGAGCGCTTACGTCGGGAGCAGGCCAATGGTTCAGCTCGAATGCGTCGAACTTTCAGAGGAACGCTTGGCCCTTGTCGTGCCCTTGGCCGAGGCGGCCTTCTTGCGCGGCGCCGACTTCTTGGCAGCCGCGGTCTTCTTGGTGACGGCCTTCTTTGTCGTGGTCGGCAACGACTTGCTCGCCGTGGCCTTGGACGAGGTCCGGGTGGCAGCGGCCGGCGCACGCCGGCCCGTCGAGGGCCGGACGGAACCGGCGGCCTTCGCCAGGACCGGGGCCAGGAACCGGCCGGTGTGGCTGGCCTCGACGGCCGCAATGTCTTCAGGACTGCCCTCGGCCACCACGCTGCCGCCGCCGTTGCCGCCCTCGGGACCCATGTCGATGATCCAGTCCGCACTCTTGATCACGTCGAGGTTGTGCTCGATGACGATGACCGTGTTGCCCTTGTCGACCAGACCCTGCAGGACGCCGAGCAGCTTGCGGATGTCATCGAAGTGCAGACCGGTCGTCGGCTCGTCCAGGACGTAGATCGTGCGACCGGTCGACCGCTTCTGCAGCTCGGCAGCGAGCTTGACGCGCTGGGCCTCACCACCGGACAAGGTCGGCGCCGGCTGGCCCAGCCGCACGTAGCCCAGACCCACGTCGTTGAGCGTGCGCATGTGTCGGGAGATCGCCGGGACGGCGGCAAAGAAGTCGGCGGCCTCCTCGATGGGCATGTCAAGGACGTCAGCGATGGTCTTGCCCTTGAAGTGCACCTCGAGGGTCTCGCGGTTGTAGCGAGCCCCGTGACACACCTCGCACGGCACGTAGACGTCGGGCAGGAAGTTCATCTCGATCTTGATGGTGCCGTCGCCGCTGCACGCCTCGCAGCGTCCGCCCTTGACGTTGAACGAGAAGCGCCCCGGCTGATAGCCACGCACCTTGGCCTCTGTCGTCTCGGCGAACAGCCGACGGACGTGGTCGAACACTCCGGTGTAGGTCGCGGCGTTGCTGCGCGGTGTCCGCCCGATCGGGCCCTGGTCCACATGGACGACCTTGTCCAGCTCGTCCAGGCCCTCGACCGTGCGGTGCCGGCCGGGCACGTGGCGTGCGCCGTTGAGCTGGTTGGCGAGCACGCTGTAGAGGATGTCGTTGACGAGCGTCGACTTGCCCGAGCCCGAAACCCCTGTCACCGCAACGAGATTGGCGAGCGGGAAGCTGACATCGACACTCTTGAGATTGTGCTCCCGAGCGCCCCGCACAGTCACGGTGCGGCCGTCCTGCGGTCGGCGTACGGCGGGCGTCTCGATCTCCAGGCGACCGGACAGATAGGCACCGGTGATGGAGTCCGGGTGGTCCAGCAGGTCCTTGACGGATCCGCAGTGCACGACCTCACCGCCGTGCTCGCCCGCACCTGGACCGATGTCGACGATCCAGTCCGCCGTCGCGATGGTGTCCTCGTCGTGCTCGACGACGATCAGCGTGTTGCCGAGGTCGCGCAGCCGCGTCAGGGTCTCGATGAGCCGGTGGTTGTCCCGCTGGTGCAGACCGATCGACGGCTCGTCCAGCACGTAGAGCACGCCCACCAGCCCGGACCCGATCTGGGTCGCCAGCCGGATGCGCTGCGCCTCACCGCCCGACAAGGTGCCGGCCGGGCGGTCGAGCGAGAGGTAGTCGAGTCCGACATCGAGCAGGAAGCCCAGCCGTGCGTCGATCTCCTTGATCACGCGCTCGGCGATCTGGTGCTCACGCGCGGTGAACGTGACCGACGGCAAGAACTTCGCGGCCTCGGAGATCGGCAGCGCACAGACCTGGGCGATCGACTGACCACCGATCGTGACGGCCAGGGACTCGGGCTTGAGCCGAGCGCCCTGACACACCGGGCACGGCACCTCGCGCATGTAGCCCTCGTAGCGGTCGCGGCTCCAGTCCGACTCCGTCTCGGCATGACGGCGCTTCACGAACGTGATGACACCCTCGAACCCGGTGGAGTAGCTGCGCTCCCGTCCGTAGCGACTCTTGTAGCGGACGTGCACCTGGTGGTTCTGGCCGTGCAGCAGCGCCTGCTTGGCCCGGTCCGGCAGGGAGTGCCACGGCTGGTCGAGGGTGAACTTCAGGTCCTCCGCCAGCGCACCGATGACCCGCATGAAGTAGTCGTTGGTGCCTTGGCCCTGGGCCCACGGCAGGATCGCGCCCTCGGAGATCGACTTGTCCTCGTCGGGCACGACGAGCTCGGGGTCGACCTCCAGCTCGGTGCCGATGCCGGTGCACGCCGTGCAGGCGCCGAACGGGGAGTTGAACGAGAACGAGCGCGGCTCGATCTCGTCCATGCTCAACGGGTGCTCGTTGGGGCAGGCCATCTTCTCGGAGAAGCGACGCTCGCGCTGCGGGTCGTCGACCTCGAGATCGACCATCTCGACGACGAGCACCCCGGAAGCCAGGCCGAGCGCCGTCTCGACCGAGTCCGTGAGCCGCTGCTTGCCGTTGGCGTCGCCGGCGCCCTTGGCGACCAGCCGGTCCACCACGACGTCGATCGAGTGCTTCTTCTGCTTCTCCAGCTTGGGCGGCTCGGCCAGCGAGATGACCTCACCGTCGACCCGTGCCCTCGAGAAGCCCTTGGTCTGCAGCTCAGCGAACAGCTCGACGTACTCCCCCTTGCGGGCACGGACCACCGGCGCCAGGACCTGGAAACGGGTGCGGTCCGGCAGCTCGAGCAGCTGGTCGACGATCTGCTGAGGCGTCTGCCGACCGACCGGCTCGCCACAGACCGGGCAGTGTGGTCGACCCGCACGCGCGAAGAGCAGGCGGAGGTAGTCGTACACCTCGGTGATCGTCCCCACTGTCGACCGGGGATTGCGGTTGGTCGACTTCTGGTCGATCGAGACAGCAGGTGACAGACCCTCGATGAAGTCGACGTCCGGCTTGTCCATCTGGCCCAGGAACTGCCGGGCGTACGCCGACAGGGACTCGACATAGCGGCGTTGGCCCTCGGCAAAGATCGTGTCGAACGCCAAGGACGACTTGCCTGATCCGGACAGCCCGGTGAAGACGACCAGACTGTCCCGAGGGAGATCGATCGAGACGTTCTTGAGGTTGTGCTCGCGCGCGCCCCGAACCCTCAGATGGTCGCGCGCGGAACCAGTGCCAGCAGAGGGCACCGAGACGGCGCCGGATGTCGAGGGAGATGCCACGGGACCATGCTAGGCGCGGGGTCCGACAAGCCCGTCCGACCCGGGGTCTCACGCCAGAGCCTGGCCGCGGCCTAGTCTCGGTCCATGGGTGCGCGGGAGGCGACGTACAACGCGGGAAAGACCACGCGCACGCGGGTCCCGATCGAGGAGTACGCCGTCATCGGCGACACGGAGACGGCGGCCCTGGTGAGCCGGGCGGGCTCCCTTGACTGGCTGTGCATCCCGCGCTTCGACTCCCCCGCGTGCTTCAGTGCTCTGCTGGGCACACCGGATCATGGACGATGGCTCCTCGGTCCGGTCGGAGAGGCCCGCAGCACCCGCCGATACCGCGGCCGCTCATGCATCCTCGAGACGATTCATGAGACCGAGACCGGCCGCGTGAAGGTCACCGACCTGATGCCGCTCGGCGACAACAGGGCCGACATCGTCCGCGTGATCGAGGGCCTCGAGGGCGAGGTCGAGATGCAGCACGAGTGGGTGGTGCGCTTCAACTACGGCAAGGTCCGACCGTGGGTGTCCCACCATCCGGGGCACGAGCGGGACGACGAGGTCATCGTGGCGATCGCCGGCCCCGACATGCTCGTCCTGCGCGGCCAACGCCTGCCGGTGGCCGAAGACGGCCAGCACCGCGACCGATGGATGGTTCGAGCGGGCGACCGGCTCCAGTTCAGCCTGACCTGGTTCGCCTCGTGGAAGGACATCCCGCCGCCGCTGGACATCCCTTCACGGATCGAGACGACCTACCAGACCTCGGCGGAGTGGGCCGATCGCTGCACCTACCAAGGGCCTTACCGCGACGCCGTCGTCCGCTCCCTTCTCGTGCTGCGACTGCTGACCGACACTCGCCGAGGCGGCATCGTGGCGGCCCCGACCACGAGCCTGCCCGAGGACTTCGGCGGCGTTCGCAACTGGGACTACCGCTACTGCTGGCTGCGCGACGCGTCCCTGACGCTGGAGTCCCTGCTCGGCGCCGGCTATGTCGGTGCGACCAAGCTGTGGCGGGACTGGCTGGTCCGCGCGCTGGCCGGCGACCCCGAGGACATGCAGATCATGTACGCCGTCGACGGCGGCCGTGAGCTGCCAGAGCGCGAGCTCTCGCACCTGCCGGGCTACGCCGGGTCCCAGCCGGTGCGGGTCGGCAACGGCGCGGTCGATCAGAAGCAGACCGATGTGCTCGGCGAGGTCATGATCGCGCTCGAGATCGCCCGTGACCGCGGGCTGCAGGAGACCACGCAGAGCTGGTCGGTGCAGCGTTCGCTCGTCGACGAGCTGGCCAGCCACTGGGACGAGCCCGACAACGGTCTCTGGGAGATCCGTGGTCCGCTGCGGCACTTCACGCACTCACGGGTGATGGTCTGGGCCGCTTTCGACCGCGCGATCCAGGCGGTCGAGGAGCATGGCTACGACGGGCCGGTCGAGCGCTGGCGCGAGGTGCGCGACGCGGTCCATCAGGAGGTCCTGGACAAGGGCTTCAACGTGGACAAGAACACCTTCACCCAGCACTACGACACCGATGAGGTCGATGCCTCGCTCCTGCTGATCCCCTTGGTGGGTTTCCTTCCGGGTGACGACCCGCGGGTGCTCGGGACCGTCGCCGCGATCGAGCAGGACCTGATGCGCGACGGGTTCCTGCTGCGCTACCGCACCGAGTCAGGAGTCGATGGCCTCAGCGGAGATGAGCACCCTTTCCTCGCCTGCTCCTTCTGGTTGGTGTCGGCCTATGCCAAGACCGGTCAGCTCTCCAAGGCGCGCGCCCTCATGGACCGGCTGGTCGGCCTGACCAACGATGTCGGCCTGCTCGCCGAGGAGTACGACCCACAGGCTGGACAGATGGTCGGCAACTACCCTCAGGCCTTCTCCCATCTGACCCTGATCAAGGCCGCGGTTTGCCTCGCCGAGGCTGAAGTCGAGGCCGCACACGGCACTGGAGGCCGCACCTGATGGCACGAACTTTTCCCGAGCACCCATCTGCCGCAGCGGATCTGGCCACCCTCGACCGTGAGACGGCCAGACTCCTGGAGACCGTCGGACGGCTGAGCGCAGCGGACCTGAGCGAGCCGTCGCAGTGTGCCGGCTGGTCTCGCGCGCACGTCGTCAGCCACCTCATCGCCAACGCCCCCGCCCTGGCCAACGTGGTCCGGTCAGCCGTCGACGGCGCGGACGTCACGATGTACGCCAGCAACGAGGCGCGGGACGCAGACATCGAGTCGGGGACCTCGCGTACGCCGGCGCAGTTCCACGCCGACCTCCAGGAAGCGGCAGGCAGCCTTCGCGCCGAGCTCGACCGGCTCCGCCCCGAGCACGCCTCTGCCGTCTGCCCACGCACGCCTGGCGGGTTCAACGTCCGGGTGGGCAACGTTCCCTACCTGCGGCTGCGCGAGGTCACCTTTCACCACGCGGATCTTCTCGCGGGCTATGGCTTCGACGACATCCCTGCAGATCTGGTCGAGGCGTTCCTCGCTGACGAGCTGACGAGCAATCCGGACGTGGATCTGGTGGTCGCAGTCGACGGATACGATCCGGTCGTCCTCGGAAGCGGAGGCGTCACGATCTCCGGCAGCCCCGGCGCTGTGCTCGGTTGGATGGGTCGCGGTCTGACCGAGGGCGTACGCGGCGACGGCCCTCTCCCCGCCCGGAACGAAGGCTGACGATGAGCTCGGACAACACGACGACGTACGACGGTCACGTCACCCCTGGCGGACCCACCGCGGTTCGCGAGCTGGAGCACGCCGTCATCCGCAAGGCGTCGGTCTCGGAGATGGACAACAACGTCTACCTCATCACCTGCCGCGCCACCGGCGCCCAGCTGCTGGTGGACGCCGCGGACGATGCCGAACGTGTGCGAGCACTGGTCGCCGAGGGGTCCGGGTCACTCGATGCCATCGTGACGACGCACCAGCACTGGGACCACGTGAGGGCGCTCTCGGACGTGGCCGCTCAGCCCGGAGCGACTACGTATGCGGGTGCCGCCGACGCAGATGCGCTCCCCGTGCCGCCCGACGTACGTATTGCGAACGGCGACCGGATCACTGTCGGCGACCTCGTATTCACAGTGATCCACCTGCGTGGCCACACGCCAGGCGGAGTCGCTCTTGCGTACGACGATCCATCCGGTCATGTCCACCTCTTCACCGGTGACAGCCTGTTCCCCAGCGGCGTCGGCGGGACGAATCGCCATGATTACCAGTCGTTTCCGCAGCTGATCGATGATGTCGAGGAGCGGGTCTTCGGGTGCTATGACGATGCGACCTGGTTCTATCCGGGGCATGGGGACGACAGCACGCTAGGAGCCGAACGACCGCACCTGGCCGAGTGGCGGGCGCGCGGATGGTGACCCCGACCAATCGGAGTTCTGCGGCAGCTCCTATTCCTTCCTGCTTTGATGGCCCTGTGCAGGAATCGATTTCGTCGCCGCAGGTCAGCACCGTCGCCACTCCCGTGACGGTGCTCTGGCGCACCCCAGCGGCCCCTCGTCCCGTCGATGACGCCATGACGGCGGACCGGCCCGACCACGAGCAGTGGCTGAAGGACATGGACTCCGCCGACCAGCGCGACGACACTCGTTGGGGTCTCGACGGCCGCATCGACTCGCAGGTCGTCGAGGGTGAGCCGGTGATCGTGCTCGCCACCCAGGACGGCTGGAGTCAGGTCGCCTGCCCGTGGCAGCCGAGCAAGGGTGACCAGCGCGGCTACCCGGGTTGGATCCGAACCGCCCACCTCACGCCCGTCGAGCCGCCCAGCATCGACCGGGTCGAGCCCAAGGCGGAGCCCGTCTCGCCCAGCGATGTGGTCGAGTCGGCGCGCCGCTACGTCGGCCTGCCTTACCTGTGGGGTGGCGTCTCACCGACCGCCCTCGACTGCTCCGGACTCGTCCACATCTCCTGCCGGGCACACGGCGTCGTCGTGCCCCGCGACGGTGACGACCAGGCGTCCGCGTGCGACCCCGTCCAGCACGGTGACGAACGGCTCGGCGACCTCTACTTCTTCGCCCACCCCGGCAAGCCGATCCACCATGTCGGGTTCGTCACGGCCCGCGGGCAGATGCTGCACGCTCCCGGCACCGGCAACGGCGTCGTCGATGAGCCGATGCAGACCGACCGCCTCGAGACCTTGGTCTCGATCGGCCGCATCCGCGGCCTGAGCTGACCGACAGACACGCGTGCTGGGCGGTGGCCCCACCGCCTGAGAGGAGTCGCCGTGCCGGTGGGCTCGCACCGAGCCCTCCCTGCTCCGGCGCTCGTTCTCGTTGCTGTCGGCTCCGTGCAGTTCGGGGCTGCGATGGCGGCTACCCTGCTGCCTGCCATCGGGGTGGCCGGATCCGTCGCCCTTCGGCTGGGCATCGCGGCGCTCATCCTCCTCGCGGTGGCCCGGCCACAGCTGCGCGGCCGCTCCCGTCGTGACTGGCTGATCGTCTCGGCGTACGCCGCATGCCTGGGCGTCATGAACCTGGTGTTCTATGGCGCGCTGCTCCGGCTACCGATCGGAGTGGCCGTGACGATCGAGTTCACCGGTCCCCTCGCGCTGGCGGCCATCACGTCCCGTCGCCGACTCGACCTGTTGGCCGTGGTCACCGCCGGCGCAGGTGTCGTGCTGGTATCGGGTGCCCTGGACACCAGCTGGGCAGATCTCGATCTGCTCGGACTCGGCCTCGCGCTGGCGGCGGGTGCGTGCTGGGCCGGCTACATCCTCACCAGCGCCCGGACCGGCGCTCGCTTCGCCGGCCTGGATGGGATCGCGATCGCCATGCTCCTTTCCGCCGCCGTCGTCACGCCGATCGGCATCCTCGGTGCCGGTGCGGACCTTCTGCAGGGCGAGGTGCTGGCCAAGGGTCTCGGCATCGCGCTGCTCTCATCGGTCGTGCCCTACTCGCTCGAGCTGATCGCCCTACGGACGATGCGAGCCAACGTGTTCGGCATCCTGCTGAGCGTCGAGCCGGCCGCCGCCGCGATCGCCGGGCTCATCGTGCTGGACCAGACCCTGGCGCCCCTTCGACTGGTCGGTATGGCCTTGGTCGTGCTCGCCAGCGTCGTCGTTCTCGGCGGGGGCCGCACGGCCGGCGTACCCGAGGGCTGACCGCGGACAACGCAACGGCGCCGACCACCACAGAGGTGATCGGCGCCGGTGTACGTCGCTCCTGAGATCAGGCGTTCAGCTGCGTCCGCTCGTCGTGCTTGGACTTCGCCAGGCTCGCGATCGCGGTGACCGCCAGGACCCCGATGATGACGACCAGGGAGAGCCAGATCGGGATGTCCGGCACGCCGTGGATCGGCTCGCCGCCGTTGATGAACGGCAAGTTGTTCTCGTGCAGCGCGTGCATGATCAGCTTCACGCCGATGAAGGCGAGCAGCACCGAGAGGCCGATGCTCAGGTAGACGAGCTTCTTGAGCAGACCACCGATCAGGAAGTACAGCTGACGCAGACCCATCAGCGCGAAGATGTTGGCCATCAGCACGAGGAATGGCTCTTTGGTGAGGCCGAAGATCGCCGGGATCGAGTCCAGCGCGAAGAGCAGGTCCGTCGTACCCAGGGCCAGAATGACGATGGCGAACGGTGTCAGGACCTTCTTGCCCTGCTCGATGGTGCGCATCTTGACGCCCGCATCCCAGGACTGGGTGACCGGGAAACGCTGCTCGACGAACTTCAGGAGACGGTTCTCCTCGTACTCGTCGTCATCGCTCTCACCCTCCTTGGAGAGGTTGTAAGCGGTGTAGATCAAGAAGGCACCGAAGATGTAGAAGATCCAGGCGAACTGGTTGATCGCGACCGCTCCGACGGCGATGAAGATGCCGCGCAGGACGAGCGCAATGATGATGCCGATCATCAAGGCTTCCTGCTGGAACTTCGCCGGCACATTGAAGCGCGCCATGATGATCAAGAAGATGAACAAGTTGTCGATCGACAACGAGTACTCCGTCAGCCATCCGGCAAAGAACTCACCGGCGTACTGACCTCCGGAGAAGTACCAGACGCCGAGGCCGAACAGCACAGCCAGGCCGATGAAGAACGTGAGGGCCAGCGAGGTCTCACGGTTGGAGGGAACGTGGGGGCGGCGTCCGATCACGAAGACGTCGAGCAGCAGCAGCGCTGCTGTGGTGCCGACGACGACGATCCAGACCCAGGGTTCGACATGCATCAATAGCAACCTTCCGGGCACGGCTCAATGGGTGTCCGGAGGTCTCTCCCGCCCTAAGGCGTGCAACCCCGGGCCGAAAGCCGTGATGACGAGGTTGCGCTTCGGGGATACTCCCCTCCACGCATGAGTCTCCCAGACGGGACACACCCGTGGCGAATTGGGCTCATTCGTACGACGGTGTCTCGTCAGGCGGGCACTTCGGCGGCCGACGCGGCCGGCTCCGGGGTGAGCTGCCCTCGGCGGTCCGCCCAGACCTCGAAGACCGCGGTGCAGAACGGCGGGAGCGAGCTGACGAGCCCAAGGACGGTGGTCCTGGCGTCCCATCGGAACGCGCGCGAGACCCAGAGGGTCACCACGACGTACACGATGAAGACGGTGCCGTGGATCGGGCCGAAGGCCTTCACGCCGCCCTCGCCGGCATCGGCGATCCACTTGAAGTACATCCCGATCAGCAGGCCGAGCCACGAGAGGGCCTCGGCGAAGGCCACCACGCGAAAGACCATGCGGTGCAGGGGACGAGCGGAGCTTGAGGTCGTAGTCACAACTACCAAGCGTAGTAGATCGCTGGCCGGCGCGGCGTCGGGTCAGTCGATCACTCCCGAATCCAGCCTGATGTGGTCGACCGCCCAGTACCAGTTGTTGCGCGCGTCGAACACCCGGAAGCGCAGCGTGACCTTCGTGGCCCCGGCCGGCACCGCGATCTCCTTGCGGATCTCAGCGTTCTCGACATCCTTACCGGCATTGTCGTTCCCGGTGCTGTCGCCGCTGTAGGAGACCACCTGCACGGGTGCGCCCGCGTCGAAGGTGGCCGTCAGCGTCGCCTTCTGCGGCGCCTCCTGACGGTAGTGCGAGTCGACCACCAGGTAGAGCTTCGTCGCACCGGCCGGGACCGGCACCGCCGGTGAGATCAGGGTCGAGTCGAATGCTCCCTTGGCGGACGGGTTGCCCGTGTCGTCCCAGTCATCCGGGTCGGCGACCGCCAGGATGCCTAGCCCCCGAGAGAAGCTCGCGCGGTCCTGCCCTCCGGTGCCGAACATCCGTTTGGTCATGAACGACCAGCCCTGCAGCTCCTTGGTTCCTTGCGGCATTCCGGGGGCGTTGACGATCGACCATCCCGCCGGTGGAGTCGTCGTCCAGCCGAGCATGTCACTGGGCGCGGGCCGATCAACGGCGTGCTGCAGCCTGTCCACCAGAGATTCGAAGTCCTCGTCGAGCAGGTGACCGGTCATGTTCGGCGCCACGATCGGGACGGACTCGGCCTTGGCCTCGATGACCCGGCCGCGCGCTGAGCCACGCACTGTGGCCCGCAGGTTGCGCGGGTCGTCGTTGGTGAGGTGTGCCGGAGCGGTCACCTCCCAGGTCGCGGTGGCCACTTTGCCCGCCGCCAGCGTCCTCGGGGCCGCAGTCACCAGACGTGATGCCCAGCCTGACGGGACGACCAGGGCCGCCGTGATCCCGCTGAGGTCGTCCGCAGCGGTCAACGCGACGTTCAGACGGGTCGGTGCTCCCGGCACGATCACCTCCTCATCGATGGTGGTCGAGGTCGTCTCCACTTTCGCCGACGTGGTCAGAGCGGCCGCGACCGCCGGGATCGAAGCAGCCTCCGTCACGACCATGCGGCGTGCGGCACGGCCGTGCAGACGAAGCTGGAGCAGTCGGGTGTCCTTGTCGGTGAGGTCTACCGGTGACGTGATCTCCCAGGTCGCGGTGACGGCCTGTCCGGCAGCGACCTTCGTGGGTACGCCCGCCGTCGGGTGTCCGCGCCAGCCGGCCGGTACGCGCAGCTCGCCTACCAGGTCCGTGACGGCATCTGTGGCGACCAGCTGTGCGGTGAGCCGGGTCGGGCGACCGGGCACGATCGTGATCTGGCCGGCCGCGCTGGGCGTGGTCGGCAGCGTGAGCCAGGTGGCCAGCGGGTCAGGGACACCGAGCGCCGGATCGGTGACAGCCTCTGCCGGCGAGGGCAGGCGTCCGGCATGGCGACGCAGGAAGGACGGATCGTCGACCAGGGTGACGGCGACGTCGTACCAACCGTGCTGGGCGATCGGCATCGGAACCGTGCGGCTCTGGCCGGCCGGCACCCGGACCTCGCGGACGCCACCGCCGTACGCCAGATCGCCGACGACGAACGTGCGGGTCTTGCGCGTGTGGTTGAGCACCACGGCCGACGCCACCCGGCCGTGTGTCTCCACACTCGCGTCCAGCGACACGTCACGGCCGCGCAGGTGCCACAGCGCCCCGCTGGGGCCATGGACGCGCAGATCGAAGCCGGCGGCGGAGATCGGCCAAGTGTCCTTCATCCCCGTGCCGCGCGACACGGTGTAGTGCTTCGGAGGTTCGCCCGGCTCCGGGTAGACCGCGAAGACGGCCGCCTGGTCGCCACCGTTGTCCAGCTCCAGGTCGACGGCTCCGGGTCGCAGGGTGCTCTTGAGCGTGAGCGCGTATGGGAGCGGCCGCAGTCGCTTGGTTCCGGCCTGCTGGCGGACCAGCACCTGAGGACTGGGCACGGTCGGCGCCGGCCGACCGGCGGCGTCCTCGCTCTTCTTGCGGTTCCCACTGGTGTCCGGAAGGCGTGGCCACCGCGGCTCGTCCCCGGAGAAGTCGAAAGCGGAGACGAGATCGCCGGTGACGGCGCGGCGCCAGGGGCTGATGTTGGTCTCGAGCACGCCGAAACGCCGCTCGAGAAACTGGATCACCGATGTGTGGTCGTAGACCGTGGAGTCGACGGCCCCGCCACGGGTCCAGGGCGAGGCGATGATCAGCGGTACGCGCATGCCGAGCCCGAGGGGGTGCGGGCCTGACACCAGCGTCTCCCCCGCCGGCAGAGAGCTCGACCAGGACAGACTCCCGTCGGCTGCGCGCACGCGGTACTGGCCGGCCTGATTGACGACCCGGTGAGCGGTGCCGCCTTCAGCAGACGTGACGCGAACGACCAGCTCGCCATCGGTGCTGACACTGCTCTTGCCGCGTCCGTTGCCCAGCGGCGGCACCGGAGGCAGGACGTGATCGAAGAACCCGCCGTGCTCGTCATAGTTGAGGATGAACGCCGTCTTCGCCCAGACAGCCGGGTTGTCAGCAAGCGCGCTCAGCAGCTGGGCGGTCAGATGCTCGCCGTTCGGCGGCGCGTAGTCCGCGTGCTCGGACAGTGCCGCAGGTGCGACGAGCCAGGAAACCTGAGGCAGCTTGTCGGCCTTGACGTCGGCGGCGAACTCCGCGACCAGCGCGTCACCCATCGCGAACGGGTCACCCTGCTGGCTGCTGTCGCCGGCCATCCGCATGCCGCGCTCGTACAGCGAGGACCCGGGCTTCGCATCGTGGAAGGCTTTGAACCAGGCCAGTGCGTTGTCATCGAAGTTGTCCAACGCCTGATAAGTCTTCCAGCTCACCCCGGCCTGCTCGAGCCGCTCGGCGTACGTCTTCCACTCGTAGCCAGCGGGGATCTCCGTGTTGTCGAAGACCGCTAGGTCACGCACCGTCGCACCGCTCGTGCCGGTCATGAAGTGTTCCCGGTTGGGGTTCGTGCTGGTCTGCATCGAGCAGTAGTAGGCATCCCCGACGGTGAATACGGACGCCAACGCGGCATAGAACGGCATGTCCGCGGGCTCGTAGAAGCCCTGGCCGAGCCAGCCTCCCCCGCGCCGGGTGACATAGCCGTCCGCGACACCCCGAGCCCAAGCGCCCATCGAGGTGGTGTAGCTGAAGTCCGGAGCGCCCTGCCGGTAGGCGTTGGTGTGAGCCGCATTCATCGAGAACGGCGCCAAGAAGCCCTCAGCGCGGGTCGGGTCCGGCTGGCGGAAGACCGGCTGCCCATTGATCCCCCGCACCGCGGTCCGATCGCCGAACCCGCGAACTCCGGGCGCCGTGCCGAAGTAGTGGTCGAAGGCGCGGTTCTCCTGCATGAAGATGACCACGTGCTCGATGTCGGACAGCGTCCCTGGACGAGGCGGAGCGGCGAGCGCCCGCTGGACACTCGGTGGCAGCGCGGCGAGGGCAGTGGCGCCGATCGCTCCACCAAGGACGGCACGACGAGAGGGCTTGGCAGCCATGGGAGGCTCCGATCTTGTCTAGACATCGGCGCCAGTCGCGGCAGCTGTTCGCTCTGAGAAGGAGGACGAGCAGCACGGACTGATCGTGCGCCTGACCCTATTCGCAGCGAACCGCCGGCGGCCACAAGATGGGCGAACTCATCATGAACATGTATGCACAAGCAGGGAGATGGCGCGCGGAGCCGCTATGTCGGGGAGCTATCGCGTGGCGTCCTGCATCTGCCGCAGCTCTTTCTTGAGGTCACCGAGCTCATCACGCAGTCGGGCGGCCAGCTCGAAGTGCAGGTCCGAGGCAGCCTGGTGCATCTGAGTGGTCAGCTCCTGGATGAGGTTGGCCAGGTCACTCGCCGGCATGTTGTCCAGCCGGCCCGAGGCGACGCCGGCGTCGGCCTGGACCTGACCCGGTCCCCCACGGCCGCGCCCCTTGCCGCGCGACTGTGACCTGCCGGAGCCCATGAGTGCGTCCGTGTCGGCGTCCTCACGCTGCAGCATGTCGGTGATGTCCGCGATCTTCTTGCGCAGCGGCTGCGGGTCGACGCCCCTGTCGGCGTTGTACTTCAGCTGCTTCTCGCGCCGCCGTTGCGTCTCCTCGATCGCTTCCTGCATCGAGGGCGTGATCTTGTCGGCGTACATGTGGACCTGCCCGGAGACGTTGCGGGCCGCACGACCAATGGTCTGGATCAGCGACCTGGCCGAACGCAGGAAGCCTTCCTTGTCGGCATCCAGGATGGACACGAGCGACACCTCTGGCAGGTCGAGGCCCTCACGCAGCAGGTTGATGCCGACCAGCACGTCGAACTCGCCGAGCCGCAGCTCACGCAGCAGCTCCACTCGGCGCAAGGTGTCCACCTCGGAGTGCAGGTAGCGCACCCGGACGTCCTTCTCCAGCAGGTAGTCGGTGAGGTCCTCGGCCATCTTCTTGGTCAGCGTGGTGACCAGGACACGCTCGTCGCGCTGAGCCCGCTCGCGGATCTCGTGCAGCAGGTCGTCGATCTGACCCTTGGTCGGCTTGAGCACGACCTCGGGATCGATCAGTCCGGTCGGCCGGATCACCTGCTCGACGAAGCCGTCGCTCTTGGCAAGCTCGTAGTCGCCCGGCGTCGCGGACAGATAGACGGTCTGCCCGATCCGCTCGAGGAACTCCTCCCACTTCAGCGGGCGGTTGTCCATCGCCGACGGCAGTCGGAACCCGTGGTCCACCAGGGTCCGCTTGCGTGACATGTCGCCCTCGTACATCGCGCCGATCTGCGGCACGGTCTGGTGCGACTCATCGATGACGAGCAGGAAGTCCTCGGGGAAGTAGTCGATCAGGCAGTTCGGCGCGGTCCCGGGACCGCGGCCGTCGATGTGCCGGCTGTAGTTCTCGATACCGGAGCAGGACCCGATCTGGCGCATCATCTCGATGTCATAGGTCGTGCGCATGCGCAGCCGCTGAGCCTCCAGCAGCTTGCCCTGGCGCTCGAAGGTTGCGAGCTGCTGCTCGAGCTCGGCCTCGATTCCGCCGATCGCGCGCTCCATGCGCTGGGGGCCGGCGACGTAGTGGGAGGCGGGGAAGACGTACATCTCCTGCTCCTCACGAACCACCTCGCCGCTGACCGGGTGCAACGTGTAGATGCGCTCGATCTCGTCGCCGAAGAACTCGATCCGGATCGCCAGCTCTTCGTAGACCGGGATGATCTCGACCGTGTCGCCGCGGGCTCGGAAAGTGCCTCGGGTGAAGGCGAGGTCGTTGCGGGTGTACTGCATCTGGACGAACCGGCGCAGCAGGTCGTCCCGGTCGAGCCGCTGGCCGACCTTGAGCTGGACCATCCGGTCGACATACTCCTGCGGCGTGCCCAGGCCGTAGATGCACGACACGGACGCGACCACGATCGCGTCGCGCCGGGTGAGCAGCGAGTTGGTGGCGCTGTGCCGCAGCCGCTCCACCTCGTCGTTGATCGAGGAGTCCTTCTCGATGTAGGTGTCGGTCTGCGGGACGTATGCCTCGGGCTGGTAGTAGTCGTAGTAAGAGACGAAGTACTCGACCGCGTTGTTGGGCAGCAGCTCGCGGAACTCATTCGCCAGCTGGGCAGCGAGCGTCTTGTTGGGCGCCATGACGAGGGTCGGCCGCTGCACCTGCTCGATCAGCCAGGCCGTCGTCGCCGACTTGCCGGTGCCGGTGGCGCCCAGCAGGACCACGTCCTGCTCACCTGCCTTGACCCGACGCGTCAGGTCCGCGATCGCGGTCGGCTGGTCACCGCTGGGTTCGAAGTCGGAGACGACTTCGAACGGAGCCACCCTGCGTTGCAGGTCAGTCGTGGGGCGCATGGTGTCACCGTAAACGTCGCGACCGACACGGTGCTTCCCGCGCGGTCACGCCGGCCCTCAGGGGACGCGGTGAGTCCACGCCTCCGTGCCGAACTTCTCCTCCACCAGCGCCTGAGCCTCATCCAGCTCAGCGGCGGTGTACGCGGAGTCCTGGGTGGCGTACAGACCGCGGAAGGTCTCCAGGAACGACTCCATGATCGCCTCACGCGTGAGGCCGGTCTGGGAGCGCATCGGGTCGACCCGCTTGTTGGCCGACTTCGTGCCCTTGTCGGACATCTTCTCGCGGCCGATGCGCAGCACCTCGAGCATCTTGTCGGCGTCGATGTCGTACGCCATGGTCACGTGGTGCAGGACCGCGCCGGAGGCGAACCGCTTCTGCGCCGCGCCGGCGATCTTGCCCTTGTCGGAGGCAATGTCGTTGAGCGGCACGAAGTGCGCCTGTACGCCCACCTCGGCCAACGCGCTGATGACCCACTCGTCGAGGAACTGGTAGGAGCGCTCGAAGCTCAGCCCCTCGACCATCGAGCTGGGGACCACCAGCGAATAAGTGATGCAGTTGCCCGGCTCCATGAACATCGCGCCGCCGCCGGAGATCCTCCGGACGACCCCGATGTCGTGCCGCGCCGCACCGGCGGGGTCGATCTCGTTCTTGTACGACTGGAACGAGCCGATGACGACCAGCGGAGAGTCCCAGTCCCAGAACCGCAGCGTCGGCGGTCGGGTCCCTGCCGCCACTTCCTGAGCGATGACCTCGTCGAGCGCGACGTGCATGACGGGGGCCATCGTGACCGCCGGGATCACATCGAAGGTGTGATCGACCCAGCCGGTCGCCCGACCGAGCGCTCGGCGTACGGCAACACCGACTGCTTCGGCGGAGAAGCCGATCATGGAGACGCTGTCGTCGAGAGCGCCGTCGATGGCGGAGGCGAGCTGGGCGACCGTCGACTCCACGGGCATCCCGATCAGGGCGGCGTTGATGTCCTCGAGCGCTTCGTCCGGCTCGAGGAAGAAGTCACCCGAGACCGCCGCCCGCGCGAGGCGGCCGTCCGCCACTTCGACATCGACGGCGACGAGCTTGCCACCCAGGACCTTGTACTCGCCCCGGACTGAACCTTCACTCATGCCCTGACCGTACGCCGCAGCTCAGCTGACCCGATCACCGGTCAGCACTCGCTGTGGCCCTCGCGCCAGTAGCCCATGAACGCGACCGCGGACTTGGGAACGTCGTACTCCCCCACCAACATTCGGCGCATCGACTTCACTGCGGACGACTCGCCCGCGATCCATGCTGACAGGGGCGGGACGTCATCGCCACGATCGGTCGTGACCTCCCAGTACGCCGAGTCCTGACCGTCCGCAAGCACTGTCGTCTCGCCGCCTTCGTCGCGGCCGACTGCAGGATGGGAGTCGAGCCACTCCCGCACAACCGCCCGCTGATGCTGCCCGCGCTCATCGCCCCGCACGCACCAGGTGATGCGCACCCCGTCCGGGCCGCGCAGGTCGAGGACGTCGTCGGCGGAGCCCACCTCGAGGCACACCAGGCCTCGGGCCCGCTCAGACAGCCCCTCGAGGATGCTGGCGACAGCCGGCCCGGCCGACTCGTCGCCGACGATCAGCTGGTCGGTCTGCTCCTCGAGGTCCTTCCGGAACTCCAGCCCACCGTGCGGACCGTCGTACGCCGCGTGCGGGCCGTAGAGGATCGCCTCGTCTCCCGGGAGAGCAGACCCGGCGAAGGCGGAGGCCGGTCCGGAGTCGCCGTGATCGACCATGTCGATGTCGACCTCGGCGTCTGCCTGTCGCACGGCTCGCACGGTGTAGGTCCGGATGACCGGTCGCTTCGCGGAGTCCAGCTGACGCCACTCGGTGAACCAGGTGTCGCCGGTCGGCATGTCCTCCAGAGTGCCGTCCGTGCCCGGCAGGATGAGCTTGATGCGCTGGTCGTAGCCATTGTCCGCGAACTCCGAGAGCTCGAGCCCGGTGAACGTCACGCGGACCAGATGCGGAGAGACTCGGGTCGTGGTCTTGACGGCGACCCGGAACATCTCGAAGGGGCGGACTGCTTGCTGGACGGCAACACTCATGGTCGACATCCTAAAGGAAGGCTTACCTAACTTCGCAAGGTCCCTCTCGGCATCGTCCACTCCGTCTTCGCCGCCCAGTCCCGAGCGCGTAGCAAGGCATCGGCGATCCACGGCTCCTTCGCCTCCGGGTAATCACCACGGCTTGCCTCGTCCCCGCCGGGGAACGATTGGGCCATCTCGGTCTTCATCTGGGCGTACGCTGCCGACTCGCTCGGGTTGGCGCGTAGCCAGTCACGAAAGAGCAGGCACGTCTGCGCGCCTGCCGAGTCGCCCTGTCGAACATGGAGATGGGTGACCCGTCCCGGATCTGCGTTGCCGAAATTGAGCTTGACCCAAGCGGTTGGCTCCGGCGCCCATGGATGGATCGTGTCGATGTTGTGGCCATTTGCATCACGACGCCCACGCGAAGGAACGAATCCGGCTGCCAGCAGGGCGTTTTCGAAGACTTCACTGGACGCGGACTCGAGCTGTTGAATGCGCAGCTGAAGGTCGATGACCGGCTTGGCCAGCAGGCCGGGCACGCTTGTCGAACCCACGTGGTCGGCGCCGATGACGGTGTCGCCGAGGCCCGCATTGGCCAATTGGCTCACAATGCGGCCAAGCAGTCGAGCCGCCGTCGTCGGCCACGACGGGTCAGGAGCTTCGAGCGTGATCTGCGCAGGGCGACGAACGGGCCGTTTCGCGGTGAGGTTGACGTTGAACGGCTGAATCCTGTTGTCCCACAACGAATCCACGCGGTTACTGAGGTCTTCGACGGACCCTTCATTGAGCAGCCACACATCGGCCGCAGCCCGCCGACGGTCGTCGCCAGCCTGGGCGCCGATGCGAGCTCGGGCGTCGTCCTCGGACATCCCTCGGTCATGGATCAGCCGCTGGAGACGCGTCTCCTCAGAGGCTGCCACGATCACGACCAGGTGGTAGTCGACGCTGCGGCCGAGCTCGACGAGCAAGGGGATGTCGTGCACGACGACGGAGTCCGCGGGCGCGGCCGCCATCTGCTCCAATGTCTCGGTCAGCACCAGCGGGTGCACGATCGCGTTGAGCGCCGCGCGCGCCTCGTCGTCGCCGAAGATGACCCGCCCCAGCGCCGGCCGGTCCAGAGTGCCGTCCGGTCCGAGGATGTCCTCGCCGAAGCGCTTCACCACCTGATCGAGCCCCGGTGTCCCAGACGCCACCACCTCACGGGCGATCACGTCGGAGTCGATCAGCACCGCTCCACGCGCCACAAGGCCACGCGCGACCGTTGACTTGCCCGAACCGATCCCACCCGAAAGTCCGACACGCAGCATGCGGCAAACCCTACTGAGGGGTGCGGTTGTTTCAGTCGGCCAGCCTGGCGGGGAAGCCGCCGGTCGCGACCGGCGACCACCGGGTTGGTGTGACCCGCAGGATCGACTTGCCCTGGTCGAGCATCGCCTGCCGGTACTCGTCCCAGTCGGGATGCTCGCCCGAGATGCACCGGAAGTACTCGACCAGCGGCTCGACCGAGTCCGGTGAGTCGATCACCTCGCAGTCGCCATCAACCTGGACCCACGGCCCGTTGAACTCCTCGGAGAGGACCACCACGCTCACCTGCGGACGGTGCCTGGCGTTGGAGACCTTGGCGCGCTCCGGATAGCTGGAGATCACGAGCCGTCCCTCCGGGTCGACTCCCCCGGTCACCGGCGACGCCTGCGGGCGGCCGTCGGAGCGAGAGGTGATGAGCAGCATCTGGTGCCGCGGCCGGACGAAGTTCAGCAGGTCGGCACGCTCGACGGACGTCGTGGTCGCGATGGTTCGTGGCATACGCCCATGCTCACACGCGTCGAAGGCCCCGGACCGTGTAGGTCCGGGGCCTTCGATGTCAGCTTCGCGTCAGCGGGTCAGCGTCAGCCGCCCGTGAGCTTCTCGCGCAGTGCTGCCAGAGCCTCGTCCGAGGCGAGCGTGCCCTCGGCCGGCGCCGGCGCGGAGGACGAGGTGCTGCTGCTGCTCGAGGAAGAGCTGCTGCTGCCACCGCCACCGTTGCTGCTGCTGGAGCTGCTGTCGGACGAGCCCGAGGAGTAGGTCGTCGGCGCGGCGTCGCCGGCGGCGGCTGCCTCGGCGTCGTCCTTGCGAGCCTGCTCGATCTGGGCCTGGTGGGCCTCGTAGCGGGAGTGCGCCTCGGCGTACTGCTTCTCCCACTTCTCACGCTGCGTCTCGAAGCCCTCGAGCCACTCGTTGGTCTCCGGGTCGAAGCCCTCGGGGTACTTGTAGTTGCCCTGGTCGTCGTACTCCGCGGCCATGCCGTAGAGCGTCGGGTCGAACTCGGCAGCGCCCGCGGCGTCGTCGTTGGCCTGCTTGAGCGACAGCGAGATGCGGCGACGCTCCAGGTCGATGTCGATGACCTTGACGAACAGGTCCTGACCGACCGTGACGACCTGCTCCGGCAGCTCCACGTGGCGCTCGGCCAGCTCGGAGATGTGGACCAGACCCTCGATGCCGTCGTCCACGCGGACGAACGCACCGAACGGAACCAGCTTGGTGACCTTGCCCGGCACGACCTGACCGATCGCGTGAGTGCGGGCGAAGTGCTGCCACGGGTCCTCCTGCGTCGCCTTCAGCGACAGGGAGACACGCTCGCGGTCCATGTCCACGTCGAGCACCTCGACGGTGACCTCCTGGCCGACCTCGACAACCTCGCTCGGGTGGTCGATGTGCTTCCAGGAGAGCTCGGACACGTGGACCAGACCGTCCACGCCGCCCAGGTCGACGAACGCACCGAAGTTGACGATGCTGCTGACGACACCCGTGCGGACCTGGCCCTTCTGCAGCTCCTTGAGGAACGTCGTACGGACCTCGGACTGCGTCTGCTCCAGCCAGGCGCGGCGCGACAGGACCACGTTGTTGCGGTTCTTGTCGAGCTCGATGATCTTGGCCTCGATCTCCTTGCCGACGTACGGCTGGAGGTCGCGGACGCGACGCATCTCGACCAAGGACGCAGGCAGGAAGCCGCGCAGGCCGATGTCGAGGATGAGACCACCCTTGACCACCTCGATGACGGTGCCGGTGACGACGCCGTCCTCTTCCTTGATCTTCTCGATCGTGCCCCAGGCGCGCTCGTACTGCGCGCGCTTCTTGGACAGGATCAGACGACCCTCCTTGTCCTCCTTCTGGAGAACCAGAGCCTCGACCTCATCGCCCACGGAAACGACCTCGCCCGGGTCGACGTCGTGCTTGATCGAGAGCTCGCGGGAGGGAATCACACCCTCGGTCTTGTAGCCGATGTCGAGCAGGACTTCGTCCCGGTCGACCTTGACGATGACACCCTCGACGATGTCTCCGTCATTGAAGTGCTTGATCGTCGCATCGATGGCGGCGAGCAGCTCCTCCTCAGATCCGATGTCGTTGACAGCGATCTGCGAGGTGGTGGTGGCAGTCATGTAGTGGGTAACTTTCGGTGGACAGAATGGTCAGGCGAACGCCCGGAGTCAGGCCGCCGGCGGCCTGTTCGGACGACAACCCGAGGTGGACAGAGTTGTACGTGGCAGTGCAGAAGTTTTTCACGCAGCACACAGGTCCGCGCCCTCCTACCCTACCCAGGCGTCCACACCCCGGTCAAAGCAGGCCACTGCCATGACGGATGACCTGTCCACGCCGGATCACTTCGGCGTTGTCCGGCGTCCGGCCGAGCAGGCGGAGACCGCCGCGGCCAACCGCACCTGGTGGGACGGCGAGGCGGTGGCGTACTACCTCGAGCACGGCGAGTTCCTCGGCGACGACGAGCTGGTCTGGGGGCCCGAGGGTGTGCACGAGGCCGAGCTCAACGTCCTCGGCGACGTCTTTGGCCTGCGCGTCCTCGAGATCGGAGCGGGGGCCGCCCAAGGCGGCCGATACCTGCTCTCACGCGGTGCGCGAGTCGTCTCCTCTGACCTGTCGGCGGGGATGCTCCACCAGGCCGCTGCCCTCAACGCACAGTCCGCCCATGGCGTACCCCTGGTCCAGTGCGACGCGGTCTATCTGCCGTTCGGCGACGCGACGCTCGACCTGGTCGTCACGGCGTACGGCGCAGTGCCCTTCGTCGCCGACTCCGGACGGCTGATGCGCGAGTGCGCGCGCGTCCTACGACCCGGCGGACGGCTGGTCTTCTCGACCACCCACCCGATCCGGTGGGCGTTCCCCGACGCTCCCGGTCCGGAGGGCCTGACCGTGCGGCAGTCGTACTTCGACCGGACGGCCTACGTCGAGCAGGACGAGCACGGCCGGGCGACCTATGCGGAGCATCATCGGACGCTGGGAGACCGGGTCCGAGAGCTGACGGCGGCCGGCCTGGTCCTGGACGACCTGCTGGAGCCGGAGTGGCCGGCGAACAATCGCCAGGTCTGGGGCGGATGGAGCCCGCTGCGTGGCGAGCTGATCCCAGGGACGGCGATCTACGTCGCGCGCAAGCCCTGACGAGCAGGGCTTGCGCGCTTCGCGTCAGACCGTTGTCGTACGCCCGCGGCGCGACTCGACGTCGCCGCCGCCGAGCTCGACGTCCGGGTTGTCGCCGCGGCGCCCCAGGCCGACCACCGACATGGCCAGGCCGCCGAGCAGGAGCAGGAGGCCGAGGATCCCGAGGGCGAGCGGTGCCCACAGGCGCAGGATCTTCAGGAGCACGACCTTCGTCTTGTACTCATCGACGTTGTCCTTGATGGTCTTGTCGGTGAAGACGCTCTTGGTGGTCAGTGCGTTGACCTCCTTGGCGCCCGGCTGGTCGATCCGCAGCACCTGGTGCTGGTTCTCCTGGAGCTTGATGATGACGCCGGTCTCCGGCTCGACCCACAGCGTGCGGGTGTTCTCGTAGAGCCGCTTGGCGACCACCGCGCCGGTGTCGGGCAGGCCGAAGATGCCACGCGGCACCTCCTGCTCGCGGAACTCCGCCAGCGGCAGCGAGCCCTCGAACTTGTAGGTCTTCAGACCCTTGATGTCCTCGTGGCCGACGTACTTCATGTCCATCGGCTTGTCGGCCGTGTCGTCCCAGTACTGGTAGGTCTTCTGCTTGGTCTGGAACGGGAACTTGATCAGCTGGCCGATGAACTGCTTCGGCCGGCCGTTCTGGGTGGCGCCGTAGCCGTTGACCGGCAGGCCGGTGAAGCGGTCGATCACGATGCGCTGAGTCGAGGCCTCCATCGGCGGCGCCTCGCCGTTGTTGTCGGAGGTCTGGCCCTTGTTGATGACCACGACGTCCTTGCCGCTCTTGTCGGAGGCCTTCCGGCTGGCGTCGGGGTCGCCGATCACCGTGGCGATCGTGGTCAGCTTGCCCGACCCGGGGGCGACCTTGTCCGCGTCGAAGAACGTCGCGTGGTCATCGACGACGGTCTGCCGAGTGTTCTGATCCAGCGGGATCACCGCCAGCTTGTCGTAGGCGTAGAACTTCAGCAGCAGCGCCATCGTGACGAAGAACGCCCCGAGACCGATGATCACGGATGCCTTGCGCACGGTGAACCTCCAGAGATGGTGAAAAGGGTGTGACAAGCCCTGGTGCGGTCGACGACCGCACCACGGATCCTGCGGGTCAGTGGTGCTCAGGACTCCCGAGAATTTCTTCGGTGGCCTGGGCGCTGAGGGGCGGACCGCCGAGGGGCTGGTCACGGAACCAGCCGATGGTCCACTTCAAGGCGTCCTCGATCGGCACGTGCGGCTCCCACCCGAGCAGTGACTCGGCTCGGGTGGTGTCCGGACGCCGTACGGTCGGGTCGTCGACCGGGCGCTCGATGAAGGTGATCGGTGAGCTCGAGCCGGCGAGCCGGACGATCCACGCGGCGAGGTCCTTCATCGAGATCTCATGCGGGTTGCCGATGTTGATCGGCCCGGCGTGCTCGGCGTCCATCATCCGCAGGATGGCCTCGACCAGGTCATCGACGTAGCAGATGGACCTGGTCTGCGACCCGTCTCCGCTCACCGTCACCGGCTCACCCGCCAACGCCTGGCGGACGAAGTTGGGGATCGCTCGACCGTCGTTGGGGCGCATCCGCGGACCGAAGGTGTTGAAGATCCGCACGATCCCGGTGTTGACGCCGTGCGACTGCCGGTACGCAAGGGTCAGGGCCTCGGCGAACCGCTTGGCCTCGTCGTAGACGCCGCGCGGGCCGACCGGGTTGACGTTGCCCCAGTAGGTCTCCGGCTGCGGGTGGACCTCCGGGTCGCCGTAGACCTCGGACGTCGAGGCCAGCACCAGTCGGGCGCCCTTGGCCTGAGCCAGCTCCAGCGCGTGCAGGGTGCCGAGCGATCCGACCTTCAGCGTCTCAATCGGCATCCGCAGGTAGTCCACGGGCGAGGCCGGGCTGGCGAAGTGCAGCACCGCGTCGACCTGGCCCTCGACCGTGAACGGCTCGGAGACGTCCAGCTCGAGCAGCTGGAAGCTCTCCTCGTGACGCAGGTGCTCGACGTTGGCCGGTGATCCGGTGCAGAAGTTGTCGACAGCGACAGCCTCGTCACCGCGGGCCAGCACCTTCTCGCACAGGTGCGACCCCAGAAATCCGGCCCCGCCGGTCACCACAACACGCATGATCAGGTGGCCTGGCCCCCGGTAGAGCGGTCCGCGCGACGCGACCCGAGCACTTCATCGACACCTGCGAAACCCTGCTCGTCCTCCCGAGCCGCACCACGCCGACCGCCGGTGGCGGAGATCGCCAACCCGCCCAGGATGGCCAGCACGCCGAGGATGCCGAGGCCGAGCGGCGCCCAGAACCTCAGGATCTTCAGGAGAGTCGCCTTGCTCTTGTAGTCATCGACGTTCTTGGTGACGGTCTTGTCGTCGAAGGTGCTCGTGGTCGTGATCGCATTGACCGGCTCGGCCCCCGGGATCTCGATCGTGTCGTGCCGCTTCTCCTGGACCTTGATGATGACGCCGGTCTCAGGCTCGACCCAGATCGTGCGGTCGTTGGTGTAGTAGCGCTTGGCCACGACGCCACCGGTGTCGGGCTGACCGAAGATGCCGCGCGGCACCTCCTGGTCCTGGTAGAAGGTCTTGGGCTCGGTGTCGTGGAACTTGTACACCTTGAGGCCCTTGATCGTGTCCGAGCCCGAGTACGCAACCGGGACGGCCTTGTGCGTCCGGTTATCCCAGAACTGGTAGGTCTTCTTGTCCGTCTGGAACGGGAACTTGATCGTCAGGCCATGGTGCTGTCCGGGCTTGCCGTCGATGCGGTCGCCGGACCAGCGCACAGCCTCGCCGGTGTGGCGGTCGACCGCGAGGGTGTCGCGGAAGACCTCCATGGGCGGGGCCTCACCGTTGTTATCGGTGGAGCGGCCGAAGTTGATCACGACAACGTTCTTGTCGGTCGCCTCGCTGGCCTTCTTGCTCGCGTCCTTGTCAGCGATGACCGTCAGCTTGGTCTCAATCGGACCGCTGCCAGCTTTGACGTTGTCGGCATCGAAGAACTTGGCACCTTGATCTCGAGCGATCTGCTGGGTGTTCTGATCCAACGGGATGACGGCAAGCTTGCCGTAGGCGTAGAACTTCAGCAGGAGCGCCATCGTCAAGAAGAACGCTCCAAGACCGATGACAACTGCGGCTTTCCGCACGGGGGGACCTCCAAGATGGTCTGAAACTTACCGGACCGTAGCATCCGGACCACGTCCGGCGGCAGACATCAACCTCAAGAGCTGAGATTCGTGTCACAACTGTGTCAGATGGGGGGCCTGAGCAGTGATCTGACGGCCTCGGGAAGGCTGGCGAAGCCTTCTCCCACCTGCTGTACGCGCATCCCGAGGCCCTGCGCGGGCTCCAGGTCGGTGGCCTGATCACCCAGCGTCGCGCACCGTTCCGGCCTCGCCCAAGGGGCGCGGGCCAGGGCCTGCTCGAAGAGCCCCGGCAGCGGTTTGCGGCACAGGCAGGTGCCCTTGCCGTGGGGGCAGACCTGGATCGCGTCGAGATGGGCGCCTTCCGCCGCGAGCGCGTCGACGAGGCCCTGGTGCACCTCCACCAGCTGGGACTCGGTCAGGTCGTGAGTCGCCAGCCCTCGTTGGTTGGTCACAAGGACCACGCGGCAGCCGGCGTCATTGAGCTGGCGTACGGCGGCGGGCGCGTCCGGGAGCACATCCAGGTCCGCGGCGCGGGTCACATAGCCGGGGCGATGGCGGTTGAGCGTCCCGTCGCGGTCGAGGAAGACGATGTGGAAGGGCGCATCGGGCGCTGCGGGAGGGATCGGGGACGTGTCCCGCCCGAGCAGCCCCTCAGCGGTGCGCAACGTGAGCATCGAGCGAGGAGAGCACATCGATGGCCTCGCACCACGCGTGTGCCCAGAGCATGTGCACCTCCTGGATGCGTGGCGTCTCGTCCGAAGGGACGACCAGGACGTGGTCAGCCCTCCCCCGCAGCATGGTCCCCCGCGAGCCGGTCATCGCGATGGTGCGAATCTCGCGCTCCCGGGCCAGGTCGAGGGCCGCGACGACATTAGGGCTCGTGCCGCTCGTGGTCATCGCCAGCAGCACGTCACCCGGACGTCCCAGCGCGGCCAGGCCACGGGTGAACACGTGCTCGTAGCCGTAGTCGTTGCCGACCGCCGTGATGGATGACAGGGACTCCGCGAGCGAGATCGCGGGCAGCGGGTCCCGGTCGTGGATGCACTTGCCGATGAACTCAGCCGCCACGTGGCTCGCGATGGCGGCACTGCCGCCGTTGCCGACCACGAGCAGCGTGCCGCCTGACACCAGGCTGCTCACGAGATCAGCACCGGCCTGGTCGACCTCGGCGCACAGGATGGGGTCGGCCAGGTCTCGTCCGAGGGCGACCCAGGAGGCGATCCCGGCGTCGCGTCGCGCGGCGACGGCGTCTGCGAGCTGGTCGGGTCCGACCCGACGCAGCGGATGGTCGATGTTCATCAGCCTTGAGCCCTCCATGTGACAACGCCTTCTTTGCTGAAGGTGAACTCCGAGACCGTCAGGCCCAGACGCAACAGCTCTTCGGCAACGACGTGCCGTCGTTCGAACTCGCAGACGAAGATCAGGTGACCTCCACCACCGGCTCCGGTCACCTTGCCGCCGAGGGCGCCGAGATCGAGCGACCGGTTGATGGCCTCGTCGATGAGCGGCGTGGTGATGCGCGAGGACATCTTGCGCTTCTCCGACCACGCCTGGCCCAGCAAGCGGCCCAGCGTGTCGACCTCGCCGCGCACCAGAGCGACCTTCATCTGCTCGGCGAGCTCCTTCTGGGCGCGCAGGCCCTCGAGCGCGTCGACATTGCCCGTCTCGTAGCGGCTGACCTGGTCCTCGATGATGTGGTCGCTCACCCGCGTGCGGCCGGTGAACGCCAGCAGCATGTTGTGCTCGAGCTCGTGGACGGTCGCGTCGCGCACCCGGAGCGGGTTGACCACGACCTGGTCCTTCAGGAACTCGATGAAGTTGAAGCCTCCGAACGCCGCGGCGTACTGGTCCTGGGAGCCTCCCGGGATGCCGAGGTCCTCGCGCTCGAGCCGGTAGGCCAGCTCGGCGACGTCGTACGGCGTGAGGTCGAGCCCGCAGTGCTGGGCGACCAGGCCGATGACCGAGACCATGACCGCGCTCGAGGACCCCAGACCGGAGCCGGGCGGCGCGTTGGTGTGCAGGAAGAGGTCGAACCCCGTCACGGGGAGCGCGCCGTCGACCTCACGGATCCGGGCGATGGCCGCCTTGGGAAGGTCGAGCTGACCGTCGTACTCCACGTCCTCGTCCACGCCGAAACCGATCGAGGTGCCGTAGTCCAAGGACTGGACTGTGATCCGGCCGTCGGTGCGTGGGCGCAGCGTGGAGTAGCAGTAGCTCGAGATGGTCGCGGACAGCACGGCGCCGCCTTCGCGCTGCGGGAACGGCGCGACGTCGGTGCCTCCGCCGGCGAACGAGATCCGCAGCGGAGCGCGTGCTCGCAGCACCGGGCGCCGGTAGTCGAACCTCGCCGCATCGGCGGGTGACTCCTGGCGCTCGGTGTCCTTGCGCAACAGCTCAGTCATGAGCGCACTAGCCTCCAACTCGACGACAGCGCGTGAAACCTACTAGATAGTAATTGTGAACTGGAGCACAGATGGCCAGGATCCGACTGCTCGACGGACTGCGTGGTGTCGCGGCCGGGCTGGTGCTCCTCTCCCACGTTGCGTTCTGGACCGGAGCCTCGGGCCTGGATGTGGTCGGTGGCCTGCTCGCGCGCGGCGACAGCGGGGTCGCGGTCTTCTTCGCGCTCTCGGCGTTCCTGCTGCTGCGTCCGTGGTTCCGGCACGCCCTCCTGGATGAGCCGCGCCCGAACGGGCGGACCTACGCCGTGCGCCGGCTCGCGCGCATCCTGCCCGCCTACTGGCTGGCCCTCCTCGGGGTGCTGGTCGTCGCGGCGCTGGCGGCCTCGACCGGAGGCGTCGGATCAGCCGGCAAGGTCGTCACTCACCTGTTCGTCCTCCAGGGAATGACCGGCGAGACCTACCAGTCGTTCACCCAGACCTGGAGCCTGACGACCGAGCTGGTCTTCTACGTCCTCGTGCCCGTGATCGGGCTCGTCACTGCCCGAGTCCTGCGGCGCCGGGCCGGCGTTGCAGGCGTACGACGAGCACTCGTGTGGTGGGCCGTCATCGCTGCCGTCGGCCTGGTGACCCAGGCAGCAGGGACCGCTTGGACCCACGCCGGGTCGCAGACCGGCGCGGGAGCCCTGTCCACCAGTGTGATCGGACATGCGGCATGGTTCGCGGTCGGCGCGGTGGCCGCTCTGCTCACGATCGCTCGCGACGGCGAGGTGGTGCCGTGGTCGACCGGCGGGACACGGTCATCGTGGCTGCAGCTGCTGCGTTCGCCGAGCACCTGCCTGCTGGGGGCCGGGGTGGTCTATCTCGTGGCGTCCTCACCGTTGGCCGGACCACGTGATCTGAGCGCCCCGAGCGTCGGGCACGCCGTGACCAAGGAGCTGCTGTACGCCGTCCTCGCGGGCCTCCTGCTCGCTGCCGCCCTTGCTCCCACACCGGAGGCGAGCATCGGCGCTGCGATCGGTCGTCATCCGGCGACCCACTGGCTCGGCGACGTGTCGTACGGCGTCTTCCTGTGGCACGTGCTCGTTCTACAGGTGGTCTATCTCTCGACCGGCCGAGACCTGTTCAGCGGCAGCTTCTGGTGGGTGCTGCTGCCGGTCGTCGGACTCACCGTGGCAGCCGCGTCGCTGTCGGCTCAGCTCGTGGAGCGCCCGGTCCTGGCCTGGGCGCACCGAGCCACAGCGCCCGAGCGAGCAACGCGAGCGTGAGCGTGCCGCACAGCTGACCAGCCACGGCACCCACCGACTGCTGCTCGACGACGCCCAGGGTCGCCATGACGATCCCGGCGCAACCCATCGCGGCAGCGGCAGCCACAGCGATCCAGCGTCGTGGCACCAGGAGCGCGACCACGCCGACTGCGGCACCGGGCCAGCCGGCCGCAAGGACTCCGATCAGTACGGTGCCGGCGCTGGCAGCCCACCCGAGGTACGCGGCCGCGGAACCGGCCATCCGCGGTGCCGGCATCCGATCGGTCGGCCGAGCGCGCCGGGTCAGGACGAGGGCGGCCACGAGGGCCAGCACTCCCCCGAGTCCGACCAGCAGGCCGCGTCGATGGGCGGTGGTCGGCGCGAACTCCACCCGCACGGTCGTCGCCCCGGTGTCGGGCAGTCGAAATCCTTGACGCCATCCGTCGACGGTCACGGCCTCGAGCCGGCGCCCGTCGCTGGTGGTGGCCTGCCATCCGGCGTTGGCGCCCTCGGTCAGAGTGAGCACCGCGGGCGACCCGGCAGCCACCTCGACCACGTGGAGGCCCGCGTCCTGCTTCGTCTCGACGACCCGCCGAGGCGACGCGACCGCCGACGTAGCGTGCTGCGTCGGGCTAAGAAGGACTGACTCTGCTTGTACGCCGCGTCCGGCCGACGCGGACACGGTCACCTCGCCGGCGGGCAGCGTGAGCAGTCCTTGCCCGCACGGTCGAGCGGCGAGCGGCTCACCACGCAGCAGCGCCTGACGCGTGGTCTGCGCACTCAGCGGCACAGTCGTCGGAGACGAACCGGACGCAGTCAGGCTGCCTGCCTGTCCACAGCGCATCGTCACCGAGGACGTGGTGACCGGCGTGTAGCCGTCGATCGTGATGTCCGGAGCCACCCAGCCCTGTCCGCGTGTCCCTGGCACGAGACCGATGGTGAGGCGTTGTGCCCGCAGTGCGATCGGTCCACCGCTCGCGGGCAGCCGCGTCGTCCGGTTGTCGGCGGTGACTCGCACCGCACGCAGCGAACCGCCGCCGCTCGCGTGCACCCCCGAGATCGATGTCGGTCTCCCGAGGTCGATGGTCAGGGTCGGGAGCGGGTCGTCGGCCGCCGGTCGCCAGTGAGTGGCCGGGTCCGCGTCGAGAGTCGCGCCGGGTCGTCCGGACGGGTCCAGGTCGACCCGCGAGCTGCCGGCAACTCGCGCCGTCCCGTCGAGCAGCGAGTCCAGTCCGTTGCCCCACACCGGCCGGAGCGACACCGATGGCGAGACCGAGCCGGTCCGCGCGATCGACATCGCCCGCGTCAGCGTCGCAGAGTCCTCGCCGACCCGAGCCGCTGCCGACCGCTGCAGGGAGTCACGTGCCATGAGTACCTGCTGCGTGGTCGGATCGACCTCCCCGGGCAGATGGAGCCGGCTGCCGATCGCCTGCGCCGACAACGAGATCTCGGCGAGGCCGAGCTGTTGGTCCTTGCCGCCGGCCACCAGGTCGACGCGCACCTCATCGATGCGGTCGCCGGGGACAGCGACCTCGGCAACCGCATCACGGACGGGAGCGAGCCGCGTCGTCGTACGACCTGCGGAGACGGTGGTGATGCGCACCTGCGCCGGTGTCGACACTCCTGGACCTGTTGCCGTGCGCAGGCGGATGGTTCCGACCGGGCCGGGCTCTGTCAGCAGCAAGGTGAGGCGAGCACGCTCGCCCTGGTCGGAGATCCAGGAGGTGGCGGGGTCGCCGTCGATCGCCGCCGCCGGGCCGGAGCCCGGGCCGATATAGGCCTGGGCGAACGGATCCGCGGCTGACGACGAGGCCTCGAGCGCGCGGAGCCCGACGAGCTCACGGGTGGTCTGCCTGCTCGGGTCACCGGCCGGCGGCAGGTCGCGAGAGCCCGCCTCCTCAGGAGCCCGGTCCGAGGCGGTGAGCGTCGGCCCGTACGCCGTCGCAGTGGTGCGCCCGTTGTTGTACGCGCGCCACCGCAGGGAGTCTGAGACCACGGCGTTCGATGCGCCCGTCGCAATGCTGGTCCAGGCAGCCGGGTCGAGCGCACCCGTCGCCGCCAGCCCGAAGATGCTCTCCGGACCGCCGCGTACCGACAGCTCGGACCGGGCGTCGTACGCCGTCACCCCGCCGGCCGCACCCACCACTCGCCACAGCGACTGGCCGGCGGAGGCGCCGACGCGGGTGAATCCGGGTGACCGGGACAGCGTCTGCTCAACCAGCCGCCAGGGCTCGGCCCCAACCGACGCGGCCAGGTCGTGCCGGACCACAACTCGTGCCAGACCCATCCGGGCCAGTCCCGCGGCGAGTCCAGGCTGCCGTACACCCGAAGCGGCCAGCTGGTCCGCGACGTCGAGCACGCGGGTCGAGGCCGGGTCACCGAGCGGCGCCGACGCTCGGACCACCACCGGCGACGTCGCGAGGGCAGAGAGCGGCTCGTCCGTCGCACTCCCCCACGTGTAGTGCGCATTGCGTGATGCGGGCATCAGGAGTGTCGCGCCGCCGTGGGCATCGGCCTCACGGTCGATGGTCTTGGCGAGTTGTCGCCAGGAGGCCGGCACCTGGCCGTACGCCGCAGCGTCACCCGCACGACCGACCCACAGAGAAGTGGCGGAGATCAGAAGGACCGCGGCGGTGCCGATGACGCCGAGCCGGGCGAGCGTCGTACGACGAGGGGTCCAGCGACCGAGCAGGACGGCGACTCCGAGGACCAAGGGCAGGCGCAGAACGGGGTCGGCCTTGTGCACGTTGCGCAGCGGCGCCAGCGGACCGTCGAGCCAGGACTGCACGGTCCGAGCGAAGGCTCCCCCGGCAGTCCCCGGATGACCGACCACCATCAGCATCGTCCCGAGCACGACTGCGACCAGGGCGAAGCGCGCGACGTGGCCGGACCCACGACGCCGCAGCGTCACCAACCCCGCCGCGCCGAGACCGGCGACCAAGCTCGTCGTCACGATCGCGACGGGGTCCTGCGCCTGCACCCAACCGGCCTGCCAGACGGGGTGGCTCTCGGAGTCGAGGATGTAGGCGACCCAGTGGGAGGCACCGCGCATCGAGTTGGGCACCGAGGTGACTGCAGTCGTGATCCTGGAGGTCTCGATGAAGTCGAGGAACGGGTAGGCGTAGCGGCCCAGGACCAGCAGCGGCAGCACCCACCACAGTGCGCCGAGCGCCACTCCGCCGGACCACCAGGCGATGGCCCGGGCGCGACCGCCACGCGCCGCGGTCAACAGATAGAGCAGCGGGAGCAGCAGGACGACTGCCGACGCCGTCGCGTTGACGCCCCCGAGCGCCGCAGTGAGCAGCCCGGAGACTGCCGCTGCGCGGATGCGTACGCGGCGATCGGCGCCCTCCTGCACGGCAGGGATCACGGCGAGCACCAGCCACGGCGCGACCGCCAGTGGCCACGCCTCTGCGGAGATCTCGGACAGCACAGTCAGGACTCGCGACGACAGGGCGTACGCGGCACCGGCCACCAGCGCGACGCCGGGCCCGGCAAGGCGCAGGCGGCGTACGAGCCGCTCAGTGCCGAGGAACGCGACGACCAGCAGCACGGTCCACCACAGCCGTTGCGCCGCCCACGCCGGCAGCCCGACGCTCTCGGCCACACCCATGACGGGACCCATCGGGAAGAGATAGCCGTACGCCTGGTTCTGCAGCTCGCCGAGCCCGGCGTGATCGTTCCAGGCCGACAGCGCGCGTCCGAGGTATCGCCACGGCGAGATGGTCAGGTCGACCTTGGTGTCGGGCTGCACCTTGCCGGGCGCGATCAACCACGGCACGGTCGCGATGGCGACCGCCGCCAGCCAGAGGTGCACCCGGGCGCGGTCGACCGGTGCCGCGGGACGCGCGTCGCTCATCGGCGACGCAGGATGAGCAGGAGGTTCCAGGTCAGCAGCTCGCGCAGGCCGGGCACGCGCAGGAGGTGCTCCGCCCGGTCGGGCAGGTAGCGCGGCCTCGCGACGAGCACATCGACGTCCGGCTGGGACCGTGCCCAACGCAGCCCTTGGGCAACACTCACCCGGAAGAGCGTCTGATCCACGGTGTTCTTGGGCGGGTGACCGTGCTTGCGCTCGTAGCGCCGGGCGGCGCGCTCGCCGCCGAGCCAGTGCCACGGGGAGGTCTCGTGACCGCCCCAGGGCGAGAGCCAGTTGGTGTAGGAGAGAAAGACCAGGCCACCTGGCCGCACCACGCGAACCATCTCGTCCGCGACCTGCTCCGGCTCACGGACGTGCTCCCAGAGGTTGCTCGAGAACACCAGGTCGACGCTCTGGTCGGCCAGCGGCAGCGCGGCGGCTGTCGCGACCAGGCCGCCGTCACCGACGGACGCGACGCCGGGGTCGTGGTCCACCGGGACGTAGCGGGCTCCGGTCGCACGGAAGGCGTCGGCGAACTCCCGCGGCCCGGCGCCGACGTCGAGCACGACCTGACCGTTGAGGTCGGTCCACTCCGACAGCAGCTCGACCGAGTCCTGCGCCAACGTGCCGTAGAACCTGGTCGGGTCGGTCTGCTCCACCAAGAACGAGGAGAAGAGCCGGACCGAGCGCCCGACCCCCCGATTCGCAGAGCTCATGCGTTCGGTCTCCGGGCGATGAGCTGGAGGGTCGGGCGCATGCGCGGGTACGCCGTCCGCGCGCCGAGCACGAGCGGTGCCGTCGCGATGCCCAGGGCGAGCACTCCACGCGACGCGAGTACGCCGGCAGGTCGAGACCGCTTCGACGTCACCCGGGCGGCACTCGCGGCATCGGTGATGACGCTGTCCAGCACCGGACGGCGTACCTGCACATCGACGAAGCCGGCATCACGGGCAAGGCGGGCGAGACTGTCAGCGGTGAAGAACCGGATGTGGGTCGGGTCCTCGAGCATCCACCAACCCTGCCCGTACCAGCGGGGGCCGGTCGAGTCGCCTGCCGGAGTGAGGAACTGGGCGACGCCGCCGGGCTGCAGCAGGTCCCAGGAGACGCGCAAGGTGCGCGCCGGGTCAGTGACGTGCTCCAGGACGTGGACGCCGAACACCAGGTCGCAAGCGACCTCCTGCGTGTCGACGTCCTCGACTGGTGACGCCCACAGACGGCCGTGCTCGAGCACCACCGGGTCGACGTCGACCTCGAGCTGGTCGGGGTCAGCGCCGGCGATCTGCGCCCCGTCGTCGTAGAAGCGCCGCAGGAGACCGCCTCCGCCGTAACCGATCTCGAACACCGAGCGCGCGGGGCGCGGCAGCGAGCGGCGCAGTGCGGTGTAGGTCAGGCCGAGACGCAGCCGGTCCAAGGTGGGTTCGCCGCCGTAGGCGTGGTCACGATGAGCGGCCGGAGCGTTGATCAGATCACGCAGCAGATGGCCACATCGAGTGCACTCCTGGAGCGTCGCCCCACCTCGCAGCACGCGAGGACGCAGCCCATCGCCACAGACCTCGCACACACCCACCATCCCGTTCCGCTACCTCTCAGTAACAATCGGCGTTACTCTATCGGCCGCACGTGTGACTGCCGTCTCACCTGCGCACCTCGGTCGGATCCAGGAGGAGACCCGTTGCTTCGCACCTCTGGCGCGTCGCCCGCAGGGGCAGCCCAGCGACCCCTCAGGGTCCTCTATCTGTCCTGGCGTGACCGCGACAACCCCGAGGCCGGCGGCTCCGAGACGTTCGTCGAGCGTACGGCCGAAGTCCTGACCCAGCTGGGACATGACGTCACCCTTTTCACCTCCCGTTTTCCCGGGGCGCAGCGCGACGACCGGCATGACGACGTGACCGTGCTGCGGCGCGGCAATCGCTTCACCTGCTACCTGCACGGGCTCGCGCACGTGGCTCGTCGTCGCGGTGACTACGACATCGTCATCGACGTGCAGAACGGCGTGCCGTTCTGGTCGCCCGTCGCCGCTCGCGTGCCGGTGGTCAACGTGGTCCATCACGTGCACCGCGATCAGTGGAACGTCATCTTCGGCCGCCACCTCGGTCGGGTCGGCTGGTTCCTGGAGTCGAGGCTTGCACCGCGCGTCTACCGCAGCTCGCGCTACGTCACGGTCTCCCAGGCGACCCGGCGCGACCTCGGCGAGCTGGGCATCTCCGCGGACCGCGTGGACCTGATCTACAGCGGCAACGACCACCCGGAGGACCTCGACTCCTACGCCGAGCTCCCGCGTACGACGCACCCGAGCATCACGGTCCTCGGCCGCCTCGTGCCGCACAAGCAGGTTGAGACGGCGATCGACATCGTCGCCGACCTGTCCGAGCAGCATCCCGACCTCGAGCTCAACATCGTCGGCACCGGCTACTGGCAGGACCAGCTCGTCGCCCACGCCGAGGCCCGCGGGGTCGCCGAGCGGGTGAACTTCCACGGCTTCGTCGACGAGACGACCAAGCACACGCTGCTCGCGCAGTCCTGGCTCGTCCTCATGCCCTCGCACAAGGAGGGCTGGGGTCTGACGATCGTCGAGGCCGGGCTGCACGCCACGCCGGCCCTGGCCTTCGCGCACGCCGGTGGGCCGAGCGAGTCCATCCAGCACGGCCGGACCGGCCTGCTGTCGCACGATGCCCGCGAGATGACCAGGCAGGTCGCACACCTGCTGGGCAGCCCGACGTTGCGCGAGCGGCTGGGAGCCGGTGCGCGGGCCCACGCCCACAGCTTCGACTGGCGTGCGAGTGGCGCCCTCCTGTCGCACACCCTGAGCTCGGTCCTCGGCCACTCCCCCCGGCTGCCGCAGCCCAACCATGAGCCGCTGTCGCTCACGCCCGTCGAGGAGATCGAGCAGGACCTGCTCGCGACGCCCGCGTCGGGTGATGACCTGGACGCGCTGCTGCCGTCCGTGGAGAGCGTGCTGCTCACCCAGGAGCTCGACGACCTGGACACCCAGCTGGAGCGCTCCGGCTGAGGCGGCTCTCCTGACACGCACGAAGGGCCGCACCCGTGGGGTGCGGCCCTTCGTCGTCGTGCTCACCGGCGCATCGGCCGGGTCACGTCAGCTGTCGTAGCTGATGACGTTGTTGTAGGTCTGGGGCTGCTTGATCGAGTTCTGCGACTGGATCAAGCCAAGGATCGACAGTCCGGCAAGCAGGATGCCGACCACTGCGCCGCCGATGTTCCAGGCCGCCTTGTTGCCACTCGTCATCAGTTGACCTCACTGGTCTCGTCGTCATCAGCGCATGCATGCGCCGCTTCTCTCAGTGGAAGCATAGCAATACTGGCGGGTACGCGTGGGGCTCAGACGCGCGCCGGTCTCAACTCGTGATCTCGCCGGGCCAGGCGCCCGGCTGGCCAGCTGCCGAGGGTGACGACCAGCGCCACTCCGCCGCCGATCAGGCCGGCGTAGTGGTCGGCTGTCGGCGAGCCGGAATGCAGCGTCAACCCGCGGGTGCCGAGGTCGTACAGCCGGGCCCCGTCACTGGCCGCGACCAGCGGAAGACCCCGGACATCCGGTACGCCTGGATCCGGCGGCTGGTCGGTCAGAACCAGCGCGTAGCGCACTCCGAGCCCCCGCATCGTCTGTGCGACGTCTGTGGTGGGCGTCCGCAACGCGGTGCCGATCTGGTGCGACTCGGCGTTCTCTCCTCGAACCGTGCGGCTGGACAGGGGTAGGTCGTCGTTGACGAGGACCTCACGCGAGATCAGCCGCTGCCACGGGTCGAGGACCACGATGTTGTCGTTCCACGCGTAGCGCCGGTAGAGCGTCCACGGAAACACCGCGACCGACCCGGGTGAGAGCTGCTCGACCCGGTCGGCGAGGGCGAGCTGGCTGGACGGGTACTCGGCGGCCTCCCAACGACCCAGTCCACCGAAGGCCATGCTCGGGAGCGTCGCGACCGGCCAGGCCGCCAGGACCAGCGCGAAGACGACGCTGCCTGCCCAGCCGGCGTCGGCGCGCCGCATCGCCGCGCGCAGCACTTCGGTGAGAGTGCCGACGCACACGGCGAGGAGCACGACCCACAGCGCGACGAACTTCTGCGAGTCGCGCATCAGACCGCCGCCGGGCAGGTTGGTCACGACCCAACTGACGACTTCTTTGCCGCCGACGACCGAGCTGAGGCCGGCGGCGAGCAAGCCGATGACCCCGGCGAGCCCGAGGCCCGCGGCAGCGGGATGCAGGTTCCAGCCTCGTGCGCGCACCCAGCAGACCACCGACGCGATGACGCCGATGAGCGCGACGCCGGCGATCGCCACCGACATCCGCTCGTCGAACCAGACGCCGCGGTTCCAGATCCCGCCGCCGGTCAGCAGTGACGGGATCACCCCGAACGGGGTGTCGGCTCGCGACATGAACGCCTCGACTCCAGCCGAGTCCGCCTCCGCGCTGGGCGCCACCACGAGGAACGGGTACCACCACGGTGCGTTGGCCAGCACCGCCACCAAGACGATCCACGCCACGTCGCCGATCCGAGCGGCAGCCGCGCGGGCCTTGGCCTCGGCCCCGGGCGTCGCGAAGACACAGGCCACCAGCAGCACCGCCAGGACCGAGCCCGTGGACCCGGTCAGCGCCACGAGGACCAGCGCCGTCGCGAGGCGCGCACGGCCGTACGGGCGCCCGTCACGGCACGCGGCCGCTGCCGAAGCGACCCACGGCAGGCAGGCGTAGCCCAGCAGGAAGCCCCAGTGCCCGATAGCCAGCCGCTCCGCGACGTAGGGGTTCCAGCAGGCGGCCAGCGCGGCGGCGACGGCTGCCACGCGGGTGCGGACGAGTCCCGCGACACCGGCACCAACACCGATGAACACCAGCAGCAGCAGCGCCTTCTGGACCACCCATCCGGGCGCTACGTGGGACAGGAGGGCGACCACGAGGTCGTTGGGTACGGCGCGGGGCACCGATCCGTCGACGCCGAGTGTCCGGTCGCTCAGTCCGAGCCGCGGCACGAACACCATGTCGTAGACCAGGAGGTAGCCCGGCAGCAGCGCCGGACCGAGGGCCCCGAGGCCGCAGACCAGACCGGTCCCGGCTCCCCAGTAGCGGCGTGCCCGGCTGGATGCGCTCATCGGCCGTGCGCGCGCTCGACGGTGGCGAAGGCCTCGCCCATCCGCCCGACCTGGGTCACGAGGTCGTGGTCGGCCACCATCCGAGCCCGGTTGACTCGGCCGGCCTCGGCGCGACGCGCGGGGTGCTCCAGCCAGGCCACGAGAGCGGCCGCCAGCGCTTCGGCGTCGTCCTCGACGAGGTCGTTGGGTGCCTCGACCGCCTCATCGTTGGTGCCGCAGCGGGTGGTCACGATCGGGAGGCCGCAGGCCTGGGCCTCGAGGTAGGCCAGGCCGAGCTGCTCGGTCCACTTCCAGGTGGGGCGTGGCGCGGTCGTGAAGACGGCCGCCCCCCGCAGCAGCTCGGCCACGCCGTGGGCGTCGAGTGATCCTGCCAGGCGTACGCGTCGGGTCGGGTCGGCGGCTGCCGCCTCGACCTGGTCGCGCAACGGGCCACGACCGGCGACGACGAGACTCGCCTCAGGGATGGTGCGCTGCACGATCTGCATGGCCTCCAGGACGCGGTCGATGCCTTTGTTGGGCGCGAGCGGGCTGATGAAGGCGACGACCGGGTCAGAGGTCGGCTCGGCGGCCGGAGTGAAGATCTCGGTGTCGACGCCAGGTTTGACCACTTGGATGCGGTCATCGTCAAAACCGTTGTCCAGCAAGTGATCTCGCGCGGCGTCGACCATGCAGAGCAGCAGGTCGGCGTCCCGGCACGACTCGAGCGCCTGCTTGTAGGGCGGCACCTTGTAGATCGGCTGGTTGGGGAGGTTCTCCCAGGTGACGACGGCCTGGAGCGGGCGGCGACCACTCGTCGTACGCCGCCATTTCGAGGCCTGACCGGTGACCAACGAGCAGAGCTCGAGCGAGGTGACCCAGTCGTACGACGTCGGGTCCTGCTGGTCCAGACCACGCACCCAGGCGAGGGCGCCGGCCTCGATGAACCGCTTGATCGGACGGCGGTAGGTGCTCGGCACCCAGGTGATGTCGCCGACCGGCTCGTCGCGCGCGAGAGCGGTGACGGCGGTGTCGGGCATCCGCGACATCCAGTAGAGCTCGCGGCGCGGTCGCTGGTCGGGCAGCGACACCCACAGCATCCGACGCGTCATGGTGTGGTGGCGCGGTCACGACGACCACGGCGCGCGCCCAGTGAGTAGCCCACGACCTCCATGCCGCGCATCACCACCATGCCGGCCGAGTGAGCAGGGTCCTTGGCGAGGTCACCGCGGTGGCGCACGTAGGAGCGCAGCACGGCGCGGCCCTGCTCGCCCACCGCGCCGTCGTGCTGCTCGGCGAAGGCGGGGATGCTGCGGCCGTAGTAGTAGCGCTTGCGCATCACCTCGGCCAGCGTCAGGCGGCCCTCGTCGTGGTCGACGATGATCGGCGCCAGCGCAATGGCCGCGCCCTGGGCGTGCATCCGCATCCGCAGGTCGGCGTCCTCGGGTCCGGACATCTCGAGGTGGAACCCGCCGTCCTCCATCAGGAAGTCCCGTCGGACCAGGCGCGGGTTGTGCAGCCACGGGTCGTCGAGGTAGCAGGAGCGTTCGAGAGCTCGGCAGGCCGTCCAGAACCCATCACCGATCGTCCGCTCGGGCAGCGCGACACCGACGGCATCGTGCTCGGCAGCGGTGCGCATCGCGACCTCGACCGTCTCCGGCGGCAGCACCATGTCGCTGTCCAGCCACAGCACCCACTCACCGCGCGCCTTCTCGACGCCGATGTTGCGCTGCGCACTGCGCTCCGGACCGGCGGTGATGACGTCCGGGGTGTACTCCCCCGCCACATCCGCCGTGCCATCGTCGCTGTGGTTGTCCACGACGAGCAGCTCAAGGGGTGCGTAAGTCTGCTGGGTGACGGAGGCCAGGCAGGCGGCGATCGTACGGATGTTGTTGCGTGTGGGTACGACGACGGTCACCACGGGGTTGCTGTCTGTGCTCATGCGGGTGGTGCCTCCATCGTGATGGCGTCTGCCATGTCTTCGTCCGGGTCGTCGTGATGGTGGTCGTGTGCCAGTAGGACGCCGACCAGCGCGATCACCAGGCCACCTCCGGCGAGGTAGTGCGGGATCAGGCTGGAGGCGACCGCGTCTGCAGTCACTTCACCACGATCGCTGCCGAGCAGCGCGACGTACACCACGATCGACAACATCGCGAAACCTGCGCCGGCACCGATGAGCCAGGACGGACGCAGCGGGCGCCAACGAAGTACGGCGATCACCACGGCGGCGGCCGCCAGACCCGCCCAGCCGACGGCGAAACCTGCAAGTACGAGCAGGCCCAGCTCACGCACGGGACGCGGCCAGGGGGCTCGCTGGCCGGTGGTATGCCGCGCCTCCGCCTGTTGCCGGCGGATGGTGCGGGTCGCCGGGGCAGGCTCAGGACGCATCCGGGTCGCCACGGACGCAGCCTCGAGGCGATGCGGACGCGTCGCCGGACCACGGCGACGACGCCACCAGGCCAGCACTACCAGGACCAGCGCCAGCAGGACGACGACGGTGGACACGGCCAGGCCGATGTTGGAGCTGCGCTGTGGCGTGAACGAGATCTTCACCGTGTGCGAGCCGCCCTGTGGCACGACCCAGCCCGCCGAGAACCCATCGATCGTGACCGGTGCGCCCGCGTCCTTGCCGTCGATCGTCGCGCGCCACCGCGGGTCGATGCTCTGACCGATGACCACGGCGTACGGCGCCTTGCCTGCCGTCACCTTGATGGTCTTGGCCGAGCTGGAGTTGTCGGTCACCTTGAACTGCGGGGGCAGCGGCGTCGGCTGGGCCTTGCCCTGCTTGTCCTTCAGCGTCAAGGAGTCCAGCACGAACCCGTCTGCCTGCTCGATCCGGCGCTCACCGCGGTCGAGGGTCACATCCTGACAGCCGACCCACCGGGTGCCGGACTGGTCCGGACCCGCGAGCTCCTTGCTGTCCGGGCGCATCCGCACCGCCTTGCCGTCGACGGTGGCGACGGTCAGGCAGCGTGAGTCGGCCTTGTCGAGTGGTCCCGGCGTGGTGGTCTGCATCGTCACGCCGGTATCGATCTCGGTGAACCGCGGCGGCGCTGACGTCAGCTTGCCGGACAGGCCCAGGATCGTCATCCGCACCTTCGAGCCGCGGACGCTCTCGGGGAGGGTCAAGGTGTTCTGACCGGGGTTGATCGAGGCAGTCAGGACCGCCTTGCCGTCCACGCTGATCTGGACCCGGCTCGCCCACAGGGGCTCCTTGTCAGGGCCGCGAACCTGGTTGATCTTGACCCTGGAGATGGTGCGCTCGGGTCCGGTGCTCTCCCAGTACTCGCCTCGGGTCGAGCCGCCCGGGACCCACGCGGTCTTCGGGTTGCCGTCGGCGGCCTGGGAGGCGCGCCACACCGGGTTGCCGAAGTAGAAGGTCGACGAGCGCGCCCCGGACGAGCGGGAGTAGCCGGCGACGTCGTCGTACGTCCTCTCGATCGGCGCCGTGACCCGCACGTTGCCCTGGATGGCGTAGTCACGCGTGTCCGGGACTGTCACGACGCGGCGCAGGGCGCGCTCGCTGTCGTCGTTGGACTCCGGTGTGTTGAGCACTCGGGTCAGCAGGATGTCGAGGGGCGTCTTGGCGAACTGTGCGCGAGCGCCCGTGCCCAGCTGGTCGTAGCGATCGCTGAGTGTCGTCGGGGTACGCGCGGCACGAGTGGCCTTGGGACCGGGGATTCCGAGCTCGGCGAGTCCGACGAGGTTGAAGCCCGCTCCCCGGATGCTGTCGATCTTGAGCGTCGCCTTGTCGGCCATCACGCCGCCGAGGTCGAGCGTCGCACTCCCCTTGTCCGGCAGGCGCACGGTCGAGGAGCGACCACCGGCAGTCAGGGTGACCTTGTCGATCTTGACGCTGCCGATGGGCAGCTGCGAGACCGGGATCTTGCCGAGCGCGGTCGGACCCGGGAGCCGGACCTGCAATGTCTGGCCCACGGCCCGGCGGAAGTCACCGAAGCGCCACGCCGTGGTCGGGTCGCCGTCCACGGCGTACTCGGCCACGCCGTAGGGCAGGTCGAAGAACGTGCCGCCCGTCGTGCTCGCCGTAACGCCGAGACCGGACCGCAGCAGCACCGTCTGGTCCGCTGCCTTGGTGCCGAGCGTACGAGTGTCGTCGAGCTTCTGGTTGGACGCCAGGAGGGGGCCCATCCCGGCCGTGAGCCGGTTGGGGATCACATCACGCCGGGCGTTGGTGTCGGTGATGACGAGGCGTCCCGTGGACTGCAGCGCCTGCGCGAGCTGGGCTGCTGTGAGGTCCTGGGCATAGCGAACCGTGGGCGTCGTACCGAGCAGCCCGGCGTCGGTCAGCGCGGGGAAGGCGAACCCGTCACCGGCCACCACGAGGGTGCCATCGGTCGACTCGGCACGCACGGCCGAGCGGGGCTGAGCGACGTCGTACAGCGCGAGCGGCGGCAGCTTGGTCCCGCCGGGTCCGTCACCGGCCGGGTCGACGACGTTCTCGCTGGGATAGCCGAACGTGGCGGACTGTTTGAGGCCGAGGTCGGAGGACAGCAGCTTGGTCGTCACGGACGGCGCTGCGCCACCGTCGTCCTCCCAGACCATGTCGCGCCGCAGCAGGACCGAGTCCGCGCCGAGGTAGCGCGACATGCTCGAGATGACGTTGCGGGGCGCAGAGCCGGACTGCACCGCGTCGTTGAGCGCGGCCAGGAAGTTGGCGCCCGGCTCCGAGGCGTTGGGGTTGGTCTCCGGGATCACCGCGTCCCGCTTGAACAGCGAGTTGGCGACATCGTCCGGACGCTCGACCGTCCAGCGGTAGTCCGGGCGCACCTGCCCGGGCAGCATCAGCACCGTGCTGTTGGGGTTGCCTCGATCGGCCGCCTTCGCCGCGTAATTCCAGTAGGCGGGGATGTTCATCTGCGATGTGTAGAGCCGCCCGCCGATCGCCGGCAGGGTCCACGCACCGAGCAGCACCACCGTCAGGCCGACCACGACCGGAGCTGCGCCCGGACGCCGCCACACGCGCGGCAAGATCGCGGCCATCCCCACGCCGATCGCGATCGCCAGCCCGAGGGCCAGCACTGCACCGATCTTGTTGGTGGTCCGGAAGGCCGACATCACCGGGATCTTCAGGACCGACTCCAGAGCCCGCCCGAACGGCGACGCCGGGTGCTCCTGGCTGGGGAACAACCCGACCATCACCACCGCGGCGATGGCGATGGAGACGGCGACCAGCCGGCGTACGACACCGGTGCACCACCGCAGCGCGATCAGTCCGAGGACCGGCCAGACCATCGTGACGATCATGACCAACGGGCTGGCGACGTAGACCGCGTGCTGCGCGACCCAGGGGCCGTTCTCGTCGTGGCCGTAGAGCGGCCAGAGACCGACTCCGCGGAGCACCTCCGGGAAGGAGGCGACCTTGGCGATGCCGGTCAGCGTCTCCGAGCTCTCCACGATCTGGCTGCCCGTCGCGCGGGCGGCGGCGGAGGGCACCAGCCAGTAGATCGACACCCCGATCACGAAGGCCGCGCACTTGGCGGTCACCGCCGTGATGCGTGCCCACGAGATCCGCGTCTCGGAGCGGATCGCCACCGCGACGGGGATCAGCGCCAGCAGCTGCAGCAGGGGAACGACGGCGACGTTCATCCCGCTCATCGCGAAGAACGTCAGGCCGAAGCCCGCCGGCCATGCCCAGCTGCGGTGGTCGCGCAGCGCGCGCACGTAGCAGTAGAGCTGCCACGGGAGCAGCGACAGTGGCAACGCGATCGCCAGGGTCGCGCCCGCCTGGATCGTGTAGGGGTTGGCGAGGTAGATCACGCCGGCGAGGAGGGCACCCCACCTGCCAGCGCGAGGAGCGATGGACCGCACCAGCTTCGTGGTCCCCCACGCGGCCGTCAGCCACAGCATCAGGTGGAAGGTCTTGAACGCGATCTCGGGCGACATCCCGATCCAGCGCAGGAAGGCCAGCACGAGGAGCACCGGGACGAGGCCGACGTTGAAGTTCGGCGAGCCCAGATAGGGCGAGGACGTCCAGGACGAGAGATAACGCCCGATCATGTCCAGCGGCGCGATGTAGACCTCGGGCTTGATGTCGGTGTTGAAGTCGCCGAGGTCGTTCAGGAAGACGATCAGGCCGAGGATGAGAACCAACAGCGCAACGGTCAGCCGGTACCGGGTGAACAGGCGCAAGACGGGGACTCCGCGAGGTGGTCTCGGGGGCGACGCCAGGTGCCGGCAGGTCGCTTCGGGCGACGGCCAATATAACCCGTGAGTAGCCTGGATCACACTTAGCCGCTCGATGCGAAGGTCACCTCCTTGAAGCCACGCCATGCCGCGCCGCCCAGCCCGTGGCGCGCGACACTGACGGGCGCCGTGCTCGGTGTGGCCATGGGAGTCTCGAATGTCCTGAGCTACCTGTTCGTCGTGGTCCTGGCGCCCACGCTCGGGCCGGCCGACTTCGGCGGCTACTCCGCGCTCTCGACGTACGGCATCCTGCTGGCGATCCCCGCCGGCGCCTTCCAGGTCGTGGTCGCCCGCCATCTCGCTTCAGGCGAGCTCACCAGCGGGGTCCGGCTCGCTGCGTGGATCGGTACGGCACTCGCCGGACTGACCGTGGCGCTGTCGACCGTGCTGGCGTCGGGCTTCCACCTCGACTCGCTCTGGTCCCCCGTGCTGCTCGGCCTGACGCTCATCCCGATGACGTTGACGGGGGCCTTCCAGGGGGTGCTCCTCGGTGAGCAGCGGGTCCGCGGGCTCTCGAGTCTCTACATCGTGACGGCCGGCGGTCGGTTGGCCGCGGCCTGCGCGGCCGCCCTGCTCGGGCTCAGGGTCGAGGAGGTCTTCGGCGTCCTGCTCATCGCGAGCACCTTCGGGGCTGCCTGGGGGTGGTGGCTGTGCCGTGAGGCGATCCGGCGGCTGCCCGGGGCGACGCGTGGACTCGTCACTGAGCTGATCAAGTCCAACACGACGCTGGCGGCGTTCATGGCGCTCACCAACGTGGACGTGATCCTGGCGCGTCACTTCCTGTCGGCCCACGACTCAGGCGGTTATGCGCTGGCCTCGACGTTCGGTCGAGCCGTCTGTTGGGCCACCCAGTTCGTCGCTCTCCTGGTCGTCCCCCGGATGCAGTCGCACGGCGCCACGCGGGTGCTGCTCAAGGCGTCCGGACTGGTGCTCGCCCTCGGCCTGGTCGCCCTCGGCGTCGTCGCTGCGGCGCCACGCCTGTGGATCCGGTTGGCAGGCGGTGACCAGTACGTCGACTTCGCCTATCTCGCGGTGGCGTGCGTCGCGCTCGGCACGACCTGGGCACTCGCGCAGGTCTGGCTGTTCTCGGAGATGGGCGGCAACTCGGCGACGCTCGGCCTGCTGACCTGGGTCGTCCTGGTCACTCAGTGCGCGGTCATCGCCTTCTGGTGGCACGACTCAGCAGCGCAGATCGTGACGGTATGTGTGGTTGGCGCACTCGTCGTGGCTGTGACTGGTCTCGTGCGCGTGCTGATCGCCCACCAGGCGGTCGATCCGTTCGACGAGACGTCAGCGATCGCCGCTACCGATGGCACGCGAGCGTGACAGCAGCACCTTCGCGCCGGCCTTGACCACGCCGGGCATGGCGTCCGCGGCCTTCCAGGCGACGGCGTTGACGCGGTCCTGCACCGTCGTCTGGTAGCGACGCAGGGACTCATCGCTGCGGCTGAGACGTGAGGGCTTCGTACGCCGGAACACCAGGGCGTGCAGACCATTGGCCCAGCGCGGGTCATCGGCCTCGCGGGCATCCCAGGTCGCCTCGATCGTCCAGCCGGGGTGGCGCTTCATGAAGAGGCGGTGGGCGCGCTGGACCACCGGCCAGGTCGCGTCGTCCACCAGGACGAGCGCCTCGTCGGCGAGCAGCGGCTCGACGACCGCGAGTGCGAGGTAGTGCGACAGCAGCGTGTGCTCGCCGTCGTAGAAGTAGACGCCGACGGGCCGATCGATCGCACCCGGCTGGACCATCAGCTTGAAGCAGTCCCCCTCGAGCAGCTCGACATCGCTGTCGGCGCCGTAGACGCCGAGGTTGCGCATCAGCTCGGTACGCGCCTCCTGGCCCGCCATCCCGAACTCCATGAAGTTCTCCATGGCATAGAACTTCTTGTCGGCGGCATCCCGCACGGCCCCGCACAGCGAGCGCCCCTTGAAGGTGCCGACCTCGAGGTAGGCCTCGGACTCCGGCATCAGCTGCGCCGCGTGGTTGAGCACGGCCAGCTCGTTGGAGGAGGTGTAGCCGCTGACGTCCTTCTTGACGACGTCCCAGTACGAGTCCAGCGGGTCGGTGTCCTGGGGGTCGCCCGGGAAGAGCGCGGGAACGCCCTCGAAGAATCTCGCCGTGTCCATGCTGGTGATCCGTTCCTGTCCGTCATTACCGCCGAGTAGCGGACTCATAGTGCCATGTGCGCTGCCTCACATGGCAGCGTTCGAGCAGCGGCCGGTCGCTCAGGCGAGCGAGTGGTCTCGTATCCGTGGGGTGATCCAGGTCCAGATCATCGCTGCCGCCTGCGGGGAGAAGTGCAACGTGTCGTGGTAGAGGTTCACGCCTCGGATCGACGGTCGATAGCCGTCGGTGCAGAGCTGGGCGTGCAGGTCGAGGAGCTGCGCGCCGGACGTCTTGCGCACCCAGTCTGCGATGACCCCGTTGGCCCACGTCACGGCCCGGTCGTTACTGCCCTCCGCCGCGAAGAAGCGCAACGACGGGTCCAGGCGCTGGGGGTCGATACGCCGGCACGGCAGGTTGAGCACGCTGATGCGCGTGGCGCCTGAAGCCTTGGCCTGCGCCCACGCGTGGTCCAGGGCCGAGCCGATCAGCTTCGCCAGTGCGGGCGACTGCGGGGTGGCCGGTCCGTCGGGGCCTTGGTGCGTGGTCAGGAAGTGCGTGTCGGCCACGAGCAGGACAGTCCGGTCGCTCTTCTCACGGACGACGGCCGGCCAGTGCGACTTCCAGGCCGTGCACTTCTCATCCTCCTTCTGCGTCTGGCCATCACGGAGGACCGGCACCGTCATCAGGTCGCAGCCGATCGCGCTCTGGTTCTCCAGCCGTACATCGGGGTAGGACCCCGGGGTCCAGCCGGCTGCCAGCGACGCCGCGACCGAGTCGCCGACCAACGTTGTACCGACCGTCTGCCCGTTCCCCTTGTACGCGGCCTGACCTGCCACGAGGGTCGGAACCTCGCTCAGCGCAGGCGCTTTCGTCGTCCAGAGGACCATCGAGCCGGCGGTCAGTACCGCGATCAGGCCGACGGGCAGCAGGCGTCGCGTCGTACGCCGGCGGAAGAGTCCGCGCAGACCGTGCAACAGGATCGGCGCCTCAACGAAGCGGAACGACAGACTCGCCACGACGAGCGTCAGCCCGAGCTGGATCGCGCCGGCCACCACGCGCGGGAGCCCGTTCAGCGGCAGCCACAGAATGATCGGCCAGTGGTAGAGGTAGAGGCCGTACGAGATGCGGCCGAGGTAGGCCAGCGGCGCCCACGAGAACACCCGGTTGATCAGCAGGTTGCGGTCGTCGACAGCCGCGAACCCGATCAGGCCGGCCGCGATCGCGAAGACCAGCATGCCGCCGTTGTTGAACGCCCAGGGCGTGTCCTCGTCCAGGATGAACAGGGCCGAGATCGAGACGAGCATGCCGGTCCACGCGATGCCCTCGACGGCGCCACGCGACAGCCGAGCAGGGGGTCGTCCGTCCGACCCGACGCCGAGCACGAAGGCGACCGCGACTCCGACCAGAAGCGCCTGGGCGCGAGTGTCCGTGCCGTAGTAGAGCCGCGGGTAGTCGGCGAGGCTGTGCAGGCCGAGGTGCGCCGTCCACCAGGCCGACAGCAGGGCCAGCCCAACAGGCACCGCCGCCCGTCGCAGACGCTTCCGGGTCAGCCAGCACACCGCCAGGATGAGGAACGGCGCCAGGACGTAGAACTGCTCCTCGACCGAGAGCGTCCAGGCATGCCGCAGCGGCGACGGGTGTCCGAACATGTCGAAGTAGGCGTCATCGCGTCCGATGAGGCGCCAGTTGAGGAAGAAGCCCAGCGTCGCGAAGGCGTCGCCGCCGAACTGCGAACGCTGCTCGGCCTCCTGGGTGAGCCAGGTGTGCACGACCACCGCGCCGACCAGGATCAGCATCGCCGGCACGATGCGCCGCACCCGTCGCCTGTAGAACTCCAGCGCCCTGATCGTGCCGGTGCGCTGCTGCTCCCGGATCAGCAACCGCGCGATGAGAAAGCCGGAGAACACGAAGAAGTGGTTGATCCCGATCCAACCGCCGGCGAGCGCCGAGACCCCCGCGTGGTACAGCAGTACGAGACTGATGAAGAGGCCCCGGTAGCCGTCGATCGCGGCGTAGCGCTGGGCCCGCGCAGCATTGAGGTCGCGGCGGGTGGTCAGACTGCTCACGAATGCGCTCCGCGCTGATAGGCGGCACGGATCTGCGGGGCGAGCCACGTCCAGATCATCGGCGTCGCCTCCGGAGAGAAGTGGATCGCATCACCGAAGATCTCCAGCCCGTTCCGCCGCGCGTGGAACCCGTCGCTGCACAGCACCTGGTACATGTCGATCACCGCGACGTCGTTCTTGGCGGCCCACGACTTCATCAACGTGTTCAGCGCGACCGGGTCTGTGGCCGCCTTGACGATCTCGGGATGGGCCCGCATGTACGGCCGGTACTCCTCCGGGATGTACTGCACCTTCACGTCGCGACACGGCACGGTGACGACCTGCATCTGCTGCACCCCTGCAGCCTTCGCCCTGCGCCTGAACTCATCCAGTCGAGCCGTGATGAGCCGCTGCATCCGTGGGTCGTCGATCTGCAGCACTGTGCCGTCCGGTGTGATGTGCGGCATCGACAACAGAGCACCACCGAACAGGACGAAGACCTGGGACTTGCTGCTGCGCAGCGTCGCGTCGAACGTGCGCTTCCCACGGAGGCACTCCGGTGAGTTCGGACCGCGCTTGTCCGGTGTCCATCGGATGTCGATATCGACCAGATCGCAGCCCGGAACGGCGAGGTTGACGACGTCGAGGTCGGGATAGCGGCTGCGCGGCATCCGAGCGTTGAGCAGGTAGGGCACCGAGTCACCGAAGATCCCGACCTTCACGTGCGTGGTCCCGGGCTTGTACGTCGCACTCCCCGGGATCAGCTGAATGTTCGGCCCGGTGTCCGCAGAGGTGGCGGCCGCGGGGACCTTGCCCACGACGTACGCGCCGAGCAGCAGCGCGCCGAGGCTTGCCGCCACCAGTACTCGGCCTCGGCCTCGCCGGCCGCGCCGACCGGGCAGCAGGGCACGCACCCCGCGACGCATCACCGGTTGCTCGATGAAGCGGTACGACGCCGCGGCGATCCCGATCGTCAAGGCCATCCCGATGACCACGGCGAGCCACACCGGGAGGTCCGGCCAGGCGTCCTGCAGCCAGAGGTGGATGGGCCAGTGCCAGAGGTAGAGGCCGTACGACAGCTTGCCGAGGTAGGCGATCGGACGCTGACCCAGCACCGTCGTGAGCAGGGACCGTCGCGGGTCGGCGCAGGCGAGCACGAGCCCGGCGAACGCGAGCGAGAACAGGGCCATCCCGCCCTGACCGAACATCCAGCTCGCGAACGGCGGGATGAAGATGTAGCCGGCGAGCATGGCGGCCAGCCCGCCCCATCCGAGGGCTGCCACGACCGAGGTCGGGAGTCGGCGAGGATCACGACCGTTGGACTTCGGGCCGAGGACGAACGCCAGGGCGGCGCCGATGAGCAGGGCCTGCACTCGCGTGTCCGTGCCGTAGTACGCGTGAGCCTGAGCTGACTGGTCAGCGAGGCCGACGTTGGCGGTCCAGACCGCAGAGGCCGCTGCCAGCAGGAGGAGCACGGCGACCTGGTGGCTGCGCCGCCACAGGAAGAGCACCAGCAGCGACACCAGGAACGGCGCGATCAGGTAGAACTGCTCCTCCACCGCCAGCGTCCAGGCGTGCCGCAGGAACGAGGGGTTGCCGAACATCTCGAAGTACTGGTCGTCACGCAGGATCAACCGCCAGTTCATGACGTAGCCGAGGGTCGCGAGCATGTCCGAGCGCAGCGGACGTCGTACGTCGTCGCCTGCGATGAAGACGCCATAGACCGTCAGGGTGCCGAGCAGCAGGAAGAGGCCCGGCAGCAGCCGCCGCATCCGTCGGCGATAGAACTCCAGCGGCCGGATGTCGCCGTAGGTGACGCGCTCCTCGAGCAGCAGCCGGACGATCAGGAAGCCGGACAGCACGAAGAAGACGTTGACCGCGACCCAGGCGCCCTGCAGCCAGCCGACGCCGAGGTGGAACGCCATGAACGTGAGCATGGCGACGCCTCGCACGCCGTCCAGGGCTGGACGGTTGCCGTACCGCGAGCGAGCCAAACCGGTGTCCTTCACCTACGAGAGGGGCGACGAGCTGACGCCACGTCACCCCCGCTGAAGCTGGTCGTTCGTCAGGGGGTGGGCGACTCCTCTGCCGACGATGGGCGGGCAGCCCGCGTCTGCGTACGACGCTCGAAGCCGAACATGACCGCGCCCAGGAGCCCGATCAGGATGCCGGCGACGAGGAAGGCCACCGAGCGGAACTCGTGGACCTTGGGCAGGTCGCCGCAGACATTCTTGGGGAAGGCGTCGCTCGGTGGGCTCTTAGCCGACCCGCAACCGAACTGCGCGCCGCTGGACCCGGTCAGGGTGATCGGGGTGAAGAACCAGTAGACCGCGCCGGCGAGCAGCACCAGGGCCACGACCGTGGTAATCCTGGTACCGAGCCGCGGACTGATGATCGTCCGCGTCTCGAGCGCGTCTGGTGGCATGCGCGGAATACTAACCATCGTTCCGGCGGGACTATCTACTCTTCGGTACATACAGTGGTTCGGTCGCGCTGGAGTTCGTGACACCCTGCCGTGTGCCGGCTGCCGAGTGACGAAAGAAGATCGTGGTTTCCCATCAGCACCGCTCCTTGCCCTACCGCCCTGCCCTGGACGGGCTGCGCGGCCTCGCTGTCGCAGCGGTGCTGATCTATCACATCAACAACGACTGGGCGCCTGGCGGCTGGCTCGGCGTCGACCTCTTCTTCGTGCTCTCCGGCTTCCTGATCACCTCGCTGCTGATCAACGAGCAGCATCGCTGGGGCAGCATCGACCTGATCGGCTTCTGGATGGCGCGCGCCCGCCGGCTGCTGCCCTCGCTGGTCATCGTGCTCAGCGCGGTGCTGGTGGCGGCCAGCATCTGGACTCCACCGGGCCGTCGCTCCCCTGTCGGCTGGGACGTGTTCTCGGCGTTGTTCTACTTCGCGAACTGGCGCTTCCTGCTGGGTGACGAGTCCTACTTCGGCGGGCTCGCGCTGCCATCGCCGGTGCGGCACACCTGGTCGCTGTCCATCGAGGAGCAGTACTACCTCGCGTTCCCCCTGCTCCTCTTGGCGCTCACCGCGATCACCCGCAGCCACAAGGTCCGGGCTGCCGTCCTCCTGCTCCTCGCCCTGGCCTCCGCCTGGTGGATGTTCCATCTGTACGTCCCTGGTCAGGACCCTGGTCGCGTCTACTACGGCACGGACACCCGGGCGTTCGAGCTGTTGATCGGCGCAGCGGCCGGCTGCCTCCTCAGCGGGCGACAGTTCGAGCGTGACCCGAAGTTCCGTCGCGACCGACCGTCAACGAGTGAACGCCTGGTCGCGTGGGCTGCCTGGCCGGCGCTCGCGGTGCTGCTGGTGAGCTTCTTCGTGCTCCCTGAGCACTCTGACGTTCCGTTCCAGGGTGGCCTGCTCGTGCTGTCAGCGCTGGCGACGCTGCCCATCATGGCCTCGTCGAGCCGCTCCCCCAATGCCTTGCAGCGGGTGCTGTCCTTCGAGTGGCTGCGGCGGCTGGGTCTGATCAGCTACTCGCTCTACCTGTGGCACTGGCCCGTCATCGTCTTCCTCAACCCATCCGTGTCCCACATGAGCGGGGTGCCGCTCTCCCTGCTGCAGATCGCCCTCTCGGTGACGCTGTCCTACCTGACCTTCCGCTTCGTGGAGAAGCCGATCCGTCGGCACGGGTTCAAGGCGCTCATCCCCCGCCAGCCGCGTCCGAGCGTCGCGGTCGCACGCGTGGCGTTGCCGGTCGTCATCCTGGGCGCGCTGGGCCTGAGCCAGTCGAGCTCGTCGGCCGCGCCGATCGGAGACGAGGGCAAGGGCTCAACCACTCTGGGTGGCGCCCCGCCTCCCCCGACGGCCGCGCCGACTGGGGCGCTGCCGACCGCGCGCAAGGTCATGCTGCTGGGCAACTCCATTCCCGCGAGCCTCATCCAGAACCACAACCCCGGGAGCGTCCCCGACATCGCGGCGACCGGCTCGGTCAGTCTCGGCTGCGACCCGTTCCTGGGCGACAAGCTGGTCGACGGCGACCCGGTCGTACCGTCGAAGGCGTGCGTGGACTGGCAGCACGAGTGGGACGACAGTGTGCGGATCCTCAAGCCGGAGGTGCTGCTCTTCTTCGTGCCGCAGACGCTCGTGAGCGATTTCAAGACCAAGGCCGGAGTGCAACGTTTTGGCACTCCCGGGCACGACGCGTTCATCCGGGACTCGCTGGATGAGGTCCGCAAGATCTCGCTCGACAACGGCGCCAAGCACTTCGCGATCAACACCCTCAGCTGCCACGACCTGCCCGACTTCGGCGTCAACAAGGAGTTCGAGCTGATCAACGACGACAGCCGGGTTCGCCGGGTCAACCGGGTCGCCACCGCGTGGGCGCACCAGCACGGCGTCGACGTGATCGACACCTATGGATCGCTCTGCAAGGGCGGCTACCACGGCACCGTCAATGGCGTTCCGCTCTACCAGGACGGCCTGCACTTCACACCGGAGTCGGGGCCGATCTACTGGCGCTGGCTCGCGCCGCAGCTGAGGACGATCGCGACCCGGCCCTGAGGCCCGACCGCGTCAGCCGGTGACCTTGCGGATCTGTGGCATCAGCCAGGCCCAGAACGCGCGGGCGCCGTCCGCGGTGTAGTGCACGCCGTCGATGCGCAGCTTCACCCCGTGCACAATGTCCTCGAACTTGCCGTTGGGGCAGGCGAAGGAGTCGAGGTCGGCGATGTGCACCCGGTCCGGGTGCTTGGCCGCGAAGGATGTCAGGACGGCGTTGACGGCCTTGGCCCGCTTGGGGTCGTTGCGGTCCACCGACAGGTCATCGCCGCTGACGACGAACTTCTCCTGGTGGTAGCACGGCACGTTGGTGATGTAGATCGGTGCCTTGCTACCGCCTTCGCCCAGCGCATCCAGACCCTTCTCGAGACGACCCGAGAGGTAGGACGCGTAGGCCGGCGTGCCGACGTCGAGCACCTTGCCATCGGCCACGTGGTCGAAGACCTCCCAGCCGCCGAGGCTCCAGACGATCGCCTTCGGCTTGGCCTTCTGCATGCCCTCGCGCCAGTTGGCGAAGATCGTCTCGCACTCGGGCTGGTCGTCGCCTTGCTGCGGCTTGCCGTTGAACGCCAGGTGCTGCTCGGCCGTACCGCAGCCGAAGTTGACGTTGGCCGTCGTCGAGGTGTCCGGGTACTTCTCCTTGGGGAAGTTGTAGCCCAGGCTGAAGCCGACCGAGTCCCCGACGATCAGTACGCCGTAGTCGCCGCTGCCGACCGTCGTCGAGTTGCCCTCACCAGCCTTGGCCGACGGGGCGAGCTGTACGCCGTACGCCGAGATCCCGATCAGCACGGCGGTCACGCCGATGCTGGCGGTCGAGACCGCAGGAGACACACGTGGACCGAGGCGGCGACGGAGCGAGCCGCGCCGGATCGGGTCCTCGACGAGGTAGAACGACGCCGTCGCCACGGCGAACGTGACCGCGAAACGCAGCGCCATGAGCGGCACGGTCCCGAGGTCGACGCGATCGGGCGACAGGAAGATGAAGATCGGCCAGTGCCACAGATAGAGGCCGTACGACAGCTTGCCCACCCAGGCGAGCACAGGCGTACTGATGATGCGAGCGATCGACGTGGTCGGTGCGAGCTCGACGCTGAGCACCAGGAAGACGAACATCACGTCGAACAGCAGGAAGCCGCCGCTGAAGACCCACCCGTCGGCGGGCAGCCACAAGAACGCGGCCAGCGTGCCGGCTGCGGTGACCCAGCCGAGCACCGCGAGGACGCCACGGTGCTGGGCGAGTGCGGCGACCCGGGCCTTGCCCATCCGGTGCAGCACCAGGGCCAGGACCGCGCCGACCAGGATGTCCTGCATTCGAGCATCGGTGCCGTAGTAGACACGGGACGGATCGCCCGGCTTGTTGACCCAGGACATGACCAGGGCGGACAGCAGTCCGAGGGCGCCCACGACGAGCACTGGGCCCCACGACCGGCGCTGCCGGAAGATGCGCAGGAGCAGCAGCAGGAGCAGGGGGAAGAGCAGGTAGTACTGCTCCTCGATCGCCAGCGTCCAGGTGTGCCGGAAGGGTGACGGCGCACCGAACTGCTCGAAGTAGGACTGGCCGGTGATGATCATCCGCCAGTTGGCGACATAGAACAGCGCCGCGATGCCGTCGCCGCGGATCGTCCCTGGGGTCTGGCTGCCCATGATCCGAGGGGCCAGCAACGACACTCCGACCAGCATCACCAGCAGCGCTGGGAGCAGCCGTCGGGCGCGACGCAGGTAGAACCCGACCAGGTCGATGTTGCCCCACTTGGAGTGCTCCTTCAGGAGCAGACCGGTGATCAGGTAGCCCGAGACCACGAAGAAGACGTTGACCGACCAGTAGCCGCCGTGCACCCATGCCACGGGAACGTGGAACAGCATGATGGTGACGACGGAGACCGCCCGGAGCCCGTCCAGCGCCGGTCGATACCCCATCCCGGGTGGGCGTGAGCTCATGATCCTCAACAGACTTCGGCCTACAGAACGCCGACAGCATAGTCGCCGATTACCGGCGAGTAGCCACGACGGGTGGTCTGCATCACACTGTGGGACGGGTCGCCGACCGCACCTCGCCGTCGGCCAGAGCCTCGTCGACCAGGCGGGCTCCCGCTCCCACCACAGACATCGGAGCGAGCACCGAGCCACGGACCACGGCTCCCCCGCCGACGACACCACCCGCCATCACGATGCTGCCCGACACCTGCGCCCGAGGGCCGATGACCGCCCCGTCGTGCACCGCGCTCCCCGCGTCCACCCGAGCGGTCGGGTCCACGTCGGCCGTGGCGGCGATCCACGCGCGGCCGCCGGCCCCGGCAGCACCGGGCAGGTCTCCGAGCACCGCATCGACCGAGGCAGCCACCAGTGCTGAAGGAGAGCCGATGTCCCGGAAGTAGGCCTCCTCGCGAAAGCCCACAACCGGCGTACCGCGCTCGATGAGCCCGGGCACGACCTCGTGCTCCCATGACGCCTTCCGCCCGCTCGGGATCGAGGCGGCCACTGACCGGCTGACCACGTAGGTCCCGGCGTTGATCAGGTCACTCGGAGGGTTGGGTGACTTCTCGACGAACGCCTGTACGCGACCCGCAACGCCCAGGACCACCGATCCGTACGCCCGCGGGTCGGCAACCTGCCGGACGTGGATCGAGACCTCAGCACCCGAGCTCTCGTACGCGGAGACCTGAGCCCGCAGGTCATGGCCACTGAGGAGGTCGCCGTTGAGGACCACCAGGGTGTCGGCCTCGGGGAGATCCGCCACGGCGTCGTACGCGTGGCGCAGGGCTCCCGCTGTGCCCAGCGGCTCGGGTTCGGGTGCGTAACGCAGGCGTACGCCCCAGCGCGATCCGTCCCCCAGCGCGGGCTCGAACTGATCGGCACAGAAGCCGGTCGCCAGCACGACGTCAGCGATCCCGGCGCCCGCAAGACGGCGCAGCTGATGGACCACGATCGGGTCCGGACCGACCGGCAGCAGATGCTTCGGGCGATGCTCCGTCAGGGGCAGCATCCGGGTCCCGTAACCCCCAGCGAGCACGATGCCGACTGCCACGCTCACCTCCTGGGACTGCACTGTGCCGCCTCTCCGGACGGCTGACCGAGGTGCACGCTACCGAGCCTCGTCTCACCGGGCGCGCAGCGGCGTGACTAAGGCCACTCGCGCTCATGACTTGCTAGTAGCATCCAGCGCATGCCTGAGGACCACGACAGCCGGACGCTGATCTCGCCCCGCACGGGGACGAAGGTCTGCCTCCTCGTCGCCCTGCCCTTCCTGCTGGCGGCGGCCTACTTCTTCTTCGTGCCGATCACCCTGCGGGGATCGACCGGCTCGACCTTCAACTGTGACTCGGCGGCCAGCGCGCCCACGGGCAGCTTCCAGAAGGGCACCTGCGGCGACCTCAACACGATCAACCGCTACCGCGCCATCGCGCTCGGTGCGACGGGTCTGCTGATCGGTGGCCTCGGCAGTGCGATGTTCGGTGTCGAGCGACGCCAGGAGCTGCGGCCGCGCCGCGACCACGAGGACGAGGACGAGCGCCCTCGCCGCGACCGTGACGAGGAGCGCGACCGCCCGCGTCGCCGCCGGGACGAGGAGGAGGACCAGGACGACTCGCGTTCGCGGGACCGCTCCGCCTTCCTGCCGGATGACGATGCGCTGCGAGGCGCACGTCGCGGCGAGACCACCGGGTCGCGCGGCAGCCGACGGCTGGACTCCGACGATGAGTCGACCGCGCCGGCGCCGGCGCCGTCCCGCAGCGCGCGCCGCTACGAGGAAGAGACACGATCGGCACGCCACGAGCTCGACCCCGATGACCCCGCTCCGCGGCGGCGGACCTTCGACCGACCGGATGACCGTTACGACGACTGACCCAGCACCATCGAGAAGGCCCCGCGACCAGGTCGCGGGGCCTTGCTTGTTGGAGAGCGGCCGTCAGTGTGCGGCGTCGTGCCAGGAGCCGCCGACGCCGACGCTGACGTCCAGCGGCACGTCCATCTCGACGGCCGCGCCCATCTCGGTCCGGACCAGCTTTTCGAGGTCGTCGCGCTCGCCCGGAGCGACTTCGAGCACGAGCTCGTCGTGTACCTGCAGCAGCATCCGTGACTTCGCCTCGGACTCCTGCAGCGCACGGTCCACGCGCAGCATCGCGAGCTTGATGATGTCCGCTGCCGAGCCCTGGATCGGGGCGTTGAGCGCCATCCGCTCCGCCATCTGACGCCGCTGCCGGTTGTCGGAGTTGAGGTCGGGCAGGTAGCGGCGCCGGCCCAGCATCGTCTCGGTGTAGCCCGTGCTGCGCGCGTCGGCGACGATCTCCTTGAGGTAGTCACGGACGCCGCCGAAACGAGCGAAGTACTCGTCCATCAGCCCGCTGGCCTCCTCGGTGCTGATCGTCAGCTGCTTGGACAGCCCGAACGCGGACAACCCGTAGGCCAAGCCGTAGGACATCGCCTTGATCTTGGCGCGCATCTCGAGCGTGACGTCCTCGGGCTCCACCGCGAAGACCCGCGACCCGACGAACCGGTGCAGGTCCTCCCCCGTCCGGAACGCCTCGATCAGCCCCTCGTCACCGGACAGGTGAGCCATGATGCGCATCTCGATCTGGCTGTAGTCGGCCGACATCAGCGACTCATAGCCATCGCCCACCACGAACACCTCGCGGATCCGGCGACCGGCCTCGGTGCGGATCGGGATGTTCTGCAGGTTGGGCTCGGTCGAGGACAGCCGACCCGTGGCCGCGATGGTCTGCTGGTAGGTCGTGTGGATGCGCGCGTCATCGGCGACCGACTTGATCAGGCCCTCGACCGTGACCCGCAGCCGCGAGGAGTCGCGGTGCCGCAGCAGCGCCTCCAGGAAAGGGTGCTCGGTCTTGGTGTAGAGGTCGGTCAGCGCATCGGCATCCGTTGTGTAGCCGGTCTTGGTCTTCTTGGTCTTGGGCATGCCGAGCGTCTCGAACAGCACCACCTGGAGCTGCTTCGGTGACCCCAGGTTGATCTGCTCCCCACCGATGGCTTCGAAAGCATCCTGCTGCGCCTCACGCACCCCGTCGGCGTAGTCGCTCTCGAGCGACTCCATCGCGTCACCGTCGACCGCGATTCCGGCGCGCTCCATCGTCGCCAGGACACCGACCAGCGGGAGCTCGATGTCGGCCAGCAGGCCGGTGCCGTTGGTGCGCGCGAGCTCCTCGTCCAGCGCGACGGCAAGATCAGCGACCGCCTGGGCACGCTGCATCGCCGCAACAGCTTCCTCGCTCGTGCCGGTATCACCGAGGTCGAGCAGACCCTGGCCGTCCGCCGGCTCGACCCCCTTGAGCTCACGCTTGAGGTAGCGCAGCACGAGGTCGGTGAGGTCGTACGAGCGCTGGTCCGGGCGTACCAGATAGGCCGCCAGGGCGGTGTCACTGGTCAGCCCGCGCACCTCGAACCCCCGGGCGGCGAGGGCCTGCAGAGGGCCCTTCGCGTCGTACCACGCCTTGGGTCGCTCCGCGTCGCTCAGCCAGGCGCTCAACGCCGCCTCAGCGTCGGGCGTCAGCTCGGTCAGGTCGACGTACGCCGCCGTGCCGGCCGGCGCGGCAACGGCCAGTCCGTGGGCATCGCCGGTGCCACGCGACCAGGTGCCGGCCAGGTGCACCCCGGCACGCTCGCCGGGCGGCAGGTGCTCCGTGATCCAGGCCGCCACCTGCTCGGGGGCCAGCGTCTCGCCCTCGACCTCGACGGCCTCCTCGGCCTCGGCGTCGACCGCCTTGAGTGTCTCGAAGAGCCGGTCGCGCAGCACCCGGAACTCCAGGCCGTCGAAGACCGTGTGGACCTCGTCGCGGTCCCAGGTGCGGCGCTCGAGCTCATCGACCGTGATGTCCAGCGGCATGTCGAGCACCAGCTGGTTGAGGCGACGGTTGCGCAGCACGCCGTCGAGGTGCTCGCGCAGCGCCTCCCCCGCCTTGCCCTTGATCTCACCGACATGGTCGACCACACCCGCGAGATCGCCATAGAGGTTGATCCACTTGGCCGCGGTCTTGGGACCGACACCGGGCACCCCCGGCAGGTTGTCCGAGGTCTCCCCGACCATGGCGGCGAGGTCGCTGTAGCGCTCGGGTGGCACGCCGTACTTCTCCTCGACCGCTGTCGGCGTCATCCGCGCCAGGTCCGAGACCCCCTTGCGCGGGTAGAGCAGCGTGACCCTGTCGTTGATCAGCTGGATCGCGTCACGGTCACCCGAGCAGATCAGCACCTCGTCGAAGTCCGCCGCAACTGCTCGGGTCGTCAGCGTCGCGATGATGTCGTCGGCCTCGAAGCCCGCCACCTCGACATACGGCACGCGCAGCGCGTCGAGCACCTCGTGCACGAGGGACACCTGGCCCTTGAACTCATCGGGCGTCTTGGACCGACCCGCCTTGTACTCGGCGTACTCCTCCGCCCGGAAGGTCTGGCGCGACACGTCGAACGCCACTCCGATGTGGGTGGGCTCCTCGTCGCGCAGCACGTTGATGAGCATCGAGGTGAACCCGTAGACCGCATTGGTCGACTGGCCGGTCGTGGTCGAGAAGTTCTCGACCGGGAGCGCGAAGAACGCGCGGTAGGCAAGGGAGTGTCCGTCGAGGAGGAGGAGCCGCTTCACGCATGAAAGCCTATGGGTCGGAACCGACATGACAGGACGTGTAGCCATGACAGACCCGAGCTCGTCGACCGACGCCCAGACTGCTGAGGCACTGAGCCAGATGAACGCGATGAATCAAGGCACCCTCGCAGAGACCATGGGCATCGAGTTTCTCGACGTCAGCCCGGGCCGCGTCGTGGCGCGGATGCCCGTCAAGGGCAACACCCAGCCGTACGGCCTGCTGCACGGCGGGGCGAGCGTGGTCCTGGCGGAGACGGTCGGGTCGGTCGCTGCGGCCATCCACGCCGGCGAGGGTCGAGTGGCCATGGGTCTGGACATCAACTCCACCCATCACCGAGGAGTCCGTAGCGGCTATGTCACCGCGACGACGACACCGCTCTCGGAGGGACGGTCGGTCGCGAGCTACGACGTCACGATCGTGGACGACGAGGGTCGTCGGGTGAACACCAGCAGGATCACCTGCGTCCTGCGTGACACGCCCAGCAGGGCGACCTGAGCGGCGCCTCAGATGCCGGTGCCGCGCGCCAGCCCGACGCGGGCGGCGGTGCGGGCCCGCAAGGACCGGCGACGGCGTACGACGGCCTCTGAGGTCGACTCCTGCTCGTCGCCCGCGAGGCGACGGCGCAGGGCGCCCGGGGACGTCGAACGGCTAGTCACCGACGGAGCGAATCCGAGGCGCGCGAAGTAGCGGTTGCTGTCCTTCTCCTGAGCCGGGACGCAGGAGACCAGCTGGTTGGCGCCGATGTACTCGGCATAGCGCGCGGCCATCCGAAGGAGCTCACGAGCCACGCCCGTACGCCGATGGGCCGGATCGACCCACAGCTGGTCGATCCACGCGGCGGCGTCGTCATTCAGACCAGACAGCGGGCTATGAGTGACGACGACGAAACCGAGCTGCGCACCATCCGCCTTGGCGACGTAAATGCGAATATCGTCTCGTAGCAACGCATCCCGGATGCGACCCTCGCGCACGGCACGACGCGCCCAGTCAGCGGTCTGACCGACGGCCACGCGCGACTCGATCCACAACGGAGCGAACGCCTGCTCGTCGTCCACGCCGACACGACTGACTGAGACCGGGGACCGGGACAACAGCTCCTCCTCACGAGGGCGGTTCGGACGTGCTACAAGGCGTCAGAGTACGCCGTCGCACGATCCGGTGAGATACGAATGGGGTGGTGGAAATTCACGGCGGAACCCACCGTTCACCCGCAGCGTAGAGCACCGCTGGTGGACGTCTTACCCCGCCGTAGGGTGAGCACTCGTGGACAGTCCCTTTCCCGGTTTCGGCACCGTCATCAATGTCGCAACCGTGCTCCTTGGCGCCTCACTCGGCATGCTTGTCGGTCATCGGCTACCTGAGCGCACCCGTTCAGTCGTGACCGACTGCCTCGGCCTGGTCACCCTGCTGATGGCTGCTCTGTCCGCTTATCAGGTGACGGCGCCGTCGCTCGAGGACACCGTCGGTGACGGTGCGCCGGTACTGATCGTCCTCGGCAGCCTGCTCATCGGTTCGATCGCCGGCTCGTTGCTCCAGATCGAGCGCCGGCTCGAAGGACTGGCCGGTGTGCTGCAGAGACGGATGCGCCACGACGGCGGCGGGCATGCCGAGCGGGAACGCTTCATCGAAGGCTGGATGACGGCGTCGTTGCTGTTCTGCGTGGGCCCGCTGACCATCTTGGGCACCCTGAGCGACGGCCTCGGTCGCGGTATCGACCAGCTGGTCCTGAAGTCCGTGCTGGACGGATTCGCCGCGCTGGCGTTCGCGTCGACGTTCGGCATCGGAGTGCTGATGTCCGCTCTGTCCGTGGCGGTGATCCAAGGCTCGCTCACCGTGCTCGGTGTGCTGCTCGGATCGGTGCTGCCGGACGCTCACATCGCGGCGCTGACCGCCACCGGCGGGTTGCTGCTCGTGGGAATCGGCCTGCGGCTGCTACGGATTCGCGAGATCCCGGTCGGTGACATGTTGCCCGCGATCGTCGTCGCACCCCTCCTGACAGCCCTCGTCGCCGCCTTCCGGTGACCGGCGGGCGACGACGAGGACGTACGCGCTCAGGCAGCGCCGAGGTAGGCCTCCTTGATCGCCGGGTTGGCGAGGAGCTCCTTGCCGGTGCCGGTGTGCGTGATCCGGCCGGTCTCCAGGACGTACGCCCGGTCTGCCTTGGCCAGCGCCTGGTTGGCGTTCTGCTCCACGAGCAGGATCGTCGTGCCCTGGTCGTTGACCTGCTTGATGATCGAGAAGATCTGCCGGATGAACTGCGGGGCCAGGCCCATCGACGGCTCGTCGAGCAGCAGCACCTTGGGATGACCCATCAGCGCCCGACCGATCGCGAGCATCTGCTGCTCTCCGCCGGACATCGTGCCGCCGAGCTGCTTCTGCCGCTCCTTCAACCGCGGGAACAGGTCAAAGACGCGCTCGAAGTCCTCTTTCATCTTGGACTTGTCCTTGAGCGCGTAGGCACCCATGTCGAGGTTCTCCATGATGGTCATGGCGGGGAAGATGCCACGGCCCTCCGGCGTGAGCGAGATACCTCGCGCCACGCGGGTGTGACCCTTCATCTTGGAGATGTCGTCACCCTCGAAACGGATCGAGCCGCCGGACAGGCTGAGCAGCCCGGCCAGTGTGCGCATCGTCGTGGTCTTGCCGGCGCCGTTGGCACCGATCAGACTCACGATCTCGCCCTCCTCGACCTTCAGTGACATGTCGTGGATGGCCTGAATCCGCCCGTAGTGGACGGAGATGTTGTCGACCTCAAGCAGCGCCATCGTCGGACTCCTCTCCCAGGTAGGCCGCGATGACCTTCGGGTCTTCTCTGATCTCCTGCGGGCTGCCCTCGGCGATCTTCTTGCCGAACTCCAGCACCACGATCCGGTCGGTGACGCCCATGACGAGCCGCATGTCGTGCTCGATGAGCAGCACGGTGTAGCCGTCGTCCCGGATCGTCCGGATGAGCGCCATCAGCTCGTCCTTCTCCGCCGGGTTGAAGCCGGCGGCCGGCTCGTCAAGGCACAACAGCTTGGGCTCGGTCGCGAGGGCCCGCGCGATCTCGAGGCGCCGCTGATAGCCGTACGGGAGGTTGCGGGCCAGGTCCCTGGCCTTGTCGGCGATCCCGACGAACTCCAGCAAGGCCATGCCACGCTCGATCGTGTCCTGCTCCTCGCGCCGGTGGCGGGGAGAGCGGAACACTGCGCCGGGGACGCTGGTCTTGTGCCGGGCGTCCAGCCCGACCGCGACGTTCTCCAGCGCCGTCATCTGCCCGAAGAGCCGGATGTTCTGGAACGTCCGGGCCAGGCCGAGGCGGGTGATGACGTGCTGCTTGCGGCCGCCGAGGTTATGGCCCTCGAGCTCGACCGATCCCGCGCTTGGCTTGTAGACGCCCGTCATCGCGTTGAAGCAGGTCGTCTTGCCAGCACCGTTGGGACCGATCAGACCGAGGATCTCGCCACGGCGGATGTCGAAGCTGACCGAGTCGAGCGCGGTGAGACCACCAAAGGTGACGGTCAGATCGCGGATCTCGACCAGGTTGTCGCCGACCGCGACCTCGATGTCGCGGTCGGGCGCGACGACCTGTGCGACCTCCGAGTCCAGAGGCGGCGGAGCGTCCGGGTGCTCGGTCTCGATGACGTCTGGCTGCTCGTCGGGCGTCGTGCCCGCGGGTGTGCTCATGAGCCGGACTCCTTCGCCGTCTCGACGGGTCCCGTTGGCGATTCTCGATTGGTCAACCACTTACGGGCTCTGCTCGCATAGGCGAGCAGGTGGTTGCGGGCACCGAACAGACCTTGTGGCCGGAAGATCATCAGCAGCACCAGGATGATCCCGAAGATGAGGATCTTGTACTCGGCCAGACCGGTGAATCGCAACGGGATGTACGCGATCAGCGCACCACCCAGCACGGCACCGAACTTGTTGCCTGCGCCGCCGAGGACCACCGCTGCGAGGAACAGCATCGAGGTCTGCACGTCGAACTTCTGGTTGTTGACGAAGCCGTTCAGGCCCGCGAAAAGCGCGCCAGACAGACCACCCAGAGCAGCTCCGATGCCGAACGCCCAGAGCTTGAACTTGAAGGTCGGCACACCCATGATCTCGGCGGCGTCCTCGTCTTCCCGGATGGCAATCCAGGCGCGGCCGGCTCGCGATCGCTCCAGGTTGCCCAGGAGCAGCATCATCAAAATGATGACGCTGACCGTCAGCCAGTACCAAGGAATGCCCTTGTTGTTGGCGAAGATCGGGTTGCCGTCATCGCTGGTGCCCGGAGGGGCTCCGATGTTCTGGAAGCCCGTCTGTCCGTGCAGCGCGGGGATGAGCGTCGCCAGCAAGCGGATGATCTCACCGAACCCGAGGGTGACGATCGCCAGATAGTCACCGCGCAACCGCAGCGTTGGTATGCCCAGGATGATGCCGAAGAAGACCGTCACGATCATGGCCAGGGGCAACGTCCAGAGGAACGGAAGGTGCACGAACGTGGAGTCGCTGCTCGTCCACAACGCTGCGACATAGGCGCCGACCGCGAAGAAGCCGACATATCCCAGATCGAGCAGGCCGGCCTGGCCGACCACGACGTTCAGGCCCAATGCGGCCAACGCGTAGATCGCCATGTTGGCGCAGGTGATCGGGAAGTCCGTCGACGGTTCGCTGGTGATCAGCGGCGGGTTGATGACCGGGAGCAGATAGATCAGCACTGCCCCGATAGCCAGCACGCCCCACTGCTGCCAGCGCTCGAGACCGTTCCACCAGCGGCCCAGACCGGCGAATCGGCTGGGGCGCTTGCCCTCTGCCTGGTCGTCCAGGTGTGACTGCGTAGCCGCTGCGTCTTCGATCGGGGAGCTCATGCGCGCACCTTCGCCAGGTTGCTGCCGAGGATGCCCTCGGGCCGCACCATCAGGACCAGGACGAGGACGACGAACGCGACGACGTCAGTCCACTGACCGTTGCCGAGCAGGATCTGGCCGTAGTTGCCGATGACGCCCAGCAGCAGACCACCGAGCAGTGCACCGCGCACGTTGCCGATACCGCCGAGCACTGCCGCGGTGAAGGCCTTGATGCCGAGGATGAAGCCGCCGTTGTAGACGACTCCCGAAGGCACCTTCATCACGTAGAAGAGCGCGGCCGCCCCGGCGAGGACACCACCGATGACGAAGGTCGACACGATGATGCGCTCCCGGTTGACGCCCATCAGGGTCGCGGTGTCCGGGTCCTGCGCGACCGCACGAATACCGCGGCCGATCTTCGTCCGCCGGATCAGCTGGTCGACGCCGACCATCATGACGATGGCGGCGCTGACGATGATGAGGGTGTCCGAGTAGATCAGGGTGCCGCCGATGTCGAAGACCGCCTTCGGCTGGAACATGATGACGGCCGGCTCGGCAGTCGCTCCACGCCGCCAGAAGAAGAGGTTCTGGATGACGAAGGACATGCCGATGGCGGTGATCAGGAAGACCAGGCGTGGCGCATTTCTTCGTCTCAGCGGCCGATAGGCGATCCGCTCGAGCAGGAAGGCCACCGCAGCCGCCGCAGCCATGGCCGCGAGGCACGCCAGAATCAGGTTGAGCGCGATCTCAAGAGCGCTGAGATTGGGTGGCGAAGCACCGAATCCAAGGGCACTCAAGGTGAAGACGACGGCGTACGCGCCGGTGATGAACACCTCCGAGTGAGCGAAGTTCATCAGGTTGAGCACGCCGTAGACCAGCGTGTAACCGAGAGCCACGAGCGCGTAGATCGCGCCGAAGGTCAGACCGTCGAAGGTGGCGCCTAGGAAGCTGTCGCCGAGAGCGGCCCAGTCGAAGGTGATCCACGGTTCGTCAGCGGCAATGAGCAAGGTGTGCACGGAGTTGGAGCCTCCTGAATGGTGACGGAGAGACGGGAGGCCCGCCCGAATTGCGGGCGAGCCTCCCGTTGATGCCGAACGAGATCAGTCGATGACTCCGACCGACACGATCTTGCCGTTGTCGACGCGGTAGCCGTAGACGGGCAGCTCCGCGAGCTCGCCCTTGTCATCCCACTTGTACTTCTTGCTGAGGCCCTGGCCGTCGTAGGTCTTGACGAAGTCCTTCAGCGCCGGACGCGTGACCTTGCCCTTGTCGATACCGCTCAGCAGGATCGCCGTGGCGTCGTAACCCTCGACCGAGTACGTGCCGGGCTCCTTGTTGCCGGAGACCGTCTTGTACTGGGTCGCGAAGTCCTTGATCAGCTCACCCGGGATGCAGGGGCAGGTGAAGTAGGCGTTCTTGGAGGCGTCACCGGCCAGCTTGATGAACTGGTCGTCCTTGACACCATCCGGGCCGATGAACGTGCCCTTGAAGCCCTTGCTGACCAGCTGCTGGTCGAGGGGCGCACCCTCGGCGAAGTAGCCGGAGTAGAACACCGCGTCCGCCTTGGACTTGATGATCTTGTCGACCGTGGCCGAGAAGTCCTTCTGCTTGGTCGTCACCTTGTCGGTGCCGGCGACCTTGTCGCCCAGCGCCGCGGTGCTCGTCTTGAACAGGCCAATGCCGTAGTCCGAGTCGTCCTGGACGACGAAGACCTTCTTGGCACCGATCTTGTCAGCGAGCTTCGGGACGGCCGGGCCCTGCACGTTGTCGTTGCCGAGGCCACGGAAGAACGTGGTCCAGCCGTTGGTCGACAGGGCCGGGTTGGTGGCGGACGGCGTGATGTGCACCAGGCCGGCCTGCTCGAAGATCTTGCCGGTCGCCTTGGACTCACCGGAGAACGGCAGTCCGATGACACCCACGACGCCCTTCTCGTTGGTCACCTGCGTGACCGGGCCGGTGGACTTGTTGGGGTCACCCTCGGTGTCGACCTTCTTGAAGGTCACCTGGCAGCCGGGGTTGGCCTTGTTGTGCTCGTTGATGGCGAGCTGAGCACCGTTGTAGATGTTGATACCGAGCTGGGCGTTGTCGCCCGTCATCGCGCCGATGTAGGCGATGGTCGTGCCGGCCGCGCACTTGGCCTTGCCGTCACCGGCCGGCTTCAGCGCATCTGCGGGTGCCTCGATGCTGGACTGCGCCGGCAGCTGCTTGACGGTGCTCCCCGCGCCGGAACCGGTGTCAGAGCTGCCACCGTCCTTGCTGTCATTGGCGCAGCCTGCGAGAACGAACGCCGCAGCGGCGAGCGCCGCTGAAGCCTTGATGGACCGAGACACAGTCAGCCTCCGTGTGTGTCGAAAGAGTTCGTAGACGACCGGCTCGATCACTCGATCCGGTCCGCCCCCATGGAACAGGTCGCTCGAAAGTAGCCCCGACCGTGCCGTGCTGATGGCACTTCTCCACAACTCCCGCATGTCGTGACCAATCTGCGGCCTGCGACGGGAGTCACACGGGCTTTGACCCTTACGTCTCGTGCTGCCGTCAGGACTTCGGGTCGTCCGACATGCCGTCGATGACGGCGTCGGAGATCTCGCGCATGCCGAGCCGGCGGTCCATGGCGGTCTTCTGGATCCATCGGAAGGCCGCCGCCTCATCGATGTCGAGGCGCTTCATCAGGATGCCTTTGGCGCGGTCCAGCCGCTTGCGGGTCTCCAGGCGTTCGCCCAGGTCAGCGACCTCCTGAGCAAGAACCGCCCGCTCCCTCCACCGAGAGGTCGCGACTGAGATGGCCGGGCGCAGGTCATCGATGGTGAAGGGCTTGAGGACGTACGCCATGACGCCGGCATCGCTGGCGCGCTCGACCAGGTCCTTGTCGCTGAAGGCGGTCAGCATGACGACCGGCGCGATGCCGTCCTCGCCGATCTGGCTGGCCGCGGAGATCCCGTCGAGCACGGGCATCTTGACGTCCATCACGACCAGGTCCGGCTTCAGCTCGCGGGCCTTGGCGACGGCTTCCTCGCCGTTGCCCACCTCGGCCACGACGTCGTACCCGGCCTCGCCGAGCATCTCGGCAAGATCCATGCGGATCAAAGCCTCGTCCTCGGCCACCACCACGCGGAGCTGTCCGCCGGCGGATTCATCAGTGGTCGCACGCACGCTCTCGGTCACGAGATCAGCCTACCGACGGGTTCTGGCGCCGGATCGCCGTACGTCGCGCCCGTGCTGAGCATCACGCGGGCCGCATGTGACCATGCTGCGGTGACCACCGTGTTCGACACCCTGTTCCAGGCCGCCGAGGTTGATATCCGGGAGGGGAGCCACCGGCGCGATGTCCCGCCTGACGAGGGCGGACGCTGGCCGATCAGCATCGTGCTCTCGCTCCCCGACCCGATGCGCCAGGAGGTGGCTTCGCTGATGCGCGAGGCCGAGTTCTACGCAGGCCCGGGTCATTTCATGACCGGCCACGAGGAGGCCGCACACATCACGGTGCGCGCGATCGAGCCCTACCGGGCGGCCGCCGCGCCCGTGGATCCCATCGCCCAGCGCTGCGCCGCAGCCGTACGCCGGACCGCGCGTGCCACGAACGCCCTCACCTTCGCCCTCACGGGGGTCACGTTGACCAGCGGCAGTGTGATGGCTCAGCTCGAGCCGAGCGATCAGCGCGCCTGGCAGCTCATGGACCGGATGGCGGCCGAGCTCGGCGAGGACGCGTACTACGAGCGGGATGACCCACGAGACATCTTCTACGCCAACCTGATCCACTTCGCCGCCGACATCAGGGACCCCGCGGGTCTGATCGAGTGGTCGCAGTCACGCCGCCGGATCGAGCCGGTCGCCTACCGGGTCGACACGTTGGAGCTGGTGCGTTTTCACTACACCGAGAACGGCCGGGATCGCTTCATGCGCATGAGCTCGTGGTGCCGGACGCCGCTGGACGCCTGAGCGCGGCGGCTCAGAACAGCTGACGACCGAAGGCCCACCAGAAGCCGCAGGCCATGGCCGCGACAGCGACGGTCCACGACGGCCAGCCGGCCGTGCCGACGAGGACGCCGCAGATGCCGACCAGGAAGCCGAGCGCCATCCCGATCACGCCGTGCCTGTTGGGGCCGTCCTTCGATGGACGCGTGTCGCTGGGCTCGGACATGACGGTCCCCTGACTGGTGCGCAAAGCGAGTGAATAAGAGTGCCGGGAGCGGGACTTGAACCCGCACGCCCTTTCGAGCAGAGCATTTTGAGTGCTCCGTGTCTGCCATTCCACCACCCCGGCGAGTGCCGAGTCAGGATACGGCAGAAGCCCGCTCGCCCTGAACTCGGACACGGCGGCTAACCCTTGTCGAGCTCCTGGTATGCCGGCGCCACCTTGTTCTTGGCATCGCCCATCCGGTGGACCCGCAGCGCGTTGGTCGAGCCAGGGATCCCGGGGGGCGAGCCGGCGACGATGATCACCCTGTCCCCCTCAGCGCAGCGCTTGGAGGACAGCAGGATCTCGTCGACCTGAGCGGCCATCTGGTCGGTGTGCTTCACGGTCGGGGTGAGGAACGTCTCCATGCCCCACACCAGCGCGAGCTGTGACCGGGTCGAGCCGTTCGGCGTGAACGCCAGCATCGGACGCTTGCTGCGGATGCGGGCCATCCGCAGCGCGGAGTCGCCTGAGGTCGTGAAGGTGACGAGGTACTTCACATCGAGCAGGTCACCGATCTCGGCGGCTGCCGCGGTGACGGCACCACCCATGGTGTGCGGGCGCGTACCGAGACCCGGAATGCGCTCCAGACCGTGCTCCTCCGTGCTCTCGATGATGCGCGACATCGTGCGTACCGCGTCGATCGGCCATGCGCCCACGCTCGTCTCGCCGGACAGCATGATTGCGTCCGCCCCGTCGAGCACCGCGTTCGCACAGTCGGACGCCTCGGCGCGGGTCGGCCTGGAGTTCTCGATCATCGACTCGAGCACCTGCGTGGCGACAATGACCGGCTTCGCGGAGCGGCGGGCGAGCTCGACCGCACGCTTCTGCACGATCGGTACGTCCTCGAGCGGCATCTCGACGCCGAGGTCGCCTCGGGCGACCATGATGCCGTCGAACGCGTCGACGATCTCGGCGAGGTTGTCGACCGCCTGCGGCTTCTCGACCTTGGCGATCACCGGGAGTCGTACGCCAACCTCGTCCATGATCTCGTGCACCCGCTTGATGTCGCTCGCGTTGCGCACGAAGGACAGGGCGATCATGTCCGCGCGGAGCTTGAGCGCCCAGCGCAGGTCTTCCTCGTCCTTGGTCGACAGGGCGGGGACACTGACTGCGACACCGGGCAGGTTGATGCCCTTGTGATTGGAGACGGCACCGCCCTCGACGACCTCGGTGACCACGTCGGTGTCGGTGACCTCGACCGCGCGCAGCTCGACCTTGCCATCGTCGATCAGCAGACGGTCGCCGGGCTTCACATCGCCGGGCAGCCCCTTGTAGGTGGTCGACACCCGATCCTGGTCGCCCTCGATGTCATCGACGGTGATGGTGAACCGGTCCCCCGGCGCGATCTTGATCGGTCCCTTGGCGAAGGTGCCGGTCCGGATCTTGGGTCCTTGCAGGTCCACCAGGATCCCGACCGCACGCTGGGTGTCGTCGCTGGCTTCGCGAATGTAGGTATAGACCTGCTCGTGGTCGGCATAGGAGCCGTGGGACAGGTTGAGTCGAGCGACATCCATGCCCGCGGTCACGAGGTCGTGGACCCGTTGGGCTGTGGAGGTGGCAGGTCCGAGTGTGGCAACGATCTTGGCACGGCGCATGAACCAACACTATCCACCGAAAACGCACATCACGCAGCCGGCTTGCACAACGATGCCGGCACGGGTGAGCCTGCGAATCCGTCCGGAGGAGGAGTGCGCGCCAGAGCTACAGCAACGTACGGTCGGGTAATTGCGGATGACGGCCGGACGGCCGCCCACCGACTACGCGGTGAGCGGCCGTTCGGTCGGTCGAATCGGGTAGGGCAGGTTGGACGAACCGGTCAGGAAAGCGTCGACTCCCTTTGCGGCAGAACGGCCTTCGGCGATCGCCCACACGATGAGCGACTGCCCACGACCGGCGTCACCGGCCACGAAGACACCCGGCACCGAGGTCATGTAAGAGTCGTCCCGCACGATGTTGGAACGCTCATCCGTCTCCACGCCGAGCTGCTCGACCAGACCCTCCGGCGCCGGACCCAGGAAGCCCATCGCCAGCAGCACGAGCTGGGCCGGGATCTCACGCTCGGAGCCCTCGACCTCCTCGAACCCCTTGTCGCCCATCTTGACCTCGACGAGGCGCAGCGCCTTGACCTTGCCGTCCTTGTCGCCGAGCACCTCCTTGGTGCTCGTGGCGTAGACGCGGTCGCCGCCCTCCTCGTGCGCACTCGCGACGCGGAAGAGCATCGGGTACGTCGGCCACGGCTGGCCGTCCACGCGCTCCTCACCCGGGCGCGGCATGATCTCCAGCTGCGTGATCGACCGGGCACCCTGGCGGATGGCCGTACCGAGGCAGTCGGCACCGGTGTCGCCACCGCCGATGATCACGACGTCCTTGTCGGTCGCCAGGATCTGGTCCTCGACCTCCTGGCCGAGCGCGACCCGGTTAGCGTCCGGCAGGTAGTCCATCGCCTGCACGATGCCGTCGAGCTCGCGCCCCGGGACGGGGAGGTCACGCGGAACAGTCGATCCGACGGCCAGCACGACGGCGTCGTACCGAGCACGCAGCTGGGTGCCGGTGATGTCGTCACCGATGCTGCGGTTGCAGCGGAAGCGAGTGCCCTCAGCAGTCATCTGCTCCAGGCGACGGTCCAGGACGGACTTCTCCATCTTGAACTCGGGGATGCCATAGCGCAGCAGGCCGCCGGGCTTGTCGGCCCGCTCGTAGACCGCGACCGTGTGACCGGCGCGGGTGAGTTGCTGAGCAGCAGCGAGGCCGGCCGGACCGGACCCAACCACCGCGACCGTCTTGTTGGTCAGACGGGCGGGCGGCTGCGGCTCGACACCGTCGCGGGCGAAGGCCTGCTCGATGGTGGTCAGCTCGACCTGCTTGATCGTCACTGCGGGCTCACTGATGCCGAGCACGCAGGCGGTCTCGCACGGAGCCGGGCACAACCGCCCCGTGAACTCCGGGAAGTTGTTGGTCGCGTGCAGCCGCTCGATGGCGTCCGGCCAGTCGCCCCGCCACGCGAGGTCGTTCCACTCAGGGATCAGGTTGCCAAGCGGACAACCGTTGTGGCAGAAGGGAATTCCGCAGTCCATGCAGCGGCCGGCCTGGCGCTGGAGCTGACCGAGCTCCTGCTCCTCATAGACCTCACGCCAGTCCTTGATCCGGACGGGCACCGGACGGCGGGCGGGCAGCTCGCGCTCCCGCGTCGTCAAGAATCCACGGGGGTCAGCCACGGTTGGCCTCCATGATCCGCTCCCACACCTGGGGGCTGTCGGGGTCGAGGCCTTCGTCTGCGGCCTCGGTTCGGACGTCGAGCACCTTCTGGTAGGTGCGCGGAAGGACGAGGGAGAACCGCTCGACCGCCGCCGGCCACTCCGCCAGGAGCTTGCCCGCAACGCTGGAGTCGGTCCATTCCTCGTGGGCGCGCAGCAGGTCGTGCACGGCTGCGATGTCTGCCTCACGCAGGCCGATCACGTCGACCAGCTCGGGGTTGACCTGGCTCTCGTCGAGGTCCAGGACGTACGCCTGTCCCCCGGACATCCCCGCCGCGAAGTTGCGGCCGGTCTGACCGAGCACCAGCACGGTGCCGCCTGTCATGTATTCGCAGGCGTGGTCGCCCACGCCCTCGACGACGGCGGTCGCACCGGAGTTGCGCACGCAGAACCGCTCCCCCACCACACCGCGCAGGAAGATCTGCCCACTGGTCGCGCCGTAGCCAATGACGTTGCCAGCAATGGCGTTTCGTTCGGCGACGAGCGAGGCATCCCGCAGGGGGCGTACGACGATGCGGCCTCCCGAGAGGCCCTTGCCGACGTAGTCGTTCGCTTCGCCGTAAAGACGGAGCGTGACACCGGCCGGGACGAACGCGCCGAACGACTGGCCTGCCGAACCGGTGAACGAGACGTCGATGGTGTCGTCAGCCAACCCGTCGGGATAGCGCTTGGTCACCTCGTGTCCGAGCATGGTGCCGACCGTGCGGTTGACGTTGCTGACGGGCACCTCGATGCGCACCGGCGCCTGGTGCTCCAGGGCGTCCTTGCTCATCGTGATCAGCTGCAGGTCCAGGGCCTTCTCGAGGCCGTGGTCCTGAAGGACGGTCTGGTGCCGCGAGGTGCCCTCGGGGAGCTCGACATTCGCCAGGACCGGGCTGAGGTCCAGACCACTGGCCTTCCAGTGGTCGACGGCGCGCGCGGTGTCCAGGACGCCGACCTGACCGATCGCCTCGTCGAGCGTGCGGAAGCCGAGCTCGGCGAGCAGCTCGCGCACCTCCTCGGCGATGTACTCGAAGAAGGTCTCGACGAACTCCGGCTTACCGCTGAACCGCGCTCGCAGGTCCGGGTTCTGGGTCGCGATGCCGACCGGACAGGTGTCGAGGTGACAGACCCGCATCATGATGCAGCCGCTCACGACCAACGGTGCGGTCGCGAAGCCGTACTCCTCAGCACCCAGCAGCGCCGCGATGACGACGTCTCGACCGGTCTTGAGCTGACCGTCGGTCTGCACCACGATCCGGTTGCGCAGGCCATTGAGCAGCAGCGTCTGCTGGGTCTCGGCGAGGCCGAGCTCCCACGGTCCGCCCGCGTGCTTGAGCGAGGTCAGCGGCGATGCGCCGGTGCCGCCGTCATGACCGGAGATGAGGACGACGTCCGCATGCGCCTTGGAGACGCCGGCCGCCACCGTGCCGACTCCGACCTCGCTGACCAGCTTGACGTGGATGCGCGCCTGCGGGTTGGCGTTCTTGAGGTCATGGATCAGCTGAGCCAGGTCCTCGATCGAGTAGATGTCGTGGTGCGGGGGCGGCGAGATGAGGCCGACGCCCGGCGTCGAGTGACGCGTCTTGGCCACCCACGGGTAGACCTTGTGGCCGGGCAGCTGGCCACCCTCGCCCGGCTTGGCGCCCTGCGCCATCTTGATCTGGATGTCGTCGGACTCGGTGAGGTAGTGCGACGTCACACCGAAGCGCCCGCTCGCGACCTGCTTGATCGCCGAGCGCCGCTCTGGGTCGGTCAGCCGCTCGGGGTCCTCGCCGCCCTCACCGGTATTCGACCGCCCGCCGAGACGGTTCATCGCGATCGCGAGCGTCTCGTGTGCCTCCATGCTGATCGAGCCGTAGCTCATCGCACCCGTGTTGAACCGCTTGACGATCTCGCTGACCGGCTCGACCTCATCGATGGAGATCGGTCCGCGGTCGCTGCTGAAGCCGAAGAGACCGCGCAGCGTCATCAGCCGCTCGGACTGGTTGTCGACCGCCTCGGTGTACTTCTTGAAGATGTCGTAGCGGCGGGCACGCGTGGAGTGCTGGAGCCGGAACACCGTCTCCGGGTCGAACAGGTGCGGCTCACCCTCGCGGCGCCACTGATACTCGCCACCATCTTCGAGCGTGCGGTGCGAGGGACCCTGGCCGTCCTTGGGGTACGCCTTCGCGTGCCGCTCGGCGACCTCCCGGGCCACGATGTCCAGCCCGATGCCACCGAGGCGAGACACGGTGCCGGTGAAGTAGGCATCGACCAGCTCTTGCGACAGTCCGGTCGCCTCGAATACCTGCGCGCCGCGGTAGGACGCGACGGTGGAGATGCCCATCTTGGACATCACCTTCAGCACGCCCTTGCCGAGCGCCTTGATGAGGTTGCGCACCGCCTGCTCGGCGTTGACATCGGTCAGCACCCCACGGCGTACGAGGTCCTCGACGGACTCCATCGCGAGGTACGGGTTGACCGCGGCCGCGCCGTAGCCGACGAGGAGGGCCACGTGATGGACCTCGCGGACATCGCCGGCCTCGACGATCAGACCGACCTGGGTGCGGGTCTTCTCACGGGTCAGGTGGTGGTGCACGGCCGCCGTCAGCAGCAGCGACGGGATCGGCGCGAACGCCGGCCCGCTGTCGCGGTCGGACAGCACCACGAAGCGGTGGCCGTCCTCGATGGCCTGCGAGACCTCGGCGAAGATGCCCTGCAGGCGGGCGCGCATCGCGCTCACGCCACCTGCGACGCGGTAGGTGCCGCGGATGACGTAGGTCGCGTAGCCGGGCATGTCGCCGCGGGAGTTGAGATGGACGATCTTGGCGAGCTCGTCGTTGTCGATGACCGGGAACGGCAGCTCGAGCTGACGGGCATGCGCGGGGCTGGCCTCGAGCGCGTTGCCCTCCGGACCCATGAGCGTGCCGAGCGAGGTCACCAGCTCCTCGCGGATGGCGTCCAGCGGCGGGTTGGTCACCTGCGCGAACAGCTGACTGAAGTAGTCGAACAGCAGCCGCGGCCGACTGGACAGCACGGCGATCGGCGTGTCCGTGCCCATCGAGCCCAGCGCCTCGCCACCCGTGCGGGCCATCGGCGAGAGCAGGATCTTCAGCTCTTCCTGCGTGTAGCCGAAGGTCTGCTGACGGCGTACGACCGAGGCCGGCGTGTGCCAGACGTGCTCGCGCTCGGGGAGGTCCTCGAAGCGGACGATGCCCGCGTGCAGCCACTCCTCGTAAGGGTTCTCCGCGGCGAGGGACGCCTTGACCTCGTCGTCACCGACAATCCGGCCGTGCTCGGTGTCGACGAGGAACATCTTGCCGGGCTGCATCCGGCCCTTGCGTACGACCGTGGCCGGGTCAAGGTCCAGGACGCCGGCCTCCGAGGCCAGGACGACCAGACCGTCGCTGGTCACGGCGTAGCGCCCGGGGCGCAGACCGTTGCGGTCCAGCACCGCGCCGACCAGCGTGCCGTCGGTGAAGGTGACACAGGCGGGGCCGTCCCACGGCTCCATGATCGTGGAGTGGAACTCGTAGAACGCACGGCGGGCCGGGTCCATCGTGGCGTGGTTCTCCCACGCCTCGGGAATCATCATCAGGACCGAGTGCGGCAGGCTGCGGCCACCGAGGTGGAGCAGCTCGAGCACCTCGTCGAAGGTGGCCGAGTCGGACGCCTCCGGGGTGCAGATCGGGAAGATGCGGGACAGGTCGCCCGGGATGACGTCGCTGGAGAGCGTCGACTCACGCGCGCTCATCCAGTTGCGGTTGCCGCGCACCGTGTTGATCTCGCCGTTGTGGGCGATGAAGCGGTACGGGTGCGCGAGGGGCCAGGACGGGAATGTGTTGGTCGAGAACCGTGAGTGGACCAGGGCGAGCTCGGTGGCGAAGCGACGGTCCGACAGGTCGGGGAAGAACGGCTCCAGCTGACCGGTCGTCAGCATGCCCTTGTAGACCAGGGTCCGCGCGGACAGCGACGCGAAGTAGACCGCGAGCTCACGCTCGGCGCGCTTGCGCAGGCAGAACGCCAGGCGGTCGAGCTCGACGCCGCCCAGGTCACCCTCAGCCGAGGCCACGAACACGTGGCGGAAGACCGGCATCGTCTGCAGGGCCATCTCACCGACCAGGGACGGATCGGTCGGGACGTCGCGCCAACCCACGACCCGCAGGCCCTCCTGGGACGCGAGGACGTCGAGCTGCTCCCCGATGTGCCACTGCTCATCGGGATCGGTCGGCATGAACGCGAGGCCGACGGCGTACTGGCCTGCGGGCGGCAGGTCGAAACCGGCCACCTCACGCAGGAACTCGTCGGGGACCTGCGTCAGGATGCCGGCGCCGTCACCGACGGTGGGATCAGCGCCCGTGGCTCCACGGTGCTCGAGGTTGCGCAGCGCGGTCAGCGCGTGATCAACGATGTCGTGGCCGGCAGTGCCACGCATCGTGGCGACCATCGCGACACCGCACGCGTCGTGCTCGTTCGCGGGGTCGTACAGACCTGTGGCCGGAGGCTGGGCGGAGAAGTGGGCAAGACCCATGTGATGACTCACCGTCCTGTCGTCGTCGGGACGCGGTGACCAGGGGCCAAAGCGTCGGGCAGGGAGAGCCATGCAGGACGACATTGGCCAGCGTGGACAGTCAGAGCACTTTATCGGCGCCCGATCTGTTTCACAACATGGACTTCAGATCTCAGATGTTGAGACGCTCTCTGTCGCTGGTCGCCCGCCGTCCGGATCACGCCGCCCGAGGTGGATGAACGCCACCAGACCGGCCAGGAACACCAGGATCGACATCCAGACGTTGACGCGGACTCCGAGGATGTGGTTGGCCGGATCGCTGCGCATCAGCTCGAACACGATGCGGCCGATCGGGTAGAGCGTGATGTAGAGCGCGAAGGAGCGCCCGCGCCCGAGGACCCGCCGTCGGTCGATCAGCACCACGATCAGCGCGATCAGCAGGCACCAGATCGACTCGTAGAGGAAGGTCGGGTGGAACGGTCCGCCTGGCTTGAGGATGGCGTCGCCCGCCGCGTTGCGAACGGCTTCCCCGTCGGACCACTCGTGTACCTGCAGACCCCACGGCAGGTCGGTGTGCCCGCCATACAGCTCGTTGTTGAAGTAGTTGCCCCACCGGCCCATCGCCTGGGCGATCGCGACGCCGGGAGCGGCCGCATCGGCGTACTCCAGGAACGGGATCCCGTGGCGGCGGCAGCCGAGCCAGGCACCGAAGGCGCCGAGCGCGACGGCACCCCAGATGCCGAGGCCGCCGTGCCAGATCTTGAAGGCGTCGAGAGGGTGACCGCCCTTGCCGAAGTACGGCTGGGGCGTCGTGATCACGTGGTAGAGCCGGCCACCGAGGATGCCGAACGGCACCGCCCAGTAGGCCACCGTCAGTGCATCGTCGACGTGGTGGCCACGGTCGACCAGGCGACGCCCGCAGACCCAGATGGCCACGGCGATGCCGGCCAGGATGCAGAGCGCGTACGCCCGCAGCGGGAACGGTCCGAGGGACCAGACGCCGCTCGTGGGGCTCGGGATGGAGGCTCTCACTTGCCGGTCGCGGCCTTGAGCACGGCAGGGAAGGTGTTCGGCTGCTGGATCAGCTGGCCGACCTGGTCGTCCGCGAGCTTCTTGCCGTCGACCTTGACCGCGGGCGTGCCGTTGATGCCGTCGTCGTTGGACCGCTTCTCGGTGTCCTTGACGTAGTCGTCGTAGGTCCCGTCATCAACACACTTGGTGAAGGTCGTCGCGGCCGCTCCCGTGATGCCGGCTCCTGTGGCGAAGGTCTTCTTCAGCTGGTCGTCGGTGTAGCCCTGGCCCTCCTGGGTGGGCTGACCGGCGAAGACGGCGTTGTGGTACTCCGGGAACTTGCCCGCATCGGCCGCACAGAATCCCGCGTTGGCAGCCCTCTTGGACGAATCGTTGCTGAGGTTGTCGTCCAGGAAGGACATCATGTGCACGACGAGCTTGATGTCACCCGCGGCCGCCAGCTGCTGGATCGACTTGCCGTTGTTCTTCTCGAGCTGGCCGCAGACCGGGCACTGGAAGTCCTCGTAGACATCAACCGTCGGTACGCCTGACTTCGCCTTGCCCGGGTACATCACGACGCCGTTGCCCTCAGCCACGGAAGCCTTCGGACCCTTGGCATCGAGCTTGCCGAACGGGTTGGTCAGCAGGAAGGCCCCGCCGGCCACGATCACGAGGACAACCGCGATCACCGCGGCGATGAGGGCCTTCGGCGGCCCTTCCTTCGGCTTGGTGGCAGCGAGCTTGGCTGAGGCGTCGGGGCGAGCCATGCGTTGAGTCTCCTTGGTCGTCGAGCCCCGGACGACCGGGGCGCAGTCTCGGTCGGGGTCAGCTGCCCCACAGTCGCCCGTCCAGGCTCCATCGGGAGCGCGGGCGGACCACCAACCAGACGGCGCACAGCGCCAGCCCGGTGTCACGCAGGATCTCCTGCAGGTACTTCGTCTGGTTCTCATCCACCGAGCCACCGCCGCCGAAGCAGCCGCAGTCGATGGTCAGGCCACGCGCCCAGGCGGAGGCGATGCCACCGATGAAGGCGAGCATCAGCAGGCCGCCGAGCACGGCGGTGCCGCGGGTCAGCAGGCCGGCCAGCAGCAGCAGGCCGAGGACGATCTCCAGCATCGGCAGCAGAGTGCCGACGAAGTTGGCGAGATCGACAGGCATCAGGTCATAGGCCCGCGTCGCTGTGCGCGAGCTGCCGAGATGGGTGATCTTGAGCAGCCCGGCGGCCACCAGCACCCCGCCCAGCAGCAGTCTCGCCACCAGGCCGATCCAGTCCTTCACGGCCAGGGAACGATCCGAGGTCCCCTGCAGTGCCCGGACGCTGGAAGTCATCCCCGGACGCCCTCCGCGAGCTCTCGTGTCACGCGCGCCAGCTCGGCAAGCCCCGCGTCCAGGTCGGGTGCCTCGACGAGGCAGCGGACGAGGGCTGAGCCCACGATCACACCATCGGCGAACTGCGCGACCTGCTTGGCCTGCGCTCCGGTCGAGACGCCGAGGCCGACACACACGGGGAGATCGGTGACCTGGCGTACGCGACCCACCAGGATCGACGCGGCGTCGCCGACGCTGTCGCGGGCTCCCGTCACACCCATGAGCGCGGTCGCATAGACGAACCCGCTCGACGCAGCCGTGGTGCTGATCAGCCGCTCGTCCGTGGAACTCGGGGCCACCAGGAAGATCCGGTCGAGGTCGTGCGCCTCGCTGGCCGCGATCCAGTCCTGCGCCTCGTCGGGCACCAGATCCGGTGTGATGAGTCCGGACCCGCCGGCGGCCGCGAGATCCGCGGCGAATCGGTCTGGGCCATAACGGAGTACGGGGTTCCAGTAGGTCATGACCAGCGCGCCGGCACCGGTCGCCGACACGGCGCGGGCCGCCTTCATCACGTCAGCGACACGGACGCCGGCCTCAAGGGCCTTGGTCGCGGCCGTCTGAATGATCGGGCCGTCCATCAGCGGGTCGGTGTAGGGCAGGCCGATCTCGACGACGTCGACGCCGTTCTCGACCATGACCTCCATCGCCCGGATCGAGCCCTCGACGTCGGGGAAGCCCACCGGCAGGTAGCCGACCAGTGCGGCTCGACCCTCTGCCTTGGTCGAGGCCAGCACCTCACTCAGCCGGCTCACGACTGCTCTCCCTCTGCCTTGTCCGCCTTGTCAGGAAGCAGGCCGAACCAGCGCGCAGCCGTGTCGACGTCCTTGTCTCCCCTGCCGGACAGGTTAACCAGCACCAAGCCGTCCGGACCGAGCTGGCGACCGACCTTCATCGCGCCGGCGAGAGCGTGCGCGCTCTCGATCGCCGGGAGGATGCCCTCGGTCTGCGACAGCAGCTTGAACGCCTCCATCGCTTCGTCGTCGGTGATCGGCTGGTACTCCGCCCGACCGATGTCCTTGAGGTAGGCGTGCTCCGGGCCGACGCTCGGGTAGTCCAGGCCGGCCGACACCGAGTGCGACTCGATCGTCTGACCGTCGTCGTCCTGCAGCACGTAGGTGAACGCGCCATGGAGTACGCCGGGGGTCGCCTCGCCGCTGAAGCGCGCCGCGTGCCGCCCCGACTCCGGGCCTTCTCCCCCGCCCTCGAAGCCGATGAGGCGGACGTCGGTGTCGTCGATGAAGCGGTGGAAGATGCCCATCGCGTTGGACCCGCCGCCGACGCACGCGCACACCGCGTCCGGCAGCCGACCGAAGGTGTCCAGCACCTGTTGCCGCGCCTCGACGCCGATGATGCGGTGGAAGTCACGCACCATCTCCGGGAACGGGTAGGGACCGGTGACGGTGCCGAGGACGTAGTGCGTGTCGTCGACGTTGGTCACCCAGTCGCGGAAGGCCTCGTTGACCGCGTCCTTGAGGGTGCGGCTGCCGTGGTCGACCGGGACGACCTCGGCACCGAGCAGTCGCATGCGGGCGACGTTGAGCGCCTGCCGCTCGGTGTCGACCCGGCCCATGTAGACGACGCACTCCAGGCCGAGCAGGGCAGCGGCGGTGGCGGTCGCGACGCCGTGCTGTCCTGCGCCGGTCTCAGCGATGACGCGTCGCTTGCCCATCCGTTGGGTGAGCAGCGCTTGGCCCAGCACGTTGTTGATCTTGTGCGAACCGGTGTGGTTGAGGTCCTCGCGCTTGAGGACCACGCGCGCCCCGCCACAGTGCTCGGCAAAGCGCGGCACCTCGGTGATGATGCTCGGTCTGCCGGTGTAGGTGCGGTGCAGCTCAGCGAGCTGCCCGAGGAACCCGGGGTCGTGCATCGCCTTCAGGCGCTGCTCATCGAGCTCCTCGAGCGCAGCCACCAACGCCTCGGGGACGTAGCGCCCGCCGTAGTCGCCGAAGCGCCCAATCCTGTTGTCCTGGTTCATGACTCACTTCCTTGGCGCAGGCGGCCGACCGCGGCTCGCGGGTCGCCGCCGGTGACGAGGGCTTCCCCCACCAGCACGGCGTCCGCACCTGCGGCGACGTAGTCGGAGACATCGGCCGGACCTCGTACGCCGGACTCGGCGACGGTGACCGCGCTCGACGGGACCAGCGGGGAGAGGCGGGCGAACGTCGTACGGTCGACGTCGAGTGTCTTGAGGTTGCGGGCGTTGATGCCGATGACGGACGCCCCGAGCGAGGCCGCACGCTCGGTCTCGGGCTCGTCGTGCACCTCGACCAGCGCCGTCATACCGAGCTCACCGGCCAGCTGGTGGAGGTCGCGCAGCCGGCTGTCATCGAGTGCCGCGACGATCAGCAGGATGACGTCCGCGCCGTGTGCGCGAGCCTCCCAGAGCTGGTAGTCGCTGACCATGAAGTCCTTGCGCAGCAACGGGATCGAGACCGCGGCCCGCACCGCGTCCAGGTCATCGAGAGTGCCGCCGAAGCGACGCTGCTCGGTGAGGACGGAGATGACCGAGGCGCCACCGGCGGCATAGTCCGCGGCAAGAGCTGCCGGATCGGCGATGGCCGCCAGGTCGCCCTTGCTGGGACTGCGGCGCTTGACCTCGGCGATGACCTTGACCGGCCCGTCGGCACGCAATGCTGCGAGGGCGTCGAGGGCGGGCGGGAGATCGCTCACCCGACTCTGCAGGTCGGCCAGCGATGTCGTACGCCGGCGGACGTCGAGGTCCTCACGGACCCCGCTGATGATCTCGTCGAGGACCGTGGGCACCGCAGCAGGCTACCTGCCGATCTCGGACCGCCCGGACGACGGTCTGCCTGCCGGACAGCGGGTCAGCGCACGCCCTGGTGGCCCTGCGCCTGCAGCCTCTTCGCCTCGACGCCGAAGCCGGTCTTGCTGAGCACGATGGACCCGACGAAGCCGACGACGCCGACCGCGATGCCGAGGAACGTCCACAGGTGCGCACCCCACGCGACACCGACCGAGATGAGGCCGGAGGCGATGATCAGGGCGAAGACTCCGGTCCACGCCGCGACGCTGTGGCCGTGGTTCTCGTCGTGGTCGTCAGACATGCGTGGGGACTCCTTCGATCTGGGGTGGACCGCCCACCGTGGCGGTCGGCCTCATTGTGGCAGGCGCGCAGGAACGCACAGCAACGGAGTCTCAGCGCGGCGGGTCGGCCGCGTCGACATCGGCGTCTGCCGTCGGGTCCTCACCCTTGCTCAGTCGTTCCCAGTCCGACTCCTGACGGGCCGGCTTGTCGGCCGTCGGTGCGTCATAGCGGGAGGAGAGGCCCGCCCAACGGCGCATCCCGACCGTGGCGGAGGCACCAGCGGCGAGGAGCAGCAGGGCTCCGACCAGGGCGATCCAGACCCATACGGTGACCGAGCCGTCGGCCTCGACCGATCCGGTGCGGCCGGTCGTGGTCGCCGCCTGACGGCCGACGACATCGCTCGGGTCGAGGATGACCCGCAGGGTCAGCACGACAGCCAGCAGCCCGGCGAGCAGCGCCGCTATCGCGCCGACCCAACGTACGATCCGACCACCCGTCGCCGTAGCAACCGCGGCTGCCGCACCGACCAGGGCCCCTGCAACCACACCGGCAGCGGCCTTGCTGCCGGACACCGAGACGGTGCTGTCCTGCAGCACCACGTCACTGACCGTGCCCTCGACCCAGGTGCGTGCGCTGCACGCGAGTAGCACCACCGCGGCAACGAGCACCTCGATCAGGACGGTGCGCTTGGCGGTCATCGAGGGGCTCGCATGCCGGTCGCGATCGACACGGCGCGCAGCGCTGCCGCGGCCTTGGTGATCGTCTCCTGGTACTCACTCTCCGGCACCGAGTCGGCGACGATGCCGGCCCCGGCCTGGACATGGGCGGTGCCCTCCTTGAGCACGGCGGTGCGGATCGCGATCGCCAGGTCGAGGTCACCGGCAAAGTCGAGGTAGCCGACCACTCCCCCATAGACACCGCGTCGGCTCGGCTCCAGCTCGTCGATGATCTGCATGGCTCGCGGCTTGGGCGCGCCGGACAACGTGCCGGCCGGGAAGGTCGCCACCAGCACGTCGTACGCCGACCGGCCCGCCTTCAGCTCGCCGATCACCGTCGACTCCAGATGCATGATGTGGCTGTAGTGACGGACCTGCATGAACTCCACCGTGTCGACCGTCCCGGCCCTGCAGACGCGCTGCAGGTCGTTGCGGGAGAGGTCGACCAGCATCAGGTGCTCAGCGCGCTCCTTGGGGTCGGCAGACAGCTCGTCGGCCAGCCGCTGGTCGTCCTCAGGAGTCTTGCCGCGTGGGCGGGACCCAGCGATCGGGTGGGTGATGACCTTGCGTCCGGTCACCTTGACGAGCGCCTCCGGGCTTGACCCGACCACGTCATAGGTCGATCCGTCCGGGTGCGGCAGCCGCAGGAGATACATATAGGGGCTCGGGTTGGAGGCGCGCAGCGCGCGGTAGACGTCCAGCGCATCGGCCGCACAGGGCACCGAGAAGCGCTGCGACACCACGATCTGGAACGCCTCGCCGGCGCGAATGTCCTCCTTGCAGCGCTCGACCATGTCGTGGAACTGCTCGCGCGTGTGCGTGCTGCTCGGCTCGAGCTCGACCGGGTGCGGGACGGCCACGGTGGAGGGCGCGGCGGCCGCGAGTTGAGCGGTCATCCGGTCCAGCCGCTCAACAGCATCGGCCCAGGCGTTCTCGACCCGTGCGTCGGTGTTGTCGTAGTTGATCGCGTTGGCCACGAGCAGCAGCGAGCCGTCACGGTGGTCGAGCACCGCGAGATCGGTCGCGAGCATCATCGCGACCTCGGGCAGGTCCAGGTCGTCGGTGCCGGTGTCAGGGAGACGTTCCCACCGGCGTACGGCGTCGTAGGTGACCGTGCCGACCATGCCGCCCGTCAGCGGCGGCAGGCCAGGGATCGGGACGGTCGCCAGCGCCGCGACCGTGTCCCGCAGCGCGTCGGTCGGGCTGCCACCGGTGGGTACGCCGACAGGGGGCTCTCCCAGCCAGGTCGCCTCGCCGTCCTGCTCGGTCAGCGTCGCGTGACTGGACGCGCCGATGATCGAGTAGCGCGACCACACGCCACCGTGCTCGGCCGACTCCAGCAGGAAGGTGCCCGGGCGGTCCTGGGCCAGCTTCCGGTAGACGCCCAGCGGGGTCTCCCCGTCGGCGAGCAGCCGGCGTACGACGGGGATGACTCGCCGCTCGCGCGCCAGCTCGGCGAAGACCGGCAGGCTGGGCCAGGTCGTACCCCAGCTCAGGTCCGCGTGAACGTCCTGCGAGCTCATGCCACGACCGCCGGGATGTCGGTGAAGAAGCAGGTGCGCTCGCCGGTGTGGCAGGCCGCACCCACCTGGTCGACCCGCACGAGCAGCGCGTCGCCGTCACAGTCGATGGCGACGGATCGGACGTGCTGCACGTGACCGGAGGTGTCGCCCTTGCGCCAGTACTCGCCGCGGCTGCGCGACCAGAACGTCACGCGACCTTCGGTCAGCGTGCGGTGCAGGGCCTCGTCGTTCATCCAGCCGAGCATGAGCACCTCACCGGTGTCGTGCTGCTGGATGACGGCGGCGACCAGGCCGTCGGCATCGCGCTTCAGACGCGCGGCGACGTCCGGGGGCAGAGCGGTCTCGTCAGGCACCCGGCCATTGTTCACGATGGCCGGTCGGCAGGAGTACAGCGGTTGGACGTGGCGCGGATCGGGACGGACCACGGCCGGCCTTCTTTTGCATCCGCAAAGTGACTCGCTACGTCGAGAGTGACCCCCACGTAGGGGAGGCATCTGCGAGGTGGCGAGTCGCCTGGGTTTGAGGGTGCCCCTGCGTCGATCAGCGGCAGCGCAGCACGGCCCACTGGTAGTGGAGACCGCCGTGTCCGGGCCAGGTGCGGAACTCCTCGATCTCGCCGTACGACGCGAGCTGCTCCCGCAGGTCGGCGTCGCTGCGGAGGCTGAAGAACCGCGGCCCGAACCCGGTGCCCTCGTCCCAGGTCTCCTCGCGCGACTGCGCTGCACCCCAGACGCCGACCGCCAACGGAGCTCCGGGTCGCAGCACACGGACGATCTCGCCGAGCGCGGAGTCGAGGTCCGTGTCGGGTACGTGCAGCAGGGTGCTCATCGTCCAGCCGGCCTCGAACGCGTCGTCCTCGAACGGCAGCTCGTGCACCGAGGCGACGTGGACGTCCAGCCCTTCCTGACGGCACAGCGCGACGCTCTCCGGCGCGAGGTCGACGCCGGTGTAGCGCAGACCGGTGTCACGCAGCGCCACACCGTCCCGACCCGGACCGGAACCGATCTCCAGCACCGAGGCGCGGTTCTCGCGACCGAGCAGGTCGGCGTACGACGACCGCGCGGCCTCTCGCTCGGGCGGCAGTGCGCGCACCGTGCGTTCGGCCGCCTCGCTGTCGTAGTAGGTCACGAGGTCGGCCTCGAGCTGCGCTCTGTTCATCCGGCCATCCTGGTGGTCAGGACCGACACCGCTCGTTCAGGGTGCGGCGCGCAGCGAGAGGACGTCGCCCGGCTCGCACCGGAGAACCTCGCAGATGCCAGTCAGTGTCGAGAACCGGATCGCCTTGGCTCGGTCGTTCTTGAGCACCGACAAGTTGACCACCGTGACGCCGACACGTTCGGCCAGCTCAGTCAGGGTCATGCCGCGCTCCTCGAGCAATCGGTCGAGATGGCAGGTGACCCGGTGCTCGGGAGCTGCCATCACACGAGGCCGTCGACGTCGCGCGCCAGCTCCCCGCCGCGCCGGAACGCCTCGGCGAGAACCAGGACGAAGGGCAGGACCACCAGCGGCAGGAGCGAGAACGACAGGACGCCGTTCACCTGTGACGTCACGCCCACTCGATCGGCAACCACGACGGCCGCAGCACCCGTCGAGGCAGACCCGGCCCAGCACGCTGCCACCGCCAGAACGCCCATGGTGGCAATGCGGCGAGCGTTGCCCTCGGCGAACGGTCGGCCAGCGCTGATGGACAGGATCAGGGCGCGCAGCGCGTAGCCCGCCGCCAGAGCGCTCAGGCCCCAGATGACCGCGTCGCCGCGCGACAGGAGCTGTTCAGCAACGGAGGAGTCCCCTGTCGTGAGCAACCAGGAGTCGGCCGGGGTGTGCATCCAGCTGTCCGTACCGCTGTTCGGCAGCCCTAGCTGAAGCGCCGACTGGCTCCCCGTCGGACGAAGCGTTGCGTCGGCCGGCACGCTGTCCCGAACTGTGGTCCCGGTCAGATCGTGCACCTGCGCAGAGACGGTGATCGAGCCGCCCGCCTGGGTCGCACCGTTGATCGCGTACACCACGCCACCCACGGCCGCCAGCCAGCCGAGCACGACGACAAGGGCAGCCAGTGCGTTCATGGCGCGCAGACTCACAAAGGGCTTGTCCTGGGTCAACATCCGAGCCTCCCGAGATTTGATGCTATCGATTTTCGATACTATCGAATATCGATACCCCAGGGAAGCCGAGATCAGGTCTGCTGGCGGGCCCAGGACGCGTGCAGACGGGCATAGACCCCGTCCTGCTGCCGGACGAGCTGCTCGTGCGGCCCACGCTGCACGACGCGACCGCGGTCGACCACGATCACCTCATCGGCTGCTTCCGCGGTGGAGAGCCGGTGGGCGATGGCGACCGACGTGCGGCCGGTGGTGAGACCGTCGAGGGCTCGCTGGATGCGTACCTCGGTGGAGGGGTCAACTGCGCTGGTGGCCTCGTCGAGCACCAGGAGATCAGGGTCGGCGAGGTAGGCGCGAGCGAGCGCGACCAGCTGGCGCTCACCGGCCGACAGGGACTCGCCGCGCTGGCCGACCTCGGTGTCCAGACCGTGCGGCAAGCCCTCGACCCACCCGTCCAGTCCGAGCTCGGTGAGAGTCAGCTCGACGTCCTCGATGCTCGCGTCCGGGCGACCGAACCTGAGGTTGTGCAGCAGCGTGGCATCGAAGAGGAAGCCCTCCTGCGGCACCATCACCACGCGCGACCGCAAGGACGAGAAGCGGAGATCACGCAGGTCGACGCCGTCCAGCCGTACGGTCCCGCCCGCCGGGTCCATCAGTCGGGTGAGGAGCTTGGCGAGCGTCGTCTTGCCCGAGCCCGTCTCCCCCACCACGGCCACGCGCGACCGAGGCGGAATCGTCAACGAGACGTCGGACAGCACGGTCTCGCCGCCCGGGTAGGCGAAGGACACGTCGTCGAACTCCACCGTGATCGGCCCACGCGGCAGCTCGACACCGTCGTCGGCCGGGTCGCTGACATCGGCTGGAGTGTCGATCACGCCGATGACGCGTCGCCAACCGGCGATGGCGTTCTGCATCTCGTTGAGGATCTCGGTCGCCGTCTGCACCGGCTGGGTGAAGAGGTTGACCAGGAACAAGAATGCGAGCAGCTCACCCAGGCTGAGGTCACCGTGCGCGGCCATCACTGCACCCACCGCGAGCACTGCCATGGTCGTCAGGCCGGCGACCAGCTGTCCGGAGGTGAACGCGGCAACAGCCTTGAGCTGAGCCAGGATGGCCGCACGTCGGTGCCGGTCGATCGCGAGGTCAATCCGCTCGCCGGTGCGCTCCTCGACGCCGTACGCCCGAATCGTCACCGCCCCGACCACCGACTCCGAGATTGCCGCGAGCATGTCGCCCACGCGTTCGCGAACTCCGGTGTAGGCCCGACCCACCATCCCCTGGAAACGGCGCACGACCACGAACAGCGGGATGAAGCAGATCCAGACCACCGCGGCCAGCAGCGGGCTGTAGATGACCATCAGCACGGTCGCGACGGTCAGCTGACCGATCGAGACGATGAACATCAGCCCGCCGAACTGCACGAACTGCGAGATCGTGTCGACGTCACTGGTGACCCGCGAGACCAGCGCGCCACGGCGTTCGGAGTTCTGGGTCAAGGCCGACAGGTCGTGGATGTGTCGGAAGGCGCGCACCCGCAGTGTGGCCAGACCGCCCTCAGAGGCGCGGAAAAGCCGCAGGTTGACGAAGTACGACGTCACGGCCGTCAGCCCGACGGCGAGCCCCGCGAGGCACACCAGTCGTACGACCAGGCCGGTGTCCGGACCGCCGTCGGCCATGATGCCGTGGTCGATGGTCTGCTGGACGACGAACGGCACGAGGACGCGTCCGAGCGTCGAGATCAGGGCGAGCGCCAGGGTGACGAGCAGACCGTTGCGCAGCTCCGGTGACAGCTGGACGCCGCGACGCAGCGTCTGGCTGGTCGTCAGCTCGGCGCTGCCGCCGATCTCGCTCGAGGTCGCGGTGTCCGCGCTCATGACGCCTCCTCATCGGCCGCCACGGCTGCGCGTTCCTCAGCCTCGCGGGTGTAGGCGGTGACGAGCCGGCGGTAGCCCTCGCACCGGTCCATCAGCTCAGAGTGCGTGCCCTGATCGAGTACCCGGCCACGCTCGATGTAGGCGACCCGGTCAGCCATGCCGATCGTCGACTTCCGGTAGGCCACGACGAGCACGGTCATCCCGTCACTGCGCTCGCGCAGCCCGTCGAGGATGGCTGTCTCGATGGCCGGGTCAACGGCGGATGTCGCATCGTCGAGCACCAGCAACCGGGGCCGGCGAATCACCGCACGTGCCAACGCAATTCGCTGACGCTGTCCGCCGGACAGGCTCGCACCGCGCTCCCCCACCCGGGTCTGCGCGCCGTCCGAGAGCTCCGCCACAAACTTGGATGCCTGTGCGACCCGCAGAGCGTCCTCGACATCCGTCTCATCGGCGTCCCGGCCGAGTGTGACGTTGCCCTCCACGGTGTCGTCGAACAGGAAGGTCTCCTGGGCGACCAGCGTCGCCACCTCGGGTACGCCGCCCTGCCGGACCTCGCGCAGGTCGCGCCCGTCGATCTCGACCACGCCGCCCGTCGGATCGACCAGCCGCAGCACCATGTTGACGAGGGTCGACTTGCCGGAGCCCGTGGGCCCGACCAGCGCGGTCGTCTGCCCGGGCGGGATCTCGATGGTGACGTCCCGGACGGCAGTGACGCGCTCAGTCGGTGCCGACTCCGAGCCGGTCACGCCCTCGCGGCCCAGGTCGGAGCGCTCGGCGACGTCATAGGCGTACGAGACGCCCTCCAGTCCGACCGCGCCCTGGCCGTCGAACGGGAGAGGCTGGTCGCCGTACGTCATCTCGCCGCGAGCGCGCAGGACGCCGGCGACGCGGTCCCAGCCGTTGACGGTGCGCGGCAGCTCGGCGAGCACCCAGCCGAACGAGCGGACCGGGAACGCGAGCACGGAGAAGAGGTAGGCGATCTGGACCACGGAGGCGGCGTCGAGGTCGCCGGAGGACACGCGAGCGGTCCCCACTGCGAGCACGGCCAACGTGCCGAACGTCGGGATCGCCTCGATCACCGGGTCGAAGGTGCCGCGCGTCCGACCGACCTCGACGGCGGCCACTCGCAACCGGTTGGTGACCTCGGCGAACCTCGCGGTCTCCTGCTCCTCGCGACCCATCGCCTTGACCAGCAGCCCAGCCTCGAGGCTCTCGTGGGCGACCTCGCTGACCTCCGCCCGCAGCTGCTGGGCGAGGGTGACACGAGGTGACATGCGGGACTGGAAGACCAGGTTGGCCACGAAAAGCGCTGGGAACACGAGCATTCCGATCAACGCCAGCCACAGGTCGACACGGAACATCTCGACCGAGCCCACCGCCAGCATCACGAGGACACCGATCGCCATGGGCAGCGGCTGGAAGACGTTCCAGGTGGCCTCGACATCGGCATTGGCGTTGGAGAGCAGCTGGCCGGACGGGTGCCGGTGGTGCCACGCGAGCGGGAGCCGGAGGTACTGGCGGGTGACCCGTCGACGGTAGGACGCGTTGAGGTTGAAGAACGCGATGCCGGCACCGACCCGACGCAGCACCACACCGACCACCGTGAGCAGCACGGCCAGCGTCATCTGCCAGACGATCGTCCAGACCTGCCCGCCGCTGATCGAGCGCGCAGCAACGGCCGGCTCGACGATCGAGGACACCAGATGAGCGATCACCCGCGCCATCGCGACGGTCATCACCCCGTAGATCGCCGAACCGAGAACGGCCACGGCGAGCACCTTGCGCTGCTCGCCGAACCCGGTCGCGATGACGCGCAGGCCCCGGCGGAGGGTACGGCGAGGTGCCGGCCTGGTCTGAGCAGCCGAGGTCACGGCGAGATCCCTTTCGTACCGCGGGTGGACGGGTCCGCAGACCGACTCCCCAAAGCCGGTGCGACCGCGTCTTCCAGCCTCTCACGCGGTACCGACACGACCGCCACCGGTTATTCGCGAGAGCATGGCGCCATGGCATCTCTGGCTCAGCAGGAACGACAGGCGCTCTGCGACACCTTCGAGCTCGTCGGGCCCGACGCGGACACTCTCTGCGCGGGCTGGACGACCCGTGACCTCGCCGCCCATCTCGTGCTGCGCGAGTCGCGTCCCGACGCTGCGATCGGGATGTTCGTCAGTGCGCTGTCGAGCCACACCGACTCGGTGATGTCCAGCCTCGCGGCGCAGCCGTGGGAGCAGCTCGTGCAGACCGTACGCTCCGGGCCGCCCTTCCTTTCGCCGTTCCGGATCGGCGCGATCGACCAGGTCGCCAACACGGGTGAGTTCTTCATCCACCACGAGGACGTGCTGCGCGGCGTCGATCCGAGCGCGCGGCGCGAGCTGACCTCAGCTGCTGAGCGAGAGCTGTGGCCGGTCGTGCAGCGGATGGCCAAGATGACGCTGCGTGGGGTCGACGTCGGTGTCGAGGCACAGAGCGACGGCCACGGCGAGGCGGTGCTGCGACGCGGCAGCGGACCCGAGCAGACCGTCACGCTGAAGGGCGCTCCCGGCGAGATCCTGCTGAGCATCGCGGGCCGGGCCGGCGCGGATGGTGCCAGGGCCGATGTCGAGATCGACGGTCCTCCGGACGCGGTCGCGGCGTACCGGTCAGCGACGATGGGGCTCTAACGGACCTCGTGGCCGGCGGTGCGCAAGGCGTCCTTGACCTGGCCGATCGTCATCTCCTGGAAGTGGAACACCGAGGCCGCTAGGACCGCGTCGGCCCCCGCCTCCACGGCTTCCACGAAGTGCTGCGGTGTGCCGGCTCCTCCGCTGGCGATCAGCGGCACACTCACTTCGGCGCGCACCGCCCGGATCAGCTCCAGGTCGAACCCGTTCTTGGTCCCGTCCGCGTCCATCGAGTTCAGCAGGATCTCGCCGGCGCCCAGCTCTGTCGCGCGTACGCACCACTCGACCGCCTCGAGACCGGCCGACCGGCGACCACCGTGGGTGGTGACCTCGAAGCGGCCGTCCGGCGAGCGGCGTACATCAGCGGACAGCACGAGCACCTGAGAGCCGAACCGGTCGGCGATCTCAGCGATGACCTCCGGGCGAGCGATGGCGCCGGTGTTGATGCCGACCTTGTCGGCGCCCGCGCGCAGCAGCAGGTCGACATCGCCGACTGCGCGTACGCCTCCCCCGACGGTCAGCGGGATGAAGACCTGCTCGGCCGTCCGGCGTACGACGTCGTAGGTCGTCTCGCGGTCGGCCGATGACGCGGTGACGTCGAGGAAGGTGAGCTCATCGGCGCCCTGCCGGTCGTAGACGGCGGCCAGCTCGACGGGATCGCCCGCGTCGCGCAGGTTGTCGAAGTTGACGCCCTTGACCACACGACCGGCATCGACATCGAGACACGGGATGACACGGACGGCGACGCTCACGCCGTCAGCCTAGGGTGACGTCCGTGTCCGATGACCATCACGTCTGGGGTGTGAACCACGCGCGCCCCGCCGACGCCGAGCGAGTCGCCGACCTCGCCCGAGCAGCGCGCGGCGCCCCGGTGATCGTCGGGATCGACGGGCCTGCCGGCTCGGGGAAGTCCTCACTCGCCCAGCTCGTCTCGCGAGCCCTCGACGATGCGCCCGTCGTGCACCTGGACGACATCTTTCCCGGCTGGGACGGCCTGGCCGCCGCTCCCGCCCTCCTGTCCGCGCAGGTGCTCACCCCTCTCACTCGGGGCGAGCCCGCGGCGTACCGCCGGTTCGACTGGCAGAGCGGACGGTACGCCGAGCTCGTGCAGGTGCCCGAGCACCGGTTCGTGGTCGTGGAGGGCTGCGCCTGCACGGTCGGGTCGGCTCGCGAGGACGTCGCGGTGCGAGTGTGGCTCGAGGCGGAGCACGATCTGCGGATGAAGCGCGGGCTCGAACGCGACGGCGACACGTTCGGCACCAACTGGGAACGCTGGGCACGTCAGGAGGCGGCGGTCTTCGCCGCTGATCACACGCGAGACCACGCCCACCTGCTCTTCCGCACTGATCCCGACTGACCCTTGCGGCTCGCGCATCGAACGGCCAGGATGACCGGAGTTGTATAGACATCTTCCTCCTGCCTTCTGGAGTCGCAATGCATCCGGCGCATCCCACCCGACGCACCTTCGTCACCGGCACGGCCGCCCTCGTCGCGGCTGCCACGACCGCCCCGGCAGGTTCGGCCCGGGCGGAGGGCTTCGTGCGAACCCCGGGCGTCCGTCAAGCGGTGGTAGCACGACCGCTGACCGTGCCCGGACTCCAGCAGTGGACGGCCGGTAGAGGTGCGTACCGCTTCGGCGTACGGAGCCGCATCGTCCTGGACAGGGCCGACCGCTCGAAGCTGGCCGGCACCGCCGCCCTGTTCGCGACCGACCTGCACACGCTGACCGGCCGCCGGATACCTGTGGTCACCGGCGCTGCACGCCCCGGCGATCTGCGGCTCCGACTGTCCGACGACAGGAACCCGGCGACCGGCGACGAGGGCTACACCCTTGACTCCGGCGCTGTCATGGACCTGTCAGCGGCGGCTGTGACGGGCATCTTCCGGGGCACTCGTACGCTGCTCCAGCTGCTGCACCAGTCGCCGGTCGTGGCGGGCGGCACCGCCGTGGACTGGCCGCTGAAGCCCTATCGCGGGCTGATGGTCGACAACGGTCGCAAGTACTTCACGCCCGAGTGGCTCGAAGGCACCATCCGCAACATGGCGTACATGCAGCTCAACACCCTGCACCTGCATCTGTCGGACAGTGAGGGCTTCCGCATCGAGTCCAGCACGCACCCCGAAGTGGTGTCGAAGGACGGCTTCCTGACGAAGCGCCAGGTGCGCGACCTGATCGCGCTCGCGGAGCAGCACCACATCGAGATCATCCCTGAGATCGACGTCCCCGGACACATGACCCAGGTGCTCTCCGTCCACCCCGAGCTGGGTCTGCCGGGCACCAAGACCACCCTGGACCTGAGCAAGGACGAGGTCTACGCGTTCATCAAGGACCTGCTGGATGAGTACCTGCCGCTCTTCCCGGGCCGCTACTGGATGATCGGCGGCGACGAGGCCGACTCAGTGTCGGACAACGCTGCGTACATCGCCTACGCGAAGGCGCACTACCTGCCTTCAGACGGAGACGCGTCCAAGCTGACCGGCAACGACTGCGTGCTCGGGTTCCTGAACTGGGCGAACGACATCGTGCGCGCGCACGGCAAGACGATGCGGATGTGGAACGACGGGTTGGTCGGGGTCAAGACCGCGGTCGTCCGGCCGTCGAGCACCATCAACATCGACTTCTGGACCTCCCGCGGCGCGGACCCTCAGTGGCTGGTCGACCAGGGCTTCACCGTGATGAACGGTGGCAGCCCGCCCACCTACTACGCGGCCGGCGGCGGCTGGGACTACCGCAAGGACACCCCGTGGACCTACGACAACTGGCAGGTCGATGAGTTCTTGAACTGGGGAGCGGACGGAGAGACCCCCTCCCCATTCCGCACGATCACCGGATCGGCCAACCAGGGCACCGCCATGCACATCTGGTGCGACGCAGGCGACGCGGAGTCCGAGCAGCACATCTCCGAGTACACCACCCGGCTCACTCACATCGTGGCCCAGGCCGGCTGGGGCTCGCCCAAGCCGGCCGCCGACTACCCGGGCTTCGTCCGTGCCCTGCAACAGGTCGGAGACGCGCCCGGCGGACTGCCCACGGTGGACCTGGCCATGGGATGCAGAGCCGTGGCGACGACTGGCCAGGATCCAGCGGCGGCCGTGGACGACGACCCGTCGACCGGCTGGAGCAGCGGGTCGGATGGCGGCCGTGGCACTGCGTTCACGATCGACCTCGGCGAGCCGGTAGCGCTGGACCGCGCGGCCGTGCAGTGGGGCGTTCGGTTCGCCTCGGCGTACCGGCTGGAGCTGTCCGCCGACGGCAGGCGCTGGCGCCAGCTGGCCTCGACCAGCACGGGGAAGGGCGGCACCACGCCCTACCGGAAGGCGACCACTCCCCAGGACCTGATCGACTTCGACCCACGGGCGGTCGGCATCGAAGAGTTCGAGCACCTGCGTGGGGTTGGCCGATACGTCCGACTGGTCGTCGAATCGGCGCCAGCAGGCGGCGTGGACGTGATGTCCCTTCGGCTGTTCGGCGCACCACGCCGATAAGGGCGTTCGAGCGTCAACGCCGGTAGCCTCGTCCCGACGTCGAGGAGGTCACCGATGAGCACGCGGGAGCCGTCCGGCGAGACCCCTCCACCTGCCGAGGACAGCACTGCCGCAACGGTGCTCGCACGCGACTGGGGTCGGCGCCTCGACCCTCGCCCCCAGCTCACCCGTCGCTCTTTGCGAGAGCGTGCCGACCGGCTGCGCAACCGGTTCTTCCTGATCCTGCAGTGCGGGTTGTTCGGCGCACTCGCCTGGGTCATCGCGCACGACGTGCTCGACCATCCGCAACCGTTCTTCGCACCGGTGACCGTGCTGGTCACGCTTGGCCTGACGTACGGCCAGCGCCTGCGTCGGGTGGTCGAGCTCACCGCCGGCGTGGCCATCGGAGTCTTTATCGGCGACGTGTTCGTGCACATCTTCGGCACGGGCGCGTGGCAGCTGGCGGTGGTCGTCGTCTGCTCGATGTGCCTGGCAGTCCTGCTCGGCGCGGGCGGGCTCATCATGATCCAGGCGGGCGTCCAGTCAATGATCGTGGTGATCCTCGTTGCCCCTCCGGGCACGGCGTTCAGCCGCTGGCTCGACGCCGCGGTCGGAGGCATCGTGGCGATCATCGCCGCGACCATCACGCCGACCTCACCGATCCGCCGACCGCGCGTCAAGGCCGGCGAAGTGCTCACCGAGCTCAGCGATGTGCTCGCCGAGACCGCCACCGCCGTACGCCGCCGTGACCAGGACCGTGTCGACACCGCCCTGGACCGTGCGCGGGACTCGGAGTCGATGCTGACCGAGCTGCGCGAAGCCACGGCGGAGGGCATCGCGGTCACCCGGCAGTCGCCCTTCCGGCGGAGGCACGGACCGTCGGTGGTCGGGATCGCCGACATCCAGGAGCCCCTTGACCGGGCCATCCGCAACCTGCGCGTGCTCGTGCGACGAGCGTCAGTCGCAGTCTGGGTGGGCGAGCTGGTTCCGCCGTCCTACCTCGACATCCTCGACGACCTCGCGGCCACGATGGGCGAGATGGCGACCGACCTCACCGCTCGCCGAGACCCCGAGGACTCGCGCGACGCGCTCGTCCGTATCGCCCGTCGTTGCTCGCTGGCCTCGCGCCGAACATCGCTGTCGGGTGAGGTGATTCGCGCTCAGATGCGCTCCACCGTGGTCGACCTGCTGATGCTCACCGGTCTGACCTATGCCGAGGCGCGCGGCCAGGTGCCGGCCCGTGCGGAGGACCTGGACGACTGACACCGGTCACGCAGACGGCCGCGAGCGTCCCTCGACCAGAGCGGCGAGCCGCTGTGCCTCTGCCAGTGCACGCTGTCCGTCATTCCGCTGGATCGCCATCACCGCGAGCGTCTCGGTGTCATCCAGCTCGAGAACAGCCCACGAGCTGTGCGCGCCGAACTGCACGTTGACGACCTGCGACCACTCCAGCTGCCGCGTGGCGATCAGGTTGTGGACGGTCAGACCGGTCGGCGTCGGGACAGCGCGCACCTGCGCAAAACGCCACAACCCGAACGCCATCAGGGCGCCGAAGGCGATCAGCATCACCCGGTCCGGCGTTGACCAGCCGCTGTGTCCGCCGCCTTGCACGGTGACCGCGACGAACGTGAACACCGCGAGCGAGGCAGCCGCCGCCACCAGCGGGACGATGCGTCCCTTGCGAGGGCGGAAGACGGCGTACAGGTCCCTGTTGGCACTCATGGCGAGACTCAGATGCGGCATGCGGCGATGTCGGTGACCAGGATCGCCCGCGCACCCAGGTCGTAGAGGTCGTCCATCACCTGGTTGGTGCGCTTGCGCGGGACCATCGAACGCACGGCGACGTAGCCCTTGTCGTGCAGCGGCGACACCGTGGGCGACTCCAAACCAGGCGTCAGGGCGCACGCCTGCTCGACCAGCTCGACCCGGATGTCGTAGTCCATCATCACGTAGTGGCGTGCGGTCAGCACGCCCTCGAGCCGGCGTACGAGCACGTCGACGGCCGCGCTGTCCTCGCGTTCGGCGGGGCGGATCAGCACCGCCTCGCTGGTCATGATCGGCTCACCGAAGACTTCCAGGCCCGCGTTGCGCATCGACGTACCGGTCTCGACGACGTCGGCGATCGCGTCAGCCACGCCGAGCGTCACGGCCGTCTCGACGGCACCGTCCAGCTTGACCACGCTTGCCTCGACCCCGTGCCGCTCCAGGTCAGCCTCCACCAGGCCGGCAAAGCTGGTCGCAATCCGGCGCCCGGCGAGCTCGGTGACATCGGCAGCGAAGCCCGGGAGGCTCGCGTACCGAAACGTTGATCCACCGAAGCCCAGGGCGAGGACCTCCTCCGCCGGGCTGGCGGAGTCCAGCAGCAGATCGCGCCCGGTCAGGCCTACGTCGAGAGTGCCGGCGCCGACATAGATCGCGATGTCACGCGGCCGCAGGAAGAAGAACTCGACGTCGTGGTCGGTGTCGCGGACCACGAGCTCCTTGCTCTCACGGCGGCCGCGGTAGCCGGCCTCGCGGAGCATCGCGGCAGCCGACTCGGACAGGGCGCCCTTGTTGGGGACAGCCACTTTCAGCATCAGGGTGCTCCTACAGGTGGGCGTAGACGTCGTCGAGGGAGATCTCGCTGGCGAGCATCAGCACCTGCAGGTGGTAGATCAGCTGGCTGATCTCCTCGGCGGTGCGCTCCTTGCCCTCATGCTCGGCCGCCATCCAGACCTCGGCCGCCTCTTCGACGACCTTCTTGCCGATGGTGTGTACGCCTGCATCGAGGGCGGCGACAGTGCCGGAGCCCTCGGGGCGCTCAGTGGCCTTGCGGGACAGCTCGTCCCACAGCTGCTCGAACGTCTTCACGTCGCAAGAGAGTACGGGTTCAGGCCGCCCCTGCCGCAGGGCGTCCATAGGTCGTCGTACGCTCCCGCACCCCTCGGCCGATGCCCGCCGCGATCTCCTGCAGCTCGGCGACGGTCTTGGCGGAGCCATGCTCGGAACCGGCCATCCGGCTGATCGTCTCCTCCATGAGGGTGCCGCCGACGTCGTTCGCGCCGCCCTGGAGCATCTGCCGGGTGCCGTCCACGCCGAGCTTGACCCAGGACGTCTGGATGTTGTGGATCCGCCCGTGCAGCATCAGTCGCGCGAGGGCGTGCACGGCGCGGTTGTCGCGGAGCGTGGGGCCCGGCCGTGCCAGACCGGCGAGATAGACCGGCGCGTTGTGATGGACGAACGGCAGCGGCACGAACTCGGTGAAACCACCTGTCTTGTCCTGCAGCCGAGCCAGGGTGCGCAGATGGCCGACCCAGTGCCGCGGGTGGTCGACGTGGCCGTACATCATCGTCGAGCTGCTCGGCAGCCCCACTTCGTGCGCGGTCTGCACGACCTCGAGCCACTGCGACGCCGGGAGCTTGCCCTTGGTCAGCACCCAGCGCACCTCGTCGTCGAGGATCTCCGCCGCCGTCCCGGGGATCGAGCCGAGGCCGGCATCGCGTACTTCCTGCAGCCACTCCTTCACGGACACGCCTGCCTTCGCGGAAGCCGTCGCGATCTCCATCGGAGAGAAGGCGTGTACGTGGATGCCCGGGGCGGCGCCGGTCACTGCACGCACGATGTCGACGTACGCCGTCCGCCCCAGTGAGGGGTCGATCCCGCCCTGCAGACAGATCTCGGTCGCTCCGAGCGCTTGCGCCTCGGCGGCACGCTGACCGATCTGCTCCAGGGACAGGGTGAAGGCGTCGGCATCCGTCTTGCGTTGAGCGAAGGCACAGAACCGGCAGCCGACGTAACAGATGTTGGTGAAGTTGACGTTGCGGTTGACGACATAGGTCACGTCATCACCGACCACGTCACGACGGATGTCGTCGGCCAGCCGGCAGAGCGCGTCGAGGTCGGCACCATCGCTCGTGACAAGCGCCAAGTAGTCGTCGTCGGACAACCCCGCCGGGTCAGTTTCCGCACGGGACAACGCATCTCGCACGTCGGCGCCCAGCGGCTGCGGCGCGGAGTCGACGCGATGCGCGACCTCAGCCCAGTCGCCGTAGACCTCGTCGAAGTCGCTGCGCCGGTCATCGGTGCGGCCTTCGGTGTCGACCTCACGGTGCAGGTCGACACGTCCGCGGCCGTCACCTGTCGCGGCCAGCCCGCCATCCGGCTCCTGCCACGGTCGCCCCGTGGCGCGAGCGTCCTCCGCGGCCAGGCCGGTCGAGAGATCCGCCAGTGCGCGGACGTGCTCATGGAGCCGCGGGTCGATCCACGGCTCGTCGCGCTCCAAGGCACCGAGGACGTACCTCGGATGAGCCGTCAGACGCTCGGCGAGCCGCAGCCCTGACTCCTCGGTCCACTGGCGCAGCTCGTCGACCTCCGGCCAGGGACGCTCGGGGTTGACGTGGTCGGGCGTGACCGGCGAAACGCCGCCCCAGTCATCGACGCCTGCCGCCAGGAGGCGTGAGATCTGTTGTGGCTCAGACAGATTCGGCGGCGCCTGGACCGTCACAGATGGGCCGAGGAGCAGTCGGGTGACCGCGATGGTGGCGAGATACTCCTCCTCCCCCACATCGGGCGTCGACCGCATCGCGGTGTCGTCCTTGGCCCGGAAGTTCTGGACGATGCACTCCTGGATCGCGCCGTACTCCCGCGCTACCTGCCGGATCGCCAGGATGCTGTCGAGCCGGTCCTGGACGGTCTCACCGATGCCGACCAGGACCCCGGTCGTGAACGGTACGCCGACGCGGCCTGCGTCTTCGAGGACGCGGAGTCGTACGGCCGGGTCCTTGTCGGGAGAGCCGAAGTGCGCACCGCCCGGCTCCGTGAACAGTGCCGTCGAGGTGGTCTCGAGCATCATGCCCATCGACGGAGCGACCGGCTTCAACCGCTGCAGGTCGGACCAGGACATGACGCCGGGGTTGAGGTGCGGCAGCAGCCCGGTCTCCTCCAGCACCCGGATCGCCATGGCGCGTACGTAGGCCAGCGTGTCGTCGTACCCATGCGCGTCGAGCCACTCCCGCGCTGCCGGCCACCGATCCTCCGGGCGGTCACCGAGCGTGAAAAGCGCTTCCTTGCAGCCTTGGGCGGCACCCTCGCGCGCGATTTCCAGCACCTCGTCGGGCGACAGGAAAGCAGCCGGCAGACGGTGCGGCACGGTCGCGAATGTGCAGTAGTGGCAACGGTCCCGGCACAACCGGGTCAGCGGGATGAACACCTTGCGTGAGTACGTGACGACCTCTGGACGCCCGGCCTTGAGCATCGCGGCATCACGCACCCGGGAGGCTGGCTCGAAGAGCGCCTCCAGGTCCTCGCCGCGCGCGCCGAGCAGGACGAGCGCCTCACCCTCGTCCAGCGTCTTGCCGTCACGTGCCCGGGCCAGTGCCCGTCTCATACCGCTCGAAGAGGTCACTCGCAGCAGGCTACGTGAGGCCCTTCAGCGTCACGGCAGTGGCGACAGCTGCAGTGGCCGCCTCGTGACCCTTGTCCTCGATCGAGTCGGGCAGACCGGCACGGTCAAGGGCTTGCTTCTCGGTGTCACAGGTCAGCAGACCGAACCCGACGGGTGTCCCGGTGCGCACCGAGATGTCCGAGAGCGCGGACGTGGCCGCATGGCAGACGTAGTCGAAGTGCGGTGTCCCACCACGGATGACGACACCGAGAGCCACGACAGCGTCGTACGACGGAGCGAGGCGCGCGCAGGCGACGCCGAGCTCGAAGCTGCCGGGCACGCGTACCAGCGTGACGTCCTCGACCTGCGCGTCGGCGAGCCCGCGCTGGGCACCGTCGACCAGACCGTCCATGACCGTCGTGTGCCAGGAAGCCGCGACGATCGCGACCCTGAGTCCCGTCCCGTCGACCGCGATCTGTGGCGACCCGTGCCCGCTCATGCGGACGCCGCCTCAGCCTCGAGGAGGATGTCGTGTCCCAGGCGGTCACGCTTGGTCGTGAGGTACGCCGTGTTGTCGGCGGTCGCGGGCACGTGCACCCGGTCAACGCCGACGATGTCGATCCCGGACCGCGCCAGCGCCTCGACCTTGACCGGGTTGTTGGTCATCAGCCTCAGCCGCTCGACACCGAGGTCCCGCAGGATCGCGCCGGCCGCGCCGTACTCGCGGTCGTCGATCGGGAGTCCCAGCTCGGTCTGCGCGTCGACCGTGTCAAAACCGTTGTCCTGCAACGCATACGCCTGCAGCTTAGAGAGCAGACCCACGCCACGACCCTCGTGCCCGCGCAGGTAGACGACCACGCCACCTTCACGACTGACCCGCTCCAGGGAGCGGTCCAGCTGCGGGCCACAGTCACATCGGCGCGAGCCGAAGACGTCGCCGGTCAGGCACTCCGAATGAACCCGCACCAGCGGGTGGTCGCCGTCCAGACCGCGCCCGCTGATCAGCGCCACGTGCTCAGCGCCGGTCACCCGGTCCCGGTAGCCGACGACCTGGAAGATGCCGTGCGACGTGGGCAGGCGCGCCTCCGCGACCCGCTCGACGCGATCATGCTTCTCGCGCCACTGGACGAGCTGCTCGATCGTGATGACCGGCAGATCGTGCTCGGCACCCAGCTCCAGCACGGCAGTCAGCCGCATCATGGTGCCGTCGTCGTGCTGCAGTTCCGCGAGCGTCGACACGGGGTTCAGCCCTGCCAGCCGGGGCAGGTCGACGCCGGCCTCGGTGTGCCCACGCCGGACCAGGACGCCGCCGTCCTTCGCGCGCAGCGGCAGGACGTGTCCGGGCCGGATGAAGTCCTGCGGTGTCGCGTCGGCGTCGGCCAGCAGCCGGATCGTGCGCGCTCGGTCGGCTGCACTGATCCCGGTGGTCACGCCCTCGGCGGCGTCCACGGACACGGTGTACGCCGTACGGAACGGGTCCCGGTTGTGCTCGACCATGAGCGGCAGGCCGAGCCGGTCGGCGTACGCCTCGGGCAGCGGCGCGCACAGGTAGCCCGAGGTGTGCCGCACCATCCAGGCGACCCACTCGTCGGTGAGTGTGTCCGCGGCGAGGATGACGTCGCCCTCGTTCTCGCGGTCCTCGTCATCGGTGACCAGGACCGGTCGGCCATCGCGCATCGCTTGCAGCGCGTCCTCGATCGATGAGAGCGCGTTCATTTCTCCACCATTCGCTCTGTCGCTCATGCCGCCACCTCCACAGGAGTCGGTTGCTCGGTGCGCGTCGCGCGCAGCCAGACGGTGAACCCGTAGATGACCAGCCCCGCGTAAATCACGTAGAGGATGGCTGACGGGTAGTACTTGGAGTGCCACAGCAGCGGCACTCCGACCAGATCAACGGCGACCCAGGCGAGCCAGAAGTCGTTCCAGCCGCGAGCCATCGCATAGGTCGCGACCATCGATCCGACGAAGATCCAGGCGTCGCACCAGTAGTACCAACGCTCCGCGGGCCAGCCCGCGCCGATCTTGGCGAACACCGCCTGCGTGACCAGGACACCGGCCACCCAGACGATCAGATAGCCGACACGCTCCTGCGTGGTCGCCCAGCGCGGGCTGATCGCCGGCTTGTCCGCACCCCGCAGCTTGCGGCTCTCGTTCCAGATCCACCACCCGTAGATCGAGGTGATGATGAAGAAGACCTGCCGCCCGGCCTGACCGAACAGCGGCCCGCTCCCGGTGTTGGTGATACCGACGCCGAGGAAGACGGTGAAGAGCATCGCGTTGCCGATGATGCCGACGGGCCAGGCCCACACCTTGCGTCGCATGCCGCCGATCGCGGAGGCGAACCCGAACAGGTTGCCGAGGATCTCGCGCCAGGTGATCGGGTGACCCGAGATGGTCAGGTGCGCGTCGTAAATGCGCTCGAAGAGGTTCACGCGCTGACTCCTGTCGGCGCGCCACTGGCGAGCAGCCGCTCGACGTACTTCGCCAGGACATCGACCTCGAGGTTGACCAGGTCACCAACTCCCTTACGCCCCAACGTGGTCAGGTCCAAGGTCGTGGGAATCAAGGACACGCTGAACGTGCCGTCGGCGACTGCCGAGACTGTCAACGAGACACCGTCGACGGTGATCGAGCCCTTCTCTACGACGTAGCGTGCGAGCTCGACCGGCAGCTCGAACGTGACGACCTCCCAGCGGTCTCCAGGCTCCCGAGACACGATCGCTGCGGTGCCGTCCACATGGCCCTGCACGACGTGGCCACCGAAGCGGCCGTTCGCGGGCATGGCTCGCTCGAGGTTGACCGGATCGCCCACCGTGAGTCCGCCGAGGCTGCTGCGCTGCAACGTCTCGGCCATCACGTCGACGCCGAACACCTGGCCCTTCACCTCGACCACGGTCAGACAGACGCCGTTGACGGCGATCGAGGCACCGTGCACGGCGTCCGCCGTGACCGTGGCACCGCGCAGCCAAAGCACGGCGGAGTCGGACCCGTGCTCGAGGCGCTCCACGGCGCCGAGCTCCTCAACGATCCCGGTGAACATCACAGATCTCCTTCGACAGGTCTCGGCCGCAGGCGCAGCCGGACGTCTTGGCCGAGCTGCTCGATATCGAGCAGCTCGAGATGGTGGGCGGCCGACAGGGTCGGCACGCCGAGTGAGGCGACCAGCGACGGGCCGTCGCCGAGCAGGGTGGGAGCGACGTAGACAAGCGCCTCATCGACCAGGCCAGCGCGCAGGAAGGCAGCCGCGACGGTCGGGCCGCCTTCGAGCCACAGGTGACGAATCCCCTTGTCCTGCAACGTCTTCAGTACGACCTCGGCCGAGTGAGTGCGCGCGTGCCAGACCTCGCCCGGCCCGTTGACGCGCGCGTCCGCGGGGACGTCACGCTCGCCCATGACGACTCGGAGCGGCTGCACTCCGACTGGGCGGTCCTCGGCGTCGCGCACGGTCAGAGAGGGGTCGTCCGTCAGCACGGTGCCGGTGCCGACCAGGATCGCCCCGGCCGTGGCACGACGGCGGTGCACGTCCGCGCGCGCCCCCGCGCTGGTGATCCAGCGACTGGTGCCGTCGAGTGCGGCGACGCGACCGTCAAGGGTTGAGCCGACCTTCCACGTCACGAAAGGGCGACCGTGGACAGCGCTGAACGCCCACGGCCGGTTCAGATCCTCGGCACCGGTCCCGCTCACCGGTCCGGTGACATCAATCCCCTGTGAGCGCAGGAGTTCGGCTCCCCCGCCGGCCACAGGGCTCGGGTCGGCCTGGGCAAAGACCACCCGACGTACACCGGCTGCCAGGAGCGCCCGGGTGCACGGCGGCGTACGGCCCTCGTGGGAGCAGGGCTCAAGGCTGACGTACGCCGTCCCACCGGATGCACGATCGCCGGCGGCTTGTAGCGCGACGACCTCGGCATGCGGCGTACCGGCTCCGTGGTGCCAGCCCTCGCCGACCACCTCGCCCTGCGCGCTGAGGATCACGGCACCGACTCGGGGGTTCGGATCGGCGAGGCGACCCTGAGCGGCGAGCTCCACGGCACGCGAGAGCAGCGCAGCATCCTGCTGCGTCAGGCCTACGGTCATGGCCCACTCCCTCTCGCTCGCGACGGCGAGCTCCGGGGTGGACTGGTGACGTCAAAGGGTCGACAAGGCTCGACCCAGTGAGCGGCCCTCGCCGAAGCGGGACCGGACATCACCGGCAAGCGGTCGCCAAAGAGCAACCGCCACGTGCGCCTCCCATCCGGACTTTCACCGTCGGTCCTGGAGTTCCACCAGGTCAACCGACCACCCGAAGGTGGCCGGGTCGCGGACTATCACCGCCGGCTCGGAATTACACCGACCCCGGAGCACGTACTGCTACCCATAAGTATGCACCACGACGATCATCACGGCACTTCGTGTATCCCCGTGGACGAGATGGCAGGCCGATCGTCGGGTGGATTCAGTGGGTGTGCTGGGAGGCGAGCTCGCGCAGCTCCCCGATGGCGTTCGCCGCGTCGTCGGCGCCGTAGACCGCCGAACCCGCGACGAACACATCGGCGCCCGCCTCAGCACACTGCTCGATGGTCTTGGCCGAGACTCCCCCATCGACCTGCACCCAGATCTCACCGCCGTGACGCTGCACGGCGTCGCGGACCTGCCGCACCTTGGGCATCTGATCTGCCATGAAGGACTGCCCGCCAAAACCTGGCTCGACCGTCATCACGAGCACCATGTCGAGCTCGGGCAGCAGGTCCTCGTAAGGCGCGAACTCCGTCTTGGGCTTCAGCGCCATGGCCGCTCGGGCGCCGGCCGCCCGCAGCGAACGCGCAAGCGCCACAGGGTTTTTCGCCGCCTCGATGTGAAAGGTCACGGACTTGGCACCGGCCTCGGCGTACGACGGTGCCCACCGGTCAGGGTCATCGATCATCAGGTGACAGTCGAGTGGGATCGGGCTGACCTTCTGCAACGCTTCGACCACCGGCAGGCCCAGCGTCAGGTTGGGCACGAAGTGGCCGTCCATGACGTCGACATGGGCCCAGTCCGCATTGGAGATGCGGTCGAGCTCGCGCTCGAGGTTGGCGAAGTCAGCGGACAGGATGCTCGGCGAGATCTGCAACGGAGGGTCCCTTGGGGTGTCAGCGGGGCTGCTTGCGAAGCAGCGCGAAGTACATGGCGTCGGTGCCGTGGATGTGCGGCCACAGCTGGACGGTCGGGCCGTCGCCCAACCTGTCGATCGGCGCGCCCTCTGCGTCGATGAACAGGGGCCGCGCGTCCTCGAGCACGACATCGGTGCGGTCGCCCACGATGTCGTCCACAACCAGTTGCGTCTCGGCCACATGAGGGCTGCACGTCGCGTAGCCGATCACGCCTCCCGGGCGCGTCGCCTCGATGCCCGAGACGAGCAGCTCGCGCTGGAGGGCCGACAGCTGAGGGACGTCGGACGCCTGTCGGCGCCAGCGTGACTCGGGGCGTCGGCGCAGCGCTCCGAGGCCGGTGCACGGCGCGTCCACCAGCACACGGTCGTACGTGTCGGGCTCCTCCGCGCCGAGGTCGCGACCATCGCCGGTCCCGACCATCACCTCGACGTCCGCATCGAGAGCCGCACGCAGCGTCTTGCGCACCAGCTCGGTGCGGTGCTCGCTGACCTCGTTGGCGAACAGCACGGCACCGCGCTGCGCGGCGAGCGTCGCGAGGAGAGCTGCCTTGCCTCCGGGCCCGGCGCACAGGTCGAGCCACTGCTCACCGTCCGGGTTGGGGTTCTGCACGGTTGCCGCGGCGAGCGCCAGGGCGAGCAGCTGGGAGCCCTCGTCCTGCACGGCCGCACGCGTCTGGCGGACGGCGGCGATCGCGGCCGGGTCGCCCGACTCCATGATCGCGGCCAACGGCGACAACGAGGACGCCTCTGCGCCCGCCTCGACGAGCTCTTCAACGGTCGCAAGACCAGGACGAGCCACGAGCGACACGCGTGCCGGGTCGTTGTCCGCGGCAAGCAGGCGCTCGAGGTCACCGTCAACCGTCTCGTCGGTGGATGCGCCGTGCGCGACCAGCGCCGCGCGCAGGGCACGCACCACCCAGCCCGGATGGGAGTACTCCACCGAAAGGGCATCGACCCGATCCCGGCCTGCGGTCACCTCGGTGACCCACTCCTCGCGAGTGCGCTCACTGATACGCCGCAGCACCGCATTCACGAACCCCGCGGCACCGGCTCCGTTGACACTGCGCGCCAGCGCGACCGTCTCGGACGCGGCGGCGTGCGAGGGCACCCGCATCCCGAGCAGCTGGTGGGCGCCGAGGCGCAACGTGTCCAGGACGGGCGGGTCGATCTGTGTCGCGGGGCGTCCGGCGGCCAGCTCGATCACAGGGTCGTAGAGCCCCCGCATCCGGATCCCGCCATAGGTCAGCTCAGTCGCGAATCCGGCATCGCGTCCCTCAAGTCCTGCGTTGCGCAGGATGCGCGGGAGCTCGAGGTTGGCGTACGCGCCACGGTCGACCGCACGCGCCACGTCGTACGCCGCCCGCCTGGCCGGATCGCCCTCTCGCCGCCGGTCGGACGGCCGGCTCGCGGAGCGTGCGCGGTCGCCGGAGCGCCGCGCGTCCGGCCGCTGCCGACCTCGTGAGTTGCGATAACTGCCACCGTCGCGTCCTTCAGGCACCCAGAACCTCCTCGTCACCGGCTCGTACGCCGCGAGCCCAGTCTGCGGCCGCCATCGGCTTCTTGCCAGCCGGCTGCACCAGGCCGAGTCGTACGGGGGTGGTCGCCGTGCCGACGAGAACCTCCCGTTTGGCGACCCGAAGGTGGCCGGGCGGCAGAGCAGCAACGTCAGCAACGGGCTCGACGGGTTGGATCTTGAGCCGCTCACCACGGAAGGTCGACCACGCACCCGGCTCAGGCGTACAGGCTCGGACTCGACGATCGACCGCGAATGCTGGTTGCTGCCAACGGATCTCAGCATCCTCGACGGTGATCTTCGGTGCGAGAGACACGCCTTCGGCCGGCTGGGGCACCGGCAGTGCGCTCCCATCGGCCAGGGCATCGAGCGAGGCGACGAGCAGGCCGGCACCGGCCTTGCCCAGTCGCTCGAGCAGGTCGCCGCTGGTGTCGGTCCGCCGGATCGTCTCGGTCAGGGTGCCGAGGACGGGTCCGGTGTCCATGCCTTCTTCGAGGATGAACGTGGTAGCACCGGTGACCTCGTCGCCCGCCAGCACGGCGTGCTGCACCGGAGCAGCCCCGCGCCATGCGGGCAGCAGTGAGAAGTGCAGGTTGATCCAGCCGAGCCGAGGGATGTCCAGGGCAGACCGCGGCACCAGCGCGCCATAGGCGACGACCGGGCAGGCATCGGGGCTCAGGGCGGCGAGCCGCGACTGGAACTCCGGATCCGACGGGCGACCGGGAGCCAGCACCTCAAGACCGACCTCCTCGGCACGGCGACGGATCGGGGAGGTCGCAGCCCGACGGCCACGACCCGCGCGCGCGTCGGGACGGGTGATGACGGCGACGACCTCGTGATCGGAGTCGAGGAGGGCATCGAGGGACGGCAGGGCGACCTCAGGCGTGCCGGCGAAGACCACGCGCACCGGTCATCGCCCCCGGCCGAAGGTCGGGTGCGGGGACTCGCGGATGATCGGTCCCGGCTGCCCGGCCCACTCCGCGTCACGAATCTCCTTGAGAGCCAGACGGCGCGCCTCATGGTCAAGCCGGTCGACGAAGAGGATGCCGTCCAGGTGGTCGGTCTCGTGCTGGAGACAGCGCGCCATCCGATGGGTGCCCTCGATGGTGATCGGCTCGCCGTACATGGAGAAGCCTTTGGCCACCGTGCGCACAGCCCGCGGTGTGTCGAAGACCAGGTCCGGGATCGACAGGCAGCCCTCGGGGCCACACTCGATCTCCTCTGACAGCTCGAGGTCCGGGTTGATCAGATGCCCGACCTGCCCGTCGATGAAATAGGTGAACACCCGCAGCCCCACACCGATCTGAGGCGCCGCGAGACCCGCGCCGGGCGCATCCAGCATGGTGTCCTCGAGGTCAGCGACCAACCGGCGCAGCTCGGCGTCGAAGTCGACGACCGGGGCTGCGGGCGTACGCAGGACGGGGTCTCCGAAGAGTCGGATGGGCTGGACGGGCAACGGGGACCTCACGAGCGGACGAGACGGGAGTGCTCACAGCGACTGATCGACGATGCCGGCTCGGCGGAGCCTGCGAGCCGATTGGAGGAGGAGATCAGTCCGACGAACACTCTAATGACCGGCACTTCTGGAATGACCAGCGGCAGCCGTCCCAACGCGTAATGTTCCATCAGGGAGTCGATATGCCGCGCAGGGTGGGGAGGTGGGGACATTGACGCGAGGACCGGGACGACCGACCCAGATCTTGGGCGACATGTCCGACCCGCAGGGCGGCGCCGTCGATCTGCGCGCGCGCGTGGCCTGGCTGGCTCGCGTGTCGCGCTGTGCATCCTCCGATCCCGAGGCCACCAAGCAGGTTGCGTTCGCCGACCGGATGCGCGCGGTCGGGGTGAGCGCGAGCAGCACCAAGGTGTCCCTGTGGGAGAACGCCCACCAGCCGATGACGCTGGCCGTCCTTGCCGGCTATGAGAAGGTCCTCGATCTCGCGCCGGGTCAGCTGCAGGCGACCTGCGAGGGCTTGAGCCGCTCGATCTCCGCGAGCGGCCGACCGTCGCTGCAGCGGGCCCGCGCACTCGGTGGCGGTCAGCAGCTCCTCGACACGGTCTACGACGCAGCCAGCCGGCACGCGACGACGGGCGGCGACTGGTTCGCCTTGACGTCCTACTGGGACCACATGAGCGACACGATGATCCCCATCGCGATCGTGCGTTCCCTGACCGCGACCCTGCTGAGCGAGATGGTCCGCTCTTGCGGCACGGCCTATGTGACCCGTTATCAGGCGCTGTGCCACCTCGCCGATCACCCGGTCTACGCCCAGGTCCTGGTCGACACGATCCTGGACTTCATCGCCGTCCCAGGGGTCGAGCCGGTCATCGACGCCATCAGCCTGATGGGCGAGGGCCTGGCTGAGCAGACGGCACCGGTGCTGCTCGACCTCGGTGCCGACCAGTTCGGGCGGGTGCGGACCGGAGCTGTCGGCGCGCTCACCAACCAGATCCGGATGGGCACGTTCCCGCTCTCACTACGGCCGCGGCTGCGCCAGTTGATCGGCGCGTTGTGCGCGGGATCTCTGGACGACGCGCGGCTGGCTCGGCAGCTCATCGTCCGGCTGCCCGAGGAGGACCAGGCCGAAGGGCTCGCCCTGCTGCGCCGTCGCACCGCGCCGGCGCCTTCGGGCACGGCACGGTCTCTCCCGCCGCCCACGGCGCCCGTTGACCTGGCGCGCTTCGAGCGCGCTGCCCAGCAGGCCACGGGCCTGCCGAGTGATCCGGTGCTGCGGCGTCTGCTGCAAGAGGTCCATGTGCACGACCGCACTGAGCTGCGCCACCACGCGTGTCTGCTGCTGATGGCCAGCCCCTATCGCGCCAGCCTGGCGTCCGTCGCGGCCGAGCTGCTGGTCGAGCGGCCGGGCAGCCCCAGCTCGGTCAGTGCGGCGATCATGCTGTCCTACCTCGCGCTGCCCGAGCACACCGACACCCTCATCGAGCTGACCCGGCACCCGCAGCCAGGGGTTCGCCAGGCGGCACTCACCGCGATCACCCACGCGGCCGGCGTACCAGCCGACCTCGACCTGCTGGCTGCATCCTCGACGCCGGACACACCCGACGCCGCGGCACGCTACGCCGCCGGCATGGGCGCCCACCCGTCGCTGCCGGAGTGGGCGAGGTCAGCGGACATGTCGACCGATGTCCGCGAACGCTGCCGCTGGTGGCAGCGCAACGGCTCGGCCGTACGCAGCTGACCTGCTGACTTAGCGCCGCGGCTGCAGCGGTAGTCCGCGCACGATGAGGTCCTCGCGCAGATGGCCGGTGTCGGTGAAGAGGATGGCGTCGAGACCGGCGGCCGTCGCGGCTTGCACATTGGCCTCGCTGTCATCGATGAAGACACAGTCATCGAGCCCACCGACGTGCCGGATCCGCTCACCGAGGACCTCGAAGATCTCGGGATCAGGCTTGGCGACCTCCTCCTCGCCGGACACGATGATGTCCTCGAACACGTCGAGGAAGTCGAAGCGGTCCAACGCCTTGGGGAAGAGCTCCTCCGACCAGTTGGTCAGGGCGAACAGCGGCACCTTGGCCTGGTGCAGCTCACGCAGGATGGCAACGGTGTCCTCGACCTCACCCAGCAGGGACGCGCCGAAGTTGGAGCGGTAGGAGCGGATCTCCTGCTCCAGGTGTGGGTGCGAACGGAGCGCGAGCTGCTCCCCCTCGTCCCACCTGCGACCGGCGTCCTGGGCGTGGTTCCACGCGGTGAAGTCGAACGCCGGGTCGGCCACGAAGGCCTCAGCACGCTCCTGGCCGACTGCAGCGGCGATCGCGGGCACGGGGTCCCAGCGGATCAGGACGTTGCCCAGATCGAAGACCACGGCATCCACCGGGTTGGGCGCGATGTCGTCCTGAAGGTCCAGGGCGAAGGGCGCTTCGACGCTCTCGTGCTGCGACTCGCTCATACCCCCACACCCAACCAGGACCACCCGACAGCACCACCACGGGGTCACGCCGGCGTCGGTCTGGTCAGAGCAGGCTCGGGTCCGGGTCGACGCGGACCCCGATCGCGACGTCCTTGCGTGCGCTACGGGCGGCTCGCATCGCGGTGAGGCGAGCGAGCACCAGGGCCGCCTGGTCGTGCTCACACCGCAGCAACAGGCGCTGCCCGTCCTCGGACTCGCCCGCTCGCCGGGTGCCGACCGGCAGCGGACCCAGCACCTCCACGTCCGTCGGCAGGTCGAGGGCTGTCAACGCGCCGCTCAGCTCCACGCGGGGGCCGGTCAGCTCAGCGACCCAGCAGCTCGGCGGCAGACGCAGCTCGGCACGCTCATGCAGCTCCCGCTCGGCGAACCAGCCTGGGGCCCATCGCACCAGAGCCTCCACGGCCGGGATCGTGGTGTGGGTCGGCGCGCCGCACAGCACGACGACTCCCCCAGCCGTGCTGGGACGGGTGAGCGCGGCGGCAGCCGTCCATCGACGTACGGCCTCGGCCTGCGCCTCCAGCACCGGACGGTCCAAGAAGGCCCACGCGTCGAGCAGCAGCGTGGCGGCATAGCCGGACTCGGCCACAGGCTCAGCTCCGGGTGTGGCGATGACCAGGGACGGATCGGGGCCTACCCGGTCGAGCATCTCGCCGGCCGCCGAGCGGTGCAGAGGCACGCCGGGGAACGCTCGCCCCAGCTCCTCAGCCGTACGCCGGGCTCCGACCACGCTGGACCGCAGCCGGGTGTCGTCGCACTCCGGGCACCGGAAGGCCGGTTCGACCCGCCCGCACCAACGGCAGGCCGGGGGACGATCCGGTGACACGAGTCCGAGGGGGCCGTGACAGGTCGCGCACCTGGCGGGTGTCCGGCAGCGCTGGCAGGACAACGACGGCAGGTAGCCACGGCGCGGGACCTGCACCAGCACCGGTCCCGACTGCAGCGCCTCCTTGGCGGCCGCCCAGGCGCGTGACGGCAGGTGTGCCAGTGCGGCCGGCCCCGAACGCTCGACGTCGCGTTCGTCGCCGGTCACGACCGTGCGTGGGTGGGCCGACCGGTCGCGCGGAGCCTCCACAGCTCGGACTCGACCCGCCTCGAGCCAGGCCTGCACCGGCACCGACCGCGTATGCCCCCCGAGGACCAGCGCCGCGCCCTGCTGCTCGGCGCGCATCGCCAGGACGTCACGAGCGTGGGCATAGGGCGCCCGCGGCTCGGTCAGCGCGTCGTCGCCGTCGTCCCAGCAGACGAGCAGACCCAGGTCACGGACCGGCGCGAACGCCGCGGCTCTGGTGCCGACGACACAACGGACGTGTCCACGCAACAGCTTGAGCCAGGCGGTGTAGCGAGCCTGCGGGCCCTGATCCGCGCTGAGGCGTACATGCTGCCCCGCGCCCAGGCGATCCCGTAAGGCCTCGTCCAGCCTCTCGGTGTCACGTCCGTCCGGCACCACGAGAACGACTCCGCGGCCGGCGCTCAGGGCCGTCTGAGCGAGCTCGGCGAGGGCACTCGGCCAGTCGAGCTCGGGCCCGACGGTCGGGCGCGCGAGCCAGGAGGCGGCCGGCGCACCCCCGTCGGCGATGCGTTGGAGGAGGGCGGGCCCTGCGGGGTATGGCTCCCAGGCCACGTGGCGCGTTGCTCCAGCGGTCTCGGGCGCACTCTCCGGCGGCGCCATCGCCAGGGCCTTCTCGGCGCGCGCGTGGCGAGGCGGGATCGCCAGGCGGAGGACATCGCCGAGTGTCCCGGCGTACTGGGCCGCGACACCGCGGGCCAGCTGGAGTACGTCGTCGGTGAGCACCGGCTCCGCACTGACCACCCGGCGGATGGGCGTCAGCCGGCCCGTGTGCTCAGCCTCAGCCCGGCGCTCGAGCAGGAACGCGTCGACGTCCTGCCCGGCGAACCGCACCTTGAGCCGACACCCGGGAACGGCGTCGTCGGCGAGTGTTGCGGGCACGGAGTACTCGAACGGGCGGTCCAGGTGTGGCAGACCGGTGTCGACGTGTACGACGGCCACTGGGTCCTTGCTGGCAAGAGCCGGTCCCGTGCGCGGCCGCGGAGTGGACGCAGGCGCGACAGCCTGGAGCAGCGCGAGCTGCTCAGCTGCGGCGGACGCACCCTCCTCGGTCATGGCGCAGTTCTATCGGTCCAGGGCGACACGCGTGCACCCGGGACCGGCCCAGGAGACGACGATGCCGCCTGGTCACAAGGACCAGGCGGCATCGGTGAGACGAGCGTCAGCCGCGGACGGCCTTCTGCAGGGCCTCGACCTTGTCGGTCTGCTCCCAGGTGAACGCCTTGTCGACGCCCTCGGCGCTGGTACGGCCGAAGTGGCCGTACGCCGCGGTCGGCTTGTAGATCGGGCGCAGCAGGTCCAGCTCGTGGATCAGGGCCGCCGGACGCAGGTCGAAGACCGTCGTGATGGCGTTCTGGATCTTGTCGAGCGGAGCGGTCTCGGTGCCGAACGTCTCGATGTAGAGACCGACCGGCTGAGCCTTGCCGATGGCGTACGCGACCTGCACCTCACAGCGCGTCGCCAGGCCGGCGGCCACGACGTTCTTGGCGACCCAACGCATCGTGTAGGCGGCCGAACGGTCGACCTTCGACGGGTCCTTGCCGGAGAAGGCGCCGCCACCGTGACGGGCCATGCCGCCGTAGGTGTCGACGATGATCTTGCGTCCGGTCAGGCCGGCGTCACCCATCGGACCACCGATGACGAACTTGCCGGTGGGGTTGATGTAGGTGTTGTAGCCGGAGGCGTCGAGCGTGCTGCCGGACGCCGCGAGCTCTTCGAGCACCGGCTCGATGACGAACTTCTTGATGTCCGGCTCGAGGAGGGTGTCGAGGGAGATGTCCTCGGCGTGCTGGGTGGACAGGACCACAGTGTCGAGCGAGACGGCCTTGTCGCCCTCGTAACCGATGGTGACCTGAGTCTTGCCGTCCGGTCGCAGGTAGGCGAGATCGCCGTTCTTGCGGACGTCGGTCAGACGCTCGGACAACCGGTGCGCGAGATAGATCGGCAGCGGCATCAGCTCGGCCGTGTCCTGGCAGGCGTAACCGAACATCAGGCCCTGGTCGCCCGCGCCCTGCTGGTCGTAAGCGTGCTCGGCGCCGGCGGTGCGCTGCTCGTGAGCAGTGTTGACACCCTGTGCGATGTCGGGCGACTGCTGACCGATCGAGATCGAGACACCACAGGAGTGGCCGTCGAAGCCCTTGGCCGAGGAGTCGTAGCCGATACCGACGATCGTCTCGCGGACGATCTTGGCGATGTCGACGTAGCCGCTGGTGCTCACCTCGCCTGCCACGTGGACCAGCCCGGTGGTGACCATGGTCTCGACCGCGACGCGGGCGGTGGGATCCTGCCCAAGCATGGCGTCAAGGATCGAGTCACTGATCTGGTCACAGATCTTGTCCGGATGTCCTTCGGTGACGGATTCGGAGGTAAAGAGGCGTGCCACGGATACTCCTGTCGATTGCAGCGGCTGCTGAGGACGCGTCATGAGATCTCATGATGCGTCGCGGGGAGTCTAAAGCGTCTTGACGAGTGGGATGACCGCATCCCAGAGGGCGGTTGCCACGACGGTCTTCGGAGCGGGTCCGATCGTCGTCACCTGTGCCTCGCCCCGGCGCAGCAGATGGACGGTGCTCTCGTCCTGGCCGAAGGTCAGCCCGTCGCCGACCTCGTTGGCCACGAGCAAGTCGCAGCCCTTGCGCTCGAGCTTGGCGCGCGCGTGGGTCAGGACGTCCCCGTCAGCATCACCGGTCTCGGCAGCGAAGCCGACCAGGACCGGGCGTGTCGCCTCGCCGCGACGCTGCACCAGCTCCGCGAGGATGTCGGGATTGCGGACCAGCGCGACGCTCGGCGCCGCGTCCGGGTCGGCCGGGTCATGTGTCTTCTTGATCTTGGTGTCCGACACCGCCGCCGGTCGGAAGTCGGCGACGGCAGCTGCCATCACGACCACGTCGGCGTCGATGGCCAGGACCTGCTCGCGCAGCTCGAGTGCAGTCTCGACAGGGACGACCTCGACGCCCGCCGGCGCAGGCAGGGTCGAGGAGGAGATAAGGGTGACCTTGGCGCCGCGGCGAGCGGCCACCTCAGCCACCGCGTAGCCCTGCTTGCCGCTCGAACGGTTGCCGAGGAAGCGCACCGGGTCGAGAGGCTCGCGCGTCCCGCCCGCGGTGACCACCACGTGAACGCCGGTCAGTGAGTCGTCGGACGGACCGCCCATGATCTGCTCGCAGTAGGCGGCGATGTCCTCGGGCTCCGGCAGCCGACCAGGACCGCTGTCGGCGCCCGTCAGGCGCCCGGACGCGGTCTCCATGACGTGCACACCACGCTGGCGCAGGGTCGCGACGTTGGCGACGGTGGCCGGGTGCTCCCACATCTCGGTGTGCATGGCCGGAGCCATGACCACCGGGCAGCGTGCGGTCAGCAGGGTGTTGGTCAGCAGGTCGTCCGCGAGGCCGTGCGCGGCCTTGGCCAGCAGGTCGGCAGTCGCCGGAGCGACCACGACGAGGTCGGCCTCGTGGCCGATCCGTACGTGCGGCACCTCGTGCACGTCGGTCCAGACCTGATCGGACACCGGCTTGCCGGACAGCGCAGCCCATGTGGGGGCGCCGACGAACTGCAAGGCAGCAGCGGTCGGGACGACAGTGACGTCATTGCCCGACTCGCTGAGACGGCGCAGCAGCGACGCTGCCTTGTAGGCAGCGATGCCACCGCTGACGCCCAGGACGATCCGCATGGGTCGTGGGGAGGGTGAGGCGCTGCGCCTCAGGCCTCCTGCTTCTCCATCGTCAGCAGTCGCTCGTTGATCTCACGGAGCGAGACCGACAGGGCCTTGTCGTTGACCTGGCTGTCCACGAGCGGGCCGACGTACTCGAGCAGGCCCTCGGACAGCTGGGAGTAGTAGGCGTTGATCTGCCGCGCACGCTTGGCGGAGTAGATGACCAGGGCGTACTTGGAGTCGGCAACCTCGAGGAGGTCGTCGATGGGCGGGTTGGTGATGCCTTCGGGGGCAGCCTTGGTGCCAGACACGAAAGGAGTCTCTTTTCTCTGTCACTCAGCGGAGCACTCCGCTGCGATGGTCTCAGCGAGGTGGTTTGCGCATCAATGATACGAGTTCCTCGGCCGCACGCCGAACATCGTCGTTGACGATGGTCGTATCGAACTCGCTGACGGCGGCCAGCTCGGCCCGCGCGGTCTGCAGCCGGACGTCCTGCTCGTCAGCAGTCTCGGTGCCTCGACCGACCAGCCGACGCACGAGCTCATCCCAGCTGGGCGGCTCAAGAAAGACGAGGTACGCCTCGGGCATCCGCTCCTTGACCTGCCGTGCACCCTGCAGGTCGATCTCCAGCAACGGCAGCCGGCCGGCGGCGATCGCGTCGAGCACGGGCTGTCGCGGGGTGCCGTAGCTCGCCCGGCCGTGCACGACGGCGTACTCCAGCAGCTCGCCCTCGTGCGCCATGCGCTGGAACTCCTCGTCGGAGACGAAGAAGTAGTGGACGCCGTGCACCTCCCCCGGACGTGGCTTGCGGGTCGTCGCCGAGACCGACAGCCAGACCTCCGGGAAGTGCTCTCGGACGTACGCCGCCACGGTGCCCTTGCCGACCGCGGTCGGCCCTGCGAGGACGACGAGTCGCCCGTGCTCCTGGTCGCTCACCGGCAGATCAGGCCTGCTCGAAGCGGCCGAGCAGGGCAGAGATCTGATTGGCACCGAGTCCGCGCACCCGGCGGCTCTCGGAGATGCCGATCTCCTCCATGATCTGGCGGGCGCGCACCCGGCCGACGCCCGGCATGGACTCCAGCAGAGCCGACACCTTCATCTTGCCGATCACGTCGTTGTCGCGTCCGCTGTCGATCACGTCTCGCAACGAGCCCTGCGCGTACTTGAGCCGATTCTTGACCGCGGCCCGCTCACGGCGAGCCCGCGCCGCCTTCTCCAAAGCCTCCGCGCGTTGCTCGGGGGTCAAGGGCGGAAGGGCCACGGGCGGACTCCTCAAGGTCGGCGATCAACGAACGCAAGCGGGACGCAAGCAGTCCGAGGACAGGATGATTGGGCTCTCCTCGGAACCTAGCGACTCAGCCTCACGTGAGGCAACGCAGCCCGCCGGTCAAACCGTGTCGAATGCCTGCTCACCGATCACTCGCAGCAGCCGAAGCCGTTCGTACGCCGCAGAACCCGGCGATGCGGTCAGCACCACCAGCCGTTGGTCCGCCTCCGGGAGAACGAGCGTCTCGCAGTCCAGCTCGAGCAGTCCGACCTGCGGATGAATGATCCGTTTGTGGTCGGCGTGGCGCACGGCGACCTCGTGTCTGGCCCACACGGCGGCGAACTCCTCGCTGCGTTGCAGGAGCGCCTCCACCATGCCGGTGACCTCTGGATCGTCCGGGCGACGGGTGGTCGCCGCGCGCAGGTCGGAGGCCCACACCCTGCTGCGGTCCTCGTAGTCCTCGGGAGGCGTACGTTCGCGGGACGCCGGGTCAGTGAACCACTGCCAGACCGCGCTGTCCTCGCGCGCCACCCCTCCCGGACCGTGCCCGAGGAGGTTGACGGCCAGGGAGTTTGCGGCCAGGAGGCGCCCGAGGTCACTGCTGACGAACATGCCCGAGTCGGACACCGCGTCCAGCAGATGCAGCACGCCGGACCGGACCGCGGCGTGCCGTGTGGTCCGCAGCGGCGGACTCGAACCGGCGAGCACGAACAGGTGGTCGCGCTCGTCGTCGCCGAGCCGCAGCGCGCGGGCCAGCGCGGTGAGCATCTGGTCCGAGGGATGGGGCGCGCGGCCCTGCTCCAGGCGTACGACGTAGTCGACCGACATCCCCGCCAAGGCGGCGACCTCCTCGCGCCGCAACCCCGGCGTACGCCGCCGCGCAGTGGGGCTGAGCCCGACCTCTTGCGGGTCGAGACGCTCACGCCTGCGTCGGAGGAAGTCGGCGAGTGATGTCCGGTCCACGTCCACATTCTCGCGCTCCGGCGCGAGCCGATCCAGGGACCGGCCGTCCCAGGGTCGACGCTCCTCTTTCGCGCTGAGCGATCAGCGGGCAGCGTCATCGACATGACGAACGAGCAGACCACCCAGACGACCGCACTCCAGCAGACCCGCACGCTCGGTGCGACCGGCCCGACGGTCGGCGCGATCGGCCTCGGCTGCATGGGCATGAGCGCGCTGTACGGACCGGCCGACCGGGACGAGAGTCTCGCGACGGTGCGGGCCGCACTGGACTCCGGCCTCACCCTGCTGGACACCGGCGACTTCTACGGGATGGGTGGCAACGAGCTGCTCCTGCGCGATGCGCTGCACGGACGACCGCGAGAGGACTTCCTGGTCAGCGTGAAGTACGGCGCTCAGCGCGACCCTGACGGGTCGTGGCTGGGTTTCGATGCCAGTCCGGCAGCGACGCGGACCGCCCTGACGTACACGCTGACCCGCCTCGGGCTGGACCACGTCGACATCTACCGCCCCGCTCGGCTGGACCCGGACGTACCGATCGAGGAGACGGTCGGCGCTCTGGCCGACCTGGTCGAGCGCGGCTACGTCCGATACATCGGGCTGTCCGAGGTCGGTGCGGCGACCCTGCGCCGCGCCGCGACCGTCCACCCGATCTCCGACCTGCAGATCGAGTACTCCCTGGCCTCCCGCGGCATCGAGGAGACGATCCTGGCCACCTGCCGCGAGCTCGGCATCGGGATCACCGCGTACGGCGTGCTGTCTCGCGGGCTGCTCAGCGGCCGCTGGGGCGAGCGCTCCGGTGGCGCAGGCGACTTCCGCAGCGCGAGCCCGCGGTTCCAGGGTGACAACCTGCAGCACAACCTGGCCCTCGTCGAGCAGCTGCGTACGACCGCTGCCGGACTCGGCCTGTCAGTCTCGCAGGCGGCCATCGCGTGGGTCGCCGCTCAGGGCGAAGACATCGTGCCGCTGGTCGGATCACGGACGCGCAGCCAGCTCGCCGACACGCTGGACGCGATCGCGCGCCCGCTCGACGACGACGCGGTCGCCGCCCTGGAGATGGCGCTGCCTCGCGACTCCGTGGCCGGTGACCGTTACGCCGGGGCCCAGATGGCGATGCTCGACAGCGAGCAGTCGCGCTGAGCGATGTCACAGTCCGCTCGAGCCCAGGTGTCTGACTCCTGAAAGGATCGTCACTTCACCCGGGAGGACCAGATGACACCCGATGCAACCGAGCTCCTTGCTGAGGAGTTCTCGGCTGTCAGGCCGCGACTGGTGGGTGCCGCCTATCGCATCGTCGGCAGCGTCGCGGACGCCGAGGACGTCGTCCAGGATGCCTGGTTGCGCTGGTCGAGGGTGGACCGCGAGGAGGTGCGCGAACCGGCGGCGTACCTGCTGACCGTCACGACCCGTGTGGCGCTGAATCGCCTACGGCAGCAACGCAGTCGACGCGAAGACTATGTCGGTCCCTGGCTGCCCGAGCCGATCGACGAGGTCGATGTCGCGACCAGTGTGGAGATGTCCGAGTCGGTGTCGATGGCCATGATGGTCGTCCTTGAGACGCTGAGCCCTCTGGAGCGCGCGGCGTTCGTCCTGCACGACGTGTTCGGGCTGACGTTCGGCGAGGTGGCCATCGCCCTCGACCGCTCCGAGGCCGCCGCGCGACAGCTCGGGCACCGGGCACGCTCCCACGTCGCGGCGAGGCAGCCTCGCCAGGTCGTCGACCGCGTCCGTCACCGCAAGGTGACCGAGCAGTTCGTGCACGCGGCGTCGACCGGGGACGTCCAAGAGCTGCTGGAGCTGCTCGCGCCGGAGGTCGTGCTCGTCGCGGACGGCGGTGGCGTGCGCCAGGCGGCACTCCGACCGATCCATGGGGTCGACAAGGTGTCGAGGTTCCTGGCCGGCATCGCTGAGAAGGGCGGCGTCAAGGACGTCGTGATGCGGGTGCTCCCGGTCAACGGCGAGTCCGCCATCCTGCTCACCCGCGACGACGAGCTCGACTCGGTCTGCTTCCTGACGGTCGAGGAGCAGGGCATCACGGCACTGCACCTGATCCGCAACCCGGACAAGCTCACCCGAGTCCGCACATAGGAGTCGGTCAGCGCTGGAGGGCTGCTGCTTCCTCGACCACGCTCTGGCAGCGTGCGCGCAGCGCCGCCGGATCCGGGCCGGCCGAGAGGACGTCTCGCGATGTAGCGGGCAGCACCTGACGCTCTGCCTCGCCGAACCCACGCCGTACGTCCTCGATGGTGGCTCCCTGCGCGCCGACTCCCGGCGCCAGCAAGGGCGCTCGGCTCTCCGTCAGCGCCGCGGTGAGCCCGAGATCGGCGAGGTCCTTGCCCGTCGTCGCGCCGACGACCAGCCCGAAGCTGCCGATCCGGCTCGGCTCGCCTGCATTGAGCTTGGCGACTCCGGAGATCATCGACTCCGCAACGGAGACACCGTCACGCACCGCGTGCTGCACCGACGCACCTTCTGGGTTGGAGGTCATGGCGAGCACGAACAAGCCACGACCCGTCGCCTGGGCCAGCTCGATGGTCGGCTGCAACGAACCGAACCCGAGGTAGGGACTGACCGTGATCGCGTCCGCGCGCAGGGGCGAGCGGTCGGACAGGTAGGCGTCGGCGTACGCCGTCATCGTCGAGCCGATATCGCCACGCTTCACGTCCAGCAGGCTCAACGTGCCCGCCTCGCGGAGGCCGGCGAGCACCTCCTCCAGAACGGCGACGCCTGCAGAGCCGTGGCGTTCGAAGAACGCCGACTGCGGCTTGACGATCGCCACCTGGCCGGCGAACGCCTCGACGCTGATCTCTGCGAAGCGGCGGAGCCCGTCGACGTCGTCGCTGAGACCCCAGGCTTCGAGGAGCTGCGCGTGCGGGTCAATCCCGACGCAAAGAGGCCCGAACGTGTCGACAGCCTTGGTCAGGCGGTCGCCGAATGCTGTTGTGCGCAAGGCTGGTTCGCTCATCAGGCGCCTTCCTTTGCAGCCGTCCGGCGGCCGTAGAGATCCAGGTCCGCAGCGTGCTCCTGGAGTGGCTTGACCGTCATCGGCCCAGCCATCTGCGCTTCGATGCCCTGCACCGCTGCTGCGAGCTGCTGGACCGTCGTGATGATCGGCTTGTCCATGCTCGTCGTCGCCGCCCGGATGGCATATCCGTCCGCACGTGCGTCGCGACCAGACGGTGTGTTGACCACCATTCCGACCTCACCGGAGAGGATGTGGTCGACGATCGTGAGCTCACCGTCGGTCCGCTTGCCCTCGTGGTGCTTGTGGACCACGTCTGCGTGAATCCCGTTGCGCCGCAACACATCTGCCGTACCGCTCGTCGCGATCAGGTGGAAGCCGAGATCGGCCAGACGCTTGACCGGGAAGATCATCGCGCGCTTGTCGCGATTGGCCACCGAGACAAAGATCGTGCCGCTCGACGGCAGCCCCGACACTGAGCCGAGCTGGCTCTTGGCGAAGGCCGCGCCGAAGTCGCGGTCGATGCCCATGACCTCGCCGGTGCTGCGCATCTCAGGTCCGAGCAGACTGTCGACGACCTGTCCCTCCTTGGTCAAGAAACGCTTGAACGGCAGCACGGCCTCCTTGACGCAGACCGCCGCGTCGACCGGCATCGCTCCCCCATCGCCCACCGGCGGGAGCATGCCCTCGGCCCGTAGCTCTGCCACGGTCGAGCCGAGCATCACGCGGGCCGCAGCCTTGGCCAGGGGCACACCGGTCGATTTGGCCACGAACGGAACCGTCCGGCTGGCACGAGGATTGGCCTCCAGGACATAGAGGACGTCTTGCGCCAGTGCGAACTGCACGTTCATGAGGCCGCGTACGCCGATGCCCTCCGCGAGCTTGAGGGTCGAGGCGCGTACGCGCTCGATCTCCTCGACGCCGAGCGTGACCGGAGGCAGCACACAGGCCGAGTCGCCGGAGTGGATCCCGGCCTCCTCGATGTGCTCCATGATCCCGCCGAGGTACATCTCGTGCCCGTCGTAGAGCGCGTCCACGTCGATCTCGATGGCCTCGTCGAGGAACCGGTCGACCAGGACGGGGTGCTCCGGCGACGCGAGGGTCGCGCGGTTGACGTATTCGGTCAGCGTCTCGTCGTCGTAGACGATCTCCATGCCACGCCCGCCCAGGACGTACGACGGCCGCACCAGCACGGGATAGCCGATCTCCGCGGCGACCGCGACGGCTTCCTCGCTGCTGTACGCCGTCCCGTGCCGGGGGGCGGGCAGCTGCGCCTCCGCGAGGACTCGTCCGAATGCGCCTCTGTCCTCCGCGAGGTCGATCGCTTCAGGCGAGGTGCCGACAACCGGGACACCCTCGGCCTTGAGCGCCTTGGCGAGGCCAAGCGGCGTCTGACCACCGAGCTGGACGATGACGCCGGCGAGCGGACCTGCCTCGGTCTCGGCGTGCACGACCTCGAGCACGTCCTCGAGCGTCAGCGGCTCGAAGTAGAGCCGGCTCGAGGTGTCGTAGTCGGTCGACACGGTCTCGGGGTTGCAGTTGATCATGACCGTGTCAAAACCCTTGTCCCGCAACGCAAAGCTGGCGTGAACACAGGAGTAGTCGAACTCCACACCCTGCCCGATGCGGTTGGGCCCGGACCCGAGGATGAGGACTGCGGGCCGCTCTCGCGGCAGCACCTCGGTCTCCTCGTCATAGGTGCTGTAGTAGTACGGCGTCTCGGCCGCGAACTCGGCCGCACAGGTGTCGACCGTCTTGAAGACCGGCCGCACGCCAAGCGCGTGACGCACCCCGCGCACGACCGACTCGGGCATCTTGGTGATCTCGGCGATCTGAGCATCGGAGAAACCGTGTCGCTTGGCCCGTCGCAGGTGCTCAGGTGTCAGCTGTCGCGCCCCGGCCAGGCCGTCGGCAACCTCGTTGATGAGCTGGATCTGGTCGAGGAACCAGGGGTCAATCTTGGTCGCCTCGTGCACCTCCTCGACCGACAGCCCACCGCGAAGAGCCTGCTGTACCAGCACGATTCGGCCATCGGTGGGTCGCCTCGCCTCGTCGAGGAGGGCGCGCGCCATCTCCTTGGAAGGCTCGGTGTCACGGCTCCAGTGGAACGACGAGCCCTTGCGCTCCATCGAGCGCAGGGCCTTCTGCAGCGCCTCGGTGAAGTTGCGACCGATCGACATCGCCTCACCGACCGACTTCATGGTCGTCGTCAGCGTCGTGTCCGCAGCCGGGAACTTCTCGAAGGCAAACCGGGGCACCTTGACGACGACATAGTCGAGCGTCGGCTCGAAGCTGGCCGGCGTCTCCTTGGTGATGTCGTTGGGCACCTCGTCGAGCGTGTAGCCGATCGCCATCTTCGCGGCGATCTTGGCGATCGGGAACCCGGTCGCCTTGGATGCCAGCGCCGAGGACCGCGAGACGCGCGGGTTCATCTCGATGACGATGATGCGGCCGTCCTCGGGGTTGACCGCGAACTGGATGTTGCAGCCACCGGTGTCGACGCCGACCTCACGGATGACCGCGATACCGATGTCGCGCAGCCGCTGGTACTCGCGGTCGGTCAGCGTGAGCGCCGGCGCCACCGTGATCGAGTCGCCGGTGTGCACGCCCATGGGGTCGAGGTTCTCGATGGAGCAGACGACCACGACGTTGTCCGCATGGTCGCGCATGACCTCCAGCTCGTACTCCTTCCAGCCGAGGATCGACTCCTCCAGAAGCACCTCAGTGGTCGGGCTGGCCTGGAGGCCGGCGCCGGCGATACGACGCAAGTCGGTCTCGTCGTACGCGAACCCGGAGCCGAGCCCGCCCATGGTGAAGGACGGACGCACGACCATCGGGTAACCGAGGTCGTCCGCCGCCGCGATGCACTCGTCGATGGACCGCGCGATGATGGATCGTGCCGACTCGGCGCCGCAGCGCTCGACGACGCCCTTGAACCGCTCACGGTCCTCGCCGAGCTGGATGGCCTCGACGTTCGCGCCGATCAGCGGGCAGCCGTACTTCTCCAGAACACCGTTCTCGTGCAACGAGATTGCCGTGTTGAGGGCAGTCTGACCACCGAGGGTGGCGAGCACGGCGTCTGGCCGTTCCTTGGCGATGATCGACTCGACCACATCGGGTGTGATCGGCTCGATGTAGGTCGCGTCCGCGAACTCCGGGTCAGTCATGATCGTCGCCGGGTTGGAGTTGACGAGGATGACCCGCAGGCCCTCCTCGCGCAGCACCCGGCACGCCTGGGTCCCGGAGTAGTCGAACTCGCAGGCCTGCCCGATCACGATCGGACCGGAGCCGATCACGAGCACGCTCTTGATGTCGTCGCGCTTCGGCATCAGGCGCCCTTCTTGTCAGTCATGAGGGTGAGGAAGCGATCGAAGAGGTAGGCCGCGTCGTGCGGGCCGGCCGCCGCCTCCGGGTGGTACTGCACCGAGTAGGCAGGGATATCAAGGCATTCCAACCCCTCAACGACATCGTCGTTGAGGCAGACATGAGAGACGCGGACCCGCCCGTACGACGTCCCATCGGCTTGGTCTGCCGGGGCGGCGGTCTCCCCATCGAGGGGTGCGTCAACGGCGAAGCCGTGGTTGTGCGCGGTGACCTCGACCTTGCCCGTGGTGCGGTCCATCACCGGCTGGTTGATGCCGCGGTGGCCGTACTTCAGCTTGAACGTCCCGAAGCCGAGTGCGCGCCCGAGGATCTGGTTGCCGAAGCAGATTCCGAAGAACGGCAGTCGGGCGTTCAGCACCTCTCGCAGCACGTCGACCTGCGGTGCGGTTGCCGGGTCGCCCGGACCGTTGGAGAAGAACACACCGTCCGGCTGCACGGCCTGGATCTGCTCGAAGGTCGCATCTGCGGGGAGGACGTGCACCTCGATCCCCCGCTGCGCCATCATCGCCGGCGTCATGGCCTTGATCCCCAGGTCGAGCGCCGCGACGGTGAAGCGCTTCTCGCCGACGGCCGGAACGACGTACGCCTCGTCGGTCGAGACCTGCGAGGCGAGCTCGGAGCCGGCCATCTCGGGTGCGTCCTGCACCCGTGCAAGCAGGTCCTCCGCCCGGTCGTCGAGGTGCTCGCCGCTGAAGATCCCGACTCGCATGGCGCCACGTTCGCGCAAGTGCCGAGTCAGGGCGCGGGTGTCGATGCCGCTGATGCCCACCACGCCCTGGTCGCGCAGGTCGTCCTCGAGCGTGCGAACCGAGCGCCAGCTCGACGGGCGGATCGCCGGGTCGCGCACGACGTATCCGGCCACCCAGATGCGTCGCGACTCCGCGTCCTCGTCATTGACGCCGGTGTTGCCGACGTGCGGCGCGGTCATGACCACGACCTGCTGGTGATAGCTCGGGTCGGTGATCGTCTCCTGGTAGCCGGTCATGCCGGTCGAGAAGACTCCCTCGCCCACCGTCGCACCGACCGCGCCGTAGGACTCACCGTGGAACGTGCGGCCGTCCTCGAGGACGAGAACCGCCTGCTCACGCTGCGTCATTGCAGAACCTCTCCATCGAAGTAGGTGGCTCGTCCTCGCAGGAAGGTCGAGTGGATGCGGCCCTTGAGCTCGCGTCCGTGCCAGGGGTTGTTGCGCGAAAGTGACTGGGACTGCTCGCGGTTCACGGTCACCGTGGCCTCCGGATCGAGGAGTACGACGTTGGCCGGCTCTCCCTCCGCCAACGGTCGCCCCTGTCCGGTCAGCCCGGCGATCTCGGCCGGTCTGGTGGACATCGCGGAGGCGACCTCGGGCCACGCCATCAGGCCGCTGTCGACCATCACCGTGGTGACGACGGACAGTGCCTGCTCCAGCCCGAGCATCCCGAAGGCTGCCTCTGCGAAGGCGTGCTCCTTGTCGTGCCGAGCGTGTGGAGCGTGGTCGGTCGCCACCGCGTCGATGGTGCCGTCGGCCAGCGCAGTGCGCAGCGCCTCGACGTCCTCGGCCGGGCGCAGCGGCGGATTGACCTTGAAGACCGGGTCGAAGCCGGTGAGCAGGTCCGTCGTCAGCAGCAGGTGGTGCGGCGTGACCTCTGCGGTGACCGCGATGCCCTGTGCCTTGGCCCACCGGATCATGTCGACCGAGCCAGCTGTCGAGACGTGGGCGATGTGGACCCGAGATGCGGTGTGCCGCGCGAGCATCACGTCGCGCGCGACGATGACCTCCTCGGCCACGCCGGGCCAACCCGGCAGGCCCAGCCGACCGGACAGCTCGCCCTCGTGGCAGCACGCCTGCCCGTCCGCGAGACGCGGCTCCTGCGCATGCTGGGAGACCACTCCGCCGAAGGCCTTGACGTACTCCAGCGCCCGGCGCATGAGACGGGCGTCGTGGACGCACTTGCCGTCGTCGGAGAAGACCCGTACGCCGGCGCGCGACCGGGCCATCAGCCCGAGCTCGGCGAGCTCCTCGCCGGCCAGGCCCTTGGTCACCGCACCCACAGGCTGCACGTCGACCAGGCCCACCTTGTCGCCGAGGTCGCGGACGCGCTCGGCCGCCTCGGCGGTATCGGTCACCGGGTTGGTGTTGGCCATGGCGAGCACCGCGGTGAACCCGCCGGCCGCAGCCGCGGCCGAGCCGGTCTCGATCGTCTCGGCGTCCTCGCGGCCGGGCTCACGCAGATGTGTGTGCAGATCGACCAGACCCGGCAGCGCGACCAGCCCGTCCGCGTCGATCACGGTGGCGCCCTTGGGCACACTCACCTTGCCGACCTTCGCGATGGCCCCGTCGCGGATCAGGAGGTCCGCGGACTCGCCGCCGAGCGGCGAGACCCCGCGGACGACGTACGTCGAGTCTGCCTGAATTGCCTTGTCCCCCATCAGTTTTCGGCTCCTTCACTCGAAGCAAGCAGGTGATAAAGCACGCTCATCCGGACCGCGACACCTGCTGAGACCTGGTCCAGGATCAAGGAGCGAGCCTCATCGGCCGCGTCTGCGGTGATCTCCAGGCCGCGGTTCATCGGACCCGGGTGGCAGATGACGGCGTGCTCCGGCAGCACCTTGAGACGTTGTCGAGTCAGCCCGTAACCCACGGTGTACTCGCGCGCAGTCGGGAAGAAGCCGCCGCTCATCCGCTCCCGCTGAACCCGCAGCATCATCGCCGCGTCGACGTGCGGCAGCACATCGTCCAGGTCGTAGGAAGTGTCGAAACCCTCGTCCTTCGCCCAGTCGGCGATGCCGCTTGGCATCAGCGTCGGCGGCGCTACGAGGGTGACGTGCGCACCGAGGGTCTTGAGCAGGATCAGGTTGCTGCGCACCACGCGCGAATGGGTCAGGTCTCCGACGATGGCGACGTGGCGTCCATCGAGGTCACCCAGTCGCTGCCGCATCGAGTACGCATCCAGCAGGGCCTGCGTCGGGTGCTCGTGCATGCCATCTCCGGCGTTGACGACCATGGCGTCCACCCACTGCGCGACCTGGTGCGGCGCGCCACTCGCGTGGTGGCGGATCACGAGGCCGTCGACGCCCATCGCGGCGACCGTCAGCACCGTGTCGCGCAGCGACTCGCCCTTGCTGACCGACGACCCCTTGGCCGAGACGTTGATGACGTCGGCGGAGAGCCACTTTCCCGCGATCTCGAACGAGCTGCGGGTGCGGGTCGAGTCTTCGAAGAACAGGTTGACGATGGTGCGACCGCGTAGCGCCGGAAGCTTCTTGACCTCACGGTGCTGCACCTCGTGCATCTGCTCGGCGGTGTCGAGAATCTGCAGAGTCTGGTCTTTTGAGAGGTCCGCCGCGGACAGCAGGTGCTTCACGCCGACTCCCCCTCGACGATGCGGACCTCATCCGCCTGGTCGTGCTCGCGCAGCCGCACGTGGACCCTTTCGCTCTTGGCGGTGGGAAGGTTCTTGCCGACGTGGTCGGCCCGGATGGGCAGCTCGCGGTGACCGCGATCGACGAGCACGGCGAGGCGTACGGCCCGGGGGCGGCCCAGGTCGCCGAGCGCGTCGAGCGCGGCCCGGACCGTGCGTCCGGAGTAGAGCACGTCGTCGACGAGCACCACGACCTTGTCGTCGATGCCGGAGGCAGGGATCTGGGTGGCGTGCGCGGTGCGGATGGGCTGCTGCCGCAGGTCGTCGCGGTACATCGTCACGTCGAGCGCACCCACGGGGACGTCCGTCCCCTCGACATCAGCCAGGGCGTCGACCAACCGTTGGGCCAGTGCGACGCCGCGCGTCGGGATGCCGAGGACGACCAGATCGGTAGCGCCCTTGTTGTGCTCGAGGACCTCGTGGGCCATCCGTCGCAGCGCCCGGGAGATGTCACTGGCGCTGAGAACAACGCGTCCGGACGGCGGAGCCAGCGAGGGCGCGGACGCCGAGGGTAGGGCAGAGTCAGGACGCGACATGGCGTCAGGACCTCCTTCGCCGCCTCACAGGACGGATCGTTAAAGGATGTCTGTTCGGGTGGGATGCTACCTGCCGCCCAGCGTTCGGCGCGCAACGGCACGCTCCGTGGACAAAGCCTCTCGGGAGTCTCTGGTGACCGATCACGCCTGACCGTGACGTCTACGGTGAGGCGATGAGCCCAGGGATCCGACGAGTCGGGGTCTACGCCGCGTGCGTGCGCGATGGTCGAATCCTGTTGTGCCGCATGTCTTCTCGTACGTCGACCCCCGGGCGCTGGACACTGCCCGGAGGCGGCCTTGAGATCGGTGAGTCACCGACGGACGGCGTCGTCCGGGAGGTCGCGGAAGAGACCGGACTCACAGCCGAGGTCGGTTCGCTCATCGCTGTGCACGACAACGTCTACACACCGCATGACGGCGCTCCACGCCACGGCATCCGCCTGATCTTCACCGCTACTGCCTCGGGCAGATGTCGCCCCGAAGCGGACGGCGGCACGGACGCGACGGCGTGGTTCGCGCTAGCCATGCCGCCCGATGATCTGACGCCGTGGGCCGACCTGGCGATCACTTGCCTGGTGGCTGCCACGGATTGATGAGGCCGAGGCCGAGGCCCTCGAAGTCCTTCACGTTCCTCGTCGCGAGTGGCAGCCGGTGCGCCCGACAGGTCGCAGCAATCTGCGCATCGAGCACTGAGGCAGGACGCCCCATCCGTCGTCGGCTCGCGAACACATCTGCATACTCGGACGCGCTTGCCTCATCGAAGGGAATGACGTGTCCTGAGAGACCTGCAAGAACACGGTGCAGGCTGCTCTGGAGCTGGTCGCGACGCGTGCCAGCAGGAAGGACAGCCACTCCCGCAGAGAGCTCGGCGAGGACTACAGCGGTCACGCACGCTTGACTGGCCCGTATGCCGTCGAGCCATTCCAGGACTCGCGGATCTGGCGCGTCGCGGACCATCTCGGACACGACGTTGGCGTCGAGAACGATCACAGATGATCGGAGAAGTCGACGAAGCCTGCTTCCTCAGTACGTGGCGGAATGGGAAGCTCGACTCCGCCCGTTTCGCGCCTCAGTCGTCGTGCCAGGTCGCCCAGTGTTGCCCTGTCGTCTGGCCGATCGGCGAGCTCGTCATTGAGGATCTGTCGCACTTCGGCCTCCATGGATCGTCCGTGCTCGGCCGCGCGCACGCGCAACTTGTCACGCACGGCGTCATCGAGTCCTCGGACCGTAATTGTGGCCACCGACATCACCTCCGATCGAGTGCTGTCAATGCTAGCACCGGAGGTGCGGGCGAGCTCAGCGCAGCCAGTCGTAGGCGTGCAGCACTCCGAGCAGGATCGGCTGGTGCAGCAGGTAGATCGCCAGGGTGTGGCGTCCGAGGAACGACAGCGCTCCCCCGGCTCCGCGCTCGGCGCGCCACCGGGACAGCACCTCGAGGCGCCCCTGCTCGTGCAGCATCCGCGTCACCACGAGGCCCGCCAGCGTCAGCGCGAACATCGGCAGCACGGGCGCATTGTCCATGGTCGGCTGCGCGCCCTCCGTGAGTCCCGTCCACGACCACCAGCGCGAGTCGCCGGGGATCGTCACCATCCGAGGAAGGAGGACCGCCAGACCAGCAGCACCGATCGCCGTCGTCTTCGACGCCCAGACGAAGGGCAATGCCAGCACGGATGACACCGCGATGGAGTGGAGGATCCCGAACGAGACGAATTCGGACGGGAAGGTGACATAGGTCGCCAGGGTGACCAGAGCGGCGTACCCGATGATCTCGATCTCGCGCCGCCAGAAGGATCGCGCCCGAAAGCCGTCGCGGTGGGCGAGCACCAGGCTCACACCGACGAGGGTGAGGAACGTCCCCGCGATCGCGTGGGCGATGCCTCGACCGGTCGCCGTGTGGCTGATGTCGGTGCCGATGAGGTCGAGCGATCCGAGATCCCACGTGAGGTGGTAGGCGATGACGGCGATGATCGCGACGCCGCGCAGGACGTCGACGGCCGCGATCCGGGAGGTACGGGTGCTCGGCACCCTGGTCGTCGTGGTGGTCATCTCACGTACGACTCGTGCGGTGGCCATCCGGCTCCCCTCAGACGAGAGTGGTCTTGACCTCGGCGAGCCGCGCCAGCAGGCCGTTGATGAACGACGGCGACTCGTCGGTGGACAGCTCCGTCGCCAGCCCCACGGCCTCGGAGATCACCACGGCGTCGGGCACGTCGTCCTCGTAGAGCAGCTCGTAGGCCGCGACGCGCAGCAGCGCGCGATCGACCGCCGGCATCCGGTCCAACGGCCAGCCCTGGGAGTACGTCGACAGCGCCTCGTTGATCGCGTGCCACTTGCCGACCACGCCGCGCACCAGGATGCCGGTGTACGCCGGCAGCGGCGCCGGCGTGACCGGCGTGACCTCGCGGTCGTCCAGCAGCGTCACCGCGTTCACGCCGCGCTGCTCGGCCTCGAAGAGCAGGTCGAGCGCCCGTTTGCGGGCCTTCGTGCGTGCCGATGACATCGACAGGTCAGCTCACTCGACCGAGGTAGCTGCCGTCGCGGGTGTCGACCTTGATCTTGGTGCCCTGCTCGAGGAACAGCGGGACCTGGATCTCGGCGCCGGTCTCGAGGGTCGCCGGCTTGCTGCCACCGGTCGAACGGTCGCCCTGCAGACCCGGCTCGGTGTAGGAGATCTCCAGGACCACGGACGCGGGCAGCTCGACGTAGAGAACGGCGCCGTCGTGCTGGGCGATGATCGCCTCCTGGTTCTCCAGGAGGAAGTCCGCAACCTTGCCGACGGTGTCGCTGGGGACGTGGATCTGGTCATAGGTCTTGGTGTCCATGAACACGAAGTCCGTGCCGTCCTTATACAGGAACTGCATGTCCGAGCGGTCGACGCTGGCCGTCTCGACCTTCACACCCGCATTGAACGTCTTGTCGACGACCTTGCCGGACAGGACGTTCTTGAGCTTGGTGCGCACGAAGGCCGGGCCCTTGCCAGGCTTGACGTGCTGGAACTCGACGACGGACCACAGCTGGCCCTCGAGGTTGAGGACCAGGCCGTTCTTCAGCTCATTCGTGCTTGCCACGCGTTCATCTCTCTCGTACGCCGGTGCCGGGCCCGGCGATCATCTCGCCAGGGCATGACGGCACCCCAACAGGACTAGGGGTTCCGGGGAAGTCTAACGGCTCGGCGGCCCGTGATCGCACGGCAAGCCTCAAGCCGCGATCGTGAGGTGCGCCGAGTACCCCTGGCTAGTGCCGCCGGTGACGGTGGCGAGCTGGTGCACGCCGCTGTCGTCGCCGAACACGTTGTCGGAGGCCAGCGAGATCTGGGCGAGGTTGTGGGTGCTCGCGTCGTAGCCGCTGGTGCCGTAGACCGTGCGGCACACCGCGTCGGGCAGCGCGATCTGGGACGTCTTGACGATCGGGCCGGAGGAGGTCGCGACGTCGACCGAGGCGTACACCTCGAAGTGGATGTGCGGCCACCGCCCGGCGTAGCAGGCCGGGAAGATCGTGGTGAAGCTGACCGTGCCGTCCGCACCGCACTCCTGCACACCGCGCAGGTAGTTCTCGTTCTCGACTCCGTCGGAGTACATCGAGTACTTCCCGTCACGGTCGCAGTGCCACAGGTAGACCGCGGCTCCGGCGTACGCCGCGTTGTCCCGATCGGCGCTCAGCACCGTCAGGTGCACCGTGAGCGGTATGCCGGCAGCGGTCGCCGACCCCGTGCCGATGCTCTTGCGGATGTCGCTGCGCACGATGCCCGACTGGGTCAGGACGTCGCGGCCGTTCGAGCCGTCTCCGGGGTAGGGCCCTGCGGTCTCGTCCGGCACCTCCACCACGTCGGCAGCATTGACCACGTCAGCAGCGCTCGAGGACGAGGACGAGGAGGAGCCGCTCGCCGAAGCGCTCGCCGTGGAAGTCGTACCCGAGCCCTGGTCCGAGCTGGAGCACCCGACGAGGGTCACTAGGCCGGCGCCACCCAGCAGGCCGAGGGCTCGGCGCCGCGAGAGCAGCGTCGAGACGTCGTACGCGAGGCCCCGGTCGTGGTCGGGGTGCGGCTGGCCGAGGCGGGGGTTCATGTTCATGACAGGAAGCCTGGATGGCGGGCCAAGCACGCCGTTGTGAACTTCCTGTGGGCGTTCTGTGACGTCCGGTCGTGCCCCGTGGCGCGACCTGGTGATCCGCGCCAGACTGCGGACATGTCGAAGTGGACCCGTGCCCTGTCCGCAGCTCCGCTACTCGCGACGGCTGGTCTGGCTGCCTGGGACATGTCGCAGAAGAAGCACGCCCTGCTGCGCAACTTCCCCGTCATCGGCCACGGCCGCTACCTGCTGGAGACGATCGGCCCGGAGCTGCGTCAGTACATCATCTCGACCAACGACCAGGAGCGGCCCTTCAGCCGTGACCAGCGGTCCTGGATCTATGCGTCCTGCAAGGGCGAGAACAACTACTTCGGATTCGGCACGGACGACGATGTCGAGGACAACATCGGCTACCCGGTCATCAAGCACCGCACCTTCACCGACTCCCCGCCGCCGAGCGGGACGCACAGTGCCGAAGACGTCGTCCTCCCGAGCGCGAAGGTGCTCGGCGGGCCGCGTGGTCGGCGGCTGGCGTTCCGGCCGCAGTCGCTGATCAACGTGTCCGCGATGAGCTTCGGGTCGTTGTCCGGGGCCGCCATCGAGGCGATCAACAAGGGTGTGCTGCTCGCTGGAGCCCTGCACAACACGGGCGAGGGTGCCCTCTCGCCGCACCACCGTCAGGGCGGCGACCTGATCTTCCAGATCGGCACGGGCTACTTCGGCTGCCGTGACCGCGAGGGGCGGTTCGACCTCGAGCGGCTCAAGGACGTTGTGGCCGGTGCACCCGTGCGAGCCATCGAGGTCAAGCTCAGCCAAGGTGCCAAGCCCGGGTTGGGTGGCGTCCTTCCGGCCGCCAAGCTCACCCAGGAGATCGCCGACATCCGCGGCGTCGAGATGGGGCACGACATCGTCAGCCCGTCGCGGCACGGCGAGTTCAAGGACGTCGACTCCATGCTCGACTGGGTCGAGAAGATCGCCGACGCGACCGGGCTGCCGGTCGGAGTGAAGTCGGCCGTCGGTGACCTGGTCTTCTGGGAGCAGCTGACGCAGCAGATGGCCAAGGGCGACCGCGGCGTCGACTTCGTCACCGTGGACGGCGGCGAGGGCGGTACGGGTGCCGCACCCCTGGTGTTCAGCGATGCCGTGGCGCTGCCGTTCTTCGTGGGCTTCACCCGGGTCTACTCGGTCTTTGCCGAGGCCGGGCTGACCGACAGCGTGACGTTCATCGGCTCGGGCAAGCTGGGCCTGCCCAAGGCCGCGACCGTCGCTCTCGCTCTCGGTGTCGACATGGTCAACGTCGCACGGGAAGCCATGCTGTCCATCGGTTGCATCCAGTCCCAGAAGTGCCACACCGACAAGTGCCCGACCGGCGTCGCGACGCAGAACCCCTGGCTGGTGCGCGGGCTCGACCCGGCCTCGAAGTCGGTCCGGCTCGCGGCCTACCTGCGGACGGTGCGCCGCGACCTGCTGAAGATCTCGGAGGCTGTCGGCGTCCTGCACCCTGGTCTGATCGACCCGGACGACATCGAGCTGCTCGAGGGCACCCGTCACGGGGTGCCGCTGCGCGGCGTCTACGGCTACGCGCCGACGTGGGGCGTGCTCGGTAAGGACATCGCCGCGGACATCACCGAGCTGATGACCCGCGAGGCACCGACCGGAGGATCAGCTGCCCCATCACGCAGCGCTGCACATTGAGTCGGCGGTCAGCCATGATCCGCGAGCCCTTCGTCAGTCAGGACACATGCTCGCTGATCGCAGCGTAGGCACCCTGCAGGAGCGCGTCCGCAGGCCCTTCGAGACGGGTGGGCCGCCCCACACCTTCGAGGGCGACGAAGCGCAGCAGCGATCCTCGCGTCTTCTTGTCCCGCCGCATCGCGGCGAGCAGATCCTCCCACCGACCACCGGCGTACGACGTCGGCAGGCCGAGCGAGGTCAGCACCCTGCGGTGCCTCACCACGTCGTCGGCCGGCAGCAGCCCGGCTGCGTGCGCGAGCTCGGCGACATAGACCATGCCGACCGCGACTGCCTCACCATGGCGCCATGAATACTGCTCGACCTGCTCGATCGCGTGCCCGAACGTGTGGCCGTAGTTGAGGATCTCGCGCAGCGACGACTCGCGCAGGTCCTGGGACACGACGTCCGCCTTCACCTGGACGGCCCGCTCGACGAGCTCACGCAGCACCGGCCCATCGACGTCGAGTGCTGCCGTCGGGTCGGCCTCGATGAGCTCCAGGATCCTGGGATCGGCGATGAAGCCGCACTTCACGACCTCAGCCATCCCGGCCACCAGGTCGGCGTGAGGCAGCGTGCGCAACGTGCTGAGGTCAGCCAGCACCCCGACGGGCGGGTGGAAAGCCCCTACAAGGTTCTTGCCCTCCGCGGTGTTGATGCCGGTCTTGCCGCCCACCGCCGCGTCGACCATGCCGAGCAGCGTGGTCGGCACCTGCACCACCGGAACTCCGCGCAGCCAGGACGCCGCGACGAAGCCGGCAAGATCGGTCGTCGCTCCCCCGCCGAGACCGACCACCGCATCCGTGCGCGTGAAGCCGTGCTGCCCAAGGACCTGCCACAGGCCCGCGGCGACCTCAGCTGTCTTGGCCCGTTCCGCGTCGGGCACCGGGGCGACCACCACGTCGTACCCCGCAGCCGTCAGAGTCTCGCGCACCGACTCGGCGTACGTCGGCAGCGTCGGAGGGTGCACGAGCAGAACCCGTTGCGCCTGGTCACCGATCAGCTCGACCAGCCGGTCCCACACCCCGTCGCCGATGACGACGTCGTACGCCCCACCCACGGAAATCGTGTGTGTCTGCGTCACGCGTCCTCGCTCGATCGACGGGCCACGATGTCGTCGGCGACCTCATCCGCAGATCTGCCGGCCGTGTCCACCGAGACGGTGGCCAGCTGCTCGTACGTCGGTCGCCGCTGGGTCATCAGTCGGGTCCAGGTGGCACGTGGGTTGACCGCAAGCAGCGGACGCGTGCCGTCGAAACCGATACGACGCGCAGCGTCGGTGATCGTGACGTCGAGGAACACCACCGTGTGCCCCCCAAGGGCTTGCGCAACGGCGGCCTGCATCGGTGCGCCACCACCCAGCGCGAGGACGCCGCTGTGGGTCGAGAGCGCGGTGATGACGGCGTCCGCCTCCAACGCCCGGAAAGCCGGCTCGCCGTCCTCGACGAAGATCTCCGAGATGGATCGACCTGCGGATTCCTCGACCATCTCGTCGGTGTCGAGGAACTCGACACCGAGGCGTTCGGCCACTGCGCGGCCGGTGGTGGTCTTGCCCGATCCGGGCGGCCCGATGAGTACGACCTGCGGCCGGCTCACCCCGTCTGTCGCGCTCGGTCGGACTTCGCTTCGGCCGGGTACCTCGCCCCCACCCTGCGCTACCTCCTCCTCGCCGCTCACCACGACCGCATCCCTTCCGGGATCGCTGCGAGGTAGCTCTCATAGTTGCGACGGGTCTCGGCCACCGAGTCACCGCCGAACTTCTCCGTGCACGCCTCGGCAAGAACCAGCGCGACCATCGCCTCGGCGACGACACCCGCGGCCGGCACCGCACACACGTCGGAGCGCTGGTGGATGGCCGTCGCGTCCTCGCCGGACGCGACGTCGATGGTGCGCAATGCCCGGGGCACGGTGCTGATGGGCTTCATCGCCGCGCGCACCCGCAGCGGCTCACCCGTCGACATGCCGCCCTCGGTGCCGCCGGCGCGATTGGTCTCACGGCGGATGATCCCGTCGGACCGCACGATCTCGTCGTGCGCCGCCGAGCCGGGACGCGCAGCCGTCCGGAACCCGTCACCCACCTCGACACCCTTGATCGCCTGCACGCTCATGAGGGCGCCGGCCAGACGTGAGTCCAGACGGCGGTCCCAGTGCACGTGTGAGCCCAGACCGGGTGGCAGTCCGTAGGCGAGCACCTCGACGACCCCGCCCAGCGTGTCGCCGTCTTTCTTGGCCGCATCCACGGCGGCGACCATCGCGGCCGACCCATCGACGTCGAGCGTCCGGACCGGATCGGCGTCGAGCCGATCCACGTCGTCCGGCCCAGGGAGTGCCGCGTCGTCAGCAACGCCTGCCTCGCCGATCGCCACGGTGTGGGAGACCAGGCGGATGCCGTACGCCTGCTCCAGGAATCGTGCAGCCACTTCACCCAGCGCGACGCGGGCTGCCGTCTCACGCGCGGACGCACGCTCGAGGATCGGCCTGGCCTCGTCGAACCCGTACTTCTGCATCCCGACGAGGTCAGCGTGACCGGGCCGCGGTCGGGTGAGCGGGCGGTTGCGCGCCAGTTCCTTCTCGGCGCCCACGTCGTTCGCTGCATCAAGGGCACCCTGGTCCACGGCGTCCGGACTCATCACGGCCTGCCACTTGGGCCACTCGGTGTTGGCGACCTGGATTGCAACCGGCGAACCCAGGGAACGTCCGTGCCGGAATCCACCGAGCAGGGACACCTGGTCCTTCTCGAACGACATCCGCGCTCCGCGACCGTAGCCCAGCCGTCGACGAGCCAGCGCGTCCTGGATGTCGGCGGTGCCGAGCTCGACTCCGGCCGGGAGGCCCTCCAGCACCGCCACCAGGGCCGGTCCGTGCGACTCACCAGCGGTCAACCAACGCAGCATGCCCGCGATCCTGCCACGCGCGGCGAGGCGGACCGCGGCGAGGCCCTCAGCCTGAGACGGCCGCCCGGCCCACGCGCTGCATCTCCTCCAGGGGAGCGGGTCGACCAGTCATCAAGGTGAACTGAGCGGCAGCCTGATGGATCAGCATCTCGATACCTCCGACCACCCGGACACCCCGGGCCTCGCAGGAGCTGGCGAAGGTCGTCGGCCAGTCCGCGTAGACCACATCCAGGGCGATCTGGCCCTCGGGTGCGGGCTGCGCGTCCACCAACGTCTGGGCCACTCGGTCGGCAGCCCCAGCCGGCGTCGTACTGACGAGCACGTCGGCGCCGACCCAGCCCGCCGGGTTGTCGGCTTCGTGCACGACGTCCGACTTCAACCCGTGATCGCGGGCTTGCGCGAGCGTGCTCTCCCGGGCCTGGTCACGGACCACGAACGTCACCTGCTGTACCCCCAGCGCGGCGAGCGCTGCGAGGACCGAGCGAGCGGTGGCGCCGGAGCCGATCACCGCGGCGGTCACGGGAGGCCGCTCGCGCCCGACCCCCGCATCCTGGAGCGCCGCTCGGATGCCCTCGACGTCGGTGTTCTCACCACGCCAGGAGCCGTCGCCCTGGCGTACCAAGGTGTTGGCAGCGCCGACCTGCAGGGCGAGGCTCGAAGAGTCGGCGGCTGCGTTGAGCACCTCTTCCTTCAGCGGCATAGTCACCGACAGTCCGCGCCACTGCGGGCCCAAACCCTCCACGAAGTCGGCCAGCCCACCGCGCCTGACCTCGTAGGCGTCGTACGTCCACTCGGGGGCCAGACCACAGCTGGCGTACGCCGCCCGGTGCAGCAGCGGCGACAGGGAGTGATCGATCGGTGACCCCAGAACGGCTGCCCGACAGTGGCTCAGCACTTGCCCGGGTTGGCCTTGCACCAGGCCTGGAACACAGCGACATTCTTGTTGTGCTCCGGCAGGGTTGCCGCAAACCGGGTCTCGCCCGTGCTCAGGTTGACTGTGACGAAGTAGAGCCAGTTGCCGGGCGTCGGCTGCAACGCAGCCTGGATCGCCTCGAGCCCTGGGCTGTCGACCGGTGCCGGCGGCAGGCCCGGATGTACGTACGTGTTGTACGGGCTCGTGCTCTGCCGCTGCTTGTCGGTCGTGGTCACAGTGCCGCGTTTGCGCAGCATGTAGTGGACCGTCGAGTCCATCTGCAGGCGACCGTTGGTGGCCGGGTTGGGCCGCAGTCGGTTCTCGATCACCCGCGCCACCTTGGGGCCGTCCTCCCCGAGCTTCGACTCTGCCTGCACCACGCTCGCGATCGTCATCACGCGCTGCTCCTGACCGGCCGGGATGTTGAGCGATGCAGTACGGCGCTTGAACTCGGTCACCATCGTCCGCAGCTGGTCGGTCGCAGTCGCCTTGTCCGGGAACTCGTACGTCGATGGGAACAGGTAGCCCTCGACCTGCCCGCCCGCAGCGGCTGGGAGCCCGAGCTGTTTGGGGTCGACCTTGGCGTAATCGGCCAGTGGCACGCCCGTGCCCTTGCTCAGCCGGGCGTAGACCTCCTGCGCCCACAATCCCTCGGGAACGGTCACGCCGTCTCCGACGTGACTCTTCGGATCGAGCATGAGCGACAGCGCCGACGCGGAGCTCATCTGCTTGCGCAGTGTGTAAGTCCCCGGCTGCAGCCCTGCTGCGTCGTGCTCAGCGGCAAACGCACGCGCGAAGGTCCGACCGGACTTGACCACACCGGCCTGCTCCAAGGTCGCTCCGATATCGCTGCCCGTGTCTCCGCGACGGACCACGATCTTGGCCACACCACTGCCCTCGCCGGCGAAGTCGCCGCCGCCCTCGCTGCCGCCGCCCAACGACGGCATGTGCAGTCCGAGGGTCTTGTAGGCCACGGCGCCACCACCGAAGACCAGGACGAACGCCATCAGAAGCGGTAGCCATGGCTTGCGGCGGCGCGGCTTGACCTCGTCGTACGTCCGGGGCGCGCGCGTCCGCTCAGCACGGGCGGCCCGGCGGCTGCCCGTCTGCTCACGCTCCCGTGCGGCCTCGCGCTCGCGCGCAGCCTTCCGTGATGCGGGTGGGGCCTCAGGCAGACGAACCGGGTCATGGGAGGGCGCACTCTCACCCTTCGGGCGCGCCGCACTCGGATCCGAAGGGTCCGAGCCGCCTCCGAAGATCGAGTCGCTCAGGTGGGGCTCGTTCATCCTTGACCTTCCGCTGCACGGGCCCGGCGCGCCCGTGGCTTTCGTCCCCCCAGGAGCTCTCCGGAAGGCTGTCCTGATCGGCGCTCCGAGTCAAGCGCAACCTGCAAGATCAGCACGGCCGCCTGCTGATCCACGCGCGAACGCTGATCGCGCCCGGAGACGCCGCTCTCGCGCAGTGCCCGGTGGGCATCGACCGTGGTCAGTCGTTCGTCGACGAGGCGGATCGGGACGCCGGACAGCTCCGCCTGCAGAGCCTTCGCCCACTCCCGAGCGGCCTGCGCCGCCGCGCCCTCGTCGCCGGACAGGGATCGGGGCAGGCCGACCACGATCTCGATCGCCTCGCGCTCACGCGCTTCCTGCGCGATCGCCACGACGTCGGAACGGTCGGAGGGCCGACGCGGCACGGTGGCCACCGGAGTGGCCAGCACACCCTCGGCGTCACAGGCCGCGAGGCCGACGCGGACACTGCCCACGTCGACCCCGAGCCGGACACCGTGACGCACCTCAGCGACCCGCGGTCACGGTCTCGCCGACGGTGTGCTCGACGCGCTGCAGCGCCTCGGTCACCTTCGACGCATCCGTGCCACCACCCTGTGCGAGATCGGGCTTGCCGCCACCACCGCCGCCGAGCGTCGAGGCCGCGATCTTCACCAGGTCGCCGGCCCGTACGCCCCACTCGCGGGCCAGCGCATTCGTACCGATGACCACCACCGGACGGCCCTTGGCCGTCGCCGCGACAGCCACGACGGAGGGCGTACCGTCGCCCAGCCGTGACCGCAGGTCGAGCACCAGGCTGCGTACGTCGTCACCGCCCAGCTCGCCGGCGTCATGCCCGATGTAGCGCACGCCGAACACATCGGTCGCCTTGTTCGCCAACGCACCGGCCTGAGCGAGGACCTGCTGCTGACGCAAGCCGGCCACCTCACGCTCGGCGTCCTTGACCCGCGTCAGCAGGTCACCGATCCGATCCGTCAGCTCAGCGGGCTGTGCCTTCACCAGCTGGCTGATCTCGGCGACGAGAGCACGTTCCTTGGCGAGGTAGCGCAACGCCTCGAGACCCACGAAGGCCTCGACGCGGCGTACGCCCGAACCCACCGACGCCTCACCGGTCAGCGTGAGTGCACCCACCTGGGACGAGTGCTGGACGTGCGTGCCACCACAGAGCTCGCGCGACCAGGAACCGCCGATCTCAACCACACGGACCTGCTCGTCATAGGTCTCGCCGAACAACGCCAGCGCGCCGAGGTCACGCGCCTCCGGCAGCGTCATGTACGCCGCGGAGACCGGCAGGTCGTGGCGCAAGGCGCGGTTGGCGACCTCCTCGATCTCGCTCCGCGTCTCCGCGGAAAGCCCCTGGTTCCAGGCGAAGTCGAGGCGGAGGTAGCCCGGCTTGTTGTAGGAGCCGGACTGCAGCGCCGACGGGCCGAGCACCTCTCGCAGGGCCGCGTGGATCACGTGTGTGCCTGAGTGCGCCTGGCATGCGGACAGCCGCCACTCCGAGTCGACCTCGGCCTGCACCGCAGCACCGTTGCGGATCGAGCCCTCGGCGACCTCGACGGTGTGCACGACCAGACCCTTCACCGGCCGCTGCACGTCGACCACCTTGAGCAGACCGCCCGAGGTCCTGATGAGACCTTCGTCCGCGACCTGACCGCCGGACTCGGCGTAGAACGTCGTCCGGTCGAGCACGACCTGGCCGACCGCGCCGGTCTCCAGCTCCTCGACAATGGCGCCGTCCTGGACGAGGCCACGCACGTTGGCCTCGGTGGTCAGCGCCTCGTAGGCCAGGAAGTCCGTCGCGCCGAGGCCGCGCAGGTCCTTCCACACCTCGGTGGTGCCGTGAACCGACTTCTTGGACTTGGCGTCCGCCTTGGCCCGGTCGCGCTGCTCCTGCATGAGCCGGCGGAAGCCCGGCTCATCGACCTCGACACCGTGCTCGGACGCCATCTCCAGCGTCAGGTCGATCGGGAATCCGTAGGTGTCGTGCAGCTGGAACGCCTGAGCACCCGACAGCCGCGCCGGCCCCTGGTCACCGGTCGACGCCTGCGTCTGCTTGGCCTTGGTCACCGCGGTGTCGAGGATGGTCGTCCCGGACTCCAGGGTGCGACGGAACGCCTCCTCCTCGGCATAGGCGATCTGGCTGATCCGCGCGAAGTCGGTCTCCAGCTCGGGGTAGGACGCCTTCATCCGGTCCATGCTGATCGGAAGCAGCTCCGGGAGCGCCTTGTCCGCATAACCGAGCAGACGCATCGCCCGCACCGCGCGCCGCAGCATCCGGCGCAGCACGTAGCCGCGCCCCTCGTTGCCCGGCGTGACCCCGTCACCGATCAGCATCAGCGACGAACGCACGTGATCGGCCACCACCCGCAGGTGGATGTCGTCCGGGTGGCTGTGCGCCGCGTCCGGCCCGGAGTGAGCGCCGTACTTCTTGCCCGTCATCTCCGCGGCACGGTCCAGCACCGGGAAGACCTCATCGATCTCGTACAGGTTGTCGACGCCTTGCAGCAGCGAGGCGATGCGCTCCAGGCCCATTCCCGTGTCGACGTTGCGCGCGGGCAGCTCGCCCGCCACGTCGAAGTCCGCCTTGCTGCGCACTGCGGAGAGCTCGTACTGCATGAAGACGAGGTTCCAGATCTCCATGTAGCGGTCCTCATCGACCGCCGGCCCGCCCTCGACGCCGTACTCGGGACCGCGGTCGACAAAGATCTCCGAGCTCGGACCACCGGGACCCGCTACGCCCATGTGCCAGTAGTTGTCGTTCTCGTCGCGCCGGGTGATCCGCGCCTCCGGGATGCCGATCACGTCGCGCCACAAGGCGTACGCCTCGTCGTCGTCCTTGAAGACGGTCGGCCAGAGGCGATCCGCGTCCAGTCCGTATCCACCGTCTGGCTGAGGCGTCGTCAACAGCTCCCAGGCCATCTCGATGGCGCCGCGCTTGAAGTAGTCGCCGAAGGAGAAGTTGCCGTTCATCTGGAAGAACGTGCCGTGACGGGAGGTCTTGCCGACCTCGTCGATGTCGCCGGTCCGCACACACTTCTGCACACTGGTCGCGCGCTCCCAGGGCGGGGTCTGCTGACCGAGGAAGTAGGGCTTGAACGGCACCATGCCGGCGTTGACGAACAGCAGGTTGGGGTCGTCATAGATCAGCGGGGCGCTCGGCACGACCGAGTGGCCCTTGCTCTCGAAGTAGCGCAGCCAGCGGCGGCGGATCTCAGCGGTCTCCATGAGGGTTCCTTCATCGTTCGGGCGCAGCACCAGCTGCGCAGCCGGCATCAGCGCCGGCGGAGGGTCAGGGCGTCGGAGGCAGGGCCGATCGGCCCTGGATAGCTCGCCTGACCATCCGGGTGCACTCACCCAGCAGAACGCTCACTGACTCTCCTCTTGCAGGACACATCGATGCGCACGACCCTACCGTTGAGGGCCGTGCGCACCGACATCTGTTTCGGGTTGATCCGACTAGACGGGAGTGTCCTCCAACGTCGCGGTCAGGTCGTCCTTGATCTCCGGGAAGTGGCAGGCGATGCTGTGGCCTTCGCGGGCCCCGGTCTTGATCTGCAGGACCGGCTCCTCCTGCGAGCAGATCTCCTGCGCCTTCCAGCAGCGGGTGCGGAAGCGGCATCCACTCGGCGGATTGATCGGGCTCGGTACATCGCCCTCCAGCCTGATGCGCTCCTTCGGCTCAGCGCCGCGCACGACGTTGAGGTCAGGGGCCGCGGACAGCAGAGCCTGGGTGTACGGGTGCTGCGGGGCCTCGTAGATGTCCTCGCGGTCACCGACCTCCATGATCTTGCCGAGGTACATCACCGCGACCCGGTCACAGAAGTGCCGAACGACACCGAGGTCGTGCGCCACGAACACGAACGCCAGGTTCAGCTCACGCCGCAGCTTCTCGAGCAGGTTCATCACCTGCGCCTGGATCGAGACGTCGAGCGCGGAGACCGGCTCGTCAGCGACGATCAGCCGCGGCTCGACGGCCAGCGCTCGCGCGATCCCGATGCGCTGCCGCTGGCCGCCCGAGAACTCGTTCGGGTACCGGTTGATGTGCTCCGGGTTGAGGCCGACCAGCTCAAGCAGTTCCTGGACCCTGGCCTTGCGCTTGTCCTTGGGGACCAAGTTGTGGATCTCCAGGGGCGTGCTGATGATCGTGTTGACCGTCTGCCGCGGGTTCAGCGACTGGTACGGGTCCTGGAAGATCAGCTGCATGTCACGGCGCAGGGGCCGTAGCGCCCGCTCCTTGGCATGGCCGATCTCCTGGCCGTCGAACTTGATCGAGCCGGACGTCGGCTCGAGCAGTCGGGTGACCAGGCGGCCAGTTGTCGTCTTGCCGCAACCGGACTCCCCCACCAAGCCGAGTGTCTCGCCAGGCGCGACGTCGAACGAGACGCCGTCAACAGCGCGAACGCTCTTGTTGGCCGGAAAGAGGCCGTTGTACTCCTTGACCGGGTAGTGCTTGACCAGGTCGGTGACCTCGAGCAGTGCCTCGCGCGGGCCGCCACGTCGGGGATGGACCACCGTGTCCGAGGTCTCGGTGTCTGCTGTGCTCATGTCCATCACTCCAGGGTCGAGGCGATCTCGGCATCGAAGATGCCTCCGGGGTCAGCAAGGTGGCAGCGCGACGTACGCGTACTGTCGCCTCCGCGAACCTCCAGGGCCGGCAGCTCCTTGGAGCACAGGCCCCCGCCCACCCGGTCCATGAAGTCACACCGTGGGTGGAACGAGCACCCGGTCGGCAGGTTGATCAACGACGGCGGGAGACCACGGATGGTGCGCAGGTTGCCGCCCTTGGCCGACAGCTTGGGCACCGAGCCGAGCAGGCCCCAGGTGTAGGGATGCCGCGGTGTCGCGAGCACCTCTTTCGCCGTGCCGTGCTCGACCGCCCTGCCGCCGTACATCACCATGACGTCGTCAGCGACTTCGGCGACCACCGCGAGGTCGTGCGTGATCAGCACGATGGCCGACCCGAACTCGCGCTGGAGATCGTTCAGCAGGTCCAGGATCTGAGCCTGGACCGTGACGTCCAGAGCCGTCGTCGGCTCGTCAGCGATGAGCAGTCTCGGGTCATTGATCAGACCGAGAGCAATCATTGCGCGCTGACGCATACCGCCCGAGAACTCGTGCGGGTACTGCTTTGCCCGACGATCCGGGTTGGGGATACCGACGCGGTCGAGCATCTCGACCGCTCGCTTCATCGCCACTGACTTGGACACCTTGTGGTGCGCCAGGTAGCCCTCGGCGATCTGCGGCCCGATCTTCTTGAACGGGTGGAACGAGCTCTGCGGGTCCTGGAAGATCATCGAGACCGTGCTGCTGCGCATCCGGCGCATGACCGACGAGGAAGCGCGGACCATCTCGGTCCCGTCCAGCTCGATGGATCCGCTGATCCGGGTTCGCTTCGGATCGTGCAAACCCATCACGGCCATGCTGGAGACGCTCTTGCCCGACCCGGACTCGCCCACGATCGCCAACGTCTTGCCCTGGTCCAGGGTGTAGCTCAGCCCGTTGACGGCATTGACCAAACCATCCGCGGTCGGGAACTGAACACAGAGGTCCTCGACTTTGAGGATGGTCTCGGACGACCTCGCCTCGGGTGCTGCGGCTGCCGTACTCATGTCAGCTTCACGCGGGGGTCCACCACTCCGTACAGAAGGTCAACGACCAGGTTGATGATCACGACGAAGAAACAACCCATCAGCACAACACCCGAGATGATCGGGAGGTCTCCTGTATTGAAGGCAAGGATCGCCGTACGACCCATACCTGGCAGTCCGAAGATCGACTCGGTGATGACCGTGCCGCTGAGCTCGCCAGCGATATTCAGGCCTACCAACGTGACCACAGGTGCAATCGCAGCCCGCAGGCTGTGCTTGACCGCGATGGTGCCCTCCGACAATCCCTTGGAGCGTGCCGTGCGGACATAGTCCTGGTTCTGGGTGTCGATCATGCTCGCTCGCACATAACGGATATATCCGGTGGACTGCACGATGCCGAAGAAGATCCACACACCGATCAGGCCGGTGAACCACTTCCAGGGATTGTCCGTCAACGGCACCCAGTTGGCGCGGGGAATGACCTCCCAGAAGACCATCAGGTACAGGAAGAACAGCAATGCGATCACGAAGTACGGGATCGACCCGAGCAGCTGACTACCTCCGACGATGACCCGGTCTACCCAGGTGGCGCGTTGTCGCGCCGCCAGCACTCCGAATATCAGCGCCACCGTGGTGTAGGCGATAGCGCCGCCGACCACGAGCGAGACCGTCACCGGCAGCGCCTCGAAGACGATGTCGCGGACCGGTCGGTTCTGGAAGTAGGACCAGCCGAAGCACGGTGCATCACACGTCCGCACCGACGTGTGGGTGCCGACGACGAGACCAGAGGCGTACTGGGTGAACTGCTCGGAGACCGGCTTGTCCAGCCCGAGACTCTGAGTGATCAACTCCAGCCGCTCGGGTGTGCACTTGTCGCCGCACATGGCGCCCGCGGGATCGTTCGGTCCGAGGAAGAAGAGGATGAAGGTCGTCGTGATGGCAGCCGCGATGACGCTGATGCCGAGGATCAGCCGCCGGAGGATGTAGACGAGCACGTGAAGGGCTCCTGAACAGAGGTGGAATGAAGGTCCCCGACTCCCGGCCGGGGCGGGATGTCCCGCCCCGGCCGAGAGTCATGTGACGGGATTCGTCAGCCGACCCAGATGGTCGTCAGGTCGGGCACACCAGCGTTCGGGTCGATCTTCGCGTTGTGCACCTTGGTGCCGAAGATCGCCGAGCCCTTACCGGCGTACATCACGACGGCGGGGACAACCTGCTCGCGGATCTTCTTGTCCAGCTCACTCCACTTCGGACCCTGCTGGTCAAGCGGAAGGTTGGAGATCGTGTTCATCTCCGCGTCCAACCACGGCAGCTTCACGTTGCCGACGCCCGTGTTGGGGGCCAGCTTGCTGTTGAAGATGGCCGGGTAGACCGAGCTGTCGGACGGCCAGTCGAAGCACCAGCCGGTGCCGACACCGTTACCCATGTTGGTCGGCGCCTTCGGGTCCTTGATCTTGGCCCGCAGCTGGCTACCGGGAACACCGATGGCCTTGACCGTGAAGCCGGCTGCCTCCAGCGCCGGCTGGCGCACGGACTGTGCCTTCTTGGTCGACTCCTTGTCGTTGGTGAAGTAGTACGACAGGGTGAAGCCGAGCTTGCCGGCCTTCTTCAGCATCTCCTTGGCCTTGGCTGCGTCGCCGTTGCCCGTCACGGGCTGACCCGCGGCCGGCAGGTCCTTGAAGCCCGGGACCTGCGGTGCGCCGATCGACCCACCGGGGGCCGCGTCGAACTGGGTGATACCGGTGGCCTGCATCAGCTTCCGGGTGGGCCACGCCACCTGGATCGCGCGTCGCACCTCGAGTGGAATCTTCTGGGTGTCCAGCGAAGCGCCGGTCCAGCTGGTGCACGGGCTCGGCCCGCTGATGACCTGGTTCTTCTTGGAACCGGTGGCGTCCTTGAGGACCGAGGCGTCGACGCCGTCATAGGTCAGCGTGGTCGCGTCCGGACCGTTGCTGGCCATGATGGCCTTCGCCGTGGCCGCCTCGTCCTTGCCGAAGTTGAACTGGATCGTGTCTGGCAGCTGCATACGTGCCGGGTCCGTCGCCGGGTCCCAGTTGGTGTTCTTGACGAGCGTCAGTCCCGAGCCCTTGGTGTACTTCTGGATCTTGTAGGGACCCGTGGAAACCCAGTGCAGCTGGTAGTTGGTCTTGGTGTCCTTGGCCTTCGGGATGGCACCAAACATGGTGAAGGCGGTGAAGTACGGGAAGTCCAGCACCTTCTTGGCCATGTGGAAGGTGATCACGCCAGTCGCGTCATCGGTCTCGATGCCCGGGAACTTCGCCCCAGGCTGCGTCCACGGACCCTTGTAGGCGTCCCCGCCCTTCAGGTACTCCATCTGATAGGTGGGACCACCGGGCATTGCAGCAGTCTCGAACGACCGCAGCACCGAGTACTCGACGTCCGACGCCTTGATCGGCGTGCCGTCCTCGTACTTGAGGCCCTTCTTGAGCGTGAACTTCCAGGTCAGACCGTCCTTGGACTGCTGACCGAGGTCGGTCGCCATGTCCGGCACCAGGACCGACTTGCCGTCGGGCTGCACCTTGTACTGCGTGAGCGTGCGGGTCGTCAGCCGCAGGATCATCGCCGAGTCCTGGAAGTACTCCGTCGACGGGTCCATGTTCTCAGGAATCGCCTGCGCGTTGAGCGTGAATGTGCCGCCCTTCTTCGCGCCCGCCGGCACGGCCGCCGGACCCTTGGCGTTCGGCTGGAGCGCGGCGCTCGCGGGAACGCCTGCGTACTCGTTGGTGGGCTGGTTTCCGGGCTTGCTGCCCGTGCCCTTGTCATCCGAGCCGCCTCCGCCACAGGCCGTGAGGGTGAACGCACCCGCTGCGGTGAACGCGAGGACCTTGGTCCAGCGCATAGTGATCTCCTTCGTGTCTCCCGGCGGACCGGGACGGCTCGGGTACAGCCCCCGGGCCTGGTCGGTGTTGTTGTGTGATGTGTCGTATTCAGGTCGTGTTAGCGACGGGTCTGAGGGTTGAAGGCATCCGAGACGGCGTCTCCGAACAGGCTCAACGCGAGCACCAGCAGAGACACGCTGATCGCCGGCACCCACATCCACAGTGGATAAGTGTCGAACTGCGCTGAGCCCGCCGAGATCGTCTGCCCCCAGGAATTGATGGGTGGCTGGAGCCCGACGCCGAGGTAGGACAGGGCCGCCTCGACCGAGATGAAAGCCGGGATCAGCACCGAGAGATTCACCAAGATCGGGCCGAGCAGGTTGGGCAACAGCTCCTTGCGGATGATGCGGCTGGTCGGCATACCCAGCGAACGAGCCGCTTGGACGAACTCGCGCTCACGCAGCGAGAGCACCTCACCGCGGACGAGACGGGCGACTGTCGGCCAGGAGAAGAGCACCAGCACGAAGATGATCGCGCCGAAGCGAATATTCGCTTGTTTCTCCGGGGGCACGAATCCCAGACTGTCCGGGTTGCCGAAGCGGTTGATCAGGATCGGCACGAGCGCGATCACCATGAGGATGAACGGCAGCGACAGGATGAAGTCGACGAACCAGTTGATCACCCGGTCGACCCAGCCGCCGAGAAAGCCCGAGATCAACCCGAGGGCCGCTCCAACGAGCACCGTCAGCGCGGCCGCAACGATGCCAATGATCAGAGATGGGCGCGCTCCGTAGGCCCACTTGTAGAACAAGTCGTACCCGGTGCCCGACTCCACTCCGAACGGGTGTGCACTGCTGTACTGGAACAGCGGGAGCCCGTTGAAGTCCAGCGTGCTGTTGTCCGCCTGGTCGTTGACGCCCACCAAAGAGGTGAGCACCGGGGCAAACACGCCCACGAGGATGAACAGGACGATGACGGCCACAGAAGCCATCGCGAACTTGTCCTTGCGCAACCGCTCCAGAGCGATCTGCGTCGGAGAGCGCCCTTCGCGTGGCGCGGGCCCTGGAGTGGCCTGGTCCTCGCCCGCGGCGATGATCGTCGCCTCAGTGCCTGCTCCCAGACTCAATTCGGCCTCCGTGACGTCTCGCTGCGCTCTAGTCGCCAGCTGTCGAGGTGGTGCGTGGATCGGAATCGACCCACGTCTGACGCCGGTCGGCGCCACCCGCAGAAATGTGCCACAGCCCCCGTCGGTCGCCATCCCCGTACGGCGCACGGACACCCAATCGTTACCTTGTTTGTGGAACCGCGGTCTTCTGATTCGTGCTGACTCTTCCTGGGCGCGACTGGGCAGCCCAGATGACCATCCTCCGATGGCGTAGGTCGGAGTCGCGCGCTCGAACTGCCTACTGCTGCAACACTTTTCACGTTCACCGGAATCCAGACGCGATTCGTCGAACACCTCACTCGGGTCCGTAGCATTCCTACGTGAATGAGGTCGTTGGGAGGGTCCTGGGCTATCGGACTCCGTCTGGACCGAGGAGACCGTGCCGTGACCTTGTAGATCGGCCAGCGGGCCGCGCAGCACGACGCCGGCACCAGACACGAGATCCGGCACCGGCGTACGAGAGCGGTCGACTCAGCCGACCCAGATCTGCGCCATGTCCGGCCACCCGCGGTTGGGGTCGTTCACGACGTTGTGCACCTTGGTGCCGAACAGGTAGTTGGCTTTGCCGTAGCTCACCGGCACCGACGGCAGGTAGTCGCGTGCGAGCCTCTCGTCGAACTTGCTCCACTGGGCACCCTGCTCGGTCGCCGGTAGCGCTGAGATCCGTCGCATCTCGGCATCCAGGGCCGGATCCGAGAGGAACCCGACGCTCTGGCCCGAGCGCAGCACGGCGGAGCTGAACAGAGGCGGATAGACCGAGTCACCCACGGCCCAGTCGTAGCACCAACCCTGAGGCCCGCTCTGCGTGTTGGCCGCGGCGCCGCTGGAGTCGGCCCGCTTCTTGCGGATCACGTCCTTGGAGACGCCGATGTCGCGCACCTGGAACCCGGCCTGCTCGAGCTTCTGCTTCAGCACCGCGTTGATCTGCGCCTGCTGCGGGTCGTCGTTGATGTAGTAGTACGACAGGTCGAAGCCGAGCTGTCCGGCCTGCTCGAGGGCCTTCTTCGCCGCGACGGGATCGCCGTTGCCCTCCCCCGTCATGCCGTTGACCGGGGCGTACCTCTTGAAGCCGGGGACCTGCGGCGCGATGTACGACGTCGCCGGGCTGACCGACAACGACGTGTCTCCGCCGGCCTTGCGGACCGCGTCGTAGGGATATGCGAGCGCGAACGCCTTGCGCACGGACAGTGGGATCTTGCGGGTGTCCAAGTTGAAGTACGTCACGCACGGGTCCGGACCGGTCACCAGCTGCTTGGACGCAGGACCCTTGACCCGGCTGACCAGGCTGGAGTCGACCGGATCGGTGTTGAGCGTGGTGGCGTCCTTGCCGTTGCTCGCGAGGATGCCCTCCTGGGTCGGGACCACATCTGCGCCGAACGTGAAGATGAAGGCGTCGACCAGCTGTCGCCGGGCGGGATCGGAGCTGGCGACCCACTGCGGGTTCTTGCGCAGCTTCAGCTGGTTCTTGCTGTACGTGTCGAACATGTAGGGCCCGGACGCCATCGGGTTGCGCCCGTAGTCGGCCCCAGTGTCGAGCTGCTGCGGAATCGGCGCCATCTGGCTGAAGCTCGCGTAGTACGGGAAGGTCTCCCACCGCTTGGTCAGGTGGAACTCGACGGTCCGGTCATCCGGTGCCGTCGCCCCTTCGAACGGCTTCTTGTCCTTGTAGGGACCCTTGTAGGTCGAGCCGCCCTTGAAGTACTCGAGGTTGTAGGACGGCCCGTCCGGCAGCTCCTCGGTGGCGAAGGATCGTTCGGTCGCGTAGACGATGTCCCGAGCCCGGATCGGCGACCCGTCGGCGTACTTCAGACCCTTCTTCAGGGTGAACGTCCAGCTGAGCCCGTCCTCGGACTGCCGCCCCAGGTCGGTGGCCAGGTCGGGTACGAGCACCGACTGTCCGTTCTCGACCTTCCAGTTGGTAAGGCTGCGCACCACAAGCTGGCCCAGGATGGCGCTCGCGTCGCGGTAGTAGACCCGAGTCGGGTCGAGGGTCTCGGGAACGTTGGCGAACGCCAGCCGCAGCGTGCCCCCGGTCTTTGCCCCCGAGGGGATGGGAGCGGGACCCATGGCGGTGGGATCGAGCTGGGCTGATGCCTGCTGGATCTGCCCGTCGTCGCTGGACGAGCTGTCGTCCGCGGAACCACCACCACACGCAGCGAGTGCCAGGGTCGCCGACCCGGCGAGTGCCCAGACCTTGGTCCAGCGACGCATAAAGACTTCTCCTTGGTGTTCTGTCGTAAGCCGCAGGAGCGGGGCCCACACGGACGGACGTCATTGTCCGGGGCTCAGGCGCGGCGACCATTCAACTGGCACGACCATCGGACATGGTAAGTGCGGACCCACCGTTGGGCATACATTTCGTCAGTTTGTGCCGTCGCCTCCGCGGATCGTGCTACGCAGCTGCTGCCAGCGGGGACCGAGGTTGCTCTCCCAGCCGCGGTCGGTGGGCTGGTAGTAGTCGGCGTCGATCAGGTCGTCGGGCAGGTACTGCTGAGGCCCGACGCCGCCCGGCTCGTCGTGCGAGTAGCGGTATCCATCGCCATGACCCAGACGATCGGCCCCGGCGTAGCCCGACCCACGCAGATGGGGAGGTACGGCGCCGCCCCGACCCTCGCGTACGTCAGCAATGGCGGCGTTGATGCCTCGATAGCTCGCGTTCGACTTCGGAGCGACAGCGTTGTGAACCACCGCCTGTCCCAGGATGATTCGCGCCTCGGGCATACCAATCTGCGCCACGGCGTGCATGGCGGCCACCGCGGTCTGCAGTGCCGTCGGATCGGCCATACCGACGTCCTCACTCGCCGCGATCACGATGCGCCGAGCGATGAATCGCGGGTCCTCCCCCGCCTCCAGCATCCGTGCGAGGTAGTGCAGCGCAGCGTCCACGTCGCTGCCGCGCATCGACTTGATCAGGGCGCTGGCCACGTCGTAGTGCTGGTCGCCGGCCCGGTCGTAGCGCACCGCCGCGGTTGCCACTGCCTGCTCGACCTGGCCCACCGAGATCGGTGTCGGAGACTTGTCCGACGCGGCGTCCTCGGCGACGCCGGCCGCAGCCTCGAGGGCGGTGAGTGCCATGCGAGCATCGCCGCCGGCCATCCGCACCAGGTGGTCACGGGCCGCCTCGTCGAGCTCGAAGGCCCCGTCGAGACCGCGCTCCTCGGCCACCGCGGCATCGATCAGCTCGGCGACGTCGCCGTCGTCCAAGGACGTGAGTCGCACGAGCATCGAGCGCGAGAGCAACGGCGCGATCACGCTGAATGACGGGTTCTCGGTGGTAGCCGCGACGAGCACGATGAGGCGGTTCTCAACACCTGGGAGCAGGGCGTCCTGCTGGGCCTTGCTGAACCGGTGGATCTCATCCAGGAAGAGCACGGTCTGACGGCCGTAGAGATCCCGGCTGCGGGCCGCTTGGTCCATCACGGCGCGCACGTCCTTGACCCCGGCGTTGATCGCGGACAGCTCGACGAACGATCTCTCGCTTGCCCCCGCCACGAGGTGAGCCAGGGTCGTCTTGCCCGTGCCCGGAGGTCCCCACAGGATGGCCGACATCGGGCCGGCCGCGCCCTTGGCTCCCTCGACCAGGCGCCGAAGCGGACTTCCGGCGCGCAGGACCTCCTGCTGCCCACGAACCTCATCGAGGGTGCGGGGTCGCATCCGCACGGCGAGCGGAGGCGTCACGTCCTCACTCGTGGGCGCGGAGGCGAACAGGTCGTCAACGGTCACGTCTGACACGCTATCCGCCGTGACTGACTCTCTCCCCCTGGCTGACGTCACCGAGCTCACCGATCCGGCATCAGTCCTCGAGCACACCCAGGGCGACCCCTTCGTGCGTTACGACATCCGGCTGCCGACCCTCGTGCCCCCGGTGGCGTTGGGTCGGGCCGTCGCTCTGGTCCGGATCCCCAAGTCCCGACTGCGTCGGCCGTCCCTGACGTTCGTGGGCCCTGCCGACGATGTCGAGGCCCTGATCGAGTGGTACACCGCTCACGGACTTCCCGAGGTCGCCGGCGCCGTCACGGTCGAACGCCCCCTCGAACCCGTCCTCCGTCGCCATGTCGATGTCGGCACCGGCGGCGACTGGGACTGGATGTGGACGACGGATGAACCGGCGGTTCTGGCGGAGGAGGCCCTTCTGACCGAGCTCGATGACCGCCGCGACGCACGAGATGTGCTGCGACTCAACGAGATCGGCAATCCGTCAGCGGAGTCCGAGCCCGGCGAAGGCACCACTGAGCGATGGGTCGGAGTGCGGTCCGGCGGCGAGCTGATCGCGGCCGCCGCGATGCACCGCACCACGGCTGGCGCACCTCACCTGACCGGCATCGTGGTCCATCCGGATCACCGAGGACGTCGGCTCGGTCTCGCGATGACAGGGGCCCTGACCAGGACTGCCGTCCGTCAAGACGGTGTGTGCACCCTGGGCGTGAACGCCGACAACGACACTGCACACCGGGTGTACGTCGGGCTCGGCTACCGGCTCGCCCACGCCTGGGCGAGCCGGCGCCTCACCTAGACCAGGATGTCGTGCCGGGCCAGGAGCGTTCGCAGACCTGCCACACCCGCCCGTGGGTCATGCCTCTCAGCGATGATCCCGAGCACACTTGCCGACTCCACGTTGGCAGCACTGTCATCGATGAACAGCGTTGCCTCCGAAGGCAGCTCGAGATCGGCGAGCACCCGCCTGAAGTACTCGGGCTCGGGTTTCATCGCACCAACCTCGCTGGAGTAGTAGGTGCGATCGAAGTGCGCGTCGTATCCGAGCGTGTCGCGCATCAGCCGCACTCGATGATCCTGCTGATTGGTGGCGAGGGCGCACGAGATGCCTTGCGCACGAACACGATCCACTACGTCGAACGCTTCAGAGTCCACGTGCACGTCGTCCCACAGCGCCAGCACATCCTCCGGCGACACGGACAAGCCGCGGTCGATCAGCAGCCGTTCGACTGCGGGTCGGAATGGCTCCTCACCCCGCAGCGGCGCCTTCTCCGCTGCGAAGAGAGCGTCGGCGAAGTCTGGGCCACCCATATCGTTCAGCCGTTCCGGCCACCCGCGGACCTCGGCTGCTCCAGAGTGGCCGGGGGCCGGGTGGCCGTGCTGCAGGACGCCATCGGCGTCCCACAGCACGGCCCGAATCTGCTTCAACCTCAAGCCTTCGCCGCCTCGACAGGCGCCGGCCGACCGGCCGCTTCGGACTTCGGCTCGGGCTTGGCGTCGACGCCCGCCTCCTTGCGCTGGGCCGGCGTGATCGGGGCGGGCGCGGCGGTCAGCGGGTCGTAGCCTCCACCGGACTTCGGGAACGCGATCACCTCGCGGATCGAGTCCGTGCCCGACAGGAGCGCACAGATGCGGTCCCAGCCGAACGCGATGCCGCCGTGCGGGGGCGCGCCGAAGGCGAACGCGTCCAGGAGGAAGCCGAACTTCTCCTGGGCCTCCTCCTCGGACAGACCCATCACCTTGAACACTCGCTCCTGAATGTCCTTGCGGTGGATACGAATTGAGCCACCGCCGATCTCGTTGCCGTTGCAGACCATGTCGTACGCGTACGCGAGGGCCTCGCCCGGCTCGGCGTCGAAGGTGTCGACGAACTCGGCCTTCGGCATGGTGAACGCGTGGTGCACTGCGGTCCACTTGCCAGCACCGACCGCGACGTCACCCGAGGCGACCGCGTCCGCAGCCGGCTCGAACAACGGAGCGTCCAGCACCCACAGGAACGACCAGGCCGACTCGTCGATCAGCTCGCAGCGCTTGCCGATCTCGAGGCGGGCCGCGCCGAGCAGCGCTCGTGACGACTTCGCCTCGCCTGCGCCGAAGAAGATGCAATCGCCCGGCTTGGCGCCGACATGCCCTGGCAGCGCTGCGATCTCGGCCTCGGTGAGGTTCTTCGCGACGGGACCGGTGAGCGTCCCGTCTTCCTGCACGAGGACGTACGCCAGACCCTTCGCCCCGCGCTGCTTGGCCCACTCCTGCCACGCGTCGAGCTTCTTACGCGGCTGAGCGGCACCGCCGGGCATGACCACGGCGCCGACGTACGGCGCCTGGAACACCCGGAAGGTGGTGTCCTTGAAGAGATCCGTGCACTCGACGAGCTCGTTCTCGAACCGCAGGTCGGGCTTGTCGGAGCCGTAGCGCGCCATCGCGTCGGCGTAGGTCATCTGCGGGAACGGCGTCGGCAGGTCGACGCCGACGACCTTCCAGAGAGCCTTCGCGATCGACTCACCGAGCTCGATGATGTCGGACTGCTCGACGAACGACATCTCGATGTCGAGCTGGGTGAACTCCGGCTGCCGGTCGGCGCGGAAGTCCTCGTCGCGGTAGCAGCGGGCGATCTGGTAGTAGCGCTCCATCCCAGCGACCATGAGCAGCTGCTTGAACAGCTGCGGGCTCTGCGGGAGGGCGTACCAGCTGCCGGGCGCAAGGCGCGCGGGCACGAGGAAGTCGCGTGCGCCCTCGGGCGTCGACCGGGTCAGAGTCGGCGTCTCGATCTCGACGAAGTCGCGCTCCGCCAGCACAGAACGCGCAGCAGCGTTGACCTTGGAGCGCAACCGGATCGCCTCGCCAGGCGCTGGACGACGCAGGTCCAGATAGCGGTACTTGAGGCGAGCCTCCTCTCCGACGTTGACGCGCTCGTCGATCTGGAACGGCAGCGGCGCCGACGCCGAGAGCACCTCGATCTTGTCGGCCACCACGTCAATCTCGCCGGTCGGCAGGTCGGGGTTGACGTCCTTGGGGTCGCGCGGCGTGACGGTGCCGGTCACCTGCACGCAGTACTCGTTGCGCAGGCCATGAGCCGCACCGGTGAGCACCTCGTCGCGCGCCACCACCTGAACGAATCCGCTGGCGTCGCGGACATCCAGGAAGGCCACTCCCCCGTGGTCGCGGCGGCGGGCCACCCAGCCCGCCAGAGTCACGGTCGTCCCGGCGTCGCCGGAACGCAGGCTGCCGGCGTCGTGTGTTCGCATCATGTGCGTTGTCCTCTCGAGATCAGGTCTCAGAGGTCCGCAAGGGCTGCCTCCGAGAACGGCAGCCCTGAAGGTGTGGGCGGGGGCCAGATCGCGGTGCCACCACACCTTTGCCGAGGAGTCCTCGGCCTCTCGTCGGTGTCGCCGAACGCGCGGTCCAGGGCCGGTACGCCGATCGCGCACCTGGCGGGTCGTCACCCCGCCGCCCAGGACGCCGCCATCGTACGGGCCAGGACGAGACAGGTGCGAACGACATTCACGAACCCGCGCCAGCTTGGTCAGGTGACCCGTGAGTGCACCAGCCTGCGTTGGCCGCGACGGAGCCTTGTCAAGGAAGACTTCCTGAACAGGAAGCGGAGCGTTGAATCGCCGACATGTTGCATACATTCGATGTGTCCACCCGGTCCGCGTTCGAGAGGAGGTGCACCATGAAGATTTCCCTTCGTCACATGAAGTACGTCCTGAACTCCTTCACCGCAACGATGTTCGGCGGTATTCACGTCTGACGTGCAAGGGGCGGCGCGACTGCCGTTCGCGCCGCCCCGAGAAATCGAATCAAACTGGGGATGACAGATGATCGACACAGCATGGCGACAGGTCCGTCACGGGCTTGCCGTGGCATCAGGGCGTCACATTCGGCCAGAAGACGTGTCCGCCCTGGTGACTCAGCTGAGGGCCACGCTCGATGAGTTCGGCGACGTCAATGACGAGCAGTTCTCGGAGGCGATGGCTCGCCCGCTCGATCCCGACATCCGGCAACGAATGAAGGAGAAGGGTTGGCGGCGCACGGCCCAGAACGCCGGCAGGACGACAACTTTCTACGGCGATCTCTTCAACGATCTCGGTGTTGATCTTGACGACCTCACCCTCGACAATCTCGACGCCGTCCCGCCCACCTCAAAAGCAGCCCTGAGATCCAGGCCGAGTGACTTCGTCAGCTCGGCTGCTCGACCAGCGCTGCGCGCAACGACCACGGGGACGACCGGCCGTCCGGCTGTGTGCTGGTTCTCGACATACGAACTCGACCTTGCGGCCGCGTACTCGGCAATCGCTTATCTGGCCGTTAACCGCCTTCGAAACGAAGATCTCGTGACCATCTGCGTCAGCGGTCGCTCGGTCGTGGCCGTTCGCTCCATGCTACGCGCTCTAGAAATGGCAGGTGTCGCGTCGCAGTTTGTAGGAGTGATCGATCCCCAGCAGGCCCTGTTTAACCTGAGCCAACCAATCGGCGTCCGGGGAAAGAAGGACAAGCCAAGCGTTCTCATCACCTGCCCGAGTTATCTCGGTGCTCTCCTCGACACCGCCCGCGCAGGAAGGTTTTCGAGCACCGACTTCCAGCTCGAGCAGATCCTCTGTGGAGGTGAGGTCCTCACAGCTCATCTGAAGCAGGAGGCGGAAGGATTCTTCGGCGCCCGAGTGACCGAGGCGTACGCCATGACCGAGACATTCCCGATGACCGGGATGGCCTGCGGAAGCGGCCACCTTCACTTCGCGTCCGACACCGGGCTCGTCGAGACTCTCGATCCTGATTCGCTGACCCCGGCAAGGCCCGGCTCGATCGGGGTCCTGGTGATGACCCCGTTCATTCCCTATCGCGAAACAACTGTCGTGCTTCGAATGGTCACCGGGGACCTAGTACGGGTTCTGGACCAGTCCGATCTCGGATGTGAGCTCTCGGGGCTGGAGGCGACGTCACTGCCATTGGGCCGTGAGGGTCTGCGCCCCTCAATAGACGCGGAACGCATCTTCGAGCGAGACATCCTTGAGCTGCTCCATGGAGAACCACCGATTCCGCTCGCCGTCTCCTATGGCATCGAGCCGGACGGCAACGAGGTCATTCTGCACATCGGCTCCCCGTGCCCACCGCCATTGATCGATCGCCTCGAGCTCGAAGCGACCCGCCGAGGTCTCCCCGTCAAGCGCGTCATCGGTCACCGGAACCCCTCGTCCATCCCCCACCGAATGCTTAACCGCGCATTGCTTCGGGAGACGATTCCTGTCCGACATGATGCGCTAGGGACCTGGGAGCTGCGTTGAGTTTCGCCATGGTAATCGGGGGCGTTGTCCTTGCGATCGTCGCCAGTGTCATCTACCTACTGCGTTACCGCATGGATCGGCCGCCAGTCGGCGTCGTGAATCGAAGCGACGTCTACTTGATCAGTGTGTTCGTGATCGTTCTCCCGGTGGCCTATCTTCACCTTCCTGGGTGGATCGTCGGATCGATCTTCGCTGTCCTGGGAACCGCGCTCATCCGTTTGACCTTGGTTCCTGTCGTCGGCTCACGAGGTGGTACCTGCGTGGCGTTGACACTTGGGATCGCCGACGTGTCCATCTGTCTCGGGCTGGGATCACACTCAGCCCTCTTCGATCTGGTCAACGGGGCAGCGTTGATCCTTCTCATGGTTGGCGCGACGAACACCTGGGTCCAGGGTGGGATGCGGACGAGCAACGTAGCCATGCTCGCGGCGTTCCTGGTCGCCTACGACTTGGTGGCGACATGGGCTCTTCCGATGATGGTGGACTTCTACGGGCGAGTGGAGGCTCTGCCGTTCACTCCAGTTCTCAGATGGGGTAGCGGAGGAAACTTGGCCGCGATCGGCCTCGGTGACATCCTCATGGCGACCCTGTGGCCGCTGGTGCTGACCAAAGCGCATTCGAGACGAGATGCAGTCACCGGAGCGGCCCTGACGCTCGGTGGACTCGTCCTGATTCACATCGGGTTCGAGCTAGGAGTTCTCGACAGCCTCGTGCCCGCCATGATCTTCATCGGGCCTGCAGTACTGCTCCACTTCCTCTTGCTGCGCCGGCGGAGACCAGAACGGACGTTTGCGGAGTTCGAGCATTGGGGGGGAGCTCGACGCACAGCTCGCCCGCACCTCGTTGGTGCGCAGCACGCCACCGGTACGTTCGACGCCAGTTCATCGGCTCCATCTCGCTAGCGTCTGGCTGAGCGAGTCACGGCTGGCACTGGTGGCCGACGAACGTGCTGAACCCATCAAGACGCACGCGGCGCTAGCGTCATGAAGATGCGAACTCACCGGCCCACCTCACTCGCTGCGCTCGTTCTCACCGCATCCCTCGGCGTTACAGCGGCATGGCCAGGTGCCGCTGACGCGGCGCCCGCAGACAAAGGGCACCGACCCGCCGTGTGCAGCTTCACACCGACTCCTGACCGCCCGGCGGCACGCCCTGTGCGGATCCCGCATGAGAAGCAGAAGTCGCATGGCACGGTCGACGTCAGCATCATCACGAACTACGGGCCGATGACGTTCCGCCTCGAGCGCGACACCGCGCCATGTGCGGTCGGCAACCTCGTGCACCTGGCGCGCAGTCACTTCTACGCCCTGAGCCAGTGCTTCCGCCTCACCAACAGCGCACGGCTCGGGGTGCTGCAGTGCGGCGACCTCATCCGGCAGGAGGAGGGCGGGCCGGGCTACCAGTTCCCGGACGAGGTGGACGGCACCGAGACCTACCCCCGCGGCACGATCGCCATGGGCAACCAAGGACCGGGCACCAACGGCAGCGAGTTCTTCATCGTCCACTCGTTCGCCAACATCCCGCCCAACTACACCGTCATGGGCCGCCAGATCAGCGGCTTCGCCGCGATGGACGCGATCGTGGCGGCCGGCATCGACGACCCCGACCAGGACGGCCCGCCCAAGCGCCCCGTCTGGATCCTGGACGTCATCGTGGGCCGGCAGGGTCACTCTGCGTCGAGGTAGAACCACCGACCGCCCCGTCGCGCGAAGGTGCTCCGCTCGTGGAGCGCGCCGCCGGTGTGGCTCGCAGTGAACTCGACCACGCCCTCGTCGTCGTCTGCTCCCCCGCCCACGACCTCGTCGATGCGCAGGCCGGTCCAGCGGGTGGCGGCGTCGATGACGACCTCGGCAGGGCGCGTACGCGGATGCCAGGTCCGCCAGAGGTGCTCCCGGTTGCCGTAGAAGTAGGCCGTGTAGCGCGAGCGCATCAGCTCCTCCGCAGTCGCCGCGAGCCGTTCGGTGCTCAGCAGCGGGCCGCAGCAGGAGTCGTACGAACGGTTGCTGCCGCAGGGACACAAGTCGTCGTCAGGCACGGGCTCAACGTAGCGATGAGCCCGTCAGCCTGCCTCGACCAGCTCCTGCTGAGGCGCGGCGACGGCCGCTTCGGTCGCGCGTATCTGACGCACGGATCGCTGGCCGAGCCAGAGCCGTAGACCCATCAGCTGGAAGGCGCCGAACGCGCACACGCCCCAGCTGACGGCCACCGCCGAGGTGAGCGCAGTCGCCGGGTCCAGGTCGAGCAGGCTCTGGAACGCGAACCCCAGCGAGAGCGCAAGGCCCGGCACACCGCACAGCAGAAAGAGCTGGATGCGCCACTCCTCCTGCGCCAGCGACTTCCCTTGGGCCCGCGTGCGCAGGATGCACCAGGTCATCAACGCCGCTGTCGCGAGATACGGCACGGCGAAGTAGAGAAATAGTCGGTCCCCGTCCGCACCCCAGCTGTGGAAGGCGACACCCATCGGTACGAACGCGACCAGCGAGAAGAACCCGCCGCCGATGAACGCCGGCCCGGGCAACCAGGTACCCGTGACACCGGGTGCCGTACGCCGGGTGTCGAGCATCCGCGAAGCCACCAGTGCAGCCACCACGACCAGGCCCGCCTGGTGCATGATCGCCATCATGTTGACCTCGGCGAGGCTCGCCTCCGGGTGGAACTTCTTCAGCAGGTACCTCTCGCCTCGCAGGCCGGGCGCAGTCATGAGGAACGCATAGTTCAGGGCCATCCACCGGAAGTGCATGTGCACGAGCCCTTGCGCCAGGGACACCAGCGCGAAGGTGACACTCATGACCGTACCGATGAGGATCGTCGTCAGCGCGATCGCGAAGACTGGCCCGCTGAAGACGTCATCCATCGGTGTCGTCATCAGGTAGATCAGCGCGCCGATCATGCTCGCGAACACCGTCACGGCGTAGACCACACCGACGATCCGGTGCAGGCGTCGGCGACGTCGGACCGCGCTCAACAGCTGCACCGGGCCGAGCACCATGAGCAGACCGCCGCCGATGGTGTGCACCAGCAGCGCCGGGATGTTCTTGTCGTAGACCGGCGTGCGGTCCACGATCGCGGTGTGGACGTAGTCGTACGACGTCGCTGAGGCGAGGGCGTCGGGGCCGAGGCTCGGTGCGCCGGGCGAGGCGTAGGGCCAGATGGCGGTCATCGCGATCGGGGCGTACGCGACGGAGACGATCACCAGGGACCAGACGGCGATCCAGAACATCTTCGGGCGGCGCGAGGGCCGGGCTACGAGGGTCACGTGAGCTCCCAGGGGACGGTCCAATCTGAACGTTTTAACGTTCAGAGTGAACCATAAGCCTCTAGTGGCTGACCAGACCCTTCAGTCCGGTTTGTGCGGCGACCGGGGCTTGCGGACCTCGAGCAGCGTGCTCCAGAACGCGACGAGTGCGCGTTCGTATCGGATCCCGAACTCCAAGGTCGCCGCGGCACCGTCCGGCATCCGCGAGCCGCCGGCCTTCATCTCCTCGTAGCCGGCGAGCCGTTGTGAGTGGTGCTCGACCTGAGCCGGTCCGATGACCTTCGAGTCAGCGCCGAAGAACAGCTTCAGCAGCCCGAGGTCACGAGCCTCGACGGGGACCGCGGTCGGATCTGCGCGCCAGGAGTTCAACGCCTCCCGGCCCTCCTCGGTGATCGTGAGGATGCGGCGGCGGCGGCCGTCGGTCTCCTGGTCCTGACGCAGCAGACCGGACTCGACCAGCTTGTCCGCCTGCACGTAGATCTGGGTGTGCGGCAGGGACCAGAAGGGAGCCACATAGTCGGCGGCTGCCTGCTTCAGGGCGTACGGCGACGCCTCTCCCAGCATGTCAACCAGACCGAGCACGAGGTAGGAGGCCGTAGTCAGGCGAACAGGCATGCGGTGAACCCTACTGATGTTGCAGTCCGAACGCTGAGGCCACCACCCAATGCACGGCCCCGGCGCTCTAGTGTGGCCCGCGTGTCCAAGGTTCTGACTTCCCTTCCTGTCGGTGAACGTGTCGGCATCGCCTTCTCAGGCGGTCTCGACACCTCTGTTGCGGTCGCATGGATGCGTGACAAGGGCGCCGTCCCCTGCACGTACACGGCCGATCTCGGCCAGTACGACGAGCCCGACATCGACTCCGTGCCCGGTCGGGCCGGCCAGTACGGCGCCGAGCTCGCGCGACTGGTCGACTGCAAGGCTCAGCTCGTCGAGGAGGGTCTGGCCGCGATCGCGTGCGGCGCCTTCCACATCCGCAGCGGCACCCGCACCTACTTCAACACCACTCCCCTGGGCCGCGCTGTCACCGGCACCCTGCTCGTACGAGCCATGCATGAGGACAACGTCTCCATCTGGGGCGACGGCTCGACGTTCAAGGGCAACGACATCGAGCGCTTCTACCGTTACGGCCTGCTGGCCAACCCGGGCCTACGCATCTACAAACCCTGGCTGGATGCCGACTTCGTGACCGAGCTCGGCGGTCGCAAGGAGATGTCCGAATGGCTCGTCGCCCACGATCTGCCCTACCGCGACAGCACCGAGAAGGCGTACTCCACGGACGCCAACATCCTGGGCGCGACGCACGAGGCCAAAACCCTCGAGCACCTCGACACGTCGCTGGAGACCGTCGAGCCGATCATGGGTGTGGCGTTCTGGGACCCGGCTGTCGAGATCGAGACCGAGGACGTCACGGTCCGGTTCGAGCGTGGTCGCCCCGTCGCGATCAACGGCCACTCCTATGACGACGTCGTCGCCATGTTCGACGAGGCCAACGCTATCGGCGGTCGACACGGGCTCGGTATGTCCGACCAGATCGAGAACCGCATCATCGAGGCGAAGTCGCGCGGCATCTACGAGGCGCCCGGCATGGCCCTGCTCTTCATCGCCTACGAGCGCCTCGTCAACGCGGTCCACAACGAGGACACCCTCGCCGCGTACCACGTCGACGGCCGCCGCCTCGGACGCCTGCTCTACGAGGGACGCTGGTTCGACCCACAGTCGCTGATGATTCGCGAAGGTCTGCTGCGCTGGGTGGCCTCAGTCGTCACCGGCGAAGTGACGATCCGACTGCGCCGCGGTGAGGACTACTCCGTCGTCAACACCACCGGCGAGGACTTCTCCTACCACCCGGACAAGCTCTCGATGGAGCGCACCGAGGACGCCGCGTTCGGTCCGACCGACCGCATCGGACAGCTCACGATGCGCAACCTTGACATCGCCGACACTCGCGCCAAGCTCGAGCTGTACGCCGCGCAGGGCGGCCTCGCAGCGCGTGACACCCAGCTCGTGGGTGAGCTGAGTCCCGGTGGGGCACAAGCGATCTCGTCCAACCCAGAGGTCGAGTCCGACGAGGACGAGGCCCTCGACCGCGCCGCCATCGACTCCGGAGTCGACTGACCTAGCGGTACGCCGGGTGCTCGGGCCACGCAGCGTCGTAGGGCCTCAGGGTCGCCCAGCCCTGCTGGCTCGCCGCGTGCGCCGCGAGCACCCCGGCCACCGTGCACGCGTTGTGCAGGCGTCCCGCAAGCACAGCGTCGACGGCTTCCTGCAGCGGAACCCAGCGCACCACGATCCCTGCCTCTTCGTGCTCTCGCTCGAACCGCGCGTCGTGCGGCACCGCGGAGATCCCACGGGCCAGGAAGCAGCGCCAGTTCTCGGTCGAGCCTCCGGGTGAGTTCTGCCAGTCGGCCAGCACGTGCCAGTCCTGCGCACGCAGGTCGGCCTCTTCGTGCAGCTCACGCGCGGCGGCGAGCCATGGCGCCTCACCCTCCACGTCGAGCAGACCGGCCGGCAGCTCCCAGTCGAGGATGCCGGTCGGGTGCCGGTACTGCTGGAGCAGGAGAACCTGGCCCTGCTCGTCGAGGGCAACGCAGCCGACGGCTCCCGGGTGATCGATGAACTCGCGCGTCACGACTCCTGCGTCACCGAGATCGACCTGCTCACGGATGACGTCCCAGATGGCGCCTTTGTGAAGGGTCTCGTGATGCAGCACCGGCCGAGGAGCGACCTCGTCCGCCAGGTAGTCCGGGCTCACGACGCGGCGACGGTCTCGGCCGGCCGAGGGCGTTCCACCTCGACCAGACGTGCCGCCTTCTGAGCATCGATCGCAGCTCCCACGAGACCCGCGAACAACGGATGCGCGCGGTGCGGACGCGACAGGAACTCTGGGTGCGCCTGCGTCGAGACGTAGTAAGGATGGTCCTCACGGGCCAGCTCGACGAACTCGACCAGCGTGCCGTCGGGTGAGGTGCCGGAGAAGACCAGACCGGCCTTCTCGAGATCCTTGCGGTAGCCGTTGTTGACCTCGTACCGGTGGCGGTGCCGCTCGGAGACCTCGGTCTCGCCGTACGCCTGCGCGATCACCGAATCCTTGTGCAGGACAGCGGGATAGCCGCCCAGACGCATCGTGCCGCCCAGGTCTCCAGCACCCTCCACGAAGGCCTTCTGCTCCTCCATCGTGGCGATGACCGGCGCCGGTGTCTCAGGGTCGAACTCGGTCGAGGACGCGCCCTTGATGCCGGCGACATTGCGGGCGTACTCGATCACCATGCACTGCAGGCCAAGGCAGATGCCGAGCGTTGGCACCTTCTGCTCCCGCGCCCAGCGCAGCGCGCCGAGCTTGCCCTCGATACCGCGCACACCGAAACCACCGGGCACCAGCACCGCGTCGACCCCGCCGAGTGCCTTGGCGGCGCCTGCCTCGGTCTGGCAGTCGTCGCTGGGTACCCACCGGATCTTGACCTTGGCGTCGTGGTGGAAGCCGCCTGCGCGCATCGCCTCTGTGACCGACAGGTAAGCGTCGGGCAGATCGATGTACTTGCCGACCAGGGCGATCTCGACCTCGTGCTCAGGCTCGTGGACCCGACGCAGCAGCTCGTCCCACTTCTTCCAGTTCACGTCACGGAAGGGCAGACCGAGGCGGCGTACGACGTACGCGTCCAGGCCTTCGCTGTGCAGCACGCGCGGGATGTCGTAGATGGACGGCGCATCGACCGCGGCGGCACATGCTTCGGTGTCGACATCGCACATCAGCGAGATCTTGCGCTTGATCCCTTCGGGGATCTCACGGTCGGCCCGCAGCACGAGCCCATCCGGCTGGATACCGACCTGGCGAAGCGCGGCCACCGAGTGCTGGGTGGGCTTGGTCTTCAGCTCGCCGCTCGGTGCGAGGTAGGGCACGAGCGAGACATGCAGGAAGAAGACATGGTCACGGCCGACGTCCTGGCGAACCTGACGCGCGGCCTCCAGGAACGGCAGGCTCTCGATGTCGCCGACGGTCCCGCCGATCTCGGTGATGATGATGTCCGGCGGATTGGGTACGGACGCCTCGGCCCGCATCCGTTCCTTGATCTCGTTGGTGATGTGCGGGATCACCTGGACCGTGTCGCCGAGGTACTCGCCGCGGCGCTCCTTGGCGATCACCTGGTTGTAGACCTGGCCGGTCGTCACGTTGGCGCTGCCGGAGAGGTTCACATCCAGGAAGCGCTCGTAGTGCCCGATGTCGAGATCAGTCTCGGCGCCGTCCTCGGTGACGAAGACCTCGCCATGCTGGAAGGGGTTCATCGTGCCCGGATCCACATTCAGATAGGGATCCAGCTTTTGCATCGTCACGCGCAAGCCGCGCGCTCTTAGAAGTTGTCCGAGGCTGGAGGCTGTGAGCCCCTTGCCGAGCGAAGAGGCAACGCCTCCGGTCACAAAGATGTGCTTCGTCTGCTCCACCACGGGCTCTCAGTCTACGTTATGCCGAGCGCCCTTCGTCCAGCCTGGTCACGGGGTGTTGCTCAGGACATCGCGATAGACCATGAGGGCCGCATCGACCGCCTGGTCACGGCTCGGCAGGTCTTCCGATCGCGAGATGGCTTGCTGGCCAAGAGATTCGCGGTAGGACGCGTCGCACGACACGGTTGAGATGGCTGCTGCCAGGGCCACGGGATCGCCGGGCCGCACCAGCACCGCTGCGGAGCCGACCACGTCACGAGTCCCGCCCACATCGGTGGCCACGATCGGCCGGCCCGCGAACAGCGCTTCCTGCAGCCACACAGGCTGGCCCTCCCACCGTGCACTCGACACCACCAGATCGGCGGCCCGCAGCAGGTCAGGCACATCGCTGCGATGGCCCAGCATGAGGACGGAGAGAGATTCCTCCTGGACCCGGAGCGCCAGGTGGTCGTGCAGCGGCCCGTCGCCCGCCACCGCGACCGTCAGCGCGGCGCGGTCATCCACCAGAGGAAGCGCGTCCAGCAGCAGGTCGAGGTCCTTCTGAGGCGCGAGTCTCCCGACCACCAGGGCGAGACACCCCGGATCGCCGAGCTCACGGCGTACGTCCTGGGTCGGCCGAGTGGTCGGTGGCAAGGAGGGCGCGGCCACCACGGCAAGTCGTACGTTGGCCGCGCCCAGGGCGGACATCCGCTCGACCAGGTCGGTCGACACCGCAAGCACCGATGCCGCCCGGCTGCTCACCACCCGCTCGAGAGCTTGAAAGATGACCCGACTCGGACCAGTTGGCGCGGCATTGTGCAGAGTCACGATGACCGGCACGAGCCGTGTCGACAGGCAGGCCATGGCGCCGGCGCGCAACCCGTGGGCGTGGACCAGGTCGTGCTCATGGACCGCAGATCGCAGCGTCCGCATCGTGCGCGCATCGGAGACCGGGTGCGGCCGGTCCGCGATACCGACCTCGACGACCTGCGCACCCGATCTGGAGAACCCATAACGGTCGTCGACCTCGGGCGGGCAGGCGATCGTGACTCGATGTCCACGCGCCAGCAGTCCCGAGCAGAGCTCGTGGACGTGCCGCCCCGCTCCGCCCGCCACCAGGCCGACGACCAGCAGTACTCGACGCGACGTCATGAAGCCAACTCCTGGCTGTTGCTGCGGGGTGCCCGGCCAAGTCGCCCGCGCAGCAGCACCATGCTGGCCGGGTCACAGATGGCGAGCAGGGCTACGAAGACGGCGAGCGCTACGCCGGCCGCCAGCAGCCCGGCAAGTACCGCGGTCAGGACGCTGCTCGGATCAGCCCAGGCGACAGAGAGCGCTCCGACAGCAGCGCCACCGATGCCGGCAAGCACGGCCGCGGCGGCCGTGCGTGCGGCGTACCGCAGGACCTGCGGACCCCACGCCCGAGCGACCAGTACCGCCAGAGCGACGGCACCCGCCGTCATGCCCGCGGTGCTGGACCAGCCGAGGGTGATCAGGGCTGATCGTGACCCAGCGTGATCGGTGACGAGGAGCGGCGGTAGGACGGCCGCGATCAGCCAGCCACCTGCCACCGCGAGGCCGCCCTGCCACGGCCGGCCCTGGACGTACAGCGCCCGAAGCAGAAGTGCGATGACCGAGAAGCCGACCAGTCCCCCGGCATAGGCGATCAGCGCCGGCTCCATCGCGGGGACCGACGAGCCGGCGACGCCGCCGCGGCTGGCATCGATCCGCTCGAAGAATCGGCTCGCCGGCATGGCCGTCGCGGCGAGGAGTCCCGCGCCGAGCGCTCCGGCCACGATCACACCGCGGAGCGAGGACGCCAGGACCTGGACGCTGGTCCGTCGCGAAGCGTCGTCGCTGCCGACGAGGCTCGGGAACGCCGCCGTCGCGATGGGCACGGCCAGCACGGCGTACGGCAGCAGGTAGAGGGCCTGGACATAGTTGTAGACGTTGAGGGTGCCCGTGCCACCGCGGTGGTTGCTCACCGTCACAGTGGCCAGCACAGCGACCTGCTGCGCCACCAGCGCGAGGACGCCGGCGCCGGCGAGGTGAACCGCCCGGCGGCCTGCTCCCGACGGGAAGCTCCACGTCGGACGCAGCCGAACACCCGCTCGGCGCAAGGGAATCAAGAGGGGCAGGCTCAGCGCGACGACACCGAGCGTCGTACCGCCGGACAGCGCGGCCACGGCCCCACCGCTGAGGCGCTCCGGCACCCCGCCCGCGCCGTGGGCGAGGTGGCCGTACAAGAGATAGGACCCGATCACCACCAGACTCGACAGCAAGGGCGCGACCGCGGCGGCCAAGAACCGGTGATGCGCCTGGAGCACACCTGCGAGCAGGATGCCGATGCCGTAGAGCGGGATCTGTGGTGCAAAGACGAGCAGCATGGTGACGGCGAGGTCGGTCCTCCCCTGCTGTGCGCACCCGCGCCCGGAGGAGTCACCGAGCAGCCAGGTCGCGATCGGACGCGCCGCAACCGCCAGCAGGACGGCCAGTGGCACCAGGACCGTCATCGCCCAGGTCAGCAGGGCCGAGGCGACCTGGTCCGCCTCCGCTCGGCGGTTACGAGCGAGCGCACCGGCGACCAAGGGCACCGCCACCGCTGCCAGGGCGCCACCCGCGGCCACCTCGAAGAGCACGTTGGGCAGCAGATTGGCTGTCGCATAGACCTCGCCCACGCAGGTGCTGCCGACCGAGCCGGAGAAGGCGATCCACCGGCCGAACCCGACCACTCGCGCGACGAGGGTGGTGATGGCGATGAGTCCGGCCGCGGCAGCAAGTCCTGACGCGCGGCCTGCTCTGGAGCTCATGTGCGTGGCCGGCCCCAGGCGTCGATCTGCGCAAGAACGGGAGTCCGCGCGATCACCGCGGAGAAGCTGACCCGTTCGGATGCCATGGTGAGCCCGACGACCGCACCCAGAGCGACCCACCGCCCCGCGCCGGGCAGACGCTCCGCGAGTGCTACGCCGGCCAGGGCACCCAGCGCGTTGGCGCCCGTGTCGCCCATCATGGTCTCGCCGCGCAGGTCCTCCGGTAGCGCGGCGATGCTTGCTCCGACCAGACCGGCCGCCGGGGCTGACCCAGAGATCGCGGTCGGCACGCCGAGCAGCAGCGAGACCTTCAGCGCACGCCCAGGACGCAGGTCGAAGAGATTGAGCAGGTTGGCGGTGCCGGCGACGAGACCGGCAGCCGCGATGGTCGAGGGTGACCATCGACCTCGATCGATCGTCGCAGCAGCGACGGCACCGGTCGCACCAAGTCCGAGGATCTTGACGGCCCCGGTGGTGACATCGCCCTGCGCCAGCGCGCTCAGGTGCCCCTTGAGGCCCTTCCGATCGGTGTCACCTGCCAGGTCATCCACGACCCCGAGCGCGCCTGCGGCCAAAGCGGACAACCCTGCCGCAGGCGATCCGAGGGCAGTGGTGGCAGCGCCCAGGACGACGGCAGGACCCTCGAGCAACGAGACCGTCCGGCCCGCGTGGTTGGTGCGGTCCCAGCGCTCGCGTCCTCCGGGTTGGGCCTGTCGGAGGAGAGGCAGCGCGAGGCGAGTGGCGCCGGCAGCGATGCCGGCGGCGACGAATCGGTTCACTCGCCCTCCGTCAGACTCGGCGTGACCGTCGTGGCGTCGTTGGCGAGTCCGAACTGACCAGCCTGACCGTTGAACTCCTCGCGGAGGGCGAGCACCAACGCGGCCTGGCCGATGGCACGGCCACCGTCGTCGACGGTGCTCATCGCGCCGGTCACTTCTGGGCTCTTCCGAAGCGCGGTGACCAGGGCATCCGGAGTCGTCAGGTCGTCCTCGATGGGGCCCGCCGAGACGCCGACCACGGGCCGTCCCGAAAGACCCACAGCGGTGATCACGTCCGTCCACGCCTTCACGGCACTGTTCTTGTCGCTGCTCTTGCCGTCCATCCCGGGCCAGATCACGATCACGGATCCGGCCTGTACGGGCTTGGCCGGCTCAGCGGACGCCAGGTCCCTGTCCTTGAGCTGGCCGAGCACCCGTGATGCTGCCTCGTCCTGCTGACCACTGGAGCCCTTGTGCGCCACCGACTCGATGAGCACCTGGCCGGCCAGGCGATTCTTGGGAATCGAGGCGCTGTCCAGGCCGAGGTCTCGTGCCGCCGCACCGAGGTAGGTGTTGCGGTCGGCGTTGTCACCCGAGGCCCAGCTCTCGTCGAGCTTCAGCGTGGTCGTCACCGTCGCCCCTGCCGTGCGCAGGCTGTCGCGGGTGGTGTCGAGGAGTCCGTCATCGACACCCGGCAGGACCAGAACAGCGACCGGGCGAGTCGCCAGCTGACCGGGGAGCACCCTCGGCGCCACGGACTCGGCGTACTGGTCCTGACGGCCGATCGCCTTCTTGGCGGCATTGCTCTGGTCCCGCAGGGTGTTCATCTCGCGGCGCTGATCCTTGACCTGCTGGTTCAGACCCCCGGCGACCTCGTCGCGCAGCGTGGTCGCTCCGATGACGATGCCGACCGCGAGGGCGAGAAAGACGGCCACGATCGACACCACGTGGTAGCGGAAGTCGATCATTCGAAGGCCCCCGTCAGCCACGACCAGAACTCGTCCCACCGGGTGCCCAGCAGCTGGAACATCGTGTCACCCGCTGGCGTGGTCGCCAGGGCGACCAGGAGCGCAAGGAAACCGGAGATGACCAGCATGACGAGCATCCAGGTCGGCACGGAGGTCCGGTAGAGACGACTGACGCCCTTGGCATCGACCAGCTTGCTGCCGACCCGGAGGCGGGTGAGGAAGGTGCTGGCCATACCGGCCCGGCCCTTGTCGAGGAACTCCACGAGTGTCGCGTGAGTTCCGACGGCCACGATCACGTCGGCTCCCTTGTCGTCAGCGAGGAGCATCGCGATGTCCTCGCTCGTGCCGGTGGCCGGAAAGACCACGGCGTCCTTGATGCCGAGCTGCTCGACCCTCTCCAGGCCGGGTGCTCGCCCGTCGCGGTAAGCGTGCACCACGACCTCCGCGCCGCACCGCAGCGTGCTGTCGCTCACCGAGTCCATATCGCCGACGATCATCGTCGGCTTGAGCCCGACCTCGACCAGCGCATCTGCTCCACCGTCGACACCGATCAGCACCGGTTTGAAGTCCCGGATGAACGGTCGCAGGATCTGCAGGTCGTCCTTGTAGTGGTAGCCACGGACGACCACGAGCACGGGGCGCCCTTCCATCACCGTGCGGATGTCGGGCAGACCGACGCCGTCGAGCAGCAGGTCGCGCTCCTCGCGCAGGTACTCCATCGTGTTGGCGGCGAACGCCTCCATCTGCTCCGAGAGCCCCGCTCGGGCCTCCTCGAGTGCAGTCTCGATGGCGTCATGGTCCAGCGCGATGCCCGAACCAACAACCGTGTCGCCCACGAGGAGGTCACCGCCGTTGATCCGGCCGGACTCACCGTCGGACACCGCGTCCATGACGTCCTCGCCGACCTGATCGATCAACGGGATGCCCGCTTCGACGAGGATGGCGGGACCGAGGTTGGGGTAGCGGCCGCTGATCGACTCCGCCGCGTTCACCACGGCACTGGGACGACAGGCCACGAGGGCGTCAGCACTCACCTGGTCGATGTCACGGTGGTTGATCACGGCGATGTCACCCGGACGCAGGCGCTTGGTGAGGTTCTTGGTGCGCGCGTCGACACGCACAGGGCCACCGACACCGGCGGGCTCCGGGCTGACGCGCCGACGCAGGGGAATCCTCATCGGGACCATCGTGCCATGCAACAACGCAGGTCAGGCGCCGTGCCCAGCCGTGCCGGGCCGGTCATGAACCGGTGGACTTCAACAGCTCGCGCGCATGACGCAGAGCCGCCTTGCTGTCACTCACACCGCCGAGCATCCGCGCCAGCTCAGCCTCACGCGCCGCGCCCTTGACGGCCGTCACCCCGCTGGAGGTGATCTGGCCGTCATCCTCCTTGTGTACGACGAGGTGCCGGTCGGCGTACGCCGCCACCTGGGCAAGGTGCGTCACGACGATCACCTGGGCGTGCTCCGAAAGCGCCTTGAGCCGGGCTCCCACATCGAGAGCGGCTGCGCCTCCGACGCCTGCATCGACCTCGTCGAAGACGAACGTCGGCAGATCTCCCGATGCGGTGACCACCTCCAGCGCGAGCATCACCCGCGACAGCTCACCTCCGCTGGCAGCCTTGGCGACCGTGCGCGGCGTCGCGCCCTTGTTGGCGGCCAGCAGAATCTCCACCTCATCGACACCGTGGCCCGCCAGCCGGACCGTACGACCGTCAGGCAGCCTCAGCCCGTCCTCCGCCTCATGCTGGCGAACGACCACCTCGACGTGCGCCGAGCCCATCGCGAGGTGGGTGAGCTCGTCGCTGACCCGCTCCCCCAGCGTTGTCGCCGCCTCCTGGCGCGCCTGGCTGAGCGTGTGCGCGGAGGCGGCAAGCCGTGGCTCAAGATCGCCGACCTGCGCCTGCAGCGCCTCGATCCTGTCGTCCGTGCCCGCCAGGTCAGCTGCCTCCGCTGCCGCGCTCTGGCCCCATGCCAGCACCTCATCGACCGAGTCGCCGTACTTGCGCATCAGGGTGGTGACGGCAGCGCGCCGGGCGTTGACCTCGTCCAGGCGCCCCGGCTCGACATCGACATCGGCGATGTAGGACGCCAGGTCGCCACCGAGGTCCGCTGTCAGCACGGCGAGCTCGCGCAACCGGCCGTCCAAGGCCGCCACCGCGGGGTCGTGCTCGGTCAATGACGCCAGAGCGGCCCGGGCATGCGACACCAGGTCGACCACGGTTGACGCCGCGTCATCGACCTGATCCTCGTTGCCCATCAGGGCGACCTGCGCGTCCTGGGCGCCCGCCCGCAGCGAGTCGGCATGGCTGAGCCGCTCCGCCTCCGTGGCCAGGGCGCTCTCCTCGCCGGGTTGGGGGTCGACCCTCTCGATCTCCTCCAGCGCCACGGTCAGCGAGTCCAGTCGCTGCACCCGCTCCCGGTGAGCCACCGTGAGGGAGTCGAGCTCGGCGCGCGCGGACTGCAGCGCGTCATACAGCTCGGCATACTCCTTGACTGCGACGGCCACCGGTTCCCCGGCGTAGCCGTCGAGGACCAGACGGTGCTGCTCGGGTCGCTGCAGACGCCACTGGTCAGCCTGTCCATGCACCGCGACGAGGTCCTGACCGATCTCGCTCAGCAGGCCAACAGGCGCCGACCGGCCACCGATGTAGGCGCGGGACCGTCCGGTAGCCGAGACTGAACGGGCCATGATCAGGCCGTCGGTCACGTCAGCGCCGGCTTCAGCGGCCCGGATAGCCGCAGGATGGTCTGCCGTGACCTCGATGACGCCTTCCACGAGGGCCTGGTCTGCTCCCGCCCGAACCCGACCGGCATCGGCCCGCTCACCCAGCAGCAGGCCCAGCCCGGACACGACCATGGTCTTACCGGCGCCCGTCTCGCCTGTGACGACGTTGAGGCCGTCGGACAGCTCGAGCACGGCGTCGTCAATGACACCCAGCTCTCGGATCCTGATCTCACGCAGCACGGCGGTCACTGTAGTAACGATCGGTGACGGGCAGGCCGTCAGCGACGGTTCCGTCCGCGCCAGCCCTCGACGGGCAGGTCGAACTTGGCGACGAGCCGGTCGGTGAACGGCGCATCGGTCAGCCGCGCCAGGTGCACGGAGCGGTCGCTGCGACGTACTTCGATCCGGGCACCCGGAGGTAGGTCGAAGGAACGTCGACCATCGAACCAGAGCACGCCGCGGCCATCGGACGAAGGCACCAGCTCAATGGCCAGCTGAGCCTGCGGTCCGAGGACCAGCGGCCGGGCGAACAGAGCGTGTGCAGAGATGGGCACGAGCAGCAGAGCTTCTACGCCGGGCCACACGACCGGTCCCCCGGCCGAGAACGCGTACGCCGTCGAACCGGTCGGCGTCGACACCACGACGCCGTCGCAGCCCCACGTCGAGAGCGGACGGCCATCGATCTCGACCACGAGCTCGAGCATGCGCTCGCGCGCCGCCTTCTCGACGGTGGCCTCGTTGAGCGCCCAGCCCTCGCACACCACGGTGCCGTCGACTCGTGCGGTGACCTCGAGCGTCTGCCGCTCCTCGACCGTCCATGCGCGATCGGCGATTCCTGACACGGTGGCGTGGACATCCTCGGGCTCTGCCTCGGCAAGGAACCCGACGTGGCCGAGGTTGATGCCGAGCAGGGGTACGCCGGTGTCGCGCACCGTCTCCGCCGCGCGCAGAATCGTGCCGTCGCCGCCCAGGACGACCACGAGCTCGGTGCCGGGCGCCGGAGCCCCGTGCGCGGCCACCACGATGTTGGGTTCCTTGAGCAGCCCGAAGGCGGCGAGCTCTTCCTCATCGCCATCGACCTGGATGCCGTGGTCTGCCAGTCCGCGGACCAGGGCAGCGGCCACCTGGATCGCCTCTGGCCGCCGCGGGTGTCCGACCAGCACGATGCGACGGGTCACCGGCCGGACCTCCCCGAGATCTGTGCCAGCTGCTGTGTGAGATCCATTGCCGTCATCATGCCTGCCTCACCGAAGCGCAGCCACAACAGGTACTCCTGATTGCCCGTGCCCCCAACCACCGGACTGACCAGCAGACCGTGCGGCGACAGGTCCGAGGTACGCGCCGCGGTCAGGACTCCCTCGACCGCCCGTGCACGCAGCTCGCCGGAGCGCACCACTCCGTCCCTTGCGAGGGCTTCGCGGCCCACCTCGAACTGTGGCTTGACGAGCACGACCACGTGACCCGACGGCCGCGTCAGCGCGGCGATGTCGGCCATGACCAGACTGAGGGAGATGAAGCTGAGGTCAGCGACGACGACATCGCCGGGAGCCACCTGCGCGCTTGTCACACCACGAACGCTGGTGCCCGAAATCTCTTGCACCCGTGGATCACTCGCGATCTCGCGCGCAAGCTGGTCACGGCCGACATCGAGAGCCACCACGTGCGCCGCCCCACAGTGCAGCAGCACCTGCGTGAACCCGCCAGTCGATGCGCCGACATCCACACAGCGGGCGCCCGCGACATCGAGACCGCGTGGGCCGAAGGCTTCCAGCGCAGCCAGCAGCTTGTACGCCGCCCGACCGACCCAGGGGTCGCGCTCACCTGTCACGGCGATCACCTGCTCGGCGCTGACCCGAACCGATGGCTTCCGGACGATGTCACCGTCGATCGTGACGTTGCCAGCATCGATCTGCTCACGAGCCTGGGCGCGCGACCGCACCAGGCCGCGATTGACCAGTGCGACGTCGACCCTGGCAGACGAGGACACCGGATCGGTGGGCACGGGCGTTGTCACGTCATCTCACACTGGTCGCTGGTGCTGTCGATCACGGACCCCTCAGTCGTTCAGGTCCGACAACCGGCTCTGCAGGGTGCGGTGCGTCTCGGTTGCGGCGTCGATCTGGTCCTGGAGTGTCCGTCCGTCCGCAGCATCCAGGTCATCAAGTGATGCCTCGACCGCGGCGTCGCCGGTGGCCAGGCGTTCGGGACGCTGGACCTGCACAAACTCCTGAGTCGGGTCGGGCGTCGCATCGCGGGCGACAGGGGTCTCTACATACGTGTTGTCGTCGACCCCGTAGCTGTCCTCGCTGCCTCCGTCGTCGCTGTCTCCGTCGTCGCTGCCGAAGTCGTTGCTGTCGAAGTCGTTGCTGTCGACGCGGTCGTTGACGCCGCGCTCGTTGTCCTCGTCATCGCCGCGGACAGGGCCCTCTTGAGCGTCCGGCAGCATGTCCTCCTGCGCCGTGCTCGCAGCGAATTCGCTCGTGTGCTGGTCCGTCACGTCAGCTCGTGCTCTCTACGCCAGTGACGGGGGTCGTCGTGCCGCCGGTGCTCTTCTTGGTCGGCCCGCCCAGCGCCTTTTTCACTGCCTTCTTGACCGGTGCCTTCTTCGCCGGCGCACCTGGACTTGCTGCCTTCGCCGCAGCCCCCGGCGACTGGGCGGACGTGGCCGCCGGTGCCTTTGCGGGAACTTTCTTCACAACCTTCTTGGCCGGCACCTTCTTCGCACCAGGTCCCGCGGCAGGCGTTCCAGATGCTTCGCCAGCAGCCTTCGGCGCCGACGGAGAAGACGGGTTCGACGCCGAACGGTCAGCAATAGCCTTGCGAGTCGGGCGCTTTCGAGCGACCGGCGCTTCATCGCTCGGTCCGGGCCCCGACTTCGCAAGCCCGCGACGCAGGTTGCTGACCTCGCTCTTCAGTCTGTCGATCTCCGCTCGCGCGGACTGCAACTCTCCCGAGGATGCAAGGCCGACCTTCTGCAGCTGTCCTTCGATCTCGTGCCGGACGAGGGCACGAATGTTCTCCTGGTTAGCAGCGGCGGCGGCGACCAGTTCGTCCGCCAGTGTGCTCACCTGACCCGCCAGCTGACCTGCTCGCTCGGTCGTGCCGCGCGCTCCCGGGAGCTGGGCCGGAGCCGACAGCAAGCTGTTGGCGGCATCCAACGCCTTGGCACGCGTGACTTCGCCGGCGCCGGACAGCAGCTGTAGTGCGGCGCGGACATTGTCCAAACTCATGACGTCTCCTCAGTCCCTGCGAACATGGTCGTCGCTGCGGCCAGAACCTGGCATGGCGTCGGCACCAACGGCTTGGTTTGTCAGCCCACGCTACTGCGCCAGAGTCCAACAGCGGTGTCCGGCGTCAGGTCGCCCGCATCGATCAGGGACCACAGGAGAAGCAGTGCTGCCCGAAGCTGTTCGTCGGTCGACCCACCCGTGACCTGTAGGACAGCCGACTCGCTGACCGGCTGCCCGCCGACGGCCGAGTCATCGGCGCCACCGACCCGCACGGTGGCCTCCCCACACACGGCTCCCGCGTCAGTGAGGCTCGGCACCCGATAGATCTCGTGCAACGTACGCAGGTCCGCACCGACGTACTCGGGACGCGTGGTCCTCTCGGCCACGATCAGATCCTCCGGGCCATGAACGCCGGTGAGCACCAGCATGGCCGGCATCCCCGCAGCGTGAGCGCCGGCAATATCTGTCTCGAGCCGGTCACCGATCCCCAGCAGCCGCCTCGGCTCGGCGCCGAGCCGACGTGCCGCCAGCTCGTACATCGCCGGGCCTGGCTTGCCTACGACCTCTGGCTCTGACCGGACGGCAGCGCTCACCGCTGCCACCAGGGTCCCGTTGCCCGGCGCCGTTCCTCGTTCGGTAGGCAACGTCCGGTCAGTATTGGTCGCAACCCATCGCGCACCGCCATGGATGGCAAAGGCCGCCTCCGCGAGGTCGGCAGCGGTCACGTCCGGGCCGTAGCCCTGGAGCACTGCGACCACCGAGGCGCGGGACTCTCCGTCTACAGCCGACCCGGCGCGTACAAGGCGAGCCGGCACTGGCGTCAGACCCGCAGCGGCCAGCGCGTGGCTGACTCCCTGGCCACCGACAGCGAGCACCCGGCTTCCTGGCTCGAATGAGTGAGCGAGAGCATCCGCGCCGGCGACGGAGCTGGTGATCACGTCATCAGGCATCGCATCCAAGCCGAGCGACCTGAGGTGATCCGCGACTTCTTGCGGTGCTCGCGACGCGTTGTTGGTCGCGTAGACGACACCGCGCCCACGATCGCGCGCTTCGCGCAATGAGGGGATGGCCTCCGAGATCGCCGTCGGACCTTCGTAGACCACACCGTCCAGATCGCAGATGAGGCCTGCGAACTGGTCAAGCAGCGAGGTGTCGTCTTGCAGTTTCAACGATGGTTGGCTCACCCGAGACATTGTCGGAGATGACGCGTGGGCCCGTTCGCCGGGGCGCCTCATGCCGATGCTGCACGACGTAGTCGCGCGATCGTGGTGGCCTCCACCTCGCATCGACTGACAGCTCCCGCACCGGCCTTCCAGAATCGCCGCCGCAGTGATCCGTTGACCTCCACGACGTCGCCCGGCACCAGCAGACCCGCCCGACGGCGCGTAGTCGCCGACCAGCACGCGATGTCAAACGTGTCCACACTGGGTGTCCGCCCGACGACGGGCTTTGGCTTGCGTTTCTCGGTCGGGCGATCCACGACGAGTCTGAACGTGACTAGCTCGTCCTCACTCGGGAGGACGCGTGTCTGCGGATCTCCGCTGACCCGTCCCACCAGTCTGACCTCGTTTACGGACGCCACTGGCGTCGTTGGTGCTGTCGGCATGCTGCCTCCTGTCGCTAAGGAGGCCAGACTGCCAACTCGAGAAGTGTGCAGACAGAACGTGATTCAGCGCTGGGGACCGTCGCCGGGCACATCTGGGGATGTGGAGGACGAGCCGTCCACCTCGTCCTCCTCAAGCAGATCTTCGACCACGAGTCCCTCGAGATCGGCGAGGCGCTCTGCGGCGTCGGTCTCGCCGTTGGCATCTGCAGAAAGGGCCTTGCTGAACCACTCGTGAGCACCCTGTTCATCGCCCGTTGCCAGCAAAGCGTCGGCATAGGCATAGAACAGTCGCGCAGACCATGCCTGTCCCGAGGCTCGCGTCAGAGCGGGAATCCTCAGACCCATCACTGCTGCGTCGTACTGCTCCAGGTCACGTCGAACACCTGAGACGACGATGGCCAGCTCGATGTTGTCGGCCTCAGCCAAGCCCTTTGCCTCGGCTGAGGCAGCGAGCTCGAGCGCCCGCTCAGGACGACCGAGGCCACGCTCACAATCGACCATGTACGGCAGCAGGTGATTCGACCCGGACAGTCGTCGAGCCGTCCGGAACTCACGCAGCGCCTCGCTGAACTCACCACGTCGATAAAGGACGAGGCCCAGAGCCTCACGCGCTGCCGGGACCCGTCCTGCGCGGCGCACTGCATGCTGCGCATGGTCGAGGGCAAGCTCTTCGTCCTCATCCAGCAGCATCGCCGCGGCGGCGAGGTGCTGCGCCACACCTTCGGCGTTCTCCTTGGTCAGAGTGCGCAGCTGCTGCCAGACGCTGCGGTCAAGTTCCTTGCCCGTGATGCCTTCTGGAATCTCCGGCTCACGGCGCCTCGGGGCGGTGCTGTCATCGGACTCACGCCGCCGATCCCAGCTGCGTGGACCGCGAGTGGGACCATCTGACCGATCAGTCCTGCGGTCGTCGTACCGGGGTCCTCGATCGTCCCGGCCCCCAGCAACGCCTCGGGGTGCGCTCCGACCACGATCCCCGGAGAAGGTGCTGCTAGAGCGACTGCCACTGTCCGGACCCGAGCGCCGCGGCGCGGCGTTCCGGTCCCGGTCGCCTCGATAGCCTTCGCTGTCACGGCCTCGACCGCCGGACTGGCGCCCCGCACCACGATCATCTCGTCCGTACGAGCGGCCGCCCGAACGATCGTCGCGCTCGCCACGGCCGGACGGTTGACCGCCGCCCGAGCCGCGCCCTCGCCCATCGCCCTGCGGCCTCCGGTCGGCTCCGGACTCACGCCCGCGAGACCTCTCATCGCGCCGATCGTCAGATCGACCGGGTCGCCCGCGGTCCCGCTGGCCCTCGGAGCTCCCGCCCTGGCGCCCTGCGCCGTCGTCCTGTCCTCGCCTATCGGGGCCACGCTCACCACGCTCCGGGGGCCGGGCCTCGTTCGAGCGATCACGCTCAGCCTTCGGCTCCGACGTCGGGCGTTCCTTATCGGCAGCACCACTCGGACGGGCCCACCGACTCGAGCGGGCCTGACGCTCCTGGTCGCGCGACGGCGAACCCTCGTCTGACGGCTTCTCGTCGGCCACGTCTACTCGATTCTGCGCCGGCCAGCCGGCAACGCTATGGATAAGTTCGGTTCTGCCACGGGGGCCATCTGCACTGTGCCCCTCATCGTGCCGTAACGCAAGGAAGGCCAGCACGTGTGTGCTGGCCTTCCTTGGGTGTGTTTGTCCGGCGGTGTCCTACTCTCCCACACCGTCACCAGTGCAGTACCATCGGCGCTGAAGGGCTTAGCTTCCGGGTTCGGAATGTGTCCGGGCGTTTCCCGCTTCGCTATGACCGCCGTAACCTTGTGGAACGCAAGGTCACGCAACCTGTTCAGTTAGTTTCCCTCTGACGTGGTCCGGTCTGAGACTGGACCTGTCAAAGGGGGTGTGGAACGGTTGTGTGTTGTTCCAGAGTTGCATAGTGGACGCGTAGCATCTTCGTGTATCAAGTTATCGGCTTATTAGTACCGGTCAGCTCCGCACATTACTGTGCTTCCACGTCCGGCCTATCAACCCAGTCGTCTAGCTGGGAGCCTCTCACCCACAAGGGGCATGGAAGCCTCATCTTGAAGCGTGCTTCCCGCTTAGATGCTTTCAGCGGTTATCACTTCCGAACGTAGCTAATCAGCGGTGCTCTTGGCAGAACAACTGACACACCAGAGGTTCGTCCATCCCGGTCCTCTCGTACTAGGGACAGGTCTTCTCAAGCTTCCTACGCGCACAGCGGATAGGGACCGAACTGTCTCACGACGTTCTAAACCCAGCTCGCGTACCGCTTTAATGGGCGAACAGCCCAACCCTTGGGACCTACTCCAGCCCCAGGATGCGACGAGCCGACATCGAGGTGCCAAACCATGCCGTCGATATGAGCTCTTGGGCAAGATCAGCCTGTTATCCCCGGGGTACCTTTTATCCGTTGAGCGACGGCGCTTCCACAAGCCACCGTCGGGTCACTAGTCCCGACTTTCGTCCCTGCTCGACATGTCTGTCTCGCAGTCAAGCTCCCTTGTGCACTTACACTCGAAACCTGATTGCCAACCAGGCTGAGGGAACCTTTGGGCGCCTCCGTTACCTTTTAGGAGGCAACCGCCCCAGTTAAACTACCCACCAGGCACTGTCCCTGAACCAGATCATGGTCCGAAGTTAGGAGCCCAGAACGACCAGAGTGGTATTTCAACGTTGACTCCACACTAGCTGGCGCTAATGCTTCAAAGTCTCCCACCTATCCTACACAAGCCGTACCGAACACCAATACCAAGCTGTAGTAAAGGTCCCGGGGTCTTTCCGTCCTGCTGCGCGTAACGAGCATCTTTACTCGTAGTGCAATTTCGCCGAGTTCGTGGTTGAGACAGTGGAGAAGTCGTTACGCCATTCGTGCAGGTCGGAACTTACCCGACAAGGAATTTCGCTACCTTAGGATGGTTATAGTTACCACCGCCGTTTACTGGCGCTTAAGTTCTCAGCTTCGCCGTGAGGCTAACCGGTCCCCTTAACGTTCCAGCACCGGGCAGGCGTCAGTCCGTATACATCGAATTGCTTCTTCGCACGGACCTGTGTTTTTAGTAAACAGTCGCTTCTCCCTGGTCTCTGCGGCCCTTTCCCCTAGCCAGTAAAGGCTTCAGGGTCTGGGCCCCCCTTCTCCCGAAGTTACGGGGGCATTTTGCCGAGTTCCTTAACCACGATTCACTCGATCGCCTTGGTATTCTCTACCTAACCACCTGAGTCGGTTTGGGGTACGGGCGGCTCGAACCTCGCTAGAAGTTTTTCTCGGCAGCATAGGATCACCCTGCTTCCCACATTACGTGGTCACTATCAAGTCTCAGGATATGTGTGAGGCGGATTTGCCTACCTCACTCCCTACACTCTTAGACGTGGACAACCATCGCCACGCGGAGGCTACCTTCCTGCGTCACTCCATTGCTTACCTACTACAAGATCGGGTCCCACGCTCCGCCAGCAACCTTTCACCCGAAGGTGAAAGTAAAGCTGGTTTCAGGTGGTTAGCATCCCCTGATTCGATATGGGCGGTTCTTCGCCGGTTCCGGAATATCAACCGGATGTCCATCGACTACGCCTGTCGGCCTCGCCTTAGGTCCCGACTTACCCAGGGCAGATGAGCTTGACCCTGGAAACCTTGGTTATTCGGCGGAGGAGTTTCTCACTCCTCATTCGCTACTCATGCCTGCATTCTCACTCGTGTAGCGTCCACAACTAGGTCACCCCGCTGCTTCACCCGCTACACGACGCTCCCCTACCCAACAACACCCCTGAGGAAAACCTAGGGTAATGTGTCATTGCCACAGCTTCGGTGGTGTGCTTGAGCCCCGCTACATTGTCGGCGCGGAATCACTTGACCAGTGAGCTATTACGCACTCTTTAAAGGGTGGCTGCTTCTAAGCCAACCTCCTGGTTGTCACAGCAACTCCACATCCTTTTCCACTTAGCACACGCTTAGGGACCTTAGCTGGTGATCTGGGCTGTTTCCCTCTCGACTACGAAGCTTATCCCCCGCAGTCTCACTGCCACGCTCTCACTTACCGGCATTCGGAGTTTGGCTGACGTCAGTAACCTGGTGAGGCCCATCAGCCATCCAGTAGCTCTACCTCCGGCAAGAAACACGTGACGCTGCACCTAAATGCATTTCGGGGAGAACCAGCTATCACGGAGTTTGATTGGCCTTTCACCCCTACCCACAGCTCATCCCCTCAGTTTTCAACCTAAGTGGGTTCGGTCCTCCACGCCGTCTTACCGGCGCTTCAACCTGGCCATGGGTAGATCACTCCGCTTCGGGTCTAGACCCAGCGACTCAAACGCCCTATTCGGACTCGCTTTCGCTACGGCTTCCCCACACGGGTTAACCTCGCCACTGAGCACTAACTCGCAGGCTCATTCTTCAAAAGGCACGCCATCACCCCAACCAGGGGGGCTCTGACGGATTGTAAGCGCACGGTTTCAGGTACTATTTCACTCCCCTCCCGGGGTACTTTTCATCTTTCCCTCACGGTACTAGTCCGCTATCGGTCACCAGGGAATATTTAGGCTTAGCAGGTGGTCCTGCCAGATTCACACGGGATTCCTCGAGCCCCGTGCTACTTGGGATACTCATCAAGAGTCACAAACGTTTCGGTTACGGGGGTACCACCCTCTACGCCGCAGCATTCAAGCTGCTTCACCTACGCCTGTCATTTCTTACTCTTTGTCAACGTGTCAGCGTCAACCAACGAGTCCCACAACCCCTGCTCCGCAACCCCTGACAGGTATCACACGAAACAGGTTTAGCCTCATCCGCTTTCGCTCGCCACTACTCACGGAATCACTGTTGTTTTCTCTTCCTGTGGGTACTGAGATGTTTCACTTCCCCACGTTCCCTCCACGCACCCTATATATTCAGGTGCGGGTGACGAGATATGACTCTCGCCGGGTTTCCCCATTCGGAAATCCTCGGATCACAGTCTGGTTATCGACTTCCCGAGGCTTATCGCAGATTCCTACGTCCTTCATCGGTTCCTGGTGCCAAGACATCCACCGTACGCCCTTAAAAACTTGGCCACAAAGATGCTCGCGTCCACTATGCAATTCTCAAACAACACACGGAAAACCCACCCACACCCCCACAACAGCAGGAGCACCGATGAGCCCGTCACACACAGAAGCAACAACCACCACCCCAAAAAACAGGACGGCCCGGTTGTTCCCTCAGGACCCAACAACGTGTCGACACTCCAAGCCCCACCACACCAACACTTTCCACACCCACACACCCCCAAGAGGGGCACACAGGTCGTACTCACGCCGGCGCGACGAACACCCACAGCACCATGATTGATGATCCACCCATATGAGCATCACCCCAGACCACACACTCGGTGGCCATGAAGGGCTTAGCAGCTCCTTAGAAAGGAGGTGATCCAGCCGCACCTTCCGGTACGGCTACCTTGTTACGACTTAGTCCCAATCGCCAGTCCCACCTTCGACGGCTCCTCCCACAAGGGTTAGGCCACCGGCTTCGGGTGTTACCGACTTTCGTGACTTGACGGGCGGTGTGTACAAGGCCCGGGAACGTATTCACCGCAGCGTTGCTGATCTGCGATTACTAGCGACTCCGACTTCATGGGGTCGAGTTGCAGACCCCAATCCGAACTGAGACCAGTTTTAAGGGATTCGCTCCACCTCGCGGTCTCGCAACCCTCTGTACCGGCCATTGTAGCATGCGTGAAGCCCAAGACATAAGGGGCATGATGATTTGACGTCATCCCCACCTTCCTCCGAGTTGACCCCGGCAGTCTCCCATGAGTCCCCACCATTACGTGCTGGCAACATGGAACGAGGGTTGCGCTCGTTGCGGGACTTAACCCAACATCTCACGACACGAGCTGACGACAACCATGCACCACCTGTACACCAGTCCGAAGACTCACACATCTCTGCATGATTCCGGTGTATGTCAAGCCTTGGTAAGGTTCTTCGCGTTGCATCGAATTAATCCGCATGCTCCGCCGCTTGTGCGGGCCCCCGTCAATTCCTTTGAGTTTTAGCCTTGCGGCCGTACTCCCCAGGCGGGGAACTTAATGCGTTAGCTACGGCACGGACCTCGTGGAATGAGGCCCACACCTAGTTCCCAACGTTTACGGCATGGACTACCAGGGTATCTAATCCTGTTCGCTCCCCATGCTTTCGCTTCTCAGCGTCAGTAGTGGCCCAGAGACCTGCCTTCGCCATCGGTGTTCCTCCTGATATCTGCGCATTTCACCGCTACACCAGGAATTCCAGTCTCCCCTACCACACTCTAGTCTGCCCGTACCCACTGCAGACCCGGAGTTAAGCCCCGGGCTTTCACAGCAGACGCGACAAACCGCCTACAAGCTCTTTACGCCCAATAATTCCGGACAACGCTCGCACCCTACGTATTACCGCGGCTGCTGGCACGTAGTTAGCCGGTGCTTCTTCTCCAGGTACCGTCACAAAAGCTTCGTCCCTGGCGAAAGCGGTTTACAACCCGAAGGCCGTCATCCCGCACGCGGCGTCGCTGCATCAGGCTTTCGCCCATTGTGCAATATTCCCCACTGCTGCCTCCCGTAGGAGTCTGGGCCGTGTCTCAGTCCCAGTGTGGCCGGTCGCCCTCTCAGGCCGGCTAACCGTCAAAGCCTTGGTAGGCCACTACCCCACCAACAAGCTGATAGTCCGCGAGCCCATCTTCCACCGAAAAATCTTTCCACCAACCCCCATGCGAGGATCAGTCATATCCAGTATTAGACCCAATTTCTCAGGCTTATCCCAGAGTGGAAGGCAGGTTACTCACGTGTTACTCACCCGTTCGCCACTAATCCAAACCAGCAAGCTGGTCCTTCATCGTTCGACTTGCATGTGTTAAGCACGCCGCCAGCGTTCGTCCTGAGCCAGGATCAAACTCTCCGTAGAAAACTCAAAACCCGGCAGAAAATGAACAAGAGTTCAAAATCAACCAAAAACAAACAAACTTGGCATCAATCATTCGACACGCTGTTGAGTTCTCAAGAAACAACCGCACTCCATTGGCCTCAGCTTGCGCTGTAGGACTCCGGGGCAACTTCTCTAACTTACCACCGCTCCTGCCTCTCACCAACTCGGACCAGGTCCGCCTCTGAAGAGGGTGTTGGGAGCCGCTTAGGAGCGGAGGTCCACTGTACTCATACGACAGACTGACGTCTACCGAGTTGAGAAGTGGGTGTCTCCGCCGGACCGGCCAACCGAGTGTCCCGGCTGTCCGTGCCTCCTTGCGGCGACATGGGAAACATTAGATGACCTGCGCCCAGACGCCAAATCGACGTCAGGGGCGGCCGTCACGAGGGCCGTCGGCCCGCCGCGAGGTGCTTGCGACCGCGCTTGATGAGGACGACCTGACCATGCAGGAAGTCCTCGTCGGACAGGGTCTGCTCAGGGTCGGCCACCTTGGCGTTGTTGATCGACACGCCACCGTCTCCCACCAGTCGACGCGCGGCGTTTCGGCTGTCTGCAACGCCCGTGGCGACCAAGGCATCCACGATCGTCGCGCCGGGCTCCAGGACTCCCCCGGGCAGCTCTGCCGTCGCGTCGATGAGAGTTCTCTGGTCGAGAGCAGTGACATCACCCTTGCCGAACAGTGCGGCCGAGGCCGCCTCGACCGCGGTGGTCGCCTCCTCACCGTGGACCAGCGTCGTCACGGAGCGCGCCAGCGTCCGCTGCGCCTCACGTCTGAAGGGCTCCTCGGCCACCTGCTTCTCGAGGTCGGCGATCTCGGCCGGCCCCAGGTCGGTCATGACCTTGAGCATCCGGATCACCTCTGCGTCCTCGATGTTGACCCAGTACTGGAAGAAGGCGTACGGCGTCGTCATGTCGCGATCCAGCCAGATCGCGTTGCCCTCGGACTTGCCGTACTTGACCCCGTTGGCATCCGTGATCAAGGGAGTCGTCAAGACATGGACGTGGGCGCCCTCAGCACTGCGGATCAGGTCGGCCCCGGCGAGGATGTTGCCCCACTGGTCAACCGCTCCGGTCTGCAGCGTGCAGCCGAACTCGCGGAACAGGTGCAGGTAGTCCAGGCCCTGCAGGATCTGGTAGCTGAACTCGGTGTAGCTGATGCCCTGCTCGCTGTTGAGGCGTGCGGCGACAGCATCCTTCTTGATCATGGCGTTGACCCGGAAGTGCTTGCCGTAGTCACGCAGGAAGTCCAGCGCCGAGATCCCCTCGGTCCAGTCGAGGTTGTTGACCATCTGTGCCGGGTTGTCGCCCTCGAAGTCGAGGAACGGCTGGACCTGACGCTGGATCTGGGCGACCCACTCGGCAGTCTGCTCCTTGGTCTTGAGCACGCGCTCAGAGCTCGGCCTCGGGTCGCCGATCAGGCCCGTCGAACCGCCGACCAGGCAGAGCACGCGGTGCCCCACCCGTTGGAGGTGCCGCAGCAGGATCAGCTGGACGAGGTTGCCGAAGTGGAGGGACGGCGCGGTCGGGTCGAACCCGCAATACACCGTGATCGGCCCGTCGGCGAGTGCCTTGCGCAGCGCTGACTCGTCGGTGGTCTGCGCCACCAAGCCACGCCACTGCAGCTCGTCGATGAGGTCGTCCACGATCGCTCGTTCCCTTCGCCTGCCGCCGATACCTGCTGCATCGACTGACAGGGCCCAGCCTGCCGTATCAGGTCGCCCGAGGACGACGCGGTTTCGCCGGGCGGTACGCCGACACGCTCGTCTCCCCGTCCAGCCAGAACCGCCACGGGTAGGTCGCGCCGTTCCCGCCCGGTCCGCTGAGGCCCACACGGGGTCCAGTGCGAACAGCCGGACGGCCCTGCTGACTGCGCGGCTCGACGGACATCGCACAGTCCGGGTCCGGCGTATACAGCCCATCCTGATCGCGGCCGAGGGCCATGGCCTGTGCGAGACGCGCCGGCCCGCGGGCCAGGTCGCGGTCGGTCGAGCGACCGCGACGCTGCCGCGCGAGGTCGTGGCCGGCCATGACCTCGCCCGCCCTCAGCAGCACTGCGCTGGCGATGCCCTCCGGACCGCACCCGATGTTGCAGCAGAAGTGCATGCCGTAGGTGAAGTAGACGTAGAGCGTGCCTGCCGGCCCGAACATGCTCGCGTTGCGGGGCGTGCGACCACGGAAGGCGTGGGAGCCGGGATCGTTGGCACCGTCGTACGCCTCCACCTCGGTGAGCCGGACGCTGACGCCGGCGTGGGTCACCACGCAGCCAAGCAGCTCCGGCGCGATCTGCAGGACGGGCCGGTCGAAGAACTCCTCGCTGAGCCTCGTCATCCTGTCGCCTGCTCCGCGGTCTCAGGCGCGCGGGAGAACCGAGTGCGCAGTCCAGGAGCGGTGCTTCGCCGACTCCTGGCGGACCCGCTCGAGCTGCTCGCGCACTCGATCCGGCGCCGTGCCTCCCTGCGACGACCGCGAGGCGAGAGAACCCGGGACGGTGAGGACCTCGCGTACCTGAGGAGTCAGGTGCTCACTGATCGCGGCGAGTTCGTCGTCGGACAGGTCCCAGAGCTCGATCTCCCGCTCTTCGCAGGCACGGACGCACGCGCCGGCGACCTCGTGCGCGATCCGGAACGCCACGCCTTGTCGCACGAGCCACTCAGCGATGTCAGTTGCCAACGAGAACCCTTGTGGCGCAAGGGATTCGAGCCGCTCTGGGTGAAACGTGAGCGTCGCGACCATGCCGGAGAAGGCTGGAAGGAGGACCTCGAGCGTGTCCACCGCGTCGAAGACCGGCTCCTTGTCCTCCTGCAGGTCACGGTTGTAGGCCAGGGGCAGGGCCTTCAGCGTGGTGAGGAGACCGGTCAGGTCGCCGACCAACCGGCCGGCTTTGCCACGCGCGAGCTCCGCCACGTCAGGGTTCTTCTTCTGCGGCATGATGCTCGACCCGGTGGAGTAGGAGTCATCGAGCGTCACGAACGAGAACTCCTTGGTCGCCCAGAGGACGACCTCCTCGGCGAAGCGCGAGATGTCGACCGCGGCCATCGCTGAGACGAAAGCGAACTCGGCCACGAAGTCCCGTGATGCCGTCCCGTCGATGGAGTTCCAGGTGGCACGGGTGAAGCCGAGGTCGGTGGCGACGGCAACTGGGTCGAGGCCCAGGGACGACCCAGCGAGTGCGCCTGATCCGTAAGGAGATTCGTCAGCGCGACTGTCCCAGTCCACCCACCGGTCGACATCGCGTAGGAGCGCCCACGCGTGGGCCAGGAGATGGTGAGACAAGAGGACGGGCTGCGCGTGCTGCAGGTGAGTCCGCCCCGGCATCGCCACGCCGAGGTGCTGATCTGCTTGTGCGACCAGCGAGTCGACGACGTCCAGGACCAACGCCGCAACGACACGCGCGTGCTCACGTAGGTACATCCGGAACAACGTGGCGACCTGGTCGTTGCGCGAGCGCCCGGCACGCAGCCGACCGCCCACGTCGGGTCCGACCCTCTCGATCAGACCGCGTTCGAGGGCGGTGTGCACATCCTCGTCGTCCGGAGCCGGCGCGAACGAGCCGTCGCCGACGTCGGCCAGCAGACGTTGCAGACCCTCGAGCATCGACGCGAGAGTCGCGTCGTCGAGGAGACCTGCTCGGTGCAGCACGCGCGCATGTGCCCGCGACCCGGCGATGTCATAGGGCGCGAGTCGCCAGTCGAAGTGGGTGGACTTGGAGAGCGCGGCGAGCGCGTCGGCCGGACCGCCGGCGAAACGACCTCCCCAGAGGCTCACCCGCTCCTCCTCGGCACCGCTCGGCTGGTCGTGGCTGGCAGACACGTCGGTCAGTCCTCCTGGTTGTTGCTGGCCGGTGCGGCCTCGTGCTGGGCAAGGTCGAGAAGGGTCGCGGCGACGTCAGCGCCCGGATGTCCGGGTCGTGCGATCACCAGGATCGTGTCATCGCCGGCGATGGTGCCAAGAACCGATGACAGACCCGCGTGGTCGATCGCTGAGGCCAGGAAGTTGGCCGCACCGGGCGGCGTACGGAGCACGACGAGGTCGCGGGTGGCCTCGGCGTCGACGAGCAGCTCTGCAGCCACCCGGCGGAGTCGCCCGTCCGACGGCTCGTGCTCCTCGCCGCCGGCTCGAGGGGTGCGGTCCGCGCCCTCGCCGGGTACGGCGTACACGAGCTGTCGGCCCTGACGCACCTTCTCCGCGCCGAGCTCGACGAGGTCACGCGACAGCGTCGCCTGTGTGACCTCCAGCCCGTCCACCGCAAGGCGCGCCGCGAGCTCGGTCTGGGAGTGGATCGCCTCGCCCTGGATGATCTCGATGATGCGCTGGTGACGCGCCGTCCGCGTACGGGCGATCACGACGAACCCTGCTCGAGGAGGAAGGCGAGCAAGGCCTTCTGAGCATGGAGGCGGTTCTCTGCCTCGTCCCACACGACGGACTGCGGACCGTCGATCACCTCGGCCGCGATCTCGAAACCGCGGTAGGCCGGCAGGCAGTGCAGCACGATGGCGTCCGACTTGGCATGGGCGAGAAGAGCGCTGTCGAGGGCGTACGCCGCGAACGGCGACTCCTCGCCCTTGCGGGAGCCTGCCTCGGCCTCCTGCCCCATCGAGACCCAGGTGTCTGTGATCATGACGTCCGCATCGGTGGCGGCCCCGACAGCATCATCGGTCGCGGCGACGGATCCGCCTGTCTCCGAAGCGATCTCGCTGGCGCGGGCGAGGATCTCTGCCTGCGGGTGGTGCGTGGCGGGCCCGGCGACGCGGACGTGCATACCGGCGAGGGCGCCACCGAGGAGGTAGGAGTGCGCCATGTTGTTGGCCGCATCCCCGACGTAGGTCATCGTCAGGCCCGCGAGCGCGCCCTTGTGCTCGATCACGGTGAGCAGGTCCGCGAGGATCTGGCAGGGGTGGAAGTCATCGGTGAGTGCGTTGACCACGGGTACGCCGGCGTGGGCGGCCATCTCCTCAAGACGGGCCTGCTCGTAGGTCCGCCAGACGATCGCGCTCACCTGGCGGCCGAGGACCCGTGCCGTGTCGGGGATGGACTCGCGGGTGCCGATCTGGGCCAGCCTGCCGTCGACCACCATCGGGAACCCGCCGAGCTCGGCAACGCCCACCGAGAAGGAAAGCTGGGTGCGCAACGTCGGCTTGTCGAAGACGATCGCCACGCCTTGAGGACCCGCGAGCGGCTGCTCAGCGTGGCGATCTGCCTTGAGGCGGGCCGCGCGTTGGAGCACGGCTGCCTGCTCGGCCGGGCTGAGATCGTCGTCGCGCAGGAAGTGACGGGTCATGACTGGCCCTCCAAGGAGTCGAGCAGGCCGGGCAGCGCTGCGACGAACGTGTCGAGCTGCTCGGGCGTGATGATGAGCGGTGGTGCAAGCCGAATCGCTTGCGGCGAAACGGGATTGACGATGAAGCCCGCTTCTCGAGCAGCTGCGGCCAGCGCTGGCGCAACGGGCTCCCGCAGCGGAATCGCTCGGAGCAGACCACGGCCGCGGACCGGTACGATGAGTGGGTGATCGAGCGCGGCGACCTGGTCGACCAGGTGCTGCCCGGCCCGTGTGACATGTCGTAGCAAGTCCGACTGCTCGATCGTGTCGAGCACCGCCAGCGCTCCGGCGGTCGCGAGCGGGTTGCCGCCGAACGTCGTGCCGTGCTGGCCGGCCGTGAGCAGAGCAGAGCTGCGCTCCCCGAACGTGATCAGCGCGCCGATGGGTACGCCGCCGCCCAGCCCTTTGGCGACGGTGATCGCGTCGGGCTGGATGCCGCTCGCCTGGAACGCGAACCACTCCCCCGTACGGCCGACACCGGTCTGGATCTCGTCGATGATCAGCAGTGCACCCGCTGCCTGGGTGATCTCGCGCGCGGCGACCAGGTAGTCGGGCCCGGGGTCGATCACGCCGGCCTCACCCTGGAGGGGCTCGAGTACGACGGCCGCGGTCGCCTCGGTGACCGCGGCCCGGAGAGCGTCGACGTCGCCGTATGGGATGTGGCTGACGCCCGGCAGCAGCGGCTCGAACGGCTCGCGGTAGGCAGCCTTCGAGGTGAGCGCGAGCGCCCCTGTCGTACGACCGTGGAAGGCGCCTTCGGCGGCGATGATCTGCTGACGACCCGTGCGACGGCTGAGCTTGATCGCGGCCTCGATGGCCTCGGCGCCGGAGTTGGCGAGGAAGACGCCCGAACCCTCCGGGGCGCCAGCAATCTGCAGGAGCCGCTCCGCGAGCTCGATCTGCGGGACCGAGGTGAACAGGTTGGAGATGTGGATCGCCTCAGCGGCCTGCTTGGACAGCGCTGAGACGAGGGCCGGGTGGCCGTGTCCGAGCGCATTGACGGCGATGCCACCGACCAAGTCGAGGTAGCGGTGACCGTCGGCGTCCCAGACGTAGCAGCCCTCACCGTGGGAGAGCACGAGTGGTGGCGTGCCGAAGACACCGAGCAGGCTGCGGCGATAGCGCTCGAGGAGGCCGGCCTGGTGGCTGTCAGTGGTCGTCATGCGGTCGCCTCCTGTGGCAGCACCATGGTGCCGATTCCCTCGTCGGTGAAGATCTCGAGCAGCAGCGAGTGGGAGGCGCGCCCATCAATCACGTGTGCCTGGGGTACGCCGCCACGCACCGCGCGGATGCAGGCCTCGAGCTTGGGGACCATGCCTGATGCCACGGTCTCCAGCAGGACCTCCGCGCGCTCGACGCTGAGGCTGGACAGCAGGCTGTCTCGGTCGGGCCAGCGCTCGTAGATGCCTTCGACGTCCGTGAGGACGACGAGCTTGTGCGCACCGAGGGCGACGGCCAGAGCAGCGGCGGCCGTGTCGGCGTTGACGTTGAGGACCTGACCGTCCTGGTCGAGGTCGGGCGCGACCGACGAGACGACCGGGATGCGACCGGCGTCCAGCAGATCGCGGACGGCTGATGGGTTGACGGTGACGACGTCGCCGACGAGGCCGAGATCCACCTCGACGCCATCCACAGTCCCGGGACGCCTACGCGCGCCGAACAGCGCGCCGTCCTCGCCGGACAGTCCGACTGCCAACGGGCCGTGCTGGTTGATGAGTCCCACGAGCTCGCGCGACACCTGCCCGGTGAGCACCATGCGTACGACATCCATCGCCTCGGGTGTCGTGACCCGCAGACCGCCCTTGAACTCGCTCGCGACGCCGAGGCGGTCGAGCATCGTCTGGATCTGCGGTCCGCCACCGTGGACCACCACGACGCGCAGCCCGGCGTAACGCAGGAAGGCCACATCAGCGGCGAACGCAGCCTTGAGCGTGTCGTCGGTCATCGCGTTGCCGCCGTACTTCACCACCACGAGGGCGTCCTTGAACCGCTCGAGCCAGGGCAGCGCCTCGACCAGGGTGGCTGCCTTGTCTGCCGCGGCGAGCAGCGAGTCGGGAGTGCGCAGGCTCATGAGCTGTACGCCGAGTTCTCGTGCACGTAGTCGTGCGTGAGGTCGTTGGTCCAGACCGTCACTGTGACATCGCCGGCGTGCAGGTCCACGGTCACCTGGACCTCACGTTGGGTGAGGTCGACCAGTGAGCGGTCCTCGCCCACACCGCCGGATCTGCACACCTCGACCCCGTTGATCGAGACGTCCAGAGTCTGCGGGTCGAAGGCCGCGGCTGTCGTGCCCACCGCCGACAACACCCGGCCCCAGTTGGGGTCGTTGCCGAAGACCGCGCACTTGAAGAGGTTGTTGCGTGCGATCGACCGCGCGACCTCGAGGGCGTCGGACTCCGTTGCGGCTGAACGGATCTCGATCGCGATGTCGTGCTTGGCGCCTTCGGCGTCGGCGATGAGCTGGCGGGCCAGCTGCGCGCAGCACGTCGTCACCGCCTCCGTCAGCGCTTGCGGATCGGCTGTGACGCCTGAGGCACCGGACGCGAGGAGGAGCACGGTGTCGTTGGTCGACTGACAGCCGTCGGAGTCGATCCGGTCGAAGGTCTGGGCGGTGGCCGTACGCAGCACCCGGTCGAGCTCCTCGGGGTCGACGACCGCATCCGTCGTCACGACGACCAGCATCGTGGCGAGGGCCGGCGCGAGCATGCCGGCACCCTTGGCCATCCCGCCGACCTGCCAGCCGTCGCCCTGGACGAGGGCCTGCTTGGCGACGGTGTCCGTGGTCATGATCGCCTCGGCCGCCGTCGGACCGCCCTGTGCGGACAGCTGATTCGTTGCGGCCGTAACGCCGTTGAGGATCTTGTCCATCGGCAGGAGCTCACCGATGAGACCCGTGGAGCAGACCACGACGTCGCCGGCAGAGATCTCCAGAGCAGTGGCGACGGCCTCAGCTGTCGCATGGGTGTCCTGGAAGCCCTGTGCGCCGGTGCACGCGTTGGCACCTCCGGAGTTGAGGACGACGGCATCGACCCTGCGGTCGACCACCACCTGGCGGCTCCAGGTCACCGGTGCCGCCTCGACCCGGTTGCTCGTGAACACCGCCGCCGCGTGGTGGTCGGGGCCGTCGTTGACGACCAGAGCGACATCACGTCGGTCGCCCGTCTTGAGTCCCGCAGCAACGCCAGCGGCGCGGAATCCTTGAGGTTCGGTCACGCTCACGGCGCCACTCCCACACTGCTCAGTCCGGTGTCCTCGGCGAACCCGAGGGCAAGATTCATGCTTTGGACAGCGGCCCCGGCGGTGCCCTTGGTGAGGTTGTCGACCGCAGCCACCACGATCACCCGTCCGGCGTGCGGATCAACGGCAACCTGCATCTGCACCTGGTTCGACCCAAGCACGGCTCCCGTCGAAGGCCACTGGCCCTCAGGCAGCAGCGTCACGAACTGCTCTGTGCCATAAGCAGATTCGTACGCCGCCCGGACGGCTTGCTCGTCGACATCGCCACGGAGGCGGGCCGTGCACGTCGCGAGGATCCCACGCGGCATCGGCGCCAGCGTCGGCGTGAAGGACACCTGCACGGGCTGTCCCGCGGCAGCCGCGAGGTTCTGCTCGATCTCCGGTGTGTGTCGGTGCCCGCCGCCCACGCCGTACGGGCTCATGGAGCTCATCACCTCGGCGCCGAGCAGGTGCGGCTTGAGCGCACGCCCAGCACCCGACGTCCCGCTCGCTGCGACAACCACGATGTCCTCAGGCTGCGCGAGACCGGCAGCCAAGGCCGGCGCGAGCGCGAGGCTGACGGCGGTCGGATAGCAACCCGGGACGGCGATTCGGCGCGCGCCCACGAGCTGCTCGCGCTGCCGCGCTCCGCCGTTGCTCAGCAGCTCGGGCATGCCGTACGGCCAGGCCCCGGCGTGAGGGGTGCCGTAGAACCGCTCCCACACCGCCGCATCCACGAGCCGATGGTCGGCGCCACAGTCGATCACGACCACGTCGTCCGGGAGGGCATCGGCCAAGGCCGCGGACGCGCCGTGCGGTAGGGCAAGGAAGACCACGTCGTGGTCCGCGAAGGCCTCGGCTGTGGTCTCCTGCAGGACGCGCTCTCGCAGCGGCCCGAGGTGCGGAGCGACGAGCCCCAGCGCTGTGCCGGCGCTCCCGCCCGCCGTCAGGCTGCCTATCTCGCAGGAGGGGTGGCCGAGGACCAGCCGCAGCACCTCTCCCCCGGCGTACCCACTCGCGCCCGCGACGCCAACCTTGATCACCTGCATGATGATACATCACGCCGCATGACCATGCGGGGCGGTCAGATGCGCTGTACGGCCCCTGTGGCACCGGCAGCGCTGCTGACTGCCGCGTCGCGCAGGTCGTTGACTTCTTCGGTCGTCAGCGTGCGCTCCGGCGAGCGGAAGACGAGGCGGTAGGCCAGCGACTTCTTGCCCTCTCCCACCTGGTCACCTGAGTAGACGTCGAACAACGTCACCGTATCGAGCAGCTCACCCGCGCCTGAGCGCAGGGCACGCTCGACCTCGGCCGCGGGTACGCCGGCATCCAAGGTCAGTGCGACATCACTGTTGGCCACCGGGTAGGTCGCCAGGGGCGTCACCTGCACCAGGGGCTCACTGGCACGGACGAGAACATCGAGGTCGAGCTCGCCCGCGACCGTGCGCGCCGGCAGGCCCAGCGTCTGGACGACCTTGGGATGCAGCTCGCCGACCTGACCGACGAGCGTGCCGTCCGCCAGCGACAACCGCGCACAGCGGCCCGGGTGGAAGGGCGCCTCGTCGCCGGCCTCGACACTCAGCGGGACCGCCAGCACCTCGCCCACAGCGCGGGCCGTGGCCACCGCGTCGGACCAGTCGGCACTGCGCCCTGCTCCCCACCAGCCGGCGCGCTCGATCTCGCCTGCCAGCGCGAACGCGAGGTGACGGGGCTGATCGGGCACGGCGTCGCGTACGGCCTGCACGGCATCCGGCCCGGGGTACTCGCCCACGGGATAGGACTCCGCGGTGCCCTGTCCACCCGCGACGACCAGACCGAGCTCGAAGAGCCCGAGGTCCTTGGAGCCGCGGGACGCGTTGCGCCGCACGGTGTCCAGCAGAGTCGACAGGACCGAGGTACGCATCAGGGGCTGCTCGTCGGAGAGCGGGTTGACCAGTCGTACGGCGGTCCGGCGAGGGTCCCCGGGCTGATAGGCGAGCTGGTCGAAGATGGCATCGCTGACGAAGGGATAGGTCAGGACTTCCGAAAGTCCTTGCGCGGCAAGGGCGTTCGCGACAATGCGCCGGACCTTCTGGGAGTGGGTCAAGCCGCGACCACCAGGGGGTGTCGGCAAGACCGATGGGATCTGGTCGTAGCCCTTGAGTCTGGCGACCTCCTCGACGAGGTCGGGTCCGTTGCGCAGGTCTGGCCGCCATGAGGGCGGCGTGACCTGGAGCTCGTCGCCGAGCTCGATGACGTCGCAACCGATCTCACGGAGGACGCCGATCACGTCGGCCGACGAGTAGTCGACGCCGACGAGTCGGGTCGGCAGCTCCACCGGCATACGAAGGCTCTGACGCTCCGCGCGCTCATCAACGTCACTGACGCCCTCGTCGACTGTGCCGCCGCCGTGCTCCACCAGAAGGTCGACGGCCAGCTGCGCGGCCGCTGCAGCGACGTCGGGGTCGACGCCACGCTCGAAACGCTTGGAAGCCTCGCTCGTCAGCCGATGGCGCCGCGAGGAGCGCGCCACCGAGATCGGGTCGAAGTGCGCCGCCTCGATGAGGACGTCTGTCGTCGACTCCGACACCTCGGACGTCTGGCCGCCCATCACTCCCGCGATGCCGAGCACCTGGTCGCCGGAGTCGGTGATCAACAGGTCCTCGGCATAGAGCTTGCGCTCGACACCGTCGAGCGTGGTCAGCTGCTCCCCCGACTGCGCCCGGCGTACGACGATCGGCCCGCCGAGCGTCGACACGTCGAAGGCGTGCAGCGGTTGGCCGAGCGCGAGCATGACGTAGTTGGTCACGTCGACAGCGAGCGACACCGGCCGCATGCCGGCCTCGGTGATGCGGGTCGCGAGCCATGCCGGTGTCTGCGCCTGCGGGTCGATGCCACGAACCACCCGGGCGATGTAGCGGTCGCAGCCGGGCACGCCACGCAACGGCGACTCGTCGGCCAGGCGGACGGCGTGCCCCTGCTCGTTGGCCGGCGGCGCCGCCTTCGACAAGGCGATGGCGGGGTCGGTGAACGACGCACCGGTCGCATGGCCGTACTCACGGGCGATCCCACGCAGGCTGAAGCAGTAGCCCCGGTCGGGCGTGACGTTGACCTCGATGGTCTCGCGGTCAAGACCGAGCAACGGGATGGCGTCCTCACCGGGCGTCAGGTCGTCGCGGCCGAGGCGCTCAGCGAGACGGATGATGCCGCCTGAGCCGTCGTCGGGCAGACCGAGCTCGTCGGCGGCGCAGATCATCCCTGAGCTGACGTGCCCGTAGGTCTTGCGCGCGGAGATGGCGAAACCACCCGGCAGCACGGCACCCGGCAGGACGGTGACGACCAGGTCGCCGACGCCGAAGTTGTGTGCCCCACAGACGACGCCCTGCGGCTCGCCGGTGCCGTTGGCATCGCCGACGTCCACGGTGCACCAGTTGATCGTCTTGCCGTTCTTCTGCGGCTCGGGCTCCTGGGTGAGCACGCGGCCCACGACCAGCGGTCCGGTGATGTCGCCACCGACCAGGCCTTCTTCTTCGAGACCAACCTTGACCAGGCTGGCAGCCACCTCGAGGCCGGTCGCCTCGGCCGGCACCGCGACGTAGTCACGCAGCCACTCGATCGGGACGAGCATCAGACCTCCAGACCGAACTGTGCGTTGAACCGCACGTCACCTTCGAACATCTCGCGCATATCGGCCACGCCCGAACGGAACATCAGTGCTCGCTCCACTCCCATGCCGAAGGCGAAGCCGCTGTATCGGTCGGGGTCGACACCGCAGGCGAGCAGCACATTGCGGTTGACCATGCCGCAGCCGCCCCACTCGACCCAGCCGGTACCGCCGCAGGTGCGACAGTCCGGGTCCTCGCCGCGACAGACGAAGCAGCGCAGGTCCATCTCGGCGCTGGGCTCGGTGAACGGGAAGAAGTTGGGACGCAGGCGGGTGGTGATGCCCTCGCCGAACAGCTCGGATGCAAGGCGGTCCAACGTGCCCTGCAGGTGGGCCATCGTCAGACCCTCGTCGACAGCCAGCCCCTCCATCTGGTGGAAGACCGGCGAGTGCGTGGCGTCCAGCTCGTCGGTGCGGAACACCTTGCCGGGCACCGCGACGTAGAGCGGCGCGCCACGCTCGAGGAGCGCTCGGGCCTGGACGGGTGACGTGTGGGTACGCAGGATCAGCCGATCGTCCGCCGGCTCGACGTAGAACGTGTCCTGCATCTGCCGCGCGGGGTGGTCGACGTCGAAGTTGAGGGCGTCGAAGTTGAACCACTCGGCCTCGATCTCCGGCCCTTCGGCGATCTCCCAGCCCATGCCGACCATGACGTCGGCCATCTTCTCGGCCATCAGCTCGACGGGATGCCGCCGACCGACCGGGCGTCGCGCCGGGAGCATCGTGACATCGACGGCCTCGTCGACCAGGATGCGCTCGTCGCGCTCGATCTCCAGCTCGGCCTGGCGCTGCTTGAGCGCGCCGCCGACTCGCCCACGCGCCTGCCCGACACGCTTGCCGGCGTCGGCCTTGGCGGTCGGCGGCAGCGCACCGATCTCACGGTTGGCGAGCGCGAGCGGGCTGCGCTCGCCCTGGTGCGCGGTGCGTACGGTCTTGAGCTCGTCAAGACTGCCCGCTGCGGCAATGGCGCTCAGGGCCTCCTCGACCGCACGGTCAAGGACGGCAGGGTCGAGGGCACTGACCTCGACCGGGTCGTACTGCGTGTTGGGGCCAGACATGAGTCTCACTTCGCGGGCGTCGTGTGGTTGCGTCTCGGGGTCCCCCCGGCGAGCGCGCGGGCAGAGTCTATCGACGCCGTACGCCGCGCCTGACGGCCGTCCGCCTTCAGTTCACGGCGACATCAGCGCAACGACTCCGGCAGACCGGCGGGCAGCAGCACGCGGATGGTGGCTCCACCGGGCACGTCCAGGACCTCCACGCGTCCACCGTGCGCCTGCACGAGTCCACGAACGACATAGAGACCCAGGCCGCTGCCGCCGTGCGTGCTCCCCTGCCAGAACCGGCCGAAGACTGCTTCGCGACTCTCCGTGGGGATCCCGGGGCCTTCGTCGCCGACCATCAGGATCACGTGCTCGGCGTCCTGCCCGATGCTGACCGTGACGGTGCCGGCACCGTGGCGCAGGGCGTTCTCGAGGAGGTTGCTGATGACCTGGACGACGCGGTCCTCATCGCCCCACAGCTCGGGTGGTTCGGGTGCCTGGACGATCGCGAACCGCGCCGGGTCGTGGCCGGCTGTCACCAGACGTTCGACCTGGTCGGTCACCAAGGTCCCCAGGTCGATCGGCTGCTGGCGCAGGCGCAGTCGGCCGGCATCGATCCGGGAGATGTCGAGGAGCTCTCCAACAAGACGGGACAGGCGTTGGGCGTCGGTCTCGATGGCCTGCAGCATCCACTGCTTCTGCTCGTCCGCCAGCTGGGTCCAGCGCTGCCGCAGCGTGCGGGAGAACCCCCGGACGGAGGTGAGCGGCGAGCGCAGCTCGTGGGCAACAGTGCTGATCAGGGCGGAGCTGTCGGCCTCGAGCCGCTCCCGAACATGGGTGCTGCGCATGGTGCCGACGATGTAGTCGAGGGAGCGGTCGGGATGCCGGTGGTAGCTGGCGGCGAACAGCACCGAGCGGCCGTTGGGCAACCGCAGGTCCTGCTCCGGCGCTCCTGACCGGATGTGCAGACCCGTCCACGGGTTCTGGTAGTCCCACCACAGTCTGTACTGGTTGTCCCGGAGCGGGAGTACGACGTCGGCCGACTGACCTGTCAGCTGCCGGAGCGGGAGTCCGGTGAGGCGCTCTGCTCGGCGGTTGGCCGAGACGAGCCGCCGCTGGTCGTCGATGACGACCACGCCCTCGGGGAGTCGCTCGACAGCAGCAGCCCAGCCCACCGGCACCCCGTCGTGGGTCGTGCCTCCGGCGCCATCGGGCGCGCGGCGGACGTCGTCGCGCGCAGGATCCCGAGGCATGCCGTGCAGGATAGCCAGCGCCGCTTAGGGGGTCCGGCGCTCGACCCCGGCGGCTGTGGACACAGCCTCCGCCGAGGCGTACAGACACACGGTGGCGGCCATCGCCAGATTGAGTGATTCGGCATGTCCGTAGATGGGGACCCGTACGACCTCATCGCACGCTGCGAGCACCTCAGGCTCCAGGCCCCAGGCCTCGTTGCCCATGACCCAGGCGTGCGGTGGCTGCAGGTCGGTGTCGGGCAACAGCTGCTCACCCTGCCCGTCGGCGGCGAGGACTCTGAGGCCGGCCGCACGGCAGGCCTCGAGCAGATCAGGCACAGGGACGCCGCGGACGACCGGCAGGTGCCACAGCGATCCGACGGTCGAGCGGACCACCTTGGGGTTGTAGATGTCGACGCTCGCATCGCTGACGAGGACGGCGTCGGCACCGACCGCGTCGGCTGCACGAATGACCGTGCCGGCGTTGCCCGGGTCTCGCACGTTGGTCAGGACGACGACCAGCCGAGGCTGCCCGGACAGGGCCTCGGTCAGGGGGACGTCGACCGGGCGGCAGACCGCGAGGAGTCCCTGCGGGTGCTCGGTGTCCGCCAGTGCGGTCATGACGTCGGCCGAGCACTCGTGCACCGGCACGTCGTGCTTGTCGGCCAGCTCGAGGATGTCGGTACGCCGACCACTCACCTCGGGGTCGACGTACAGCTCGATCACCGTCTCGGGACGGAACGCGAGCACCTCTCGCACGGCCTGCGGGCCTTCGGCGACGAAGCGACCCGCCCGCTCACGCGACGAACGCCGGCCCAGTGCTCGTACGGCCTTGACCCGCTCAGCGCGGGGGTTGGTCAGCACGGGCGGGGAGCCGGCGTTCGTGGTGTGGTGATGCTCAGGCAGCCGGAGTCGGCTCAGCCTTGGCAGTCTCCTGGGCCGGGACGTTGGCCTTGGCCAGCTCGACGAGCGCGGCGAAGGCGGGCGCGTCGTTGGTGGCCAGCTCGGACAGCATGCGACGGTCGACCTCAACCTCAGCGGCCTTCAGGCCCTGGATGAAACGGTTGTAGGTCATGCCGTTGGCGCGGCAACCGGCGTTGATGCGCTGGATCCACAGGCGACGGAAGTCACCCTTGCGAGCGCGACGGTCCCGGTAGCTGTAACCCATCGAGTGGGTGACCTGCTCCTTGGCCTTGCGGTAAAGGCGCGAGCGCTGGCCGCGGTAGCCGCTGGCCTGCTCGAGAACGGTCCGACGCTTCTTGTGGGCGTTGACTGCCCGCTTCACGCGTGCCACGTGAGTACTCCTTCAGTGCTGGGTGGTCAGGGGAAGTGTCTTTGGTCTCGTCTTCTCCTCCGGCCGGGCTCGCAAGCTCACCCGATCGGCATCGTCGATGAGACAGCGGGCTCACTTGCCCAGAAGCTTTTTGATCTTCTTCACGTCGGCAGGAGCGACCTCGACGTCGTTCGCCAGGCGGCGGGCCTGGCTGGAGGTGCGCTCCTGGAACTTGTGGACGTGGCGGGCGCGCTCACGCATGATCTTGCCCTTGCCCGTGACGCGGAAACGCTTCTTCGCACCGCTGTGCGTCTTCATCTTCGGCATGAGCCGATCTCCTTCGTGTGGTCGGCGCCAGGGGACGGCGTCGATCGCGGATATGAAGCCACGAGCGCACTCGTGGCGAGCTGTTGTTGCGGCCGGAGCCGCGCTCGAGGGCGGTCGCCCTCGAGTCACTCTGAGGCGACGGTCTCGCTTGACGGCTCAGCGGCGGTCTCGCTGGACGGGTCAGCCGACTCGGCTGCCTCCGCCTCGCGGCGACGGCGCCCCTCGGCACGTGCCTCAGCCTTCTTCTTGGTCGGTCCGAGCACCATGATCATGTTGCGGCCGTCCTGCTTGGGCGCGCTCTCCACGAAGCCCAGCTCGATGACGTCCTCTGCGAGGCGCTGCAGCAACCGGAACCCGAGCTCGGGGCGGGACTGCTCACGTCCGCGGAACATGATCGTCACCTTGACCTTGTCGCCCGCCTTGAGGAACCGCTCGACGTGGCCCTTCTTGGTGCCGTAGTCGTGCGGGTCGATCTTGGGGCGCAGCTTGATCTCTTTGATGACGGTGTTGATCTGGTTCTTGCGAGCTTCGCGCTCTTTGATCGCGGCTTCGTACTTGAACTTGCCGTAGTCCATGAGCTTGGCCACCGGTGGCTTGGCCATCGGTGCCACCTCGACGAGATCCAGGTCTGCCTCGGCAGCGAGCCGGAGCGCGTCCTCGACGCGCACGATCCCGACCTGCTCACCGTTGGGTCCGACCAGCCGCACCTCGGGTACCCGGATGCGGTCGTTGATACGTGGCTCGACGCTGATGTCTGCTCCTTCGGTTGTCCTTAGTCCTGGCTCCCAGAGACGAAGAAAGGCCCCTCGTCACCGGGGTGCACGAGGAGCCTTCGCCAAGGACGAGGACCTCGATCGTCGTACGACGATCGGTGACCCTGATGTCGTAATGACAACGGGTCGGTCCTCACCGAGAACCCGGCGACATGCCTGTCGACGCGGGTGGAAGCTGGGCTTCTCTTGCACACTGGCGCACTTGCGCACGCCAGTCGGTAGGTCAACGGTACCGGAATCGGCGACATTCCCCGAATCGGCGCCTACGCGGCCAGCTCCAGCGGCCGCCGCTCCCGGCGGGCCACCAGCGCAGCGGCTCCTCCCCCGAGGGCGACCAGCAGACCGACGAGCGCCACCACCAGGATCGCCGACCGGTAGCCCGTGCTGTCAATCATCAGCCCGGCCACCGGTGCCCCGATCGCCGAACCGATCGTCATGCATGACCCGTGCCAGCCCATCGCCTCGCCACGCGCGGCCGTCGGCACGACGCGGGTGACAGCCTCGACTCCGGCGGTGATGGTCGGTGCACAGAGCAGGCCGGCGAGCAGGCCGAGTGCGGCGACGGTGAACGCGGAGCCGGCGAGCGCCATCGGCGCGGTCACCAGAGCGAGACCCGCGAGCAGGACGTACGGCGAGCGGCCGCGCGACATCGCGCCGTAGGCGATGCCGCCGATGATCGACCCCAAGCCCCAGGCCGCGAAGACCAGGCCGAGCTGGGTCTCCTGACCCCACTCACGCAGCGCCGCGACAACCGCGACCTCGCTCCCGACGAGCACGACGGTCGAGGCAGCCGCGGTCAGGCAGAGCGCGACGAACCGCGGGCGCAGCCAGGACGAGCGCGGCACCTCGACGGCCTCGACATCCGCCTCCTCACGCATCGGCGGGTTCAGCCACCACAGCACGACCCCACCCGCAACAGCGCACATCTGGACGACCAGGAGCGTGGGTGCGGTGCCCCACTGCGTGCCGGCCCAGACCGCAACGGCAGGCCCACTCATGTACGCGAGCTCGACGGCGACACCGTCGACGGACAACGCGGTACGACGCTCGTCTGCCGGGACCGCGGCGATCACTCCCTGGCGGGCGACGGTGAAGATCGGGATCACGAACAGGCCGCCGACGGTCGCGAGCAGCATGAGCATGCCGTAGCCGACGAAAGGCGCCACGGCCCAGGCCGCGCCCGTCACGAAGAGCGACGGCGCCACGACGCGGCGCAGTCCGTAGCGGTCGATCAGTCGACCCCGCCAGGGGCCACTGATAGCGATGGCCAGAGTGGCCATCGCCGACAGAAGCCCCGCTTCCTTCCAGGAACGCCCCAGGTGCTCGACCACGTGGAGGGTCAGCAGCACGCCCGTGCCGAAGATCGGGATGCGCAGCAGCAGCCCGAGCAGCAGGATCTGGCGGGCTCGCGGGCGGGCCAGCACGCGACGGTAGGGGGCGAGGGTCATGCCCCAATACTTCCATATCGAATATTTACGTTTCAAATCTATTTCGCATGGTGGCCGACCGGCTCAGGCCGACGAGGACGTCACCGTAGCGAGCTCGGGTTCGGCAGACCGATGCGCAGCCCGGTAGCGGTCCCGGAAAGGTACGCGGGGCGCCACCAGCTCGGTCAGGTTGGCCAGCGGCTTCTCGATCGCCTGATACGCCAGGACCCCGCTGACCAGGCCGCTGATCAGGAGCACGACCGTCACGTGAGCAACAGAGTCCGACGGTGTGATGACTCCGAGAGCGCTCATCAGCAGGAGGGAGGGCTCGTGCCACAGATAGACGCTGAACGAGATCCTGCCGACCATCGCGAGCGGCTCCAGGCCCCACGCACGGTTCCACCAGAGGTTCGGCTGCGTGGCCATCACGGAGGCGATGAACACGATGGCGGTCGCTGTGCTGAGAGCCCGAAAGCCCAGGACGTCCGCGTGGCCGCTACCGTGCGACGCCTCCCAGCCGATGAGAGCCGCCAGGAGCGCTACTGCTGCACCGGCGAGGAGGGTGCTCCCCACCCGCCGGAGCTGTGGCTTCCATCGGGCCAGGACGAGACCCAGGAGCATGCCGCCGCCGAGTGCCGGCGCTTGGGCCGCCGGACTGAACAAGATGGGCCAGTCGCCCCGATCGATGCCGGACGCCAGGGACAGCCAGACGCTGTAGACCAGACCGATCAGGATCAGGGCGACGCATGGCGCTGCGAGCGCGACGGTCCGGGCGGTCCTCGAACGGCCGCTGCACCACCGCGCCAACGGCACCCACAACAGGGCGATGACGACATAGTGCAGGATCTGCGACGGCAGGGACCACGCCGGACCGATCGTCCAGAAGATGCGCTGGGGATCGAATACGTGGGTGAGAGTGAGGTGCTCGACCAGATCGACCCAGTCCCCCGGCAGCTTGGGGTTGCGTGCCGCCCACACGACCACCACCGCAACCCAGTACGCCGGGAGCACGCGCAGCAGTCGACGCATGAGGAATCGATGTGCCGGGCCGGTCTCTCGATCTTCGAGGACGCGGGTCGAGTACGAGCGGTACAGCAGCGCTCCCGTGGCGACGAAGAACCAGGCGACCGCCCAGCTCGCGCCTCGGATCGCCAGCGAGTAGGGATCGTGCTGCCCCGACCGCGCCTGTCCCCCGGCGTACTGCCAGGCATGGAAGGCGATGACGGCCAGCACGATCGCGCCCCGCATACCGTCGAGGGACACCATGCGGCGTGCGTCACTCATGCGGTCACCTTCGCTCGAGCGGATTCACCTCGGGGGGTGACGACCCACTGACGCTGGCCCAGCAGCTCCTGAAGGTGCGACGTGCGCACGACGGCGTTCTTGAACTCGGTGTAGAAGAGCACCGACGTCAGCGCACCGAGGACGAACCACCGTCGATGCCGCCGCACGCTGGGATGGGCGGCAAGCCAGGCGACCGAGTACTGCAGGAACGTGGTCCCTGCCGTGAAGAATGTCGAGAGCAGGAAGATCGGTACCGCCCACCTGGTGTCGATCGAGTCGCGGTGGATCACCGCGAAGGCGAGGACGGGCACGGTCTGGAGAGCGACCCACGGCATGAGCTGGGCCCACCAGAGAAGCAGGGTGAGCCCGAGACGGTTACGCAGCGTCAGGTGTGGGGAACGGACCGCGCGGTGATAGCGCCGCTGCGCCACCTGGTGCCAACCCTGAGCCCAGCGCAACCGCTGCTTCCAGAGCGCGCCCCAGCTCGTCGGCGCGAGCTCGGTGGACACGATGAAGGGATCGTTGGCGATCTTGGCGCCCATGGTGATCGCACGGATCGAGGAGTCGATGTCCTCGGTGAGCATGTCGTTGCGAAAGCGCACCGCGCGAAGAGCTTCGGTGCGCCAGAAGCCGTTCGAGCCACCGAACACTCCGAAGCCGTGCCACCGCGCACGACCCGGGTGCGACACGGCGTAGATGGCCTCGAACTCGCCCGCCACGACACGAGACGTCATCGAGGCACCGCCGTTCCGGACCACACAGTGCCCCTGCACCACGTCGTAGCCCGCCTGCATCCAGCGCCACGCGCGGTCGAAGCCGCCGGCCTCCGGGTGGTGGTCCGCGTCGAAGATGCCGATGAGCTCACCCCTGACCTCGGGCAGTGCGGCATTGACGTTCTGAGCCTTCGAGGTGCTGGAGTCGACGCGGATCAGCTGCAGCTGAGGATGTCGGAGCTCCATCGCCATGAGCCGGTCCTCGACCGGGAGTCGGGTGGGTGAGTTGTACGCGAGGATGATCTGCAGGCCGCCCGGATGCTCCAACCCCAGGAATGACTCGACCGTGTCCTCGATGGTCGCGGCCTCGTTCGGCAGGTAGGCCGCGATCAGCGCCGTCGCAGCAGGCGACACGAACGGCGTACCCGTTCGGGTTGGAGTGGAGTTGCGAAGGGCCTTGAGGCACTCGACCCACACGGTCCAGGAAGTCAGGACCCCGGCCAGGATCAGCACTGGGTAGATCACGGTCGTGATGTCGACACCGAACCGCCAGATGAGCTCGTACGCCGCGAACGGCGGGACCAGGGCGATCGCGTACGCCAGCAGCACGAGGACCGGGGTGCGCGTCAGGAAGCGCGTTCGGCTGGGGCTGTGACGCGGGTTCCCATCCCCTGGCCGACCGACCCGAGGTACGAGGTCCTGCCGCACCTCGGCGGTGTCCAGCGCGGCTTCGGCGGATGCCAGCGTGTCGGCGACACCGCAATGCCCGGCCACTGTCGTAAGGCCGACATGGGCGCTGAGATGGAAGGTGTCCTCACGCATGACCACGCCGCGCGCGGCCAGCGCACGCGATGCCTTTTCCCAGGTCCGCTCTGCGGCGTCCAGCGACTCGGCTGGTGTGAACGCCAGCATGAGGCCGTCCTCGGGCCACGCCAGCCACGTGCCACTGGTGCCGTCGCCCACGAGAACATCTGCGACCGTCGCGCGCAGGTGGGCGAGGTCATCGAGGCCGAGCTTGTCCCGCAAGGAGTCGAGCTCGCTCAGCCGCACCATCGCCACGACGCCGCGATGGTCGCGACGGGGAGCTCCGAGCTGATCGGAGACCAGACGATTCCAGTGCTCCGTCTCGACGGTTCGGGTGGGGAATCGGCCGAGCGGAGCCTGCGGCCCGTCTTCGGCGGGCTCGACCTCCAACGGCGGTGGGACCAGGGCGGTCACGAACGTCTCCCTTGTGGGGTTGTCGTCACATCGACGGCCTGCCGGTCATGGCAGCCGCCGCGTCCGCGTTGGACGCTATCGACCCCCACCGGGACCTGTCCCGAACTCCGAGTCCCGTTGGTGGGTGCGATATCTCACGCTTGACGACCACACGCGGCAGGAGACTTCCTCGCTACCGTCGCGCAGACGCACGCGGACGCGCACGACAGATCATCCTGAACGGTCAGGCGCAGGCGGTATGCCAGGTCGACATGCCATCTCCGGGGTGTCAGGAGCGCGTGACCTGAAGTACCTCACGATGGTGTTTGGGCGAGAGAGCCTCGTCGAGCAGCGCAGCGCCGAGGTCGGCGAAGGAGAACGGCCCGGCGTCCTCTGGTGACGTTGCCACCATCCACGGGTGCGGGTCACCGTCCTCCTCGAGGAACACCGGCGGCGGTGCCACGATCAGCCAGTCGACGTCCGCCGTCTCGACCACGCGCAGCTGCTCGAGGTGTCCGAGGGAGAACGTGCGCGCCTCGTCCGGCAACGCCGGATCGTCCAGCAGCCGGCTGCTATGGCCACTCACCCACAGCGTGCCGATTCCGGTGAGTACCACGCGCGTTACGCCGGCTCGCGTCGTCGCATCGACCACCGCGGTCGCCGCAGCACGGAAGAACTCGCTCGCGTCGACGTCGAGCCGTGCCGCCGTCACCACCATCGTGTCGTGGCCCGCCGCAGCGGCCGCCAGCGAGTCGGCATCAGTCACGTCAGCGCGTACCAGCACCACGTCGTCCGGCACCGGTCCGTAGGCGCTCGGATCGCGCACCGCAGCGGTCACGGCCACACCGCGCGCAGCCGCCTGCTTCACCACGGCGCGACCTGCCCTTCCGCCTGCGCCCACCACCAACAGCTTTGTCATCACCACTCGCTCTCCTCGCCGGGCGTTCCGGCGACGGCGGGAACGTACGACGCGAGATCGTGGTTACCGCAACGAAACTGGCGCTGACCTAGGCTTCTTCGCATGAGCGAGCGTCTCTCCACCCATGAGTGCGTGACCGACCTCCTGCCCGTGCACCTGTCGGGCAAGTGGGACGACCAGATCGTGATGTCCCTCCTCGACGGACCACGTCGATTCGGCGAGCTGCTCACGGCGCTGCAACCGGTGACACCGAAGGTCCTGGCAGCCTCGCTCCGGGCGATGCAGCGGGACGGCTTCGTGACGCGGACGGCGTACGACGAGGTCCCGGCACGAGTGGAGTACGAGCTCACCGAGCTCGGGCGGTCCCTGCTCGACCTGCTGAAGGCGCGGTGCGCCTGGACCAAGGAGCATCTGGCCGACCTTCGCGCTGCGCGCGCCGCGTCCGACCAGCTCGCACTTGAGTCGGCCTGAGTCACCGATGCGGATCATCACTCTGGCCGAGACTCCGGCGCGACCGGTGGATGCGTTCTCCAGCAAGGGTTTTCAGGTTGCTGGCGTTGGGAAGTTCGAGCCTGCGCACGTGGCCGTCCTGACCCTCGGCCCCGACGGCTTGATCGGACGGCACCCCGCAGTCGGGGAACAGCTGCTGGTGGTGCTGACTGGATCAGCACGCGTCTCAGGGGCCGACGGCGCGACGGCCATCGTGTCACCGGGGCGCGCAGTCCTGTGGCATGCGGACGAGGAGCACGAGACGGAAGCAGGCTCAGAGGGCCTCACGGCACTGGTGGTCGAGGGGCCGTTCGAGCCCGCTCCCGGTCTGCGCTGAGGGGCGCAGTAAGGCGACTTCAAAGAAAGTCAGCAGCGCCGGAATTAATCGGAGGGTGCCTCCGTTGACGACTGTGACCCCCTAGCCACCCGAGCCGTCTGATCTCTCACGAGTTCCAGGACAGCCGTCGAAGGGAGACCACTGTGCCTCGTTCGTCCTCCGTCGTGACCGCCACGACCCAGCACCTGCTGCGACAGCGCAACCGCTTTGTGCTCGGCAGCCAGCACACCACGACCCAACGATCTGCGACGCCGAAGCCGGTCATGGCGCCGGTACGGTGACCGCATGACTCGTATCGCCCTGATCGGCGGGCACGGCAAGGTCGCGCTCCTCGCGATTCCACTCCTGGTGTCGCAAGGCGACGAAGTCGGCGCCGTCATCCGCAATCCTGATCACGCGGCCGACGTCGAGGCGCTCGGGGCCACGGCTGTCGTCGCGGACATCGAGCACATGGACCAGCAGGAGATCGAGAGTCTGCTCGACGGGTACGACGTCGTGGTCTGGTCCGCCGGCGCAGGCGGGGGCAGCCCCGAACGCACCTATGCCGTCGATCGGGATGCTGCCGTGCGAAGTATGGACGCAGCGACCAAGGCCGGAGCCAGCCGCTACGTGATGGTGTCGTACTTCGGCGCGGGACCGGATCACGGTGTGCCCCAGGACAACTCGTTCTTCGCGTACGCCGATGCCAAGTCGGCCGCCGACGCGCGCCTTGCGCAGTCGGAGCTCGACTGGACGATCCTGCGACCGAGCCGCCTCACGGACGGACCCGCAACCGGGTCGGTCAGTGTCGGCGCAGATCAGGACAAGTCAGAGGTCTCGAGAGCCGACGTCGCCGCGACTATTGCGGCGGTTGTCGACGACTCGCGTACCTACCGGCAGACCTACGAGTACAACCATGGCTCGACGCCCATCGCAGAGGCGTTCGCCTAGACCGCACCACCCGACATGGCCCCGACCACGGCACCAGCCGTAGGTTCGGGGCCATGTCGCGTATCTACCACCTTGCTGAGCCGGCCGACTGGGCGGCGGCCCAGAGGTCCGGTGCGTACCGGATCTCGACCCGGGGTCGTTCGTTGGAGGACGAGGGCTTCATCCATGCCTCCGACGAGCACCAGTGGCCGGTCGTCCGTCGGAGCTTCTACGCCGATGTCGCGGGCGACCTCCTCCTGCTCGAGATCGACCCGGATCTGCTGTCGCACCAGGTGATCCGCGAGGTGGGCAACCCTGAGACGGGTGAGGAGTTCCCACACATCTACGGACCGATCACGCCTGGTGCCGTGGTCGCCGTCCGGACGATCCGCGCTCCCCACGATGGAGTAGGTCAGCCCGCAGCGCCGGTCGGGTAGACCTGCTGCTGCCAAGCGTCATAACGGCCGCGGACCTCCCGGGCGGCCTCCAGTGCGGCCCCAACAGGGGGCTCGAGCTCGAGGCCACGCGCGACGTCCCACTGGGGCGGCTCGTCGGTGCCACCGAGAGCCCAAGCCGCCTGGCGCGCGGCGCCCAGGCCGACGTACTCCCCCGGGGCAGGCAGGACGACTGGTACGCCGAAGACCTGGGGCGCCACGCGCCGAACTGCTGCCGACGCGGAGGCGCCGCCGATCAGGAGAACGCGATTGACTCGAATCCCTTTGTCTCGCAACGCATCAACGCCGGCGGCCAGGTTGCACAGCATGCCCTCCACACAGGCGCGCGCGAGGTTAGCGGGCGTCGCGTTGCTCCTTGTCAGGCCGCTCAGGTTGCCGGTGGACTCGGGCAGGTTGGGGGTGCGCTCGCCATCGAGATAGGGCAGCAGAGTGAGACCCCCGGCTCCCGGGTCGGCCTCCAATGCCAATCGGTCCAGCCCTGCGAGGTCGGTGCCGAGCATGCTCGCGCCAGCCGTCAGCACACGGGCCGCGTTGAGCGTGCAGGCCAGTGGCAGGTGGCCCCCGGTCGCACTGGCGAATCCGGCGACATAGCCGTTGCCATCACCGATGGGTGCGTCGTGCTCGGCGAACACCGTGCCGCTGGTTCCGAGGGACACTGCGACATCGCCGGTCCGGAGACCGAGACCGAGCGCGGCTCCCATGTTGTCGCCGGTGCCTGCGGCGACGACAGCCCCATCGTGTGTACGCCCCGCGACCTCCGCCGGACCGAGCACCCTCGGGAGCTCGAGCTGTCTGCCGAAGGCCAGCTCCACCAGGTCGTGGCGGTAGTCACCGGTAGTGGCAGACCAGTAGCACGTCCCGGACGCGTCGCCTCGATCCGTCGTCCAGTCGTGGAACCCACCCCGGCTCTGCAAGATCTGGCCCGTGAGCCAGTCGTGCGGCAGAACCACTCGATGTGTGCGACGCGCGTTGTCTGGCTCATGCTCGGCCAGCCAGCGCAGCTTGGTCACCGTGAAGCTCGCGACCGGCACGCAGTCGACGGCGTCAACCCACGCCAGCGCACCACCGAGCTCACGCACCAGGTCCTCCGCCGCGCCCGACGAGCGAGTGTCGTTCCACAGCAACGCATCTCGGACGAGCTTGCCGCGCTCGTCGAGCGTGACCATGCCGTGCTGCTGACCGCCGACCGCAAGCGCTGCGACGCCCTCGAGGAGTCCGCCGGACGTCGCCTTCTCGTACGCGCGCCACCAGTGGGTGGCGCTGACCTCGGAGCCGTCTGGGTGCGAGGCTCGGCCCTCGCGGACCACCTCTCCGGTGTCGGCGTCGCAGACCACGACCTTGCAGGACTGGGTGGACGAGTCCACCCCGGCTACGAGACGTCGCTCCATGGGAGCCATTGTCTACCCCGACTTCTCAGGCGCGTTCGTCACGAGGCAGACCTTGCCTGTGCGACCGCCGTCCGCCAGCTCATAGGCACGGGCGGCCTGGGACAAAGGCAGGATGTCAGTCACGATCACGTCCGGATGCAGCTCCCACCGCACCAGCTCGGCCAGCAGCTCCTCCATGTGTAGCACCGAGGTGACCCATGAGCCGTGCAGCTGAATCTGCTTGTGGATCAACAGGTCCGAGACCGCGAAGGTGACGTCGCCGCCCTCGCCGACGAAGACCGTACGACCCCACGGGCGCGTGCTCCGAAGTGCCAGCTCGCGGGCCTGTGGGTTGCCGCTGCAGTCGATGGCGACTTCCACCCCATCCCCAGTGCATTCGCGGACGACGCGCACGAGGTCATCTGACGAGGTGACCGCACCGTCGACGAGTCCGAGCCGGCGCGCGAGCTCGACCCGTTCGGGCACGACGTCCATGCCGATGACCTCGGTCGCACCCATCGCGCGACCGAGCATGCAAGCAGCCAGGCCCACCGGACCGAGCCCGGTCACCAGCAGCCGGTCCCGGCCGCTCACGTCGGCTCGCCGGAGTCCTTCGTACGCCGTCCCGAAGCCGCACGAGACCAGAGCACCGTCGACGAAGGTGAGCGGCTCGGGCAGCAGGATGCACGAACGCTCCTCTGCCAGAAGGAATTCCGCGTGCCCACCATCGCGCTGCCAACCGTGGGCCGCCCGATGGGGTGAGTGGCAGCCGACCTCGTAGCCGCGCCGACACTCGTCGCACATGCCGCAACCCGCGATGTGATAGACCACGACGCGGTCGCCCTCGACCAGTCGTCGCGAACCCGCGCCGAGCCCGACGACCTCACCGCAGGGCTCGTGCCCGGCGATGACACCTTGATAAGCCTCGGCGCCGTGACCGAGATGCTCTCGGTAGATCGCGCGGATGTCGCTGCCGCAGATCGATGATGCGCGGACCCGCAGCAGCACCTGGCCCGGCCCTGGCTCGGGGACAGGCACCGTGACGTGCTCGACGGTGCTGTCTCCAGGCAGCACAACACCCTGCATCGTGGACATCGTCGGCTACTCCTGAGGTCGGATGACGGACTTGACGGCGTGCGGATCGTCACGACCGGCCGTGAGCGCCGAGCTGCTCTCAGCGAGAGCGAAGTGTGCCGTGACCAGTCGATCGAGGTCGACGGCTCCGGTGGCTACCAGGTTGATCGCCACCGGCCAGGTGCCGGCATAACGAAACGTGCCGGTCAGCTCGAGCTCCTTCTCCTGCACCAGCTGCAGCGGGATGGCAAGGTCGTGACTGCCGGTGCCGACCAGAACCGCTCGTCCGGCAGGGGCGAGCACCCGTAGGGCGTCCAACGTCGCTGCTGGGTGTCCCGAGCACTCCAGCAGCACGTCCGCCTCCACGCCTACCTCTGAAAGGACCTGTGCCGAGGTGTCGAGAGCCTGCGTGGCACCCATCTCGCGGGCGAGCGCGAGTCGGTGTGCGTTGACGTCGCTGGCGATGACGTCCGTCGCGCCGAACGCCCGCGCAGTCTGCACCGCGATCAGGCCGATCGGTCCGCACCCGGTGACCAGCACCCGCGAGCCCGCGCGGATGCCGGCACGCTGAGCAGCCCACAGTGCGACGGAGAGCGGCTCGAGAAGCGCGGCCGCGTCGTCGGACAGCACGTCCGGGACCGGGTGTGCGAAGGCCTCGTGGATCGTGACGTACTCGGCAAGGGCTCCATCCACCGGTGGCGTCGCATAGAAGACCATGTCCGCGCACAGGTTGTAGTGACCGGACAGGCACAGGCGACAGCGTCGACAAGGCACGCCGGGTTCGATGCTGACCCGTTGGCCCACCCGGCTCGGATCGACCTCTGCGCCAACCTCCTCGATGACACCCGCCGCCTCGTGGCCGAGGACGAGTGGACTCTCGACGACGAAGTGTCCGATACGGCCGTGATCGAAGTAGTGGGTGTCCGAGCCGCACACTCCGACGGCGACGACGCGCACCAGGACCTCGTCCTGCGCGGGAGTGGGACGATCGCGCTCGATCAGCTCCACGACGCCGGCGCGCGCCAGCACACTGACCCGCATGTCAGGTGCGCAGTCGTTCGACGAGCGCCTCTGTCGTTGCGCGAGCACCGTTGTCGTGCAACGACTTCAGCGCTGCGAGGTAGGGCTTGGTGAAGGCCTCCTGATCTGCGAGGTCACCGAAGAGTGTCGTGTCACGCAGGAACGCCAGCGGGTCCTCGGCCTGATCCGCTGCGGCTGCCATGACCGCGTCCTTGCGGTGGTCCACGATCTCGATCGGCTCGCCTGCCTCATCGAGGCCCTCGGCATAGCGCGCCCAGGCTGCGACCACCAGCGCCGAGCGATCCACCTGGCCACCTGCCTTCAAGTTGTCGCGGATGACCGGGACCAGCCACTTCGGGATGCGGTCCGAGCTCTCCGCACACAGCCGAGCGAGCGTGTCCCGCACCTCGGGGTTGGCGAATCGCTCGATCAGCGTGCGGCTGTAGTCATCGAGGTCGACACCGGGTACGTCCGGCAGGGTGGGTCGGCCCTCGTCGCGCATGTAGCCCAGCAGGAACTCCACGTAGAGCGGGTCCTGGCAGACCTCGTGGGCGTAGCGGTAGCCGGACAGGTAGCCGAGGTAGCACAGGGCCTGATGGCTGGAGTTGAGCAGCCGCAGCTTCATCAGCTCATAAGGCACGACGTCGTCGACGAGCTGCACGCCCGCGTCCTCGTACGGCGGCCGCCCCTGCGGGAACTCGTCCTCCAGCACCCACTGGGTGAAGGGCTCGCAGACCACTGGCCATGCATCCTCGACGCCGAACTCCTCGGCCAGCCGCTGCGTGTCCTCGGCAGCCGTGACCGGGGTGATCCGGTCGACCATCCCGTTGGGAAAGGCCACGTCGGCCTCCATCCAGTCCGCGAGCGCAGGATCCTTCAGCCGCGCGAACGCCGTCAGCGTCTTGCGCGCCACATCACCGTTGCCCGGGAGGTTGTCGCAGGACATCACCGTGAAGGGCGGCGTGCCAGCCTCACGCCGCCGACGCAGCGCCTCGATGATGAAGCCGAACGCCGTTGCGGGCACTGCGTTCTCAGCGAGGTCGGCCTGGATCGAGGGGTGCTCGCCGTCGAACTCCCCCGTCGCCTGATTGATCAGATAGCTGCCTTCGGTGATCGTCAGAGAGACGATGCGGGTGCCCGGGTTGGTCATCCGCTCCAGCACTGCCTCCGGGTCCTCGGGTGCCAGGAGCATCCCGACGATCGAGCCGATGACGCGCGGTTCGAGGCGTCCATCGGGATGCTTCAGGACCAGGGTGTAGAGCCCGCCCTGCGCCGTGAGCGCGTCGACGATCCGGCTGTCCTGCGGCAGCACCCCGACGCCGACGATGCCCCAGTCCAGCGCCTTGCCGTCGTTCATCAGCGCGTCGAGGTACATCGCCTGATGGGCGCGATGGAAGCCGCCCACCCCGAAGTGCACGATGCCCGGCGTCACGCGGGAGCGGTCGTACGACGGTCGCTGGACTCGCGTATCCAACTCGCCGATCGTGCTGGGAGACAACGAGATCGGCGTACGGCTCACTTGACGGCTCCCATCGACAGACCTTGGACCAGCTTGTCCTGCGCGGCGAACCCGGCCGCGAGCACCGGTAGTGACACCACCAACGATGCCGCACACACCTTGGCCAGGAACAGGCCCTGGCTCGTGACGAACCCGGTGAGGAACACCGGTGCTGTCTCGGCCCGGGTGCCGGTGAGGACACGGGCGAAGAGCAGCTCGTTCCAGGAGAAGATGAAACAGATCAGCGCTGCCGACGCGATGCCAGGCATGACGACGGGCGCCACGATCTCCTTCAGCGTCCGCACCAGACCGGCACCGTCGACCTGCGCGGCCTCGAGCATCTCGACCGGCACCTCGGACAGGAACGAGCGCAGCATCCAGACCGCGATCGGCAGGTTCATCGAGGTGTACAAGATGATCAGCAACCAGATGTTGTCCAGCAGGTTGACCTTCTGGGCGAACAGGTAGACCGGCAGCAGCCCCGCGACCACCGGTAGGAACTTCGTGGAGAGGAAGAAGAACATCACGTCGCTCCACTTCTTCACCGGCTTGATCGACAGCGCGTACGCCGCCGGCAGGGCCAGCACCAGGACCAGGAACGTCGACACGATGCTCGCCGTCAGCGAGTTCGCAATCGGCGGCCAGGGTCCGGAGTCGAAGAAGGACCGGTAGCCGTCAAGGCTGATCGGCGCACCCAGCTTGGGCGGGTTGGCGGCGGCGTCCTGCTCGGTGTGCAACGACGTCAGAACCATCCAGACCACGGGCAGCACGAACATCACACTGATGAACCACGCGAGCCCGGTCAGCAGGACACCTGACCTCTTGGGCTTGGCGTGCCGGATCTCCAGCGGCGGTCTGGTGGCCGCCTTCTTGACGGTGGTAGACGTCATCGCGAGTCCTCCTGAAAGAGGCTGAACGCCGTACGCAGTGCGAAGGTCGCGATGATGATCGTGCCGATCACCACGACGACGCCCGCTGCGGACGCTCGACCGTAGTCGTGAGCGGTGTAGAAGGTCTGATAGATGAAGTAGGGCAGGTTGGCCGTCCCGAGCCCGCCCGAGGTGATGGTGAAGACCGCATCGAAGTTCTGCACGACATAGATCGCGCCGAGCAGACCCGACAGCTCGATGTAGGGGCGCAGGTGGGGCAAGGTCATGCTGCGGAAGATCTGCCACGGTGAGGCGCCATCGATGCGCGCCGCCTCGACGACGTCCATGGGCCTGCTCTGCAGGCCCGCCAGCAGGATCAGCATCATGAACGGCGTCCACTGCCAGACCAGAGCGACAACGATGGAGATCAGCGGGTTGTCGGTGATCCAGTCGCGTTGCGGAGCGTTGTCTCCGAACACCATCTTCAGCATCCCGTTGAGCAGGCCGTACTCCGGGTTGAACAGCGCGTGCTTCCACATCAGCGCCGCGGCGACCGGGACGACGAGGAATGGGGTGATCATCAAGGTGCGGGCCACCCCGCGGCCGCGGAACTTGCGGTCCAGCAGGAGCGCGATGCAGAGCCCGACGATGAGCGAGATCAGCACGACACCGACGGTGAGCAGGACCGTCACGAAGATCGCCTTGCGAGCATTGACATCAGTCAGCACGCTGACGAAGTTGTCGACGCCTGCGAACCCACGGTCATCGGGGTAGTACGCGTTCCAGTTCATGAACGAGACCACCAGGGTCACGAGGAACGGCAGCTGCGTGACGATGATCATGAAGATCAGCGCTGGCAGCAGCGGTGCTCGCCTGGCCCAGGCTCCCGCCTTGTTCATCGCCGAATTGCATTGAGCAACAACAGAACTCATTTCCCCTCCCGTTTCTGATACTGCTTCGCCACGTCATCGGCGAGCTGCTGCCCCAGGTCGAGAGCGTTGTGAACACTGGTCTTGCCAGCGATCGCCGAGCTGACCTCCTGGCTGACCTGGGTGCCGAGGTCGGGGAACTCCGGGATATCGACGAACTGAATGCCGGCTGCCGGTCGCGGCTGGACGCCGGGGTTGACCGGGTCAGCGGACTGGATCGAGGCCTTGGTCTGCGCCGCGAACGCGCCCGCGGACTTGAGGTACTGCGGGTTGGTGTAGGTCGAGGCGCGCTTGCCTGCCGGGACGCTCGACCAGCCGATGCGAGTGCCGACGAGGTTCTCGTACTTCTTGCTGCTGGCCCACGACACGAACTTCCAGGCGTTGTCCTTCTTGGTGCTCGCCTGCTCGATGGCCCAGGACCAGGTGTAGAGCCAGCCCGAGCTCTTGGTCTTGACCACCGGCGCCGGCGCGTAGCCGATCTTGCCCTTGACCGGCGACCCGTCAGCCTCGAGCGATCCCGCCGCCGACGTTGCGTCGTACCACATCGCGACACTGCCCTGCGTGAGGTTGTTGAGGCACTCGGTGAAGCCCGCCTGCGGTGCGCCCTTCTCGCCGTACTTGCGCACCAGGTTGACGTAGAACGACGTCGCCTGGGTGAACTCGGGTGAGTCCACCTTGGCGTTCCAGTCCTTGTCGAACCAGGTGCCGCCGAACGTGTTGATCACCGTCGTCAGGGGCGCGAACAGCTGGCCCCAGCCCGGTTGACCGCGCAGGCAGATGCCGGCCATCCGGGGGTTGTCGACCTTGGCCGCGATGTCGGCGACCTGCTGCCAGGTCGGGTTGGCCGGCATCGTGATGCCCTTGGAGGCCAAGACGTCCTTGCGGTACATGAGGAACGAGGACTCACCGTAGAACGGCTCGCCGTAGACCTTGCCCCCCGCAGTCAGTGCCGTCGTCATCGGCTTGAGGATGTCGGCCTGGTCGAACCCCGGGTCCTTGGCGATGTAGCTGTCCAGCGGAGCGACCCAGCGGCTCTTGGCGTAGATCGGGATCTCGAAGTTGCTCAAGGTCGCGACGTCGTACTGGCCGGCCTGGCTCGAGAACTCCTGGCTGGCCTTGTCGCGGAGGTCGTTCTCCGGGAGCACCGTGAAGTTGACCTTGATGCCCGTCTCCTTGGTGAACTCCGGAGCCAGCTTTTGCAGATCGATCATCTGGGGGTTGTTGACCATCAGCACGTTGATGGTGTCGCCACCACCACCGCCGACTCCTCCGCCCCAGCCGGCGCAGGCCGACACGCTGCTCACCAGCAGCGCCGCCGATCCCACCGCCGTCATCCTCCGGGTTCGCCTGTGCATGTGGCCTCCTTGCCCGTGCTGGCGTCGCGCTCATATGAGCGCTATGGTGCACATATGAGTGTAGTGTGGCAGATCACATCCGCCAACGCACGACTTCGACCGATCAGATGCGAGGTAGCACGTGATCCCGCCGGACTCCCCTGACGATCGGATGCTGCTGGCCACCGTCGCGCGCCGCTACTACCTGGAGGACCGCTCCAAGGTGCAGATCGGCGACGAGCTGGGTATCAGCCGCTTCAAGGTCGCGCGGTTGCTCATCGAGGCGCGCGAACGAGGCGTGGTCCGCATCGACATCGCGCCCGAGGCCGGAGTCGATGCCGCCCTGTCTGCGCAGCTGCGGCAGCGGCTGGGTCTACGCCGCGCCGTGGTCGTCGATGTGCCCGCGTTCTCCGACGACGACCAGGCCGTCGCGCACCTGCGTGCCGAGATCGGGCGTACGGCCGCCGCTCTCCTCGGCGAGATCCTCACCGAGGACGACGTGCTCGGTCTGCCGTGGTCGCGCACCGTCTCGGCGATGGTGACGGCGCTGAAGGCGCTCCCCAAGGTGCCCGTGGTGCAGCTCAGCGGTGCGCTGACCGTCACGGACGCGACCGCGACTCCCGTTGACGTCGTACGGGAGGCCGCTCGCCTGAGCGGTGGCGAGGCACACCACTTCTATGCGCCGCTAGTCGCCACCGATGTCGAGAGTGCGCAGATGCTGCGCCGTCAGCCGAGTGTTGCCGAGACGTTCGCCCACCTCCCGGAGGTCACCGTCGCGGTGGTCGGCATCGGCGCGTGGCGCCCGGGAGAGTCCACGCTGTACGACCTCGTCGCCCCCGCCGATGCTCGTGCTCAGGCCAAAGCCGGAGCAGTCGGAGAGATCTCCGGCGCGTTCATCGACGCCGACGGCAAGCCCATCGTCAGCGAGCTCACCGGACGCCTCATCAGTGTGACTGCCGAGCAGCTCGAGGCGATTCCGCATGTCGTGGGGCTCGTGACCGGTGAGGCGCGCGCGGTCGTCGTGCGCGCCGCAGTGGGCGCCGGCATCATCAACAGCCTGGTGGCCGACAGCGGCCTGGCCCGCGCCCTCCTGGCGGAGCCACCCACGACGTAGACCCCGCCGCTAGCTCCGCGACAGGGCCGCGAGCGCCGCCTCGTACTTGCCGCGCAGCCGGTCCTGAGTGGCGCTGTCGAGCCGGGCCAGGCGATCCGGGCTCTGGTTGTGCTGGATGTCGGCACGCTTGACCGGCACCGCTTCGGGTGTCTCGATCAGCCGGGCGAGGTACTCAGGGTGTGACTCGCCGTCACGTCGAGTGAGCGCGTCCACCATCACAACCACAGGCTCCGGAACGCCGAGATCGCGCAACTGCTCAAGAGTGCAGGGCGTGTCTTCGACCGCATCGTGGAGGAGTCCGGCCATCTGCTGATGCTCAGAAGCTCCGTCTTCCAAGGCAATTCGTGCTGTGGCATAGGCGTGCTCCACATATGGCGCCCCGCTCTTGTCGACCTGTTCGCGGTGGACGGCGGCCGCCAGCTTCGTCGCTGCGCTGATGGTGTCGACAGGCGCCGTGAGGTAGTCGTACGCCTCGGCCCACACCGCGAACAGCTCGGCCAGCCGGTCATCGACCTTCGCCAGCGGCACGAAGTGCTCAAGAGTCTCGGCGTAGTAGGACCGCTGCTTCTCCGCACGCGGGTGAGTGTGCAGGCGCTGGACGTTGCTGTAGCGATCGGACAGCTTCAGCCGCAGCACGTCGGGCCGGGCGTCGCGCAGACCATCGAGGTACGCCAGCCGGACCAGCCGCTTGTCCTGTCCCGGAAGGATCTCGGGCATCGTCACGTGGGCGACGAGGTCAGCCGTACGTCCGCCGAACCGCTCCGTGATCTCGGCACTGGTGCCGTCCGTGTCCTCGACGACGTCGTGGAGCAGCCCTGCCTCCAGCATGTCGGCGTCGGTGACATCAAGCGCAGTCGCCATGATCTCCACGACTTCGAGCAGGTGTCTTACGTACGGCTCGCCGGCCGGGCGGCGTTGTCCTTCGTGGCGCGAGGCGGCGTACCGATACGCGTCGTGCAGACCGGCCATTGCTGACTCGTCTAGACGTCCGGACAGTCCCTCAGCGGCGTGCTCCCAGGTCACCCACTGACCGAAGACTCTTGGCTCGTCGAAGCTCATGATGCTGCGGCCGATCGGTGGAGAACCCCCATGGACCGACCGTAGGCCATCGCGCCTGCGGTCACAGGCACGGTGCCGCACGCTCGACCGAGGGTGAGTGGCTGGCCAGGAGCCGGGCTCGCCGTCGTACGGCAAGAAGGCCGGAGATAGGCTCAGCGACGTGGCTGATCACTTTGATGTTGTTGTCCTGGGAGCCGGTCCTGGTGGCTATGTCGCGGCGATCCGCGCGGCGCAGCTGGGCAAGACCGTGGCCGTCATCGAGAAGAAGTACTGGGGCGGTGTCTGCCTCAACGTGGGATGCATCCCGTCCAAGGCGCTGCTGCGCAACGCCGAGCTGTCGCACATCATCACGAACGAGAAGAAGAAGTTCGGGATCAGCGGCGACGCGACGATGGACTTCGGCTCGACGCACCAGCGCAGCCGCGGCGTGGCCGACGCCAGCGCCAAGGGTGTGCACTACCTGATGAAGAAGAACAAGATCGCTGAGATCGACGGGTGGGCGACGTTCACCGACGCCAAGACCCTGCAGGTCGAGCTCAACGCCGGCGAGACGCAGACGGTGACCGGCGACAACATCATCATCGCGACGGGCGCCACCGTACGTCTGGTGCCGGGCGTGACCCTGTCCAAGAACGTCGTCACCTACGAGGAGCAGATCCTCGACCCCAATCCGCCGAGCTCGATCATCATCGGCGGCAGCGGTGCCATCGGCGTCGAGTTCGCGTACGTGCTCAAGGCTTTCGACGTCGACGTCACCATCGTGGAGTTCCTGGACCGCATGGTTCCCACCGAGGACGCCGACGTGTCCAAGGAGCTGCAGCGGCAGTACAAGAAGCTCGGCGTCAAGGTTCTGCTGTCGACCGCGGTCAAGAGTGTCGAGGACACCGGCTCCGGCGTGCGCGTCACCGTCACACCCGCTGCCGGCGGCGATGAGCAGGTGCTGGAGGCCGATCGCTTCCTCGCCGCGTTCGGCTTCGCGCCGCGCGTCGACGGCTACGGCCTCGAGGCAAGCGGCGTGCAGCTGACCGAGCGCAAGGCGATCGCGGTCGACGAGCGCGGCCGCACCAATGTCGAGGGCGTCTACGCGATCGGCGACTGCACCGGCAAGCTGATGCTCGCGCACACGGCCGAGGCCATGGGTGTCGTCGCGGCCGAGACCATCGCCGGCGCGGAGACGGTCGAGATCAACTTCGACATGATTCCGCGAGCCACGTTCTGCCAGCCGCAGATCGCCTCCTTCGGCTACAGCGAGGAGCAGGCCAAGGAGAAGGGCTACGACGTCAAGGTCGCGTCGTTCCCGTTCTCGGCCAACGGCAAGGCCCGCGGTATGGGCGAGGGCGTCGGCTTCGTCAAGATCGTCGCGGACGCCAAGCACAACGAGATCGTCGGCGCGCACCTGATCGGCCCCGAGGTGACCGAGCTGCTGCCCGCTCTGACGCTGGCTCAGCAGTGGGACCTGACCGCTGACGAGGTCGCCCGCAACGTCTTCGCGCACCCGACTCTCAGCGAAGCCATGAAGGAAGCCGTCGAAGGCATCGCCGGCCACATGATCAATCTCTAGGCCCACCCGGTCCGGGGCTTGTCCAGCTCCTGTTGGACAAGCCCCGGACTTGTGGGTCCGAGAACCATTTGTGGGAACTAGACCTGCGCTATAACTACGTCAGATCGATGCCTCGTTAGCGTCTCTGTGAGCACAGCACGCCGTCCGCCCCTCTCGTGAGGCTCGCATGCTGAATCAGATACGTCGTCACGTTCCCGCGCTTTCCACGGCCTTTCTCGTGCTCCTGAGTGTCACGACAGCGTCTCCACCCTCAGAGCAGTCGGCTCCGGGCACGACCAGTAATCTCGACTCGACCTCTGTGGAGGTCACCCTCAGCACCGCAGACGGCGCCTATCGCCTTGCGCGTCGCGCATCCATACCGTTCGGACCGGCGCATTCGGGTGAACACACCGTGACCCTCGACGCTCGCGATGTCCGCCAGCCGATCGAGGGGTTCGGTGCGGCTTTCACTGACTCGTCCGCCTACCAGCTGACTCGCCTGAAGAAGCGCAACCCGACGCACTACGCCCAGGTGATGCAGCATCTGTTCAACACGCGAACAGGTCTGGGGCTGAATGTCATGCGCGTCCCCATGGGATCGTCAGACTTCACTGCCGAGAGCCATCACTGGACGGACGCTGATCGCCAGGGCCCTCGCGAGGACCCCTTGCACTACTTCGCGCTCAGCCCGGCCGAAACGAGTCGGTTGATTCCCGTCATCAAAGACGCTCTGGCCATCAATCCGAGCATGCACATCGTGGCCACTCCTTGGAGTGCCCCTGCCTGGATGAAGGAACACCACTCACTGATCGGGCAGGAAGGCGGCTCCCTTCGGCCCGAGTACTACAACGCGTGGGCCGACTACTTCGTCAGATGGATTCGCGGCCTCAAGGCACACGGAGTACCAGTCTGGGGTGTGACCGTGCAGAACGAGCCGTACTTCGCCCCTGCCGACTATCCCGGTATGCCGTATTCCGCCAGTGAGCTCGCGACATTCACCAAGTCGTATCTCGCACCCGCTCTCAAAGCAGCGAACCTGCGCCCAGTCATCGTTGCTCATGACCACAACTGGGCGAATGCCACCGAGGCGAAGGACGAGCTGTCCGGCGATCGTTCATTCGTGGGCGCTGTGGGTTGGCACTGCTACAACAACGAGGCCGGCACATCGACCATGACGGCCGTGCACCGGATCTATCCTGACCTCCCGCAGCACGTGACCGAGTGCTCCTCGGACACGGCCTCGGGCGACCTGATCCGCTACAGCACGGCCGAGCTCGCACTCCGCTCCACTCAGCACTGGGCACGAAGTGTGGTGCTGTGGAATCTTGCGCTCGGTCCCGGCGGCACCCCGCATCTGGGCGGGTGTCAGGGCTGCAGAGGACTCCTCACCGTGACCGACACGGGCGAGAGCTGGACGCCGATCCGCGACCAGCTGGGGCAGGTCGCGAGATTCGTCCGGCCCGGGGCGTGGCACATCTCCTCGACGGAGGAGACCGGTGGCGTCGTGACTTCGGCATTCGTCAACCGAGACGGTACGCAGGTGCTGGTGGCGCACAACCCCACCACCGCCACCGTGGCGTTCAGCACCCGGTGGACAGATCGGGGCGGGTTCGACTACCGCCTGCCGGCCGGAGCAACCGTGACGTTCCGAGCAGCTCGGCTGCCGTAGCCTCCACGACTCGACGGACCAGAATCAGCGTCCCTGGGTCGCCGAAGCTCGTGGACACGTTTACGGCGCATCGCTTTCCGCTATGCGGGGACGCCGCGTGCCAAGGTGGGCGATGTGTGCTACGTCACATCGACCCCCTGATCTGCGCTCCGCGAACCGGCCGGCCCACCCCTCCCCGGCGGCCCGCGAGTGAGACACCGGAAGGACCAGCGTGCCTACCAGCCCTCCCTCTGACCACTCCGACGACGGGTCGAAGTCCGGCCTCAGTCGCCGTCGCTTTGTCGGCTACGTCCTTGGCGGGGCCACCCTTGTCGTGGCCGCCGACCTGCGGCTCGGCACGCCGGCGTACGCCGCCGTGCCCTCGATCCCACAGGTCCCGGAGATCTACGACCTCGAGGACGCTCAGGTCGACGCCGGGCTGGCGACCGCCAACCTCATCAAGATCGAGGTCAACAAGGACGGCACCGCTGAGTTCTCGCTGCCACGGATGGAGGTCGGCCAGGGCATCACGACGTCCACCGCGATGATCATCGCCGAGGAGCTCGACCTCCCCGTCAGCAAGGTCACGGTCAAGCTCGCACCTGCCCGCCCGGAGCTGCTGTTCAACCAGCTCACCGGTGGCTCCAACACCACGGTCTCGACGTTCACCCCGATCCGCGTCGCCGCCGCGATCGCCAAGGGCGCACTGCTCGAGGCCGCTGCCATCGAGCTCGGCTCGGTCGTCACGCGGCTGAAGTCGAAGGCCGGTGTCATCTCCGCGCCGAACGGCAAGTCGGTGACCTACGGCGAGCTGGCCGAAGCAGCCGCCAGCAAGGTCGTGAAGAAGGTCGAGGTGGAGCTCAAGCCCAGGTCGGAGTTCAGCGTGATCGGCAAGCCGGTCAAGCGGCTCGACGCGCGCGACATCGTGACGGGCAAGAAGAAGTTCGTCACCGACCTGGACATCCCAGGCGCGTTGCCGACGATGCTGTGCCGCGCTCCCGGGCTGAACGGCTCGCCCAAGGCCGTCCGCAACCTACGGGTCGTGCTTGCGATGCCGGGCGTCACGGACGTGACCATGATCGACACCGGGGTCGCCGTACGAGCTGAGACGTTCGGCCAGTGCATCGACGCCATCCGCGCGCTCGATGTCGACTGGGGCTCCGGCAAGGTCGAGGGCGAGGACGACGCGTCCATGCTCGCGCACCTGCGCAAGGCCGAGCTCCCGCTCGTGGTCCCCAAGGTGCCCATCCTGGCTGGTCAGGTCGAGGCATCGTTCGAGTTCATGTTCCGCAGCAGTGCGGCGCTCGAGCCGAACTGCGCGATCGCCGACGTACGACCGGACAAGGCCACGATCTGGGCCGGGCTCAAGGCGCCGATCGTCGCGCAGGGCCACGTCGCCGAGGCCGTCGGGCTGCCTCTGACCTCCGTCACGGTCAACGTGGTGACCGGCGGCGGTTCGTTCGGGCACAAGCTGTTCGACGACGCAGCGGTCGAGGCGGCCAAGGTCTCCAAGGCCATGGCCAAGCCGGTCAAGCTGATGTGGCACCGCGCGGACGAGCCCCGCCAGGGTCGGATGCACCCGATGGCGACCTCACGCATCCGGGCGACCTATCTGGCCGGGCAGGTGCTGACGTTCGAGCAGCGGCACACCAGCGTCGCGACCGACTTCAGTCACGGGTTCGGCGAGATGATCATCGCGACCGCGGCCAAGCTGCCGCCCGGTGCCGTGGGCCTTGGGCTGTCGGAGACGATCTTCACGCTCACCCAGGAGCTGCCCTACAACTTCGGCGTCGTCACCCAGCTGCTCAGCGAGACCGACCAGCGGTTCAACACCGGCAGCATGCGGGCGATCTACTCCCCCGACGTCGCCTGCGCCAACGAGCTGGTCATCGACATGCTCGCCAAGAAGCTCGGCAAGGACCCGCTGGCCATGCGGCTCGCCTTCTTGAAGGACGCCCGGATCAAGCGCGTGCTGCAGAAGGCCGCCGAGGTCGGCAAGTGGGGACGCCCGATGGCGCCGGGGACCGCACAGGGCATCGCGATCCACCGTGAGTACAAGGGCGCGACCGCCTGCCTCGTCGAGATCGACTGCCGTCCTGCGACGGTCAACCGCAAGGTCCCCAACGGCGTCACAGGCCCCCGGGTGACCAAGGCCGTGATCGCGGTCGATGCCGGCCTGGTCGTCAACCCGGCTGGCCTGAAGGCACAGATGCTGGGTGGCCTGTCGGACGGCATCGGTCTCGCGCTGACCAACAGCACCCACCTCAAGGACGGTCACTTCCTCGAGGCCAGCTGGGACAACTACTTCTACACGCGGCAGTGGAACACGCCGCTGGAGTTCGAGTGCGTGGTCATGCCACCGGAGACCGACCAGCCTGGCGGAGCAGGTGAGGCGGGCGTACCCGCCTCGGTCGCAGCGGTCGCGTGCGCCTACGCCCGCGCGACCGGCAAGGTGCCGACCCGCTTCCCGATCAACCACAACACGCTCTCGTTCGAGCCCAAGCCGTTCATCCCGTCCGTCCCCGAGTCGCCGGTCGACGGCCTCGCCCACACCTTCTGAGGAAGCCATGACTGAGCAGACCTTCATCCTCAACGGCAAGCGCGTCTCGGTCGACGTGGACGACGACGTACGCGTCCTGTGGGTTCTCCGTGACGTCCTCAAGATGACGGGCCCGAAGTACGGCTGCGGCATCAACGTGTGCAAGGCGTGCACCTCGCACGTCAACGGCAAGGCGTTCAACCCGTGCTCGGTGCGCGTCGGCGACCTCAAGTCGACGGACGAGGTCACCACGATCGAGGGCCTTGCCGACACCGCCGACGGTGACCTGCACCCGATGCAGCAGGCCTGGCTGGAGACCGACGTCGCCCAGTGTGGCTACTGCCAGCCCGGCCAGATCATGGCCGCCGTCGCCAAGGTGAAGCAGGCCAAGGCCGAGGGGCGCGAGATCTCCGACGCCGACCTGGACGAGATCCGCAACGTCTGCCGGTGCGGCACCTACGTCCGGATCCGCGAGGCGATCAAGGCCGGCGCGGCGAACATGTGACCGGGCGCTCAGATGCGTGACGTTCTTCCTGAGCTGGCCGAGCACTGGAGGGCGGGACGGCCGGTCGCGGTGGCGACGGTCGTCTCGACCTCCAGCTCGGCGCCCCGGCCTGCCGGTACGTCGATGGTCGTGCTGCCTGCCGGCGACGTCCTCGGATCGGTCTCGGGCGGATGTGTGGACGGCGACGCCTATGAGCAGGCGACGGAGGTGCTGCGCTCCCGTGCTCCCGTGCTCCGGCACTACGGCGTGAGCGACAGCAACGCCTTCGCCGTAGGACTCACCTGCGGCGGCACGATCGAGGTCTTCACGCAGTATGTCGACGCCGAGTCCGCGCCGTGGTTCGGCGAGGTGGCGGACGCGGTGGCAGCCGGAACACCCGTTGCGGTCGCCACCGTGGTCGCCGACCGCGAACCCGGACGCGTCGGCCGATGCCTCGTCGTGAGTCCCGACACCGGCCTCGATGTCGGCGGGCTCGGCTCGGTCCGTCTGGACGAGGCAGTGGCGCGGGCCGCTGATGGACTGCTCCGCGACGGCGCGAGTGGCACTCTCACGTTCGGTCCGGACGGCGAACAGGGAGACGCCACAAGGGTTTTCGTGTGGACAGCCATGCCTGCGCCACGGATGCTGGTGTTCGGCGCCAACGAGTTCGCGACGGCCTTGGCCGGTATGGGTTCGTTCATGGGCTACCGCGTCACGGCCTGTGACGCCCGCCCGGTCTTCGCTACGCCGTCGCGCTTTCCCGCCGCCGATGAGGTCGTGGCGAAGTGGCCGCACCGCTACCTCGCGGAGGAGTCCGAGGCCGGTCGGCTGGACGACCGCACCGTCATCTGCGTCCTGACTCACGATCCCAAGTTCGACGTACCCGTGCTCGAGGTGGCGTTACGACTGCCGCACGTCGCGTACGTCGGTGCCATGGGCTCGCGACTGACCCACACTGACCGTCTGGACCGGTTGCGCGAGGCCGGTCTCTCGGAGGGTCAGCTCGCTCGCCTGTCGAGCCCCTTGGGACTGGACCTCGGAGCCCGCACGCCGGCCGAGACCGCGGTCAGTATCGCCGCCGAGATCCTGGCGCTGCGATCCGGAGCCTCTGGCGCCCGACTGTCGGCCCACTCGGGTCCGATCCATCGGGATGCCGACTGGAGCCCCGCTCAGATCGACGCCCGGCTGATCGGCGCCGGCGTGTGTCGCTGAGCGCCCCACCCGCTCAGCGATCGGCTCGTTGGACGAGCGCTTCGGCGATCTCTTCCTGGATCAGATCCATGTTGATCATGGCCCCGGAGAGATTGCCCGAGGCAGCGGCGTTGATGACCTGCAGCTTGAGGTCAGCCGTGTTGCCGACGGCCCACACGCCCTCGACACTGGACCGCCCGACCTCGTCGACCGTGACGTGCCGGCCGATGCCGGGCAGCTCGGTCAGGTCGACGCCCAGCTGATGGGCCAGGTCGGTCGGCACCTCCATCCGAGTCGCCACAGCCAGTGCGTCGAACGGCACGTGCTCGCCGCCCTCCAGCCGTACGCCGGTCAGCCGGTCGTCGGCCACGGTCACCTCCACCACACGGCCGGTGCGCAGCACGATGCCGCGGGCGAGTAGCCCAGCCTTCTCGTCCGCCGGGATATCGATGTCGTTGACCAGCACCGTGACGTCGCCGGAGAGCTGACGGAACAGCTGTGCCTGGTGCGCAGCCATCGGGCCGGTCGCCAGGACGCCGATGCGCTGGTCCCGCACCTCCCAGCCGTGGCAGTACGGGCAGTGCACGACGTCCTTGCCGAATCGTGCCTGCAGTCCCAGGATGCCCGGCAGCACGTCGCGCAGACCCAGCGCGAGGACGACTCGACGGGCGCGCACCTGCCGCCCGGAAGCCGTACGCGCCTCGAATCCGCCTGGCACCTGGGCGATCTCGGTGACTCGATCATCGGCGATCTCGACGCCGTAGCTCTTCACCTCACGACGCCCGATCTCGAGCAGCTCCCGCGGCGGCAGCCCGTCACGGGAGAGGAACGCCTGCATGTGTGCCGCCGGGGCATTGCGGGGCTCCCCCGCGTCCACGACCAGCGCCGATCGCCGCATGCGGCCGAGAGTGAGAGCGGCGGACAGGCCGGCGGCACCGCCGCCGATCACGAGGACGTCGTACTGCGCTGAGTTCGTCATGCTCACGAGAGTGCGCCCGACTCGCACCGCCGGGCAACTTGTGTTGCCGTAATGGCAATTTGCGAATGGGCGTTGTACGACGGGTGTGCAGCGTCGATCTCAACGTCGAGCCGATGTGTTGAACGCCTGTCTCGGCGAGCCTGGATGACATGAATACAGCACTCACACAGATGGCCACCGACTACCACGATCACTGGGACGGCCCGCCGTGGCCGTTCTTCCCGATCATCCCGTTGCTCGTCATCGGGACGATCATCTTCTTCGCCTCACGCCGTTGGCGGGGCGGTCGCTACGACGCGGCCGGCACCGTGCGTGACCTCTACGCTCGCGGCGAGATCAGCGCCGATGAGATGCGACAGCGGCTCGACGCCCTGAAGGCCAACAAGCGCTGATGCGTCATGTCCGCCAGGGCAGCTGACGCGAGCGTCCTCACCACCAGGCAGGAGCAGAAGGTTCGAGCGTCATGGCGCTCGAACCTTCTGCGGTCCTGTGCGTCAGGGCTGGGCGGTGCGCAGCGAGAACGCCAGACCGTCGATGCGCGCTCGGGTCTCGCCGTCAGTGGCGATGCGTTCGCCGATCCGGGTGGCCAGGGCCTGCAGCTGCTCGGTGGCCAGACCCGGACGGACGGTGAGCGCGATCCGTAGAACGCCTGGCCCGGCCTCGCCGCCATCCTCACAAGCGACGGAGTCAACGTCGGCCTCATCGGCGACGGCCCGCGAAACGGCTTGTGCCACAAAGGGATCCAGATGGGCAGGCAACCAGCTCGCCTCCTGCGCGAGGGACCACACCATGCTCGGCCGGAGCGTCGTGACCCTCGGTGAGGCCAGGTCGAGGACCATCACGTCGCACCGCTCGGAGACTGCCGCCTGCGCGGCGCGAGCAGCCGTGACCGGCGACGGCCGTGCAGAGCTGTCCCACGCGAGCAGCGCCTCGACCCCGGAGAACACCGGCAGCGCGCGCTGCCCGTCAGGAGCGGTCAGCGTGACGACGGCCATGTCGGTCGACTTCTCGACAGCGAGCGGGCCTGACTCATCGACCTCACCTGGCGCCGCGACGATCGGCACGATCAGGCGCGCTGCGCCGACCGCTCGCATCAGAGCCTGCTCGTCGGTCGGGTCGGCCAACGCGGTCAGCAGAGCGGGATCGGCTGATCCGGAGTCGTCGTCGAAGCCCGTGCTGCCGAGACTCCGGCCCGACCACTCCTGACCCGCCGAGTCCGCGGCGGGGTCGCTGTCCGTCACGGCAAGCCGGCCGCGTCAAGAGCCTCGGGCAACGTGAAAGCCCCACGGTAGAGCGCGGATCCGATGATCGCGCCTTCCACACCGTCGCTGACAAGGCCGCGCAACGCTTCGAGGTCCTCGATCGTCGAGATGCCACCGGAGGCCACGACCGGGCGGGTGGTGCGAGCGCAGACGTCCTTGAGGAGGCCGACGTTGGGGCCTTGCAGCATGCCGTCCTTGGCGACGTCAGTCACGACGTAGCGGCTGCACCCCTCGGCGTCGAGACGCTCGAGCGTCTCCCAGAGATCACCGCCCTCGCGCGTCCATCCGCGTGCGGCGAGGGTCGTACCGCGTACGTCGAGACCTACCGCGACCTGGTCGCCGTACGTCGCGATCGCCTGCCGGGTCCACTCCGGGTCCTCGAGAGCCGCGGTGCCGACATTGACCCGGCGACAGCCGGTGGCCAGCGCTGCCTTGAGCGACTCCTCGTCACGGATGCCGCCGGACATCTCGACCTTGATGTCGAGCCGGCCGACGATCTCAGCGAGCAGCTCACGGTTGGAGCCCCGGCCGAACGCCGCGTCCAGGTCGACGAGGTGGATCCACTCGGCCCCCTGGTCCTGCCAGGCCTGGGCGGCCTCCCACGGGTCGCCGAACTGTCCGCCCGTGCCGGCGACGCCCTGCACGAGCTGGACGGCCTGACCTCCGGCTACGTCGACAGCGGGCAAGAGCTCCAGACGAGACTTCGTCACTGAGTTGTCCTTTCGTTCATGGCCATTCGTCAATGCTCAGAGAGTCTGGAGCCAGGTGGACAGCAGCTGCGCACCGGCGTCTCCGGACTTCTCTGGGTGGAACTGGGTCGCGCTCACCGGGCCGTCCTCGACCGCGGCGACGAACCGGCTCCCGTGCGTGGCCCACGTCGTCAGTGGCGCACCGCCCTGACGGGTCGCGGCCTTGTCCGCGGCGTAGGAGTGCACGAAGTAGAACCGCTCCCCCGCCAGACCCTTGAGCAGCACGCTCTCCGCGGGAGGCTCGACCGACGACCAACCCATGTGGGGTACGACCGGGCCGGCCAGCCGGCGTACGACGCCTGGCCAGTGGGCCAGGCCAGGGTGGGTGGCGATCGCGCTCGTCTCGGTCGAGTCCGCGAACAGCGCTTGCATGCCGACGCAGACGCCGAGCACCGGAGCTCCCGCCGCGATGCGCTCCCGCACGAGGGTGTCACCGCCGACGTCGACGAGTCCCTGGACGCACGCGTGGAAGTTGCCGACGCCGGGGACGTAGAGGCCGTCCGCGCGGCGCACTGCAGCGGGGTCTGCGGTCAGAGTCACCTCGGCGCCGACGCGCTCCAGCATCCGCACAACTGACCGGACGTTGCCGCTGCCGTAGTCCAGGACCACGATACGACGGCTCACTCCAGGCCCTCCTGCTCCGCGCGAATTGCCCTGTCCTCGCCCACTACTCGCTCGAACCGAGCGATGTCGCGCTCGTCGGGCGTCACGAGTACGGCGTCCTCCTGCGTCGGAACGCCACTGCCGGCGAGCAGTCGTCCGGCTGGCAATGCGAGGCCGTCCACCAGGTCGCGCAGCAGGTCCATCGGCTGGCCTTCGTCGGAGCGCATGAGAGAGCGCACGCCTGTTGACTCGCCTGAGGCGACGCCTGCCACATCGAGCAGGTCCTCGACCCGCATCGGCGAAAGCCCTTGCACGCGCACTGCGCCCCGACCGGACTCCCACACGAACCACCGTGGGATGACGCGCCAGCCACGTCGGTGGGCGATGACGACCGCCCGCTTGTCGAGGACGAAGAAGCCCAGGGCAGCTCGGAAGCCGTGCGGGATCGGCCGGTTGGCCAGCATGGTCAGTCCGTCGTCATAGGGCGGCTTGGCGGCCGACTCCCCTGCCGGCACGACCGCGGTCCAGCCGCCGACCGGGACGACATAGGCCGGCACCGTGCCCCGAGCGACCCAGCTGCCGATCCGCTTGGCGTCACCCTGGAGCAGCAGCAGGCCCGGCAGGGTGGACGACGCCGCGGACATCTCAGAGCGCCCCCTTGGCACTGGGTATCCCCTTGACCCGCGGATCGAGGGCAACAGCTGCACGCAAGGCTCGCGCGACGGCCTTGAACTGGGCCTCCACGATGTGGTGTGGGTCGCGACCGGACAGGACGCGTACGTGCAGGGCGATGCCCGCGTGGTGCGCGAACGACTCGAACACGTGCTGGGTGAGCGAGCCGGTATAGGTGCCGCCGATGATCGCGTAGACCTGACCCTCGGGCTCGCCCGTGTGCACGACATAGGGCCGGCCCGCCACATCGACGACCGCGAGGACGAGGGCCTCATCGAGGGGCACCGTGGCATCGCCGAAGCGGGCGATGCCCGACTTGTCGCCCAGCGCCTCGCGCAGCGCGTCACCAAGGACGATCGCGGTGTCCTCGACGGTGTGGTGGGCGTCCACGTCGAGGTCGCCCTTGGCCTCGACGCGGAGGTCGATCAGGCTGTGCTTGGCCAGGCTCTCGAGCATGTGGTCGTAGAACCGCACGCCGGTGCTGATCTCGGCTGTGCCCGACCCGTCGAGGTCCAGCCACAGGTCGACCGAGCTCTCCTTGGTCGTACGCGTGATCTGAGCTGTGCGAGTCACGACGGCTCCTGTCTGTGGCTGGGGTCGAGCGCTGCCAGGGCAGCGAGTACGGCGTCGGTCTCCTCCGGTGTCCCGGCCGTGATCCGAAGGTGGTGCGCAATGCCGACATCACGAACCAGGACACCCTGGTCGAGCAGAGCCTGCCAGGTCTGTCCGGCGTCGGCGAGGCCACCCACCAGAACGAAGTTGGCGTCGCTGGGCACGGGAGCCAGCCCGAGTGCCGCGACTCCCTCCACGAGCCGGTCTCGCTCGGCCTTGATGACCTTGATCATGCCGAGCATCGTGTCGGCGTGCTCCAAGGCCGCGAGCGCCACCGCCTGGGTCACGCTGGACAGGTGGTAGGGCAGGCGGACCAGGCGCAGCAGGTCGGTGAGCTCGGGCGATGCCGCGAGGTAACCCAGGCGGACTCCCGCAAAGGCAAAGGCCTTGCTCATCGTGCGCGTCACGACGAGACGGTCGCGACCCTCCAGCAGGGTCGTTGCGCTGGGTGTGCCCGGGCGAGCGAACTCGGCGTACGCCTCGTCCACCACGACGATCGCGTGCGGCGCCGCGTCATAGACAGCCTTGACGACCTCCAGCGACAGCGCCGTGCCGGTGGGGTTGTTGGGCGAGCACAGGAACACCAGGTCCGGCTGGGTCTCACGAGCCTGGGTGACCGCCGTCTCGAGATCCAGGTCGAAGATCCCGCTCGGGGCTCCCCTCAGCCCGTCCACCCAGGTCGTTCCGACTCCGCGACTGATGATCGGGTGCATGGAGTACGACGGCGTGAAGCCCAGCGCGGTCCGCCCCTGACCGCCGAAGGCCTGGACGAGATGCGACAGCACCTCGTTGCTGCCGTTGCCCGCCCAGAGGTGGTCAGCGGTCAACGTCACGCCGGTCGTCTCAGTCAGGTAGGACGCCAAAGCCGTTCGTAGCTGGGCGAACTCGCGATCCGGATAGCGGTTGAGCCCGGGCGCCACAGCCGCCACACGCTCGAGGATCGTCTGTACGACAACGGCCGGGACGTCGTACGACGACTCGTTGGTGTTGAGGGCCACGGGCACCTCGAGCTGGGGCGCGCCATACGGCGTACGGCCCTGCAGGTCTTCCCTGAGCAGCGCCCGGATCTCAGACATCAGCGTCGAACCGCGCTGTCACGGCCTCGCCATGGGCCGGAAGGTCCTCGGCCGCGGCCAGCGTCGTGACCGTGCTGGCGACATCGCGCAGCGCGTCCTGGGTGTAGTCGATGACGTGGATGCCGCGCAGGAACGACTGAACCGACAGGCCCGAGCTGTGGCACGCACAGCCACCGGTCGGGAGCACGTGGTTGGAGCCGGCGGCGTAGTCGCCCAGGCTCACCGGGGCGTACGCACCGACGAAGATCGCACCCGCGTTGTGCACCCGGGCTGCCACCGCCGCCGCGTCGCGGGTCTGGATCTCCAGGTGCTCGGCGGCGTAGGCGTCCACGACCCGGAGCCCGTCCTCGATGGTGTCGACGAGGACGATGCTCGACTGGGCGCCACCGAGGGAGGTACGGATTCGCTCGGCGTGCTTGGTCGCCGCGACCCGTCGCTCCAGGGCAGCCTCGACCTGCGTGGCGAGCTGGTCGCTGTCGGTGACCAGCACCGCCGCAGCGAGATTGTCGTGCTCGGCCTGACTGATCAGGTCAGCGGCGACGTGCTCGGGATCCGCGCTGTCGTCCGCCAGGATGGCGATCTCGGTCGGGCCGGCCTCGGAGTCGATCCCGATCAGACCCTTGAGCAGCCGCTTGGCAGCCACGACGTAGATGTTGCCCGGTCCGGTCACCAGGCTGACGGGCTCGCAGACCACCGTCCCGTCGTCCTCGCGGGCGCCGTAGGTGAACATGGCGATCGCCTGGGCGCCGCCGACGGCATAGACCTCGTCCACGCCGAGCAGCTCGCAGGCCGCGAGGATCGTCGGGTCCGGATAGCCCGCGAAGACACCGGTGTTGGAACGCTGCGGCGGACTGGCAACGGCCAGCGACGGCACCGCGGCCGCCTGCGCCGGGACGACGTTCATCACGACACTGCTGGCCAGGACGGCCACCCCGCCCGGCACATAGAGCCCCACCCGGTCGACGGGGACCCAGCGCTCGGTCACCGTGCCACCCGGAGCGACCTGCGTGGTCGTGTCAGTGCGTCGCTGGTCCTCGTGCACGGCCCGCGCCCGGCGGGTGGCCTCCGTGAGCGCCGCCCGGATGTCCGGGTCGAGCTGCTCGAGAGCGGCGGTCAGCACGGCGGCCGGCACCCGCAGGGCCTCGGGACGAACCTTGTCGAACCGCTCAGACAGGTCACGCAGCGCGTCAGCACCGTGATGCTGCACCTGCTCACAGATCGGTCGTACGACGTCGAGGGCAGCCTCGACGTCGAAGCCGGCCCGGGGCAAGGTGTCGCGCAGACCGCGAGCGTCCAAGGACGCCAGGGCGGGACCGCGCAGATCGGTACGAGAGATCACCCGCCAAGTTTACGAAGCGACCCGCTCGCGCTGCCGGGCCATCTCAGGCGGCGGCCGCCGGGCCATGCTCACGAGCGCGACATCAACGCTCCGCACTGGGTACGCCGGCCTGACCTGTCAGGCGTTGTCGGTGCCGTTGTCACGAGGCGGAGTGCCGTAGAGGCACTCGTCGACCACGGACCGGGCCCGTCGAGCCGCGCGACGGTAATCGTCGTGCAGCACCGGGCCTGAACCGGCCTCGAGCCCGAGGATCCGGCCGATGCCGTCGCCGTCACGCAGGTCGCTCGGCAGTGAGTCCACCGGCCGCCCGCGCCACAGGACCGACGCATTGCGCAGCCGGGTCGCCAGGACCCACGCTTCCCGGAGAATCTCGGCGTTCTCCTCACTGATGAGGCCGGCCTCGGCCGCCTTGCGCAGGGGGGTCATGGTGCCGGGGTGGCGCAGTCCTGGCACCCGCGCGGCGTGCTCCAGCTGCATCAGCTGGACCGTCCACTCGACGTCGGACAGCCCACCGTGACCGAGCTTGAAGTGCGTCTTGCGGTCACCGCCCCGCGGAATCCGCTCTGCCTCCATCCGCGCTTTCAGCGTCCGGATCTGCCGAATCGCGGCCTGACTGAGCCCACCCTCGGGCCAGCGCAGCGGGTTGATCAGCTCGAGGAACTCCTGCCCGAGGGCCTCGTCTCCGGCGACCGGCGTGGCACGCAGCAGGGCCTGCGCCTCCCAGCCCTCCGACCAGCGGTCGTAGTAGGCGCGGTAGGAGCCCAGGCTGCGCACCAACGGGCCGCCTTTGCCCTCCGGGCGAAGGTCGGCATCGACGGTCAGGGCCGGGTCCGGTCCGCTGAGCTGCAGCAGGCGCCGCAGCTCGGTGACCACGGCGAGCGCCTGCTCCTGCGCCTCCTGCTCGCTGGCGTCCGGCTCCGGGTCGTGCACGAACATCACGTCGGCGTCGCTGCTGTAGCCGACCTCGCGGCCACCGAACCGCCCCATGCCGATCACCGCCATCCGGGTGACCAGGGCGCGGTGCGACTGCCGTGCGACCTTGGCGATGGCGATCTCGAGGACCGTCTGCATCGTCGAGGCCATGATGTCGGTCAGTCCGAGCTCGACCTCGTCCAGCTCGAGATCCCCGACGAGGTCGGCGGTCGCGATCCGGATCAGCTCGGTGCGGCGTACGGCACGAACGGCCTGGACCGCGTGCTCGGGGTCGGCGTGACGTCGGGCGGCCGATCTCATCGTGGCCTGCACTGCGGCTCGGCTGCGCGGGCGAAGGGCGTCCGGGTCGTCGAGCATGGCGACCGACGCAGGCGCGCGCTCGAGCATCGCGGCGACGTAGCGACTGCTCGCCAGCACCTTCGCAAGCTGCTGGGCCGAGGAGCCTTCGCGCAGCTGCTTGAGGTACCAGGGGCTCGTCCCCAGAGCCTCACTGATGCGCCGGAACGCCAGCAGCCCCGCATCCGGGTCGGCCTCGCTGGCGAACCACTGGAGCATCACGGGCAGCAACGTGCGCTGCATCGAGGCCCGCCGGCTCACCCCGACGGTCAGCGCCTGGATGTGCTGGATGGCACCGGCTGGATCGCGAAACCCCAACGCTGACAAGCGTTCTCGAGCGTCAGTCGGTGTCAGTCGCGCGTCATCGTCACTCAGCCGCGCCACAGCTGACAGGAGCGGACGGTAGAACAGCCGCTCGTGCAGCCGCCGGACCTCACGGGCCTTCTGACGCCACAGGCGGGTGACCGAATCGGCCGGGTCGGTGCGCAGGCCCATGCCGCGGCCGAGGCGCCGCAGGTCGTCCTCCGACGTCGGCATCAGGTGGGTCCGGCGCATCCTGGACAGCTGGATCCGGTGCTCGAGGACCCGCAGCAGGCGGTACGCCGAGTCCAGCTCGTGCGCGTCCGCGCGGCCGACGTAGCCCCGCCGCGACAAGGCGTCCAGCGCCGCCAGCGTCCCGCGGTAGCGGATGCGATCGTCGGTGCGGCCGTGCACCAGCTGGAGCAGCTGGACGCTGAACTCGATATCGCGCAGACCGCCCGGGCCGAGCTTGAGCTGCCGGTCGGCCTCGGCCGCAGGGACGTTGTCCTCGACGCGGCGGCGCATGGCCTGGACGTCCTCGACGAAGTTGTCGCGCGTGCTGGCCTGCCAGACGAACGGGCTCACCGCATCGATGTACGCCGCACCCAGCTCGGGGTCCCCGGCAACCGGTCGGGCCTTGAGCAGGGCCTGGAACTCCCAGGTCTTGGCCCATCGCTCGTAGTAGGTCCGGTGGCTGTCGACAGTGCGCACGAGCGGCCCGTTCTTGCCCTCGGGCCGCAAGGCGGCGTCGACCTGCCAGAGGCTGCCCTCGGCGGTCGCCGCCGAGCAGGCCCGCATGGTCGAGGTGGCCAGTGCCGTCGCCATGGCGAGCGCGGTGTCCTCGTCCACACCCTCGGCCGGCTCGGCGACGAAGACGACGTCCACGTCGGAGATGTAGTTGAGCTCGTGGCCCCCGGTCTTGCCCATCCCGATGATCGCCAGGCGGCACTGGTCGGCGCCCTCGTGCTCGTCCTGAGCGATCCTCAGGGCGGTCTCCAGAGCCGCACCGGCGAGATCGGCCAGAGCCTCACCCGTCGCCGGCATCTGCTCGACCGAGTCCTCGGTGAGGTCGAGGGCGGCGATCTGTAGCACCTGACGCCGATAGGCCACCCGGAGCGCGTCGTACGCCGTCGCCTCACCTCGCGCGGCGACCTCCCCGAGGAGCGTGGCCGCTAGCTCGGCGGCGTCGCGACGACGAGCATTGCCGACGTCACGCCACTGCTCGGGGTGGCGCACCAGATGGTCGGTGAGAGCGGTCGATGAGCCGAGGACCGCGAGCAGCCGCGTACGGAAGGCCTCGTCCTGCGCGGTGGTCGAGTCCATCTCGGACCGGTGCGTCGCGTCCATCTCCTCCCGCAGACGCAGGAGGCCGAGCAGGGCCTGGTCCGGGTCGGCCGTTCTGCCCAAGGCCGCCACCAGATCGTGATCGGCGAGCACATCACCGAGGCCGAGCTCGCCGAGCAGCTGCTCGGCGCGTGCCGTGTTGGTGAATCCCGCCCGGATCAGCTCGCCGGAGCGGCTCTGCCCGCGGTCCGGACTCACAGCCGACGCAGGTACTGCTCGAGCTCGAAGGGGGTGACCTGGTCGCGGTAGGCGGCCCACTCGGTGCGCTTGTTGCGCAGGAAGAAGTCGAAGACGTGCTCGCCGAGCGTCTCGGCGACCAGCTCGGAGTCCTCCATGATGCGGATCGCCTCGTCCAGCGACGCCGGCAGCGGGTCGATGCCCATAGCCCGGCGCTCCCGCTCCGTCAGCGACCAGACGTCGTCCTCCGCCTCGGGCGGCAGCTCGTAGTCCTCCTCGATGCCCTTGAGGCCGGCAGCCAGCAGGACGGCGTACGCGAGGTAGGGGTTGCAGGACGCGTCCAGTGAGCGCAGCTCGATCCTGCTGCTCTGGCCCTTGCCCGGCTTGTGCATCGGCACCCGCACCATGGCACTGCGGTTGTTGTGGCCCCAGCACACGTGCGCCGGCGCCTCACCGCCACCCCAGATGCGCTTGTAGGAGTTGACCCACTGGTTGGTGACCGCGCTGATCTCGTTGGCGTGTCGCAGCAGCCCGGCGATGAACTTCCGGCCGACCGCGGACAGCTGGTAGGGAGCACCTGCTTCGTAGAACGCGTTGGCGTCGCCGTCGAACAGTGAGACGTGAGTGTGCATCGCCGAACCCGGTTGTCCTGCAAGGGGTTTGGGCATGAACGAGGCGAACACCCCGCGCTCGAGCGCGACCTCCTTGACCACCGCGCGGAACGTCATGATGTTGTCGGCGGTCGCGAGCGCGTCGGCATAGCGCAGGTCGATCTCGTTCTGGCCGGGCCCGCCCTCGTGGTGGCTGAACTCGACAGAGATGCCCATGCCCTCGAGGGTGGTGATCGCCGCACGCCGGAAGTCGTGTGCCGTCCCGTGCGGGACGTGGTCGAAGAACCCGGCCTGGTCCACCGGAACGGGAATCTGACCGGGCTGGTAGTCCTGGAAGAGATAGAACTCGATCTCGGGGTGGGTGTAGAAGGTGAAGCCCTGGTCGCCCGCCCGCGCGAGGCAGCGACGCAGCACGGTCCGCGGGTCGGCGGCGCTCGGGCTGCCGTCCGGCAGCCGAATGTCACCGAACATCCTTGCGGTGCCAGGGTTCTCACCGCGCCACGGCAGCACCTGGAACGTGCTCGCATCGGGTCGCAGCAGCATGTCGGCCTCGAAGACCCGAGCCAGGCCCTCGATGACACTGCCGTCGAAGCCGATGCCCTCGGCGAAGGCGCCCTCGAGCTCGGCGGGGGCAATGGAGACGGACTTCAAGGTGCCCAGCACATCGGTGAACCAGACCCGCACGAAGCGGATGTCACGTTCTTCGATTGTGCGCAGCACGAACTCCTGCTGACGATCCATGTGCCGATCCTGCCCTACCGGCCCCGGGCAGCGCAGCGGCCCCGGACGTGAAGTCCGGGGCCGCCGCTGACCGCGGGTGCGATCAGTTCTGCATCACTTGCGCTTGTTCAGCATGCTTCCCGTCGGGAAACCGAGCTTCAGCTCCAGGCCGTCGCCCTGCTTGCTGAGCACCTTGATCTTGGTGCCCGACCCGGCAACCTGCACGGAGCCGTACTTGTTGGAGGCGAACCAGTACGCGTTCGGGTTGGTGTCATCGAACCCGGACACCGCCGGACGCGACGGAACCTTCGCCGCCAGGCCACCCTTGTGCAGGGTGAACGCGTCGGTCTTGTCCAGGCCGAAGGTGGCGTCGTACGGCTGCAGCTTGTTGCTCACGGCCGTGTTGTCCGGCCACAGCATCGGCGTGGCGTGCGCGTCCACCGGGAGCACCTGGCCGTGGCCGGGGTGCGCCGAGACGTTGTTGTCGGCGTACTCACCATCGACGTAGGTGATCAGCAGACCGTCCTGGTAGGGGTAGTGCTCCACGAAGTCCGGACGCTGGGGACCGAAGCCGAAGTTGTACGGGCCGTTCTTGAGGGTGGCGTCGTAGCCGCCGTAGCCGCGGTACTCGGCCAGGTAGTAGTGCGAGACCACCTTGGTGTCGGTGCCGTTCATCCGCTCGAAGCCCTTGGGCGTCCAGGCCGATGTGGTCGACTCGACGTCGTCGGTCGTGGCCTTGCCATCGATCGTGACCGCGATGTCGTCCAGGAACGCGCCAGCCTCGTTGGTGCCACCGTCGGTGGTGTAGAGGAAGCGGAACTTGACCTTCTTGCCCTTGTACGCGGACAGGTCGTACGAGGTCGTCGTCCAGCTCGCGTTCTTGCCGGTCAGCTCCTTGCCGACGTTGGTCCACGTCGAGCCACCGTCGGTCGACACCTGGCCGTAGAGGTAGTCGTAGCCCTTCTCGATGTCGTACCAGACGGCAGCGCTCACGGAGGCCGACGTCTTGCCGGTCAGGTCGACGTCCTGGCCGAGCGTGTTGCTCAGGTCGTCACCGCGACCGGACCACCACTCGTACGTGCCTGACTTCGGCTTGTTGTACGGCGTCGCAACGGTCTTGTCCGGCAAGGTCACCGCGATGGCCTGAGGCGTCTTCGCGTTGTCCTTGTCGGCCGGACCCAGGGCGACCTTGCCGGCGTGGCCGTACGGCACCGTCTTGACGTCGGCCCAGCCGAGCTGCGTCTTCTCCCAGGCGCCCATGTAGCCGGGCGTGGTGCCGATCGCGTCGCCACCGTGGTTCAGCCAGGAACCGGCGCTCATCAACGACCAGAAGCCGACGCTGTTGGTCGCGGTGTTCGTCGTGTCGTACAGGTCGGGCAGTCCGAGGTCGTGGCCGTACTCGTGCGAGAACACGCCGAGACCGCCGTTCTCGGGCTCCGTGGTGTAGTCGCGCACCCAGATGCCGGTGTCACCGATCTGGACACCGCCAGCCTTGTTGGTGCCCGGTCCCTGCGTGCCAGCACCGGTCTGGACCGACCAGCGGTGCGACCAGATGGCGTCCTCGCCCTGCGCGCCGCCACCGGCCTCTTCGCCCTCACCGGCGTGGATCGCCTGGAAGTGGTCGATGTAGCCGTCCGGCTCGTTGAAGTTGCCGTCACCGTCGTAGTCGTTGCGGTCCCAGACGTCGAACTGCTTGAGGGACGCCTTGATCTGGGCCAGCGTCTTGCCGGCGGCCTTCTGGCTGTTGTACCAGGCCGTCAGCGAGTCTCCGACGAAGGACCAGGAACGCTCGGCCCCCAGCTCGGGGTTCTCGTCGACGCCGGCGTTCGAGCCGTAACGGGCCTCGTTGAAGGGCACCGTGACCCAGTCGGACACGTCACCCTGCGCGTGGTGGCGCCCCAACGACTGCGCGAGGTAGAAGTTGCGGAACGACTCGCCGGTCGTCCCGAACATCATCTTCTTGTAGTGCTCGCGGTTGAAGTCCTTGACCCAGTAGGTCGAGTTGTCGTCCGTCGCGGTGCCGTCGTACTTGCGGTCCGGCTGCGGGATCTTGTTGTTGAGAGGGCCTGCCGTCCCGGCCGTCTCCGGCTTGGTCTTGGTGCCGAAGTCGGCGAGGACCGTGAAGATGTTGGACGTCTGGGTGGCGTCGTACTGGACGTACTTAGCCTTGGTCGTCTTCTTCTGGGCGTTCTTGCCCATCGCGACCTTCTGGCCCGCGGTGGGCTGGCCGTCATCCAGCACGATGACGCGCGTGCCGTTGATGACCTTGGTCTTGGCCTGCCCCTTGAGGAGCTTCTCGACCGCGGTCTGACGAGTCTTGGCCGCCTTGGCAGCAATCGGGTCGGGCAGGTTGTCCGACCGGGTGACCTCGCCGGGCTTCTGCCCGTCCTGTCCCGAGGGCGGTGCCGCGGTCGCGGTCCCACCTGGGTTCAGCGCGAAGACCATCGCGGCTGCTGCGGTGCTGCCTGTAGCGACAGCAAGCAGACGTCGTTTCACAATTCCTCCTGGAGTTAAGAAGGTCGGCCGGCCCCCGATGGCGGGCACAGCGGACCGCGAGCCAGTTTGCGCTGCGCGATGTCACCAGGCCTGCCCATTGGGCAGAATTTACGAAACCTTTGCCATTGTTCGGGTAGGTACCGCGCGCGCCAGGACGACCGCGGCCAGCAGTCCGACCAGACCTGCGGCCATGATCCCGGCGCCGAGGGACACCGCTGCGGTCACACCGGAGAGCAGCACCGGCCCGAGTGTGGCGCCGGTGTCGGACAGCTCGCGCCAGATGCCGAGGAACTGTGCGCGCCCCACGTCCGGTGAGAAGTCGGCGCCGAGGGTCATCACCATGCCCGACCCGATGCCGTTGCCGAACCCGAGCACGCAGGACACCAGCGTCAGCAGGACCGCGCTATGCGTGAAGGGCATCGCCAGCAGCGACGCCGCCATGACCAGCATCGACGGCACCGTCACCCACCGGCGACCCTTGAGGTCCATGACCTTGCCCGCTGGGTAGAACACCAGCATGTCGATCCCGCCGGCGATGCCGTAGACCACGGACGACGCCTGCGGCGAGAGGCCGATGTGCTGTGCCCACAGCGGGATGACCGCCTGTCTCGACGAGCGCACGGCCGCCACGAGCAGGATGCCCATCCCGACGGTCAGGAAGACCTTGCGATGGTCGCGGAGCACGCCACGCACGGTCACCGCAGCCCGCTCCTTCTCCAGGTGCGGATGTGGCGGGAGGTCTCGCATCCGCGCCGACAGGAGCCCGGCGAGCACCAGCGCGACGGCGCCTACGGCGTACGCGCTGGAGAGGCCGAACGCGTGGATCGCAGCAGCACCGATGAACGGACCGATGAAGACTCCGACCCGCATCACGCCGCCCAGGGTCGACAGGGCGCGAGCGCGGTACTGCACAGGAACGGCCTCGGTCAGATAGCTCTGCCGCGCGAGCATGAACACCGACGCGCTGAATCCGATGAGCACGGTGCCGAGGCAGAAGACCGCGAGGTTCTGCGCGATGAAGCACAGCATCGTCGCGAGCACGCCGCCCGCAGCTGCACCGGAGATCACCCGGCGCTCGCCGTAGCGCGCGGTCAGCACGGAGGCGGGCACGTTGAACAGCAGGGAGCCCAGGTCCATGAGCATCACGACCAGGGCCGCGACCGCGACGCTGGCGCCCAGATCACGCGCGGTGAGCGCGACGACGGGGAGGATCGCGCCGTCACCGACGCCGAAAAGCAGGGTCGGGCCGTAGGCGGATATGGCAAGCGACCGAAAGCTGAAGGTCGTCTCGTCGCTCACTGGCTCGAGCGTACGCCTGGGCGCAGCAACGACGGCCCCCGCCTCAGGGCGGGGGCCGTCGTCCGTCTTCGGTGGACCGGGTCAGTCCTCGCCCTCGTTCCAGGCGCGGTCCTCGGCGTCCCACTGCTCCGTCTTGTTCTTGGCGGCCGCGAGCGCGCCCTCGGCCTGCTCGCGCGAGTCGTACGGGCCCATCAGGTCACCCTTGGGCTCAGTCCCACCGTCTTCCTCGACCTGACCGGACGAGACGTTGTACCAAAAGGCCATGGGGCCACCTCCTGCGTCGACGACATCCGTGCGGACCCGGGGCTCTCAAGTGCCTCCGCGGCCCGCTTACACTCCACCCTATGCCGACGACGAGTGCCAGCATCCGCCCAGGCACGGTGGGTCCCCGTCGTTCGGTTCCCGACTCGATCGCGCGTCCTGAGTACGTCGATCGGCCGGCTCCCGAGCCGCACGATGGTCCTGAGGTCAAGGACGCCGAGACGATCGAGAAGATGCGTGTCGCCGGTCGGATCGCTGCCCAGGCCCTGCAGGCGGCGGGCGCGGCAGTTGCCCCAGGGGTGACCACCGACGAGCTGGACCGCGTCGGGCACGAGTTCGCCCTCGCCCATGGCGCCTACCCCTCGACTCTCGGCTACCGCGGGTTCCCGAAGTCGCTGTGCACCAGCGTCAACGAGGTCATCTGCCACGGGATCCCCGACGACCGCCCGCTCGAGGACGGCGACATCGTCAAGATCGACATCACCGTCTTCAAGGACGGCGTGCACGGTGATAACTGCGCGACGTTCTTGGTCGGCGACGTGGGCGAGGAGTCGCGGCTGCTGAGCGAGCGGACCGAAGAAGCCATGCACCGAGGCATCAAGGCCGCGATGCCGGGCCGGCAGGTCAACGTCATCGGCCGCGTGATCGAGAAGTACGCCAAGCGCTTCGGCTACGGAGTGGTCCGTGACTACACCGGCCACGGCATCGGCACGACCTTCCACTCCGGTCTGGTCATCCCGCACTACGACGCGGCGCCGTCCCACGACGACGTGATCGAGCCCGGCATGACCTTCACCGTCGAGCCGATGCTCAATCTCGGCGGCTCCGAGTGGGACACGTGGGACGACGGCTGGACCGTGGTCACGGCCGACAAGAGCCGCTCGGCTCAGTTCGAGAACACCATCCTGATCACCCCGGCCGGCCCGCAGATCCTCACGGCCCCCTGACCGACCCTCATCACCGCCCAAGGAGCGCTCGATGTCGAAGTCCAAGCACCACCCGCTCGGAATCGATGTCGGCGGCTCCGGCATCAAGGGCGCTCCGGTCGACCTCAAGGCGGGCGAGTTCGCCCAGAAGCGTAAGCGGATCGACACACCGGAGAAGTCCACTCCTGAGGCGGTCGCCGAGGTCATCGCCGAGATCGTGGACCATTTCGCCGACCAGATCGGCGACGAACCCATCGGCGTGACGGTGCCGGCAGTCGTCCAGCACGGCACCGTGCGCACCGCGGCCAACATCGACAAGTCCTGGATCGACAGCGACGCCGAGAAGCTCCTCGAGAAGCGCCTGGGCCGCGACATCACCCTGCTCAACGACGCGGACGCCGCCGGCATCGGCGAGCTGCGTTACGGCGCCGCCAAGCACGCCAAGGGTCTCGTGGTGCTGACCACCCTCGGGACCGGCATCGGCACCGCGATCCTCAACAACGGTGAGCTGGTGCCCAACTCCGAGCTGGGCCACCTGGAGATCGACGGCCACGACGCCGAGACGCGGGCAGCCTCCAGCATCAAGGACAAGGAAGGCATCTCCTACGCCGAGTGGGCCAAGCGCCTCCAGCGCTACTACTCACACCTCGAGGCGCTGCTGTGGCCCGACCTGATCGTGGTCGGCGGCGGCGTCTCCAAGGACGCCGACCAGTTCCTCCCGCTGCTCGACCTGCGCACCGAGATCATCCCTGCGACGCTCAAGAACGCCGCCGGCATCATCGGTGCGGCCCGCCAGGCGCACGACAACGTCCAGGACTGAGCCCGCGGCTCAGTCCTGAGTACGCCGCTCGCGCACCTTGGCCTGCACGGCCTCCTTGGCGTGCGCGGCGGTCCCGAGCGGGTCGCGTACAGCCTTCTTCACCGTGGGCAGGCCGCGCTTGAGGCCCGAGCGCACCATGGGTAGCGCCTTGGCGAAGGCTGGGTACATCGGTGAGAGGGGCTTGTCCCACGTGCCGATGAGCAGGTCCTCATGCTTGGCGAACTGGCGCTTGAAGTCGGAGATCCCGTCGTTGAGCAGGCCGTTGAAGTCGTAGCGCTCGACGCCCTGGGCCTTGACGTACTTCATCGCATGGAACTTCAGGCCGTAGTTGAGCCGCAGCTTCATGCCGCGCGGGCTGACCCCGCCGTACAGCTCGAAGGCGGTGGTGCCCGAGACGACGAGCCAGACGAACGCGACGGGCTCATCGCCCTCCCACGCGGCGAGCAGCTGCGACTGCGGACCCATCAGGTCGCGGATACCGCGGTGGTAGTCGTCGTCGTGGACGGCGAACTCGGCCCGTCGGGCGGTCTCCCGGTTGATCTCCAGGATCTTCAGCAGGTCGGCCTCGTCGGTGACCTCACCGAACCGGACGTTCTCGGCACGGAAGGACTTGCGGACGTTCTGGCGCGTGGTGGAGCTGAGCTCTTTGAGGATCGTGTCCTCGTCGCGCGTCACGTCGACGATGAGTGTGCGCGGGATGAGCCCCGTGTTGTCGCTGCGCTCGAAGCCTGCTGCCTGGACGTCCGCGAGCCAGCCCGACGGCCCAGCAGCGCGGCCTGCGGCGATGGCCTCATCGACCTCGCCCTTGGGCAGCGGTGAGAACGGCTCGGCCCAATCCGGCTCGATGGTGATGGCGATCGGCTTGTGCTCACCCTTGATGTAGTCGGACACCGCACGGAGGACGGCTCCGCGGTGCTGGGGCTTCGCCTGTGGCCCACGCGGCACGTAGGCCAGGGACCGGAACGGTGCCGGCAGGCGGCGCAGCAGCACCTGGGCCGAGCCGATCACGGTGTCGCCGTCGCGCACGACGACCCGGTCGGCGGACCACTCGTAGCGCGACTTGAGCTCACCCCAGCCCCAGAGCTGGAGCGGGTGCCCACCGGCGGCGTCGACGAGTGCATCCCACTCGGTCTTGTCGTGGCAGGAGGTGACGGAAAGGCTCATGGCGCCAGGCTATCGACGCGGCCGGAGCCGGCTGTCAGCACACTCAACGAGCGCGCGCGGCGGCCTTGACCTTGCCGGGGATCTTGCCCAGGAGGCGGTAGTCCCGGCGGCTCAGCCGCTCGGCGTACCCGGCCTTGGACAGCCGGTTGAGCACCACAGGACACTTCTTGCAACGAGGCTTGTCCTTGCAGCACTTCTTCTTGGCGGTCACCGTGGGCACGTCGTGACTGTAGGTGAGCCTTACCTACTCTGCCAAACGCGTCTCGCGTTCACAGCTCCTGTACGCCGGCGCCGGCCAGGTCGCGGACCGCCACTCCCCCGTCGAGCCCGAAGCCCTCGACCTGGCTGAGGTACAGCGCGCGAGCCGGCGGCACCAGCAGCGCGTCGTGGATCGGGACGATGGCCTGCTGAGGCGCGATCCGGCGGACGAAAGCGATCGTCTCCTTGACCGCGCACCACGGCGCGCTCAGCGGCACGCCGAGGAAGTCCACCTCACCCGGATCCGCGTCGAGCGCGTCTCCCGGGTGGAAGAACGACGGCTCCCCTTCGGCACGTACGACGAGGCCAAGGTTGTCGATGCGGTCGATGTACTGGTGGATGACCGCGTGCTTCTGTCCGACGGGCGTCACGGTCACCGAGCCCACCTCGATGGCTGCGCCAGACGACGTGTCGGTCGCCTCGATTCCCTTGTCCTGCAACAGGTTCGCAGCCTGCGGCTCCGCGTACACGATCGCATCGGGGCTCCGCTCGAGGAGACCGGCGAATCGGGCGAGGTCGAGATGGTCTGGGTGCTGATGAGTGATGCAGATGGCGTCGGCGCCCTCGATGCTGTCCAGGTCGGAGAAGACGCCCGGGTCGATCACGATGCGCGAACCGGCGACGTCGAGCTGCAGGCAGGAGTGTCCGTGGTGGGTGATCTGCATGTCTGCACCGTACGACCGCTCCGGATCGTCTCCTACGATCGGGACGTGAAGTTCTTGGGAGAGCAGCGACCGGCGTACGACCTGACCTACAGCGACGTGTTCATGGTGCCGTCGCGCTCCTCAGTGAGCAGCCGTCTGGACGTGGACCTGACCACGCCCGACAAGGTCGGCACCACGATCCCGATCGTGGTGGCCAACATGACGGCCATCTCCGGGCGACGGATGGCCGAGACCGTCGCTCGACGGGGCGGCCTCGCGATCGTGCCGCAGGACATCCCGGTGCACGCCGTCCACGAGACGATCAGCTACGTCAAGAGCCGCCACTCGGTCTTCGAGACACCGGTGACCATCGACCCGGACGCGCCGGTCTCCCAGCTGCTGGCCCTGATCGGCAAGCGTGCGCACCGGCGCGCGATCGTCGTCGATGCTGAGGATCGGCCGCTCGGCGTCGTCAGCGAGAAGGACTGCCTCGAGGTCGACCGCTTCTCGACCGTCGCTGACGTGATGAGCTCTGACCTCATCACCGTCGAGGCGAGCGCCGAGCTCGGTGACACCTTCGACCGGATGACCCACCAGCACCTCGACCTGGCACCGGTCGTCGAGGACGGTCGGCTGGCCGGCGTCCTGACCCGCAAGGGCATCCTGCGTTCGGCGATCTACGACCCTGCGGTGGATGCGAGTGGTCGCCTTCGGGTGGGCGTCGCCATCGGCATCAACGGCGACGTACAGGCGAAGGCCGAGACGATGCTCTCCGCGGGCGCGGACGTGCTGGTCGTCGACACCGCTCACGGCCACCAGGACAAGATGTTCGACGCGCTCAAGCTCATCAGTCAGGCACGCGACGCGCACGAGGCGAGCACAGGCGTACGCGTGCCCGTCGTCGCCGGCAACGTGGTCTCCACGGACGGCACCCGCGAGTTGGTCGAGGCGGGCGCCGACGTGGTCAAGGTCGGAGTCGGACCGGGCGCGATGTGCACGACCCGCATGATGACCGGTGTCGGTCGGCCGCAGTTCTCTGCCGTCCTCGAATGTGCTTCCGCTGCAGCGGATCTCGGCGCCGAGATCTGGGCGGACGGTGGCGTGAAATACCCCCGCGACGTCGCTCTCGCACTGGCCGCTGGAGCCGGCAGCGTGATGATCGGTTCGTGGTTCGCCGGCACCTGGGAGAGCCCCGGCGACCTCAACCGGGACCACGACGGACGCCTCTTCAAGGAGTCGTTCGGCATGGCCTCAGCGCGGGCCGTCCGCAACCGGACTGCTGGGCGCAGTGCGTTCGACCGGGCCCGTTCGGCACTCTTCGAGGAAGGCATCTCCTCCTCCAAGATGTACCTCGACCCCGAGCGACCTGGTGTCGAGGACCTCATCGACACGATTGTCGCCGGCGTGCGCTCGAGCTTCACCTATGCCGGTGCGCGCTCGATCGCCGAGTTCCGCGAGCGCGCCACGGTCGGCGTGCAAAGCAGCAGCGGCTACGACGAGGGACGGCCGCGCGAGACCTCCTGGTGAGCCTCACGAGCGCGTAGCAGCCGGCCCAGCTTCTCCGGCCGGTCGGTCGTGATCACGTCGACGCCTGCGTCGAGGAGCGTCGTCCAGAGCCGACGACGCCACCAAGGCGCCCACTCAGGCAGGCTCCAGAAGCGCAGCCGAAGGCCAGCCTCGTGCACCTCGGTGACGAGCTCACGCAGACGCCGCTGGTCCCGCGGCAGCATCGGCCCGACGCCGCGCCACCAGAAGTGGTCGCGCCAGGACGCACTGACGAGTGGCATCCACTCAGGGCTCGCGCCGTCGGGCACGTTGCCGAGCCGGCCGTCGTACGTCATGCCCACCGAGTCTGCTTGTAGGGCAACCCGATTGGACAACGTGCCGGACAGGAGCACGGTGACCGGCCGGCGTACGACGGTGCCTCGGGTGGCATGGGTCAGCACGTCGTCGTACGCCGCCAGGGTGCGTTCGATGACCGGCATCGAGATGTCAGGGGCGGACTTCACGTCAAGGACGAGATAGAAGTGGTCCAGGTCGTCGTGGCGTTGCCGCAACGGCTCGAGGTAGACCTCGCGCAGACTCATGGAAGGGTCCGGTCGGTCGTGCCCGACCAGGACGTCCTCGCCCACGACCCACACGTCAGGTTCGATCCAACCGGCCCCTTGCTCCAGTGCGTCGAGCAGGGGCCGGCGTCGGTCTTCGTCGTTGTGCGACCAGAGCGCGGTCCAGGTGCGCCTGCCACCGTCCATGGCGGCAGCCTGCCAGATCGGACTCAGGAGTCGTTGGCAAGCAGGAACGCCTGCAGACCGGCGAGGTCATCGGTGTTGAGCACGTCGACCTTGGCGGCCAGCAGCTCACGCCACACCGCCTCACGAGCCGGTCCGGCGCTGTCGAGCGTGTTCCAGTAGCGCACCTCGTAGCCGTCGGCGTGCAGTCCGGCCACCTGCGAGTGCAGCTTGGCGCGCTGGTCGGCCGGCATCGGACCGACACCGAACCAGCTGAAGTGGTTGACCCAGTTGTCGCTGACCAGCGGGATCTGCTCCGCGGTGGATCCGACGGGCAGGTTCGCGATCCGGCCGTCGAAGCCGAACCAGCGGGTCTCGCGCGTGGGCTTCACGATGTTGGCGAGCGTGCCGGAGAGGACGGCGGTGACCGGACGCTGCCGTCGGTGGCCCTGCTTCCACGACGTGATCAGCTCGGGATAGGCGGCCAGCTGCTGCTGGAGCACCGGGTAGGCGGCCGGTCCGTCGGACTTCACGTCGATCAGCAGCCGGAAGCCGCGATGCCAGCCCGGGTAGACCGCGTGGCCGTTGCGTCGCACGATCGCGCGCAGCGGGTCGAGGTAGTCCCGGCGCAAGGTCATGCTCATGTTGGGGCCGTCGTGGCCGAGGTAGAGCTCGCCGTCAACGAGCCACACGTCGGCCTCGACCGACGTGAAGCCGTGCGACAGCGCGTCCAGCAGCGGACGGTCGTGCTCGTAGTCGTTGTGGGCGTGGGCGCGCGCTAGGGGGCGCGGCCCTGAGGGGCGACGTGCCGTCGTACTCGCCTCAGCACGTGCGGACAGCACGACGGGGGCGGTCAGGCCGGCTGCGCCGGCGATGAGCAGGTTGCGACGAGAGATCGCTGGCATGAGGCCACCATGACGGGACCTGTGGACTGCTTGGGCGACGCGGGAACGACGAGTGGGCGACAGGTCGACGTACGCGACGTGGCTACCGTCCGCGCCAGGGCGCCTCAGGCGGCGAGCAGGAGAGCCTGACCCTGTCCGCTGGTGACAGAGGTCGTACGCCGGGTGGTGACTTCACGAGGTGCGGTCGAGGTGAGCTCTCGGTGGGCTGCCCCGAGCAGCTCGGCCACGCTGGCGCCGAGCGCGCCGCAGAGGGCCTCGAGAACTTCGGACGACGGCTCCTTGAGCCCCCGCTCGACCTCGGACAGGTAGGGCAGCGACACCCCGGCGTCGCCCGACACATCGGCGAGCGTGCGGCCCTGGTCCTGTCGTGCGCGGCGCAGGAGGCGGCCGAAGACGTCCCGCAGCAGCGGTGCAGGCTCGGCCTCACGAACCGGGCGGATGGGCGTGACCGGCGCGAGGTGGGACGGCTTCGGGCTCATACCGCGAGCCTAGAACGCCGGTGCCGCGAGCGCCCGCGTGTTCTGTCCGCGGTCAGCGAACACGGGGGCGGGGCTACGGTCTGGACCCATGGCTGCGCTGGAGAGGCTCATCGCCCACCTCGACGACTCCGAGGAGATCGCGGCTGTTCTGTGCCGCGGGGGCATTCGCTTCACGGTCCAGCGCGAGGCGGGACCGGTCGAGGTGACGTGGCTGGTGAGTGACCAGGCGTACGCGCAGCTGGAGTACCGCTACGCGAAGGAGTCGCGCGCCGCGATGGGGCGAAGCAACGGTGCTGCGCTGCTGTCGATCAACATCGAGGAGGTCCTGCTTACCTGCGCAGGCGGCGGACAGCTCCACCACACGGCAACCGGCTTCGAGGTGCGGAGCTAGCTCGCCAGCACGGCCGAGAGTGGCCCACCAAGCGCATGACTGGCCCACCCAGTGATGGGCCGGCAGTCGCGGTTGTGGGCCGCTCTCGGTAGCGCGCGTACGAAGAGTGTGGGATGAGTCGGTCGGTACGCCGGGTTCTGTCCCCGGCCGCCGTTGCCAGCGACCGAGTGACGGCCATCCATCTACGACGACTGTTGCCAGCCGCCTCCAGCGGTCTACCCGCATGCTCGGGCGGGCCGCCCTCGAACGCATGCTGTCCGACCTTGCTCCAGGTGGGGTTTACCGAGCCGCTCCAGTCACCTGGAGCGCTGGTGGTCTCTTACACCACCGTTTCACCCTTACCACCGGCGAACCGGTGGCGGTCTGCTTTCTGTGGCACTGTCCCGCGGGTCGCCCCGGATGGCCGTTAACCATCACCTTGCCCTGTGGAGCCCGGACGTTCCTCGGCACCAGGCGAACCTGGCGACGCGGCCGTCTGACCGACTCATCCACTGGTCCAGACTAGTGCCGTGGAGCCCGTACATGATCTCGCCTCGACCAGCTGTCCCGACCGCGCATGGATCGACGAGGCCGTACGCCGGCTCCTCGCCGATGCCAACCGCAGCGCCGACACCCACCTCATCAAGGTGCCTCTCCCCGACGGGTGGGACGTGGACCTCTATCTCAAGGACGAGTCGACGCACCCGACCGGCAGCCTGAAGCACCGCCTCGCCCGCTCGCTGTTCCTGTACGCCATCTGCAACGGCTGGATCGGCCCGCGTACCACCGTGATCGAGGCGTCCTCCGGGTCAACAGCGATCTCAGAGGCGTACTTCGCCCGCATGGTCGGACTCCCGTTCATCGCGGTCATGGCCCGCTCGACCAGCCCCGAGAAGGTCGCGCTGATCGAGCGCGAGGGCGGCACCTGTCACCTCGTCGACGATCCCGGCACCGTGTACGACGTCGCGCGCGACCTGGCAGCGGAGTGCGATGGGCACTACATGGACCAGTTCACCTACGCCGAGCGAGCGACGGACTGGCGAGGCAACAACAACATCGCGGAGTCGATCTTCGAGCAGCTGTCACTGGAGCGGCACCCGGTCCCGACCTGGGTCGTCGTGGGCGCCGGCACCGGTGGCACCAGCGCGACGATCGGTCGCTACACGCGCTACCGCGGGCTCTCGTCGCGGTTGGCGGTGGTCGACCCGGAGGGGTCGGCGTTCCTGAAAAGCTATGCAGGAGAAGCAGATCCGACCGGTCGTGGCTCGCGCATCGAAGGCATCGGCCGACCACGCGTCGAGCCGAGCTTCAATGCCCTTGTGGTCGACCGGATGCTCGGCATCCCCGATGCGGCGTCCGTCGCGGCCATGAGGTTCTTGCGCGAGCGCACCGGCCTGCGCGCCGGAGCGTCCACCGGCACCAACCTCTACGGCGCGCTGCTGCTGGCGTGCGAGATGCGCACGGCGGGTCAGGCCGGGAGCATCGTGGCGCTGCTGTGCGATCACGCCGAGCGCTACGTCCAGTCCTACGACAACGACGACTGGGTCGCCGAGCACGGTCTGGACCTCACGCCGTACGACGGTGTGCTCGCCCAGGCGTGGGACCACGGCACCTGGACCGGCTGACCCCCTCGCCGGTCGAGTAGGGCGAGCCCCCCAGGGCGAGCCCGTATCGAGACCCCCAAGGGGCCACGGTCACCTGGTCTCGATACGCCCTCCGCTAGCGCTCCGGGCTACTCGACCAACGGACTCAGGCGAGCTGGAACTCGACCTTGCGGGTGGCGATGTCGGCGCTGGCGACCTTGACCTGGACGTCCGCGCCGAGCTCGGCATCGCCCTGGCACTCGGCCTCGACAGCGAAGTCCTTGAGCTGGACGAGCACCGCACCCTTGTCACGCTTCTCGACCACGGAGGCCGCGAGCGTCTCGCCGAGATGGCTGGACATCACGGCGGCCTCGACGGCGTCAGCACAGCTGCGCTCGACCTTGCCGGCCAGCTGGTCGGTCCCCCGCATGATGTCGGGCAGCGTCGGGAGCGCCTGCTTGACCCAGTCGGGCACCTGGTCACCGCGGCTCAGCGCCTCACAGATCGCCAGCCCGAACCGGTCCACGAGACGGCGCAGCGGCGCGGTGACATGGGCGTACGGTGCCGCGACGGCAGCCTGCTCCGGCTGGTCGGGCACATCGCCGTCGAACGGTGTGTAGCCCGCGCCACGGAACAGCGTGGTGGCCGCGTGGATGAGCGCCAGGTGCTTGGTGTTGGTGCGGTCGAGCGTGCGCAAGAACTCGCCGTACGGCTGCTCGGCCGGCCATGGGACGCCCAGTGCCACGGCCTGCCGGTGAAAGCGCTGCAGCGCTTCCTGATCGGCCGCGGGCATCGTGCGCAGGATGCCGATCTGGGCGTGCAGCATCATCTCGGCCGCGACCATGCCGGTCATCAGCGAGATCTGCGCGTTCCAGTCCTCGCTGGGCAACAACGGGCGGAAGGACAGGACATAGCTGTCACCCTCGCGGGTGATCTCCTGCTCGGGCATCGGCAGGCTCGCGCCGCCGCGCTCACGCTCGAGAGCGATGCGCTTCTCGCCGACCTCCTTGAGCAGGGCGACGCGCTCGTCGGCCGTGCCTCCGTCGATGGCCTGCTGCACCTGCTCGTAGTCGTACCGGTCCTGGCTGCGGACCTGCGCGCGGTAGACCTCGGCGGACTTCGTCTCGCCCTTGGCGTCCATGACGATGTCCCAGACGAACGCCGGACGCACTTCTCCGGCAAGGAGACTCGCGACGCCTTCGCTGAGGACCTCCGGGTGGAGCGGGATCCGCACGTCCGGGAGGTAGAGCGTCTGGCCACGACGGCGCGTCTCGGTGTCGAGCGCTCCCCCAGGCTTGACGAAGGACGGGACGTCCGCGATGGCGTACCTCAACCGGTAGCCGTCACCGGACCGCTCGAGATGGATCGCCTGGTCCAGGTCCTTGGACTCCGGAGGGTCCACCGTGAAGAACGGGACCGCGGTCTCGTCGCGCTCGGGCATCGTCACGGACTGGGCGGCCTGCTGCGCCTCCGCGGCGGCGTCGGCGGGATACTCGCCGGGCAGCTCGAGCTCCTGTCTGACGGCCTGGAAGGCCTGCTCGAGTGGTCCGGCGTCAGCGCCGGCGTCGGGCTGGGCCTGCGGGGCAACGATCTGTCGCTTCGGCATGGGCCTCACCCTATGCACCGCGTCCGCTGAACGGCCGCATCTGCGGGCCCTCGAATGATCAGGTCCCCGGGACGACGACGCCGTGCTCGTACGCGAAGACCACAGCCTGCGCCCGGTCTCGCAGACCGAGCTTGGTCAGCACCCGGGACACGTGCGTCTTGACGGTCTGCTCGGCCACGAACAGCCGGCTCGCGATCTCGGCGTTGGACAGCCCACTCGCGATGAGCTCGAGCACCTCGCGCTCCCGCGAGGTCAACCCGTCGAGCAGTCGGGAGTGCTTGGGCACCGTGCTCCGCCGCTGAGTCGCCTCCGCGATGAGCCGCTTGGTGATGCTCGGCGCGAGCAGCGAGTCCCCTTGCGCGACAACGCGAACCGCTCGGGCGAGCTCTTCCGCGGGCGCGTCCTTGAGCATGAATCCGCTGGCACCGATCCGCAGCGCCTCGTAGACGTAGTCGTCGATGTCGAAGGTCGTCAGCATCAGCACGCGGGAGCGGGTCGGGCTCGGCGCGGACAGGATCGTCGCGGTCGCCTCGAGGCCGTTGACCTCGGGCATGCGTACGTCCATCAGCACCACATCAGGATTCAGCCGGGCCACCTCGCGGACCGCCTCGGCCCCGTCGGCCGCGTCCCCGATGACGCTGATGTCGGACTGCGCCCCGAGCAGAGCCCCTATCCCCTGTCGCACCATGGCCTGGTCATCCACGATGACCACCGTGATCGTCATGCACTCAACCTAGGCCCGCGAGCTGCGGCCGGCCCTCGAGGGGCACGCTCACGTGCACCACGAAGCCCCCGTCTGCCGATGGCGCCGCGTAGAACCGGCCGGCGACCGCCTCCGCACGCGCCCGCATCCCGGGGATGCCGTTGCCTCCACTGTGCTCATCAGGCAGTACGTCCTCGAGTCGGGTCGGCGGGCCGTTGCGGACGGCCATCTCAGCGCCCTCCGCCGTACGGTCCAAGGTCACCTCGACCGGCGCGCCCGGCGCGTGGCGGGTGGCGTTGGCCAGGGACTCCTGCAGGATGCGATGCAGCACCAGTGCGGTGCCGGTCGGGCACTCCTCGGGCCGTACGTCCAGACGCCAGCTGACGTCGACACCGGCATTGCGGGTTGCCTCGAGCAGGCCTGGCATCTCAGCGATTCCGGGTTGTGGAGCCGTATCGGCGGGGCTTTCCTCCTGGCGCAGCACGCCCAGCACCCCACGGACCTCGTTGAGTGCCTGTCGCGCGGATGACTCGATACCGGAGAACTCCTCGCGCACCTCCGGAGAGACGTCGGTCAGGCGGTAGGGCGCGCTCTGCGCCTGCACCACGACCATCGACATGTGGTGGGCCACCACGTCGTGCAGCTCGCGGGCGATCCGGCTGCGCTCCTCGACGACGGCACGTCTGGCCTTCTCGACCTCGGTCGCCTCCGACTGCGCAGCCAGCTGCCGACGCGACAGCACCAGCCACCGGATCAGCAGACCGAACGCCACGACGAGGACCGCGCCGACGCCCCAGGGCTTCAGCTCTGAAGGCATGGCACTGAAGAACAGCGTCGCGCTGCCCACCGTCACGAGGACGACCTCGAGCACCGAGGCGAGCATCGCCGCCACCAGGATCGCGGTGAGCAGGATCAGGAAGTGCGTGACCGGCCAGGGCATCGGCGCGTTCGCGGTCTGATCGACGAACAACCAGATGACGGCACCGCCCGCGCTCGCCACCCAGGCGAAGAACGGCCAGCGGCGCATCATGAGCAGCGGAGCGACCTCCATGAGCGCGAGCACCGGCTGGATCGAGGCCGGGACCTCGTGGGAGACCCAGATGGTCGGCCAGGCGATCGCCAGCATGATGGCGGCGGCGAGGACCGGGAGAACGTCGGGCTGCTTGGCAGCGAGGCGGAGGCCGGCACGCGCCGCACGTCCGAGGCCGAGCGTACCGACCCACGTGCCACGCCCGACGGCACGTGTGACGCGTCTGAGGCGTCGACGCGGAGGTCTGGACATGGCATCAGGTTAGGGAGCCGAACGACCGACGCGCGTCACACGAGGGGTTCGTTTCGCGTCACTCTCCAGTACTACGACAACGCGTCGGAGTGCACCAGAAGGTGACTCGCGAATGGCTCCTCACGGCGACGTGGACTCGGGCCTCGCGTACCTAACTTTCCTCGCATGACGACCACGACCGTACGACGGCTCGCCGCCACCCTCGCCCTCAGCGGGTGCGCGTGGGCGACCATCGACTACGCCGACCGTCCGGCTGACACGTCCTTCGACCCGACGCACGAGAGGGCCGTCGTGGCCCTCGTGCACGAGCCCGGTCTGGCCGCTCGGCAAGCCCTGCCCGCCGGGTTCGCCGATCGCAAGGGCTATCAGCCCGAGGTCGAGCACGGAGCCCTCGTCAACCCGTCCGGTGACTGCTCGTCGCCCATCCCGCTGCCGGGCTACTTCACGGCCGCCTGCCGCCAGCACGACCTCGGCTACGACCTGATCCGAGACGCTGCCAAGACCTCCGGGCCGTTGCCCGCCAGTGCGCGCCGGTCCGTCGATGACCAGTTCGACCGCACGACACATGCCGCGTGCGAGCAGCGCAGCAACACCGTGTCCCGCGGGGTGTGCGACCTGTGGGCGAGCTCCGCGACGCTTTCGGTCCGGATCAACTCCTGGCGCCAGCACTGGTCGACTCCCGGCCACGAGAGTCCGCTGTCGGTCGCTTCCGGCGCTGCTGCCGTGATGTTCCTGGGCGCGGGCGCCGCGCTGGCCGGTCTCGGCCTCGGGAGCACCCGCCGAGTCATCGCCCGGTCCCTGACCGCAGTCGACGGTCCCACCCAGGCGGTGCACGCATGAGCGCCATCGAGTCGCCGCCCGTGGCTGCGGCACCGCTGATCCGTCGCTGGTCGCAGTCGCTTCGCCTGGCCCGGGCCTCGAGCGCGGTGACCGTCGCGCTCACCACGTTCCTGTCGTTCTTCCCTGGCTATCTGCCTCACTCGCCGCTGGTACAGGGCCTCGTGACGGCGGTGTTCGTCCTCGGGTCCCTGTCCGTCGTACGACGACTGCGGCGGGCCGAGCCCCGCGTGACCGGGCGACGGCAGCAGCACGTCGTGGTCGGGTCAGGTGTGGCTCTGGCAGCCGCCGTCGTGTGGGCACACCTGTCGCAGAACGCGATGCGCGCGCAGATCGGGATGGCGCCGCTCGGGCTCGCTGACTGGGCCGGCATGGCCGCGACGATCGGCAGCGTCGTGCTGCTCGGCCGCGGCGTCCGTCTCGCCTGGCGCAAGCGGGCTCGGCTGTGGCGTCCAGTCCTTGCTCTCGCGGTGGCCACATCGGTCATGGTGCCGATGACGCCCAGCCACGCAGCAGGCGGACAGGGCACGAGCGAGGGACAAGTCCTCATGGACCCCTCCCCTGTCGGTGCAGTTCGGACGTACGCCGCGATGACCGGTCGCGAGAGCGTCACGGCGCGGGCGCAGCGTGCCGCCGACCAGCTGGTACGTGCCGGCGGCCTGCACCGGTCGCGGGTGGTCCTGGTGATCCCGACCGGCTCGGGTTGGGTCGATCCCAACCTCGTCGACGGGCTGGAGCACCGCTTCGGCGCGGACGTCGCGATGGTCGGCATGCAGTACTCCTCCAGCCCGAGCTGGATGGCGTACGTCTTCGACCAGGACGGTGCGACGCGTGGGGCACGAGCGCTGTTCGACGCGGTGAGCGCGCGGATCCAGAGCCTCCCGGCCAACCAGCGCCCGGACCTGCACGTCTACGGCGAGAGCCTCGGCGCGACGGCTGGGCAGGCAATCTTCACCGGCCCGGGCGGCCGGGCGCGTACCCATCAGGTCTGCTCGGCGCTCTGGGTCGGTACGCCGGGTGGCGACACCACGGGCCTGCTCAAGGAGTCCTCGGTCGCCAACGACGACGACCCGATCGTGCACACGAACCCGTCGATGCTGTTCGAGCCGCCGGACAACGGTCGCCCGTGGCTGCCGGTCGTGAGCCTGATGCAGGCCGGCGTCGACTTCGTCAGCTCACTGGCAGTCCCGACAGGGGCCGGTCACCGCTACGGGCCTGAGCAGGCGAACGCCCTCCAGACCTGCTGACCGGCCCGACGATCGGACGGGGTACGCGCCTGTCGCCTGCTCGCCGTACCCTCGCCGGGTGCTGATCTTGCTGCCGCCCTCGGAGACCAAGCACGCGCGGACCCGAGGCCATCGGCTCGACGTCGATTCCCTGTCGTTCCCGGAGCTGAGTGACGTCCGCCACCGGGTCCTGGACGCTCTCACCGATGTGGGTGGTCGGGACGATGCGGCCGAGATCCTCGGCGTCAGCAGCAACCTCACGGAGGACCTGGCCCGCAACACCCGGCTGCGCACCACTCCCGCACTGCCGGTCCAGGACCTCTACACGGGCGTGCTGTACGACGCGCTCGACCTCGGCACTCTCGACGCCGCTGCCCTGCGCCGAGCCCGGCGCTGGCTGGTCGTGGTGTCCGCGCTCTACGGCGCCGTCCGTCCTCGGGACAAGGTCGCCCCTTACCGGCTCTCGATGGCTGTGAACCTCCCCGGCCTCGGCCCGGTCGCCGCAGCCTGGCGCGAGCCGCTGGATGACGTGCTGTCCGCGGCCGCCGGCCGGGGCGTCATCGTTGACTGCCGGTCGAGCACCTACGTCGCCGCCTGGACCCCGCGGGGCGACCTGGCCCGCAAGTGGGTGCAGATCCGCGTGCCCGGCGCGACCCACATGGCCAAGCACACTCGTGGACTGCTGGCCCGTCACCTCTGCCAGGTCGGCAAGGACGTACGCACCCCGCAGGCACTCGAAGCCGTTGCGGCAGATGGGTTCTCGACCACGCTGACTGCGCCGGCCCGGACCGGTCAGCCCTGGGTGCTCGACGTCTCAACCCCATGACCCGACGATGACCGCAGCCGAGCTGGGTGACCTCGCGAGCCGGGTCGCACCGGTGATGGTCTTCCTCGTGATGATCACCGTGGTGGCCGAGATCGCAGAGATCGCGGGGGTGTTCGACGTTGCCGGTCACTGGGCTGCGCGCGCCGGACGGCACCGCACCTGGTTGCTGTGGCTGCTGGTGGCCCTGCTGTCGACGGGCGCGACGATCGTGCTGAGCCTCGATACGACCGCTGTGCTGCTGACGCCTGTCGTCATCGCCGTCGCACGCCAGGTCGGTGTGTCCGCCATGCCCTTCGCCCTCACCACGGTCTGGCTCGCCAACACCGCATCACTGCTCCTGCCTGTCTCCAACTTGTCGAATCTGCTTGCCATGCATCACTTCTCGGGTCTGGGTGTCGGCGTCCTGGACTATGTCGCCTTGTCATGGCGACCCGCGTTGGCCGCAGTCGTCGCGACCTTGGTCGTCCTGGCGCTCCTGCACCGACGTGAGCTGTCTGGGCGCTACACCATCGAGCCACCGGCCGATCCCCATGACCGTCCTCTGCTGCTCGTCGCAGCCGCAGTATGCGTAGCCCTCGGCCCGATCTTCGTCACCGGCATCACCCCTGCGATACCCGCCACCATCGCGGCCGTCGTCCTGGTCGGCACGCTCTGGGTTCGGCAGCGGGCAGCGCTGCGCAGGGTCTCGGTGCCCTGGCTCATGGTCGTTGCCGTGTGTGCACTGTTCGTGGTCGTCGACATCGCGTCACGACACGGGCTGCACGACCTGCTGTCTGGCGCGCTCGGCACAGGTCACTCGCCCGGAGACCTCTGGCAGGTCAGCGCGACCGGTGCCGTCGCCGCCAACCTGGCCAACAACCTGCCCGCCTATCTCGCCCTCGAGGGCCTGACCACCGACCGGCCGGCCCGACTGATGGCGCTGCTCATCGGCGTGAACCTCGGGCCGATGGTGACCATCTGGGGCTCGCTGGCCACGCTGCTGTGGCGCGAGCGCTGCCGCCGAGCCGGGCTCGTCGTACCCGTGCTGCCCTTCATGGCCAAGAGCCTGCTGTGCGCAGTCGCTGCGGTGGCGGCCGCAACGGCCGCGCTCACCCTCTGACGAGGGTCAGCCGAGTCCGCTCAGGGCCGTCGCAACGTCGGCGAGCAGGTCCTCGATGTCTTCGAGACCCACCGAGATCCGCAGAACGCCGTCGGTGATGCCGACCTTCAACCGCGCCTCCTCGCCCATCCGGCGATGAGTCGTGGTGGACGGGTGGGTGATGAGCGACTTGGAGTCGCCGAGGTTGTTGGAGATGTCGATGATCTCCAGCGCGTTCATCACCGTGAAGGCGTCGTCCTTCTGGGTCCGACCCTCCCCGCCTGCGAGCTCGAAGGTCACGACGGTGCCGCCGCCCGACATCTGCCGCAGCGCCAGTCCGTGCTGCGGGTGCGACTCGAGGTAGGGGTACCAGACGGTCGCCACCCGCGGGTCGCGCTCCAGCGCCTGCGCCAGCGTGAGCGCGGACCGGGCCTGCTGCTCGACCCGGATCCGCATGGTCTCCAGCCCCTTGACCAGCACCCACGCGTTGAAGGGCGACAGGGACGGACCGGTGTGCCGGATGAGGTTCTTGACCGGCCCGTCGATGTAGTCCCGCGGTCCCAGGATGGCGCCGCCCAGGACGCGACCCTGACCGTCGATGTGCTTGGTCGCGCTGTAGACGATGATGTCCGCGCCGTGCTCCAGCGGACGCGAGAAGACCGGAGTGCCGAAGACGTTGTCGACCACAACCTGTGCGCCCGCCGCATGGGCGAGCTCACAGACGGTGTCCATGTCGACGAGCTCCTGCATCGGGTTGCTGGGCGTCTCGAAGAACACCGCCGTCGTCGGCTTGGACAGGGCCTCACGCCACTGGTCGTTGTCCGAGCCGTCCACGAAGACGGTCTCGACACCCCAGCGGGGCAGGATCTCGTCGAGGATCACGAAGCACGAGCCGAACAACCCTCGGGCCGCGACGACCCGGTCACCGTTGGCCAGCAGGGCGGCCAACGCGGTGAAGACCGCCGACATCCCACTCGCCGTCGCGTAGCACGCCTCGGCGCCTTCGAGGAGTCGCAGGCGCTCCTCGAGCACCGCGACCGTCGGGTTGCCATAACGGCTGTAGACGAAGCGGTCGACCTCCTCCTTGAACGCCGCCTCGGCGTCCTCGGCGGTCTCGTAGACGAAGCCTGAGGTCAGGTAGAGCGCCTCGGCGGTCTCTTCAAAGCCACTGCGTGCCAGGCCTCCTCGGACCGCCAGGGTGTCGGGTCGCGGAGTCTTCGCGTCGCTCACTTCTGCACCCAGGGCAGTCCCGCGACCTTCCAGCCAGCCACGCTGCGGTGACCCTGCTCGTCCACGCCACCCTCGAAGCCCTCGAGCACGTTGTACGCCTGGGTTGAGCCCGCGGCCGTCGCCGCCTCGGCCGCGGCGATCGAGCGCACACCCGACCTGCACAGGAAGTAGGTCGGTCCGTCACCGACACCCGCCTCGCGCAGCTGGTCGAGGAACGCCTCGTTGCGAGCGCCCTCGGGATAGGTCTGCCACTCGGCGTAGACGACCTGCTGGCCGACGGACGTCAGATCGGGCACCCCGACGTACGCCCACTCGGCCTGGGTGCGGACGTCGACGAGTCGTGCGGAGGGATCCTCACGCAACGCCTCGAACGCCTGCTGCGGGCTCACATCACCGGCGTAGCTCATGGCGTCAGCGTGGCACAGGGGTCCGCGATCTGGGACGCGGGTCCCGCACCGCGGACGGGCTGGTTCAGCCGACCGGATCGTGATGGTGCGTGTCGTTCAGGAACGCGATCGAGACGTTGCCGTCACGCCACACCTCGATGCCCGTGATCGACGCCGGAGAAGCCGCGAGGCGCCAGGCGCGTTCGGCGGAGATGTCCAGGATCGAGGCCAGGATGACCATGATCGGCTTGCGATGCGTCGCCACCACCGCCGTGCCGCCGGACCCGGCGAGCGCGAGCGTCCGCTGCATCGCCTGCTCGACCCGCTTGGCCATCTGCACGTGAGTCTCGCCACCGCCGTCGACCGCGAAGCCCTCGTCGCTGCGCAGCCGGTTCAGGTCATCGGGGAAGCGCTCGGAGATCTCGCCGAAGGTCAGCCCGTCCCACTCGCCGAAGGACTGCTCGTCCCAGTCGGCGTCCTCGACCGGGTCCACGCCGAGCGACCGGCCCACCGCAGCCCCGGTCTCCTTGGCCCTCGCAAGCGAGGACGTCACGACGACGGCCTCACCCGATGCGTCTTTCAGCCGCGCCGCAACCGCGCCGGCGACCCGAGCGGCCTGCGCGCGGCCCTCGTCGTTGAGCGACGGGTCAGCCCCGCCCCGTCCGTCGAGACGGCCCTGCACGGTGAAGTCGGTGACGCCGTGGCGTACCAACAGGATTCGAGTCGGGCGCCCGACGTCCGGTGGTGCCCCTGGGGTGCTGTCCGTCGACAGGATCTGCTGCTCCGCGACCTCAACGGTCTCGTCTGCCTCGGACGTCTCCTCCGACCGCGCGACGTCATGAGCGCTGTCGCGCCAGTAGTCGCTCTCGATGGTCTCGCCGTCCATGCCGTCGTTGGACAGCTTGTCGGCCGCCTTGTTGATCTCCCGCGGGATCCACGTCCAGGTGACACTGCCACCGGACTCCAGCAACCGGCGTACGACCTCTCTCGCCTCGAGCGCGAGCCGTTGCATGTCGACGTGCTTGATCTTCCAGCGACCGGCCATCTGCTCGATGACGAGCTTGGAGTCCATCCGTACGTCGATCCGCGCGGCGGGGTCGATCTCCTCAGCCGCCTTGAGCCCGGCGATCAGGCCGGAGTACTCGGCCACATTGTTGCTGGCCTTGCCGAGCGGGGCGGCACGCTCGGCGAGCAGCTCGCTCGACTCGGCATCAAGAACCAGCGCGCCATAGCCGGCAACGCCCGGGTTGCCGCGCGACCCACCGTCGGCTTCAACGACGAGCCGGCGCCCGGCGCCCGCGCTCACAGACCGGACTCGGCCGTACGAACCAAGATCCTGCGGCACTCCTCGCAGCGCAGGACCTCATCCTCAGCAGCACCACGGATGCGGCCCAGGTCGGCCTGGTTGAGCTCCAGCTGGCAGCCACCGCAGCGCCGGGCGATGAGCGCTGCTGCACCCAGACCACCGTGCTGGTCGCGGACCTTCTCGTAGAGCGCCAGGAGGTCATCACCGAGTCCAGGCGCGATCTGATCGCGGTCCTTGGACACATCGGTGCGCTCGGACTCGATGTCGCGGACGTCGCGGTCCCGCTGATCCTCCAGGCGGGACAGCTGCTCGTCGAGCTCGGTGCGCTTGCGCTCCTTCTCGACCAGGTCCGAACGCAGCGACTCGGCGCGCTCCATGATCTCCAGCTCGACGTCCTCCAGCTCGGACTGCCGCCGCGCCAAGGTGTCGAGCTCGTGCTGCATGCTCTGCAGCTCCTTGGGGCTGCCCTGGCCGCTGTCCAGCCTCGCCCGGTTGCGCGTCGACCGGTCGCGCACCAGCTGCACGTCCTGATCAGCCTTGGTGATCTCGCGGTCGATGTCGGTCACCGCCGTGCGCGCGAGAACCAAGTCCTCGTCCACCCGCGTGGACTGCTCGTGGGCCGCGGCCAGCTCGGCGAGCACCGGCAGGGCGCCTGCGCGATGGTTCAGCTGGTCGAGACGGGTGTCAAGCTTTTGCAGGTCGAGCAGTCGCCACTGGCGACTGAGGTCGGCTTTCAGCGGGGGCCTCCACTTCGTTGTTCAGGCGATGTCGTGCTGCTGGTCGCGACCAGGAAGTCCCAGGGATCGGTCCGCAGTGTCGACACGTAAACCTCAACGCTAGCCGCTGCACCGCCGAGCTCGTGACGGATCCGCTCCGACGCGGACTCCAGCCACAACGACTCCGTGGCCCAGTGACCGGCATCGACCAGGTAGGGCGGCCCGCCACGAGCTTCCTCGCGGGCCTCCAGCGCCGGGTGATGACGAAGGTCGGCGGTGACGTAGACGTCGGCCCCGCTGGCGCGTACCTCGGCGAACGCATCGTCTCCGGCGCCGCCGAGCACGGCCACCCGGCGTACCTCGGCGTCCGCATCGCCCGAGACCCGTACGCCGACCGGTGTCGCTGGCAACGCCGCCGCCAGCATCGCGGCAAAGGCCTGCAGGGTCATCGGCACGGACAGGTCGCCCACCAGCCCGAGCGACTGACCCTCACGAACGGTGAGCGGCTCGGTCGCCGTCAGCCCGGCCGCTGCCGCGAGCGCGTCGTTGACGCCAGGACGGGCGACGTCGGCGTTGGTATGAGCGACATAGAGCGCGAGGTCGGCCACGACCAGAGCCGTGACGCTCGCGCCCTTGGCCGACGTGGTCGCGACCGAGTGGACCCCGCGCAGCAGCAACGGATGGTGCGTCACCAGCAGGTCGGCTCCGGCCTCACGCGCCTCCTCGATCACCGCCAAGGTGGGATCGACGGCCAGGTGGATCCGGCGTACGGGCTGGGCCGGGTCTCCCGACACCAGCCCGACCTGGTCCCAGGACTGGGCGGTGTCGGGCGGGTAGAGCCCGTCGAGGACGGTGAGCACCTCGGACAGCGTGGTGCCGCTCGTCGTCATCGTGCGCACTCCCCTGGTCGGTCATGTTCGGCGCAGCTGCGCCGAACATGACTGCTGTGTGGGCCCGGCCGGGTTCGAACCGACGACACCCGCGGTGTAAACGCGGTGCTCTACCAGCTGAGCTACAGGCCCTCGTGCGCTTTCTCGTCCATCTCCTCCTGCGTCCCGGCTCGCAGGCTCACCGGGGCCGCCATCGTCGATGAACGGTGCGCCGCCACGTTGTGCGGCGGAGCGGAGGACAGACTAGTCGGCTCAGGTGTCCAACGTCGCCAGCGCCTCGTGGAAGCCGCCGAAGTCGCGCGCCTCGCCGGGCCCGTTGACCAGTGCCCAGCGCACGACGCCGTCGCGGTCGACCAGGAACGTCCCGCGTACGGCCATGCCCGACTGCTCGTCGAACACGCCGTAGGCCCGGGCCGCCACACCATGCGGCCAGAAGTCGGACAGCAGAGGGAAGTCGAAACCCTCGGCGTCGGCCCAGGCCTTCAGCGTGAACATCGGGTCACACGAGACCCCGACGGTCTGCACCCGTTCGTTGTCGAAGTGCGGCAGGTCGTCCCGGATCGCCGCCAGCTCTCCGGTACAGATCCGGGAGAAGGCGAACGGGTAGAACACCAGCAGGACCGCTCGCTCCTGGGTCAGGGATGCGAGCGTGGTGTCCTGGCCGAACTGGTCCTTGAGGGAGAACGCCGGTGCGCGAGCACCTGTCTCAGGTCTCATCGCTGCTTGGCGATGCCACCCTGCACGAGCTTGGTCGCGATCCAGTCGTCGCCGGCCTTGGTCGAGGAGCTCGCCTTCAGGCCGGCCGTCTGCGCGGCTTCCTGGATGTCGCTGGCGTCAACGTGCTCGGGATGTCCGGCCTTGGGCACCAGCAGCACCACGAAGCCCTTCTCGCCGAGATTGGTGAGAGCGTCGACACAGTCGTCGGTCAGGTCTCCGTCGCCGTCGCGGAACCAGAGGATGACGGCATCAACGATCCCGTCGTACTCCTCGTCCTCCAGCGGTGATCCGGCAGCGTCCTCGATCTGGTCGCGGAGCGACTCATCGACGTCCTCGTCCCAACCCAGCTCCTGGACAACCTGCCCGTCCTCGAAGCCGAGCTTGGCCGCGGGTGTCGTCCCTGCGGTCTCGTTCACCAGCCCTACCTACCTCTCTCTGTGCGTGAAGTTGATGCGTAGTCCACTAGGAAGCGCCGCGCTTTGCAACCATCCCACCTCAGCTGCCCCCGTCGGAGGCGACCGGCGTAGGCCGATCGGAGTACTCACGGGTAACCCTCCCGGCGTCGCGGACCGGGCATCTGGGGAGCAGACTTGCCCGCAGAGCCAGCACGCGAGAGAGGACACAGACCGTGTCACGCAAGGACGCAGGACCGATCCTGAACGGCATCCCCAGTCAGCTCCCGGACATTGATCCCGAGGAGACCCAGGAGTGGTTGGACTCCCTCGACGCTGCCATCGATCAGGGCGGTCAGGCCCGGGCGCGTTACGTCATGCTCAAGCTCCTCGAGCGGGCTCGACAGCGCCAGATCGGTGTGCCGTCGCTGACCGCGACCGACTACATCAACACGATCTCCCCCGACGCGGAGCCCTGGTTCCCGGGCGACGAGGAGGTCGAGCACCGCTACCGCGCCTGGATCCGCTGGAACGCCGCCATCATGGTGCACCGGGCGCAGCGCCCCGACATCGGCGTCGGCGGTCACATCTCGACGTACGCCTCCGCGGCGACGCTCTACGAGGTCGGCTTCAACCACTTCTTCCGGGGCAAGGACCACTCGGGCGGCGGCGACCAGATCTTCATCCAGGGTCACGCCTCCCCCGGCATCTACTCGCGCGCCTACCTCGAGGGACGGCTCACGGCCGACCAGCTCGACGGGTTCCGTCAGGAGCGTTCGCACCAGGTCGACGGCAAGCCGGCCGGGCTGCCGTCCTACCCGCACCCACGCAACATGCCGGACTTCTGGGAGTTCCCGACGGTGTCCATGGGCATCGGTCCCATGAACGCGATCTACCAGGCCCAGCTCAACCGCTATCTGCACAACCGGGGCCTGAAAGACACCAGCCAGCAACATGTTTGGGCGTTCTTGGGCGACGGCGAGATGGACGAACCGGAGTCGCGCGGACTGCTCCAGCTGGCTGCCAACGAGTCACTGGACAACCTCACGTTCGTCATCAACTGCAACCTGCAGCGACTCGACGGACCGGTTCGCGGCAACGGCAAGATCATCCAGGAGCTGGAGTCCTTCTTCCGCGGCGCCGGCTGGAACGTCATCAAGGTCGTCTGGGGCCGCGGCTGGGACCCGCTGCTCGCCCAGGACCGCGACGGCGCCCTCGTCCACCTGATGAACGACACCCCGGACGGCGACTACCAGACGTTCCGTGCCAACGACGGCGCATACGTACGCGAGCACTTCTTCGGACGCGACGCGCGCACCGCGGCTATGGTCAAGGACTGGTCCGACGAGGACGTCTGGTGGAAGCTCAAGCGCGGTGGCCACGACTACCGCAAGGTCTATGCGGCCTATGCCGCCGCCATGACCAACCACGGCCAGCCGACCGTGATCCTCGCCAAGACGATCAAGGGCTACAGCCTCGGCACGCACTTCGCCGGCCGCAACGCGACGCACCAGATGAAGAAGCTCGCGCTGGACGACCTCAAGACCTTCCGTGACTCGATGGACATCCCGGTCACAGACGCACAGCTGGAGGAGAACCCCTACCTCCCGCCCTACTACCACCCCGGCAACGACGACCCGGCGATCAAGTACCTCCTCGAGCGGCGCAGGTCGCTCGGCGGTGGGGTGCCCAGCCGTCGTACGACGTCGCCCTCGCTCAAGCTCCCGGGCGACTCCGCGTACGCCGTGGCCAAGAAGGGCTCCGGCAAGCAGGAGGTCGCCTCCACGATGGCGTTCGTCCGCGTGCTGCGAGACCTGATGCGGGACAAGGACTTCGGCAAGCACATCGTCCCGATCATCCCGGACGAGGCGCGCACCTTCGGGATGGACTCGTTCTTCCCGACGGCCAAGATCTACAACCCGCACGGGCAGCACTACACCTCGGTCGACGCCGAGCTGATGCTGGCGTACAAAGAGTCCGAGCAGGGTCAGATCCTGCACCTCGGCATCAACGAGGCCGGCTCGATCGCAGCGTTCACCGCGGCCGGGACGTCGTACGCCACGCACGGTCTGCCGATGGTGCCGGTCTACGTCTTCTACTCGATGTTCGGGTTCCAGCGGACGGGCGACTCGATCTGGGCCGCTGCCGACCAGATGACGCGTGGCTTCATGATCGGTGCGACAGCCGGCCGGACCACGCTGACCGGTGAAGGCCTGCAGCACGCAGACGGGCACGGCCACCTGCTCGCGTCGACGAATCCCGCTGTGGTTGCTTACGATCCGGCCTACGGCTACGAGATCGCGCACATCGTTCAAGACGGCCTGCGCCGGATGTTCGGCGACAACCCCGAGGACGTCATCTACTACATGACGGTCTACAACGAGCCGATGGTGCAGCCGGCCGAGCCCAAGGACGTCGACACCGAGGGCATCCTGCGCGGCATGCACCGCATCAACGAGGGCAGCACGGAGGGTCTGGGCAAGGACGCCCGTCGCGTGCAGCTCCTCGGCTCGGGCGTCGGAGTGCCGTGGGCGCTTGAGGCACAGCAGCTGCTCAAGGACGACTTCGGCGTCGTCGCCGACGTGTGGTCGGTGACGTCCTGGACCGAGCTGCGCCGCGACGGCCTGGCCAGCGACCAGCACAACTTCCTGCACCCGGAGGACGAGCGGCGTACGCCCTACGTCACCGAGCGCCTGAAGGACGCGCCCGGCCCGGTGGTCGCCGTCTCGGACTCGATGCGGGCGGTTCAGGACCAGATCGCGCAGTGGGTACCGCAGGACTTCACCTCGCTCGGTGCCGATGGGTTCGGGTTCTCCGACACCCGCGCGGCGGCGCGGCGGGCGTTCCACATCGACGGACCGTCGATGGCCGTGCGTGCCCTGCAGATGCTCGCCGACCGCGGTGAGATGCCCGCTGAGGCCGCACGCCAGGCGGCGGAGAAGTACCAGCTGCTCGACGTCACGGCAGGCACGTCCGGCAACGCCGGCGGCGAGTCTTAGCACTTCCCGACATGCTGAACGGACCGCCCCCTGAGGTGGTCCGTTCAGCATGTGAACGGTGTTCTGGCCGGTTAGCGTGCTGGCCATGACGGAGAGCACCACGATCGGTAGTGACCGCACCCAAGTCCGACGGCAGTACGCCGACGAGTCGCCGCTCAACGCGCGCCGCTCGATCTGGCGCGGAACGCCTGACGGCTTGCAACCTCAGGACTTCGCGCTGGCCCGCATCGTTGAGGTCAAGCCGTCCACGGTGCTCGAGATCGGTTGTGGCACAGGCGAGTTCGCCGCTCACCTCACAGCAGCCCTGCCTGACGCGACCGTGACGGCAACCGACCAGTCGGCCCGCATGGTCGAGCTCACCCTGGAGCGAGGTGTCCAGGCCGAGGTGGTCGATGCGACCGACCTGCCGTTCGCCGATGGCTCGTTCGATGCGGTCTGTGCGATGTGGATGCTCTACCACGTGCCCGAGCTCGATCGGACGCTCTCCGAGGTTCGCCGGGTCCTGCGACCTGGTGGCACGTTCGTCGCCGGAACCAACGGCAACGCCCACACCGCCGACCTCCGCGCCGCAGCCGGTCTCGCCCCGCTCATCAGCCAGTTCTCCTCGGAGAACGGTGAGCCGTCGTTGCGACGACACTTCGAGCAGGTCGAGGCCGAGCACCATGCCACCCAGGCGGTCGCCGACCACGCCGCGGCGACGGCGTACATCGCCTCGTTCGCGCCGGAGGCCGCCCGGACCATCGAGCCGTACGACGGCGAGCGGACCTACACCGGCGCGGCCACCATCTTCACCGCCACCTGACACCAAACCGCTGGTCGAGTAGACGAGGAACGAGCCTCCGGCTACTCGACCAGCGGTGGGTCAGAGGAGGTCGCGGGCCAGCACGGCGAGGTCGGGCATATCGCTGAACAGCCCGTCGATGCCCGTGCCGAACAGCACCGCGAAGTAGTCCAGCACCCGCCCGAAGTCGTCGTCCTTGGTGCCCTTGCGGTAGTTCGCCGGCAGGTTCACGTTCTCGGCGCGCACCGTGTAGGGGCAGACCTGCAGCCCGTTGGCGTGCGCGTCCGCGACCAGCGTCGTGACGGGACCGGTGCTGCCGTCGGCCTTGCGCGGGATGATCTGCGCCTGGTCCGGACCGAGCCCGGTGATGTCCTTGGCATACGTCGCCATACCCGCTCGGGTGAGCAGCTCGGCGTACGTCCGTCCGTCGCCGAACGGCCCGCCGCTGGCCGAGGTGAGGAAGACCAGCGGAGCCTTCACATGCAGCCGGTGCCGCAGGTCCTGCAGGTTCTTCAGCTCGAACGACTGGATGAAGATCGGCGCCTTGGCCCGGTCCAGGCCGTAACGGCGGACGAGCCCGACGAGGCGCTCCTCGAGCGGCAGACCCTGGGTGCGGAAGTACGTCGGGTGCTTGGTCTCGGGGTAGACCCCGATCTCCCGACCCAGCTCACGGCTGAGGCGCTTGCGCAGCTGCAGGACCTCCTCGAAGGTCGGCACCTCCCACAACCCGTCGTAGGTCGTGTTGTGCTGCCGCAGCGCGGGCAGCCGCTCGATCGCGCGCAGGGTCTTCAGCTCGGCCAGCGTGAAGTCCTCGACGAACCAGCCCGTGGTCGCGACACCATCCAGCGACTTGGTCTTCTTGAGAGCAGCGAACTCCGGCCGTTTGGACACGTCCGTCGTCCCGCTGATCTCCGGCTCGTGCCGGCAGACAAGCACGCCGTCCTTGGTGATGACCAGGTCGGGCTCGATGAAGTCGGCACCCATGTGCGCAGCCAGCGTGTAGGACGCGAGCGTGTGCTCGGGCCGGTAGCCCGACGCGCCGCGGTGACCGACCACGATGGGCCTCGTGTGATGGCCCGGTCGACCTGAGCTCTGGGAATGAGGGGTGGGGGCGGCCGCAGCGGCCCCAGGTGCAGCGACCACGCCCGCGACGGTAGCAGCGGCGAGTCCGGTGAAGGTTCGACGATCCATGCGCTCATCACACCGCGGATTGACGCACTCCGGGTGACAAACGGCCGCATGGCAAGCAACCACAAGGTGACCGTACGACGGTTCGGACTGTCACTCTCACTGAACCAGGGCCGGATCGTCCTGCGGTGGCAAGGGCGGCAAGGGCGCGCACAGCTCTCCGATCACCTGTACGCCGATGCCCAGCACCGTCACCTGCTCGGCACTGGCCGTGCTCGCCTCTGCTGCGGCCGGAACGCTGGCGAGGAAGGGGCCGACATAGGAGATCGCGTTGGTCATCGACTCCCGCGCTGCATCGGTCCAGGACCCGGTGAGGCTGACGTTGCGTACAACGAGAAGGGCCTGCGGCAGGCAGTGGGCGTAGCCCTCCTGCGTCGACTCCTTGACCATGTCGCCCCGTTTCATCCCGGGCACGAACCAGTCGTCCTCGGCCACGAGTTCCTGGTGCCACCAACGGTTTCCGGCCAATCGACGGGTGATCGTGAGCAGGCAGTACTCGAAGTGCACATGCAGCTCGCTGCTCTCGGTCGTCGTCTCGGTGACCGCAGGTGCGGCCACGAGATCGGCAGTCTGCAGCTGCGTCAGCTGTTCGGCGACAGCGGTGTCGAAACGGATCGCGCGCACGGGTGCGGGCGGTTCTTCTGCGGCGGCCACGGCCGTTGCCACGGCCATCCGGTCGAGCGCGACGTCGGACCGGGCCAGCGTCGTACGGAGCCCGGCAAACCCTGCGATCCCCCGAGCTGCCAACGGCTGATCCAGCTGGAGATCGGCAACGCCGGTGACCGCGGTCTCGCCGACCGCTTCGGGTGGCTGGACGACCTCCGCGGCGACCTGCGCTTCTTCGGGCGGCTGGACGACCTCCGTGGCCACCTCCACCTGCGCCTGGACCTCGGGCGTCGCATAGTCCTCGGGGCAGGGAATGTCGCGCACCCGCTGAGCGACCTCGTACCGCGGGATCGTCGTCATCTCCTCCAGCAGCTTCCTCTGGTCCTCCAGCTGAACGGCCCGATCAGGCAGGGCGTCCAACACCTGCGCCGTCACCGGACGCAGCTTCCACAGGTCTGGGTTGACCCCGATCACCGGCGCGGACTCCGGATGGACGGTCTTGGTCATACTCGACGTGCTGGTGATCTTGGTGTCGAAGACGTGCCACGCCGGACTGGTCGGCTCGGCGAAATCGGTTGGCTCGCAACCGAAAGGGAGCGTCTCGGGAGTGTCACCAAGGTCCTTTCGAGCCTGCGCGATCAACGCCGCCAGCCGCGGGTAGGACGTCGAGTCCGCGGGAACGCTCGGACACGCCCACGGCACCATGTTCAGGTACGCGGCCTTGGCCGGGATGCCTCCCACCACGGACGCCGACACCGACGAGCCATCAGAGCGCTTGAGCCACAACGGGTAGTCGTACTGGTCAGCGATCCACTCCGAGAGGCGTAGCGGGTTGGTCTCGCCGGCCTGCACGAGGTCGTCGGCGAGCGCTTGCCCTGGATGGAGAGCCAGGGCAAGCGCGGATCCCGAGTCCGGGAGGTACGTCGTGATGATGGCGTCGAGAACCTGCTGGCCCAGGACAGCCAGCTGATCGCTGTTCCCAGTCATGGCGTACCTCCCTCACTCAGGCGTTCGGCACGGGCGTTGCAGGTACCGGTACCGGTGCCGGAGCGGCCGGTGCCGGAGCGGCCGGTGCCGGAGCGGCCGGTTTGTCGCCGTCCGCCTTCGCCGGGTCGGGAGCAGGCTTGTCCACCTGCTCCTTGCCGATGTTGGGGTCGTCGACGCGTGGTGCCACGGGCTGGATCTGCCCGACCCACCCGACGATCTGAGCACCGAGCAGCTCAAGCGTGCCGCCCGTGGCGGTCGAGGTGTACGACCAACCGTTCGAGCCGTCGTGCGTCGTGGTGAAGGCCCCGTTCGCATCCGACTCCGAGTGCTGGTAGGAGCCGCCCAGACCGAACCAGCCCACAGACCCGCCGTACGACGTCGAGCTGCTGTCGGTGTGACCTTGACTGCTGTCCACAGCGTTCTGGAACGAGCTGCCCAGACTTCCCCACGAGTCGGACGTGATCTTGACGTTGCGCACGACCACGAACGACTTCGGAATCATGGGCAGGAGCTTCGGGACGTCGCCGATCTGGCCTTCGATGGTTCCGTCACTGATGGCTCCCTTCTTCTGCCCCGCGAGGTACCACCCGTCCATATGGAAGAGGTCGCCCAGCAGCCACGGCCGTTCGATGCTCGCCATGAACCACTCGAACTCCACTGTGGCTGATGAGGACTGGTCGTGATGCTCGGTCCAGCCCGAGGTGTCGGTGTTGGTCCCGTCGTCGTGACTCGTCTCCGAGTGCGATGCATCGGCTGACACACCCCAGAAGAAGCTGAACCCGGCACTCCCGGAGTTCGACGACGACTCGTCCCGATAGAAGGAGTGCGCGAAGCTGTGCTCTCCCCCGCCTCCGCCGGCCTGGTACTGGCTGGACTTCGCGGTGATCCGCATCGCGCCGAAGTCGTGGTTGCTGTGGTCCCACCAGGACACTGGGTCGATGTACGACCACGGCACCTTCGTCGAAACCGCCCCGCCGAGACCGACGCTGTAGTCGTCGAACATCTTGCGCGCCTTGGCGATCAGTGCCGCAGCCGCGCTCCCGCCGACGGACTGCAGCGTGTTGATGGCGTCCTCGATCTCCTGGCCGCCCATGTCACGCCAGTCGTTGTACGCCTGCGTGACCGCGTTCTCGTATTTCGCGCTGGTCACTGGCCACGCCTGTCCCGCAACGGGATCGGCCATCGCCTGGCTGTAGGCGAGGGCCTGTTCACTACGTGCGTCAGCCAGAGCCTTCTGGTTGTGACGGTAGGACGCATGCCGGGGTGTGTAACCCGTGAAGTTGCCGTCCGCGTCGAGCGTGTAAAGGGTCTTCTCCGCGTCCGCGATGCGCTTCTTGATCTCGTCCGACGGCTCCGGGATGGGCTCCGCCTGCATGCCCTCAAGCGCAGTGAAGTACTCGATGCTGACCGTGCGCTGCGGCCACGCGACCGCGACTCCCTTGTCGGTCACCATCAGCATGTTGTCGACTCGTTGCGCGGTGTTGAACGCACTGCTGATCGCCAGCTGCAGCTTCGGGTCCGGTGCCGGAATCGCCGCGAGCTGCTGAGCCGGTGGCTTGGCGTCTGCGTCGGCCACGGGCGGCGGCGCCGCCGGGGTGAAGGCTCCCGTGCTGGTCACGGCGGCGTAGGCGGAGCCGCCCGCCGGGGTCCATGGGTTGGCGTACATCTTCGGGTCGACCGGCTGACCGACCGGAAGATGCATGTAGATCGCTGTCTTGGACGGCTGGCCATCAGGGCCGACCAGTCCAGCCGTGATGGATGTGTGGATCTGGTTGAGAGCATCGAGCAGGGCCTGAGTGATGCCGCCCGTGATCTGTAGGTCGTTGCCGGGCATGGTTGTCCTTCCGGGTTGTTCAGCGGATCTTGAGTTCTTTCATCGTTCCTCGGCCGTCGCCCATCAGAGTGAATCCGATGACGCAAGAGGGCAGTTCGCCGATGAGAGTGCGACGCTGGCGCACGTTGAACGTGCCCGTGATCATCGCGATGGGTTCGTCGCCGACCGGCGTGCCGGTGTCCGCGAACCGGACTGACACATCAATCGTGTAGCCGAGTGAGATGTGCCCGACGGTGGCGAACGCCTCGGCATCCTTGATGTACCGACCCTCGCCGTTGACACTGCCGCCGTAGGTCCAGATCAGGCCGAGGTTCACGACATCGTCGTCATTCAGCTCGGGGTACTTCGCGGGCCACACCAACGGCAGGATCATGGCGTGATCGCGCCGGACCCAGTTGCCGTCCGTGGCCAGTGCGTCCACGTCCTTGGGTAGCGCGGTTGCGAGCTTGCCCATGCTGGTGGTGACGTTGTTGTCGAGGATCTTGAAGATCTGAGTCGTGGTGTTCACGATCTCGCCGATGTCGCCCATGGCTAGGCCACCCCCTCATCGATCCAGCTGGTGTCGAAGTCGTTGAACGCCAGCACCTCCGATGGCAGATCGTCCGATCCGCCTTCCAGGTCGCCGACTGTTGGCGACTCCGCGTGCAGCTCCTCGCCCTCGGCAGGCTCAGTCGACTCCGACTCAGACCCCTCGGTCGACTCGCCCTCAACCTCGGTCGACTCGCCCTCAACCTCGGTCGGCTCAGCCTCAGACCCCTCAGTCGACTCAGCCTCAACCTCAGTCGACTCCGTCTCAGACCCCTCGGTCGAGCCAGGCGGTGATTCTGAACCGTCGTTCGGATCCAGCTCTGGTAGTGATTCGTCGTTTGACATCACGTCTCCCCCCGGAACGGCGGAACCTTCGATGGTCCCGATGCAACCCAGGAGCCGGGCCATGTGGCGTGTGATACATCACGTCGGTCAGGGCCCTATCTGTGCCTTCCCCACAAAGAGGTGCCTACCCTGAGACCTATGAGCGGCCCCACGGAGTTCGGTTCGGCAGCAACTCGCCAGCGCCTCGAACGGCACGCGGGCACCCTGTCGACCGCCGCGGCCCAGCGCATGGAGGCGACCCACGACTGGTACCGAGCGCTGTCGGCCGAGGACCGCAGCTGGGTCGGCCTGGTCGCGCAGGCCGGTATCGGCGCCTTCATCTCCTGGGTGCGCGATCCCACGACGACACCCGCCGGCACCATCGACGTCTTCGGTTCGGCTCCGCGCGAGCTGACCCGCTCGATCAGCCTCCGGCAGACGCTCGACCTGGTGCGCACCGTCATCGATGTCGTCGAGTCCCACGTCGATGAGATCGCGGCCCCGGGCGAGGAAGCCGAGCTCCAGGCGGCGGTCCTGCACTACTCTCGCGAGATCGCCTTTGCGGCCGCTCAGGTCTATGCCCAGGCCGCCGAGGAACGTGGCGCCTGGGACGCTCGGTTGGAGTCCTTGGTCGTCGATGCGATCCTGCGCGGCGAGGCCGACGACTCGTTGCAGTCACGCGTCGCCGCACTGGGCTGGGGCACGGTCTCCAACATCGTCGTGGTGGCCGGTGAGGCGCCGAGCGGTAGCGAGGCCGGAGTCGTGGATGCCCTGCGTTCCGAGGCAGATCGGCGTGGTGTGGAGGGCCTGGCCGCAGTGCAGGGGCATCGGCTGATGGCAGTTCTCGGGAGCATCGAGGACCCGCTCGGCGTGGTGTCGCAGATGCAGGCCAGGTGGGGCCCGGGACCGATCGTCGTGGGCCCGGTCGTGCCTCATGTGTACGCCGCCGGCCGGTCCGCGCGCGCCGCACTGTCGGGTCTGGCTGCAGCCCGCGCCTGGCCGGATGCTCCCCGCCCGTGTCTGTCCGATGAGCTGCTCGGCGAGCGCGCGCTCAACGGCGACAGCCGCGCCCACAGTGCCTTGGTCGACCGCATCCAGCGCCCGCTCGCGGGGACCGGAGCCTCGTTGCTGGAGACGGCCACGGCGTTCCTCGACACCGGCGGGCTCGAGGCCACGGCGCGGCTGCTGTTCGTGCACCCCAACACGGTTCGCTACCGGCTCCGTCGCATTGCCGAGCTCACGGGCTACGACCTGACGGTCACTCACGACGCCTTCACCGTACGCATCGGGCTGGCTCTCGCCCTCCTCGATGAGCCTCGTCGCTGGCGGCGACCGAGCGAGGACCATGAATCGGACGACGCTCCGGTCGGGCGGCCGACGGGCTAGTCGCCTCTCTTTGTAGGATTCCTCCAAGTCCAAGTCATCAGCGTCGTGCGACTCGTTCAGGGCGCGAGGGCGCGAGTCGGGAAAGAGTGGACAGGTGCTCGTTGTCGTCTGCCCTGGACAGGGCTCCCAAGCTCCCGGCTTCCTCTCTCCCTGGTTGGAGGTCCCGGGCTTCCGCGACCGGCTCAGCTGGCTGTCGGCCGTCGCCGAGATCGACCTCGTCACCCACGGCACGACCTCTGACGCGGCCACCATCAAGGACACCGCCGTCGCGCAGCCCCTCATCGTCGCGTCCGGCCTGCTCACCCTGCTCTCGTTGTTCGAGCACCCGGCCGACGGCTTCCGCAGTGTCGGCGCGGGCGCCGGTCACTCGGTCGGCGAGATCACCGCAGCCTCCGCCGCCGGCGTCATGAGCGCCGAGCAGGCCATGGTGCTGGTGCGCGAGCGAGGCCGCCAGATGGCCGCCGCCAGCGCAGCCCGTCCGACCGGCATGAGCGCCGTGCTCGGCGGCGACGCCGACGAGGTGGTCGCCGTCATCGAGCGGCACGGTCTCACTCCCGCCAACATCAACGGCGCCGGTCAGGTCGTCGCGGCCGGCACGCTCGAGCAGCTCGACGCGCTCAAGGCCGATCCGCCGACCAAGGCCCGCGTGATCCCGCTCCCGGTGGCAGGTGCGTTCCACACCGAGCACATGGCGCCGGCCGTCGAGGTCCTGAGCGGCTATGCGCGAGCGATCAGCACCCACGACCCACGCGTACCTCTGGTCAGCAACGCCGACGGCCAGGTCGTCCATGACAGCCGCACCGTGCTCAAGCGTCTGGTCTCGCAGGTGAGCAACCCGGTCCGGTGGGACCTGTGCATGGAGACCTTCGAGTCGATGGGTGTCACCGGTCTGATCGAGATCCCGCCCGCGGGCACCCTGACCGGACTGGCCAAGCGCGCCCTTCCCGGCGTCGAGCTGCTGGCCCTCAAGACCCCGGACGATCTCGAGACCGCTCACCGCATGGTGCGCGAGCACGGCAGCACCGAGACGGCCATGGACCCGACCTGGCGTCTGGTGATCGCGCCGTCGAAGGGCGTGGTCTCCTTCGACCACTCCGTCGAGGGCACCGTCGTCGAGCCGGGCAGCGTGGTCGCAGAGATCGCCACCCTGCGTGACCGCTTCACCGTGACGTCGGCGCACGGCGGCCGCGTCATCGAGTGGCTCGTCGAGGACGGCGATCCGGTCTCCCCCGGCCAGCCCCTGCTTCGTCTACACCCGCAAGGAGCGTGACCAATGTCGTTGGCACCCAAGGGAACCGGGACTCTCGTCTCAGGTGACGGCGCGCGCCACTCGCGCATCCGTGGCGTCGGTGGATACCGACCCGAGCGGGTCATCACCAACGAAGAGGTCTGCACCTGGATCGACTCCTCGGACGAGTGGATCCAGGAGCGCTCCGGCATCGTGACCCGACGGTGGGCCCGCGAGGACGAGACCGTGGTGGACATGGCCGAGCAGGCCGCTCACCCCGCACTCGAGATGGCCGGCATCTCTGCCGAGCAGCTCGGCGCGATCATCGTCGCGACGGTGACGCACCCCTACCAGACCCCAGCCGCCGCTCCCCTGCTCGCAACCCGGCTCGGCGCCAACGGCGTACCCGCCTTCGATGTCTCAGCAGCCTGCGCCGGCTACTGCCACGGCATCGCCCTCGCGAGCGACATGGTGCGCGGCGGAAGCGCCGAGTACGTCCTCGTGATCGGTGTCGAGAAGCTCTCCGAGATCACCGACAAACGCGACCGCGGTACGTCCTTCATCCTGGCCGACGGCGCCGGCGCGGCCGTGGTCGGGCCCTCCGACGTCCCGGGCATCGGCCCGACCGTCTGGGGTTCGGACGGCGAGAAGTGGGACGCGATCCGGCAGCGCGAGTCCTGGACCGACATCACCAACGGCAAGGTCGAGGACTCCGAGCTCGAGCCGTCGAGCCTGCTGATGGCCGGCCAGTCCGTCTTCCGGTGGGCCGTCTGGAGCATGGCTCCGGTCTGCCAGCAGGCGATCGACAAGGCCGGCATCACGGCGGCCGACCTGGACGCGTTCATCCCGCACCAGGCCAACATGCGGATCATCGACGCGATGCTCAAGCAGCTCAAGCTGCCCGAGGACATCCCGGTCGCGCGTGACATCGCCGACACCGGCAACACCTCGGCCGCATCGATCCCGCTGGCCACCGAGCGGATGCTTCGCGAGGGTGAGGTGCCGCGCGGCGGACTAGCCCTCCAGATCGGCTTCGGCGCCGGCCTCGTCTACGCCGCGCAGGTCGTGGTCTTGCCCTGATAGCTCCCGTCGACCCGGCGGGTAATCCGGGTCAGCCCGCAGCACAGCAGTGCGGTTCGAGCGACGTGCTCGCAACCGAGACTCGACGTACAACCGAGAAGGAGTCAACGATGGCCCAGACCGAGCAGGAGATCCTGGCCGGCCTTGCCGACATCATCAACGAGGAGACCGGTCTGGCGACCGAGGAGGTCCAGCCGGAGAAGTCCTTCACCGAGGACCTCGACATCGACTCGCTGTCGATGATGACCATCGTGGTCAACGCCGAGGAGAAGTTCGACGTCCGCATCCCCGACGACGACGTGAAGAACCTGTCGACCGTCGGCGACGCCGTCAGCTACATCAAGGGCGCGCAGGGCTGACCGCACGACTGCCGCGGTGGGGCCGCCCAATGACGTACGGCCCCACCGCGGCGGACCCGCCGCCTGCCACCGATCTCTAGGAGCACCCCACATGAGCGCTGACCAGCGCATCGTCGTCACCGGTATTGGCGCCACCACGCCGATCGGTGGCAGCGCCACCGAGACCTGGGACGCGCTGCTCGCGGGCACCTCCGGCGCCCGTCCCCTCGACTTCGACTGGGTAGAGCAGTACGACCTGCCCGTCACCTTCGCCGCCACCATCAAGCAGGATCCGGCCGATGTGCTCAAGCGCGTCGAGACCCGTCGCATGGACCCGTCCGCGCAGTACGCGATGATCGCCTCCCGCGAGGCCTGGGCTGATGCCGGTGCCCCGGAGATCGATCCGGTACGCCTCGGCGTCGCGATCGGTACGGGCATCGGTGGCGTGCACACCCTTCTGGCGCAGTACGACGTGCTCAAGGAGAAGGGGCCGCGTCGCGTCTACCCGCTGACCGTGCCCATGCTGATGCCCAACACGGCGTCCGGCAACGTCTCGCTCGAGCTCAAGGCGCGCGCCGGGGCTCACACCACGGTGTCTGCCTGCTCGTCCGGCGCGGAGGCCATGGGCTACGCCGCGGAGATGATCCGCCAGGGCCGCGCCGACGTCATGGTCGCCGGTGGCACCGAGGCTGCGATCCACCCACTGCCGATCGCGGGTTTCGCTGCGATGCAAGCACTTTCGACCCGCAACGACGACCCGGCGGGCGCGTCCCGCCCCTATGCCACGGACCGCGACGGGTTCGTACTCGCCGAAGGCGCGGCGATCATCGTGCTGGAGTCCTACGAGCACGCGCAGGCTCGCGGCGCCAAGATCTACGCAGAGCTGGCGAGCATCGGGATGTCCTCCGACGCGTACCACATCACTGCTGGCGAGCCTGAGGGCGAAGGCGCTGCACGGGCGATGCTCGAGGCGGTCGAGCGGGCCGGTCTCAAGCCTGCGGACATCATCCACATCAATGCGCACGCCACCTCGACCCCGGTCGGTGACCTCGCCGAGTCCAACGCCATCCAGCGCGCGTTCGGCGACGCCGTCGATGACATCGCGGTGACAGGAACCAAGTCGATGACCGGTCACCTGCTCGGTGCGGCGGGCGCGCTCGAGACGGTGCTGACGATCCAGACGGTGCACGAGCGGCTGATCCCCGCGACCATCAACCTGACGGACCAGGACCCGGCCATCCCGCTGAACGTCGTCACCGGTGACCACCGCAAGCTCCCGGACGGCGACATCGCGGCGCTCAACAACTCCTTCGGATTCGGCGGCCACAACATCGCTGTCGTCGTGAAGAGCATCTGATGTCGTCCCGTCCGCCGAGCGCCGCCTCTGCGCTGGTCTCGGCCTCGCTGCGCCCGAAGGTGAGCTCGGCGGACGATCCTCGCAACCCCGTCAACCGTCTGCGGGAGTTCCTCGACGACGGCTCGATGGAGCTCATCACCAAGCACAACGCGAGCGGCATGCTGGCGGCCATCGGCACCGCCGATGGCTCCAGGGTCGTCGTCTTCGTCTCTGACGCCACGATCCAGGGCGGCGCCATGGGGGTCGAGGGCTGCAAGGTGATCCTGGCGGCGTACGAGCGTGCTATCGCTGACGGCGTACCGATCGTGGGTCTGTGGCACTGCGGCGGCGCGCGCCTGGCCGAGGGCGTCGTGTCGCTGCATGCAGTCGGCGAAGTCTTCGCCATCATGACTCGCGCGTCGGGTGTCATCCCGCAGATCTCGGTCGTCATCGGCCCAGCCGCCGGTGGCGCGGCGTACGGTCCGGCACTGACCGACATCGTGATCCTCGGTCCGGACGGCCGCATCTTCGTGACCGGACCCGACGTTGTCCGGTCGGTCACCGGCGAGAACGTCGACGCGCTCCGACTCGGCGGGCCGGAGCCGCACGGGCGCCGCTCAGGCGTCGTGCACGTGGTCACCGAGACGACAGAGGAGGCGTTCGAGCGGGGTCGCCAGCTGTCCTCGCTGCTCGCCGATCAGGGCGAGCTCGACCCGGCCGCTGTGGAGGACCGCGACCTTGCGGCGACGTTCCCCGAGTCGGCGAAGCGGGCGTACGACGTCCATCCGCTCGTCGACAACGTCCTCGACGATGTGGCGAGTTCCGTTGAGCTGCACCCGCGTTGGGCGCCCAACATCGTCACGACTCTGGGTCGATTCGGTGGGCGCACCGTCGGAGTGATCGCCAACAACCCGATGCGGCTCGGTGGCTGTCTCGACTCCTCATCGGCCGAGAAGGCCGCGCGGTTCGTGCGGATGTGCGATGCATTCGGTGTGCCACTGATCGTGCTCGTGGACGTGCCCGGCTACCTGCCGGGCGCGGGCCAGGAGTGGGACGGCGTCGTACGCCGCGGTGCCAAGCTGCTGCACGCCTTTGCCGAGGCGAAGGTGCCGCGCGTGACGCTGGTGACCCGCAAGACCTACGGCGGCGCGTACATCGCGATGAACTCGCGGTCCCTGGGTGCGACCAAGGTTTTCGCCTGGTCCAAGGCCGAGATCGCCGTGATGGGTCATGTCGCTGCGGTGCGCATCCTGCACCGCCGTCGGCTCGCCGAGGTCGACGAGTCCGAGCGCACGCAGGTCGAGAACGAGCTGGCGGACGAGCACGCCAAGCTGGCCGGCGGCTTGCCGCGGGCGCTGGAGATCGGGGTCATCGACGAGATCGTCGAACCGACCGCGACGCGATCAGCTCTGGCTGCGGCGATCGCCTCCGCGCCGCAGACCCGAGGCCAGCACGGCAACATCCCGCTCTGAACGCAGGCCACGATCACGGTCCTGGGAGGTGCGCGCTCGAGCGCGCACCTCCCAGGACCTTTTTGAGTCTTTGGCTGGTCAGGAGACGCGGTGCAGCCAGCGCACCGTGGCGCCTTCGCCCGCGACGCGGAAGGGCTCGAGCTCCTGGTCCCATGCGGCACCGAGCAGCTCGGCCATCTCGACCCGGAACTGCTCCGGGTCGCCCTGGCTCGCCGCAAGTGCCGAGCGCAGTCGGTCTTCGTTGACGATCGCGTCGCCGCTGGCGGACGTCCAGGTGTGATGGATGCCGAGATCAGGCGTGTGTGACCAGCGTGAGCCGTCGCAGCCAGGGCTCGGTTCCTCGGTCACCTCGTAGCGCAGGTGCTCCCAGCCGCGCAGCGAGCTGGCGATGCGAGCACCCGTGCCGGGCTCGCCAGCCCAGGACAGCTCGCCGCGCACCATGGTCGGTGCGATGGGCTGCTTGGTCCACTCGAACCGCACAGGCACCTCGAGCAGGGACTCCAAGGCCCAGGTGACATGCGGGCACAACGCAGTAGGCGTGGAGTGTACGTACACCACGCCTCGCGTGACGGCACGCGACATCGCGACAGACATCCGGACCTCCTCCAGGCTGCGAGGGACGTCTTCCCCAACGACCTCGCACGGGAGCCGGAACTGTCACGTTCTGCTGTTGTCGGGCACAGTCTGCACCATCAGTCACGCCAGCACCATCCCTGAGGGCGGGTCGGCGCGCCGAATTCTCTAGCGGCGCTTGGACATTGCCGTGATGACCGCTGCGATCATCGCCGTTCCAGCCAGCCCTGTGAACCAGATACCGGGTTCGAACCCCAGCTCGCTGTGGTCGTCGTCGCCACCCGTGATGACCCCCAGGCACGCCACCCAGATCAAGCCGCCGATGAAGCAGAGCACGACCGCGATGATCGGCAAGGAGACGTGCGGCCGGCCCAGTGCCTGAGGCAGCCCGAGCGCCACGATGATGAGCGCCACCACGAGCAGGACCCACCCGACACCGTCACCCGTCGTCTCGGCCGGGGCGTACGTCCGCTCCGCAACACCCAGCCCGAAGGCGTTCCACTGCCTCGCGGGATGATCCTCCGTGGCGTGCAGGTGCGCGAACGGCAGGAACAGGAAGACACAGGTCAGCAGCCCGGCCGCCACCCACGCCCACCCCACGGTGCGCATGGCCGTCGTGACCGGTCGGCGACCGACCGGCTGAGGACCCGATGGCCACTGGCCGGCGGCGTACGACCCCTGCATCGGATGGTGGCCGGTGTAGGCGACCGGCTGCGAATAGGCCTGGGACGGTTGAGGACCCGACGTCCACGCTGCCGAGGGGCGGGCTGCCACAGGCTGCGGCGACGGCACGTACGGCGCGGCCGCCGGAGCGTGGCCGACCTGGCGCAGCGAACGGGCGTACGCCTCCGCGCCTGGCTGTCGCTGCCTCGGATCCTTGGCGAGCCCGTGCATGACGGCCTGCCGCAGACCCCACGGAAGGTGCTCGGGCAGGGGCGGAGGCGCCTCATTGACGTGCTTCATCGCCAGGCTCACGGCCGAGTCCGCCTGGAACGGCCGCTGTCCCGTCAGCAGCTCGTAGGTGACCACGGCGAGCGAGTAGACGTCGGCCTGAGCGGTGACCTCGCGGCCGAGTGCGGCCTCCGGCGGGAGGTACTGAGCGGTGCCCATGACCTCACCGGTGCGGGTCACCTTGGCCTCGCCGAGCGCGCGAGCGATGCCGAAGTCGGTGAGCTTCACGGTGCCGCGGGGCGTCACCAGGATGTTGGCCGGCTTGACGTCGCGGTGCACGACGCCCGCCTCGTGCGCGGTCTGCAGTGCGTCGGCTGCCTGGGTGATCAGCGCGACTGCCCGATCAGCCGGCAGACCACGTGAGGTGTCGATGACGTCCGCGAGCGAACGGCCCGGGACGAACTCCATGACGAGGTACGCCGTGCCGTCGTCCTCGCCGAAGTCGTAGACCTGGGCGATGTTGCCGTGGGTGAGCTGGGCGGCGAGCCGCGCCTCGTTGCGGAAGCGGGTCGAGAAGTCCGCGTCGTCGCTGAGCCCAGGCTTGACGACCTTGAGCGCGACCGTCCGGCTGAGAATGCTGTCCCACGCCGTCCACACCTCGCCCATACCGCCACCGGCAATGCGCATCCGCAGCGTGTAGCGCCCACCGAGGACGGCGTCCTCCTGCGCAGCTGTCATCGCGCGACCCTGACTCTGCAACGCACGTCCGTGCTCCCCCTCGTCTGCATGCCTTGCATCGGTACGACCTCTCCGCCCTTGTGACTGACTTGTGGTGCCAGTCCGCCCGTGATGATGCCGTATGCCGCCCATCCACGTAGCTGGACTCGCATGTCTCGCAGATGCGGCGCCTCGTGACTTCAGGACATCACGAGGTGCCGAAGTACGTAGTCCGAACCATCGAAGATCACTTAGACCACGCAGCAGAATCCCACATGTGCGGGTACCCTCTACCTGCGGAGTCCTTTAGCCAAATCAGGTTTTAGGTTATTACTTAGGTTTGACGACTCCGATGTGCGTAACAGCCGACGCAGGGGAGCGAGTCGGCCATAAAGTGAAATTCTCGAGAGGACAGGGCAATGAAGACAATGACCAGAGTGTTGGCGGCCGCTACTTGTGCAGTCGGCCTTAGCGTCGGAATGATCGGCCAGGCCGAGGCGGCCACCACGAGCACAATGTGGCAAGGAAGAACCGGAGATTGCCTAATCAATTCGGGCGGCGTCAGACTGAGTGAGTCTTCTTGTTCCACCTGGAGATACACTCTTGGGGTGTCCAAGACATGGATTCAGAGCACGTCTAGCAACAACTGTCTAACAGTGAGGAATGACAACGTAGCAGTGATTCTCGGCTGTGTGTCTGGAAACTCTCGACAGCACTGGTACCGGCTTTATGATACATACCTATGGAAGAACGCCGGGACGGGTCTGTGCTTGACGGCTAACTATGACTATGCGTCCGTCCGATCATGCGATGACTCCAACACTCTGCTTTGGTGGCATCTCGGATAACGCAGGCGCTTCGGCTCCGCCCGAAGAATCCTGGTTTGCGGGCGTGCAGCGCGGCGCAACACAAGTCGACTTGGTTGGCTGCGACCCGGGTGATGCACGGCGTGGTCGCCCTCTCCAATGACGGAGAGGGCGACCGCCTAGCCACCCTTCATCGCAAGGCGAAATATCGCGCCGTATTGTGTGACCTCCATGGCGACTTCTTATCCGTGCGGCCATTTAGGGATCCCGGGAGTGGTCCCGGGACACCATCTCCGTTCGCCGAACGGTAGCGCGTGCATTCTCTCGGCGCTCTTCTTTAACTCGAATAGTTGAACACTCCGCAGCGGCGGCTGTTTGTGAGCCCCTTGGAGGGCTTGCTCCCTGTTTCGGTCTGCGTGATTGTAGTCACGTGGACCAAGAACATGAGTTACCTGCGGTCCGCCTCACTCGAACTGATGCGTGCTGAGCGCCACTCTCGCTGCGGGCGATCCCACTTGGTCATGCCCAAAGGCCGCAAACGACACCAGCGCACCGAACATTGTCATGCTCACAACAGAGAGCCCGCTCTGCTCCGAGGTGTTTGCGTCATCTCGGAACGTCGCGGGCTCCCGGCCTGCCTTACCCGACTACGTCAGGCTGGCCGCCTCCAGTCGGAGTGGTCATACTTCGGCACCTCGGGGTGCTCCTTCGGCAGGTTGTGCTGCCAGCCCTTCTTGAGCCGCTCCAGTTCTTCTCGCTCCCACTTGTACAGCTTCTCGCGCACCTGATCGAGTGCGCGAAAGGTAGGGCACTCATCCGCGGCGACCCCGCACCTACAGACGTCCTCTGGTGCGTCCTCTGGGACGTGGTGCTGCTCGTCCACGCGCCAGAGCACGCGGTGCAAGTGGTTGATATAGTTCCGCGCCTTCTCGGTCCGCTGGTCTGCCTCCTTGATCGCTTCCTCGTCCAACCAAGTGGCGACCACGGGGTTGTGCAGCTTGAACCCGTCTTTGACGGACGACTCCAAGGCAGCGGCGAATGTCCGGGCCGTGGTGAGGTCCGTCTTAAGTCGAGCCACGCCTTCCGCATGCTCGGCTCGGAGGTCGCTCATCTCGCGACCGTGCTCTGTGAGCAGATGCGTCTCGTACTGCTGCCACCACCGGGTGTGCTCCCGTTCGCGCTGATGCTGCCGTGACGGCGCATCTCCGATGTGCCCGGTACATGGTTCGCAAACGACGTGGTCACTTGCAGATTTGAACTCGAACTCAACCGGACGACCGCAGCAAAGGCATGCCGTCACGACCGACCTGAACAAGGCGTGTTTGTGGGTCACGAGGACCTCCTTGAGGGCGGGCCGCGCGACGCGCGACCTCCTACACCATTGTCCACAGCCGTATGACAGCGCCCCTGCCCATCGACAGGCGCGTCGATACGGAGTGACGAGGTTCACAACCCCGCTGCGGGTAACTTGCAGCGATGGTCGGCACTAGCGCGGGAGACAGCGATGTCGGATAGTACGTGGGCGCTCACCGGCGTCGTGGTCGGTGCAATTCTTGGCGGCCTAGCTCAGATCATGGCTGGGGTGCTCACCGACCGTCGGGCTCACCAACGATGGGTCCGCGAACGTCGCGCCGACGTCTATCGGGATCTGCTCGTCGCCGTGGATCATCACGCCCAGTTCGTCATGCGATCGGAGTGGGAGGGCAACCGCGAGCCGATCCCGGAGGACTACGGACAGAGCGTTGAGTCCCCGCAGGCTGACGTCGAGCTGTTCGGGAGCAAACCAGTCACGGATGCTGGCCGCACCCTCGTTGGCACAGTCCAGGGTTGGGGGTTCAAGAGTCCAAACTGGACCACCTACGACGCGGCCCGCAACGAGTACCAGCGGGCAGCACGAGACGACCTAGGCACACACAAAGGTCGCTCCACCGTCCGTCGGCGGAGGGCTTCTGGAGGGGTTGACCGCCGCAAGACACCAGCGACGAACACGGCGCAGGCCTCTGACCTGGTCAAACGTTCGTAGGGCGGGTGGGGCTTGAACCCACGACCGACGGATTATGAGTCCGCTGCTCTAACCGGCTGAGCTACCGCCCCCAGCGCGCCGAGTCGCCTTTGACCGACGCACCGAGCGAGGTTACCCGCCCCGCGCGGTGCGATACAGGCCGAGCCACAGGCGGCGTACGACGGACGCACCTCGGGCGTCCCGCGCGTCACTTGTGCATCAGTCCGGTCACGTCGGGGCGGAGTAGCCGCGCTGCAGATCCCCGGGACTATAGGGTCCATCCATGAGCGACCCCTCTGTTGCCATGCCCGCCGACGATGACGTCGCTGAGGTCCAGGCTGCGCCTGGAGAGCCGCTGGTCGTGCTCGATGGCGTCAACAAGCACTTCGGCGACCTGCACGTGCTCAAGGACATCGACCTCACCGTCCATCAGGGCGAGGTCGTCATCGTGATCGGGCCCTCGGGCTCCGGCAAGTCGACCTTGTGCCGCACGATCAACCGGTTGGAGACCTACGAGACCGGCACCATCACGATCGACGGTGTGCCGCTGCCCGACGAGGGTGCGGACCTGGCTCGGCTGCGGGCTGATGTCGGCATGGTCTTCCAGTCCTTCAACCTCTTCGCGCACAAGACGATCCTGCAGAACGTCACGCTCGGACCGATCAAGGTTCGCAAGCAGAAGAAGGACCAAGCCGAAGAGCGCGCCATGGAGCTGCTGGCTCGGGTCGGCGTCGACCACCAGGCCTCGAAGTACCCTGCACAGCTGTCGGGTGGTCAGCAGCAGCGGGTGGCCATCGCCCGATCACTGGCCATGGAGCCCAAGGTCATGCTGTTCGACGAGCCGACCTCGGCGCTCGACCCGGAGATGATCAACGAGGTCCTCGACGTCATGACCTCGCTCGCCAAGGAAGGCATGACGATGATCGTCGTCACCCACGAGATGGGGTTCGCCCACAAGGCGGCCGACCGCGTGGTGTTCATGTCTGACGGCGCAATCCTCGAGCAGGGCACTCCGCAGGAGTTCTTCGACCACCCCAAGACTGATCGAGCCAAGGACTTCCTCGGCAAGATCCTCACTCATTAGTACGACCCAATCAGGAGGAATGACATGCAGATTCGTCGTATGAGCGGGGTCGCGGTCGTTGCGGCCGCAGCGCTCATGCTCGCCGCGTGCGGGGATGACAAGAAGGACGACGGGGGTTCGACCGGGGGCGGCGCCGGGGGCAAGATCGCCATCGGCATCAAGTACGACCAGCCGGGCCTCGGTTTCAAGGACGGCAGCAAGTTCACCGGCTTCGACGTGGCGGTCGCCACCTACGTCGCCAAGGAGCTTGGCTACAGCGCGGACAAGATCGACTTCAAGGTCTCACCGTCCAAGCAGCGCGAGAAGATGCTGGCTGCCGGCACCGTCAAGATGACCTTCGCGACCTACTCGATCACCGACAAGCGAAAGAAGGAGGTCTCGTTCGCGGGGCCGTACTTCGTTGCGGGACAGTCCCTTCTGGTCAAGAGCGACAGCGGGATCACCGGCATCAAGGACCTCGCCGGCAAGAAGGTCTGCTCCGTCACGGGCTCGACCTCGGTGGACAACCTCAAGAAGCAGCAGCCCAACCTCGTCCCGCAGAAGTACGACGACTACTCCGCCTGCGCCTCCGCGCTCGCGGACGGTGTCATCGACGCGATGACGACGGATGACGCGATCCTCGCCGGCTACGCCAACCAGGACACCTACAAGGGCAAGTTCAAGCTGGTGGGCGAGCCGTTCTCTGAGGAGCGCTACGGCGTCGGCCTCAAGAAGGGCGACACCGCCACCTGCACCAAGGTCAACACCGCGATCGCCAAGATGATCAGCAGTGGCGAATGGAAGAAGGCCGTCGAGGCCAACCTCGGCACCGACTACAAGTACAACACCACGACCAACCCGCCCAAGCAGGACGCCTGCGCCTGATCGGGATGGCCAGTCGCCGCGGTACGACGCACCTCACTTTGCGTCGTACCGCGGCGGTGTGACCGGCACGAAAGGTCGGCAATGTCACAGCTGTTCAGCGAGTTCGAGGTCTGGTCCGCCTTCTGGATGACCATCAAGCTGACGGTCCTCGCGGCCATCGGCAGCCTGGTCATCGGAACCTTGGTTGCGGTCCTGCGACTGTCACCGGTCCCGATGCTCCGTTTCCTCGGCACGTCCTACGTCAACGTCTTCCGTAACACGCCCCTAACGCTCATCATCTTGTCCTGCAACTTGGTCCTCTGGGCCAAGCTCGGGGTCACGCTCGCGGACGACAAGGACCCGAAGTTCTTTGACATCAACAACTTTCGGCTCGCACTTGTTGGTCTGACGATCTATCACGCGAGCTATGTCTGCGAGGCGTTGCGGTCGGGCGTCAACACGATCCCGCTGGGCCAGGCCGAGGCCGCTCGCTCCATCGGGCTCACCTTCAGGCAGAGCCTGCGCGAGGTCGTCCTCCCTCAGGCGTTCCGCGGGTCGGTCGTGCCATTGGGCAACACACTCATCGCGCTCACCAAGAACACCACCGTGGCCGTGACGATCGGTGTCGCCGAGATGGCCGCGGTGCTTGCCAAAGTCACCGAGGACGACCCTGGCAAGCTCAATCAAGCGTTCTTCGTGAGCGCGGCTCTCTTTGTCCTGCTCACCCTCCCGGTCGGCCTCTTGATTGGTCGGCTCGGCAAGCGACTGGCGGTGAAACGATGAGCGCCGGAGTCCTGTTCGACGCGCCCGGTCCGAAGGCACGACGTCGTCACCAGATCCTTGCTGGCATCGGTGGCTTGATCTTCCTCGGCATCCTCGCGCTCGTCGTGATGCGGCTGAACGACAAGCACCAGTTCACCTCCGAGATGTGGAAGCCGTTCACGACCAGCTCGATGTGGCAGGACACCTTGCTCACCGGTCTGTGGGGCACGGTCAAGGCGGCTGCGATCAGTATCGTCATCGCCGCGGTGCTCGGTGGCCTGCTCGCGCTGGGGCGGATGTCGGAGATCGCGCCCTTGCGCTGGGTGTGTGGTGTCTGGGTCGAGCTGACCCGCGCGATCCCGGTCCTGCTGATGATGCTGTTCACCTACGGCGCCCTGACGCAGGGCGCGCTTGCGGACTCCACCCTCGTGAGCGCGGACAACAAGGCCCTGGTGGCTACGGTCACCGGACTGGTGCTCTACAACTCCGCGGTGATCTGTGAGGTCGTTCGCTCCGGCGTCGACCAGCTGCCGTCCGGTCAGCGTGAGGCCGGCCTGTCCATCGGCCTTCGTCAGCAGCAGACGCTGCGGACGATCCTTCTTCCGCAGGCGGTCACCGCGATGCTGCCGGCCCTGGTCGGTCAGCTGGTCGTCATCCTGAAGGACACCGCGCTCGGCTACAACGTGCTCTACAACGAGCTGCTGTACTCGGCCAAGCTAGGCTCCGTGAAGGCTGGCAACATCGTGCCGATGATGATTGTGGTCGCGGTCATCTACATCATCGTCAACTACCTGATCACCAAGCTCGCGGCGCTACTTGAGCGTCGTCTCGCCCAGCGTGGCCGCACGGTCGCCGGACCGGACGCTGCACAGGGCGGCGGGCTGGCGGGACCGGTCGGCGGACCGAGCATGACCCACAACACCCAGGCCAACTAGCTGCAGAGCCATCGACAAGAAGCCCCCGACCCGCGTCTGCGGTTGGGGGCTTCTTGCGCACCGCTGCCGTGACGGGGCCCGATTCTGCGGTCACACCGTCCAGAGCGTTTCGTGATTGGTGATGGGCCGCTCGAACTGCACTCCCGCATCGACGAAGGTGCGAGCGAGCTCAAGCATCGCTTTCAGCGAGTCCATCTGTTCGGCGTCCTGGCGGGTGTCCCACACGCTGACGTTCGTCATCGCATTGTTCTCGCTGTCGACTCCGGCATAGAACGCTCGATTGCCCTTCAACGCACGAATGGCCGGAATCAGGGTCTGCTGACTCTCATCGAGCAGGCTCCGGACAGCCTCGTACTGGTCCGCCTCGAAGCGGCCGAGGGAGATTCTCACCACTGGCATAGCTCGCCTTCCGTGCCTGAGTTCGTGCTGGACGGCTGGACCCCCTTGCGCGGCCCTCGCGGTCGAGCCTGTCGGGTCGGACCATCGTTGGTCAACGGTGGTCGTGCCCGGGCAACGAAAGAGCCCCTGACCGCGGTTGCGCGGTCAGGGGCTTCGTCGTGCTCCCCCGGTTGGACTTGAACCAACAACCCTCCGGTTCGTTGAGAACGGATTCACGCGGATTCCCGCGAGGCCACAAGATCATACGTTTACGCAGGTCAACAGGCTTTCCGTACCGTCCGGGACGTCACGAACGATCACCGCGAATCGTGGTAACTCATCTCAATACCGGTAACTCTGACGGTAACGGTAGGTCCGATGCCGCATGTTGCTCGGACCCCGCTGGCCTCCACCGCTGTCCGTCTACCGCCGCAGCCTGGTGTAACGCGATGCTCTGACGCAGGGCGGTGGCACGATCTTCGCCATGGCACAGAACGATGGACCGCAGCGCCCCGACGACCGCTCGACGACGTCGTACGAGATGGGTGTCGAACTGAGCGTGTGGCCAGCTCTGAAGGTCCGCCGCGCCGAGCAGCTTGCAGCCGAGCTTGGGGCGGCGGTCAACCTCTGGTGGCAAGCCGCGAACGTACGTACGGAGTTCTCCGAGGGCGGAGATGCCAACACGGCCTATCTGCTACTTCGAGTCGATGAAGCCCCTGCCGTGCTGCAGTGGTCTCTGCTCTTCGGCGACTTCGTCCACAACCTACGGGCGGCGTTGGACGCACTTACGTGGGAACTGGCTACGTACGACGGGCGGCAGCCGGAGTATCCGACGCGAGTCGCGTTCCCGATCTGCACAGAGCCCGATGACTGGAAGGAACGCCGCTGGGACAAGTGGCTCGCCAGCGTGCCTGCCGATGCACTGGAGCGAATCAAGGACGCCCAGCCATACCAACGCGTTCACGATGAGCCACATGTGGCTCTCGCTCTTATCAGCAAGCTGGACAACTTGGACAAGCACCGGTCTTCGGTGCGTGTCCGCCTCCACACCAACGGCACACCGTCTGTCTTGGCCAAGTTCAAAGACGAGTCGCGTGGCGGCACCTTCCAGCCGGCGTACATCTCGGATGCGCCGCTGCGCGACGGCGTGCCGATCGTACGACTGGAGAGCGACCGCCCGATTGCTTCATTGGAGGCAACTGGCGCGCTGCCTCTCGCTGCCCGCGTCGACATCGACGAAAGGTCGTACGACCTCAGCGATCTTCTGGACGGACTCGTCACCCAGGTTCAGAACACAATGGCAACGATCATGCTGGATCGGCCCGATGACTCCACAGGGCGGCACGTTGGCGACGCGTCAACGTAATACGGGTGGGCCACCGACGTCTGCGCGCAGCGACGGCGACGCTGTCGTGCCACGACCGGGAGGGCAGTCCTAGACGATTAGGAGGTCGTCTGACAGACGTGCTCAGCGCTCGTACCCACGTCCTCGGCTCGAAGTGTGGACCTCCTCGCGAGCGATGCGCGCCTGGTACGTCGAGCCATCGGCATACTGACTCGCACTCACACCCTGTGCGCGCTGCGCAGCGATGCGTGCACTCAGCGCTGCCGCGTTCTCACACTGCGCGCGGTCGGCACGCTGCGCCTGCACTGTGACGAGGTCGCGTGCGATCTCCTCGCGCTGCGCTGACACGACGGTCAGCTCTGCCACTGCCTCGCTGGCACGTTCGGTCAGGCCGTCGCGCCCGGCACGTGCAGCGGTCATCTCCAGGTCGGCCTCGCGATTGCTCCAGTGCTCAAGTTCCTTGGTACGCAACAGTTCTCGCAGTTCCTCGAACACCCGGTCCTCGTTGGCCTCGGTGATCTCGCGCACGACGAACGTGTCCGGGTACTCCTGCCGTAGCTCGTCCATTCGGCGCCGCACCGCTGGCGGCATCTTGTCCATGTCGCGCACCAGCCACAACATGGTCCCGTCGTCCTCAAGCAGCCGCTCGTCCTTTTCCAACTGGAGCAACGCATGATCCGCATTCGTTCCGCCAGCCTTGGCCTCGATCGCCAGCGGCTCCTCTAGCTGTTGCGGGTCATGAGGTTGGTGACACGGCCGGCGGGTTAAGGACGGGCAGGTCCCTGCGGCGACAGGATGAAGGTGTCTAGCCGTTCATCACGTCGAGTCAGCCGAAGGAACCTGCCCTATGCCTCACGGTAGTGCCGCCCTGTCGTTCGAGGGCCGCCGTCGTCTTGTCCGCCGCTGTCAGCACCGGCCGATCGCGCACGTCGCGGCCGAGGCCGCGGTCTCTCGTCAGTGCCTGTCCAAGTGGTACGCCCGCTGGCGGCGCCACGGCGACGCTGGCCTGCACGACCGGACCAGCCGCCCCGAGCACTCACCGACCGCTACACCCAAGGCGGTCATCGAGCAGATCATCGAGCTACGCAAACGCAAGTGGTCCGCGCGCCGGATCCATCTCGAGCTGGCCCAGGAAGGCACCGACGTCGCGGTCTGCACGATCAGCCGGATCCTGGTCCGACACGGCCTGAATCGTCTACGCCACCTCGACGTCGATGGCGAACCACTACGAGCACCGGGAAAGATCATCGCTCGCTACCCCGGTCACATGACCCACCTGGATGTGAAGAAGGTCGGACGCATCCCCGACGGCGGCGGCTGGCGAGCTCACGGCAAGCACTCACCCCAGGCCAAGGCCTCTGACCGGGCCCGTAAGAAGGGCCAACGGATCGGGTACACCTACCTGCACTCGGCCGTGGACGGCTTCTCCCGGCTGGCCTACACCGAGGCCCACGACGATGAGAAGGCTGCCACCGCCATCGGGTTCATGTTCCGCGCCCGGGTGTTCTTCACCGCGCACGGCATCACCCGCTTCACCCGCATCGTGACCGACAACGGCGCCTGCTACCGCGCGCATGACTTCACCCGCGCCGTGCACTCCTTCGCCGCCAAGCACCAACGGACCAAACCCTTCACGCCTAAGCACAACGGCAAGGTCGAGCGCTACCAACAGACCCTGGCCCGCGAGCTCCTGTACGCCGCCGTGTTCGAGTCCGAGCAGCACCGCCGCGATCGGCTTCGGGTGTGGCAGGTCCACTACAACTACCATCGGCCCCACACCGCCGCCGGAGACCAGCCACCAGCCTCACGCCTCCCAGCCCGTGTCACCAACCTCATGCGCAGCAACATCTAGCTCAACGCCGATGTCGTGGAAGCGTCGGCCGATGTCGGTCGAGTAGTAGACCTCTCGGTCGTAGCCGCGATCGTCTCGGCAGTCGAGTCCGGCCTGGATGCGCACGGCCCATGCATCGCCCACCTGCTGCGCATGCGCCCACCGTTCGAGCGCCTCGCTGTAGCCGTCGAAGTCACGCGGCACCTCGCCGCGCGCCTCCTTGCGGGCGACGTACGCGACGAACTCCGCCTCAGTCGGTGCCATCACCGACGCCGAGCCGCTTCTTGGTCTGCGCGAGCCGGTAGTCCTCCCACTCCTGCGGAGGCAGTCGGCCCGCCTCGACCCACGCGTCATAGTTGCTCTGCGCACGGCCAAACAAGCGCGCCCACTTCTCGCCCGAGCGCTCAGACAGCGCCGCCTTAACGTGTCGCCGGACCACGAGGTAGTTCGGCGTCGCCGGCTGCCGAACGACCGGCTCCTTGCCTGGCGACTTCTGCGGGCGCATCGCGATCCAGCGCCACGAGCCCTCGAAGTTGCGGACGAACACCTCGCCCAGGTACCGCGCGAAGCGCTCCTCGCGCTCGGGCCAGTCCAGGTCTTGCGCCCAGAAGTACGAGATGGCTGCGCGCTCCGCATGTTTCAAGCCCTCGGCAGTCCACGGGTCGGCGGGCATGTCCGGCACGTCCTGCTCGAAGAACACCTTGAGCTCGTCGTCCATCTGACCGAGCCAAGCCCGGAAGGCCGGGTCCTTCTGGTCACGCTCACGCTGCTCCAGCTCAGCCTGCGTGTACTCCTCGAACCGGCCCATTCTCAGCCCTCCCTGTCGCGGCACGCGGCATGGCCGCCCTCCGATTCTTACCTACCTGGCGGGCTACGTGTCTTCTAGCGCGGTCGCCATGCCCGGGAGGCGGATGGTGTCGGCCCTGCCCTGTTCGGAGCTGAGGTCGAGCCCGTTGACTGCGAAGACGATCGTGACACCGGTGTTGTTGGCGAAGTCCACGATGTGACCGAGGTCGGCCAGGTCGCGGGTCAGCCGACCCAGTTCCATCGTCACGAGGTCGATCTCACCGGCTCTCGCCAGGTCGAGCATGCGGTCGAGCCCAGGCTTGTGAGCGTTCGACGCGACACCGTCATCGGACTCCAGCGCGACCACGCCCCAGCCGTTCTTGGTGCACACCTCGCGGCACCGGGAGAACTGCCCATGACTTGTCTGCGATCGGCCCTAGCGGTCGTGGCGTAGATCGCGGCACGTCCGTGCCATTCGTGCGGGCATCGCCATGACGCAGCGCTTCCTACCGATCCAGACCGTGTGCTCGTCCTCGATGCACAGCCGGCTCTTGTCGCCGTCGACCTTGCGCAGGGCCTCCTCCCGCACCGCCTCGTTGGCGCGGCGTGCGTTGACCGCTCGGACCTGCCGTCGCACTTGGCGCGGTGCGGGCTTCGCGGCGGCGGGCTGTGGAGCTTAAAGGCGTGGCTCATTCCATCAACCGTAGGCGGGACCGTGCGACAGATCGCCATACTGCGAGGCATGGACCTGACGGCGATATCGCAGGCGTGGGGCATCGACTTAACGCCGATCATCGTCGCCGCCATAGCCGTGCTCGGCGTCGCCTTCACTGCCTGGGTCGCCTTTCGAGACTTCCGACTCCGAAGAGACGTTGAGACGACCAAGCAGTTCGAGCTACTCATTGCGCACGCCTACGGGCGGGTCGCGATCGGTGGCGAGGGGCGGGTGACGACGGGCGAGCAAACCGCCTACATCTGCCTCCTCGCGGCCCTCGGCAAGCGCCACAGGAGCCTGCGGCTTGCCGCCTGTCACGGCCTGCTGAGCCTTGTGGACATGCGGCTGAACGACGCAAAGGCCGAGGCGAAGGGCCAGATCGCCCCAGACTGGCCGTGGCTGTTCGAGAGGGATCAGTTGGCCCAGGAGGCGCTCCGCGGCCTGGACAGGATGCCAAGGACCAAGGGCATTGACGGGCCGCCAGGCAAGGAGGCGCGCGCCCAGGTGCGGAGCGTTCTGGATGCGCGCGCGGCAGAGAAGAAGACGATCGACTAGAGAAGCCCCTCGTGGGAAACGCAAGAAGCCCCCGGCTCCAGGAGTGGAGTCAGGGGCATAGTGCGTTTGCAGTCCAGCGTGTAGCCACGGCATGAGACGGATCGCACTACTGCACCTTGCCGCTCGGCATTCCGGTGCGGCTCGCCGTGTCCCGACGCTAGAGTTTCGCTACTCGCATTTAGCGGGTCAGGGGGTGCTCGCGTGGGCGTGCAAGAGTGGCTGGGGTGGGCGGGCCTGGCGATCGGTGTGCTTGGCATCGCCTTCACCGTTTGGCAGATGCGGCGCAAGGATCATGGGCGGCTGGCGGTCACCACCAAGGTGTCGGCGATCGTGGACAAGGCGGCTGCCTCAAGCGGTGAAGTCGAGGTTGAGGTCATCGTGAACAAGGCGCCTGTCGCCAACCCGTGGCTCGTTGAGATCCGCCTTCGCAACTCGGGCCGGAACCGCGACCTATCGCCAGAGCACTTCGCGAGGTCGGGAGAAATCAGCTGGAGCCTTGAGGGCTGCAACCCAATCGCCATCGTTGGCTACGACCTTCCGCCTGGCGTGACGCTGCCGACGCAACCAGAGCTGGGAAAGAAGGCCATCTGGATTGCCGAGCCCGCCGCCGTGGCGACGCTGAACCGACAGGCTCGATCAGTCCGTCTGTCGCCGCTCCTGCTCAAGACTGGTGAGTCCATTTCCATCCGGCTCGTGACCAGTGGTAAGCCGGAGAGGATCGAGACGGTCGACCGGATCGCCGACTTCCGCTGTCGTCAAGACCTGCCCGAGAACAGCCCCCGAGCCATCTTGCGGTATGCCTTCGTTCACGATAAATACCTCCAGAGGATGACCGTGGGCATGGCCATAAGCGCAATCGCACTAGCCTTCGGTGTGTTGTTGACGCTCTAGGAACGCAAAGAGCCCCCGACTCCAGATGAGGAGCCAGGGGCATAGTGCGTTTGCAGTTGTTAGGTCATGCGGCGCCGGACTCGGCGGCCTCCGCGTAGGGCCTTCCGTTCAGGAACTCACCGAGCAGATCGATGCCTCGGTGAGCCGTGCGCGCGAATACCTGCCGGGCGATGCCGAGGGTGTTGGCGCCTTCCTCCATTGTGGAGTCCAAGCCATAGCGGAGGAGCACCGCCTGGCTGGCCCTGCGTGAGCAGCGCCTTTGCCCAGGCCCTCTGAATGTCGGCCACCTCAGCGACCCCGTCCGGCGAGCGGCGCGGGTCGGTCTGGGCCGTGGGCCTTCCGGGTCGAGTTTCTTGTCGTTGGACAATTCGAGCACCTGCCACTCCTGCGGGTGCCGTGCCGGGCCTTGTCGGTAGAGAGCCGGATCATCCCAGCATCGACGGTCGGTCGCGGGTCATGATGTCCGTCGGCGCGAAGGCGTCCTCAGCAATGATGAGCTGACACGGTGGACCGGCCTCCAGGCCGTGACCTCCTGGCTCGCCGATGCGAGGGTCGTCACGCCCTTGAAAGAGGAGTCCGGGCCTGACGGCTACAACTCTCGGCACCAGCCCTCGCCCGACGCATGACGAAGCCCACCCTCTGCGGTCGGGCTTCGTCGAACCACCGAGCGCGTACACCGCGACGTGCGGCAGGATGCGGAGATGGACGCAGGGTGGGCAGCTGTACTGGCGGGCTGGGGCGGCGGCGTGTTTGGCGCGGTCGGCGCATTGTTTGCAGCGCGAGCGTCCGCCCGATCGGCGATGAAGTCGGCGGAGACGACACTCAGGACTGCTGAGATGTCAGCCCAAGCGGCACATGTTGCTGCGAACAATGCGCATGCCCACGAGGTCGAGGATTTATTGCGCGAGAAGCGAGTCGCCGCCATCAACGAATTCACAAGGGAGGTTACGGGCGTCCTGGCCAGAGCCGAGGAGATCGGCACAAGGCCGGCCGCCTCGCATTTCGGCGTCGGCGTCATTCCTGCGCCCGCCGAGATCGAGGAGGTGTACGGCCCCTGGGCGACTGGTCGGCGACTGTCGGAACTTGCGGCTGTCGTTGCGCTCCTCGCGGACGAAGGAGCCGCTCTAGCTGCGCATGAAGTCGCCACAGACGGCATGAAGCTGGCGACGCGTTGCTTGTTCCGCGTCATGACGCTCGCGATAGAGACGTCTGGCAAGGCAGTGCCGAAGGAGATGGCAGTCACTGGGGAGCAATTGACACACGCGCGCGCCGACCTCGCCATTAAGCTTGCCACGTTCGAGCGCTTGGCCCGCCAACTTATCCATCCCTAGCGGCTAATCCTGTTGCGGCCCAGTCCGATTCGATCCGGCCCACCAGCATTGCGCTCTGGCTGGGCGGCGCACAACCGTGGTCCGTACCGCCTAGGGACTCCTTGTCACTTCCGCCCGCTTCCGTCGCTCATCGGCACACGCGTTCCTTGGTCCGCGTTCGTCCACGGCGCCCATGACCTGGCCGGCTGCTAGGACCCATGAACTTGGCTCCAACACGAGGAGTCGGTTGACAGCCAGCATGGCCTACGCCGGTCGGGACTCGGTACGAGCAGTTCTGGGTATTTGCCAGCTCGTTCCAGCACGATCGCACCCTCCACGCACGATCACCGAGCGAGAGGGAACCAATGGCTACATGCACATTTACGACGAATTCTGGGCAGTCCCGCACATCCCGTTTACGGACCGTCGAATCGGCCTCGATCCTCGCTAAGCGGGTCGCGATTCGGTCCGAAATGGAAACTCTCTACATCTGTCCGCAAGGGTCCTCGTACAACTTCTCTCTGACCCTCGCAGCGTGCGTGACCGGCATACCCGAAGTAGAGATCGAGCGGCTGAGATGCGCTGACAGACCGCGCTTTGCTCAGGTCGTGGCTGCGCTAAGAGGCGTGGAGGTGACCGGTTCGTTCGGTCCCGTGACGTCGACCACGGTCGGCGACGAACTGGCGGCCTACGCAGAGCTGCACAACGAGCCTCCCGCGTTGCTCGTCCTTGACCGTGTCCTTACGTCGGACAATGAATCGGAGATCCTGGAACAGGTGGCTCAGGGATCACGGTCACACCTGATCACCGTGTCGGACTGAACCGCGCCGGTCCAGCGCTACTGCGCGTCAGCCGGGGTGGGGGGGTGACCCCTCGCCCTCGGCTTCCCGGACCGCCTGGGTATAGCGGCTGAGATTGCGCGCAGGTTCCAGGGTCCGTCTGTGAGCGTCACTCAGGGGCTTGAGCCGCGCCGTTCCGCGGAACCTGGCTCGCATCGACTGCTCACAATCGGCCATTCCTGGGCGCAAGACATGGCCTTTTCGGCACGTGCCAAAGGGTCCTGCTCCGAAACGACGAAAGGGCCTCCCCCGAAGGGGAGGCCTCTTGTCGTCGCGTGCTGGGTTCTGCGGTGTCGCGTGCCCCGAAGGGGCACCGTTTCGACGTGTTGCAGCGGACGTGCGACCCGACGTGATGGCGCAGGCGCTGGTGGTGCCCCGTCGGGGCAGTGTCCTACTTCGTGCGACTGACTAACGTCATCTCGAACGCCATCTTGTGCCCGTAGCTGTGGCTGGGTGGGCCACCCTTGACACCTGCCTGCTTGGCCGCTGCGATGCGACCGCCACCGGCAACGAACATGCCCGGCATCCTGAGCGCGGCGTCGGCTGCCAGCGCGCCGAGACCACCGGGATACTCCTTGAGAGAGCCGTTGTTGGCGCGGCGCAGGTACTCGACCGACACGTTGCCTGAGCTGTTGCCGTAGTCGGGCTGTGCGCTGCGGTAGTGCATCTCACACCAGACCTTGACGACGGCAGTGCGCTGGTCGCCGTCGAACGTCTCGGAGACGATCTTGGCGCCCTCGTCCACCGAGCCCGTGCGGCGCGTCACCTTGGCGTCGATCAGGGCGTTGCCGATGGCTACGCTCATGCCCTCGCGCTTGATCGCGTCGAGGTCGATCTCGCGGATGGTCGGCATAGTCGGCTCTGCGACGACGGACAGGCTGACTGAGTCAACGACGTTGCCGTTGCTGTCCCCCGAGGTCGAGACGCTGACTGGCACCCAGCCCTGGCCAGCGGTCTTGGGAAAGACCCCAGCGTCGGCGAGCGGCTCAGCGATGGCATCGATGCTCAAGGCTGCGAACAGCGGCGAGCGGTGATATCTGACCTCGATGCTGGTCTCTGCCAGCCCTGCAACCTCAAGGCCCAGCGGGTTGAAGTGCACTGCGGTCGGCGCCGTCTGCTGCACGACGATCAGAGGCAGCGCCGCGGTCTCCGGTGCTGACGTTGAGGCTGCGGTTCCGACCGTGGCGACCTTGCCGTCATAGACCTTTGCCAACGCGTCTGCGATCTGCTCGGCAACGTCGCGGTCGGTGCACTTGCGCCGCTTGACGTAGGCGCTGGCGCGGCTCTCGTGGCCCTGAGCGAGCAGGGACCAGCGGTCGAGCTCGGACTTGGCCTGGGTGAAGTCGGCTGCGCTGTGGCTGTCGTCGCCGCTGAGGAAAGCGGACTTGATCTCTTCAACGGCGACGGCTGCGTCGTCGTGAGCCCGGCGCAGGTCGTGGGCGCGCCTGCGCGCGTCCTGCTCGATGGCTTCCGCCTTGGCGTTGTGTCCTGCGAGGTCCGCGTCTGCCTTGCGGACCGCGTCGATGTGCTGCTCGGTCTTGCTCTTGGTAGCCATCTGATGGACTCCTATCTATGAGACGGGCGACACCCTGGTGACGTCGCCCTTGGGTGTTGGTTCCTTGCTGACTTGCTGGTCCTGCTCTCCGCGCGCATGTGACCTCCGGTCACCCACTCGAACGACTCCGCTCGCCAGCGCAGCGGCAGAGTGAGGATGCCGAACGCGGGTGCATGGCGGGCCTTCCGGCCCGATGTTGGCGGCGGCAGGTTGAAGGGTCAGAGCGCTGCAGCAGTGCCCTGACCCTTGACCTCGCCCGACGCATCGGCTTGTTGCGTGAGCTGTCCCGTTGCACGTGGTGGGCGGAGCCCACTCGGTGCGCGGGAGGCTGATACTGGATTCGGCGCGCTAGGCCGCGTCCAGGGCTTCGTAGGTAACTAGAGATGTATGGGTCACTTTTGGTGTTACCCACTCCGGTGGTGGCGTCGCTGAAGTAGTTCGCCAGCCCGCGTTCGCCCTCCAGTTCGCGCTCAAAGTCCAGGCGAACTGCTCCAACAGCTCCCTAGGGACGGCGCGCACGTCGCCTGGCGTCCGGAGTTGATAGAGCGGTGTGGCTCGCATCCCCTCGTTGAACACGACGCCGTGTCCGGTGCGAGCGATCCACCCAGACTGGCGAGCCCACGAAAGGAACCGCTTGGCTGACGCCTCGGACTGTCCAGCGTCTTTAGCGATGACTGATGCGGCCTTGCCACGGACCTGCAAGCCCGTAGCGTCGAAGGCTCCAGACACGAAGGATGCGGCCAGCCGCTTCCGCGACGGGTGGGCCATGCTCTCCTCCACTGCCGACAGCCAGACCGTCGGGTTGCAACAGAGCCAGCGCGGCAGCATGACCGCGTGCGGGTCCCGATTCGCGCGCAGGTTCCGATCGTCGTCTGGTTCCGCGCGCGGGTTTGAGCGCAGGTTCGACTGCCGCTCAGCGCGCGGGTTCTCTTGCCGCTGAAAGTCATTCACGCAGCGTCCCGTCCAAGGATCGACGCTGGCACCGTGAGGTTGTGGCGGGCCGTCACCTTGGGGTTCGTCGCGTTGACCTTCTCGGCCCAGCCAGACGCAACCAGGTTCCGAAGCGACTCCGCAACATCAAGCTGCGTGTTCTCAAACGACTCCAGGGCACGTCCTCGGAGCCGCGCGCGGGTGCCATCCTCGGGCTCAGCGGTCTTCGCCAGGGCAAGTCCGACGTTCACGTCGCCGCAGCGCAGGCCGGTCCCTACGCCGTGGTCCATGAGCACGCGTCTCCATGCTGCGACGAACGACGGGCCGCTCACGCGACGGCCTCGCGGGCGTTGGCCGTCTCGTACGCCAGCACGTCAGCCAGCCGGTACACGACGCGGCCGCCGATCCGCAGGTATGTCGGTCCGTTGCCTGCACTGCGCCTGTTCGCCAGCGTGGCGACCGAGCACGCCCAGCGCGTCGCCAGGTCAGCCGGTCGCAGGTGTCGATTGCTCTCTTCCATGTGTCAGTTCCTCTCTCTCAGTTGGGCTTTCGCCTCCCTTTGTGTGGTGCCGGTGATCCCGACAGCCGAACAGTGCCATGTAATCGAACCATCTGTCAACCTGGCCGAGTTGGTCGGTCCTGTCCGATCGGCCTGCTATGCTCTGGGCATGGCTAAACGGAACTTGAGTGAGCGCGTACTGGACTTCGACGTGAGCGTGACCGTGGACGCGCGGGACGGCGAGGCACCCGTCATTACGTCTCTAACGGTGACCGTCCCGGACGATGCACCGGACGACGTCCGACGTCGCGGGGTGAACTCCGGCGTGATGCGACGCATAGAGTCTCGCCTCGGCGGATTGCTCGAACAGGTAGACGGCACAGGAAGATTCGCCAAGTGGCGACAGCAGGCAGAGGCGGACGCTCAGCGAGCCGTGGCCGCACTCATAGGACGGCAGCCGAGAGGGGACGATGACTACTACCGAGATCTTCTCCGGGCGTCTCGTGCCCTTGTGCGAGCACGCGAGGACGAACCCCTCAACGTGTTGTCCGAGCGGCTGGGCATCCCCAAGGGCACCGCCAAGTCTCGTCTCGCCAAGGCTCGCGACCTAGACACAATCCGCATGGACGAACTGCGCAAGGCGCGCGCCGCCGGTGCACGTAAGCGTCTCGCCCAGTCGGGCGACGATGAGTAGGCGTGCCCTTGCGCCTGGGGAGCATGGCGAGGTGACGACGACGCCGCTGCGGAACGTCGACGGCAAGTGGCGGACGCTACCTAAGGGCACGCGCAAGGTGGACGGCTACCGCGCTCGCATCGGCTACCGAGACCACAGTGGCGTGATCGGCGAGGTCTCCAAGCGTGCACCGACCAAGATCGCCGCAGAACGCGCTGCGCTCCAGGAGATACGAGAACGGTTGGCAGGCGAGAGCGCGCACCTGACTGGCCGCACGTTGGTCGTCGACGCCTGCCGTCAGTGGTTGGACGAGATGAGCCGCGAGGGTGCACGCCTGTCCGCGCGCACGGTTGCCGAGTACGAGGGTGCGTACCGTCGCTGTGTCGCAGGTGAGGACTCCCCCATTCGCGCGCTCACGTTGGTACAGGTGAACGACGCACAGCGCTTGCAGCGGTGGCTGCAATGGGTCGCAGATGAGCGCGGAGTCTCGGCAGTCAAGCACGCCAAGGCTGTCATGTCCGCTGTCCTCGTGCGCGGCGTTCGTTATCGCGTGCTGCCAACGAACGAGCTGCGACAGGTCGAGCCTGTGACGTCCGGCCGCGCCAAGCGTGAGACTGACCGCGACACCTCCCGCGCGTTCACCGCCGAGGAGCAAGCGGCGGTGCTCGCATTCGCGGACAGCGATGGCTATGCAGCGGCGCCCGGCCTGCACTACGGCACGGAGCGCCTGCGTCGATCCGTTTCCGACCTCGCGCACTTCCTCGCTGGCACTGGCGTGCGCATCGGCGAGGCCCTGTCGATCCGCTGGGAACACGTGGACTTGAAGACCGGCCGCGTTGAGGTGCCAGGCACAAAGACTGATGCAGCACAGCGAACGCTCACTCTGCCGAACTGGCTCAGGGAGCGCATGAGCGAGCGCGCGGCGCGCGAGGGCACAGTCGGCCTGGTGTTCTCAGCGCCCAGACTGGACGAGCCGGAGGCGCCATGGGACCCGTCCAACTGCTCAAAGGCCTTCACCACTTTGATGCGCCGGGCGGGCCATCCGTGGGCACGCTCGCACTCCCTGCGCAAGACCGTCGCGACGCGCCTTGCCGAGGCGGGCCAGCCTGTGCAGCGGGTGTCTGACCAACTGGGCCACAAGGACGCAGCGTTCACGGCTCGCACGTACTTGGGTCGGTCGCTGCACGGAGACAAGGCCGACCTTGCTGCGCTGCTCTAGGCACGAGCTCGGTAACAATCTTGGTAACGCCCTAGAAACGGAGACGACCCCTGACCGCGTTTCCGCAGGTCAGAGGCCGTTTCTGCTCCCCCGGTTGGACTCGAACCAACAACCCTCCGGTTAACAGCCGAATGCTCTGCCAATTGAGCTACAGGGGAAGGGCGCCTCGCTGAGGCGCGACGGCAACTGTAGCAAAGGACCAGGGGTCCGATGAAACCGAGATCGGCGGCCGTCGACCGACGTCCGCGATGGCCCGTCAGAGGCCCGCCTGCTCCTTGAGATAGGCACTGATCCGAGCGACCTCGGCCTGCACCTCAGGGTCGTCCGCCGGCGTGCCGCGACCGAGCACGGGCTGTACCAGGAGATCCTGCGTCGACAGGTCGCGGCGCAGCACGACCCGGCCCGATCGACGAGCACCGGTCAGCCCCAAGGGCTCCGAGACCACCACGGTTGCCTGGACACGTTCGCGGAAGGCCTCCGGGAGCCTGGTGTCCTGCTCGCGGAACGACCACTGCGCCGCCCGGGCCTTGTCGATCCAGGTGACCGAGAGCGTCCAGGTGTCGGCATTCCACTGACCGGCGTCCACGAGGTGCCACGGCCGCTTCACCCGCTGTGTGCCGTCGGCCGCTACGGACGCGATGTGCAGCGTCGTCGCGATCACATGGACATCGGTGTTGTCATCGATCGCCCATGCGATGGGCCGATCTCCTCGTCCCAGGTCCAGGCCGCGCTCCACAGGGTCCGGGAGTGTCGTACGGCGACCAGGCAGCAACTTCATGCCGCCACCGTACGACGTCGCCCGGCTCTCCCCTGAGCGCGGCTCAGGTCTGGTTGGCACGCAAGCGCGCCAGCTGCACCTGCAGGTCGTTGAGGGCGTGCGAGATGGCTCGCGTGCGATCAGGGTCGGTGCCATCCATTCGACGAAGCGTGCTCATGGCGTCGCTGATCTGCCGGTTGAGCCCGATCTCCTGGACCCGAGTGACAAGCGACGAGAGATAACGGTCATCGGGCCGGCCCGTGCCCTCGTTGAGGCGCGTCGGCAGCGGCGCCACGGACAGCTCGCGTACGAGCGGAGTCACCACTTCGGTGGCCGCCGAGATCACCGCGTCGACCCACGAGGCGACCGACCGGTCCGGGGTGTTGGACGTCCGTGCGACCAGCATCCCGTCGTAGACCGCACGGTGCGCGGGCGCCGAGAACGCTTGCGCCTCAATAGATTCCAGCTGATCAGACGGGAACGCCGACGGGAACTGCAGGACCGCCTGGAGCAGCTGGCGCTCGAGCGCGACGATCGGGTCTCGCAGGTCAGGAGCCTCGAGTCCCGAGACCGGCGGCGGCGCCTCGGCAGGCGTACGACGGTCGGTCGGCTCGGGCCGCGGTGCTCGCTCCGCGCGACTCACCTCCAGGGCGAGCTGGTCGTCCTCGACGCCCAGCCAGCCGGCGACCTCAAGCGTGTAGCCGCGGTGCAGCGCCTTGTCGCGGATGCCGGCGATGATCGGAGCCACGGCACGCATCGCAGCCACCCGTCCCGCCACCGTCTCCAGGTCGAACCGGGCGATCGTCGTGCGAGCCGCGAACTCGAACATCGGCACGGCGTCCTCGATGAGGTGAACCACCGCTGCATCGCCCGCGGACTTGCGCAGGTCGCAAGGATCCTGGCCACCGGGCGCGACGGCGACGTACGACTGGGAGGCCCAGCGCAAGTCCTCCTTGAACGCCTTCATGGCCGCCTGCTGACCGGCAGCGTCACCGTCGAAGGTGAACACCGTGCGGGCCGGCGCCAGGTCGGCCTCGTCACGCATGATGCGGCGCAGCGTCTTGATGTGATCGACGCCGAAGGCCGTGCCGCACGTCGCCACCGCCTGCTCGACGCCGGCGAGGTGGCAGGCCATCACATCGGTGTAGCCCTCGACCACGACGGCACGCCGGTCCTTGGCGATCGACTTCTTGGCGAGGTCCAGGCCGTAGAGGACGTGGGTCTTCTTGTAGATCGGCGTCTCGGAGGTGTTGAGGTACTTCGCCTCGATCCGGTCGTCGTCGAAGAGCCGACGCGCGCCGAAGCCGATCGTGTCGCCCGTGATGTCGCGGATCGGCCAGATCAGGCGCCCGCGAAAGCGGTCGAGCAGCCCGCGTTGACCGCGACCGGCGAGACCACCGAGCACGATCTCGTCGGCCGAGAACCCTTTGCTCCGAAGGTGATTGGCGAGGTGGTCGAATCCCTGAGGCGCGTAACCGACACCGAAAGTCTCAGCCGCAACCCGGTCGAAGCCGCGGTCGCGAAGGAAGTCGCGAGCGATCCTCGCCTCTTGGGAGTCGATCAGCGCAGCAGCGAAGAACTCCCCCGCGACCCGGTGCGCCTCGACCAGGCGCGAACGCCGCCCGATCGACTCCTCACGAGGGCGCGGTCCGTCCTCGTAGTGCAGCTCGACCCCGGCCTTGCCCGCCAGTCGCTCGATCGCCTCGGTGAAGGACAGGTGCTCGACCTTCATCACGAACTCGATGACATCGCCACCCTCGCCGCAGCCGAAACAGTGATAGGCGCCGACGGCCGGGCGGATGTTGAACGACGGCGACTTCTCGTCGTGGAAGGGGCACAGCCCCTTGAGGGACCCAGGACCGGCAGCGCGAAGCGTCACGTGCTCGCGGACGACGTCCTCCAGGGAGGCGCGCTCCTTGACGAGCGCGATGTCGTCGAGCTTGATACGACCGGCCACGGCCCTCCTTCCCGGTGAGCGAGAGTCTAGGTCGTGCTGCCGACGAGGCGGCCGACGACCTCGGCCGCCGATCCTGGCTCGGCCTGACGCCAACGGGTCCCGGCCCAGAGATTGACCAGATGGAAGTCCTCCAGGCCTGCCGCCGCGGCTCTGAGAGGTTTGGTCAGCTGGTCGATCACCGGGAAGACGCTCGGCGCGTGGGCGTCGTACTCGTCGACGAACGCGTTGCGCACTCCCCTGCCGGGCCGCCCGGAGAAGGCTCGCGTGACCGCGGACCGTTCGAGGGTGGCCTCCTGCAGTCCGGCCCGGTGCGTGGCGCTGGTGCCGGCCTCGTCGCAGAGCAGAAAAGCCGTACCCACCTGGACTGCGGCGGCCCCGAGACCCAGAGCTCGTCGTACGTCCTGGGCGTCGGCGATCCCGCCTGCCGCGATGAGCGGCACGGTGGTCACGCTGCGGACCTCACGCACCAGGTCGAGCCATGACAGGTCGTTAGGGATCGCGTCGACGCGATGCGTGCTGCGATGACCGCCCGCCTGCGAACCCTGGACGCACAGGGCGTCCGCGCCACCGCGCACGGCGGCAAGTGCCTCGTCAGTGTCGGTCACGGTGACGACGACCTGTGCGCCCGAGGCGCGGAGACGACGTACGACGTCGGGCGCCGGGCATCCGAACGTGAAGGAGACCGTGTCGACCTTGGCCTCCTCGAGGAGGGCGATCTTGGCCTCGTAGGAGTCGGTGTCGTCCCAGCGCGGCTCGGGCATGACCGCGTCCAGCTTGTCGGCCAGGGGCTGGAGCCGGCGACGGTACGCGTCCACGGCCGCCTCGTCGCGTGCCCGGTTGAGTCGGGCCGGCACGAAGACGTTGACGCCGAACGGACGGTCGGTGAGACCGCGGGTCTGATCGAACTCCTCACTCAGAGCGTCCGCGGTCTTGTAGCCGGCCGCGAGGTAGCCCATGGCACCGGCCTCGTTGACCGCCACGACGAGCGCAGGGGTGGACGGGCCGCCGGCCATCGGCGCGGCGATCACCGGGTGCGTCAGGTTGCTGAGTTCCACGTCCCGGAGCCTAGGTCCAGGCCTGCGCCAGCTCGATGGCCCGGCCGTCGGTCATCGATGCGACCTGATCGACCACGACCCGCAGCCGTGCCGCATCGTCTGCACCGTCAGCGAAGTCCATCGCGTAGATCGGGTCCAGTCGCTCTGGTCGGTCGCGGTAGGCGCCGAACAGCGCGATCACGACATCCCGTTGGTCGGCGTGCAGCCGCTGACGCGTGTCGGTGAGGAGCACGAAGTGCGCCGCGACGGCCTTGAGCATCACGCACTCGGCCCAGACATCGTCCGGGATGACGACGTCGGCGTCGTAGCGCGTCAACGAACCACCGCCGAACCGCTCGCGCGTGGCCTCCTCGACGGTCTGCACGAAGTGGCCGATCAGTCGGCTGGTGGTGTCCTTCAGCGCCGCGAGGCTGCCGCGGGTGCCGTCGTGCACGTTCGGCATCGCTCCGGCTTCGAGGGCTCGCCCGAGGGCTGCCGTCAGAGCCTCGGTCTCGATCTCAGGAGCATGCAGCCGCTGAGCGATCCCGGCGATCTCCTCGACCACAGCGCCGGAGCGCAGCGCTCGCAGGTCGACCAGGCCGGAGGCGATCGCGTCCTCGACGTCGTGCACGGAGTAGGCGACGTCATCGGACCAGTCCATCACCTGAGCCTCGAGGCAACGCCGCGTCGGCGCATCTGCGGGTACGTCCGCCCGGACCCATGAGAAGACGTCGACGTCGTCCGCGTAGACGCCGAACTTCCTTGTGGGAGTGGGGCTCTCGCCGCGAGCCCAGGGATACTTGATCGACGCGTCGAGGCTGGCGCGGGTCAGGTTGAGCCCGGCTGACCGCCCGTCGGCGTGGGCGCGCTTGGCCTCGAGTCTCGTCAGCAGCCGCAGAGTCTGCGCGTTGCCTTCGAAGCCGCCGAAGTCGGCCGCAAGGGCATCCAGCGCCGTCTCTCCGTTGTGCCCGAACGGCGGATGGCCCAGGTCGTGAGCGAGGCACGCCGTGTCGACCACGTCGGCGTTGCAGCCGAGCGCAGCCCCGAACTCGCGCCCGATCTGGGCGACCTCGAGGGAGTGAGTCAGGCGGTTGCGGACGAAGTCGTCGACGGTCGGCTGGTGCATCTGGGTCTTCTGGGACAGCCGGCGCAGGGCTGCCGAGTGCACCAGCCGAGCCCGGTCACGCGCGAAGTCGTCGCGGTCCGCCCTCTTGAGCTCGGGGTCCTCCTGGACCCACCGCTCACGCGAGCGGGCGTCGTACGGTCCGCTCATCTGCGGCGACTCGACAGGAGCGCGCGCATGGAGACGGCGAGCGGACGTACGGGCGCGTCGTCGTAGCCTCCCGCTGCCAGGCCGGCGTCGCGCTCGAACACGTTGCGCGCCGCACGGTCACCGGTGCGCAGCACCGACCAGCCCATCGAGGCGAGGTAGAGCGGGATGAACGGGAGACCGCCACACACGACGTACTGCCAGGAGTGGCGCTCCTCATGGCCCAGCAGGTCGGGATACTTCTCCACGCGTGCGGGCCACTCGTGCGCCGTGACGAGCACGTTGCCGACGGTGAACGCACCGGCCACTGGGAAGCCGAAGCGATAGCCGTCAGCCAGCCAGAGGCCGCGCGGGCCGCGTCGGATGTGGCAGTGGCCAGCGGAGGCGACCACGAGGCCGAACGCGGTCGAGCCGTTGACCCAGTTGGCCACCGAACGCAGCCGCTGCGGCTTGGTCAGGCGGACGCTCGGCAGCAGCGCGGCGATGCTCACGCCGTGGCTCCGTTGACGCCACGCAGCAGGTCACGAACCCACCCCGACAGCCAGCCGGTGCGCTGCTCGGACCAGGCGTCGATGACCGGATCCGCGGGGTAGAGAACCGCGTTCTCCTCGGGCGTCGACAGCGCCAGGTCAGTGCCCTCGGCGTCGGTCACGATCCGCCACTGGAGCCGGCTGTTGCGCGCGATGTGCTCGCCCATCGCGAGACCGATCATCGTGCAGACGGCCGTCGGGTCCTCGCGGTCGTCGGGATCGGTCGCCAGCACGCGGGCGACATAGCCGTCGTAGGCCCGAGCCACCGAGTCCAGGTCGTCAGGATCGATCCCCCACTGGCGGGCGTCACGCAACCACTGCTGGAGCACCTCGCGCTCGTCGTAACCGATTGCGGAGATGCGAATCTCTTGCTCGGACAAGTCAGCCCGCGTTCGGGAAGCGCTGCGCGGACCGTGCCCGAGCCTTGGCTGCCTCGACCTCGCGGTCCTTGGGAGGCGCCGTCGTCACGAGGGCGTCCAGCAGCTCACGGCTGGCCTCGGTGACGGCGTCAACGGCAGCGTCGAACGCCGCCTGGTTGGCCTGTGAGGGCTTGGTGCCGCCGCTGATCTTGCGGACGTACTGCAGAGCTGCGGCGCGAACCTCATCCTTGGTCGCCGGGGGTGCGAAGTTGTTCAGGGGGCGGATGTTGCGGCACATGGAAAGAGCCTGGCACAACGACCTGGGAGAGGTGTGCCGGAGCGGCGATCGGACCCCTCCCATGAGACACGTCAGCGGCCTACTCTCAGGGTTATGAACCGACCCTGTGGACCGCTGATCAGCGCCGAGCAGCTGCACGCTCGTCTCGACCGGGGAGAGCCGGTCGTTCTGCTCGATGTCAGCTGGCAGCTCGGTCAGCCGTCGATGCGGCCGGCGTACGACGCCGGTCACCTTCCGGGCGCCGCCTGGGTGGAGTTCGAGTCCGTGCTGTCCGGGGCACCCGGCGACGGTGGGCGCCATCCGATGCCGGACCTGGCCACGCTCGAGGAGGCCATGCGCGCGGCCGGCGTCAGCAACGACAGCTCCGTGGTCGTCTACGACCAGGGCAATGCGCTGGCGGCCAGCCGGTGCTGGTGGCTGCTGGAGTACTGCGGGCACGAGTGCGTCCAGGTGCTCGACGGCGGACGGGCACTCTGGGAGTCGCTCGGACTGCCGCTCAGCTCCGACCCCGTCGCCCCGGAGCGCGGCGACTTCGTGGCGACGCCACCGAGCCGCGACGTGCTCGATGCCGACGACGCCGCGGAGTACGCCCGGCGCAGCGTCCTCATCGATGCTCGCCCTGCCGACCGGTTCCGAGGCGAGAACGAGACGATCGACCCGGTGGCCGGCCACATCCCCGGTGCGCTCAGCTCGCCCGCCCTCGCCAACCTGCAGGACGACGGTCGCTTCCTGACCGGTGACGACCTCGCGATGCGCTTCACGTCGTACGGCATCGGGCCGCACTCCCAGGTCGGCGTCTACTGCGGATCAGGCGTGCAGGCGATGCACACCGCACTCGCGCTGGAGGCCTCCGGTATCGGCGCACAGACCGCCGTCTACGTCGGGTCCTGGTCGCACTGGATCACCGACCCGGACCGCCCCGTCGCCACCTCACCCCGCCACGCGCCCGCCGGCTGACCCGCTCTCGCGAGTCCTCCGCCATGAGCGCCTGCTCACTGCGCATTTTCGGCGGTGAGTCACCACTCAGTGCGCGCGAAAGGCTTCCAGACCCACGGGGTACGAGCCGTTGACGCGCGCTGAGTGGTGACTCACTCGAGGGCTGAGCCGGCGCCGCGCACATCAGGTGGCGAGTGCAGCGCGCACCAGGTCGACGAGCTGCTCGGGCCAGCGGAGTACGTCATCCGCAGAGATCTCGATCACGGTCCACCCTTCGCTGCGCAGCTGGCGTCGCCTGGTCAGATCGAGGCGACGCTGGCTCGGTTCGAGATGGCCACCACCGTCGTACTCGACGATGACCTTGCGGTCCCGCCAGACCATGTCGACCGTCGCGATCCAGGTGCGCGCATGGTCATGGACCTCGGCGTTCAGCTCGGGCTCCGGCAGCCCGGCTCTGACCAGGAGCAGCCGGGATCGGGTCTCCATGGGCGACCAGCAACGGGGCCGGATGAGGTCGAGCGCGGACCGACCGAGCACGACGCCGCGCTGGCCAGGCCGTGCTGCCAGGCCGTCGCGAAGTGAGCCGAGCAGCTCATGGTTCTTCGCCACGATCGCGTCGCCGAGGATGACCAGGTCGTCGAGCACGAGCAGCTGCGTGAGGTCCAGCCAGGCATCGGTCGGTGTGGTGATGCGTAGGCCGCGGTGGATGAGCGTCGTCCGACGGTCCACCCCGCGATGCGCCACGACGCCTGGTCTGCGGATCGCCGGGCTACCCGTCTTGGTGATGACGTGCAGGTCCGCATCGGCTGCCTCGTAGTCGCGCGGCAATGGCAGATCGAGCAGCGCAGCCGCTGTCGGCCCGGCGAAGGCGGATTGCTTCGGGAGCACACACGCGAGTGCGGATGCACGCTCCAGGAGCGAGTCGCACGGGCTATCGCTCCGCACGCCTCTGAACGGTTGACTCAGATGGTCACCGCGCAGCCGTCCTGGCAGACCCGCCTCGGCTGCTTCGGGTAGCGCGAACGCCCGACCCCGGAGGGACTCGGGCAGCGGCGCGGGCGAACGAGGCATGGCCAGACATTGCCCGAACTCGAGGTGGTGCCTCCGCGGTCATCCACAGGCCTCGGACGCGCAAGCCCTGAGTGGCTGCTCAGTGCGCGCTAACGGCGATGAGCGGCCACTCACTGCGCGCGAACGGATCCCGGACAGGCTGCGTACGAGCCCTTCGCGCGCACTCGCCGAGCAGGCAGCACCTGACGCGGGCCGCGCTACAGGCGGGCAGGTGGGCGGCGGACCTGCGAGCTAGCCTCCGGAGACGGAGAGCTCGGCCTGCGCCACGGCCTCGGCCGCGGCGCCGTCGAGCACCTGCGAGTCCAACCAGCCTTCGGGCAGCACCACGTGGCGCTCGGAACCGGCTCGTCCACGCTGGCCCTCGGCCGGCTCGCCCGGCCACGGCTGGTCGAGGTCCAACGTCGCGATCAGGTCGTCCAACGAGGCGAGCGACTCGACGGTGGCCAGGCGGGAGCGTACGTGTGACCCGGCGGGGAATCCCTTGAGGTACCAGGCGATGTGCTTGCGGATGTCGCGGCACGCCTTCTGCTCGGACTGGTGGAACTCCGCGAGATAGACGGTGTGCAGCCGCAGGGTCTCGCTGACCTCGCCGAGCGTCGGCTCGACCCGCGCACTCGAACCCGCGAACGCTGCGGCCAGGTCGGTGAAGAGCCACGGCCGGCCGAGGCACCCGCGTCCGACGACGACGCCGTCGCAACCGGTCTCGCGCACCATCCGGACCGCGTCCTCCGCAGACCAGATGTCGCCGTTGCCGAGCACCGGGATGCTGGTGACTGTCTGCTTCAGCGCCCTGATGGCGGACCAGTCCGCCGTGCCCGAGTACGCCTGCGCAGCCGTACGACCGTGCAGCGCAACGGCCGCCGCGCCCTCACCCTCGGCGATCCGGCCGGCCTCCAGGAAGGTCAGATGGTCGGGGTCGATGCCCTTGCGCATCTTGACGGTGACGGGCACGTCGTACGGCGTCGCCTCGCGCACCGCCGCGGCCACGATCCCGCGGAACAGGTCGGTCTTCCACGGCAGGGCCGCTCCCCCACCCTTGCGCGTGACCTTGGGGACCGGGCAGCCGAAGTTGAGGTCGATGTGGTCGGCCCGGTCCTCGCTGACGAGCATGTGCACCGCACGCCCGACCGTCGCCGGGTCCACGCCGTAGAGCTGGATCGAGCGCGGGTTCTCGTCGGCGTCGTGCTCGATCAGCTGCATCGAGATCGGCGTCCGCTCCACGAGCGCACGCGAGGTGATCATCTCGCTGACGTACAGCGCGTTGACGATGCCGCCCCGCGCGAGCCTGTGAGCGTGGTCGGAGGAGGACACGCGCTCATCGGACTCAGCCAGCGAGGAGGCGCCCGAGGCGCCTCCGGCGGCCAGGCCGCGGTTGCCGTACTGCCGACAGAGCCGGCGGAACGCGCGGTTGGTGATGCCGGCCATCGGAGCGAGTACGACGGGTGAGTCGATGGTGTGGCGCCCGACCTGCAGCGGAGGCAGGACGGGGTTCGGCGCGGGAAGAACCTCAGTCATAGCCCGGACATTCTCGCAGCCCGATCGGCATGCCCGATCAACCTGGTCAGAGCCAGCCGTTGTCGACGGCGATACGCGCCGCCTCGGCCCGGGTGCGCGCGCCCGTCTTGCCGATCGCGGAGGACAGGTGGTTGCGCACCGTGCCCTCGGACAGGAAGTGCTCGCGGGCGATATCGGCCACCGTGCCGCCGTCCAGCGCCGACCGCAGCACCTGCGTCTCCCGCTCGGTGAGGGGCGACTCGCCCGCCACCAGACTGTCCGTGGCGAGCGCGGGGTCGACGACACGCAGACCCTGGTGCACCCGACGTACGGCGTTGGCCAGCTCGCGGGCCGGCGTGTCCTTGACCACGAAACCGTCGGCGCCTGCCTGCAGCCCGCGCCGCAGATAACCCGGGCGCCCGAACGTCGTGACGATCAGGACGTGTACGCCGGGCAGCTGGGCCTTCAGGGCGGCCGTCGCCGCGATCCCGTCCATGCCTGGCATCTCGACGTCCATCAGCACCACGTCGGGCTGCTCCTTGAGCGCCGCTTCGACGACCTCGTCGCCGCGGCCGACCTCGGCCACCACGTGCAGATCCGTCTCGAGGTCAAGAAGCGCAGCGAGCGCGCCGCGGACCAGAGCCTGGTCGTCGGCGAGCATCACGGAGATCGTCATGGGGTCCTTTGCAGGTCGGTGGGGCGCGCCACGGGACGGTCGGCTGTCTGCACGAGCAGCTCGAAACCGGGACTCAGCTCGCGGGTGGTCAGCACCGCGCCCGCCTGAACCGCTCGCTCGCGCAGACCCCGCAGACCGTTGCCCGAGGCGTCTCCCTGCGGACCGTGTCCGTCGTCCTGGATCGAGATGCTGGTGGGTCCGACCGTGATCGTTGCATGCCGTGCGGCGCTGTGCCGAATGATGTTGGTGGTGGCTTCGCGCACGGTCCACGCGAACAGCTCGCGCAGGTCCGACTCCACCTCGTCGATCGCCTTGGGGACGTCGGCCTCGATGTCGGCAGCCGCGAATCCCTCACGGGCCCGGGCCAGTTCGCCGGCCAACGAGATCTCTCGGTAGCCCTCGACCGCTCGTCGTACGTCGACCAGAGCATCGCGCGAGAGCCGCTCAAGGTCGGTGACCTCGCGGCGCGCTCGCTCCGGATCCGCGTCGAACAGTCGGCCGGCCAGCTCCGCCTTCACCGTGATGACCGTCAGCGAGTGGCCGAGGATGTCGTGCAGGTCCCGAGCCACGCGGTTGCGCTCCTCCTGCACGGCGAGACGAGCGTTCTCGCGCCGAGCATCGACCAAGGCACGCTGTCGGCGCGAGGCGAGCATGGCGCCGGAGACCGCGATCATCGCGAGCAGGATCGCTCCGGCGAGCGAGGCGTCACGGTCCCAACCTGGGTCGAGCCAGGCCAAGAGCTCATACGCGACGATCAGGGCGAGGCCGATGGCGATCGCGATCGAGAGCCGGAAGGTCCAGCAACCCGCCACCGCGAGGAACACCCAGGTGGCTGTGCCGTCCTGACCCACGAGGAGCGTGGTGACCAGCGCCGCGGTGGCGAGCGGGACGTACAGCATGAGTCGCCGTGCGAACTCGGTCCGTTGACGGCCGGTGACCCCGAACGCGCCGATCCGCGCCGCGTTGAAATGCAGAATGTAGAGCGCGCCGAAGGTGATAGTCGCGATGACACCGGCCACGCCGCGCACGTGGTTGGGCATCTTCCAGGCCGTCGAGACCGGCTGGGCCAGATAGACCAGCCACACGCCGGCGAAGAGCACGGATGCCAACAGGTTGGACATGCCGCGCTCCTCGCCGGAGCCGGTCTCGTCATCGTTCGGCTTGGCCGAGAAGAACCACGCCCGGCGGTTCTCTCCCTCGCGTGGCTCGGGCTCGAAGAACCACGACCGACGCGCTGAGGATCGAGCGTCCGACGACTGCTCGTCGTCGGACGCTCGAGGTTCGCTGCTCATGAGAGTCACTGTCGCACTGACCTGTTGATCAGACGCGCTTGGTGTCCTTGCGGAAGCGCCAGACGGCGCCGCCGATGAAGATCCCGAGCCACACCACGATGTTGAGGATCCACTGCCACGCAGGGACGCCCTCGGCGGTCAGCGGCAGGTGGGCCATCATGCTCACGCCCCACATCGGCGTCAGCTGCGCGACGTGCTGCATGACATTGCTCATCGCCGGGAAGGGGTAGAAGATGCCGCCGCCGAAGGCCAGGAAGGCCATCACAGGGCCGATCACCTGCATCGCATTCTCGGTCGGCAGCAGGTAGCCCATGAAGAGACCGAACGCGGCGAACATCAGCGCGCCGATCCAGACCAGCACCGCAGACCTGATCCACGCGTCGGTCGGCATCTGAGCCTTGCCGGTCTGGCCGGCCAGGTAGACCAGAACGACCGGCATGACGCCGAGCACCATCGCCGCGATCACCTTGACGCTGATGTACGCCAGCCCGGACAGCGGGGTGAGTCGCAGCTGTCGTGACCACCCCTGCGAACGTTCGACCGACACCGAAGCCGCAGCCGAGGTGGTGGCGACCATCGCGCCGTACAGGGCGAACGAGATCACGGAGTACGCGGCGTAGTTGCCCGAGCCGATCTGGTCGTTGCCCCAGTCGGCGTTGCCGAAGGCGAAGAAGAAGGCGATCGGCATCAGCAAGGTGAAGATCACCGTGCGCTTGTTGCGCAAGATGCGCTTCATCTCGATCGTGAGCAGAGTCTTGTTGAACCCGCCCCTCTTCGGGACTGTGCGGGAGGCCGCGTCGATGCGGCCCTCTGTAGCGATGGCAGTCATGTCAGGCTCCTTCGTCGTCGGTGGCGCCGGTCAGGGCGATGAAGGCCTCCTCGAGACCACGCGCGGTGATCTCCAGGTCGGTGGCCGAGGTCTGGGTGAGCAGGTGACGGGCGACGCCGTCGGAGTCGGTGGTGTGCACCAGGACGGAGTCGCCGCGCAGGTCGATGCCCTGTACGCCGGGCAGGCCGCGGAGCGTCTCGGCATCGGCGTGCGGGAGGGTGGCCCGCACGGTGCGCCCGCTCGAATGCGCCTTGATCTGCGCCGCGGTGCCGTCCGCGACGATCTCGCCGCTGCGGATGAGGACGATGCGGTCGGCGTACTGGTCGGCTTCTTCGAGGTAGTGCGTCGCGAAGAGCACCGTGCGCCCGCGTGCCGCGTCGGCGCGGATGGCGGACCAGAAGTCGCGCCGTCCGGTGACGTCCATACCCGTGGTCGGCTCGTCCAGGATGATCAGCGCCGGGTCGGACATGAGCGCCATCGCGAACCGCAGCCGCTGCTGCTGGCCGCCGGAGCAGGTGCCGACCTTCTGCTTGGCGATGTCGGCGATGCCCGCGCGCTCGAGCACCTCGTCGACCGTGCGCGAGTGCACGAAGAGTGAGCCGGTGAGCTCGACCGTCTCAGCGACCGTGAGGTCCTTGAGCAGTCCCCCGGTCTGCATGACCGCGGAGACCAGGCCCCGCTCGATCGCGTCCCGCGGGCCGTACCCGAAGACCTCGACGGTGCCGTCGTCCGGCTGCCCGAGGCCCAGGATCATGTCGATCGTCGTCGTCTTGCCTGCGCCGTTCGGGCCGAGGAACGCGACGATCTCGCCGGGCTGCACGTCGAGGTCGATGCCCTTGACCGCCTGCACTGAGCCGAACGACTTGCGCAGACCCTCCAACCGGATCGCCGGCTCCGCGGGCCCTGAGGCTGCGTCCTCCACCATGTGTATCTGTGTCGTCATGCCTTGAACTCTGGCGGACCAGCGCCACACGTCCCCCACACGCACGTCACGGCGTACGCATGACATCCGTCATGTCCAGGAAGGCCGCTTCCGGACTTGAGTTGCAGATGCCGAGGGGGGTTGCGTACGCCGTGACGGCGGTCTGGGTGCCGGCGTCACCGCCGGCGGCCGGTCAGCTCGTGGTGAGCGTCAGGCCATAGGCCGACAGGATCTCTCCGATCGGTTGGAAGTAAGCGACGTTCTCCCGGCCGTAGACCTCGAGGCAGCGACCATTGATGGACGCGCCACCGCTGGTCACGCCCTGCGCGTAGCTGCCTGCCATCCACGAGCCGCCCGAGTCGCCACCCTCGGTGCAGGTGTTGGTAAGGGTGAGCCCGGAGACGACGTCGCCGTTGCCGTAGTTGACCTGCTGGTTCTTGGCCTTGACGTAGCCGCAGGTCCAGCCGGTGGTGCGACCGGACTTGCAGATAGCGGTGCCCACAGCGGCGTTGGACGAGCCCTTCACTGAGCGGGCCGTCCCGTTGTAGAGGTCGACCGCGCCGATGCCGGTCCAGCCCGAGGAGAGCGTGGCGTAGGCGTAGTCGTTGCCCGGGAAGGAGTACGCCTTCGTGACGCCGAGCGTGGTGCCGTTCTTGCGGAAGGTCTGGTAGCCCTCGCCGCAGTGACCGGCAGTGACGAAGACCGGCGTCGAGCCCTGACGAGCGTTGAACCCGAGCGAGCAGACATAGCCGCTGAACTCGATCTGCTGCCCGCCGTAGACGTTGGCCTGAGTGCTGACCTTGGCCGTGGTGCCGCGCACCAGCGCACCGCTCACATCCGCGAGCGCGGCCTTCGCAGCGGCGAGGTCGCTGCCCGCCACCACCACCTTCACCGCGTTGCTCACCGGCTCGCTGCCGATCGAGACGAAGCCGGTGCCGAGCACCCGGCGTACGGTCTGCTCGATGGTCGCGAGGTCGGCACCCGAGCGCTTGACGAGGCGCGGGGTCGCACCCTTGGCGCGGACGGCATCGGCAGCCGAGGCGTCCTTGACGTTGACGACGAGCATGCCGCGAGCGTCGACGTAGGAGCCGGCTGAGCGGGACGAGCCTAGTGACCGCTCAAGGGTGTCTGCTGTGGCGGTCTGACCAGGCTGCGCCGCGACCTGGTCACGCGCCTCGGTGAGGCTGATGCCACGGTCCTGGGCGAGCCAGCGAGCGGTCATCTCAGGGACGTTGACGCTGCGCTCGGTCGAGGGCGTCGGGTCGTGCGTCGCGGCGCCCGCCGACGGGGACGTGGCGAGCGCGGTGACGAGCAGTCCAGCGGAGGCAGCAGCAGTGGCAATCGTCGAGGGGTTGAGCCGCATGCCTGGTCTCCTGCGTGCACGGGGGCCGTTGATGTTGACCCGGTGTCACGAAACGTAAAGGGCCACCGACCTGCGCCATTCCAAGCAGCGGTGCCAGGTTGCACCGGTGATGGTCAAGACTTGGTCAAGGTGTTGGGACCGCCGACTACCCTCTGCGAGTGGCCTCCCCCTCACCCGCTCCTCAGCCTTCCGCCAAACCGTCCGTTCGCACCGGATTGGTGCGAAGCCGCATCGAGCACGCCAGCCATCCGGTCCTGCAGCTGCTCGCCCGACTGCCGCGCTCTGCGCCCGCCGTTGCCTTCGTCGTGCTCGCCGTCGTCGGCGCTCTCGTCCGCGGCTGGATCGGGGCGGTCTGCTATGGCCTCCTGACGGTCTTCGTCGCCTGGCTGCTCTACCTGGCGTGGCCGAGGCTGGCCCGGCTCGAGCGGATGATGCGCCTGGCCCTGCTCCTCCTGACGGCCGTTCTCACCGTCGTGACCGCGCTGCCTCGATAGCTTGTTTTGACAATCATTCTCACTTCAGTTGAGAATGATTGCCATGAGCCTTCGACTCGGCGCTGCTGTCGCCACCGCCCTGCTGTCCACGACCGCACTCGCTGCCTGCGGCTCGGAGGGCACCGGCGGGTCAGGCGGGTCAGGCGGGTCAGGCAGCAAGGGTGGGCAGGTCGACGTCATCGCGTCGTTCTACCCGCTGCAGTTCGCGATCCAGCAGATCGGTGGCTCGCACGTCAACGTCAGCAGCCTCACCAAGCCCGGTGTCGAGCCCCACGATCTGGAGCTCACGCCCAAGGACGTCGCCAAGGTCAGCGACGCCAAGCTCTTCGTCTTCGAGAAGGGCATCTCCGGCGCCGTCGACCAGACCGCCAAGAACCAGGCCAGCAAGACGTCGTACGACGTGGGCCCGGCCGCTCATCTGGACCTCAAGCTCACCTCACCGGTCGCCGAGGCGCACTCCACCGAAGGCGAGCACGAGGACGAGGCCGGCGCGACCGACCCGCACTTCTGGCTAGACCCCGTCCGCTATCAGTCGGTGGGCAACGCGATCGCTGCCCAGCTGAGCAAGGTCGACCCCGAGCACAAGGCGGACTACGACGCGGGCGCCAAGGCCTTCGGCGGCAAGCTGAACACCCTCTCCGGGGACCTGACCACCGGGCTGAAGTCCTGCTCCCGCAAGGACGTGGTGACCAGCCACGCAGCCTTCGGATACCTCGCGGCACGCACTGGTCTGACCCAGGTTCCGATCGCCGGCCTGTCGCCCGAGTCGGAGCCGGAGGGCTCGCAGCTCGCCTCGATCGCGACCTACGCCAAGGCGCATCACGTCACCACGATCTACACCGAGACGCTCGTCTCGCCCGCGTTCGCCGACACCGTGGCCAAGTCCACCGGCGCCACCACCGCCGTGCTCGACCCGATCGAGGGCGTCACGGACAAGTCGGCCGGCAAGGACTACTTTGAGATCATGCGCTCGAACCTCGCCGCCCTGAAGAAGGGGCAAGGCTGTTCGTGACCAATCCCGTTGCCAGCACAGTGATTTCGCTGAAGTCGGCGTCCTTCGGGTACGCCGACCAGGCGATTGTGCGCCGCGTTGACCTGACCATCGGGAGTGGTCAGGTCGTCGCGCTGCTCGGACCCAATGGCTCCGGTAAGTCGACCCTCGTGCGAGGGCTGCTCGGCCTCAACGAGCACCTCGGTGGCGAGGTCCAGCTGTTCGACGAGCCGCTGGACCGGTTCAAGGACCGCTACCGCCTCGGCTACGTGCCGCAACGGCACACCTTGTCGGCCTCGGTCCGCGCGACCGTCGAGGAGATCGTCGCGACCGGCCGGCTCCCCCATCAGTCGCTGCTGGCCCGACAGAGCCGCCACGACAAGCAGCTCGTGCACGAGTCGCTCGAGCTGGTCGGTCTGCTGGACCGCGCCAAGGAGGACGTCTCGACGCTCTCCGGTGGGCAGCAGCGGCGGGTGCTGATCGCGCGAGCGCTGGCGTCCGAGCCGGACGTGCTGATCATGGACGAACCCACCGCCGGCGTCGATGAGACCAGTCAGATCGTCCTCGCCGACGTCCTGCGCCGGCTCACGCTGCGCGGCACCACGATGGTGATCGTCACGCACGAGCTCGCCGCCCTGCGCGGGGTCGTCAACCGCATCGTGTTCCTCACCGCCGGACGGATCCGCTTCGACGGCTCACCTGCGGCGTACGCCGAGCAGCGGGCGCGCGAAGAGCTCGAGGCGGTCTCCGGCGGCCACCACCACGAGGACCATCCGCACGTTCCGGCGGTCGGCGCCGTCGGGCCGCTCGATGACCGGGGGTCTCGACATGCCTGAGCTGCTCTCGTACGACTTCATGCAGCGCGCGCTGATCGCGGCCTTCCTCGTCGGCCTCGCAGCGCCGATGGTCGGCATCTTTCTCGTCCAGCGCCGGCTGTCGCTCATCGGCGACGGTCTGGGTCACGTCTCCCTCGCCGGCGTCGCGGTCGGCGTCTTCACGGGCAACCAGCCGGTGGGCACGGCGCTGATCTTCGCGGTCGCGGCGGCGGTGCTCATCGAGCTCGTCCGAGCGCGCGGTCGGACCAGCGGTGACGTGGCGCTCGCTGTCATGTTCTACGGCGGTATCGCCCTGGGTGTCGTCCTTATCAGCCGAGCGGGCAGCGGTGCGCCCGCCAACCTGGACTCCTACCTCTTCGGCGCGATCACCACCACGAGCTCGACCGATGTCTGGGTCTTCGCCGCACTGGCAGCCGTCATCGTGACGACCACATGGGTGCTGCGGCCGCGGCTGTTCGCCGTAGCCAACGACGAGGAGTACGCCCGGGCCACCGGTATGCGGGTCACCGCCCTCAACATCACGCTGGCCGTCCTGACGGCCGTCACCGTTGTGGTGTCGATGCGGGTGGTCGGTCTGCTGCTGATCAGCGCGTTGATGATCGTCCCCAACGCGGCCGCGCAGCTGCTTGGCGGGAGCTTCCGGTCGGCACTGCGCCTGGCCGTGCTGATCGGCGTCGTGTCCAGCGTCGGCGGCGTGTGGACCTCGTACTACGCCGACACTCCCTCCGGTGGCACGATCGTGCTGCTGACGATCGCGATCTTCCTGGTCGCCACGATCGGCACCGGCGTGGTCGCCCGAGCCCGCGCTCGCTCTCATGAGGGCAAGGACGAGCACCAGCACGAGCACGGCACCGGCTGCGGTCATCCGACCATCCGGCATGGTGACCATGTCGACTACCTGCACGATGGTGAGCGCCACGCCGCACACGCCGACCACTGGGACGAGCACCACGTCGTCCCCGCCGGACCGAAGGAGGAACGATGACCGCGCAGCCCGCAGGCAACGAGGGCCCGACCCGACGCCCGACCCGACAGCGCACCGCCGTCTCGGGGATGCTCTCCGAGCTCGATGACTTCACGTCGGCGCAGGACCTGCACGCCCGGCTGCGGTCACAGGGCGATGCGGTCGGGCTCGCCACGGTCTACCGCACGCTGCAGACCATGGCCGCCGACGGCGAGGTCGACGTCCTGCGCACCGATGACGGCGAGGCCGTCTACCGACAGTGCAGCACCGGCCATCACCATCACCTGGTCTGCCGCGACTGCGGTGCGACCGTGGAGGTCGATGGTCCGACCGTGGAGCGGTGGGCCGAGCGCATCGGTGTCGAGAACGGCTACCGCGACGTCACGCACACCATCGAGCTCTTCGGCACCTGCCAAGCCTGCCAGCGCCGCTGACGATCGTTGCGACATCTGGTGCCCTGGAGGGCACGTGATGTCAGGTTGATCGTCCCGATCGATCGATCGCTCCGCCATAGCGACGGTCGCGCTCGGCATAGATCTGTACGGCTTCCCACAGGTGGCGTCGGTCGAAGTCCGGCCACAGCGTGTCCAGGAAGACCATCTCGGCGTAGGCCGACTGCCAGAGCATGAAGTTGCTGGTCCGCTGCTCGCCCGAGGACCGGACGAACAGGTCGACGTCCGGGGTGTCCGGCCACGTCATGTAGCGAGCGACCGTGCGCTCGTCGATCTTGTCGGCGCGCAGCTTGCCGGCCTGCACCAGCTCGGCGATCCTTCGCGTCGAGTCCGCGATCTCCGCCCGGCCGCCGTAGTTGACGCACATCTGCAAAGTCATCACGGTGTTGTCGCGAGTGCGCTCCTCGGCCGACTCGAGCTCCTTGATCACCGAGCGCCACAGCCGCGGCCGCTGCCCGGACCACCGACAGCGCACTCCCCAGGAGTCGAGCATGTCGACCCGTCGCCGGATCACGTCGCGGTTGAAGCCCATCAGGAAGCGCACCTCGTCGGGCGAACGCTTCCAGTTCTCGGTGGAGAACATGTAGGCCGACAGGTTGGGCACACCGAGCTCGATGGCACCGGCGATCACGTCGATGAGCTGGGCCTCACCGGCCTCGTGGCCCTTGGTGCGGGGCAGCCCGCGCGAGTTGGCCCAGCGACCGTTGCCGTCCATGACCATCGCGATGTGCTGGGGCACCAGCTCTGCGGGGATCTCCGGTGGCCGCGCCCCACTCGGGTGCGCCGGTGGGGCGATGACCTCGCGCTGGACCACCGGCGTACGACGGCCCCTCACCGGGCCGCCTCGGCGGCGGGCAGGTCATCCTGCGCGGTGTGCTGGTGCGGTGCAGAGGAGTCGGCGCGGTCCACGAGGCGCAACGATCGCACACCGCGCTCGAGGTGCCACTGCAGGTAGGCGGCCACCAGTCCGCTGGCCTCCTCTCGGGCGCGAGGGTCGCTGTCGTCGGCCGTTGCCCAGTCGCCCACGAGCAGAGCGGACAGCAGCGTGAAGGTCTCCGGTCGCGGCGCAGCCGACCCCGGCGGGCGGCACAGGGCGCACACCGCTCCTCCGCTGGCGAGGTTGAACCCGCGGTGCGGACCCGGTGCGCCGCAACCGGCGCACGAGCTGAACGTCGGTGCCCAGCCGGCGACCGACACGGCACGCACGAGGTAGGAGTCGAGAACCAGGGAGGAGTCGTGCTGGCGGCCGGCGAGCGCGCTGAGCCCACCCGCCAGCAAGGTGAACTGGGCGGTGATCGGCTCATGCTCCTCAGTCAGCCGGTCGGCGGTCTCGAGCATCGCTGTCGCCGCCGTCCACGCGGAGTAGTCGCGAGAGATGTGCTCGCCGTAGGGCGCCAGCGACTCCGCCTGGGTCACCGTGTCGAGCGAACGGCCCTCGTAGCACTGCAGATCCACGACCATGCCCGGCTCGAGACGCGCGCCGAAGCGAGAGCGCGTACGCCGTACGCCCTTGGCCACGGCACGCACCTTGCCGCGGTTGCGGCCGAGCATCGTCACGATGCGGTCGGCCTCACCCAGCTTGTGCGTCCGCAGCACGATCGCGGCATCTCGGTAGAGGGGCATCCGCTCCATTGTGCGCCACCCCACCGACACCAGCGTCTCGACACGCACCCAGACGGCGCCAACTAGGCTCCCGAGCATGTCCCTCCAGGCTGACCGCTCTTCGTACGACGTCGTGGTCGTGGGCGGGGGGCACAACGGTCTGACTGCGGCCGCCTACCTGGCGCACGCCGGCCTCTCCGTCCTGGTGCTGGAGCGGCAGGACCATGTGGGCGGCGCGGCCGTGTCTGCCGAGGCCTTCCCCGGGACAGGCGCCCGGTTGTCGCGCTACTCCTACCTCGTCAGCCTCCTGCCACAACAGGTGATCGACGACCTTGGTCTGTCAATCACGTTGCGGCGCAGGCGTTTTGCGTCCTACACGCCACGCCCCGGCACGGACACGGGACTGCTCGTCGACAACCAGGACGCGGCAGCGACGAACGCGTCGTTCGCCGCCATCGGCGCCGCCGAGGACACCGCGGGCTTCACCGAGTTCTACGGGCGCACCGCACAGCTCGCCGCCGCCCTGTGGCCGACCGTCACCGGGCCACTCCCCCGCCGCGCCCAGGCGCGAGCGCTGCTCGGGGACGACCGCACCTGGGACGCCTACATCGAGCGGCCGCTCGGCGAGGTCATCGAGTCGAGCGTGCGCGACGACCTCGTCCGCGGCGTCGTCCTCACCGATGGCCTGATCAGCACCTTCGCCGAGGCCCATCAGCGCGATCTTCAGCAGAACATCTGCTTCCTCTACCACGTGATCGGCGGTGGCACCGGGGCCTGGGACGTCCCGGTCGGGGGAATGGGCGAGGTCTCAGGCGCCCTCGAACGCGCCGCTCGCGAGGCGGGGGCGACGATCCAGGTGGGCGCAACCGTACGGTCCATCGACGGTGACGGACAGGTGGCGTACGACGACGCGGCGGGCAGTCATCAGGTCCATGGCAACCATGTGCTGTGTGGTGCCGCGCCCGGGGTGCTCGCGGACCTCATGGGCGACACCGCGGACCGACCAGCGGCCGAGGGTTCCCAGGTGAAGGTCAACCTGCTGCTGAGCCGGCTGCCACGGCTGCGCGAGCAAGGCGTCGACCCGGCGGCCGCGTTCGGAGGGACGTTCCACATCAACGAGCTCTACAGCCAGCTCGAATCTGCTTATGCCACAGCGAAATCCGGGCGCGTTCCTGATCCGATGCCGGCCGAGATCTACTGCCACTCGCTCACGGATCCGACCATCCTCAGCCCCGAGCTGCGCGCCTCGGGAGCCCACACGCTGACGGTCTTCTCGCTGCAGACACCGCATCGGCTGATCGATCCGGCGCGACACGATGAACAGCGGTCCAAGCTCGAACGCTCGGTGCTCGACTCCCTCTCCTCGGTCCTCGCCGAGCCGGTGGAAGACGTGATCATGCGTACGTCTGAAGGTCACCTCTGCATCGAGACCAAGACGACGCTGGATCTCGAGCGCGATATCTCGATGCCCGGCGGCAACATCTTCCACGGGCCACTCGCCTGGCCCTTCGCCGAGGACGACGAGCCGCTCGAGACGCCGGCACAACGCTGGGGCGTGGCAACGTCGTACGACCGTGTCCTGCTCTGCGGCGCGGGCAGCCATCGCGGTGGCGGGGTCAGCGGACTGGGCGGCTACCACGCCGCGCAGGCGGTCCTGGAGTCCGTACGTCCCTGATCGGCACGACATGACCCCTTGATCGTCTTCGAACATGTGTTCTATAGTTTCGGCATGAGCGAGCTTCACGCCGCACTCCAGGGATCACTGCTCGACCAGGTCGACGACGTCGGCCTGCGCCCACTCAACGGTGCGGTTCGCCGGACGCCGCTGACACATGGCGCGTGGGTCGACATGCGTCCAGGCTGGTTGACCGGCGCGGACGAGCTCTTCACCCGGCTGACTCTCGGGGGGTCAGCCGGAGTGGAGTGGCGCGGCGAGCGGCGCTGGATGTATGACCGCGAGGTCGACACCCCGCGCCTGCTGCGCTTCTACGGCGAGGGAGAGCCGTGGCCGGACCCCGTCGTGGAGCAGGCGCGCGACCAGCTGTCCGACTACTACCGAGCCGAGCTTCGTGAGCCCTTCCGCACCGCGGGTATGTGTCTCTATCGCGACGGTCGGGACTCGGTCGCCTGGCACGGCGACCGGGAGGGCCGGGGCAACACTCACGACACGATGGTCGCCATCATCTCGATCGGCTCGCCGCGCACGCTGGCCCTGCGACCACGCGGCGGAGGCGAGTCCGTACGCCTCGTGATCGGCCACGGCGATCTGCTCGTCATGGGCGGCTCGTGCCAGCGCACCTGGGAGCACGCGATCCCCAAGACCAGCAAGCCGGTCGGACCGCGGATCAGCATCCAGCTGCGGCCGAGGGGTGTCCGATGATGTCTCGGACGCTGGTCGACCGGACGGACCGGTTCGTGCCCGACGCGCTCCCCTACTACCGTGCCGTCCCATGACTTCTGAGCTGCCCTTCCTGGAGCACCTGGCGCGCGAGTCCGTCCGGTTCAACGACGCGATCCGCCTGGCGCCGCGTGACGCGGAGGTTCCCACGTGCCCGGGATGGCAGACCGACGACCTTCTCTGGCATCTGGCTGAGGTCCAGTGGTTCTGGGGCTCGATCCTCAGCGAGGACCTGCGGACCGTCCAGCAGATCGAGGACCTCGCCGACCCGGAGCGCCCTGAGGACCACGCCGGGCTGCTGCGCTTCTACGACCGGTGGAGCCCGCACCTGTGCGAGTCGGCCGCCGCAGCCGACCCGAGCGAGCCGCGGTGGATGTGGGTCTCCGATCCCGCGCTCCACACCGTCGCCTACATCCGTCGCCGGCAGGCTCACGAGGCACTCATCCACCGGATCGACGCCGAGCTCACCGCCGGCACCGACCGGGCGCCCATCGACGCGGACCTTGCTACCGACGGTGTCGACGAGGCCCTGCGGATCATGCACGGCGAGCACCCCGACTGGGGGACGTTCGCGGCCGGCGAGCACACCGCGCGCTTCCACGCGACCGACACCGACAGCACGTGGGACGTGTCCATCGGCCGCTTCACGGGCAAACCGCCGTGGGGCGGCGAGCCCACCGACGACCACCGCTTCGGACTCGTCGAGGACGGCGCCGCCTCGCCCGGGGTCACCGTCTCGGGCAAGGCCGCAGACCTCGACCTGTGGTTGTGGGGCCGACCGACATCCGAAGAGGTCGACATCGACGGCAACGCTGCGGCACTGGCCGCGGTCCACGCGGTCGTCGAGCGGGGCGTGAGCTAGGCGCCGATCAGTCGGAGTCGTACGCCGCGAGCAGCCGGTCGGCCGCGGCGACGGCTGGCAGGTTCTTGTGGAGCACCTGCTGGCGCAGGTCGGGTGTGGCCGCCTGGACGGCCGCCGAGCGACGCCAGCGCTGCTCGAGCTCATCGCGCACCAACAGCTCTGCGAGCTCCCACTGCTGCTCCGCGCGCTTGCGTGCCAGCCCGTCCTCACCGAACGACTCACGGTGTCGGCGTACGGCGTCCCACGCCTCCGCCACACCATCTCCGGTGAGCCCGGAAGTGGTGAGCACCGGTGGTACCCAACGACTTCCGCGGGGATGGACGAGGCGGACCGCGCCCGCAAGCTCTTTGGCGGCGGACTGCGCCTGATCGGCGTAGTCGCCGTCCGCCTTGTTGACCGCTAGGACATCCGCGATCTCCAGCACGCCCTTCTTGATGCCCTGGAGCTGGTCGCCTGATCGCGCCAGACCGAGCAGGAGGAAGGTGTCGACCATGCCGGCGACCGCCGTCTCGGACTGCCCGACTCCGACGGTCTCCACCAGGACGACGTCGTAGCCGGCCGCCTCCAGCACCGGGATCGTCTGCGCGGTGGCACGCGTGACTCCGCCGAGTGTGCCCGAGGTCGGAGACGGTCGGACGTAGGCATCGGTGCTGGTGCCAAGACGCGGCATCCGCGTCTTGTCGCCGAGGACCGAGCCTCCGGTGCGGGTGCTCGACGGGTCGACGGCCAGCACACCGACGCGGTGGCCCTGCTCGAGAAGGTGAGTACCGAGGGCCTCGATGAAGGTCGACTTGCCGACCCCAGGCGTACCCGAGATCCCGAGACGCACCGATGTCGCACCAGGCGTCAGACCCGCGACCAGCTCGCGGGCACGTGCCCGATGGTCAGCCCGCGTGGACTCCATGAGCGTGATCGCTCGCGACAGCGCCGCCCGGTCCCCGGACCGGACGGCGGCCAAGAGCGCCTCCGGTTCGGCGGTCGGGGTCATGCGTCGTGTCCGTGCGCGGCAGCCAGGTCGCGCAACAGGGTGATCGCCGCCTCGGCGATCACCGTGCCGGGCGGGAAGACGGCCGCCGCGCCCATCTCCTCGAGCAACGGGACGTCGGCCGGCGGGATCACCCCGCCGACGACGATCATGATGTCGGGCCGACCGGCCGCGGCGAGTGCCTCGCGCAGGGCCGGCACCAGAGTCAGGTGGCCTGCGGCCAGGGAGTTGACGCCCACCAGGTGCACGTCGTTGTCGACCGCCTGCTGCGCGACCTCCTCCGGCGTGGCGAACAGCGGGCCCACGTCGACGTCGAAGCCCATGTCGGCAAACGCCGTGACGATGACCTTCTGACCGCGGTCGTGACCGTCCTGGCCCATCTTGGCCACCAGGATCCGTGGCCGCCGGCCCTCAGCCTCGGCGAACCTCGAGGTGGCCTCGAGCACCCGGCGTACGGCGTCCTCGCCGCCGGACTGGCGTGTCTCGTCGCGGTACACCCCTGAGATCGTACGGATCACTGCGGTGTGACGGCCGTACGCCTTCTCGAGGGCGTCGGAGATCTCACCGACCGTGGCGTGGGCGCGCGCCGCCTCGACAGCGCGCGCGAGCAGGTTGTCGGTGAGATCGCTTGCAGCGCCTGAGGACTCGGCTGCTGATCGGGTCAGGTGTGCGAGCGCCGTCTCGACCGCATCGTTGTCGCGTTCGCGGCGCAGGCGCTCAAGCTTGGCGATCTGCTGCGAACGCACCGAGGCATTGTCGATGCGCAGCACCTCGACCTCATCAGCCTCATCGCTGACGTAGGTGTTGATCCCAACGACGACCTGGGACCCCGAATCGATCCGAGCCTGGGTGCGGGCCGCCGCTTCCTCGATCCGCATCTTGGGGATGCCGGCCTCGATCGCCTTGGCCATGCCGCCCGCGGCCTCGACCTCCTCGATGTGCTGCCATGCACGGTCCGCCAGCTCGTGGGTCAGCCGCTCGACGTAGTAGGAGCCGCCCCACGGATCGATGATCCCGGTCGTGCCGCTCTCCTGCTGCAGGAGGAGCTGGGTGTTGCGGGCGATGCGCGCGGAGAAGTCCGTGGGCAGGGCGATCGCCTCGTCGAGGGCGTTGGTGTGCAGGGACTGCGTGTGACCCTGCGTCGCGGCCATCGCCTCGATGCACGTGCGCGCCACGTTGTTGAACGGGTCCTGCGCGGTGAGCGACCATCCTGAGGTCTGGCAGTGGGTCCGCAGCGACCGCGACTTCGGGTTCTGGGCGCCGAGCTCCTTCATGGCTCGCGACCACAGCGCGCGGCCGGCACGCAGCTTGGAGACCTCCATGAAGAAGTTCATCCCGACCGCCCAGAAGAACGACAGCCGCGGCGCGAACGCGTCGATGTCCAGACCTGCTGCCTGGCCGGCGCGGACGTACTCGATGCCGTCGGCGAGGGTGTAAGCGAGCTCGAGGTCGGCCGTCGCCCCCGCCTCCTGGATGTGATAGCCGGAGATCGAGATCGAGTTGAAGCGCGGCATCCGCTCGGCGGTGAACGCGAAGATGTCGGAGATGATCCGCATCGACGGCTCGGGCGGGTAGATGTAGGTGTTGCGGACCATGAACTCCTTGAGGATGTCGTTCTGGATCGTCCCCGTGAGCTGCTCCGGCTTCACCCCCTGCTCCTCGGCCGCGACGATGAAGAGGGCGAGCACCGGCAGCACTGCGCCGTTCATCGTCATCGAGACACTCATCCGGTCCAGCGGGATGCCGTCGAAGAGCTGACGCATGTCGAGGATCGAGTCGATGGCCACCCCGGCCATACCCACGTCACCGGCCACGCGCGGATGGTCGGAGTCGTAGCCGCGGTGCGTCGCCAGGTCGAAGGCGACCGACAGGCCCTTCTGACCGCCTGCGAGGTTGCGCCGGTAGAACGCGTTGGACTCCTCGGCGGTCGAGAAGCCGGCGTACTGACGCACCGTCCACGGCTGCGTGGTGTACATCGTGGGATAGGGACCGCGCAGGAACGGCGCCTGGCCCGGATAGGTCTGCAAGGCATCGAGGCCGTCGAGATCAGCGGCGTCGTACGACGGCCGGATCGTGATGCCCTCGGGTGCCTCCCACCCATCGCCGTCCCCGCCAGTCGAGGAGCCATCCTCGCTGGTCGAGTAGTCCGAAGCGCTAGCGGAGGACGTATCGAGACCAAGGGCGCGCACCTGCTCCCAGCTGACCTCGCCAAAAGACTTGGGAATGCTCATGAATGGCCGCCTTCCAGGCGCGCACGCAACCGCTGCAGGACATCGATCGCATCCTGCCCGGTAGCGATGTGGTCGTCGACAAGCGGGGCCATCTCAGGTGACGGCTTGCCCGCCAGGACTACCCACTCGGCACCCGCCTGCCGCAGAGCCTCGATGTAGGCCGCGCCGTCCGAGGCGTACTGGGCGTCACTGCCCGCCAGCACCACCACCGCCGCCGTCCCGCTCTTGGCCAGCAGGGGTACGACGTCTGCCGGGCCGGCCGTGGCGCCGGCGCTCTCGCAGCGCACTCCCCCGGCGGTGAGCAGGTTGGTCGCGAATGATGCTCGCGCGGTGTGCTCCGCGACCGGGCCCATCGTCGCGAGGACCACGGGGACCGGCGCGGACTCGTCGCGGAGCCGCTCGAAGTCTGCCGCCCAGCCGGACACCTGCGGGGTCGACCAGGGCTCGCGCTGCAGGAGCGTCTCGCCCGCCAGTGGGAACTCGCTGACGCCGGTCACCGGACGACGCCGTGAGCCCACGAGCACCCTGCGCGCCTCACGGTCCTCCTCGACGATCTCCTGGAACGTCTTGTCCACCAACGCCTTTCGCATCCCGCCCACAGCCTCGACCTGCTGTACGCGCGCCCATGCGGCCTCGGCGAGATCGTCCGTCAGCCGCTCCACGGCGTACGACCCACCAGCCGGGTCGGCGGCAATCGCGACGTGTGACTCATCGACCAGCAGCGTCGAGATGTTGCGCGCCATCCGGCGACTCAGCGACACGGGCCGGCCGACCGAGGTGTCGAACGGAAGCACGGTCACCGACTCGGCGCCAGCGACCCCGGCCGCGAAGGCTGCCACCGTCGTACGCAACAGGTTGGTCCACGGGTCGTATCGCGTCAGCATGGCGCGCGAGGTCACGGCGTGCTGGCGCATGAGGCCATCGGCCGGTGCTGCGCCGCACTCGCGAGTCACCGCCGCCCAGAGCAGCCGTGCGGCCCGCAGCTTGGCGATGGTGACGAACTGCTCATCGGTCACTGAGACGCGAAACTCCAGCTGTCCCAAGGCATCTCGCAGGCCAACGCCTGCCTCCTCGAGCACTCTCAGACACTCGAGTCCGCTGGCGACCAGGAACGCCACCTCTGCGACGTCGCCCGCACCGAGGTCGGCCGCTGCGGTGCCGTCGACGATCAGACTGCGGATGCCGAGTCGTCCACCGAGCTCAGCGCCCGGCCCGACGTCCGCGACGTCGGGCGCACCACCGTGGCGCAACGCTCGGCCGAACGGGTCGATGCCCAGGTTGGTGCGCGGGTGCGGCGCACCGTCTCGACTCTCGACGACGGCGCTCAGGGCCCGTGCCGCGCTCAATGGCGTGACGTCGCCGGTTGCCTCGACCACCACCGGTGCCAGGTCGAGATAGACGCCGCCGAGGAGGTCGGGCACAGCGTCGACCGGCGTGCCGTCACCACCGACGACGACCCACAAGGAGGTGCTGCCGCCCTCGAGCTCCTGCTCGGCGACACGTGCTCCGTCGGCCGCGTCGCGCGAGGACATCCAGGCCCGCACGTCCCAACGGTCAGCGCCGTCCGGGCGGTTGCCACCACGGACGAACGGGAAGGCCCCCGGGGCAGCGCGATGTGTCTCGAGCGGCTCAGCGAGCGCCGGAACCGGCACCCCGTCGACCGTCGCGCTGTCGAGGAGCTGCCGAGGATCGCCCTCGACCGCGCGCCTCTGCTTGGCCAGCACGGCTCGGGCGGCGTCCTGCCACTCATCCGACCGCTGCGGACCCGCAGCGTCGTCGTCCAGGTCGATCATGCGGTCACCTTATGCAGTCCGATGGTCTGCACTAGTGGCGGTTCACTTCCTGGTACGCCGAGATCCGCCCCAGAAGCAAGACGCGTAGCTGGACAGTGGTGAACGCTGTCCACTCCGTAGATCGCACGTAGTGGCGCCGGGTCCTGCACGACGTGCCACCAGTGGCTCATGCGTCCAACCTAGGCCGACCGCCGGGCGCTCGGCTCGATCCGCACCTGGAATGTGACACCGCCTACGACGTCTGGCCACTCCGAAGCCCTAGCATCGCGCGAGTGACCGAAACGTCTGCTGCGTTCGACTGGACTGCTGTCGAAGCCGCGCTGTTCGACCTGGACGGCGTGCTCACTCCCACTGCCGAGGTACACATGCAGGCGTGGGACGCCCTCTTCAACAGCTACCTGCGCGCCGAGCATCCTGATCAGCCTCCGTACACCCAGGCGGACTACTTCGCCCATGTCGACGGCAAACCGCGCTACGACGGCGTCCGCGACTTCCTGACCTCGCGCGGTATCGAGCTGCCGGAAGGCACCGTCGACGACGACGCCGAGCTGGACACCGTGCACGGTCTGGGCAACCGCAAGAACGTCACCTTCAACGAGGTGCTCACGCGTGACGGTGTGCGCGCCTACCCAGGATCGGTGGCGCTGCTCGATCACCTGGCGACCATCGGCGTACAGATGGCTGTCGTCTCCTCCTCCAAGAACGCACCCGCCGTGCTCGCCGCAGCCGGACTTGCCGACCGCTTCGAGGTCGTCATCGACGGTGTCGTGGCGGCGCGGCTCGG